>NZ_CP047656.1:0-1200000 GCF_009906955.1 Paraglaciecola mesophila
AATGCGGTACTGTACTATTTGCAGAACCATAAAGATTTGGGCGTGCATAGCGAATTGATTACCGATGGGATCATTGACCTGATCGCGAAAGGGGTGATTAACAACCGCAAAAAAACCTTTCACCTAGGTAAAACCGTGGCCAGTTTTTGTTTAGGTAGCAAAAAGCTGTATGACTTTGTGGATAACAATCCCCATGTCGAATTTTACCCCAGCGATTATCTTAACTCACCAGCGAATATCGCTAAAAATCATCAGATGGTGGCCATTAACAGTGCGCTAGAAGTCGATTTAACTGGGCAGGTCGTGGCTGATTCTATTGGTTACCAGTTTTATAGCGGTATAGGTGGGCAAGTTGATTTTATTCGTGGTGCCGCTATGTCGTCAGGCGGGAAGCCTATTATTGCCATGCCTTCTACGGCCAAAGGCGGCAGTATTTCTCGCATCGTACCTATTATCACCGAGGGCAGTGGCGTGGTAACAAGCCGAGGTCACGTACATTATGTGGTGACTGAGTTTGGCGTTGCTTCGTTAAAAGGTCGCAGTATTCGTGAGCGTGCACTGGAGCTTATTCGAGTGGCGCACCCTAAATTTCGTGAGCAATTATTAGCAAAGGTTCGTGAGCATTATTGGGTGCCACACTATCAGAAAAACTACCCTCGGGATGTGCCTGAGTTAGGACCTTTGGGATTTAAAACAATCCAAGTAGATAATCAGAACTTCGACCTGAGGCCATTAAACCCAGCTGATGAACGACGATTGCAAGAGTTTTTTTACTCTCATACCAAAGAAACCTTGTTTTATCGATACAACCATTACCCTACGCAGATGACGCGAGAAAAGTCATGCAACTTGGTCAGTGTTGATCAAAATCATGATTTAGCTCTATGTATTGTGCGCCAGCACGGTTCGGTAGCAGAGATACAAGCGGTAGGACGTTACTATTTGAACGCTAGTAGTAATAGTTGTGAAGCGGCATTCGTAACACGAGAATCATTTCATGGTAAAGGCATGGCGAAACAGTTGCTGGCAGAAATGATCATGATCGCTAAAAAGCGAGGTTTATCAAAAATGTTCGCTATCGTCAGGGCGGATAATCGCAATATGTTACGGGTGTTTGAAAGTGCTCAATTCGAGCGTCAACCAATAGAGGAGCCCGGTGAAGTGAGTTTAGTATTGCGACTGGAAGATAGAGCGTGAGTTTCGTCATGATAAGTCATCCCAGCTGTGCTTTTCACGATGCAGGAGACGATCACCCCGAAAATTCGGGCCGATTGCATGCTATTAACGATCAACTCATAGCTTCACGTCTAGACGCTATTATTGACAAGCATCAGGCCACCCAAGCTACAAAGGAGCAGCTATACCTTGCTCATGATAAAGCCTATGTGGATAGCGTATTTTCTACTGTACCTGAACAAGGCACTGTAGAATTAGCCCCTGACACACAATTGGGCCCTCACAGCTTAGAGGCTGCTTTATATGCCGCTGGCGCAAATGTATTGGCGGTTGACTTAATTATGCAAGCTAACGCACAACAAGCTTTTTGCGCGGTGCGCCCACCTGGACATCATGCAGAATATGCAAAGGCTATGGGATTTTGCTTTTTTAATAACATAGCCGTGGCAGCACGTTATGCAATGGCACAATATGGATTAGAGCGTGTCGCGATCATCGATTTTGACGTACATCATGGTAATGGTACAGAGAACATTTTTTTCGATGATGAACGGGTGTTATTTTGCTCATCGTTTGAGTCTCCGTTTTTTCCGTACAATACGGGGCCAGGGAATGAACATATTTTAAATTTACCTATGCCTGCTGGTACCTACGGCGACGAATTTATGCAGGCTATTGCTGAAAAATGGTTACCTAAGATAGATGCCTTTGAACCACAACTTATTTTTATTTCTGCTGGTTTTGATAGTCATTACGAAGATGACATGGGGCACTTTAATTTAGTTGAAACCGATTTTTATTGGTTAAGTACTGAACTTAAAAAACTGGCGGTGAAACATTGTGACGGTAAGATCGTTTCAACCCTAGAGGGAGGATATGCGTTAAACGCATTAGGGCGCAGCGTAGTCGCCCACATCAAAGGAATAATGGAATAATTAAGTGCAATCAATTAATGATCAGCTCAGCATTGCATGTTATGGCTGGTCTTTTCTCTCGCCTATGGCTTTGTCGGTTCCTTTACAGATGGTGTCGTAACCGTCTCGGTAATAGCGTAAATCTACGCAGGCTTCTTCAAAGCGCTTTTTGGCCGTCAACGCATGCTGAGGATGTTGTTTGTTCTGCATGGTTTTTCGCCATTCATTGCATTGCTGCTCTTGGCGTTTAACTTCAAGGATATCTTCACAGGGTTTTTGCTTATTGGCACAACCCGAAAGGCAAAGTACTAAGCTTGTGCTGGCAAGCAACAATGGTGTATTCATGCTACCTCGACGTATTTTCCGAGATCACTTTTAAGTGATTCAAATTTTTGTTGGTGTGACTCAAGCATAACCATATTTTTCAAATGTCGATACATCTGTTTTAACGCGTTTATCGCGCGCGTTTCCGGTTTCTTCATTTGGGCGATTAATTTCAAGTTGCATTGCAGAATATTCAGGGCGATTCCTGTATTAACGGGGGCGACTTTTTGCGCTTCAAGAAATGCGTTGTACGCTTCTTGGTAGCGACCACTGTTGTAGTGTTCGATGCCTTGCTTATTGAAATTTTGATAACTGTGTCTACGTTGTGCTGCTTTATCTACACTGCTTTTTAACGAAAAAAGCGTGCTTTCATCGAGCTGCTTGCCACTTTTAGTAAGGGTTTTACTTAGGCGTTCAGCATCATCGTACTCACCTAGATCAAGCATTACTTTGATTGAGTCAGGGGCAAAAGCGGTAGGATAATCCGTGAAGCGTATTGCTATTTGTTGCTGGCATTCATTAAGGGTACGTTTGGCTTCTAAGAGCCGCCCGTCAAGGTAATTGATTCGCGCAGTCAAAATATTTTCATAAATGCCATAGTCGAAGTCTTCGTCAATTCTAGCTAAGGCTTCATCGTTACGATAACGGGCAATTGCAGTCATCATTTCGTGCTGGTAGCGGCTACGCATATTTTTGTCTTCGCAATGTTCAGCGGCATCCAAAATACTGCGAAAATAACTACAAAGATGGGCAATATCACGGTGAATGGACTTTTTAGATAATTCCCATACATCCAAGCTACGCAATTTCACCATTTCATAATTGTGGTTTTCGCGGGCAATTTTGCAGGCGATTAATTGTCGTTCTACTGAGTACGGGGCAATCTCGATTGCACGATCAATTGCGGTTAACGCATTAGGGTAATCACCTTGTAGCAAGTAACACTGGGCCAAAATGTCTTGTGCTTCGTACAGCAGTGGGTTGCGATGACACATATCAATCGCCAGCTCGATAGCGGCGTCATAGTTTGTCATCAGCATTTCAGTTTTTGCCAGCGCAATCGTCACCCAAGGTTGTGGCTTTTGTGCTAAAAGCGGAGTCAACATGTGTTTGGCTTGAGTGAATTCACCGGCTTTCCAGTATAGCTCTGCGAGCAAACGACAGCAGGTTTTTGCATAGCGCGTACCTGACATGATTAACCGCCGGCAAGCTGCGATAGCTTCTGGGATATCGTTTTTCTGCATTGCTTCGTACACCGGACGTAGGGCTAAACGCTTCTGATAGGCTTTTGATAATCTGAGGTTTAGTTGAGCTTGGGAAAACGGTTTTATAAGGTAATCATCAGGGTGTTGTTCAACACTGCCAAATACCACGGGGCGCTCAGAGTCGGCGCTGACGACAGCAAATACGGTTTCCGGTTTGACTAAGTTTTTTTGTCTTGCTTCTTCTAAAAATTGATAGCCGTTTTTTTTGCCTGAACCTAAATGTAAGTCACAAATGATAAAATCAAATTTCTCTTTCTTGCAGGCAGCAAGAGCTGAGTCAGCATTTTGCACAGCGACGACCGATTGCGCACCCATATTGTTTACCACACCACGGAGCAGTGTGAGAAAGGGGCGTTGGTCATCCACAATCAATACGCGTTTATCAGAGTAATTCATGATTTATCTACCTTTAGTGTCCGTTACATAAGGTGCTTAGTCGTGATGTTGAAATAAGAGTTTTATCACAATTTAACAGTGTAGGGTAAATAATTAACCTCTCTTGAGAGGGGTAAGTTACAGGTTTTTGAGATAAGTTGGTTATGTATTCTTATCCTTTAGTATAGGTTTTAGCGTGTATTAATATATTTTCCCCACTGGGATATAGCAGTGAAAAGTAGGATTTGTGTTACGCTAATAGCATTATTTGAGTGCTATTTTTGTATAGTTATTTATGATGAATGCATTGGAAAAAACCAATGATAAGAGAAGCTTAGGTGTTTGATTTTTGCATAGTGGGCGGTGGAATGGTGGGCGCAACAACCGCCTTAGGCCTTGCCCAGAAAGGATTTAGTGTTGCTTTGGTAGAAACCCATCTGCCCGAGCCGTTTACGACAGATGATGAACCAGACATGCGGGTATCGGCGATCAGTGTGACATCACAGCTGTTGTTAGCATCGCTGGGAGCGTGGCAACACATAGCGCATATGCGCACATGCAGTTATCGGCGTTTGTCTGTGTGGGAAAATATCACGGCTCGTACCGATTTTGACTGCGCAGATATTCACGCGGACCGCCTTGGTTACATCGTAGAGAACCGCATCTTGCAGCTGGGAATCCATCAGGCGTTAGCGAACTTGCCGAACGTCACTTGGTTTACCAAGAGCGACATTACTATGATTGATACGGGTCATGCGAGCCATCGTTTTCCAGAAATACATTTTGCTGATAAGAGCTTGCTCACTTGTAAATGGATAATCGGCGCTGATGGCTTACATTCTAAGGTACGCTCGGCGGCGAATATTGGTACGCAAGGCTGGCAGTATCGTCAGCAGGCTCTTGCTATTCAGGTTGTTACCCATGCTGCCCCGCAAGATATTACCTGGCAACAATTCATACCATCAGGGCCCGTTGCATTTTTACCTATGTATGAACAGTTTGCCTCCTTGGTGTGGTACAACACGAATGACAATATTAGGCGTTTAAAAGCATTGTCGCCATCAGCTCTTAAACAAGAAATTAAACAGGCTTTCCCTGATGAATTGGTCGATTTTGATGTCTTAAAGACAGCACATTTTCCTTTGATGAGAATGCATGCCAATCAGTACGTTAAAAACAATGTTGTACTAGTAGGAGACGCTGCACACGCCATTAACCCTTTGGCAGGACAAGGGGTTAATCTTGGGTTTAAAGACGTAGCAGCCTTGCTTGATTGCATTGATGGCCGTTCGCCATCAGTTGATTGTATGCATAAGTACGAAGCCAAACGACGACGTGACAACTTATTGATGATGAGTGCAATGGACGCGATTTATGGCACTTTTAAACAGAGTAACCCGTTGATAAAGACTTTGCGTAACCTAGGACTAACCTTGGCTAACAATGGTGGGCCAATAAAACATCAGGTTATGAAATATGCCATGGGGTTGCGTTGAGCGAATGCAACTTTTTAAACATACAAACTAAATTCATACATGTGGCAAACCGATTAGGAGAATAACAATGATAAAACGGCTTTTGATCCCGTTGACGCTGAGCGCACTTGTTGGCGCTTGTTCTTCATCTGACGAGCGAGGTGTGATGAGTACACAGGCGTCAAGCGTGAACCAAGCAAAAAATGCATTAAGTAGCCAGGCTAAAAAAGCCCAGTTGCAGACGTTGGTTGAGCAATACACTAAACAGTTTTTACATCATGAGCCACTGCTATCCACTGCAATAGGGGTACCTGAGTCTCTAGCGGGCGAGGGCTATAACACGCGTTTTCCCGACTTTTCGCCAATGGGGATGCGTGCGTTACAAGATGATATGAATACCGCAGCGTTGGCTGTGGCTAAGGTCAATAACCAAGGCTTTTCACAAGATGAAAAGCGGCATCAACAAATCGTAGCGGATATCTTGGGTTATTACGCAGGTTTCTCAGAGTTTCACGGTGGTTACATTGATACGTGGGCAGGGCATCTACCTTATATAATAAATCAGCTATCTGGACCACTCATCGATGTACCTAAGGTAATGCAGGTGCAGCAACCGGTGTCGAGTGTGGCACAAGCAGAAGAATATATTGCTCGCTTAGCGCACTTCGATTTCCTTGTCGCCGGTGTTATAGATAAGTACAAAACGGACAAATTAAATGGCGTGCAGTTACCGAAAAAGTTATACCCAAAAACAATAACATACTTCGATAACTTCCTCGCCAGCCCAGTTGCTGAACACGCATTAGTAACGTCATTTATGAAAAAACTGGCGCAAACTGATATCAGTCAAAGTGAGCAAAATGCTTTGATAGAAAAAGCACAAGAAGCGGTGAAAAATGTGGTGTATCCGGCATATCAAACGGTTAGAGACACGCTACAGGCTACGCAGGCGCATGCACCAACGGGCGACGGAGTTTGGGCGCAGCCTAATGGTGATGCTATGTATCTTCATGAGGTTCGCTATTTAGGTGATTCGAGCATGACACCAGATGACATTCATCAGCTTGGTTTAGATGAGGTTGCACGTATAAGTGGTGAAATGGACGCAATCTTACGTGCCCAAGGCTATGACGAAGGCACGGTTGGTGAACGCATGGTCATGTTAGCGCAACAACCAGAATTTCTTTACCAAGACAGTGATGAAGGCCGCGCGCAATTACTTAAAGCTCTTAATGATCAAATTGCGGGAATAATGGCGAAGACGGATATGTACTACGGTACGTTACCCACTCAAAAAGTAGAGGTGAAACGAATTCCCAAAGTGACCGAAGCTGGCGAAGCGGGTGGTTATTATTCCCAACCTTCATTGGACGGAGAACGGCCAGGTATTTTCTGGATTAACTTACGGGATATGTCTGCTGTGCCGAGCTTTTCGTTAAAAACACTGACATACCACGAAGCCGTGCCTGGGCATCATTTTCAAATTGCACTGAATATGGCACAGCAGGATATAGGTTTGCTCAGACAAAATGCCCCGTTTAATGCTTATGTTGAAGGGTGGGCATTATATTCTGAGCTAGTGGCCAAAGAAATGGGCATGTACCAAGATGATCCCTTTGGTGATTTAGGGCGCTTACAAGCAGAACTGTATCGTGCAGTGCGCTTGGTGGTCGATACAGGATTACACCGTAAAAAGTGGACCCGAGAGCAGGCAATTGAATATTTTCACGACACCACTGGCACCGGTATGACTGACGTCATCGCTGAAGTAGAACGTTATATGGCACTGCCCGGTCAAGCATTAGGGTATAAACTCGGCATGTTGCAATTTGTTGAACTTCGCCGCATGGCTGAACAGGAATTGGGTAGTGAGTTTGATTTAAAACGTTTTCACGATCTATTGCTTTTACCTGGTGCACGCCCCATGTCGGTAGTTAGACGTGACGTAAAACGCTGGATTGCCAATAACGGTGCGTGATAGAGAGCATATTTTTGTGTTTTAACAGCGGGATAAGGAGAGCGAATTGACAGTGTTAATTATATTGGGCGTGTTATTTATCGCCCTTTTAGTTGTGGTGCCCTTACTAGAGCGTTCGAGCTTTAGGATGTCCAATGAGCAAATCTCAAAAATGAGCAGATGGATATTGCCCCTGTTAGTGGTAATGGTCATCGTGCAGCTCATTATGCACTTTACATCGAATTAACTTTCTATCATTAAGTGGAAGAAACTATGTCGTCAAAAATATTATTTTTAGCAGGAAGCGCGAGAAAAGACTCGCTGAATAAAAAGTTAGCCAAAGCCGCTTACGAACTGGCATTGGAGCAGGGTGCAGAGGCGACGTTTATTGATTTAAAGGACTATCCTCTGCCGATTTATGACGGTGATGATGAGGTGGAAAATGGCCTACCAGAGAATGCCATTAAGCTTAAGACGTTGTTTATTGAGCATTCAGGGTTGTTTATTGCTTCACCAGAATACAATAGTTCGTTTTCAGCTCTGCTTAAAAACACCCTTGATTGGATTTCACGCCCACATACAGAAAAAGAGCGGCCTCTGTCGGCTTTTACTGACAAAGTAGCGGGGTTAGCGTCTACATCACCTGGCGCGCTCGGTGGCCTGCGTGGTTTGGTCCCACTTCGCATGTTACTTGGCAATATTCAGGTGATGGTGATCCCTGAGCAACTGGCTATTGGTGGTGGGCTGAGCGCATTTGATGAACAAGGGAATCTGACTAACGAAAAGCAGCAGCGAACATTAGGTTTAATTGTTGCACGGTTAATATCTGAAACGTCGAACTAGCTTTTATCCCAATGACTGAGAATACCGGCGTCCTAGGGTGAAAATGTAAAAAGGGTAATCAAGGCGCTTGAGTGTAAGTTCATAGAAAAGCCGCTTATTGTAAGCGGCTTTTGTGTAAAGGTGTCAAAGTGAAACGAACATCAATTAATAGAATGGTATTACTCACTTTTGTCCCAAATTCCTTTCTCACTTTCCCCTTGAATTTCACAATCGCCAGTGTGGTATTCCATGCTTTTACCCTGTTTGTATTTATCAAAGTAATCTTTACTTATGGCGACTATGGTGGGAGTGAGCATGATGATCGCGATAATATTAATGACTGTCATCAAGCCAAGTGCCATATCAGCAGCTGCCCACACTTCTGGCAATGCAGCCATTGAGCCCCATAGAATCATGGCTAAATAACCTGTGGTGTAGCAGGCTCTGCCTAGTTTATTGTCGAGTTTAAACATGTGTAGGTTACTTTCACCGTATGCGTAGTTCGCCACGACAGAAGTAAAAGCAAATAAACTAATTGCAGCCGCAACAAACTCGGTACCACCGCCACCTAAATGGCTGCTCATGGCATTTTGGGTCAATCGGATCCCTTCCATTTGGTCGCTTGATGAACCGCCAGCAAGCAAGATAACGAACGCTGTGCAGGTACATAAGATCATTGTATCGATAAACACCCCAAGCATTTGTACATAACCTTGGGATACAGGGTGATTCGGGTTTGGTGTCGCACTGGCTGCTGCGTGTGGCACACTACCAGAACCGGCTTCGTTTGAATAAAGTCCCCGCTGTACTCCATTTTTAAACGCTGCACCTAATGCGCCTGCGCCGGCTTCTTGTAAGCCAAAGGCTGACTTTATAATGTCCATGAGCATGGCCGGTAGCAGATCTATGTTCATAATAGTAACGAATAAGGTCACTGCAATGTAGCCAACCGCCATAAAAGGGACAACCCACTCGGCAAAGCGAGCGATAGCACGCAAGCCGCCAACCACGATGAGAGCTGCCAAACCAATGATCACTAAGCCTGAGTGTAGGGTAGGGATGTCATAAGCGAAATTCAGCGCGTCAGTAATGGTGTTAGCCTGCACGGCACTGAATATAAAACCGTAGCCAAGGAATAAAAACAATGCGAAGGTAATTGCCAACCAACGCTTATTTAACCCTTGTTGAATATAGTAAGCGGGTCCGCCTCGATATTCACCGTTGTCATCGCGTACTTTATATAATTGGCCTAGTACACTTTCAGCAAACCCCGTTGCCATACCAAGTAGCGCAATGACCCACATCCAAAAGACAGCACCAGCTCCCCCTAAAGAGATAGCCACGGCCACACCGGCTAAATTACCCGTGCCGACCCGCGCTGATAAGCTAGTACAAAGAGCCTGAAAGGAGCTGATCCCAGATTTATCACTTTTACTGCTGCCTTTCATGACACTAAACATGTGACGGAAGTGACGAATTTGAATAAAGTTTAGTTTGAAGGAGAACCAAACACCGGCAATGATAAGCAGATAAATCAATACCTGGCCTTCACCCCACAATATGTTATTTATAAAACTGACGAGTTCAGAAATCAAAAGGCGTTCCGTAAATTATAATTATATGATTATTAGAATAAAGTGTGCCGTTTAATGCTAGATGTGTCTAGGTTCAAAGAAAGGAAAAGATCGGAAAAAGTAAATTACAGAAGATTTAATGGAATTGGTATAAGGCAAAACGAAAAAAGCCAGACATATGTCTGGCTTTTTCGCATATACAGATGAGATAACTCACTTAATATGGCTGGGATAGCTGGATTCGAACCAACGAATGACGGGATCAAAACCCGTTGCCTTACCACTTGGCGATATCCCAATAAAACAGATATCAACAATCTATTTATTGAAAAAATGGCTGGGATAGCTGGATTCGAACCAACGAATGACGGGATCAAAACCCGTTGCCTTACCACTTGGCGATATCCCAAACATGGTGCGGAAGGAGAGACTCGAACTCTCACGCCGTGAAGCACTGGAACCTAAATCCAGCGTGTCTACCAATTCCACCACTCCCGCACATTTTTTCCCTGTTCGGCTAAATATAATTAGCTTAACAGGAAATGGTGGCTACAGCGGGATTCGAACCTGCGACCCCATCATTATGAGTGATGTGCTCTAACCAACTGAGCTATGTAGCCATTCCTTCACTCCCTCTTGGAAGTGGCGCGTATTATGCTGATTAGGCTTTTAGTCGTCAACCGTTTTTTTACGATAAGATGACTGTTTGCTCGCATAATAAACAGCTGTTGTGAATTTAAACTAATTGTGGCTAAAAATTAACTCTTGTTGTTTGTTTTTCGCTCTTTTGATGAGTTGTACCTTGATCTCATCTGGGATGAATCGCTCAAAGATTATAATATTTTTAAACGTATTCACGCCTTGTGTTCGAAAAAGTAACAGCAAGCCTTGTTTTTGATACAAACATGACGCTTTAAGTATATAAACATAGGTTTATTTTAAATGCCTGTTTAATGAAGCTTACTTGTTTCGGTTAAAAAGCGTTTCAAGCGAATAGTAAGTTGCAAGCAGCTCAAGGGCGGCTGCTTTAATAATAACTATAGAATGCATCAACTTGGTAAGCGTTCTCTTGTGACAATATTAACGGATCGCCTTGATACCTATGGTGAAAAAGTAAAAGCCGTTCTCATCGAAGTTATCGTTTGATTCACGCCACAGCCACAGGCCAAGTGTGGGAATTTCGTAAGTGTAACCATTGTCTGGTGTATGCGGTGTAAGGCCGGTAAGGCTTTCAAGCTTGGCTAAAGCACTGTTTACTGGGAGATTGAGGATAGATTCACCCAATAAGGTAACATCGAATAAATCACTGTAGGCAAATTCAATTGACTCAACGCTAGCTGGTTGCCCTTGATAAGAGACATGTAAATCATTGCGATAAAATGCGTCACTTGGTTGCGCACGTTCAGGGTATTTATTTATCGATTTAAACGGTTGGTTTAAGGAACTTAGTATTTGCTCACGCGGTGCATTCAAGGGAATGTGTGAGGTGCCGAGCAAAGGTTGTATGTCAAATATGGGATTCATGTGTGTTCTTTTATCAAGTTAAAAGTGAGTGATGATTAATTGAGATCGATTTTACCATTTAAGGGAGCGTATTTAGCCTTTTGAATTAATTATACCATTCCTCGTCAATAATAAGGCTAAAGACCACTCGCAACATCAATGAAACTACCTGTGACATTTACCCTGAATGTATCCTTGCTACGCGCAGGGGGTAACTCGGTCACTTTTCCTTGTTGATATGCATAAAGACTCATTGGTAAGCGAAAGAATGACTAGAATAGAGGAGCAGCGTGATGAGGTACGCACTTTTTAAACATGTCAAAGTGGTTACAGATGATTTACGCTATGACCCTCTTTAAGGTGCTTGCGAAAATGCACGTAAACGGGCTTTTTCTAACTCGCTGGTAGCACGGCTGACGTCGGCCGTGGTCAAAAATTCTGCCATTATTTCGATCCCTTTTAATGACATTGCCTTATGAGTATCGCGGTCAAAATACTGTGCGATGACGCCATGACGCTGTCCTACTGGGGCGGAAGAATCAACAGGATAAAGGCGATGTGCAGTAGCGTACAGATAGGGGGAGTCATAGCCCAGCGCTAAGTTGAGCTTAGTCTGCACCTTATGTTGCCCAACAAATGTCAAAAATAACCGCGCAGATTCTTTGTGTTGCGCATTCTTGGGGATCATAAATACTTCAATGGGGGTTTCTTCATAAAGTGGCATATGTGACTTCAGTTGGGGAAAGCGAAAAAAGCCTATGTCATCACTGCGCAAATTGGAAATATGGTGTTTGGCAAATGTGCCTAACAATGTCATACCGGCAATATCATGGTAAATATATGGTAAGGCTTCTTGCCAGTTTTTATTGTCGACGGTGAATACGACATACTTTAAATCAATCAATTTCTTCCACGTGTTAAATACCTGTACGACTCGTTTATCTGTGTAAGGAATCGCACCGTTCATAAGTTGTTGATGGAAGTCCAGGCCATTAATACGTAAATTCAAGTAATCAAACCATGCAGCCACAGACCAACTATCTTTACCCCCTATGACAATGGGGTTGATACCTTTTTGCTTGAGCGCTGCACATACCTCAAGAAATGCATCCCAGGTTTCAGGTACGCTAAGGTTAAGGCTGCTGAACAACGATTTCTTATAATAAATACCCCACTGATAAAAAGCGTAGGGCAGGGCATAGATACGCTGGTTGTAGCGTAAGGTGTGTTGAATATCCAAGGGGAAGTCCTCTCCCCAACGTTGTTCAAGCCAAAGTGTATCTAGCGGTTCGATTAAATTTGATGCAGCCATTTTTTTAAGACGATTACCGGCTTGCCAATACAGGACATCGGGGCCAGTTTCCTGCTGTAACCAAGTGTCGATAGCGTGTTTATAGTGCTTGTCATCTTGCACTATGTAGTTGATCGTGATGTTTGGGTATGCTTTCTCAAACTGAACGGCGAGTTGGTGATAAGCTGAGCGCTGGCTTTTGTTAGCGATCAACAAACCAATATCCAATGTTTCTTGTGCCACGCCAGTTTTTGGTAACAACATATTCGCCAGTAATATAACTAGAGTGAGTATATGAGATAAAACGGACGCTCTTTTGTCCAACAATGGCATGTAATTCGACTCTTTGCGTTTAAAAAAACAAACTGGGTGATTATTACTGTTAGCTTAATCTAAGCATGGAATTTGTCTTTAAGGCTTTAGTCGATAAATACCGGTTTAGCTTGGCGCTAAATTTCTGTAGACATAAAAAAACAGAGCTAATTAGCTCTGTTTTTAAAAAGGGGGGATCGCCTTTAGCGCAACGCTATGACTGCTAAACGTTAAAACGGAAGTGAATAACATCACCATCTTTAACGATATAGTCTTTGCCTTCTAAGCGCCACTTACCCGCGTCTTTGGCACCTTGCTCACCATTGAATTCAACATAGTTATCGTAACCAATGACTTCGGCGCGAATAAAGCCTTTCTCAAAATCGGTATGAATGATACCAGCCGTTTGTGGTGCGGTAGACCCAATCGGGAAAGTCCAAGCACGCACTTCTTGTACACCCGCAGTAAAGTAGGTGTTTAAGTTAAGAAGGCTGTAACCACTGCGAATAACTCGGTTTAGACCTGGTTCTTCAAGACCCATTTCAGCCATGAACTCAGCACGCTCGTCGTCTTCTAACTCGCCGATTTCTGCTTCCATTTCGGCGCACACAGCAACAACAACGGCATTTTCGCCTTCGGCGATGCTGCGTACTTTGTCCAAATAGGGGTTGTTCTCAAAGCCGTCTTCATTCACGTTGGCAATGTACATGGTTGGCTTAAGCGTTAAAAAGTTCATGTAGCCAATGGCTTTTAGTTCTTCTTTTTCTAGCTCAACTGAGCGCAACAACTCGCCTTCATCTAAATGTGGTTTAATTTTCTCAAGTACTTTTAGCTCGAATTTTGCATCAGCGTCGCCGCCTTTCGCACGCTTTGCAACACGTAAAAGGGCCTTTTCTGTGGTTTCTAAATCCGCAAGTGCCAATTCAGTGTTGATAATGTCAATATCGTCTTGTGGATTAATTTTACCCGCAACGTGAACAATATTATCGTTATCAAAACAACGAACAACATGCCCTATTGCATCCGTTTCACGGATATTGGCTAAGAATTTGTTGCCTAGGCCTTCACCTTTAGAGGCGCCTTCAACCAAGCCGGCAATATCCACGAATTCCATAGTAGTAGGCATTATACGTTTTGGGTTAACAATAGCGGCTAGTTTGTCTAAACGAGGATCGGGAACAGGAACAACACCTGTGTTCGGCTCAATCGTACAAAACGGAAAGTTGGCGGCTTCGATACCGGCTTTGGTCAAAGCATTAAAAAGTGTTGATTTACCAACGTTTGGTAATCCCACTATGCCGCATTTAAAACCCATTGTTAATTCCTCTTAGTAATCTGTATATTCAGCCATTGCTGACGATGCTTATTCTGCTTTGAATGAGTGCAGCCGATTCATGGCTTTCTTCAAATCATCTTTAATGAGTATTTCAACACAACGGACGCCTTCATCTATTGCGGCATCCATTTGTTCTTGTTCTTTTGCAGGGGCTTTGCCTAGTACATAGCCAGACACCTTACCTTTGTGCCCTGGGTGACCGATGCCCACACGTAAACGGTAAAAATCTTTGTTATTTCCCAAGCTTGATACAATATCGCGAATACCATTTTGGCTTGAACTGCCGCCTAATTTAAATTTGGCGATGCCAGGGGGCAAATCGAGTTCATCATAAGCAACTAAAATAGATTCGGGGGGAATGCGATAAAATCCGGCAAGTGCCGCTACCGCTTGGCCACTTTTATTCATATAAGTGGTGGGAATGAGTAAACGTATATCTTGGTTACCTATGGTAACTCGACCGGTATATCCAAAAAATTTGCTTTGTAAACTCAGTGTACAATTGTGCATCCGGGCAAGGTTTTCGACTAACCAAGTACCGGCATTATGGCGAGTGTATTTGTATTCGAGGCCTGGATTACCCAGGCCTACTATCAGTTGTATGTTAGACAAACAACTTATTCCGCAGCAGCTTCTTCACCTTCGGCATCATCTTCATCAGATTCTACGCTTGGGCCTTTGGCTGTTTTAACGGTTACTACAGCTAGATCGTGATCTTCGCCTTTTGCAAGTTCAACTGAAGTTACGCCTTCAGGAAGAACGATGTCTGACAAGTGAAGAGTCTGACCAAGTTCAACGTTCGTCACGTCAACTTCAATGAACTCAGGCAAGTCAGCTGGCAAACAGCTAATTTCTACGTCAACCATGTGGTGCTCAGCGTGGCCACCGTGAGTTTTAATAGATTCTGCTTTGTCTTCGTTTACGAAGTGTAAAGGTACGTTTGTTTGAAGAGCTTGCTTCGCATCAACACGTAAGAAGTCCAAGTGAGTTACACGAGGCTTGAACGGGTGACGTTGCATATCTTTAACAACGGCTTCAACTTTTTTACCATCAACATTCAATGTAAGAACGTGAGAGTAAAAAGCTTCGAATTCTTGCGCTTGGAAAACTTTGTTATGTGACAAAGTTAAAGAAACGGCTTCTTTACCTAGGCCATATAATACGGCTGGTACTTTGTCGTCGTGACGTAGGCGGCGGCTCGCACCTTTCCCTAAATCAGTACGGACTTCTGCGTCTAGAGTGAAAATTCCTTCAGACATGAGGTAACTCCAATAAGTAAGTAATTAAGTGTAGATTTCTGCGACCAAAATCTACTATGTTTGCTAAATTAACATGCCATTGTGACAAGAAAACTTGCAGCCCCATAAAAAGGGCGGCGAATGTTACCATTGGCGATGCCGGTTAACAAGCAAGATCTCTTTACTTGTTCGACTCTTGAGGGCTTCCTCGCTCTTGTTCCGTGTTTATCGCCCTGATCGGATAAGGAATAACAATACCCTCTTGGCGAAAACGTTGATGCAAGGCTTTTATAAAGGCCGATTTGATGAAAAATCGATTAAAGTATTCTTCGGCTCTAAGCATAACGGTAAAGTTGATGCTTGAATTATCAAAGGTGTGAAACACCACAAAGGTATCGTAATCATCTATGCCCCATTTGTGGCTATGCAATATTTCTCTGGCCACTTCCAAAGTCACGCGTTCAACGTGCTCTAGGTCAGAATCGTAATGCACTCCCACGTCAACGGGTACTGAAAGCTCCTTTTCAGGGTAATAGTAATTAATAATTTTTGATTGAGATAGCATACTGTTTGGCATGACCACAATATTATTGGGTAGCATTTTTATCCAGGTCGATCGCCAGCCTATTTTCTCGACAAAACCTTGCTCCCCAGAATCTAGCTCTACAAAGTCTCCCACACGTATTGGTTTATCAATTACCAACTGTACGCCTGAAAAGAAGTTCTCTAACGTGGGTTGTAAAGCAAGGGCGACGGCTAGAGAAGTAATACCTAGAGAGGCCACGATAGGGGTGATCGATATGCCCAATGTCCCTAATATGACCAAACCTCCAATGCCAATGATGAGGATTTTTGTTGAGCCTCGAATGATACTTTGGCTATTGCGGACTGCTTCAGAGGTATTCGCGTAACTGAGTAATAGCTGATTTGTGAATCGCTCAGCAAAAACAAGTAACGCGATAATCACCCCTAACTGAGCTGTTACATCCACTTGTCGATAAAATTGATCGGAAATGAGTTCGTATTTCAACAGCAGATATTGCAGTAGGTAAAGGCTAACGACCAGAATGAATATATTCAGCGGTTTGCCAAGAGAATTAAGCAAAATACTGGTGACGTGCCGCCCTTCAGTGCGCTTTATTTTTTGTAATTGCACCAACACAATGCGTTTGATCAGATACATGGTTAACATACTTGTACTGACTAATCCGCATACAACCAGCCAGGGGTAAGGGATTGACTGCCAAATTTCTTGCATAGCGATACCCAGAAAAACGGAAGGTAATATAGTCGCGCAAATTATGTACCAAATTCAGCGGCTTATGGCGCAATGGGTATCAAACACAAAAAAGCCGCTGTGTAAGCGGCTTAAAGAGTAATCACTTTGTGTGTAAAAGAGCGATTAATATTCAAACATTGCTGAGATGGACTCTTCATTGCTCACTCGGCGAATCGCTTCTGCTAGCATGTTTGATAAGGTCAATTGCTTCACTTTATCTAACGCTTTGATTTCAGGGCTAAGGGGAATGCTGTCTGTGATGATGATTTCATCAATCACTGAATCACGTAGATTCTGTGCCGCATTACCCGAGAAAATTGCATGGGTCGCATAAGCATAAACATTCTTAGCACCGTGGGCCTTTAGCGCTTCAGCGGCTTTTGCTAGCGTACCGCCGGTATCAATCATGTCATCTACTATAATGCAGTCACGGTCTTGCACGTCACCAATGATATGCATGACTTGGGCAACGTTGGCTTTAGGACGGCGTTTATCGATGATAGCAAGGTCGGTATCATTTAGTAGTTTAGCCACCGCACGAGCACGAACAACACCGCCAATATCTGGAGATACAACCACTGGGTTTTCGATGTTACGACGACGCATATCATCTAATAATATTGGTGTACCAAAAGCGTTATCAACAGGTACATCGAAGAAGCCCTGAATTTGCTCTGCGTGTAAGTCGATGGTCAATACACGGTCAACACCAACGTTAGATAAGAAATCTGCCACTACTTTGGCGGTAATGGGAACACGAGCAGAACGTACGCGACGATCTTGACGGGCATAACCGAAATAAGGAATAACCGCGGTTATACGCCCTGCAGATGCACGACGAAAGGCATCGATCATGACAATCAATTCCATTAAGTTGTCATTCGTAGGTGCACACGTTGATTGAATAATAAAGACGTCTGAGCCGCGCACATTTTCATGTACTTCTACGCTGATCTCCCCATCGCTAAAGCGCCCAACACTGGCGTGGCCAAGTTTGGTGTAGAGCCTGTCGGCTACTTTCTGTGCAAGTTCAGGTACTGCGTTTCCAGCGAAAAGCTTCATGTCTGGCACGTTAAATTCCTCAGTGCGTAAAAGTGAAAATGGCTGGGATAGCTGGATTCGAACCAACGAATGACGGGATCAAAACCCGTTGCCTTACCACTTGGCGATATCCCAAAAAATACTCTGTATTAATATAACCTTTCGCCGCGTAAATACGCGTTTTACTTGCGCTAGCTAATGTTACCTAGGTGCGCTAATTTGTCATGCACAGGAGACACATCGACTCCTTTAGCGACAAAACCTGAGCAACCTGATGGTAAGTTAGCAAGTACATTTTCTGCTGCTTGGTTACTGGTAAAGACCGCAAATAAACAAGCACCTGTGCCTGTCATTCGAGACGGCGCGTATTCTAACAACCAGCGTAATGTATTTGCAACATTCTCAAAGCGATTACAGACTAATTGCTGACAGTCATTATGGGTACGGTCAAAATCATACTCTTGCCATGAAATAACTGGCGTATTTCTAGGCAAGAGTGGATCGCTAAATACCTCAGCGGTAGACACATGACACGCTGGAAACACCACTAAATAGTGCGTTTGAGCAAGGCTGACAGGGGTAAGCTGTTCGCCAACCCCTTGGGCAAATGCCGTGTTGCCCATAACAAAGACAGGCACATCAGCCCCTAGTACTAAGCCTAATTTAGCGAGTTCTGTCAGGCTTAAGTTACATTTCCATAAATAGTTAAGGGCAATTAATGTGGTGGCTGCATTGGAAGACCCCCCACCAATGCCACCGCCCATGGGCAATACTTTGCGTAAATGAATCTGACAACCTTGCTGGCAATTTGTATGTGCTTGCAGTAAACGCGCAGCTTTAACAATCAAGTTGTCTTCATTGACTACCCCTTCGATGGGCGTGAGTAGTTCGATTTCACTGTGCGGCGTGATTGAAAACGCTAACTCATCGCCTTTATCCAATAGCTGAAATAGGCTTTGTAATTTATGGTAGCCGTTAGGGTAGCGCCCGTTGATGTGTAAGAAGAGATTCAGTTTAGCGGGGCTAGGCCACCAATCTATTGTTTGATCCATTGATTTACTCTGATAAGAATTTGGTTCCCCAACATGGGGTTATTCAGTTTTATATTATGTGGCAGCCAAATGTCGTCCACTTTTTGATAATCTTTGTAGCTTATTAGCCAACCGTTACAGTTTTCACAACGGGGAATTAATTGGTCGATGACGCCGCTTTTGGCATAAATTGCCTCATCTTTAGAGGCAGCTTGGCCTTTTATCCAAAACGGAAATTGTGAGACTGGAATTTGCCAGCCGGTAATACGCCAAATAAGGTGGCTGGCATCGGTATCTTGATAGTGTTCGCCGTCAGCATCTAATTCAACGGAATCATCATCCCCATGCATAGACAAGATATTAATACCCAGCATGGTATTCAGTGAAAGATGATAACTGTCTTGTATTTGTTGCCAGTTTACGTTGGCGCTGAACTTATCGTCGGGGCTTTTAAATGCCATTCGGCCTTTTAATGTCCACTGCTGCGTATTTTGTAAGCTTGCTTGATGTGCTTGGCTGTTCACCTGAATTGGGGTAGGCGGATGAGTGGCACAGGCGTTAAGTATAACCGCAGTTAGAATAAGTAATACGAAATGTATTGTTGAACGCACGCTCACAGCCACCATACTAGTAATATCAAAGGCGGCTATAGGAACATACATAGCAGGGTGCTTTCAATAGTTTTACCTTTTGCGTACAATGCCGCCCTGATCTGGCCTTAACACCGTTTAATGAAAAAGCTGTAATCTGCATGACCTTAATTGCCTTTGGGATTAACCATAAAACCGCACCAGTAGAATTGCGCGAAAAAGTCGCCTTTTCACCGGATGCTATGGTTGAAGCCCTCAAATCGTTAGCTCTTAATACAGGGGCCGATGAATCTGTGATTGTCTCTACCTGCAATCGAACAGAGATATACGCACAAGCAGAAAATTTGACCGGTGCTGCGTTAACCCAATGGTTAGCTGAATTTCATCAAGCTAAAGCAGATGAATTAGGTATTAATAGTTATATTTATCAGCAAGACGAGGCGATTAAACACATTATGCGTGTGGCCTGCGGATTAGATTCATTGATTTTGGGTGAACCCCAAATTCTTGGTCAAGTGAAGCAAGCCTTCGTTAGTGCAAAAGATTCAGGTGTGATCAAAAGTGATTTTGAACGCTTGTTTCAGCAGACTTTTTCCGTGGCAAAACGGGTGCGTAGCGAAACTGAAATCGGCTCTAACGCAGTATCTGTTGCTTATGCGTCCGTGCAATTAGCCAAGCATATATTTTCCTCACTGAAAAAAAGTAACGTGTTACTTATCGGTGCCGGTGAAACCATTGAGTTAGTGGCTAAGCACATGCATGAACAGGGCGTAGAGTCTTTAAGTGTCGCCAATAGAACCTTGGCTAGAGCTGAAGCGATCGCTAAACCCTTAGGGGCAAATACGCTAACGCTTACGCAAATACCACATCATTTAAAAGACGCCGATATCGTTATTAGCTCTACCGCAAGTCAATTACCCATACTTGGTAAAGGGTTGGTTGAGCGTGCGTTAAAAGACAGACGACATAAACCTATGTTCTTAGTTGATTTGGCGGTGCCTCGGGATATCGAAGCAGAAGTCGGCGAGTTAGATGACGCGTATCTTTATACGGTGGATGACTTACAGCAAATCGTCGAAAAAAACCTTGAATCACGTCAACACGCCGCACTGCAAGCAGAGCAAATGATTGACCAACAAGCTCAACAATATTTGCAGTGGCGCCAAGGTCAAACGTCTATTGATGTATTACGCGATTTTCGTCAACAAAGTGAAAATCAACGGGATACACTTGTCGCTAAGGCGCTCAATCAGTTAGCGGATGGCAAAGAAGCAGAACAAGTGATTAAAGAGTTGGCAAATAAACTGACGAATTCGTTAATACATGCGCCAACCAAAGCACTGAAAAAAGCTGCGATGCAGCAAGATAATAAAAATATGGGTCTATTGCAGGACGCGCTAGGATTAGCTCGCGCAAACGACTCATCTAAGTAACTTCATTTACCCCTTTCATGCTCGCGTCGATGCTCAAATGTGAGCCGGCAGCTACAATGTTAAATAAGGGGCTTACAGGAATAACATGAAAGAATCAGTTCAACGTAAATTAGAGTCGTTAACCGAGCGCTTTGAAGAAGTGCAGGCACTTGTGAGCCAGCCTGAGATTATCGCCGATCAAGACAAATACCGAGCATTAACAAAAGAGTATTCGCAACTTGAAAGTGTGGTGAAATGTTTCGCCGACTATCAAAGTGCCCAGCAAGATTTTGAGTCTGCGCAGGAAATGATGCAAGAAAGCGATCCTGAGATGCGTGAAATGGCGCAAGAGGAATACAAATCATCTAAGCTTGCTATCGAGCAGTACGAAGACGAATTGCAAATATTGTTGCTGCCCAAAGATCCCAACGACGAAAGTAACTGCTTTGTTGAAATTCGTGCTGGGGCGGGCGGTGACGAGGCGGCGATATTCGCTGGCGATTTATTCCGCATGTATAGCCGCTATGCTGAAGCACGCCGCTGGAAAGTGGAAGTCGTGACGATGAACGAAGGTGATCATGGGGGTTATAAAGAAGTGATTGCCAATATCATCGGTGATGGTGCATACGGTATCCTTAAATTTGAATCAGGTGGGCACCGCGTACAACGTGTACCAGAAACTGAATCTCAGGGCCGTATTCATACCTCAGCATGTACTGTAGTGGTAATGCCCGAGGTGGCTGAATCTGAAGCGATTGAAGTGAACAAAGCGGATCTTAAAATCGATACCTTTCGTGCATCAGGCGCTGGTGGACAGCACGTCAACAAAACAGACTCTGCCATACGTATCACTCATGTCCCATCAGGCATAGTGGTAGAGTGTCAAGATGAGCGTTCACAGCATAAAAACCGTGCGAAAGCCATGGCCGTATTACAGTCGCGCTTGAATCAACTTGAGGAAGAAAAGCGTCAAGCAGAGGAAACGTCAACCAGACGAAACTTAGTGGCCAGTGGCGATCGTTCTGAGCGTATTCGGACTTATAACTTCCCTCAAGGTCGGGTGACCGATCATCGTATCAACCTTACGTTATATCGTTTAGATGATGTCGTAGCGGGGGATTTAGACGCAGTTCTTGAACCTATTCGTCAAGAGCATCAAGCTGACTTATTGGCGTCATTGTCTGACGAAGGGTAAAGGCAATGAGTACGATGTCCGCTGCTCAAGGGAAATATACTATCGCTGAGCAGTTAGCATTTGCTAAAGAGCTACTTAAAGGTAGCGACAGCGCGGCAATGGATAGCCGGCTGCTGATGTGTCATGTGCTTCAGTGCAATACTGTATATTTAATGACCTGGCCTGAGAAAATATTGGATGCAACGCAGTTACACGCCTTTCATCAATTGCTAGCGAAACGTGAACAAGGTCATCCTGTCGCTTATCTTATCGGCTACCGCGATTTTTGGAGTTTGCGTTTACGGGTATCACCTGCCACTTTAATTCCCCGCCCCGAAACTGAATTGCTTGTAGAAACGGCACTCGAGTTGTCAGTGAATGAGCCTGCCAATGTACTCGATTTAGGAACAGGCACCGGGGCTATTGCGCTTGCATTCGCCACTGAGAAACCTCATTGGCAAATCACAGGTATAGATAAAAACGCTGACGCGGTTGCGCTTGCCAAACAAAACGGTCAGGAAAATAAGTTGCCTCATGTGTGTTTCACGCAGAGTGACTGGTTTTCAAATTTGCCTATCGCTTCATTCGATCTTATCGTGAGTAATCCCCCCTATGTTGAACAAAGCAGCGTATATCTACACCAGGGTGATGTGCGTTTTGAGCCTGCAAGTGCATTAACATCAGGCGAAGATGGTTTAAATGATATTCGCTTTATTATTCCCAACGCTATTGAATACTTAGCGCCTAATGGGTGGCTGGTTTTTGAACATGGTCATCTTCAAGCACCAGGCGTGCAAGCACTGCTAAGGGAAAATGACTTCGAGCAAGTGCGTTCTGTCAGCGACTTAAATGGCCATCCCCGGGTAACATTAGGGTGCTACAAGGCTTAATTAAATCGTCGCAAGATTGCAACTGTTTGAAAAGCGTACTATTTTAGACATGCATTTAGAAGTACAACGAAATCAATGAGTGTTTCGCAGGCAAGCGAAGGGAAGGAATAAATGAACGACGAGTTGTTATTTGCAGATGATCACGAAGACGATAGTTCTGAATATCAGGGGACATGGAAGATCCTTATTGTCGATGACGAACCAGAGATCCACGCCGTCACCAAATTGGCGTTGAGTGATTTTGAATTTCAAAATAGAAACCTAGAATTCATCAGTGCATTTAACGGTGAACAAGCAAGAGAAGTCTTGCTTAATGAGCAAGATATCGCTGTCGTTCTGTTAGATGTTGTGATGGAAACAGACGATGCAGGATTAAAAATTGCCGATTTTATCCGCAATGAAGCAAACAATCATTTCATTCGTATTATTTTACGTACAGGCCAACCTGGCCAAGCCCCCGAGCGCGATGTCATCGTTAATTATGATATCAATGACTATAAATCGAAAACCGAATTAACGGCACAGAAGTTATTTACCGTTGTTATTGCGGCGCTGCGTTCTTATCGCGACATCGTTGCGATAGACGAGAATCGCATTGGTCTTGAAAAAATTATTTCTGCGTCAGCAAATTTGTTTCAAACCCATTCATTGGAAAACTTTATTCAAGGGATCGTTCAGCAACTCTCTTCCTTGCTTGGAGGCAGCAGAAATGCCGCTTATCTTACTTGTGCAGTGGCGGGCCCACATTCCATTGCCAATAATCAAAAACACTCTTTAGACAATTTATTTGTTTTTACAGGACAAGGAGAGTACCAGCAAGCAGCAGGTAAGGCATTACCTACCGTTTTATCTGGTGAGCACTTAGAAGCCTGCCGAGTTGCACTCATTGATAAAACCTTGGTTTATGCAGATGAGTATCTAGTGGCGTATTGCGACAGTAACACTAGCTGTGGCTCTTTATTGTATTTGTCTGGCTTACCGAAACGCTTAACAGATGGTCAAAAAATGTTAGTCGAAATGTTCTCGAAAAATGTGCAAATCGCGTTTGACAATATCATGCTGACAAAAGACATAGAAGATACCCAGCGAGAAGTGATAGAGCGATTGAGCCAATCGACTGAAGACAGTGATATGGGCGAACATTATATTTTTCGTACGGTAAAAGTGTGTCGCATTCTAGGCAAAGCGCTTGGACTTGATGATATCCAGTTAAACTTACTGATCTCTGCCGCACCATTGCATAATGTCGGAAATTTATGCTCACCTACACGCGCTTTGTATAAGCAGGACACCCTGTCCCGTGAAGATGTACAGTTAATTGAACGCCATACTGCATTTGGCTATCAACTACTCAAAGACTCAAACCGCCCCTTGATCAAAGTCGCTGCGATTATTGCCAAAGAGCATCACGAATACTGGAATGGACAAGGTTATCCAGATGGTCTGCAAGGAGAGAATATTCATTTATACTCGCGAATTGTTGCCGTTGCCGTTGCGTATACGGTGCTTCGCAGTGATACAGCGCAAAATCAAGCTTGGTCAGTGCAAAAAACACTCGAATACATGCAGGCGCGCAGCGCAAGTCAATTCGATCCCAGCATTATTGCTATGCTGACAGACAATATCGGAAAAATTGAGGATGATACCCTAGATTGGGTGCGTTAATATGCGTGTCCAATTAGGCATAATGTGTATTAACTGCTTAGTAATACGTAATTAGCCATTCTTTCACTTTCAAAGGACCCCGAATGTACACAGCCGTAAAACATATTCATTTGACCTGTATTGCCCTAAGTGTGTTGTTATTTGTCTTACGCTTTATCTGGACCATGACTCAATCGAGTATGCTTGAGAAAAAGTGGGTGAAAATAACACCGCACATTGTTGATACCTTGCTGATTTTAAGTGCGGTTACCTTATGTGTGCTCATCAGCCAATACCCATTTGTTACCCCGTGGGTCACGGAAAAGTTGGTCGGTTTGTTTATGTACGTGTTTATGGTGGCGCTTGCCCTTAAAATGGCACGTACTAACTTTATGCGCGTAATTGGTTTTATCGGCGCATTAAGCTGGATCGCTTTCACTGCTTTGGTCGCTATTAGTAAGCAACCTATCTTATTTGTATAAACTTACTTATGTAAGCATGAGCTAGGTTTTAATAAGGACATGTTAGCTAATACCAATTCCATTAAATAATTGGCCTCTCAGAATTAATCCAGCGGGTTTTGAACAAGGCGTCGGTGTATAGTAATGGTTGTTCCCTTTCAAATACCGAGAACGCAGTGCAAAACCCGCTGGGGAATTCCCTACGGGCGAATTTTAAAAGGACTTACTCTGTGTTGCTCAAACTCGAAAGAGCACCACTATTACTTCATTTAAGCGCCTTGATTAAGTCCTTTTAAATTTTCGCTGAGTGGTTAATTATTTAATGGAATTGGTATAAAACGTACTTAGTTAACATGGTCCGCAAATTCAAACACCGAAAAATATACTCACATTTGATATCAAGAAAGTGCCGAGCTTTCCGATAAAATAAGTAGGTTTAGGAAAAGGTTATCTCTCGGTGCGCTCACTAGAACAAGCAATTCAAAGCAACCAACTCGTATGTGCCGGTTTATTAGCCAGTCGACACAGTATTGGAGTTGATACGGATATCTCAGACTGCTTACAGCAACTTGATCGTTGGGCGAAACAAGCGCAAATACAAGCACACATATCACAGCCAGATCATAGTGCGTTTTTACGTTTACTGACGTTCTTTTATCAAGAGTTAGCGTTTACTGGTGCCCACGACAGCGCAGATACCTGTCAACCGAACTTATTACATGAAGTGTTCGCATACAGAAATGGCACTCCGGTTACCCTAGCGGTGATTTTGAGTCATGTTGCTCAACGACTCGGTTTCAATGCCCGTTGTGTTAATTTTCCTGGGCACTTTTTAGTGCGTTGTGACCTTGTCTGTACAGCAGACAAAAAAGTGCCAGAGGCCTTCGTATTGTCGACTGAGCTTAATCTGGCGCAATACCACAAAGCGAGTGATACAAAGGACAAGGACACACACAGTGTGATGGTTGACCCCATTAACGGCCACCTTCTGAGTATTGACGCATTACACCAAATGTACTTTAGCGTGATTGAAGACATCGATAATGAACGCATGCCTAAAGAAGCGCTAGACCCCGCGAGTAACGACGAAGTCGTGGTGCATATGCTGCATCAAGTAAAATCAGCTCTGATTAATGCCAAGCGCTATGAGCACGCACTACGCAGTATCGATTTGTTGATCCACCTCTGTCCAAATAATCCCTATGAACGGCGAGACAGGGGGGTATTGCTACACGAATTAGAATGCCCGCAACTGGCGATAGTTGACTATCAATATTTTATCCGTCAATGCCCACAAGACCCGGCTGCTACCTTATTAGCTCAGCAGGTGAAACATATGGATATCACGCCGCCTGTCATGCATTAGTGCATCGAACTGATGCACTGATTCAATATCTCATACCAACTCCATTAAATAATTAACCACTCAGCGAAAATTTAAAAGGACTTAATCAAGGCGCTTAAACGAAGTAATAGTGGTGCTCTTTCGAGTTTGAGCAACACAGAGTAAGTCCTTTTAAAATTCGCCCGAAGGGAATTCCCCAGCGGGTTTTGCACTGCGTTCTCGGTATTTGAAAGGGAACAACCATTACTGCACACCGACGTCTTGTTCAAAACCCGCTGGATGAATTCTGAGAGGCCAATTATTTAATGGAATTGGTATCATTACGCCAACACGTCATAAATAGCCTGGGTTAATTGGCTCAATTCCTCAGTTCGGATGACATAGGGTGGCATTATATAAACAAGCTTGCCAAACGGGCGGATCCACACGCCTGCTGCCACAAATTTACGTTGTAACGCTGCAACATCAACCGCTGATTTGCATTCCACCACACCGATGGCCCCAAGCACCCGAACATCTGCAACCGCTTCCAGCTCGTGGCATCGACTTAACTCTGTCGTTAACTGTTGTTCGATATTAAACACTTGTTGCTGCCACTCACCGGTGGCAATAATATCTAAACTGGCATTGGCAATCGCACAGGCTAATGGATTCCCCATGTAAGTAGGGCCGTGCATAAACACGCCAGGGTCGCCTTGACAGATCCCCTGTGCCACATCCTCGGTGCAGATTGTCGCAGCAAGCGTGACATAACCACCTGTAAGGGCTTTACCCACACACATAATGTCTGGGCTAATATCTGCATGTTCACAAGCAAACAATTTACCTGTACGGCCAAAGCCGGTGGCAATTTCATCGCAAATAAGCAACAAACCATAGTCGTCACATAATTGACGTGCGCGCTTTAGATATTCAGGGTGATAGATACGCATGCCCCCAGCATTTTGCACGACAGGTTCTAGGACCAGTGCAGCTAACTCGTTGTGATGGCGCTGAATCAATTCTTCTAATGGCGCAATGTCATCTTCGTTCCAAGTTTGCGCAAAGCGTGTTTGTGGTGCAGGGGCAAAAATTTGCTGGGCGAGGGCGTCAGTAAACAAGGAATGCATACCATTTACGGGATCGCATACCGACATTGCTGCAAAAGTATCTCCATGGTAGCCATTGCGCGGAGTAATAAATTTGTGCTTGTTGGGGCTACCTTGACAGGCCCAATACTGCAGGGCCATCTTCATGGCGACTTCCACCGATACCGAGCCAGAATCGGCTAAGAAAACACGTTCTAAGCCACAAGGCGTCATCTCAATTAGTTTCCGGCAAACATCAATGGCGGGCTGATGGGTAAGGCCGCCAAACATAACGTGTGAGAAGTTATCGATTTGCACTTTCGCAGCTTGATTTAATTCAGGACGGTTGTAGCCGTGGATGGCAGTCCACCATGATGAGCATCCGTCAATGAGTGATTCACCTGTGGCTAAATGAATATATACACCTTGGGCGCCTGACACTTGGTAGCAAGGCAGTGGATCAAGTGCTGACGTATAGGGGTGCCAAATATGTTGTTGGTCGAAGGCGAGATTTGCCTGAATTGAATTGCTCAAAAAATACTCACTTGTAAAGTTTTTGTTTTAAATTAAGTTGACAATGCGTCAAGCGGACTTAGACTAAGCGCGAATTATTATGATGTAAAGGACCAAGTATGTCAGTCAGTGTCAATCAGCCTCTGAGCACCAGCGCCATCGAAATACGCCATAATTGGGCATTAGATGAAGTAAATGCATTGTTCGCCATGCCATTTAACGATTTATTATTTAAAGCGCAGTGCGTGCACAGAGCGCATTTCGACCCGAACTACGTACAAGTGAGCACCTTACTGTCGATTAAGACCGGTGCATGCCCAGAAGATTGTAAATACTGCCCACAAAGCGCCCGCTATGATACCGGCCTTGAAAAAGAGCGCTTAATGGAAATTGAAAAGGTCATTCAGCGCGCGCGTGAAGCAAAAGCGGCCGGCTCTACGCGTTTTTGCATGGGTGCCGCTTGGCGTAACCCGAAAGAACGCGACATGCCTTACGTTACCGACATGGTGCGTGAAGTGAAAAAACTGGGTTTAGAAACCTGTATGACGTTAGGCATGCTGACGCGCGACCAAGCAATCGCATTAAAACAGGCTGGTCTTGATTATTACAATCATAACTTGGATACCTCGCCTGAGTTTTATGGTGACATTATCACCACGCGCACGTATCAAGACCGATTGAATACCTTGGATGCCGTGCGCGAAGCAGGAATGAATGTCTGCTCTGGGGGCATAGTCGGTATGGGGGAAACAGGTTCAGATCGTAGCGGTTTATTGATGCAGCTCGCTAATTTAGCGCATCATCCAGAAAGCGTACCCATTAATATGTTAGTGAAGGTTAAGGGTACACCTATGGAAAATGTTGAAGATTTAGATTATTTTGAGTTTATTCGTACCATTGCGGTGGCGCGTATTATGATGCCAAAGTCTTTTGTACGTTTATCTGCGGGGCGGGAAGCCATGAACGAACAGATGCAAGCCATGTGCTTTATGGCCGGTGCAAACTCAATTTTTTACGGTTGTAAGCTACTGACTACATCAAACCCTGATACGCATGAAGATGTAATGTTATTCAAGAAACTAGGCATAAACGCGAAGCAAACCCGTGAATACTCAGATGAAGCCCATCAAGCAGCTTTACTAGAAGAGATTCAAAGCGCTGAGGCTCCTCATAGCGCTGAGTTGTTTTACGATGCGACTCAGAAAAAGCCTGAGACAGTAGCCGGTTAATGGCGTTTGACTATATTCAGGCCGCGCTTGCTGCGCGGCGCAAAAACACATTGTTTAGGCAGGTCACAACGTTGGACTCTGCTGTCGGCGCGTTAATTGAAATAGACGGCCAGCACTATTTAAACTTTTCAAGTAACGATTACCTTGGTATGCGCCAATCAAGCGCGGTGATGCAAGGCTGGATAGACGGCATAGGTCAGTTTGGCGGCGGCAGTGGTGCCTCACCTTTGGTCACTGGGCATACTCAAGCGCACCAAGCACTGCAAGATAGCCTAGCACAAGGGCTAGAGCGCGAAGCTGTGTTGTTATTTAATTCTGGTTTTGCAGCAAATCAAGCTGTGTGTCAGGCCTTGTTTCAACCTCAACCTTCAATGCTAACCGGCATTAGAGACAGCTATATATTGGCCGATAAACTTATGCATGCCTCGTTGCTTGACGGAGCAATGAGCTGCGATGCGACCTTACGTCGTTTCGCTCATAATGATTGCACACATTTACACACCCAGTTGAGTAAAATCCGTGGCGCTGAATCACATTCTCAGGTACCAGGCGGCGATGTATTGGTGGTCACTGAAGGCGTGTTTAGTATGGACGGTGACCAAGCGCCACTTACTGATTTATCCGCGTTAAGCAAGCAGCATGATGCTTGGTTGATGGTGGACGATGCACATGGCTTTGGCGTTTTAGGCGACACCGGAATGGGGTCTCTGGAAAAGGCGGGCTTGAATGAGAAAGAGGCTCCCATATTAATGGCCACGTTTGGCAAAGCAGTAGGCACTGCGGGAGCATTCGTTGCTGGCAGCCAAGACTTAATTGACTACTTAACTAATTTTGCCAAGCATTATATATATAGTACGGCTATGCCACCTGCTCAGGCTGTTGCTACGTTGGCCAGTCTGCAAGCGATTCAGCAGAGTGATCAACGTGCGTTGTTGCAAGAGAATATTGAGCTCTTTCGCCAACTAGCCAAATCGGCAGGCTTACCGTTAAGCCCTTCAATAACCGCCATTCAACCGATAATAGTTGGTTGTCCAAAAGAGGTTATTGCCCTAAGTCATCGCCTACGCAAAATGGGCTTGTGGGTGAGTGCGATACGGTCGCCGACAGTACCCAAAGGCACAGACCGATTGCGAATTACCCTAAGCGCATCTCATCACAAACAAGATATTCAGGCCTTAGTTGATGGGCTGACGCTCGCATTGAGGGAGTTAGTCAGTGACAATTGACGTGGAGCGTTATGAAGAAACCGCATCAAACGTACCCATTATAAAACGTCTTGAACGCAGGAGTGCTTCGGTGACGGTTAGCAGCGAGCAACAGCTGAAATCCAGAATTGCAAAGCAGTTTAGCCGCGCGGCAACGCGTTACGATTCGGCTGCACAAGTCCAGATTGATATTGCCAATGATGCACTGGCGATGTTGGTTAATAAGGATTATCACAGTGTGGCTAAACGACCTGAGCAAATACTCGATATCGGGTGCGGGACAGGGCGTGTGACTCGCCAATTAGCAAATATGAACACCCTACAAACGCCCCATATTTTGGCTATGGATATCGCCTTTGGTATGCTGGAACATGCTAAAAAACAAGTAGTGAACACAACTAAGTTTAATAATATCAGTTGGTTACAAGGGGACGCCGAGCATTTACCCCTAAGCAACAATAAAGCAGGTGCGGTGTTTTCTTCAATGGCGCTGCAGTGGTGTAAAAATAGTCGTCAAGTGTGCAGTGAGATTTATCGTGTGTTAGCCCCAGGGGCAGGTGGTGTGCTGGCGATCATGTGTAAAGGGTCAATGTACGAACTAGATACTTGCTGGCAGCAGGTAGATAGCACACGTAAAATTAATCAATTTACTTCTGCTGAAACCTGGGCGAGTGATGCTAAAGCGGCTGGATTGCAGGTCAAGGTACAGCAAAGAAATTACGTGACTCTGCATGCAGATGTTCGAGCGTTACTCGGTTCTTTAAAACAAATTGGTGCTAATGTTATCACCAGCAATAAACAGCAAAAGGCTATCAGTCGTCATATCCTTCATGCTCTCGGTGAGTGTTATCAACAAGCATTTGGCAGTGCTGAAGGTTTACCCTTGACCTATAGCGTTTGTTTTTTAACGCTTAGCAAGCCTATCAACTAGGGCTTTTTGACCTTTAGCCCATACTTAAATCAATTCAATATTCGAATTACCATTCTATGAATCAAAGTAAAATTGTAAGGAAAGCGCATGTCGTTACTTGATACTCATCAATCACAGGTTAAGCAGGCTTTTTTCGTCACAGGAACAGACACTGAAGTGGGCAAAACCTTTGTTAGTTGTGCACTGTTAGCGGCATGTGCCGATGCGGGCCTCTCCACAGCTGCATACAAACCGGTCTCGGCGGGTTGCGATCTAACCCCTAATGGACTTAGAAATGAAGATGCATTGTTATTACAACAGGCAAGCAATATAGCGCTTGCTTATAATGAAGTGAATCCTATTGCTTTTGAAGAGCCAATCGCACCGCACCTTGCGTGTGCGAAGCTTGTTGCCATGGACAAAGGAAAACCGATAGAACTTAGCGCTATCCATAAGGGATTTAACGCTTTAGTCGCCAAGCAAGCCGATGTGCTTTTGGTTGAAGGGGCTGGTGGCTGGCGCTTACCTTTGGGGCAAAATAACAATGGCCAAGAACAGTTTTTGTCAGACTTTGCTATCGCAGAAAACCTGCCGGTGATTTTGGTGGTAGGCATGCGTTTAGGCTGTGTTAACCATGCACTATTAACCGCTCAAGCAATAGCTCGAGACGGATTGAAAATCGCAGGATGGGTGGCGAATATGCTCGAACCTGATATGCCGTTTTTAGAAGAAAACATCCAAAGTCTTCAACAATTACTCACTGCGCCATTGCTTGCTCGCCTACCCAAAGCACATTCCCCAGAGAGTGTAAAAGCCAGTTTTAAGCTGCATCAGCTTGGACTTACGATGTGATTTTATCTTAAGGCGGATGTAATTCTATTTTAAGACAGGTATAAATATGGGCCGCTAAACATGCTTAGCGTGTTAATGGCGACCTTGTTTTTTCATTGCACAAGAGTAATTGGTAATACACTTTGCTAATGTACTTTGATGTCATGCTCATCAGTGGTTTTAGATAACATTCACCGCTTTGACCCTGCGCAAACCAAACAGTATTTCTATTAATCGACTAATAATTGCATCCGAATAGGAACCATAGGCGTTAACTAGGTTAAGGCATGCATGTTTTCTCATGCATGATATGAGTTTTTGAACCTTGTGTTCTGAAATATAAAAACACACACGCAAAAAATGGAATGAATATGGATATATTTTTTAAGTCGGCAATCGCGACCACGTTAACTGCTTGTTTACTAACAAATATAGATATTGCTCGTGCTAATGACGAGCTTGAACAAATCACGGTTAAGGGGCGCTCAACGAATCTAATAGGATCGGCTATTTCCGCCTCAGAGGGGGTTGTCGGACAAGAGGAAATTAACCTAAGGCCACTGCTACGCACTGGTGAACTAATGGAGTTAGTGCCGGGCATGGTTGCCACTCAGCACAGTGGTAGCGGCAAAGCGAATCAGTATTTCCTGCGTGGTTTTAATCTTGATCACGGCACTGACTTTGCGACTTTTGTGGATGGCATGCCAGTGAATATGCGTACCCATGGTCACGGCCAGGGATACACAGATTTGAACTTCATTATTCCTGAGCTCGTAGAAACGTTGGCTTATAAAAAAGGCCCTTATTTCACCGAAGTAGGAGACTTTTCAGGCGCAGGCAGCGCATTTTTCAGCACGCCAAATATCTTAGAAACTGGTATGGCTAGTTTAACCTTAGGGGAAAATGAATATACGCGCCTTTTAGTGGCTGATAGTGTTCAAAAGGTTGCAAACGGCAGTTTGTTGTACGCAGTAGAAAAGCAAGTGTATCAAGGTCCATGGCAGGATATTGATGAAGACGTAAGTAAAATAAACGGTTTAATTAAGCACTCACAAAAGCTCAATGAGGGCATACTGTCGGTTACGTTTATGGCTTATGACAACAGCTGGAATAGCGCTGACCAAATACCGCAGCGTGCGGTTAATAGCGGGATTATTGATGAACTTGGCTCGATTGATACATCTCTTGGCGGGGATTCGAGTCGCTATAGTGCAAGTACCGCCTGGGATTCAGCGCACGCGTCGCTTACGGCGTATTTTATTGAATATGATCTCAACCTGTTTTCTAACTTTACCTACTTTCTGGATGATCCTATCAATGGTGATCAGTTTGAACAGGTAGATGAACGTAAAGTGTATGGCGCCCAGGGGCACTATCATTTCGACCATAAGCAGTCTCGCACTACGGTAGGTTTTGAAACCCGAATAGATGATATTCAAGAAGTGGGGTTGTATAAAACCACCGAGCGGGTCAGGCGAGGAGCGGTTAGAAGTGATGAGGTAACACAAAGCAGTGCCGCATTATATGTGCGTAACACCTTCGATATTACCCCTAAGCTGCGCACGAATATCGGTATTCGCTACGACTATTTTCATTTTGACGTAAACAGTTTAATTAACCGCAATATCAATGCTATTGATTTGAGCGATAACACGGGTACTCATCATGATGGGTTGGTTTCTGTTAAAGGCAGTATTACTTATCAAATTAATGATCTGTTTGAAGTGTACATGGCCGCAGGGCAGGGGTTTCATTCCAATGACGCCAGAGGAACCACAACAACAGTTGACCCAAACAGTGGTGAAAGTGTCACCCCAGTAGATGCATTAGTACGCTCAAACGGTGCAGAGCTTGGTTTACGCGTCGATTTAGACGACAGGTTAAATGCATCGTTTTCAGTATGGCAATTATCACTGGACAGCGAATTGCTCTTTGTTGGCGATGCAGGTAATACCGAGGCGAGCCGGCCTAGTAAACGCCAAGGTCTGGAGTTGACGGCATATTATCGAATGACAGATAACCTCTCCTTTGACCTAGAGTATTCTATGACCGACTCTGAATTCTCAGATCCCCGACCCGAGGGAGCGCATATACCTGGGGCGATCGACCAAGTACTACAAATGGGTGTCAGTGCGTCTTTTAGTGACACTGGCTACGGCAGCATCCGTGCTCGGCATTTTGGCGAGCGTCCTTTGATTGAAGATAATAGTGTGCAATCTGACGCCTCTACCGTAATTAATGCTTTGCTTGGTAAACGTTGGGGGGCGTACGAATTAAAACTGGAAGTGCTTAATGTGTTTGATAGTGATGCCCACGACATAGATTACTTCTATGCATCGCGATTGCCTGGTGAAGCAAGCCAAGGAGTAGAAGACATTCATTATCACATCATAGAGCCACGCACGTATAGAGTGACGGTCGGCTTTCGTTTTTAACACGGTATCGTTTTAATACTATATCGTTTTAACATTGATGTTGATTGTAGTGGTGGTTGAAACGGCTGTTAAATTGAAGGGGAGATGGAATTGGTATAAGAGTGAGCTGTCTCGCGGCTTTATTTACTATTTGATATAAGGTTTGGTTTAGGCCTGATTAAGCGGCTTCTTTTAAAGTGAGCCCTAGAAACTAAAAATATAATAGCCGCAGGGATAACATATCTGCGGCTAAACACAGCGCCGGTTACTTGGCTTTTTTAAGCTGTTTTTTTAACTTTTTCACTTTACCTTCTTGCTTAGCAATTTTAGCTTTGCGGTTCTTAATTTCTTTTTTTAATGCTTTAGCATTTGATTTTGCCATGTAAATATTCCTTTCAAATTAGTAACAAAATGTCATGTGAGCGGCCGCTATTCTTCTGTTGAAGGGCGGTTATGCTCATTCACGAACTGACGGATAAACCGGCGTACTTCTCGGGCTGCACTGGTATCAAGTTCTTCGCATAAGTCTACAAACTCAGCACGTTCTTGATCATTAATGCGGACAATTAACTGACTATTTTTCTTCTTTGCTTTTTTAGCACTCAAAGGATTGCCCAACCGAATCTTGATTTATCAGGACTTACTGTATATCAAATGCCTATCTAATGTATATACATTATTAGGTTTTTATATTGTTAAATTTATACATGTAAGCAAATAGCGATTATTTTCAATAAAATTTTGAAAATGTTTCGCTTAAACAACACTTTTTCTATTCGTTATCTGATTTACAATGTCGCCGTTAATTTCAAACGAACTTGTTAATTGGAGAGTGTGATGAAAGCCATTGGTTATACACAGCCGAGTGAAACAGTTGCTTCTGATTCTTTACGAGAATATGAGGTCGATATACCTGTCGTGACCGCCAGAGATTTATTGGTTGAAGTCAAAGCCGTATCGGTAAACCCAGTGGATACAAAGCTGCGCGGCAGAATAAACCCCGCGCCGAATATGAAAATACTTGGCTATGATGCGGTTGGGGTTGTAAAAGCGGTAGGGGAAGAGGTGAGCCTGTTTAAGGTTGGTGATCGCGTATTTTATGCGGGAGATATGACACGCCAAGGGAGTAATGCGGAATATCAATTGGTTGATGAGCGTATTGCTGGCTTTGCTCCCCAATCTATATCGGACGCGCAAGCAGCTGCTTTGCCCTTAACGGCGGTAACGGCCTGGGAGTTGCTGTTTGATCGTTTGCAACTTAAAAATGACAGCACACAGAGCTTATTAGTTATTGGTGCGGCGGGGGGCGTAGGTTCCATTTTATTGCAACTCGCTAAGCAACTGACCAATGTCACTATTATCGCGACAGCCTCACGGGATAAAAGTGCCGATTGGGTACGTAAACTAGGAGCTGATCATGTGATAAATCATCATAAACCCATGGCACAGCAATTGAGTGCGCTTGGTTTTGCTAGTGTTGATAATATTGTCAGTTTAACCAATACCGATCAGCACTTTGAGCAAATCGTTGACTGCATTACCCCTCAAGGGAAGTTTGCGTTAATTGACGACCCAGCTTCACTAAATGTGGTGGCATTAAAACGTAAAAGCGTGTCGTTGCATTGGGAGTTTATGTTTACCCGCTCACTGTTTACGACAACGGATATGCAAACACAGCATGACATATTGAATCAGGTATCTGCGCTAATAGATAATGGTACTTTGGTTACGACCGTCGGAGAAGAGTTAGGAAAAATTAGCGTAGCCAATTTACTTAAAGCCCATGAAATGCTGGAGGCTCAAACGGCAGTGGGGAAACTGGTTTTAAGCGGCTTCTAATGTATATGGCGGTTTCTGCTTGGGCTTGGGTCAAAGTGAAATGGGTTTACTGTTTTACCGGTCAGTACCGCCAACAGAGTAAAATTCATGCTCTGCAATATTCACTCTTAAAAAAAGAACAGAGAAATTATATGATGTTAATGGTTAATTCATTCATTGAATTACGCTTTAAAAAACCAGCACTTACTATACTAGGCGCTGCGTTTTTATCTTCAGGTATTGCCTTGGCGCATGCGCAACCAGTAACGAAAACTCATGCTCAGCAAGAGATAAGTCACGAGCTTGAAACATACGCAACCTTCGACGAGACGACGCCGCCTGGGAATATTGCGATTGGCTCCGATGGACGTAAGTTTCTTAGTGTGCACGGTTTTTACGGTCAATCGACAAAAGTAGTAGAGTTGTTTAATGACGGAACAGTGAAACCCTACCCAAATGAAGAGTGGGCGACCAAACCGGATGAAAATAAGCTAGGGCTATATGATGTGCTGGGGTTGAATGTAGATCAAAACGGCGTCTTGTGGATGCTTGATACCTCAGCAGAAGACCACGCCGGGCGCATTGTAGGTTGGAATACTCGTTCAGAATCGTTAGAAAAAATCATTTATATTGCCAAGCCTATGATCACCCCTGGGTCGTTTCTGAATGATTTAGCGGTTGATGCAAAGCATGGAAAAATCTATATCGCAGACACAGCGTCAAACGAGCAGGCTGCAATCATCATCGCTGATATTAAAACAGGCCAAGTGCGGCGTGTGCTAGAGGGCAGTGAATACACGCAAGCCGAAGATATCGATATGACGATCGAAGGCAGGGTCATTACGCTTGGTGGACAACCAGCTCGTTTGGGGATAAACCCGATTACGATCGACCCAGAGTCGAACTGGTTATACTTCGGTTCGATGTCAGGCACATCCATTTATCGGATAAAAACCGCTGACTTAATTGATACCAGGTTAGATACATCAGCGCTTGAAAGCAAAATAGAGCGGTACGGCGATAAATCGATTTCTGATGGAATTACCATAGATGGTGGCGGAAACGTATACGTGACATCAGTGACGAAAGGGGCGATTGAAGTGACCAACCCTTCAGGGAAAAGCCGCACCTTGTATAAAGATCAACGTATCATATGGCCTGATGGATTTGCTTATGGCCCCGACGATTATATTTATTTTACCGTAAACGAACTGTATCGCTCTCCCGTGTTAAATGGCGGTGATAATGCCAGTCAGGGAGAATTTAAAGTGATGCGCTTCCCAGCATTGAGCAAAGGAAAACCAGGGCGATAGTCGTCAGCTTTCTTAATCGTTTTGAACGAATTGTAAGGTATTCGCTCTGAGTACAGTACGTCGACGCGTTTTGAATTGGCGCGTTGTATTTTTCGCGTCCAACAAAAGGCGCAACAAAAAAGGAGAGACAATGCCCACTCTTAAAGAGCAAACTGAGGCACAAATAGCGAAATCACGTCAAGCCAAACCTGAGTTTATGCAATCAATGGATGAACTTATGGCAAAAGCCCATGAGTTTGAACAAGGTCGCGATGCGGTGAAAGTCGGCCAGCAAGCACCTGCGTTCACCTTGCCAAGTGCGCAAGGTCAGCAGGTATCGTTAACCGAATTATGTGCTAAAGGGCCAGTGGTCGTTACTTTTTATCGTGGCGATTGGTGCCCCTACTGTAATCTGCAATTACGTGCTTTGCAGTCAGTGTTAGATGACATTCACGGTGTGGGAGCGGAGCTAGTGGCGATAAGTCCACAAGTGCCTGATGATAGCTTGAGTGAAAGCGAAATAAGCCAATTAGCGTTTACCGTGTTATCAGATCAGGATGCGCGAGTGGCGGCATCTTACGGCGTAGCGTGGGAAGTGCCAGAGCTTATTTTGCAACATATGCGCAAAGATCGCGGTTTAGATTTGGCCAACATTAATAATGGCAATGGAAGTGTGTTGCCTATCCCTGCAACCTTTGTGTTGAACGCAAAGGGCGAGGTTATTTGGCGATTCGTTGATGTGGACTACCGTACCCGTGCTGAACCAGCGGACATCATTACTGCCTTAAAAGCCGAACAAGACAAATAATGGCACTTATTTCGCCCTTATTTCGCTTTGTTTAACGGGCTATCGTTTTCAGCGGGTAAACGATAGCGAAGGGTCTGCCAATAACGCCTTTGCAAAAAAGGGATAGGGCGTCATCAGCGTGCTTCCCTTAAATTAAAGTCCGTGAAAGACAGCATTATTGAAATATTCAACCCATTGACCTTGTTCAGTTTTTCAATCACGCGGGCAAGGTTATATCACCAATCAACAGTGGTTTTATAAACAGTATTTTTGCTACACTTGGGCATCAATTTCCTAAGTGAAGTTAGCTATGTTGCATCTGGTGCAGTCAAATAAAATGGAAAGCCTTGCTGCCTATCTGATCGGTTGGTTAGGTGAGAGTAAAAGTTCACTGGAAAGCATCTTCTCCCCAGATGTGGTGTTAGTGCAAAGCCCAGGTATGGCCCAGTGGCTAAAAATAGAGATTGCTCAAGCGCTGGGTATTTCGGCTAATATCGAGTTTCCGCTCCCTTCTAGTTACATCTGGCAGTTGTATAAAAGCCACGTTAATGATTTACCCGAACAGTCAGCATTTACCAAAGATAATATGACATGGAAACTCATGAGCATTCTGCCTAGCATGAGTGACAAAGCAGAGTTTGCCAGCATTGCCCAATATCTTGATGAGCACCAACCATTAAAGCTTTATCAATTATGTCAAAAAATCGCCGATATTTACGATCAGTATTTGGTTTATCGTCCAGATTGGATCCTTGCATGGGAGAGAGGAGAAAACGCCTTAGATGACACTGATGTAGACGCTCAACCTTGGCAGCCTATCTTATGGCGGGCGTTGGTTGCATATGCAAAAGACTTAGCAGAGTCTCCTTACCATAGGGCGAACTTACATACGCGTTTATTGCAGGCACTTGAGCAGTCGCCCAGTGCCAATGAACCTAGTAAACCCTTATTTGTGTTTGGTTTGTCAGCGATGCCAGTGCAGCAATTGGAAATATTTTCAGCACTGGCAAAACACCGCGACGTGATCATATTCTGGTTTAACCCGAGCGCCCATTATTGGGGAGATATCGTTGATAACAAACACGTGCTGCAAGCCAAGTTACAACGTTTACTCGCCGAAGCAAACGAGGCTGAGCAAGGAGGGCTGCACGGCATGGATGATTACCTGCTGGTGGGCAACCCTCTGTTAGCGTCTTGGGGGAAGCAAGGGCGAGATTACCAAGACATGATCCTCGCACTAGAGGTAGAGCTACACGATGCCTTTATTGAGCAAGAGCCTGATAGCTTGCTCGAGCATCTACAGCATGAAGTATTAGCGTTAACCCATCGCGGGGCGATGGAGCCGTTGTCTGCACAAGAGCTGTTATCGAATGGCGAGCAATATCCGAAAATTCCAATCGATAATGATGATATGACACTACAAGTGCACGCCTGTCACTCGGCAGTGCGTGAACTTGAGGTATTACATGACCAGTTATTACACCTTTTCGCCCAACACCCTGAACTGCATCCTGGCGATGTGATTGTGATGATGCCCGATGTGGCAAGCTATGCGCCCATTATTGACGGCATTTTTGGTGGGACTGATAAAGGGCTTTCGATCCCGTACGCGATTTCAGATCGCAACGCACAACAGGAATCACCGTTACTGAATAGCTTTATTCAGCTAATGTCATTGCATCAAAGTCGTATCGGGTTGTCAGACGTGTTGGCTTTGTGTGAAGTGCCTGCGGTGCAACGTAAATTTGATATTTCACCAGAAGAGTTTGATTTACTCAGCATTTGGCTGGCAGAAGCCGGCGTGCGCTGGGGCTGGGATGGGCAAGATAAAACCCGATGGTCACTGCCAAATGAGCCGCAAAATACCTGGTTATTCGGTTTACAGCGTTTACTCGCCGGATACGCTATGGGGGGCCAAGGTATGTTTGAGAATGCCGATACGCAAATTGCCCCTTACGAGCAAATTGAAGGGCAACACGTGGTCGCATTAGGGAAGTTTTATATGTTTAGCCAAGCGCTAGGCAATGCATTGGCATTTTGTCAACGTCCAGACACTCTCAAAGCAAAAATTGATGATGCTTTGCAACTCATAGATGCACTGTATCTTCCCGACGATAATGACCAAACTTATATTTTGCAATTGCGCCAATCGTTGCAGCAAATGACCCTCCATGAGCATCAGTTTCAGGGTGATATTGTGCATGATGTCTTTTTGGCTGAGCTTGAGCAAAGTTTATCCAGTAAAGGAGTAGGGCAACGGTTTTTAGCTGGCTATGTTAATTTCTGTACCCTAATGCCGATGCGCAGTGTGCCCTTTAAAGTGGTGTGCTTGCTGGGGCTAAATGACGGGGATTACCCAAGGCAAGTTGTACCCGTAGGCTTTGACTTAATGCGCTTAGGCAAAGCGCGACGAGGAGATCGTTCACGAAGATTAGACGACAGATATTTATTTCTTGAGGCAATATTATCAGCACGTAAACGTTTGTATTTAAGTTTTCAGGGCTATAGTGCCAAAGATAACTCAGAGCGTAGCCCATCTATTTTGCTCAGCGAGTTACTTGAATACACAGAGCAAACCTTTTGCTTAGCGGGTGATGACGTACTGCCTGTTAAGGATTGCGCAGAAAATTTACTGCAACATTTGTATCACGAGCACGCCTTACAACCGTTTAACCCAGTGTATTTCACCCCAGACACAACGGGCATTGCCAATAGCTTTCAAACGCATTGGTTAGCCCTGGCTCAGCAGTTGAGTGAAGGGGCGTTTCAGGCTGACAAAGAGGTCGATTTTTGTTCCGAACCGCTTAGGATCTTACCTGAACACAGCCAAACATCGGCTGTGGAATTAGACGAGCTGTTGGCGTTTTTTAGTCATCCGGCCAAAGCGTTTTTCACCCAACGTTGGCAAACTCGATTAACCCGTATCTACGACGCGCAAAGTGATGACGAGCCATTTGAGTTAGATGCGCTCGCGCGCTATATACTCAATGAACGATTTGTGCTGGCCCAACAAGAGGATTGGACAACACGTCTACGGGCCGAAGGAAAGTTGCCCACGGGTAATATTGCCGATATTAGCTTGCAGCCAGTTTATAAGCAGTCACAAGCGTTACTCGATGCTATTGTCGAGCTCATCGGTGGCCCGCTAGACAAGGTGCCCGCGCAGCGCGTAGAGATAAACTTTACCTTGAATAATCTTCTGGCTATGTCAACCGATGGACCGAAAGTCAAAACCGAGGATGAGGTGCATGCCAGTGTGCAAAACCCAGGCTTATCAACAACGCAAAGCATGCAGATCACGGGCTGGGTAAACACACTCTACGGCGGCAATTTAGTACTTTGGCGAGCGGGGAAAGTTAAAGGAAACAACGTATTACACTTGTGGCTAACCTGGCTGGCCCTATGTGCCAACGGCAGTGTGGCCAAGCCCCAGCGCGCCTATTTTATCGGTGTCGATGACAAAGCGCCTTTTAGTATTGACGCTATTAGCATGGCAGAGGCGAAAACCCAATTAGCCGTGTTTATTCATTATTGGCGTTTGGGGCAACAACAGGTGCTTCATTTCTATCCTAAAACGGCCTTTGAATGGCTCAGTGTACAAGACGAAGCAAAAGCTTGGGTAAAAGCGCAGAATGCGTTTTATGGTAGTTATTTCGCCAAAGGTGAGGGCGATGAGCCGCATATTCGCCGAGTTTGCCCTGATTTACAACAGCATTTTAACGCGTTCAGCGAGGTGAGCCATGCTTTGTTCGGTCCCTTGCTTGACAGGTTAGGAGAGGCGTCATGATCCCGTTAAACACCAAGACCTTTCCACTGACCGGTGCCTCTCTTATCGAAGCCAGTGCAGGAACCGGAAAAACCTACACCATAGTCAACTTGTATTTACGTTTGCTGTTAGGGGATGAATGCACGCCTTTAAGTGTTGACAAAATCTTAGTGGTGACTTTCACCAACGCCGCCACAGCTGAGCTTAAACAGCGAATTCGTCAACGACTGCAACGGGCGTATTTTGATTTTTATGCGCACAAGAGTGAAGACGAATTTACCCAATATTTAATCGAACGTAGTGAAAATATTGAGCTTGATTGCCACCGCTTGCTATTGGCGATTAAACAAATGGACGACGCCTCAGTATTTACTATACATGGCTTTTGTCAACGAATGCTCAGCTTACATGCCTTTGAAAGCGGGGCAATGTATGAACAACGTTTGGTGCTTGATGAGTCTCAATGGTTGAAACTGGCGGTTGAGGATTACTGGCGCAGCCATATTGTTCAGTTACCGCGGCAAATATTGAACGAGCTACTGTGTATTTGGCAAAGCCCTCAGGCGTTACAATCTGCCTTACGTTCTTTGCTGTACCGTCACGTTACTCCTTTGCAAAAGGCAGATATACGCGCCAGCCATCAATGTGTTGATGACTATATTAGTGCCTTACAAGAAACCAAGCGCTGGTGGCTTGATAATAACGTGGCCGAGCAGATAATTGATGCCGATTTAAAAGCCAACACCAAGCTTGGAAAAGCAGATTATATTGGCAAAATGCAGGCGTTTTGTCTCAGCGACGATAGCCGTGCTGATTTTGATAAAGACCTATGGCAAGTGTTTAGCCCTGCGAAAGTGACCGGCGCCATGAAGAAAACTTCTAAGAGCTTAGCGCATCTAGATTTTAGCCGCTTTGAAACCTTGGGCTACTTACAACAGCAATGTCATGAACAACTTTTACTGGCCTACAGTTTGGATGCACTAGAGCATATCAGCCGAAACCTTGCTAATAATAAACAACGTTTGCAGTTGTTATCACCAGATGATTTGCTTAGCTGTTTGCATCGCGCATTGACGGCTCAAGCTCAATCAAGTGGTCAAGCAAGCCCGGAACCTCAAGCTGCAGCGCAGGAGTCTTTAGCAAGAGCAATACAAGAGAGTTATCCCGCGGCGCTGATTGACGAATTTCAAGATACAGACCCAATACAGTTTGATATTTTTCGTATTATTTATACGCAGCAATTTAGTGATATCACGCCATGTTGGGTCGCTATTGGCGATCCTAAACAAGCCATTTATGCGTTTCGCGGCGCAGATATTCATACCTATATTGCCGCTAAAGACTTGGTGGATGTTGAGCGCCAATTTACCCTAGGGACCAACTGGCGTTCACAGCCAAGTTTAGTGGAGGGGGTGAATACCTTATTTGCGCAAAGTGAGGCGGGGTTTTTGTTTAAAGACAGTATTCCGTTTCAAGCAGTGGCAAGTGTTGCGCAAGAAGCGGGTTTGCAGATCCTTGGGCAAAATCATAACAGCTTAGATGTGCACCACTTAACAAGTGAAAACACCCAGCCAATTGGCTGGGGAGAGGCCCAAGCTGCCATGGCACAACAATGTGCCTGGCGTATTGCGCAATTTATTCATCAAGGCGAAACGGGTGAAGCTAAGATAATGCAACGCGGCATTATGCCAGGGGACTGCTGCGTCTTGGTACGAGACAGAAATGAAGCTGACACCATTAAACAAGCCTTAGCTGAGCTTGGGGTAGACAGCATGTTTTTGGCGCGTAAAAGTGTATTTGCCAGTCAAACGGCAGTCGATTTGTATGCCATAGTGCAAGCGTTAGCCAATCCCAGTAATGACCGATATTTACGGGCGGCGATCGCCAGCGAATTATTTTGTTATGACGCCGCCGCCCTAGACGCCTTATTCAGCGAAGAATGGCAATGGCAAAAATTAGTTGAGCAATTCGCCTACTGGCATCAGTTATGGCAACGCCATGGGTTGATGATGGCGCTAAATATTTTAATGCGTCACTTCAGTATTGCCCAAAGACTGGTAGAGCGATATCAAGATGGCCAAAGGCGTTTAACGGATCTGCGCCATTTGGTAGAACTGTTGCAAGTACAAAGTCAGTTGATGTCTGGTGAAAGCCAGCTTTTACATTGGTTTCAAGCGCACTTAGCCGAGCCTGACAACGACAATGAAGGCCAACAAATTCGCTTGGAAACAGAACAAAATTTAGTGCAAATCATTACGCAGCACACCAGTAAAGGGTTGGAATATCCCTTGGTGTTTATCCCGTTTGCCAGCCGCTGCCGAGAAATGAAAGAAGCCATTTATCACAGTGATACAGATGGTTTGGTTATCGACTTTTTAGGTGCAGAAGAAAACCTTGCACTTGCTGATCATGAGCGCCTCGCAGAAGATATTCGCTTACTTTACGTAGCGCTAACGCGAGCAGTACATTATTGTTTTATAGGCTTGTGGAATAACAGCCACCCGCAACGTAAAAAAGAGTCTCAGTTAATGCAAACCGCCCTTGGGCGAATATTGTTTGACCAAGGTACATCCATAAATGATCAGGTGATTGCCCAGCGCTTAAACGATTTATCTCAGTCGATTGATTTGGGATATCAGGGGTTTAGGGCTGAAGAAGCCCAGCGCAATGTAACCGAGCTTAAGCAACTCTTGCTTACTAAAAGCACAAATGGCCTTGGAGTTAATGCACAGCAATCAGGCGTCGCTGGTAAAAATCCCACGGATGGCATAAAAGCGTCAGGTGATGAAAGTGAGAAAATACAACAAGGCAGTCACGTGGCGTTGCAAGCTGCTCAGTTGCCTAAGCCCGTTACGCGTCGTTGGCGTTTAACCAGTTATTCAGCCATTAGTAGTCAGCAGCATCACGAGTTTGTGGCACCAGGCCAAGACGAAGGCGTAGATAAGCTTGATTTGATTGCCAGTTTAGTGAGCCCAAAAAGTGACGTAAATGAGAATATTTCGCCTGTTGTAAGTCAAACCCAGAATGTGCCTACAGATGATCTAATAGAAAACAACAATAACAGCCTTTCGCTGATGTCAGATACAGACATGTCATTGCTTGGTGCTGATGACGAAGTGCTTATCGAACAAGAGGTACTAGATCAATTCACCTTTGTGAAAGGGGCGCAGGCCGGTTCATTTTTGCATGGGGTGCTGGAGTCAATTGATTTCACCAACCCGGTTAATTTACAGGATGTCATTGTCGAAAAGGGCACTTGGTATGGTATCGAAGAGAAATGGTTTGAAGCGGTTGAACTGTGGATCCTTGATGTGTTGCAAACTAAGTTGAGCAGCCAAATCGGAGATGATGATAGTCACCTTGATGCGCTGTGCTTAGGCATTTTGTCAAAGGACCAGGTATTGGTTGAGATGGAATTTTATTTGCCGTTAGTTGATGTAAAAGCACAGACATTTAATCACATTCTCAACCAGCATATTCCTCAGCGCCAGCATCATTATCAGTTTGAACAACTAAACGGCATGTTAAAAGGCTTTATTGATTTGACTCTGCAATACCAAGGCAAGTTTTATGTACTGGATTATAAATCGAATTATTTAGGGGCTGATTTTGCGGATTATCATGGCGAAGCGATGGCGAGTGCCATGCAAGAGCATGACTACTATTTGCAAGCCATTTTATATACGGTGGCGTTGCACCGTTGGTTGCAAAATAACAAATCAGATTATGCCTATGCCGAGCATATTGGCGGGGCTTTTTACACCTTCTTGCGAGGAATGCACAGTGAGAAACCTGGTAATGGCGTGTTTTATTTACTGCCCAAACAAGCTTTGATTGACGACTTAGATGCCTTGTTTGACGGGCGATATCAGCCTACATCACAAAGTACATCTTCAGGCACTAAACGTAGCGGCGATGACGCTCCTTCAGGGCAAGGACAACTGGACTTATGGTAACCGATTCAATGGTAAAGCAAACGGCCAACAATGATGATGCATCGAATACAAAACCTCTAGATGCTCAGTCATCTGACGTTACACAGGTGCCGACCACGACTAGTATTTTACAGAACTTATTGAAGATAGGCCGTATTCGTCCATTGGACCTAGCATTTGCTGAATTTGTAATGCTTCACGAACAAGGAAAACACGCTGTCGATGTGAACGGTATTCATGTGGTGGGGTTATTGGCAGCCTATTTGAGTAGCCGCCTTGGGGAGCAAGATAGCTGCCTTAATTTGAATAATACTTATCAGCCCTTTTTACCTTTTTACCGATTCGAGCCTATTGACCGGCTACTGACTATGTTAAGCGCATCGACCTGTGTTGCTGTGGTTGATGAGCGATACACAGGGGAGGCGGAGAATGCCAGTACTGTTAATAAGAGCACTGAAAAAAACGCTGTAAAAAATACGCTATCGACAAGCTGCGAGCCCGCGTTTTCGTCCCAAAGCAAGCCTCTTATTTTACAAGGCAATGCGTTTTATATGCAGCGCTACTGGCAATATGAAGTACAGCTGGCGAGTAAAATAAATAGCATGACGGGGCGGGCAACAACATTAGATGTTGCCCAAGGGCAAGCGTTATTAGCTCAGCTGTTTAATACGCATGAATCAAAAAACAGCTTGGCGAAAAACAGCTTGGCGAAAAACAGCGCACAAGATCAGCAAGCAGCGCCTATTGACTGGCAGCAAGTGGCAGTGTGCCTGGCGGCAAGTCAAAATGTTAGCGTTATAACGGGAGGCCCTGGTACAGGAAAAACCACAACAGTTATACGGCTAATGGCTTTATTACAGGGACTGGCAAGGCATGCACAGAAGAAACTGAAAATTAAACTTGCCGCACCGACCGGAAAAGCTGCAGCGCGTTTGAGTCAGTCTATTAGTGCGGCTATGGGTAAGCTGCCCACGGCATTACAAGCAGATTTACCCAGCCAGTGCAGCACAATACATAGGTTATTAGGCAGCATTGCGAACAGTCCTTATTTTCGTTTTAACGCTCATCATCCCCTACATTTAGATGTGTTGATCGTGGATGAAGGCTCCATGGTTGATTTACCCCTGATGAGCAAATTATTTGCGGCGTTGCCCGCCCATGCCAAAATCATTCTGCTGGGTGATAAAGATCAACTTGCCTCGGTAGAGGCGGGCAGTGTGCTGTCAGATATATGCGCTGCAGCGCTTAATTTCTCGCCTACTGTGTACGATCAGCCTCCCCCCTACAGTGATGAGGCATTGAGGGTAATTAAAGACTTGTGTCAAATTGATCTGCAGGTAAGTACACCAAATAAAGCACTGATTAGTAATAGTTTGGCCTTACTACACAAGAGTTACCGTTTCAGTGAAAAAAGCGGTATTGGTCGCTTAGCCCGCGCGATTAACAGCGGCAAATTAGCCCCATCAAAGACGTTATTCGCTGATGAACGCTACCCTGATGTCGTTTGGCAAACCAGCGATGAACCAAAAGCCTTAGTGGCTAAACTACTGCCAGATTATCAAACCTATTTTGAGCATGTAAAACACGTTTGTGCCCAAGGTACACTGCATAGCAAGGGGCTTGAGGTTTTCTCTTTGTTACAACAACAACAAGTCTTGTGCGCTCAAAAAGAGGCGAATTGGGGCGTACTGCAAGTCAACGCGCTGATTGAATCAGAACTCAGTAAAAAGGGCGCTATTGAACTAGGGCGTGATTTTTATCCTGGTCGCCCTGTGATGCTTAAGCAAAACGATCATAGTTTAGGGCTCTTTAATGGGGATATTGGCATCGTAATGCCCGATGCAGAAAACGACGAATTGATGAAAGTGTGGTTTGTCACAGAGCAAAATACCTTGCGAGGGGTGCTTCCGAGTCGCTTACCCCCTCATGACACAGTGTACGCGATGACAATTCATAAAAGCCAAGGCTCAGAGTTCGATCATGTTTATTTGTGTTTGCCCCGGGTCGAGACAGGGTCTCAAGCTCGATTACTCAGCCGTGAATTACTCTATACCGGCCTAACGCGGGCGAAAAAGTCCTTCACTCTGTACAGTGATGAGCAGGCGCTCTCTCTTAGTGTTGCAAGGCGCTGCCAGCGGGGCAGCGGTTTAGCCAGACGTTTATACCAGTTCCATTAAATATTCACTGAGTGATTAATGATTTATTGGCATTACTCTTTTAAATGCCCCCGTAACATATTGGCACTGCTGGTTAAACTGGCGATAGTGCCAATGACACCGGCTAACGATGCGGCGATGATATACAAAGATTGCCCAGAGGTCATCGCTACGCCAACGATAATCAGCAGTAGCAGTAAGCCCAGAGGGAGCCGGTAATTCTTCCAAGTGCCCGCTTCGCCGTCAGAAATTAATCTGCTCATCGCTTGGGGGCTTTCTGCGTGTTGAACAAAATGAGCGAAACTGTGATTAATAATCGTAATGTGTCGTCGTTCGACCTTAATTAAACCTGCTAACGCTAAATGCTCTATCATTTCACTGTTTTTCGGGTTGATATATTGCCCCTTTGCCAAATTATACAGTGCGAGCTTTTCAGCATTTGAGCATAATTCCCATTTGTAACGATATAAAGGCCCAGCAACCAAAATGATATAGTTAATGGTCGCCCAATAACGCGTGCTAAACGTTTGACTGGATTGGCGTTTTATCTGTTGGTAAAAACGTGGAATGTGTGACGGATTCCGCCATAAACTCGTAGGCGTGTGAATAAATGGCAATTCAAGTTTACCTGCATCTTTAACCTCGGTATCCACGGCGGGAAACAAGCATGCAAGGTCAGCAAAAAGCGTTAGCTCACTGTTTAAGACTTCAGGCGAGATTTGCTGGGTAATTTTGGGCGGTAAATGCACTGTAAAGTCCAACAGGCAGTCTGCCCAAGACAAATAATCCGCATGGGCGAGGGTGGCCGTGTCGTCAAAGGATGCCAGCGGATCTTTCATTTTAACGCGCTGCAGACTGTAAAAGCCGCAGTAAAGGGTCAGCTGGTTTATTTTGCCAAGTAACGTCAGTGACTTGAGCTCCATCAACAAGGCCAACAGTTTTCTCCGCAGTTTGGGCACTTCAAGGCAGACTTCAATATCCCAAAGTTCAAGTTGATACCCATGTTCGGGGTTTGAAGTCAGCGGTGATAAAGCCACTTTAATATTTGGTAAAGCCGTGTTGTTGGCTTGAAGGGTTTGTAAGTAGGGACTGTCATTGAGCAACTGGGCGAAATACGTTTGCGTAGCGCTTGCGTCAGTTTCGCTAGGGGCTGCGGGCGTTGCTGGTACAGGTGACAAGGTAAGCAGGGTCACCAAATCGATACCATTGGGTTTAGGGGAGTCAACTTGCAACCTTAGAGCGGGTGAGGTTGCACTGCAATTGTCTTGGCGCATGGGTAAGTTCAAACAGCGAATATGACGTAAGAAAAAGGGAGAGTAATACAAGCGTTGCCACAGAGTAACCCGATTGAAGTGGAGCCACGCCAGTAACACTATAATAATTGCAAGTATGCCAGCAGCACTGGCGCTGCGAGGCATGGTCAATTCTTGGGTGGCGTGAGTTGGGTGCGCTTCAGTCGTGCGGGAAAAGGACATATACGAACTCAGCCACGGCCAGTTTTGTGTCGCACTGAGCAAATCTACTGCGCCTGGGAAATCATCAGGCATTACTGCCTTTGAGTAATCTGCGCATTTGCTTTGTAATGGCGCAATCCAATTAACCCGGTTATCGGTATGTTTAGCGCCAAACAGTAAGTGTGATGCATCCATGCGGTGCTTAGTAATTGAATTAGGAAATCGGGTTAAGCCCAAGGCAGCGACCTCAGCCTGTTCTCTATTAAGTTTATTGCATTGCTGATAATGGTAATAATGCGTCAGGTTATTCAGCGGCGTTGTCATGACATTATCCAAATACAAGGCTTGAATAGCGGCTAATGAGCCTAAGCCAAAGGCTAGGAAAAGCGCCCCTTTCTTTCCTTTTCTACGAATAGAGAAGCTTTCACCAGCTGATTCGAAAAGTAGTTTGTAACCGCGATATCCGAAATAGAATATAAGCAGTACCGTGCTGATGGCAATTAACCAAACCATATAACCAGCTTCTTCTTTAGGGTAGATAGCAAGATGAGTGAAAGTGAAAAGGCAATACATGATCCCAATTAAGGTGGAACTTAGATGAAGCATTTCTTTGGTATCAAATGTGGCGGGTAAATTCACATATTGCTTGAGTTTATCAGTGTCAAATAGACGCCCAAGTATCCAGCTTAAGCTTGCCAAAATCACGATGAAAACGGCAAAACTAATACACAAAAACATAAATTGGCTCGTCATCAGGGCATCTAAGCTATCGTCAGGATAGAACACCAGTACTGCCCATTTATCGATGAGAGTGGGCTGAACAAAAAAGCGCCCCGCTTGGCCGTGGTAAAAGCCCTTTACCGCTTGTGTTGATAAGGACAAACTGTGGTGCTGGCTTTTTTTATCTAACGCCGCGCGAATACGCTGGTCCAATATCGGACTTTGATTACCTGAATAAAAAATATTCTCTACCATTGCGCGACTAGCATCACTGTGAAAAAGCACTTGACCGTCATCTCTGTCAATAACCATAAACGTCAAATCCATGGGCGCTGGCCGAGCAAGAACAATATTCGGCAAAATCACATCCGCTGCGATGATGCTGGCATAGCGATCATCTTTTTTATTTTTCTGTGCAATGTCGTCAGCAAAATATAACGGCATTGAAATGGTTGTGCCTCGGGTTGCGTTATTGACGTTTAACAAGCGCTGAATATATGCCTGCTGATAAGCGGGGTTGGGCGATAGATCGGCGTCGCTTTGGTTTGTCTGTTTGTTTGTTTTTTTAGCCGGCAGCGCCCACCCCTGATGATCGCGTATTTTTTTAAAGTAATCACGGTTCGATAATTCAAATCCCTCAGGTAGTACATTGTTTTCCACAAAATAAAAGGACGGAGTCAAAATAGCGCCATCTTTATTGAGTAAAAATACATTGAGTAAACTAAGGGGGGGCACATGTTGATCAATCTTGCTGACATGGGTTTCTAGGCTATTTCCAGCCGATAGCGTTAATTCTATATTTCGAGTGAAAAAATCAAGTATCTTGGCAGCTTCAGGAGGGGTGCCATCTTGATTTAAAAACGGTTTTAAGTTGGTTTTGTGTAAGTCAGAGGTAACGGTAATCCCCTTGTCTTCAGTGCATACATAGCTGATTGAAAATACATCGGTGGAGGAAACCGCTGATGAAGGGATAGCTACGTGGCCTTGGTTTGCTTTGGAGCAGGCACGCTCACGGGAGCCTATTTTTTCTAAAGCTTGGTTAACGTGCGTACTGATAGCCTGTTCATCGTTTGTTGCTGATACTTGTTGCGTAACATCAAGCAGTGCTTGATAAAACCCACGAAATTGATTCAGTTCATCGAAAACGTGATAAACATCTTGCTCAATATCTTGAGATATTTTTTGCGCATACTCTATGGCCTGATGATCCTTGTTATATCGCACCACATATTTTTGAAAATAGGCTAATAGTAAAGACAACACCACGATAAAAAAGCCGTAGCTAATCAGGTGGGTCACGGTACGATTAATAACCGTAATTGAGTGCGTAATAGGCAGTAAATAGAGACGTAATAAACAGAGTACAAATAGTAGACTAACGCTGCTAACAACCAGCAAAGAAGCATTCCAGCTCGTGGTGCTTTGTTGTATCAGTTTGTTGCGCGGCATTAAACCTAGCAAATATAAGTGGTTTAGGGTGTGCGTTTTACCATTAGCAGAATAAGAAATTGGAATATCTAAGGCGAAAGGAAAGGCAAATACCCGATATTTCCCATAAGAAAGCGTAATGTCTATGTGGCTACTGTAACTGGGTAGAGGGGCGTTGCCTTGTGGTTTAACTGCATCAGCCATAGACAACAGTGAGCGGCTTTCTTGGCGTAAAAAAGCGTGGTTAATACTGGTGAGATCGACGATAGATATGGTTTTCTCTTGCCCCGCGGATGCCAAAACGGCGCCATCTTTGCTGGCAAACAAATATTGACTGAATCCCGCTTTGGGCGTGGGCAAAATGTCTTGCACCTCTAGTTTGGCAATCGATTCTTTTGCTTTATCTTGAATTAGGATTTGCTGGGCAGCTAATGTGTAGGTTAGGGGTTTGGGTACTTTGCGCAGAGGCACAGTTGACGTGCGCTGATAACTTGGAAGTAAAGAGCGAATCGATGTTTCACTCTCGTTATAATCGTGGCCTCGTTTTAACTTGTCGATGTTTTCGTTTAAGGTATTGGTCGCTTCGTACAAAATGCGGTAAAGATTATTGTTGCTCGAGCCTTCTTCGATATTGCTGTAGTACAAGTAGGCATATAGCCCTACTGCACTAAGCAGAATAATAATGATTAATAACGCCCGTCTTTTTGGCGTTTTAGAGGAGGATAGTGTATTCTGCGCCACCGATTTTGCTGACATTGATTTTCACCTTTTCCTTGGTTTGTTAAGTAACAGTCCAAGAAAAGCTAAAAATCAAGTTTTTGGTGAAAAATTGCATAATTTTGAGGTGTAAGCCACACTGGTATGGCTTGTTTGTACGCTCTCGCTATTCACAACAAACCCACACTATTCAGGACGTTAATATGACCGAAATTTCAGCTGAAGATTTTATTGCCCTCAGTAAACTGTTGCCCGAAGAGCGCTTTGATTATGCGATTGCCAGCATGATTGAACGTCAGCATTTGTGGGGACTTTACGGTGATAATGGCTGGTTAATGCTTAAAGCTGAAGACGATGCGTGCATCCCTGTTTGGCCATATGCTGAGTTTGCCCAAGCTTGGGTTAAAAACGACTTTCCCGATTGCGTGCCTAAACAAATTGATTTTGCCCAGTGGCATCAAGTATGGTTACCGGGTATGCAAAACAACGGCACCTTAGTGTTAGTCTTTCCTTTGAGTGAAGATGAAGAGGGGATTATGCTTGAGGCAGAAGAAATGCTTGCCTGCATTGATGAGGAACTACAACCACAAGGTTAGTTTTGAAAAATTCTGTCATTCAGCATGCGGGCTTAGGCGCTAGCCAAGCTCGGGTTAATGTATATATTGGCAATCGCCCGACCTATCAAAATTTCCCTGTTATTGACCATCGACAGGCACTCCATGATGGGGACATCGAAGCGATCAATAGAGAATGTGGCAATGGCTGGCGTAAAGTGTTCAACGTGTATGCCAAGTTAATCTTTGCCTGGCGCAGTGCTGATGCCAGGTTAAATGCTCAACTTGCCGGTGCTGAATGTCAAAGCTGGCAGGCCTACAGGGATCGCTTTTTACTTCAGGAGTCAAGTCAAACCGCTTTGATATTTCCCTCTCTAGAGATAAATAATCAGTCGGTTCCTGTACATATTGACCCTAGGCACAATGGGAATGAAGACGTCGCTGTTTTTCACATCATCATGGGACGCACCTATGCAAAATCAATGTTGGCCGATATGGCGAATACACAAGCGTTGAATTTGCACTGGCTAGATCAAGAATTTGCCATTGATAGCAAGGCTCGTGCAGTGGTCTGCCCATACTTTGATTATCGACAATTATCCAATATTAAAATTATCCGTTTAGTCGAGTTATTGATGAGCTTAGATAAAGCGCAGGCCTAGTGCGTGCAGCGCTAACTCAGGACGGTCATAAAGCGATAAATGTGATGATTAGACTTGATTAAGCCACATATATTAACAACAATTCGCCCCCATTATTAATTCCCATCGAGTGTGCTATGTCTGAGTCGTTTTTACGTCAACAATTTCCCATCTTTCAGCAACTGAATGACGATAAATCATGGGTGTATTTCGACAATGGTGCTACTACTCAGAAACCCCAGATCGTCATTGATACAGTCAACCGTTTTTACTCACAGCAAAATGCGAATGTACATCGTGCGAGTCACCGCGCATCGGCAGCAGCCACAGAGGCTTTCGAGCAAACGCGTAAAGACGTCGCGGCGTTTATTAATGCGCGTAGTGAAAAGGAAATTATTTGGACAAAAGGTACCACTGAAAGCGTTAACTTAATTGCGAGTGTGCTCGCCAAAGGTCACTTGTCGTCAGGGGACGAGATCGTTTTGTCCGCGTTAGAGCATCACGCGAATATTGTACCATGGCAGCAAATTGCCAATGAGCATGGGCTGCGTCTTAAAATCATTCCGGTGGACGAAAACGGCGTATTGAAAGTCGATAATATTAAAAATGTGATCACTAATAAAACGGCTCTTGTTGCGATTAGTCACGTATCTAATGCGCTGGGCAATATTAACCCAGTGGCGTTGATTATTGCTCAGGCAAAAAAGCATGGGGTGCTAACCTTCGTTGATGGTGCCCAAGCAGTTGCGCACATGTCTGTTGATGTACAGGCGCTTGACTGTGATTTTTATGCATTTAGTGGACACAAGGTATTCGGCCCAACGGGAATAGGCGTATTGTACGGTCGTCAAGTATTATTGGACGGTTTGCCTCCTTATCAAATGGGCGGGGAAATGATTGAAAAAGTCAGCTTTTCAGGTACTACATTTCAAGGATTACCGTTCAAATTTGAAGCCGGCACTCCTAATATTGCAGGTGTGTTGGGACTTGGCGCTGCGCTGGCATTCGTGCGCCAGCATAGGGCAGCGATCCATACCCAAGAACAAGCCTTGTATACGGCGCTTATAGAGGGTTTACAATCAATAGATGGCATCCGTTTTTGGGGGGAAACTAGCAATAGTATTTGTACCCAGTCGTTTACGATTGAAGGGGTAAATAATCAGGATCTTGGCGTCTTGCTTAATGAGCATAATATTGCGCTAAGGGTGGGGCATCACTGTGCGATGCCTTTAATGGAGGCACTGGGAATTGAGGGTACGGTGCGTATTTCATTAAGCTGTTACAACACCCTTGAAGACGTTAGTCGGTTTGTGGATGTGCTAAAGCGTGTATTGTGCACCCTTCGCCCTACATCATCCTCTGTGGAAGTCTTGGCTAGGCAGGACAAACTCGAACAAAAGCGGAAGCTTGATAATACGCACAATGACGCCAGCTCGGTCAATACTGACCTTTTACCGATTGCGAACAAAATCCGTGAGGCGCGCAGTTGGGATGAAATTTATCGGCAGATTATGTTGGCAGGTAAGCAACTAAATAAATTACCCCAAGAAGACCAAATAGGCCAATACGAAGTGATGGGATGTGAAAGTCAAGTTTGGCTGAAATGCGAAAAACAAGGGGAGCATCTTATTTTGTCGGCTAACTCCTCCAGTAAAATTGTGCGTGGCTTGCTGGCGATTATCTTTGAGCCTTTGGCGCACTTAACGCTTAGCGAGATAAAGTTATTTAGTTTGCCGTCGTATATTCAGTCATTGGGACTGGGTAAGCATGTGAGCCAATCTCGAGGCAACGGTTTACAAGCCGTAATTGAAGAAATTCAACGGCAGGTGCGTTAGGTTAATTGTGCCTGCTACATAAAGACAAACGGACTACTTTATCAAAGGTAATAGTGCTTTGAATATTGGCAGGCGGCAATCTTTTACCAATTCAAATAAAGCCATTTCTACCCCCGTGATATTCGCCCCAAGCGCTGTTAACTTTTCCAGCGCTAAAGATTTGTTAGCGTGCGTTCTTGAGGAGATAGCATCACTGACAAGCTCTACTTGATAGCCTAAGCTCAATAACCCCCTCACACTTTGATAGACACAGACGTGCGCTTCTATACCGCATACCAGCCAATTTTTTCTATCGCATTCATGTAAGGCTCTTATAAATGATGCTTCTTCGCAGGCGTCAAATGTATGCTTACTGATCAGTGGGTAGTGGGTAAGTTCGTCGGCGAGGGATTTCACGGTCTTACCCAACTTCAGCGGAGCTTGTTCGACGTGGATGATAGGGAGCGCCAATAATTTTGCCCCTTTAATCAATGTTAACGTATTGCTCAACAGTACTTCGCTTTGAAACACCTGTTGGGCTAAGTTGCCTTGAATATCAATGACCACTAGTCCGGTATTTTTTGACGTTAACATGCTTAGGCTCGCTGGCGGTGACCAAGTAATACGTTAACCAAAGTTGGTAGCAAGCACAATATGCTGGTTTTGCTTCAGATTGCGCTACTGCATGGTTATGATCCTCCTATCGCTTCATTTTGGTGCAATGAGGGATGATGCTTTCTACTTAACGCTATTTAACACGTTGATTTTTCGTTGTTTAATTTTGTGTAATGGCAGGTGCGGTTATTGCTATGCTGCAGCCAGTATTTCGTTTTATATATGATTTAGTTATTTGGAGTGTGAGTTGAAGTTTTTAATCTGTGTATTGTGTTGTGTCATGAGTGTGTCAGCCTTTGGGGCACAGAATAAACCCATAGAGGTTAAAGTGTTCATCGCTGGTATGTTTGAAATTGGTGCCAATCAAGGTGATAAGCCTGGCGAATTCCAACATTGGTTTGAACGTTATTTTATAGATGCCCAATCGATGGATGTTGCTGGTGCCCTAACGCCAGTATTTTGTAATAAGAATGGAGTGTGTGGTTCGGTGTTAGGCATGGGGAAAGTGGCGTCGTCATCTTCCATGCAGGCAATTATTTTGAATAGTCAATTTGATTTCAGTCAGAGTTATTTCATGATCAGTGGAGTAGGTGGCATTCCACCTTCACAAGGCACTATTGCAGATGTGAATTGGGGAAGTTGGTTAATCGATTATGACTTGGGTCACCGCTGGATGCCGGATGAAGGTGAACCAGGGGCAGCTGTATTTATGCCAAGGCAAGGCTATGAAGACATTCGCGTTTACCAAATTAATCCCGCGTTAGTCAATTTGGCGGTTTCATTAACCAAAGATGCTTCCTTGAAAGATTCTGCGTCAGCGCAAGCTTATCGTATGCGTTACCCAGAGCCACAGGCGCGGCGTAAACCTAGGGTAACTGTTGGTACGCACATTGCGGGAGACACCTTTTTTCATGGTCCTGGTTTGTCTGCGGAAGCTCAGTACATCAGCGAACTATATGGAGCTGATGATTACATGATTGCTGAAATGGAGGGGGTAGCGATTGCCCAAGTGCTATCACGAACATTAGGGACTGATCGGGTGCTGAGTTTACGCGGGGCGGTAAATTTTGATCAGGGTAACCCTCATGAAACAACCCTTGCGCATCTTGATCCTGCGCCGGGCGAAACAGCTGGTGGGTTTGCTGAAACCGTTGATAACATCGTGATCGTGGGGGGTAGAGTAGTCGATCATATTGTGACGCACTGGGCTGACTTTAGAGACGGCTACGCACTGAAGTAAATAGCGCTATTGTTGGTTGCCTAAACCTTAAATGCTCGTGGGTTAGAGAAAGTCTCGAACGACCCCTTGGTCGCACTTTTTACATTCAAGTTCAACATTTTTATGACGTTCACGGCCTTCTTGGGTTGTCACCCAGGGGCGGTTGGTCCAGGGTGGGTCGTGACGTACATGCTGGTGGTGGCCGCAAGCAAGTTTAGCTACCCAATGAGATTCTTCGTCTTTAGTGTAACCGATAATAGGCTGTTTCATATGCAAGGTATTCCTGTTTCTATTCGTCTTATTTAATGGAATTGGTATAATGCTGCTTCAGAGGTATATCAAGGTGTTTTCAATACTCTTCAATACTCTTCAATACGAGCAATTTGTTAGTCGCTTCGGCCTAACCCTACTACCCTCACGTTTACTTAACAGCCTTTTAAGGTTGTATTTATATTAAACAATCAATTTTGGTTGTTAAGTCAATTAACAACCAAAATTGATTGTTCTCTTGCGTGTTCACTCTGGTTCGTCGTAAACTCGATACCCTAATTGAACGAAATATACGCATTAAGGCTCGAATATGATCGCTGTATTGACCGGAGATTTGGTAGATTCAACGGCTATGTCCCTAGAAGATTATCAGCTTGCAGTGGATATAATGGAGAAATACTTAGCAAAATGCCAAGCGCGTTTTAATACCCAAGGTGAGATTTATCGCGGTGATAGTTTACAACTCATATTTAAACATCCACAACACGCAATGCGTGCAGCGATTGAACTGAGAAGCCTACTTTTTAGTGCTGAAAATACTCAACAACCTTTAGGGATCACCTTATCAATTGGTTTAGGGGAGCAACTTATTGACGGCGATAAGCCTAGCGTATCACAAGGCAGTGCTTTCACTTTGTCAGGCAGGGGATTAGACAATACGCCTAGGGGGCATATTAGCTTACATCACGAAAGTACCGCCTTTTACGATGCATTAGTATTAGCGACGAAATTTTTAGATAGTGTGTTGTATTCACATACACAGAAGCAAGCACAAGTGCTTTATCATTATTTAAGTATGGACTTTCCTACTCACACCCAATTAGCTAAGGCAATAAGCACCAGCCAACAAAATGTGACAAAGCATTTAGCACGTATCGGAGCCGATTTAATCAAAGCCTATGTGGTGTTTTTTGAGGAAAAATTAACTAAGGAAGGTGAATAATGACGCTATTTTTATTGATGATTGTGGCTCATGTATTAGGGGATTTTTATCTACAAAAAGGCCAATGGGTGGCGTGTAGGAATACCCATCATTATGCTTCATGGGGCTTGTGTAAACATATTCTGTCACATATTGGTTTGCTGGTTATTGCCTTATGGTTGGCAGGAGAGTTAAGCGTAAAAGGCTGGATAGCGATTGTCTTAATAGGGTTTTCTCATCTGCTTATTGATATATGGAAGTCCTATCAAGCAGATAAGTTGGTTTATTTTTTACTAGATCAATTTTTTCATGTATTGATTGTTGCACTGGCAGCATGGGGGCTGAACGGCGCTGATATCGAACTGATACAAAGTCAACTGCTTTCATTGTTGACGGTAAAATATTTGGCTGTAGGCTGTGCCTATGTGATTGCGTGTCGCCCCGCCTCTATCGCTATCTCAATAGCCCTTAATCATTACACCGCGCAGCTGAAAGATAAGCAAACAGGCCTTGCCTCTGCAGGATGTTGGATCGGTTACTTAGAGCGCTGCCTGATTATATCGTTTATATTAATAGGGCAATTTGCCGGCGTCGGCTTTTTGTTGGCCGCGAAAACGATTTTTCGATTTGGCGACTTAACAAAAGAAAGAGACATGAAGTTGACTGAATATATGATGTTGGGCACATTACTGAGTTTTTCATGTGCATTGATGTTGGGTTGGTGGGTCAATCGACTTTAAAACGGCATTTCTCTGAGTGCGATAGAACCAATGGGCGTTACAAAATAAGCGCAAAACTCAATAGCTTGCGCTCTCCTTCCTCAATCCTAGTGACGCTGTGTTCATATTTGTCAGGTCTGAATAAATACACTCGACCGAACAAATTGACTATGCATTTTTGACAATGAAAGACGCCGCCCATTTTTGGCTGACGTAATACAATATTAAATTTGAAATACTTACCTTTTGCAACAGGATCAATATGGTTCATAACCTTATGTTGCTTTGGATACGTCACTAAATAAGCTGAGAAACGTTTAGAGGTAAATAACACCTTGTTGCGAACACGAGCTAGCACAAACACCCCGCGAAAATTGCTGGAAGAATAAAACTAAAAATAAATTATAACATAGGTGAACAATCGTTTTTTAATATGATTAGTGCTTAGCTAGTTCTATGATGGCTAACTTAACTCGTGTACGCGCACACAATTTTTTCCAGCGTGCTTGGCTTCATATAACGCATCATCTGCCACTTTAATCAATCGCTCCAGTGAACGAGCTTGCGTTGTATAGGTAACGCCAAAGCTCGCAGAAACGGATAAACTTTCTTCATCGACTAGTTTTAATGGGTGTTGGGCAATTTTTGTACAGGTGCGTTGGGCGATGCTTTTGGCTTTTTCGAGACTTGTTGCGGGTAACAAGATAACGAATTCTTCACCGCCCCAGCGGGCAATAGCATCATGTTCTCGCAACTCACTTTGCAGTGATTGCGCAATTTCAATCAATACTTTGTCACCTACATTGTGCCCACGAGTATCATTAATGCGTTTGAAATTATCTACATCAACCATAATTAGGCTAGCGGCTTGATTGGCCCTAGCGACTTTGTCAAAACGCCATTGCAAATGCGCTCGATTATGCAACTGTGTTAGAGGATCAAGTTGATGTTTTTTGGCTGACTCATGTTCAAAAAAGCGAATAATAAGATGCGCTGTGACAAACACCACAAAAATAATCAATAAAACGAATGATGTATGACTGGTATAAGCATGGGTACTTGCGTCTTTACGCGATGAAAGGGGGGTAATTAGGTACAATTTCCAGTGTAATGCTTTTAAGTCGATTTGAGCAATTAAGCTGGTGAAATCTGCCGTTTTGACAATCGTGTTATTTAAACTAGGCAAGGTTTTCTGCTGTGGTGATAGAGCCTGAAACCAAGATAATTGCTCGAGTGACAAAATGCGTTTTCCGTCGGCTAAAAGTTCTGGATCTGACGCCAATACAACGTCGTCATTATGATCCACGAACACAAAATCATAACCAAATGAATCCTTATAGCTATCAAAGGCTTCTAAAAAAGTTTTCAAACGCTTACCCACGCCAATAAATCCTAAAAATGTGCCTTGTTCACTAAACACCTTCACATCAAAATAAATATGAATATCTTGCCTATTACCTAGCGCTGCTGCGACATTCATAGATTGTTGCTTAATTCTAAAATACCATTCAACTTTCCCCTCTTTTAACGCTAATGTGCTGCCGTCAGCATTATATTGCTTGCGGCTGTTTTCACTGGCCACAAAAAAGTCCATGTTGTAGTCCACGGACATACGCTTAACCAACTCCAGTATGGCGGTATCGTCAATGATTTTGGCAGCCATTAGGCGGCGTAAGGTTTGTGTATTGGCAAGAATTTGTGCGGTGTGCAGGGGCTTTACTAATTCCTCGGTGACCAAGTCAAAAGCAGGGGTCATAGATTGTTGTTGTAAGCGGCTTTGTTCTTCCACCGAGTCTGACAGGGTGAAGTATCCGCTGATCGCAACAGCAATCGCCATAATAAACAGCATGATAGGCACTTTAAAGCCAACAGGGGAAAAATGAGTTCGCTGTGAAGTGCTCAACGCCTATTCCATTGCGTTCAAAAAAGCGCTTATTCTACTGATTTAAGCGAACGAAATACATACTATATTAGTGGTAAATATCGCTCAAAAACCAACCGTTTCATTTGCCGTCATATTTACTCCGCTAAATCTGTTGAGCCATCTTCACAACGATTCTTGGCTTCGATCCACTGTGCCATATACTGGGTACTTTTATGGTGATGATGTTGAAGCATGCTGCCGGTAAAATTCTCAAGTCTATGGGCAGACAACCTGCGTTTAGTTTCTGTGAGGTGCGCCACTAGTGCAGGCCCAAGGGTTGATTTGTTGAAGCGCTGTAATACTTGTTTGGTATTTTGCAAGGCCCGATGCCACCTCTCGTCATCCTGATACAATGCGATAGCGTGCTGTGCTATCTCTTGGGCGGAATTCGCCACAGCACCTGGCCATTGGCTGTCGCCGCACATACCTTCAACACCAATCGAGGTCGTCACACTAGGTGTTTGACAAAGCATGGCTTCGGCCAATTTGCCTTTTATTCCAGCGCCAAAACGAAGAGGAGCAACGCAAACTCTTGCATCTCTCATCACTGCTTTTGCATCTTCTGCCCAACCCTTAATATGAAAGCCTTGCTTTGGGTTATGCAACTGGGTTGCTTTTGGCGGTGGATACGCACCATAAACATGCAACTGCGCTGTGGGGAGGGCTTGACGGATCAAGGGCCAAATCTCTGATTTTAACCACAGCACGGCGTTCCAATTGGGCTCGTGGCGAAAATTCCCGATGCTAATAAAATGCTGTCGCTGGGAAAATGTTTTGCCTAGTGTTTGCTCGCCGGCACCTTCTAAATCAAGCATAAAAGGGCAGTGATGAAGCAAGTACTCTGGTACTTTAAAGGTATTTTGCAGCAAAGTGTATTCGTAATCAGAAATGATTAAACTGATGTCACAGCGATAGATTGAGGCAATTTCACGCAAAGCCAAATCGCTTTTGAGGTCGCACTCATTAACAGGTCTATCTTGCTTAAATGCAAGGTGGCGAGCATTGCGTAAACTGTGGAGATCCTCAGTATCAAGCACGCGAAGCGCATCTGGACAGTGTTTGGCCACGCGCCAGCCGAACTGTTCTTCTAACATAAAACGATCGAACAACACGAGATCCGGTGCTTGGCGCACAATAAAATCATCAAAGCTACTGCAATTAAGGGCAATACTGTGCTCACTAATGCCCATTTCAGTGAGGTCGATTTTATGCTCGCCTTGTACAGCGGGGCTGGCAAAACTGACCGTCCAGCCTTGCTCAATAAACAGGGTTAGTAGGCTCATCATATGTTGGCCAGCTGCAGAGGAGTTAGGCTCTGGCCAAACATAGCCGATAACTAAAACGTGTTGAATTGACATAATATTACTCGGGTTGCTTCGCAAGCTGCACGCAGTTACGGCCCGCTTTTTTCGCTGTATATAAGGCGATATCGGCCTGCTTCATGATATCACTGAACTGATTGAACTCGCTGCTACGCTTTGCGATCCCAAAGCTGGCGGTAATTTTAACTGTTTTACCTTGATTTGGTTTGCCAGTACCACGCTTAGGGGCCTTCTTAGGACGGGGTTTTTCACGTAAGGCGATGGGATAATCTGCGATAAGTTGCCGAATTTGCTCTACAAAAGGCAAGGCTTGCTGCGGGGTTTTTCGAGGGAATATCATAATAAATTCCTCACCACCAAAGCGAAACGCTTTGCCACCTCCGCCGATTTTATTTAACCGACTGGCTACCAATTTTAGCACTTCGTCACCAACGTCATGACCGTAGGTATCGTTAAACTTCTTAAAATGATCTATATCTGCCATAACCACCACATATTTACGTCCAAGGGTGTTTACGTATTGCATTAACGCTCTACGTGAGGGGACACCTGTCAGTTCATCCTTAAACGCCATGTTAAAGCTGTCTTTTAACATGGCGTAGACAAAGCTTGTGGCTAAAACGAGGGTTAAAACGCTATGCAATTCAAAGCCCGAATAAGCTGGCATAATGGCAACGAGTAGGGCGCCTAAAAGCAATGCTGCATGATTATTATCCGTCACAAAGATAAAGCGCAACAAACAGGTAACCAATGCCAACCCAACCAACAGCCACTCTAATGGGGTGTATATGGCATTCAATCCAGGGGCAATCTGGTTAGCAAAGGTATACATTGGACTCAGATGGTTTTGGACTAGCGCTGGCAAGTACGTTAATGCAGCCCAACTTAGCACAGTGACAACGAACAGTTTTACCAAGGTTACCGCCACATTGTGCCCTGAAAAACCGCTGTCTTTAACACAACTTAAATAACTGAGTATCATGAGCACGATTAGCGGTAAACGGCGGCTAAATTCAGACGAGAGGTCTATTTTTTCATGGCCTATAAGCAGTAATATAGCCAGCATGACGCAGCACCAAAAAAGTCGGCTTCGGCCAAATTGTAGCGCTATTACTGCACTTACACCTAATGCAACGTAGCCAATCCACGGCAATGGTAGAAACCAGTCACGTAACAGCGGCCGCTGGGCCTCTACGAAATAAACAACTAAGATAAACAGCGCCGCATAAACGAAGAGGTGGCGAAAAATAGCGTACAAATAAGTCAAATTGTCCAGCTCGAGCTTGGCATAAAACCCTATTGTATGAAATTTTTGTATGCTTCATAAGTGTATGTGTTAATTTGGTGCAAATTAAATGAATGTTATCAATCTGTTAAAGGAGCCGTATGTCGTCTCATGTAGTATTTGGAGCCGGTTTAATAGGCAGTTTTTTAGGTGCCTGTATGCACCATTTAGGGATAAATGTGGCGCTTGTTTGTCGAGCTTCCGTCAGAAATAAGTTAGCGCAAGGGGTGACATTAACTGACTACCAAGAGCATCACGCCCGTGCTGAGCAGCTTAACTTTCTTGATAGTGACATATTGGCTAAACTTTCAGCAGAGCATATTAACTGCGATTTTTTATGGTTAACCGTGAAATGCCACAGTGTTGACCAAGCCGTGCAGGATATTAAGCCTTTGGTCAATAAGGATACGGTAATATTATGTTGTCAAAATGGTTTGGGCTCAGATAAACAAGTCAAAGATGCCTTTCCTGACAATATCGTGTTGCGTGTTATGGTGCCATTTAATGTCGTCGAGTTAGAACAAGGCCATTTGCATCGAGGTTCAGAAGGGCATCTCACCATTGAGCAATCAAGCCAAGCCAACGTAAGCACTGATTTAATGAGTTTATTGAATAGCCCCTTGTTGCCCGTTGCGCTAACGCAAGATATGCAAGCATTATTGTGGGCTAAATTACAGTTGAATTTAGGCAATAGCATTAATGCGCTTGCCGATATTCCGGTTAAAAGCATGTTAGAACAGCGAGGTTATCGGTTAGTTATCGCTACGTTAATGCAAGAGTTATTGGCCGTCTCGAGCGAGCTAGGGCTGACCTTGCCAAAGGTCACGTCAGTGCCCGCAAGTGTGATCCCTTATGTACTCAAACTGCCGAATTTCTTGTTTACCCGCGTTGCGAATAAAATGCTGGCGGTGGATCCAAATGTACGCACGTCAATGTGGTGGGATATGTCACAAGGCAAGCCAACTGAGATCAGGTATCTCAACGGTGCCGTGGTTGATACGGGAGCGCGAATAGGCGTATCAACCCCGGCGAATAAACGCATTGTGGCACTGATAATGGCATTATCTCACGACAATGAGACAAAAGCGGGCAGCAACATTAATACTCCCCGAGCGACGGGCGTCGATCTTGCCCGCCCGGTGAGCGCTAAACAGCTACAAAAATTGATTCGATGATGAAGGCGTTATAAGCACGTTGTACTGTGATAAAAACGACGTCAACGGTTACGCGTTAACGTCGTTTAACAGTTTGGGTTTTAGATTATCTACCCACATTGCTGTTGCGCCGCATATGGCAACCGGCATGACAAGAAAATTGACTATGGGGATCATAGAGAAAATGCTAGCCCCAATACCAAAGCTAAAGCAATTTCCTCGACTCTGGTTTAGCGTTCTTCGCATGTCTTTGAACGGCACTTTGTGATTGTCAAAGGGGTAATCGCAATACTGGATGGCCATCATCCATGCCGAAAACAAAAACCACAGTATTTGACCAAATACAGGCAATATAAAAAATAACAACAAGAAACCCAATGCGCGTGGTATGTAGTAGGCAAGCTTTGCAAATTCACGGCCTAACGTTCGGGGAATATCTTTAACTACGTCTAATACCCCTGTATCGCCTAAATCCTGCCCTGTGAGGTGTTTCTCAACTTTTTCCGCCAACAAGCCATTAAAAGGGGCAGCAATCCAATTGGCTAATGTACCGAAAATAAGCGCAAAAATAAGTAAGATACTGATCACTGCAAGGGGCCAAATAATGTAACTCAATGCTGATTTAAGCCACCCTAGCCAGTCTGGTATTAAATCAACCAACCACACAATCGCCCCGTCTATTTGCCCAAAAAGTGCATAGAATGCAACACCGAACAGGAGCAAATTAACCATCAAGGGAATAAAAACAAAGCGCTTTAAGCCTTTGGTTTGAATAAGGGAAAAGCCCTGTAAGAAGTAATTCAATGTGTAGCCTCTTTTGTATACTATTTGTACATTTAATGATTGTTTGCCGAAAATTGTCTAATACGTTGAATTAATTGGCAAATATCGATGCTATCTTGGGGTATTATACTGATGAACTAGGTCACGGCAAAACGTCAATTGTTACACGGAGTGAGTTTTGCTACATTTCTAGTGTTTCCCAAAATAACGATAAAACCGGAATCACCTTTTTATTCATGCGCTTAAAGAAAATAAAGCTCGCAGGGTTCAAGTCTTTTGTTGACCCAACTAGCATTCCCTTTGTTGACGATATGACCGCAATAGTCGGCCCTAACGGCTGTGGTAAATCTAACGTCATTGATGCTGTGCGCTGGGTATTAGGAGAAAGCTCTGCGAAAAACCTACGCGGTGATGCCATGATAGACGTGATATTCAATGGTTCAAGTGCTCGTAAGCCAGTTTCTCAGTGCACGGTTGAATTGGTTTTTGATAATACATCGGGGCGTATTCAAGGTGAGTTTGCAAGCTACAATGAAATCTCTGTTAAGCGCTTGGTCACAAAAGATGGTCAATCCAGCTATTTTCTGAATAACAGTAAATGCCGGCGCCGAGATGTGACCGATCTGTTTTTAGGTACAGGCTTGGGCCCTCGCAGTTATGCCATTATCGAGCAGGGGACGATTTCTCGGCTAATTGAATCAAAACCTCAAGAATTACGAGTGTTTATCGAAGAAGCGGCAGGTATTTCAAAATATAAAGAACGACGCCGTGAAACCGAAAACCGTATTCGCCATACTAAGGAAAATTTAGAGCGCCTAGACGATGTGCGTGGCGAGTTGGCTGCCCAATTACAAAAGTTAGAAAAGCAAGCTGCTGCAGCAAAGCGTTATAAAGAATTGAAACAACAAGAACGGCAGTTACGCAATGAACTGGCCGCGATCCGTTGGTCGAACTTTAACGCGAAAATCGTTCACTTAGAGCAACAAACCCAGCAACAAGAAGCTGATTTAGAGGCTTTTATCGCTCGCCAACGGGGTGATGAGAAAGAAATCACCCTCTATCGCACGCGTCAGCAAGATCTTAAGCAACAACTGCAAGATAGCCAACAAGCCTATTTTCGTCTCGGTACTGACATTACTCGCCTAGAGCAAAATCAATTGCATAGCAAACAGCGTATCAGCCAAATCAACCAAGAGTTAGGCACGCTTAACGAAGCGATACAAGACAGTGAAGCTGAACAAAAAACGAATGTGTTACGAATAGCTGATTTAACCGTCACAATTGATAAGTACGAGCCTGAACATGCATTAGCTGAACACGCCTTAGAAGATGCCATTTGGCAATTGCAGAACTTGGAAGAACGCACGCTAACGGAGCAAAATCAGTGGCGCGAACAAGAACACACTTATCAAAAGTACAAACAGCAAGCGCAAAGCTATCACGGTAAAATTCAATCTATCTTGGCGATGCAAATGCGTAGTGAAGAACGTATTAGTGAAATCAAGAGTGAGATAAATAGCTTCGATAGCGAAGAGTGTAATGTGCAAATTGAACAAGCTCATGCACAGCAACAGTTAGCTCAAGAGCAGCATGATGAAGCACAACTGCAGTATCAAGCACAATCGGAGGCTTTGCATCAAGCTCAGCTAGATTGGCGAGCATTTAGTGATGCACAAACCAAAACTCAAGGGGAACTACACGCAATAGAGGCGCAAATTAACGCGCTACAAAGTGTGCAAGATTTATCAAAAGGTTATGAAGAATATCAACAAAAGCTGCTTGAAAAAGGCATAGACAGCCAACCTTGGCAAGCGACACTGCGTGTGACCCCTGGATGGGAGAGCGCTGTTGAAGCGGTCAGCGCTCAGCTAAAAAATGCCCTGCTAGTGCAGAGTTCGTGCGATATCACTTTATTTGAAGAAGCAAAATGGCAGGGCATAGTGTTGGTGATTGACAGCCAATCCAGTCAACTAGAAAATTCCTCGAGTGAAGTTGGCACGTTAGGTTCGGTCATGACAAAGGGGGTTGTTCCACAGTGGATGGCGGACATTCGCATTGCGAAAACACGAGAAGAAGCGTTAGCGCTTAGGCACTCTTTGGGCAAGGGACAAAGCGTTGTGAGTGCCGATGGATTGTGGCTTGGCGATAACTGGGTAGTTGACGGCTGTAGCGAAGAGGCAGGGGGCAACATTCAGCGTGCAAACATGATTGCTACGCTTGAAAGTAAATTACCTGCAATACAGCAACAATGTGATTCAGCGCGGCACAGTAATGAGCAAGCACAACAAAAGGTTGAACGCCTAAATCACAGTAAAGAGCAAGCTCAGGGCACCTTGTCACGTTGTAACGAGGCATTAAGTCAGAAGAAAAATCACGCTCAATGGCTAACCCAGCAACAACAAACGAATGCACAGCGTAGTCAAAAGCTGCATGTGGAACTCAAAAGACAACAAGAAATATTGCTCAAAGAGCAAGCTGATTTAGCTGAAACGACCGCGCAAACCGAGGAATTGGCAGAAACCTTATTGGGCTTAGAAGATCAGCAAAGCGACATTGAAAAGCAGCGAGAAGCACTTAACAATCAACTGCGAGATCAGCGACACCAGGTGGATACCTTAAAAGCACAACTGCATCAAGGGGCATTGACACTCAAAGGTCATCAGGGAGAGTGGCAAAGCCTTAAGAGTATTCATGCGAAGGAAACCGCACAGTTACAAAATATGCTCTATAAAAAAGAGCAATTGAACAGCGAGTTAACGTTGTTGTCTACGCCTTTAGATGAACAAGGCAGTGCGTTGCAAACGATGTTACTTAAACATAATAAGTTGGATGAAGAGCAGAAAAAGTTGCACAGTGAGTTAGGGGAAATTGAGCATCAGCTTGACCTGATTGAAAAAGGTCAACAAGGCATTAATGCGCAAATTCATCAGATGCAGCAAAATATACAAGCCAGTCAGGTTGAGTGCGAAGGTTATCGTGTGCGCGCTAAAAGTGTGATTGAACAACTGAATGAAGCCAAAGTACAGTTGCAACCTATACTCGAAAGGCTGAGTGAAACCACGGATGAAAAACGCTGGCAAGAACAATTAGACCGTACCGTTTCTGCCGTTGCTCGCCTAGGAGCGGTCAACTTAGCGGCCGTAGAGGAGTACGATGTTCAAGCCCAACGTAAACAACATTTAGACGAACAAAATCAAGATCTTGAATCAGCACTTGAGACGTTAGAGCAAGCCATTCGGAAAATTGACAAAGAAACCAGAACTCGCTTTAAAAATACCTTTGATCGCGTTAATAATGGTCTGCAAACTTTGTTTCCTAAGGTGTTTGGGGGAGGCTCTGCTTACTTAGCCTTAACGGATGATGACTTGCTGGAAACAGGGGTGAGCATAATGGCGCGGCCACCGGGCAAGAAAAATAGTACAATTCACTTGCTTTCTGGTGGAGAAAAAGCGCTGACCGCTTTATCATTGGTTTTCGCAATTTTTCAACTCAATCCAGCACCATTTTGTTTGCTGGATGAGGTAGATGCGCCACTGGATGATGCCAATGTGGGGCGTTTTTGTAAGCTGGTTAGTGAGATGTCTGCCAGTGTGCAATTTATTTATATCACCCATAACAAAATTGCGATGGAAATGGCGAGTCACTTAACTGGGGTAACAATGGCGGAGCCGGGTGTGTCACGCATGGTTGCCGTTGATGTGGAACAAGCTTTAGCTATCGCGCAAGCATAATAAAAGGGTATGAGTTAATTCGATGGAAGATGTATTACGCTGGACGTTATTTGTAGTAGGAACCTTGGCGATCGCTGGGGTGTTAATTCATGGCTTGTGGGTATCTCGCAAGTCTTCGGGAAAATCAAAATCAAGAGCACAGTTTGAAGTTGGGCGTCACAAGGATGTAAACAGGGAACGATCATCAGAGCCTAGCTTTTCGTTAGATGATGATGACGACGACATGCATGAGATGAAAAGTGGTTTTGACGATCTCGGCGTGGGCCCAGTTCGGGTCGTCAGTAGTAACAAAGCTGCTACAGATGAAACTACGCCAGTACCGGTCGCTGATTCAGTGACAGATAACCAAAAAGATATTTCTAAATCCTTTGACGACGACCTAGCCTTTAGTGGTCAATCTCAGCAAGAACAGACGGCGGAATCTTCGACACAAAATGCATCGACGTTTCCAGAATCTGCTGATACTTCAGCTGACACTGCCCCCAAAGCAGCGCCTAAACCGCCCGTGACGCCGGGCAAGGTATATGCCTCAGTTGTGACACAGCCTAAGCCAGAATATACAGCACAACATCATTATGCCAGCGCGGGCAGTAAACCTTCGCAAGACATACCTGAGCCACCCACATTTCTGCTCAAAGGCAATGATACAGCGCAGACTCCTCAGCGGACAAAAACAGCAACTGTGGCACAAGAGACGCAAGAGCAAGCGGTGAACCAACAAGCTGTGAACCAAGATGTGGCACAAAAAGTTTTGCATACTCGTAAACAAGATGGTGCAGGTCGTAAACGAAGAGAGCCGAAATTTACTGAAGACCAACTTAATATTGATTTTGACGAACAACTTAGCACCAGCGATGCATCAGCAACTAAACCACAACAAAATGAAGCCTCGGGGAAAAGCCAAACTCCCACTCAAGATCAGCCACAAGAAGTGCTCGTGCTGAATGTTAAAACGGCGGATGACGCACCAATCCAAGGGGCTGCTTTGTTACCTATGTTGCTGACCTTAGGGTTTAAATTTGGCGATCAAGATATTTTTCATCGTCATGTCAACGCAAATGGCAAAGGGCCGGTACTATTTAGTCTGGCCAATATGTTTAAACCGGGTGTATTTGACATTGATAATTTAGAGAACTTCACCACCCAGGGGATCACCTTGTTTATGATTTTGCCTATTGAGGGTGATCCACATCAGGTTTTTAATATGATGCATAATGCGACGCGCAAAATTGCAGATGAATTTAACGCTCACATTCTTGATGGCCGCCGTAGCATGTTAACCAAACAAGGTTTGCAGCAATACGTTGAGCGGATCCGTGAGTTCGAACGTAAGAGAATGATACACCGCTAATTTTAGGGAGTTTACGCTCCCTGTTTTCTATGAATATCTTGGAACATTATATGTCTAATGCTTTGTCGCCTGCTCAACGGCTGACGCAACTTATCAACATCATCAATGAATACAACTATCAGTATTATGTGCAGGACAACCCCTCGGTGCCGGATGCCGAGTATGACCGTTTAATGCATGAACTGCTTGATATTGAGAAAGCTCACCCTGATTTACGTAGCCCCGATTCCCCCTCACAAAAGGTCGGCGGTGCAGCGCTTAGCGCGTTCGAGCAAGTTGAACATGAAGTACCCATGTTGTCTCTTGATAATGCCTTTGATGAAGACGATATGATTGCCTTTGAAAAGCGTATTAAAGACCGTTTAAAGATAACAAGCGAAATTAGTTTTAGCTGTGAACCCAAGCTTGACGGCTTAGCCGTGAGTATTTTGTATGAAAATGGAAAGTTGGTACGTGCCGCAACGCGAGGTGATGGTCGGGTAGGTGAGAACATTACTACCAATGTTCGTACTATCGCTAACGTCCCATTACGTTTACGCGGTGAAGATTTCCCCCAGCGTTTAGAAGTACGTGGTGAGGTGATCATGACCCGAGCAGGCTTCGAAACGTTAAACGTGGCGCAAATTAAAAAGGGTAAAAAACCATTTGTTAACCCCAGAAATGCCGCTGCAGGCAGTTTGCGTCAGCTTGACCCTAAAATCACAGCTGCACGACCTCTCTTATTTTACAGTTATTCGTTAGGTTTAGTTGAAAACGTACAGCAACCTTTAGCTATCACCCATTCTGGGCGCTTAAAACAACTCAGCGATTGGGGTTTACCCCTTAGTAAAGAGTTAGAGGTCGCTCAAGGTGCAAAAGAGTGCCTGACCTATTTTCATAAAATCGGTGCACTGCGCAGTGGGCTAAGCTATGACATTGACGGTGTCGTGTTTAAGGTTGACGAAATTGCAATGCAACAAGAGCTGGGCTTTGTTGCTCGGGCACCACGTTGGGCGATTGCCCATAAATTTCCTGCTCAAGAAGAAATGAGCACCTTGTTAGACGTCGAATTTCAGGTCGGCAGAACTGGCGCAGTTACGCCGGTTGCGCGTCTCGCTCCGACGTTTGTCGGCGGTGTAACGGTATCTAATGCCACATTGCACAATCAAGATGAGATCGATCGCTTAGGGATAAAAATAGGCGATAGCGTGATCATTCGTCGCGCAGGTGACGTTATCCCGCAAATCGTCGCTATTGTGGCTGATAAACGCCCTGATGATGGCACAGACATTGTGTTCCCAACAATGTGCCCAGTGTGTGGCTCTGCGGTAGAGAAACTCGAAGGAGAAGCGGTTGCGCGTTGCACGGGAGGCTTGTATTGCAAAGCCCAACGTAAAGAAGCCATGAAGCATTTTGCCTCACGTAAAGCGTTGGATATTGACGGTTTAGGCGACAAATTGATTGAACAATTAGTTGACGCTGACATGGTTAAAAGCCCAGCAGATTTTTTTGCGCTAGATATTGCGCCCTTAGCAAGCATGGAGAGAATGGGGGAAAAATCAGCGGTAAATTTGGTGAACTCCCTAGAGAAAAGTAAAAAAACCACGTTAGCCAAATTTCTATATTCCCTTGGTATTCGCGAAGTCGGCGAAGCGACAGCACAAAATTTAGCACTGCATTTTCTAACCCTTGAGGCAATAAAACAAGCTGATCTCGAAGCATTGCAAGGGGTATCCGACGTTGGGGTGATTGTGGCCCAGCATGTTTTTAATTTTTTCCAAGAAGAACATAACCTTGAGGTTATTTCGGCGCTACAAGAAGCCGGCGTGTATTGGCCTAAAATTGAAAAAATAGCGGTGGATCAGTTACCCCTTGCGGGGCAGGTGTATGTACTAACCGGAACACTGAATGTGATGGATCGCAATCAGGCTAAAGCTAAGTTGCAGAGCCTAGGCGCAAAAGTGTCCGGTAGTGTTTCAGCTAAAACAAACTGCTTAGTGGCAGGGGAAAAAGCCGGTTCAAAGTTAACCAAAGCACAAGATTTGGGTGTGAAAGTGATGAACGAAGATGAAATGCTCGCTATGTTTGCTGAGCTTGATGAGTAAGAAATGGAAACATCAGTTATCTTCGACGTTTTACGCACATTAACCCACTGGGTCAGCCCGTATTATAATGAAATTGCCATGACGATTGTGGCGACGGTGTTGGTTATTTATGGCGACATTCTAAATAAGAAAATCAAGCATATCTTATCACCGTATCATTTTTTGTTAAGAACCGTTGTGTTTGTACTGATCTGCGCCTTCGGTTACGGCGCGTTGGTGATATTTACCACACCCCATGTAAAGTTAACCATGATGATGATCCCCAGTGTGTATCGGGGAATAAGTATCGTAAGTATCTTTTTGCTGTTGGGCTATCTCGCCGAAAATAGGCGTTATATATAACGCTAAAGGAAGTCAAAACATGAATAAAACCAGCTAAAAGGCTGGTTTTTATTTTTATTGGGGGGACTTTAGTTTCGCTTTCTTGGCGGCGTATTTAGCTTGGCGAAGTTGCCATGCTTTCACGACTGACCAGCGCCAGATGTAATTTAGTCCGAAATAGCCAGCCAATCCAAAAAACACAGAACAGACACCACAGCCAAGCAAAAATGCGGGTCCTATGGTTTCGAGGCTTTGCACAACCCAGTCCCAACTCAATTGAAAATGGAAGGCTTGGGTATCTGTGCCTAAAATGGTTGCACCGACTAAGTATGCTCCGTAAAAAATCGGCGGCATAGTAAACGGATTTGTGATCCAAACCGTGGCGACCGACAGAGGTAAATTTACTCTAAGCGGTATGGCTGCTCCGGCTGATAACCACATTTGAAATGGCACAGGCCAAAAGGCAAAAAAGAGTCCTATCCCAAAGGCGCCAGATGCAGAACGACGATTTAGGTGCCAAAGATTGGGGTCGTGCAACAAGGTGCCGAATATCTTCAATGCTTTTTGCTTTTTAATCTTATGATGGTCCGGTAAAAAGCGTTTAATGAACTTTTTCAGCATGATTCCCTATAATAAGTTGAAAGGTGATACATAGGATGTGCCAAGCACTATGGACGGAAGACTTTTCAGTTTTATTGCAGCAAGTATGTCGGCTGTCATTTGGACCTCTCTTCCTGCGTTGGCCATTCTACCAATAATTTTAACCCTTGCCATACTGCTTTGGTGCTTCACAACGCATAATTCAACCTTAGCGACGATTAAATCTCTAGGCTGTTGTTCTTTGCTTGGTATTTTTTGGATGGCAAGTGTAGGGCATTGGCAACAAGCTTGGCAACTGCAAGAGAATGATTTTAAACAAGGTGTATGGGTAACTGGGGACGTAAAAAGTTTAATAGATGATGAAAATAGCACGCGGTTTAACCTGACTATCTTTAGCCTTGATAGTAGAGAACTGACGAGGGGTAAGCTTATTCGCGTTAGCTGGGCTAGACCCAAATGGCCGGTTAAACAAGGTCAACGGGTGCAGCTGTGGGTGAAGTTAAAACCACCCCATGGCTTAGCAAATCAAGGCGGTTTTCATTATCAGCAGTGGTTATTTAGTCAAGCTATCACAGCTACAGGTTATGTAAAAGCACATGAAAACAACGTGTTACTTACAAGTAAGGTCACACTGCGCCAGCGCCTCCTAGACGCCTTAATTGAACTAGAGTTACCAACAACGCCGTGGTTGGCCGCTCTTGCATTGGGACATCGCGGGCTACTCACACCAGATGACTGGTCCCTTGTGCAGCGGACCGGTGTTGCCCACTTAATCGCGATTTCGGGTTTACATTTAGCGCTGGTTGCTAGCCTTTGCTATCTGTTTATCGCCAGCGCGCTACTTTTTTGTTACCGAGTGTTAACCAAGACGCAAAATGCAAATTTCTACTTTATTAGCGTGCTTACTACGCTTTTCGCTACACTGGGCTATGCCTATTTAGCGGGCTTAGGGTTACCTGCTTTAAGAGCTTGGCTAATGCTGGCGTTAACGGCTTGTTTATTGTTAAGTCGTATTCATTGGCGTTTCAAGCGAATTTTACTGATAAGTGTGGCTGCTTTTATTCTGTTATTCCCTCTTAGTCTATTTGGCCAAAGCTTTTGGCTCAGTTTTGGCGCTGTATTAATTATCGGCTTCGTATTTTGGCGTTGGCCTGTACAACATCAGGAGTTTTCGATTAAAGGCTGGTTTGTTGGAATGTGCCGCTTGCAGTTGGCTTTAAGCCTGTTGATGTTGCCATTAGTGGCTTGGCAGTTTTCATTTATTTCTGTTGCCGCCCCTGTGATTAATTTGCTTGCGGTGCCCATTGTGACGTTGCTGATTGTCCCTTTGTGTTTATTCGCAGTGATTATGATGTTGTTGTCGCTACCTTATTGGCCGCAGCTTATGATGCTTATCGATTGGGGGTTACAATTTTTGCTCGAAAGGTTAAGTGATATGGGGGCATGGCCTGGGGCTGCATATTCTATTCAATCGATACCCGCGTTTGTGTGGCTCTGTTTTAGCATCGCGACATTAGTAATCTTGTTACCAAGAGGGTTAGTACCTCGCATATGGCCAGTGGTGTTTTGTCTTCCGTTATTGACTTATGCATTCACGCCAAATTCTCGAGCTTGGCAAATTAATGTGCTTGATGTGGGGCAGGGGTTGTCTGCTGTTTTGATTAAGAATAATCATGCTTTAGTTTACGATGTGGGCGCTGCGTATCCTAGTGGCTTTAATATGGCCGATAGTGTGTTAATCCCGTTTTTACGCAGCAAAGGATTGAAGCAGGTTGACACACTTTTTATTAGCCACTTTGACAACGATCACAGTGGAAGTTTGCCAATGCTGCGCGAAAAGATAGTGATTAAACATGTTTACACCACAAATGACGTTTGTAGACAAGGCCAGCAACTAAGTTGGCAAGGGCTAACTATTTTGGTCCTATGGCCTGACGAGCCGCAATGGTACAATGATAACAATGGATCTTGTGTCCTGAAGATCACTGATGGAAACTACAGCTTGCTACTGCCGGGCGATATAGATGCAACAATCGAAGCAACACTCGTTGCAGGCTATGGCAGCGCGTTACAGTCCAATGTTGTCATTGCGCCCCATCATGGTAGCAACACCTCGTCGTCGTTGGAGTTTATACAAAAAGTGATGCCTCAACAGGTGATTTTTAGTCAGGGCTATATGAACCGTTGGGGATTTCCAAAAGAGGCCGTAGTTGAACGCTACCAACAGGTTAGCCCCAAGATGTATCGGACCTCTGAGCACGGGCAAGTACAGATAACCGTTGATTCAGGTTCGGTTGACGTACATACATTTCGCCAAGATATCTACCCATATTGGTACGCAAATCAAACAATTGATTGAAAAGCGAACATTAAATAATTGATAGTTGGGGATTTTCACCCCAACAGTTACAATATCCCAGTGTAACCTTAACTAAGTCGAATTCTAACGCCTTCATGACTCATACTTTACCGACACAAAATGTATTCAAACGCTTCGCCGTTTATCTTAAAGATTTCAAGCTCGCTTTCGGTGTAGCCATTATTGGCATGGTGGGATATTCGCTTATTGATGCGTATGTCATCTCTCTGCTACAACCCATTATCGACGGCAATGGAGGAAAATGGGATTACGATTATTTGCGCTTAGCTGCCTATTTCGTGATACCTGTATTCATTGCAAGGGGGATATTTAACTTCATGGGCACCTATACCTTGTCTTGGATATCAAGCCAGGTGGTAATGAAGATGCGTGAGCAATTATTTCATCAATACATGCATTTGCCAGTATCTTTCCACGATCATCATCCTTCTGGTCAGCTTATTTCAAAGGTAATTTACGATACGGAACAAGTCGCAGGTGCTGCTGGCAAAGCATTTTTAACCCTAGTCAGAGAAGGGGCCTTGGTCTTTGGCTTGCTATTTTGGATGTTCTATCATTCATGGCAATTGTCGTTGGTGTTTATTTTGATTGGACCGCTTGTGGCGATGATCGTATCGACTGTGAGCAAGCGCTTTCGGTTGGTGAGTAAAAATATTCAGAAAGCGATGGGAAATTTAACCTCATCAGCAGAGCAAATCATTAAAGGCCATAAAGTGGTGTTGATGTTTGGCGGCCAAGATTTAGAAGCGTCACGTTTTGCCAAGAAGAATAATAATAATCGTCAGCAAAATATGAAATTGGTGATCGCACAAATCTTAAGCGTATCGTCGATTCAGGTGATTGCCTCGGTCGCTCTTGCGGTTGTGCTGTATATCTCAAGTAAACCGAATTTCATCACCGATTTAACCCCAGGTACCTTTGTCACGGTAGTGGTCGCTATGACCATGTTGCTTAAACCTCTTAAACAACTTACTACGGTAAACAGTGAGTTTCAAAAAGGCATGGCGGCGTGTGTGAGTATTTTTTCGGTATTAGACAATGCCATTGAAAAAGACACTGGCAGTAAAGCGCTTGATAAAGCTGACGGAAAATTAGCGTTTAAAAACGTCACCTTTCATTATCCGAACAAAGAAGAAGCGGCGTTATCGGATATGTCTTTTACCGTTGAGCCAGGAAAAACCTTTGCGTTAGTTGGGCGCTCTGGTAGTGGTAAATCCACCATATCAAGCTTGTTAACACGCTTTTATGACCCTCAGCAGGGTTCAATTCTGCTGGATGATGTGCCTTTAGAGGAGTTTAAATTAAAGGATTTACGTCGCCAGTTTGCGCTAGTTTCTCAGCACGTCACTCTGTTTAACGACACCATTGCCAATAATATCGCTTATGGCTCTGAGGGGCGTGTGACACCTGAACAAGTATTAGCCGCCGCGAAAACGGCCCATGCTATGGAGTTTATAGAGCAATTACCTAATGGTATGGAAACCCTAATCGGTGAAAATGGTTTGATGCTCTCTGGTGGGCAGCGTCAACGCTTGGCGATCGCTCGAGCGGTGTTATTGGATGCTCCTGTACTCATTCTTGATGAAGCGACATCGGCACTTGATACTGAATCAGAGCGATTAATCCAGGATGCTCTAGAAACCTTACAACAAGACCGTACGAGCATTGTTGTGGCCCACCGACTATCGACAATAGAAAGTGCAGATCAAATTTTAGTTATTGAAAAAGGCCGTATTTTAGAGCAAGGGAACCATGCGTCTTTGCTATCTAAAGATGGCGCATACGCCCAGTTGCATAAATTGCAATTTGGTGACGGGCAAACTGTCGCGTGAGATGGATAGAGCGCATCTGGTATCAGCGCCCGTGGTTTAAATGGCCGGGGATAATTGTATTGCTGCCTCTTACAGTTTTGTTTTGGGCACTTTCCACCCTTCGTCGACTGGCTTTTTCTCTTGGCCTGAAAGCATCTGTCAAGCTATCAGCCCCTGTGATTATCGTGGGCAATATTAGCGTAGGCGGCAATGGTAAAACACCTCTTGTTGTGCACTTAGCTGATTTTTTACAAGCGAATGGTTATCGTCCAGGGGTACTAAGCAGAGGATATGGCGGCAATAGTGCGGTATACCCGTGTAGTGTCACATCGGCAAGTCTACCAAGTGAAGTGGGGGACGAACCGGTGCTAATGCGACAACGCATTCATTGTCCTATGGTAGTTGACCCAGTTAGAGCACGAGGGGCCGAGCACCTAATCACCGAGCATCAATGTGATGTGATCATTTGTGATGACGGGCTGCAGCATTATGCGCTAAAAAGAGACATAGAAATCGTCGTAATGGACGGCAAGCGACGAACAGGAAATCATTTTTTGTTACCATCAGGCCCGTTACGTGAATCAGAAGCGCGCTTAAAAACAGTCGATTTTGTAGTCGTTAATGGAGAGCAGAGCAAAGAAGGCGAGTATCTTATGACCCTTACTCCAGGTGATTTGGTGAATCTCAAAAATCCAAAGCAACGTCTTGCTCTTGATGCGCTTGACTCGCCCGTTGTTGCTGCTGCTGGAATAGGTCACCCAGAGCGATTTTTTCGGTTATTGGGGCAATACCAAGTCGTTATGAAGAACTGCTTAAGTTTTGTCGATCATCACGCGTTTCAAGCCAGTGACCTTCCAAATGAGCGGGTTTTAATGACCGAAAAAGACGCGGTCAAATGCCGAGAATTCGCTCATGATGATTGGTGGTATTTACCCGTAGATGCCAAAATTGAAAACGAGTTTGAACAACAATTATTAACGAAATTACGCAACGTAAAGTAAAGTGAGATTAACATGGCGTTTGATAAAAAATTGCTCGAAATAGTAGCTTGTCCTGTGTGTAAAGGGCCGCTGATTTTAAATAAAGATGCCGATGGTAACGAACGCCTAGTGTGTCGCCTAGATCGTTTAGCTTATCCAATTGAACAAAATATTCCTGTGCTACTAGAAGCAGAAGCACAGGCGCTATCAAGTGAAGAATTAGAAAAAATCACATAGAAAGGTTGCTACATGAACTTTAACGTTATTATTCCTGCGCGTTATGCATCCAGCCGATTTCCGGGCAAGCCACTTGTTGAGATCAACGGAAAGCCTATGGTGCAACATGTTTATCAACGAGCCATTGAGTCGGGAGCATCAAACGTTATCGTAGCCACTGATGACGCCCGCATAGCCAAGGTAGTAAGTGATTTTGGTGGGCGGTATTGCATGACTGGAGCCCACCATGAATCAGGTACAGAGCGATTAGCTGAAGTGGTGGAGATGCAAGACATGTTAGCCCAAGAAATTGTGGTCAATGTGCAAGGTGACGAGCCCTTTATTCCCGCTGAAAATATACAACAAGTAGCGGAAAATTTACATCACCACCAACAAGCTGAGATGGCGACGTTAGCGGTAAAAATTGTAGACGTAGAAGAGGCGTTTAACCCCAATGCCGTTAAAGTAGTATTGGATAAACAAGGCTACGCCATGTATTTCACTCGAGCGACTATACCTTATGACAGAGCTCGCTTTTTAGACGAGGATATCATTGACGAAATTGGCGATTACTATCTTCGTCACGTGGGGATTTATGCTTATCGCGCTGGTTTTATCAAGCAGTATGTGAACATGTCTCCCTCAGGGCTAGAGCAAATTGAATCCTTAGAGCAGTTGAGGGTGTTGTGGCATGGTGAAAAAATTCATGTGGATATCGCCCGCAAGACTCCCCCCGCAGGGATTGATACGCCGGAAGACTTGAAACGGATTTTGGCTGACCCAAGTCTTCAGTAGTAAAGCGAACGCGATACGTTGTTCGCCTCTATCAGATACAGGAGAGCAATTATGATTAACGTCGTTATCACCGGTGCAAATCGTGGAATTGGACTTGAGTTTGTTAAACATTATTTAGCCCAAGGGCACCAGGTATTTGCATTGTGTAGAAATACCTCTGATACGTTGACCGCAAGCGGAGCTCAGGTAATTGACAAGGTTGATGTGGGTAATCCTCATTCGCTGCCGTTAGCCCTTGAAAGGCTCAACGGGGTGAAAATCGATCTGCTGATTAACAACGCAGGTGTGTTGGCAAATGAATCTATAGATGATTAGTCGCCTAACACCATTGAACAACAATTTTTGGTTAATGCGATGGGCCCCCTTTTAGTGACTCAATTACTCAAAGATCAGCTTGTTGCCGGTAGCAAAGTCGCTTTGATCACCAGCCGAATGGGCTCTATGACTGATAATACGTCAGGTGGATACTACGGCTATCGTATGTCTAAAGCCGCACTTAATATGGCTGGCGTGTCTCTTGCTCACGACCTTAAACCAGCCGGTATTGCTGTAGGGTTATTTCACCCTGGCTATGTGCAAACAGAAATGGTTAATTACGGTGGTGACGTATCAGCTCAAGAGGCTAGTGCTCGAATAATTCAACGCATCAACCAGCTAACGCTCGCCGACAGCGGCTCTTTTTATCACGCCAATGGTGAAATACTCCCTTGGTAAGCATTCATTACGTGTCATAGGAAACGTTTATGGTACCAAGTACGCTTAAAAAAATTCACTTGGGGGTATTTCCGACGCCCATTCATAAACTATCCCGCTTGTCTGCCTATTTAGGTGGCCCACAGATTTATATCAAGCGCGATGATCTAACCGGGTTAGCTTTAGGTGGTAATAAAACACGGAAACTTGAATACTTACTGGCCGACGCGTTAGGAAATGATAGCGATTGCATTATTACCGCTGGCGCTGCGCAATCAAACCACTGTCGACAAACTGCAGCGGCCTGTGCAACGCTGGGGCTAGAATGCCATTTAGTACTTGGGGGCCAAGCACCGAATGTGGCAAATGGTAATCTACTGCTTGATCAGCTCTTTGGTGCACATATTCACTGGAGCGGAGAGAATAGAAAAGGTGAAGACATTCCTAACATTGTGGCTACGTTACGCGAGCAGGGCCGAAATCCATATGTTGTGCCCTATGGCGGTTCTAATGCTATTGGTGCGTTGGGCTTCATCAACGCGTTTTATGAGCTAAACACACAGTGTAAGGATACCGCAATGCCATCTGAATTCTCCGATATTGTATTTGCCTCTAGCTCTGGTGCGACCCATTGTGGCTTAGTGTTAGGTAAAGAGATGTGCAGCGCAAGCAGTCGAATAATTGGCATTAATATTGATAAAAACGAGCAGGGTAAGGATGGTTACAAGTCGCAGTTACATACCTTAATAAAAGACACAGCGGATACCCTGTCGCTGGATTACCCCACTGATATTGATGAGATTCAATTGAAGGATGAATACATAGGGGCTGGCTATGGCGTAGTCGGCGAGTTAGAGCGAGAAGCTATCGCGTTATGCGCGCAACTTGAAGGTATTTTACTCGATCCTGTGTATACAGGGCGTGCTATGGGTGGGTTAATTGATATGATACGCAAAGAGCACTTTTGCGCTGAAAGCAATATACTATTTTGGCATACGGGTGGTGCGCCAGCACTCTTTTCCTATGCTGAGGTGTTGCAATCAAGATGAACGTTTTTTAATCAATTAATGCGATGTAATCTGGTTTGGCTCCGTTTTATCGTCCAACTGCACAATATGTGTGCAGTTCTGGGCATTTAGTGCTGGATAAAATTTTTCTGACGCACTATGGTTTATCTCCTTCTTTAGTATAAGAGTGTGGTGATGTTGTGAAAGCGTTGTTGGCGGTAAACGTCTTGTTTTGGCTGTGTGCGTCCTACGCTTATGCTGATCATAATGAAGAGGTAGAGCGATTTATTATCGCTGGACAAACGGCAACCTACGATTGTCCTAAAAGTGATATCACACCAGCACTCGATCGCTACTTAGCCAACCAAGATTTAGCCAAAGAGCAAAAAGATCGACTTAGCCTAATTAAATCACACTCTTTGATTTGTGTTGGCCAATATCACCATGCCCAAGATATTCTTGATACATTACTTAATGACGATAGCATTAATAAAGACAGTGCTTTGTATGCTGGGGCTGTTTATCAAGCGGGCTTTATTCTTGATGTGCAAGAAAACCCCAAACGTTGCGAATATTACGCTGAAGCACAGGACCTAGCACGAGACCGTTATTCAGATATTTATTTAAGTGCACAACTAGGTTTAATTACCGTGTGTAACCAAGATACCACTGATATATCGGTTAAATTAGGCAAATTGTATGCGTTGTTAGAGCGATTTGTAGAAATAGATGATGTGGCTGCTATTGCTCATATTCACAATAACATCGGTTTATTGTATGGCAGCATTGGGCAAAATGAGTTAGCCGCCGAGCAGTATTTAAAGTCCTACTACATGGGGCTAGAGGTTTACACAACGAGTAATCAACTGGCAACTCTGATTAGTGCAGTCAGTGCGAATATGGCCAGTGGCGATTTTGTGGCGGCAAAACAAAACATAGAAATATTTAGACAAGCAAACGTAGAGGTAAATACGCCATTGACCAACGCTTGGCTGCACTACGCTGAGAGCCGGTACTATTTTCGCTTGGAAGAATATGAAAATTTGCGCAATAGCTTACTTAAATTGCATTTTTACCTGCCTAAAGTCAGCAGTACTATTATCCATCGTAATGCCAAATTATATGCCATCGCGCTCTGTATACATGATGATGATGCACCCTGTGTCAATGCGTTTTTAACCCAACAAGAACAAATGAGCGAATCAGAGCATAAGCGCTTTTTGGCTAAGCGCGATTACCTTTGGGTCATGAGCCAAGCCTATTTCTACACCAAGAATATTGAAAAGGCTGAGAAGACATTTAGGTTGTATGCCAAATTAAGCACGCAACAAATCTTGGATCAGCAGCGCTCAGGTAGAGTATTGGGCGTAGCAAACTTACATGGTCAGATTACCTCTCTTGAGAACGAGCTATTAGAGCAAGAGTCGCAAAAATATCGTTCTATCGTGATGTTAACGCTAGGGTTTATTTTATTACTTGCTGGGGTTTACTTCTTTGTCGTTAAGCGCTACATCAGGCGCGTTAGCACGGACCCATTAACGGGTTTGCTTAATGAAAGAGCGGTCATTGCATTGATACGTCGTTTGCCCCAAGCCCATAGTAGTCGAACAAATGCTTTAGCCTTAATTGAAATTAGTCATATCCGACGAATAACAGCTAAATACGGACACATAGCAGCAGAGCGTGCACTGCAATCAGCGTCGGTGAGTTTGCGCAAAGTCACCAGAGAGGAAGATATTATTGGACGTTTGGGTAACGACCAATTTGTAGTGTGTTTGCGTAATATTGATGAATCCTTGGCGCTAGAATCATTCGAGCGCGTGCAAAACGCACTGGATGATTCCCACTTTATGACCAAAGCTGGCCAACAAGAAAATATAGAAAGCCAGCTCAGTGTTTATTTATCCGTTGAGGGGCTGTCTGATATTGATGATGTGCTAGCAGATATGCGCGGTTCGTTTCCTAACGAGGAAGCGTAAATGTCACAATCGATTTCGTTGATGCTTGTGGATACAGAGGCGCAAATAGCGCTTTGTCAGCCATTAATGCAGCAGCTTCGCCCCCATTTGACAAAGGGACAATTTATTGAACAGGTTCTGTTGCAGCAACGCCAAGGGTATCAATTACTCAAAGGAGAGTGTGCAGGGAAAATATGTGGACTCGCTGGCTTTTGGATAGGTAGCAAATTAGCCTGGGGCAAACATCTTTATGTGGATGATTTAGTCACAGACGAAAATATGCGCTCCAAAGGCGTTGGGGCTGAAATGCTGAATTGGTTGGAACACTACGCAAAGAGTATGGGTTGCGCTCAGATACATCTTGATTCAGGCGTGCAGCGCTTTTTAGCCCATAAATTTTATTTGCAAGCAGGTTTCATTATTGCCAGCCATCACTTTACTAAAGTGCTTTAGAAAGCCGAAAAGTCTCAACTTATGCGTTTATTGTTACCGCTAAAATATTACGACGAAGCAGGGCGAATTAAACCCTCCACTTCATTTTTATGGTGCTTGTTTTACCTTTGTCGACCTTTCTGGGTGTTTGTAGCATCACTGACGTTTCGTCAAGACAGCGGGGCGTTATTAACACTCTTTTATCCGGATAATTATTATTTTTACCTTAGCTTGGGAATAGCATTTCCAGCGTTGCTAGTAGCGTTACTGATCAGTTTTCGAACTAAATTATGGCATTCCCGAGCTCGATGTGTGTTTCAAGCCATCGTGCCTTTAGTCATGTTAAGTCTGATATCGGATATTGGCTTTCATGTGTCTATGGCGTTTAAGCAGCACTGGGAGTTTTCTTGGCTTGTTGCGTTAACACTGCTGTTGGATTGTATTTATCTGTACTGGGTAAAAAAGAATCTTCATCTTAGATTAATGGCCCAAGATTGGGCGAAAGAATAGATCTGCATTTCTGCCAGGTCATTAGAATGTCAACTTAACTGCTCAAGCGCTATCGTACTCAAGCAGTTATTAAAACCTATTACTGAAGGTTGTTTGCCACCGCATGTTCAAAGTAGTTTTTCACGCTAACTTGACTGTCATTTACCAGACGCTGATAACATATGCCCGCAAACGCGTAGGTGCTTCCTGAATACTCTAGCACCACATAAGGCGCGCTTTTGTCAGACTCATCGTATTTCCAAAAGCCTCCTACCTTATTGCGGAACAGCTCACCTACATAGGCTCCATAGATATTACAAATGGTAAATACGGCATTATCTTCCAACGCTTGAGATTCATACTTTCCTAACCAGTTTAAAATAACATCGTCCACCAAGGATAGGCTTTGCTCTGTTTCATCTAATATAACACCAAATTCTTGCTTCGTTGTCTCTATAGCGTTCTGGGCGCTATCGATCATCAGTTGGGTGAGTTCTTCTTGGGTCATTTGCATGTCGGTCTCCGAATTTGACGTTATTATTCTTGAAATGAGGTGTTAAAAGCGCTTTGCTGAATAAGTGTTTGATATAGCAAATTGGTACCTGGGCCACAGGAATCAGGCTTTGGTTTTACAACATAGCATATCACCGGGCGCAAGCTACTGCCTTTAATGGCTAAACGGTGTAACGATTTGTCAGCAACCAGATGGGCGATAATAAAGTCAGGAAGCCAGCAAAAACCAATATTTTCAAGCAATAAATCTATTGCTGTCTCAAACGAGCTCACTGTCCAGCGTTGTTCTGATTTTAACCAGCCTTGTTTTTCGTTGGGGGTTTTAGACGTATCTTTAATGACAAGTTGTAAGTGTTGCTGCAAGTCATTTAGATCAACGGGTCCCTCAAGTGACGCTAATTCGTGCTGTGGATGGCATACTGGATGCAGTGAACATTCTGCAATTGGCTCGCCTAAAAAACCTCGTGGCATCATTGGCGAAATGACCAAATCTGCCCAGCCCTCGGTTATTGCTTCTTCTGTGCCGGTTAGCACCGTCTCTATAATACGTAGTCGACTGCCACGACTCGCTGGATAAAAGGTTTTCAGCGCTGGGTACAAAAACTTTTTAGGGTAGGCTAAGTCCACTGCTATGGTAATTTCGGGCTCCCAATCCTGGTTAATGTTCGCTGCTAACTCTTCTAAATCTCGCACATTTTGAGTGAGATGACGAGAACGACGCAGCATAACCTCACCGGCTTCTGTTAGAAACGCTTTTCGTCCTTTAACTTCTAGCAGTTTTACGTCAAGTTGATCTTGCAGTTTGGCGACGGCGTGATTTAATGATGATTGGCTTTTATTCAAGTGATTCGCGGCGTGGGCATAGCCACCAAAATCGACAACTGCTTGTAAAATACGCCATTGTTCAATGGTTGTTTTCGCACGATACATTAGATTTCTATTTTTTCGAAAGAATAGGTCTATGCTAGGGAGAGTTGGCGCTAAAAACAACTCAGATTGATCTTAAAACGCTGCTTTGGCGTAATTTATTCATTCTATGTTCAATTTCTGACGCTATGCGCTATCACTCGTTACTACCTCTTTCGGCAATTTTATCGATTTGCATTATGTCTTTGCTGATCACATTGGACATTGTACCTACTGGTATGCTCATGCTTGAGCAACTCAAAATGGCATTTGAAGATCACATCTACGTATTGATTTTAATCATTATTCTGGCTGAATCGATAGTATATGTGGGATTTTATTTTCCAGGTCAATTTTTTGCTGTTTTGCTCGTGGTGTTAGCTAAACCTGAGTGGACAGACATTCTATCTCTGACTTTGTGTATGGTCTTGGGGGCGACCCTTGGCTCGGTGATCAACTATTTTCTTGGCCAGCGCTTTGCGCAAACGGCTCATCCCGCCGACGAAGAGATGAAAGAAGGCACGCGAAGCATGAACAGGGAAGGGGGAGAACAACAACCCCGTGCTCGCACGTCATACTCACTTAAGTATCTACTTATCGCCATGATCCACATTAATTCATTGGCGTTTTACATGTTCAAACAAGGAGAGCAAAACCGCGCTTTTAAGATCGTTTGGTTTGCCGGATTGCTAAATTTACCTTACTACTTACTGCTGATTTTTGCCACGTCGACGTTAAGTGAGCAAGTGTTACAACTGGCAGAAAACACCTCTATTTTATTGGCAATCCTCTCTATTTGGTTGTTGCTCTGTCTCTATCTAGACTACAGAAACTATCAACAATGATTCTACCTAGGTCTAAGCGCTGGCATTTATGATGCTGGTGTTTTCTTTGCTCTCTCTATTATTCTGTGAATAACCCTTGCTGTAGCCACGAAACCGAATGTCGCCGTAACGGCGACAGACGCGCCAAATCCGTTATTGCAATCTAGTTTTACACTGCCATCGGCTAAATTCTTTGTCTGACACACGGAACCATCGTCTTGAGGGTAGCGCAATTGCTCTGTTGAAAAGACACATTCGATTGCAAAGCGGCGCTTTGAATTGGTGGTAAAACCGTATTCTTTGCGCAAAATATAGCGCAGTTTAGCGGCTAATGGGTCTTGAATTGTTTTGGCTAGATCTGCTACTGCAATCTGTGTCGGGTCGATCTGACCGCCGGCGCCGCCGACTGTAATGATCGGAATTTTATTGCGTTTACAATGAGCCACCATGGCGGCTTTGGCTTTAACGCTGTCTGTTGCCTCGACCACGTAACTCATACTTTTATTAAGCAGCTCTTTAGCATTGTCTGGGGTGACAAAGTCCTCGATGACATCAACTTGACACTCGGGATTTATTTGCAAAATTCTCTCGCGCATAGCATCGACTTTTGCTTCGCCTACTGTGTTTTGCAGTGCATGAATTTGCCTGTTGGTATTGGTGACACAAATATCGTCTAAATCAATTAAGGTGATATGGCCTACAGCACTTCTTGCTAATCCTTCTGCCACCCATGAACCAACGCCACCGATACCGACCACGCACACATGTGAATTTCGCAATATTTGTGTTTCGTTTACACCATATAACCTTTGTGTGCCGCCGAAGCGCTGTGAAAATTGACTCATAATAAAAGGGAAACCGCATCTAAGTTTAAACGGGGAGTATATCAGGGCACAGAAGCTTGTTTACAACCTCATTTCACGAGTTTTTACCCTTGTTATTTTTCTATCTCTGGAAAAATGGAGAATTTTAAAGCACAAAGTCAGATTTTATTTGTTGAGCGTAATATAAATGGCACAGTGATTGAATAAGTATGGTGCTTTTAATACTATTTGCACACGAAAAATAAAGTCGTCCAAGATTCAGAAATTATAAAGGAAAGTGAAATGAAACCAGTTGTTTTAGCCGGTGGTAGCGGAAGCCGTTTATGGCCTAAATCTCGTGCGGCATTGCCTAAGCAGTTTTTACGCTTAACGTCGAATTTGACCATGCTACAAGATACTGTCGCGCGTCTGGAGGGCACACAAGCTGAAAAGCCAATTGTAATCTGTAACGATTCACATCGCTTTCTTGTCGCTGAACAGCTACGTCAGCAAGATATACAACACGGCGGGATTCTTTTAGAGCCAATGGGCCGTAACACAGCACCTGCTATTGCACTTGCTGCTTTGCATGCTTCTTTAAAGGGGGAAGATCCAACTTTACTAGTGTTAGCAGCTGATCACCTAATCAATGATAACAAGGCGTTTCATAAAGCGATTGCCCAAGCCGAAGTATTGGCAGAGCAGGGTAAACTTGTCACATTTGGTATTGTTCCTGATAGTGCGCACACAGGATACGGCTATATCCGCAGCGGCGATAAGGTGCTAGAAGCTGAAGTGGGCTTTGATGTGGCTGAATTTGTCGAAAAACCCGATGCAGCAACGGCTAAACAGTATGTGGACTCTGGTAATTATTTCTGGAATAGCGGTATGTTTTTGTTTAAAGCGAGCCGTTATTTAGAAGAGCTGGAGAAGTACGCCCCTGACATGTTAGATATATGTAAGCGCGCCATTGCCACAGAAGCGCCAGATTTAGAGTTCGTGCGAGTCGATAGTGATATTTTTGCTACCTGTCCTGATGATTCCATAGATTATGCTGTTATGGAAAAAACTAACGCAGCGGCCGTTGTTCCTTTAGATGCAGGGTGGAGTGACGTAGGTAGTTGGTCCTCACTATGGGAAACAGCAAAAGAAAAAGATGACAATCAGAATGTGATTATCGGCGATGCCATATTAGATGACGTGCACAATAGTTATATTAATGCTGAGCAGCGCCTCATTTCAGTTGTAGGGCTAGATGATGTTGTGGTGGTGGAAACCAAAGACGCTGTCTTAGTGGCGCATAAAGATAAAGTGCAGAACATCAAAAATGTGGTCAATAAGCTCAAAGCGGAAAAACGCCCAGAGTTTGAATTTCATCGTGAAGTATTCCGTCCTTGGGGAAGCTATGACTCTATTGATAACGGGGAGCGTTTCCAGGTGAAGCGCATTACCGTGAAGCCAGGAGAGAAACTTTCTGTGCAAATGCACCACCATAGAGCTGAGCATTGGATAGTCGTAGCAGGTACCGCTAAAGTGACTAACGGTGATGAAACCTTATTGCTATGCGAAAACCAGTCCACTTATATACCGGTAGGGGTTATTCACGCCTTGGAAAATCCAGGGAAAATTCCATTGGAGCTTATCGAAGTGCAGTCAGGTACGTATTTAGGCGAAGACGATATTGTGCGTTTTTCTGACCGTTATGGTCGCGTCGAATCCTAATTTGCAAACAGAATTGATGAGGAGTTATCAATGAAAATTACCTGTTTTAAAGCTTACGATATACGCGGCAAGCTTGTCGAGCAGTTAGATGAAACCGTAGCCTATCGAATAGGCCGCGCCTTCGCAGAGCATTTTAGTGCAAAAACTGTGGTTGTCGGTGGCGACGTTCGTTTGACGTCTGAGCCGCTCAAACTTGCCTTGTCAGCAGGATTGCTTGACGGTGGTGCTACCGTCAGTGACTTAGGCATGACGGGAACAGAAGAGATTTATTTCGCGACTAAGCATTTAGGCGTTGATGGTGGTATTGAAGTAACGGCAAGTCACAACCCAATTGACTACAATGGTATGAAGTTGGTCAAAGAAGGCTCTCGTCCCGTTAGTGGAGACACCGGATTATTTGCAGTGCAAGCGTTGGCTGAAAGCTACACTGAGAGCGAAGTCGAAGCTGGTTTAGCAAAATATTCCCAAAAGCGTGTTAGCGCAGATGATTTTATTCAAGGTAAATGTAGTATTTCGACTGTAAAGTTACAGGCCAGTGGTCAATATCAGCTTGTATCTATCATGGATGCTTATGTTGAACATATGCAAAGCTATGTTAATTGCGACAACTTCACGCCTTTAAAGTTGGTGGTTAATGCTGGAAATGGCGCCGCCGGAAAAGCGCTCGATGCGATTGAAGCAGCCTTCATAGAAAAGGGTGTGCCCATTGAATTTGTTAAAATTCATCATGAGCCTGACGGCAAGTTTCCTAATGGAATACCAAACCCACTGTTACCCGAAAGCCGAGCCGATACCGCTAATGCCGTAATTCAACAACAAGCAAATATGGGAATAGCATGGGACGGAGACTTTGATCGTTGTTTCTTATTTGATGAGAAAGGTGATTTTGTTGAGGGGTACTACATAGTTGGTTTGCTTGCTCAAGCGTTTTTGGAAAAAGATCCCGGTGCAAAAATTATTTATGATCCTCGGGTTTATTGGAACACAGAGGATATCGTTAAATCTGCCGGTGGTGTGCCAATAAAAAGTAAAACGGGCCACGCGTTTATCAAAGAGCGGATGCGAGCAGACGATGCAGTGTATGGCGGAGAAATGAGTGCGCATCACTACTTTCGTGATTTTGCTTATTGTGATTCGGGTATGATCCCTTGGTTGCTAGTCGCTGAATTACTTTGCTTGCAGAATAAACCACTATCGGAGATGGTCGCTCAACGGATCGCTGCTTTTCCATCATCAGGTGAAATTAACTCTACATTAGCGGATCCCGATGCTGCAATTGCTAATATTTTGCAGACATACGAGGAGCAAGCGACAGTTGTGGATTACACCGATGGTATTGGCTTAGAGTTTGAAAACTGGCGTTTCAACTTACGTAAGTCTAATACTGAACCGGTTGTAAGATTAAATGTAGAGTCACAAGGTGACATACAACTCATGCAGGCTAAAACGAAAGAGTTATTAGAAATACTTAAAAAGAATTAGAAAGAAATAAAAAGTGCGGTAACGACTTGTTCGTTATCGCACTCAACACGCTTTCGAGATAAAAAAAATAGCGCCTATTGGCGCTATTTTTTTATTGTTAAAATTGCAGCTTACTTGTCAATTTTATTGTATTTACGTTGTGCTTCGCCGGTATAAAGCTGACGAGGACGTCCAATTTTTTGTCCTGGTTGGCTTAACATTTCATGCCAATGAGATACCCATCCTACTGTTCTCGCTAATGCAAAAATACAGGTGAACATATTCGTTGGAATACCGATAGCTTTAAGAATGATACCCGAATAAAAATCGACATTCGGGAATAATTTCTTCTCTGCGAAGTACGGGTCACTAAGAGCGATACGCTCTAATTCCATTGCCACATTCAACAAAGGATCGTCAATGTTCAATTCGGCTAATACTTCATGGCAGCTTTCACGCATCACGGTAGCGCGAGGGTCAAAATTCTTGTAAACACGATGACCGAAGCCCATCAAACGGAAGGGGTCATTTTTATCTTTCGCGCGCTCAATAAATTCAGGGATACGGTCCACTGAACCAATCTCTTGAAGCATATTCAGACATGCTTCGTTAGCACCACCGTGTGCCGGTCCCCAAAGAGAAGCAACACCTGCCGCGATACACGCATAAGGGTTAGCACCAGATGAACCTGCTAAACGTACGGTAGATGTTGAAGCATTTTGTTCGTGATCCGCGTGCAACGTGAAAATTCTATCAACTGCACGAGCCACTACTGGACTGATTTTATAATCTTCAGCAGGCACAGAGAACATCATGTTTAAGAAGTTTTCAGCGTAAGACAAGTCATTACGTGGATAGACAAATGGTTGACCAATATTGTACTTGTAACACATGGCAACCAAGGTCGGCATTTTCGCGACTAGACGATATGCACTACGTAGTCGTTGATCTGCGTCTGAAATATCTAAATCATCATGGTAAAACGATGCCATAGCTCCTACGGTTCCGCACAGCATTGCCATGGGGTGCGCGTCGCGACGGAAGCCACGGAAGAAGTTATTGACTTGATCGTGAACCAAGGTATGGCGAGTAATCGTCTCTTTAAACTCAAGATATTCTTCGGTAGTTGGCGTCTTGTCATGAAGCAACATGTAGCATACTTCGATGTAATCAGCGTCGCGGGCCAAATCTTCGATAGAATATCCGCGGTGCAGTAAAATACCTTTTGCTCCGTCAATGTATGTAATCGACGACTCACAAGAACCTGTCGCCATAAAGCCCGGATCGAAAGTGAAATAACCGCTGGCACCCAACGTACGTACATCGATTACATCATGCCCTGCAGTACCAGATAGAATCGGTAGTTCAACCTCTACATCACCTGCTTTCAAAGTGGCTTTATTGTCTGCCATGTATTGCTCTCCTCAGAAATGTTCTGTTTGCGATAAACCGCATTTTATGATGATTATCGGGAAAAATTGGCGCTATTTGTACTCAGGTTCACGCCATAAGTCAATTTAAAACCATTTTTGCTTAATAATTATTCACATCCATTCTACCCTGTTTATTCACCATAATTATGCATAAAATTTATGCTTGATTATAACCCGTTAATAACGAACAACAATTGTATTTGTTGGCGTCGCTGGATATACTCCTGCTTGTCGTCGAGCGCTTGTTAACATGAATAATTAAATCAACAATTTGTTTACAAAATGCTAACAATCCGGGCGGTAGGACACATGTATCTTTAAGCGATTGGTAAGGTGCAACACATTACCAAACAATGACTAGACAACCTACGGGTAAAACAGGCATCAAAACGTGAAAAAGCAGAGACCAGTTAATTTACAATTAAACACAATCAGTTTTCCCCCTGCAGCTATAACTTCTATCCTTCATCGCATTACCGGCGTCGCAATGTTTTTTGCGTTACTGTTTGTGATTTGGGCGTGGGCGGAATCTGTATCTTCTCCTGATGGCTTCGCCTTCGTGCAAGAGCAAATGTCAGGCGTAATCGGTAAAATAATCGCTATCGGTACTATCTCAGCACTGACGTATCACATTCTTGGCGGACTTCGTCACCTTGTAATGGACATGGGCCACTGGGAAGAACTTGAGTCAGGCAACAACAGCGCGAAAATCGTTATTGGCTTATGGATCGTACTGACTGTCGTTGTAGGAGTTTTATTATGCTAACTAACCAAGCGAGCTTTAAACGCGATGGTGTTCAAGATTACGTGACTGTACGTGCCACTGCGATCATTATGACTGTGTTTAGTCTATACATGGCGTGGTTTTTCCTTAGCACTGAGACTGTGACCTACGAAATTTGGCGTGGCTTATTTTCGTCATTAGGCATGAAGGTTTTCACGTTTGCAGCGTTAGTATCTGTCATGTTGCATATTAGAATCGGTTTTTGGCAAGTGCTAACTGATTACGTTAAATCAACAGGCCTTCGTGCTGTTGTACAATTTTTTATTAACCTAGTGGCGTTTGTATACGTTGCTGTAGGTTTGTTTGTTTTGTGGGGTCTATAAATGAGTATTCCAGTTCACGAGTTTGATGCGGTCGTTATTGGTGCCGGCGGCGCTGGCATGCGTGCAGCATTGCAAATTTCTGAGTCAGGTAAATCTTGTGCGTTATTGTCTAAAGTTTTCCCAACGCGCTCACATACAGTATCTGCTCAAGGTGGTATTACGGTAGCGCTGGGTAACTCCCACGAAGATAACTGGGAATGGCACATGTATGACACCGTTAAAGGGTCAGACTATATTGGCGACCAAGACGCCATTGAGTACATGTGTAAAACAGGCCCTGAAGCGATTATTGAAATGGAGAACATGGGCTTACCCTTCTCTCGTTTTGAAAATGGTAAAATCTACCAACGTCCGTTCGGTGGCCAATCACAAAACTTTGGTGGTGAGCAAGGCGCTCGTACCGCTGCAGCGGCTGACCGTACTGGTCACGCGCTATTACATTTGTTGTATCAACAAAACGTAAAAAATAAAACCAAAGTGTTTAGCGAATGGTATGCACTTGATTTAGTTAAAAACCAAGACGGTGACGTGGTTGGTTGTACCGCAATTGATATTGAAAGCGGTGAAGTCGTTTTCTTCAAATCTAAAGCGGTTGTGTTAGCAACAGGTGGAGCGGGGCGTATTTTCGCATCTACCACGAATGCGCACATTAATACTGGTGACGGCGTTGGGATGGCTATTCGCGCTGGCGTTCCTATGCAAGACATGGAAATGTGGCAGTTCCACCCAACTGGGATTGCTGGAGCCGGTACTTTGGTAACCGAAGGCTGTCGTGGTGAAGGTGGTTATCTTCTTAATAAAGACGGTGAACGCTTTATGGAACGTTATGCGCCAAATGCGAAAGATTTGGCAGGGCGTGACGTTGTAGCACGTTCTATGATGACGGAAATTCGTGAAGGTCGTGGTTGTGAAGGCCCTTGGGGTACGCATATTAAACTTAAGCTAGACCATTTAGGCAAGGACGTTCTTGAGTCACGTTTGCCTGGTATTCTTGAGCTATCTCGTACTTTTGCACACGTTGACCCAGTAAAAGAACCGATTCCGGTTATTCCTACTTGTCATTATATGATGGGTGGTATTCCAACTAATGTAGATGGTCAAGCGATTAGCATCGATGCACAAGGTAATGAAAAACCTATTAAAGGCTTATTTGCTTGTGGTGAAATTGCCTGTGTATCTGTACATGGTGCTAACCGTTTAGGCGGTAACTCATTACTAGATTTAGTGGTGTTTGGCCGTGCAACAGGTTTACACCTTGGCGAAGCAATTGATGGCATTGATGCTCGTGAAGCGTCAAGTGATGACGTTGATGCGGCTATGTCACGCTTTAACCGCTGGGAAAATTCCGAAGCGGGTAAAGGCGAAGATCCTGTACAAATCAAGAAAGACCTACAAAAATGCATGCAGCTTAACTTCTCAGTATTCCGTGAAGGTGATGCGATGGCTGAAGGTCTTAAAGAGCTGGGTGAAATTCGTGAACGTCTTAAATCAGCCCGTTTGGACGACAAGAGCAGTGATTTCAACACCGCGCGTATTGAGTGTCTTGAGTTAGACAACCTAATGGAAACAGCTTATAGCACAGCCGTAGCGGCTAACTTCCGTACTGAGAGCCGTGGTGCGCACAGTCGCTTCGATTTCCCTGACCGCGATGACGATAATTGGTTATGTCACTCTATTTACTTGCCTGAAGGGGACAAGATGTTGAAACGTGATGTAAACATGACACCTAAACTACGTGAAGCTTTCCCTCCGAAAGCTAGAACTTACTAAGAGGAGTTGACGATATGCAATTAACATTTTCTGTTTATCGCTATAATCCAGATGTAGACAATGCTCCTCGTATGCAAGACTACAAGCTAGAGGTTGAAGAAGGCCAAGACATGATGGTGCTTGATGCACTTATCGCGTTGAAAGAACAAGATCCGACTTTGTCATTCCGCCGCTCGTGCCGTGAAGGTGTGTGTGGTTCTGACGGGGTTAATATGAACGGTAAAAATGGTTTGGCGTGCATTACGCCTTTGTCTGCCCTTGGCAACAAAAAAATCGTTATTCGTCCATTACCAGGCTTACCTGTCGTGCGTGATTTAGTGGTTGATATGACACAGTTCTACACGCAATATGAGAAAATTAAGCCTTTCTTGATCAATGACAACAATCAGCCTCCTGCGCGTGAGTTTTTACAATCGCCTGAAGAGCGTGAAAAGCTAGACGGTTTATACGAGTGTATTTTATGTGCTTGTTGTTCAACGTCTTGCCCTTCGTTCTGGTGGAACCCTGATAAATTTATCGGCCCAGCGGGTTTGCTACATGCATATCGCTTCTTGGCTGATAGTCGAGATACCGCAACAGAGCAACGTTTAGGTGATCTTGATGATGCGTTTAGTGTGTTCCGTTGTCACGGGATCATGAACTGCGTTAGCGTATGTCCGAAAGGACTTAACCCCACTAAAGCAATCGGACATATCAAGTCCATGTTATTGCAGCGGGCTGTTTAGTTTTTAATTCTGTAAGTTAACGCTACAGAATGATAATGTCTAAATAGCCATCCCGAACAGGGTGGCTATTTTTTTAGTTTACAAACCGTAATTTAAGGTAAGCATCCGCAAACCTTTAAAAAGTCGTGTGCAGTAGCACATATAATTGTGAGTCTTAAAAAAATTCAAGGGACAACAATGCAACAAAGCGTGATGAAAGCATGGTGGGATTCTTCTCACATGGCTGGTGGCAACGCTGCTTATGTAGAAGAACTATACGAAGCATATCTTGAAGACGCGAAAAGCGTATCTGATGAATGGCGTGCTATTTTCGACAAATTACCCAAGGTGGAAGGCGCTGAGCTTGAAATTAAGCACAGTGAAATTCGAAACCAATTTCGAGCATTAGCTGCATTAGGTCCTGTTGCTCGAGCAGGAAACGTATCAAGTGGTACTTCTAATGCTAGCGATGAAAAGCAGGTAAAAGTGTTACAGCTTATTAATGCTTATCGTTTCCGCGGTCACCAACACGCCAATCTTGATCCTCTCGAACTTTGGAAACAACCCAGAGTACGTGATCTAGAATTGTCTCATCACTCGTTGTCAGAACAAGATTTCGATACAGTATTTAATGTTGGTTCTTACGCCATAGGGCAAGACAGCATGAAGTTAGGTGATTTATTCAAATCACTTAATCGTACTTACTGTGGCTCAATCGGCACTGAGTACATGCACATCACTGACACAGAACAAAAGCGCTGGTTGCAAGACCGAATTGAGTCTGTACAGGCAAAGCCCGAAATACCGCGTGATGAAAAGGTGTCGATACTTAAAGGTCTGATTTCAGCCGATGGTATGGAGAAGTACCTAGGGGCTAAATTCCCAGGCGCTAAGCGTTTCTCTCTTGAAGGCGGCGATGCTCTTGTTCCTATGCTTAAAGGCTTGATTAGTCATGCAGGCGAGTGTGGAACGAAAGAAGTGGTTGTTGGTATGGCTCACCGAGGACGTATTAACGTTTTGGTAAACGTACTAGGCAAAAACCCCTCAGTTTTATTTGATGAATTTTCAGGTAAACATGACAATACGCTAGGCGCTGGCGATGTAAAATATCATGCGGGTTATTCGTCTGATTTCGCTACCCCAGGTGGTAACGTGCATTTAGCCTTAGCCTTTAACCCTTCACACCTTGAAATTGTGAACCCTGTTGTTATCGGCTCAGTACGCGCACGTCTAGATCGCAGAAATTGCGATGACGGTTCGGTCGTATTGCCTATCACCATTCATGGTGACTCAGCTATTGCTGGGCAAGGTGTCGTACAAGAGACATTTAACATGTCTCAGACCCGTGGCTTTAAAGTTGGCGGTACGGTACGTATCGTAATCAACAACCAAGTGGGTTTCACTACGTCAAATACTGAAGATACTCGTTCTACTCAGTACTGTACTGATATCGCGAAAATGGTCCAAGCGCCTATTTTCCACGTGAACTCAGATGATCCAGAAGCGGTTATGTTCGTCACAAAACTGGCGCTTGATTATCGCAACAAATTTAAACGCGATGTGGTGATTGATTTAGTTTGTTACCGTCGTCACGGTCACAATGAAGCTGATGAGCCAAGTGCGACTCAGCCATTGATGTACAAAAAGATTAAAAAGCATCCTGTGCCGCGTCAATTATATGCGGACCAACTGCTAGCTGAAGGCTCAATTGAGTCTCACGAAATCGACAAGCTTGTCTCAGATTATCGTGCAGCCCTTGATCACGGTGCGTGTGTGGTAGAAGAGTGGCGCCCGATGACTGAGCATTCAGTGGATTGGACCCCGTATCTAGGTCACGACTGGACTGCGCCGTATGATGGGCAAATCAGCGTCGAAAAATTGAAAGACTTAGGGGAAAAGCTATGTAGCTACCCAGAAGATCACAAATTACAATCTCGCGTTGCTAAGCTCTATCAAGATCGCCGGGCAATGGTGGCAGGCGAGAAGCCGCTTGATTGGGGGATGGCTGAAAACTTAGCCTATGCATCTATTGTTGACGCTGGCTCTAACATTCGTATGACCGGTCAAGATTCAGGCCGCGGAACCTTCTTCCATCGTCATGCTGTTCTGCATGGGCAAAATAGTGGTGAAGCGTATATGCCGTTAGCGCATCTACACGAAAATCAAGGCACTATGGAAATCTATGATTCCGTATTGTCAGAAGCGGCTGTACTGGCATTTGAATTTGGCTACGCCACCGCTGAGCCTGGTACGTTGACTATTTGGGAAGCGCAGTTTGGTGACTTTGCTAACGGTGCTCAAGTAGTGATTGACCAATTCCTTAGCTCAGGTGAAGCAAAGTGGGGTCGCCTATGTGGTCTTACTATGTTGTTACCACACGGTTATGAAGGACAAGGTCCTGAACACAGTTCAGCGCGCTTAGAGCGTTTCTTGCAAATGTGTGCCGATCACAACTGGCAAGTATGTGTACCATCAACACCTGCTCAAGTATTTAATATGCTTCGTCGTCAGGCTATTCGCCCTATGCGTAAGCCTCTGATTGTCATGTCACCTAAATCATTGCTTCGTCATCCATTGGCTGTGTCTTCACTTGAAGAACTCTCTAGTGGTGTTTTTAAGAACGTGATTGATGAAATCGACGAAATCGATGCAGCTAAAGTCAAACGTGTCGTGATGTGTTCAGGCAAAGTGTATTATGACTTGCTCGATCAACGTCGTAAGAGTGAGCAGGATGATATTGCCATTATTCGTATTGAGCAGTTGTATCCGTTCCCACACACTGAAATAGAACCTATCGTTAATAAGTTTAAACATGTTACGGATTGGGTTTGGTGTCAAGAAGAGCCACAGAATCAAGGGGCTTGGTATTGTAGCCAGCACCACTTCTGGTCAGCGATTCCCGATGGTGCCAAGCTAAGCTATGCGGGACGCAGTGCATCTGCATCACCTGCTGTAGGATATATCTCTGTTCACAACCAACAGCAAAAAGACTTGGTTGATGATGCATTAACAATTAAATAAGGATCCAGTATGTCAATAGATATTAAAGTACCGGTATTGCCAGAATCTGTGGCCGATGCATCCATTGCCACGTGGCACGTGAAAGTTGGTGAACAGGTGACTCGCGATCAAAACTTGGTCGATATTGAAACCGATAAAGTGGTACTTGAAGTGGTTGCTCCAGCAGATGGCGTATTAAGCGACATTCTGGATGAAGAAGGTGCGACCGTATTAGGCGAGCAAGTGATTGCTAAATTTGAAGAAGGGGCGGGTGCACAAAAAGCGCAAGAGCAAAGTGCACCAGCTACAGAGAAAACATCCAGTAATAAAGGTGAGTCAGTGGAGATTAAAGTACCTGTGCTGCCCGAATCAGTGGCAGATGCAACCGTGGCAACATGGCATGTTCAACCAGGCGAAGCCGTTTCGCGTGATCAAAACTTGGTTGATATTGAAACCGATAAAGTGGTGCTAGAAGTGGTTGCGCCCGCCGATGGCACCTTGAGCGAAATTCTTGCTCAAGAAGGCGAAACGGTTATGGGTGAGCAAGTTATCGCTAACTTCTCAGCTGGTGCAGCACCTGCCAAAGCAGATGCACCTGCACAGGCGAGCAGTGATGATGATAGCAGCGAAGCTGAAAACGATGCGCTTAGTCCTTCTGTACGTCGTTTACTTGCTGAAAAGGGCATTGATGCAGCCAACATTAAAGGCACAGGCAAAGGTGGTCGCATTACTAAAGAAGACGTTGAAAAGTCTCTTTCTGCGCCAAGTAAAGCCGCGGCACCAGCAAAAGACGCACCTGCTGCTCCTTCATTAGCGGGTGAACGAAGCGAAAAACGTGTGCCTATGACACGTTTGCGTAAGACCATTGCAAGTCGCTTACTTGAAGCGAAGAATTCAACGGCAATGCTAACCACTTTCAACGAAGTGAACATGAAGCCTATCATGGACCTTCGTAAACAATACCAAGAGTCGTTCGAGAAGCGTCATGGTATTCGTCTAGGTTTCATGTCGTTCTACGTCAAAGCCGTAACCGAAGCGCTTAAGCGTTTCCCTGAGGTGAATGCATCTCTTGACGGTGATGATATTTGCTACCACAACTACTTCGATGTATCGATTGCGGTTTCTACTCCTCGTGGTCTTGTTACCCCTGTATTGCGTGATTGCGATACCTTGGGAATGGCTGGCATTGAAGGCGGCATTAAAGAGCTTGCACTTAAAGGCCGTGACGGTAAATTGTCAATGGCGGACATGCAAGGTGGTAACTTTACCATCACTAACGGTGGTGTATTTGGTTCATTGCTTTCAACGCCAATTATCAACCCACCACAGAGTGCTATCTTGGGAATGCATAAAATCCAAGATCGTCCTATGGCGGTTAATGGCAAAGTGGAAATTTTGCCTATGATGTATTTAGCACTTTCTTATGATCATAGAATCATCGATGGTAAAGAGTCGGTTGGTTTCTTGGTTACGATCAAAGAAATGCTAGAAGATCCAACGCGTCTGCTACTGGATGTTTAATCGGATCTAAGCGGGTAGGTCATTGATTTACCCGTTTCTTGCCGTTGTTGTTTCTATAATATCGGCTAACAAAATCAAGCTGCCAAGCGCGGCTTTTTTCTTAAACAAAACGGATAGAAAACCATGAATTTGCATGAATATCAGGGTAAACAATTATTCGCTGAATACGGTTTACCTGTATCTGAAGGATATGCTGCGGAAACTCCGCAGGCTGCAGTTGAAGCAGCAGATCGTATTGGCGGTACTGAATGGGTTGTGAAATGTCAGGTTCACGCTGGTGGTCGCGGTAAAGCAGGCGGTGTTAAGCTTGTTAAGAACAAAGATGACATCAAGGCATTTGCACAAAAGTGGCTTGGTCAAAACTTAGTGACTTATCAGACAGATGAAGCTGGGCAACCAGTAAGCAAAATCTTGGTTGAAAGCTGTACAGATATTGCTCAAGAATTGTACCTAGGTGCAGTTGTTGATCGTGCTTCTCGTCGCGTTGTTTTCATGGCATCTACCGAAGGTGGTGTTGAAATTGAAACCGTTGCAGAAGAGACACCTGAAAAAATTCTTAAGGCTGAGATCGACCCGCTAGTCGGTGCTCAACCTTACCAAGCACGTGAAATCGCGTTCAAGCTTGGCCTTAAAGGCGTTCAAATCAAACAGTTCACGCAAATCTTCATGGGTTTGGCGAAATTGTTCGAAGAAAAAGACATTGCACTTATCGAAGTTAACCCGCTTGTTATTAAAGATGACGGTAACCTTCATTGTCTTGATGCTAAAGTCGCCATGGACAGCAACGCTGCCTACCGTCAGCCTAAGCTTCAAGAAATGCACGATCCTTCACAGGAAGATGCACGTGAAGCGCAAGCAGCTAAGTGGGAACTTAACTACGTAGCACTTGATGGCAACATCGGTTGTATGGTTAACGGTGCAGGCCTAGCGATGGGTACTATGGATATCGTTAATTTGCACGGTGGCTCACCCGCTAACTTCCTAGACGTAGGTGGCGGTGCAACTAAAGAGCGTGTTGCTGAAGCATTCAAAATTATCCTTTCTGACTCAAATGTTGCCGCTGTGTTGGTAAACATTTTTGGTGGTATCGTACGTTGTGACATGATCGCTGAAGGTATTATCGGTGCGGTTAAAGAAGTCGGTGTAACTATCCCTGTTGTTGTACGTTTAGAAGGTACCAACGCAGAGCTTGGCCGTGAAGTATTGGCTAACTCAGGTTTAGATATCATCGCTGCTTCTAGTTTAACGGATGCTGCAAAACAAGTTGTTAAAGCTGCCGGAGGTGCTGCATGAGCGTACTAATCGACAAAAACACCAAGGTAATCTGTCAAGGTTTCACTGGTGGACAAGGTACTTTCCACTCAGAACAAGCTATCGAATACGGTACGCAAATGGTTGGTGGTGTTACGCCTGGTAAAGGCGGTACCACTCATCTTGGTTTGCCCGTTTTCAATACAGTTCGTGAAGCGGTGCAAGAAACTGGCGCTACTGCGACAGTTATCTATGTGCCTGCACCTTTCTGTAAAGACTCTATCGTTGAAGCAGCTGATGCTGGTATTGAATTGATCGTTTGTATCACTGAAGGTATTCCTACGCTAGATATGCTTTACGTTAAAGAATACGTAAATCGTAAAGGCGTGCGTATGATTGGTCCTAACTGCCCAGGTGTTATCACCCCAGGCGAATGTAAGATTGGTATCATGCCAGGTCACATTCATAAGCCAGGTAAAGTGGGTATCGTATCTCGTTCGGGTACTTTGACCTATGAAGCGGTTAAGCAAACGACTGACGAAGGTTTCGGCCAGTCTACTTGTGTTGGCATCGGTGGTGACCCTATCCCAGGCTCTAACTTCATCGACATCCTACAGATGTTCCAAGACGATCCTAAGACTGAAGCAATCGTAATGATTGGTGAAATCGGTGGAACGGCTGAAGAAGAAGCTGCGGCTTTCATCAAAGCTAACATCACTAAACCTGTTGTTTCTTACATTGCTGGTGTAACTGCACCTGCTGGTAAGCGCATGGGTCATGCTGGTGCGATTATCTCTGGTGGTAAAGGTACTGCTGACGATAAGTTTAAAGCACTTGAAGATGCAGGCGTTAAGACTGTTCGTTCATTGGCTGAAATTGGTCAAGGTCTTCGTGAAATTACCGGTTGGTAAGTTCGCTTAGTACTGATAAAAACCCGCTCTTGTAGCGGGTTTTTTTATGGGCTAACTAAATAATTTAGTTATTTCCTAGTGTTGCCATGTGCTCATCTAATCCTGGGATAAATTCAGCTCCATGAATTATCTCTATGCTTGAGTCCCTGAAATCATCACCTATGGGCTCTATTCGCCCTCCTAGACACGACCCCAAAAACGCTTCGGCAACGGCAAAAAATGAAAGATTATTTTCAGGTTTGTTAAATCCGTGGCCTTCATCGGGGTAGAGCACGTAAGTCACCGGAATATCGCGGCTCTTCATTGCTTCAACGATTTGGTCAGATTCAGCTTGTTTTACGCGCGGGTCGTTAGCACCTTGCCCTATGAGTAACGGCTTAATGATTTTGTCCACATGTGTAATAGGCGAGCGTGCTTTAAGCAGCGCTAAACCTTCATCCGTAGTAGGGTTGCCTAGTGCCTCGTAGAGTATCTGACGAAAACTCTCCCAGTAAGGGGGGATTGATTCCATAAAGGTCACTAAGCTTGAAGGGCCTACAATATCGACTCCACACGCAAACGCTTCTGGGGTAAAGGTGAGCCCGGTAAGAGTAGCGTAGCCACCGTAACTGCCTCCCATTATGGCGACTTGATCATCCCTGGTAATACCTTGTTCTACCGCCCATTCTTTTGCATCAATTAAGTCATTGTGCATCGCGCCTGCCCACTCTTTGTTTCCTGCGTTAAAAAACGTTTTACCAAAGCCTGTAGAAGCGCGAAAGTTAACTTGCAGTACGCTATACCCTCGGTTTGTTAGCCACTGAGTGATTGAATTAAAGCCAAATTCGTCCCTCGCCCAAGGGCCACCGTGAACTAATAATACGAGTGGGGAAGACTGCTCGGGTTTGCCGTCTTGGTTCGGATCTGACGCCAAGGGCAAAGACAGGTAACTCACTAAATCTAGATTATCCCGGGAGGGAATCACCACCCCGTGCATAGTGGAAAGAGGGAGGTTATTTATTTCTGGTCGGGTAATAAATAAGTCAGTTAATTCACCGCTTGTGGTATCAAATACTTTATAAATAGGTGATTGATTACTTTGGTCAGTAAATACTGTCCAAAGCGAATTATCTAATGTTTGCGCTAAAACTTGTGATCCACCATTCAATTGGTTGTTCAACTGTTTAATCGGGGTAATGAAAGCGTCATCGATGGGGTGCCACACAGGCCGAATGAAGTTTAGTGCATAGGCTAGGGGCACATGGCTACGGGGATGTAAAAGTACATTGGTAACATCTACTTTATCATCACTAGCGATAACGGTGGGCGTCATTTCTCCTATAGGCAAGTATACAAGTGCGGCCGTGTTTCGCTCCCGCGTATCGATCATGTATATGCCCTGATTCTGTTTGTCGAAGCCAAGAATATTGAACGCTTGTGAATCTGCAAAGGGCACTTTAAACCACAAGTGCCATTCATTATTCGCTTTAGTGAAAACATGGCTCGATCCATCATCAGCAGTCTTAACCGCAAGTCGTATTTTTAAGTTATTATCTAATTCGTAGTAAGCGTAGCCATCGTTTTGTTCAAGTAAGGTGCGTTCTCCGGTGGCTACGTTAACTTGATACATGTCGTGCCATTTTGCGTCGCGATCATTCATACCCACAATAATCGTTCCCGGGTGGGCCTCACTCTGGTGCATTTGGTCAGCTTGCATCCCTTCATATGGCGTTAGGTCTTGTATTTCACCACTACCGACATCTACACGATGTAAATGCCAGTTTTCATCGCCATTTTTGTCTTGAGTGAAAAAAACATATTGGCTGTCTAATGACCAAAAGTGGGTGGGAATTCCGCGCCCAGTATCCTGTGTTATGGGTTTTGCACTGGCGAAATCGCCAATCTGACCAACCCAAAGGTTCATAACACCCGCTACCGGCGCTCTAAAACTCATGCTTTTGCCATCCGGGCTGATACGCCCTTGATAACGACTTGGGTTGCCGAATAAAACCTCTCTAGAGATGAGCACGGCCGGTGTTGTTTGTTGATTTAGTGAATTTGGTACTTGTTGGGTTGTTTGCGAACTGTGGGGTGCGCAACCGATTAACGTGAAAAACACGCTCAATGTAACAGCATAAAATAATGAATTTTTCATTTGATTCCCTTGCAGATAGCGTTTGATATGGGCCAATACCACTTGGCTAAACCTTTGTCCCTGAGTTGTCGGTTTTAATATAGTCAAACATACACAAATACTGCAAAGTTCTTTGAAAATGAACGCGTCAGCGATTCAAGTGGGGCAACTGAGATGCATATTTGGTGAAAGCTTGAGAGTGCTACACTTAGTTACGTGAGGACAGAGCCATGAAAGCTGCACTTACTCGCTTGTGAGTAAATGCAACAAGTTACTTCGTTATTTTGGGTTCACATTATGGGTAACATTGCTATCACTGGGGGAAACGCGCCAAATTATATTGCCTACATCATCCGCCACCAATAAATTACCACTCTTGTCGAATTCCACTCCTACTGGACGCCCTTTGGCCTCTTCCTCATCGTTCAAAAAGCCCGTTAAGATATCGATAGGTTTACCCGCAGGCTTGTTATTTTCAAAGGGAACAAAAATGACTTTATAGCCCGCTTTGGGTTCGCGGTTCCAAGAACCGTGTTGACCGATAAACATACCTTCGTTTATGTCAGATAATGCATGAGCACCTTCTGTGTACATCAAGCCTAAGGACGCTGTATGCGCACCTAGAGCATAGTCAGGTTTAATAGCCTGTTTTACTAACTCAGGTTCGCGCTGCTCCACGCGAGTATCAATATTTTGGCCATAGTAGCTATATGGCCAGCCGTAAAAGCCATTTTCTTGCACTGATGTCATGTAATCTGGTACTAAATCATTGCCTAGTTGGTCACGTTCATTTACTGCTGTCCAAAGGGTATCATTCACCCAAGTCATGCCCACAGGGTTGCGTAATCCTGAAGCAAAAACGCGGTGTTCACCCGTTACAATATCGATTTCCCAAATTGCTGCACGGCCGACTTCTGCATCAAAGCCGTTTTCAGCAATATTACTATTAGAGCCGATAGACGCATACAATTTGCTACCATCTTGATTGGCAATGAGATTCTTGGTCCAATGATGATTGATTTTCCCTCCGGGCAATTTAACTAACTCAGTGCCCTTAGCCGAAATTTCTGTTTGGCCTTGCTGGTAAGGAAAGCTGACTATTGCGTCCGTGTTTGCAACATATAAGGTGTTTTTCACTAGCGTCATACCAAAAGGAGAATGAAGACCTGATAAAAATGTCGTTTTAGTTTCGGCGACCCCGTCTTTGTCTGCGTCTCTTAATAATGTAATGCGGTCAGCGCTTGGCGCCTTTGCACCTGCTTGTGATTTTACTTTTTCGGTAATCCATTTTTTTATGCCCCCGTCACTGCCTTCATTTTTCGGTGCATTACTTTCAGCCACTAATACGTCGCCATTAGGTAAGGTGTAGAGCCATCTTGGGTGCTGCAAATTTGTAGCAAAGCGGTTCACCTGCATAGAACTTAGTGGTGTGGTTGGTTTTTCACCTTCAGACCAACCCACCGCATCGGCAATATTCACATTCGGGATTAACTCTTCGTCTGGCTCAACAAGTAAAGGATCGGCGCCAAAAGTTTTTGCGGGGTCTACCTCAGAATGTTCTGAGCATGCGCCTAAACCTAGGGTAGAAAGGGCTATAAATGCACAGTGTCTTGAACGAATTTTTATCATGGGAGCTCCTTGTGTAAAACGTAGAAAAGCACAAAGACGAGCTTTTTAGCCGGCGTTCGCTTTTTAACGATTTTGGTTATCACGAGTAATGATTTTATTTTAGCAAGTTACTAAGCAAGTTATTTGCCGTTTCGAAGAAGGAAGCCTTGTCGTTAAAATACAAGATTGTTAGGGGGCACAGCGACATTGATATTAGCGTTTCAGATTGGCTGTTCGGGCTTAAGAAAATTTTACGTGCCGTGAGAAATATTTACCGATTGATTGAAGGGTTAAACTAGCGTTTTAATTTAGTGCGTGGATAATGCTTCTTGAAAAATATGGTATTTTTTGACTAATGTGTCGTACGCTTGAGACGCCTGAAAATCGCTTAATGCCTGATTGAATTGCTCTTTTAGTTCAACATTTAAAAAGCCTACATGATAATGAGTAGGGGGAAATATATTGTGTATGTTAACCGATTGCCTATCTTCAATTGATTCGAGCGCAGAGTGAAGGTGGTTGAAAATATTTACGTCCATGACCAGCACCGAAATGCTGCCATTCAGTAGCATGCCCACTTGCCTGCGTTGATCAGGCAATTCTACGTATAAAGGCGCTTTTTTTATCGCATCTGCATATGCTTTGCCCAGAATTTGCGTAGCCGTTTGAAAGGATGCAACCGAGTGTTGGGCTAAATCGTTTGGGCGGTTAATCTTAAAATTTGACGATTGTAAACTGACTGCCACATTCTGATATTGAATATAACTATGGGTTAAATGAATGGATTGAGTAGCGGTATTTCCACTTAAGGTTAACGCAGCATCGACTTTAGTGTTTTTAAGCATACTTAGTGTCCGCCCATAGGGCACATACACAGGCGTGATTGAATAGCCCATACGTTTAAAAACATTTCGAGCCAGTTCAATTTCATACCCTGTGTCGTTTAAAGCAATTACGTATGGGGGCTTGCTCCAGCCAACGGCTATGGAAAGGTGTTTATTCGAATCGTTAGCCAGTGTTTTTACAAGAAACAGACTGGGTAACATTACTGCCCATAACACTAACCGTATCAATGGGCGGGCGGTGTTCATATTTGTCTCTCGGTTAGGCTATTGATGCAAAATACATAAGTATATTAGCGAACGCCTAAAAACGTTTATTATCAATCTAGTATATCTGCAGTAATGCATTTTACATTAGTCTAATTGGGATAATAAAACACTCACATTAGATTTGGCTTTGCATGTTCGGGCTGTTGGCTAGCAATCGCATACTGTGCAAACGGGCGTTTTGATCATGTATTGGAAATGAAAAAATAACCTCATCTACTTGGGTATTTTCAATGAATGTCTTTAACTGCTTATGCGCTGTCTCGGCTGAGCCAACAATTGCGTATTGTAAGGTGTGCGCAATCATCGACAACTCAGCAGGGCTACAAACGGTATGAATATCATCCACTGGCCGAGCGAATGGTTTATTGGCCCCTCTACGTAAGTTAGCAAATTGCTGTTGTAATGAGGTATATAAGTATCGTGCTTCCTCATCGGTATCAGCAATCACAGCCATCACCCCAGCCATGATGTAGGGCCGTTCTAACTGCGGGGAAGGTTGAAACTGCCTGCGATAAATATTTAGCGCGTCGAACAAAGCGTCAGGCGCAAAGTGAGAGGCGAACGAATAAGGCAAACCGAATTGTGCTGCTAGCTGTGCACTGTATAAGCTTGAACCCAGTAACCATAATGGAACGTGACTGTCACTGCCGGGGATAGCGAGAATTTTTTGTTCAGGCGTTGGGGTACCCAAATAGCTCTGTAAGGCACGAATATCGTTAGGGTAATCTTCTACGCCGGCTTGCATGTTACGCCTTAGCGCTTTTGCGGTTGCCATATCAGTTCCGGGCGCGCGGCCTAAACCTAAATCGACCCTGTCTGGAAAAAGCGCCGCGAGTGTACCAAATTGCTCGGCAATAATAAGGGGGGAGTGATTCGGTAACATCACTCCTCCAGAGCCTATTCGTATTCTATTCGTAGCAGCGCCGATATGCCCTAAAACAACGGCCGTCGCTGAGCTACCGACTCCGCGCATTCCGTGATGTTCGGCAAGCCAAATACGCTGGTATCCGAGCTGTTCTGCCTGAACTGCCATTTGTCGACTGTTTTCTAATGTTTGAGAAATAGATTGCCCTTGTGCTATCGGGGCTAAATCTAAAATGGAAAATGGCGTTGTGGGTGTCATTTAGTAATGTCCTTGAATGCGACGTATGAAAAACAGGTGGGGGTGCATTGAAATGAAAACAAGCACCCGTCAAAAATTGTCACTATTTACTGGGGGTATACGACTAGCGCATTCGCTTAACGAAAACAGCGCAGTTTAGCGCTAGCGTATCTAGACTTAGGGATTGTTAGGGGTAGGCTTTAAATATTCAGATAAATCATCCTCGGCGTGGATGATGTTTTGTTGACGGCCTCTGAATACTACACCGGTAAGTTGACCTTTAAGCGTTAGCGTATCGTTTTTTCGCACTAGGGCCGTGCCCTCTTTGATGCCTAAAACGGGTACGCTAGGGTTTAGTACACAAAATTCCTCAATTCGCTGGGCACGGGTTTCGCCATTGTGCCCAGGAGGTTGATAATCACTGTAATGTGGATTTAATTGAAACGGCACAAGTGCCAAAGCATCAAACGATGGTGGATAAATAATCGGCATGTCATTGGTAGTACAAATTGACGTGCCACAAATATTAGAACCTGCGCTCCAGCCAACATAGGGCAACCCTTGTTTCACACGTACTTGTATAGGATGAATAAGGTCATTTGAATATAGCTGATGCAGTAAATGAAAGGTGTTACCACCACCAACCATGATGGCGTCTGCTTGCTCAATTGCTGATTTAGGATCGTCAAATGATTCTATGCTAACAATATTGAGCTCGGGCAGGGCACGTTGCACTTTTTCGGTATAAGTCGGCCAATCAATCGTCACCCCAGCATACGGGATAAAGACAATGCGTTGGCACCCAGTGAGATGAGACCCGATCATTTCTTTAGCATGGGCTAAATAAGCTTCATCCCCTGCGCGCGAGCTGCTTAACATAAATAAATTCAAAAGGGGTCCTCGATATGCTGATTAAAACATTATGATACCAATTCAATTTTACAATTTCAGGCAATAAAAAAACCGGCATATTGAGCAACGCGTGTATTCACTCAATGTGCCGGTTTTGGTCAAGTTGCAGCAGTCAACCTAGCCATTAATTAGAAGCGTTTTTTCACCGTGATCCCATAAGTAGCAGGCTCCGCCATATAAGCATTTAATTTACCTTCTTGTAGCGGCGTGTTGAAGTTAGTACGGTTGATGTACTCTTCGTCTAACACATTTCGACCCCATAAAATTACGTCCATGTCGTAATCAGTGAAGTTCATAAACAAGCGCAAATTCATAATATTATAGGAGTCTTGCACCGCGTATGGGTCGTTACTGCCATCTAATATGATGTCGCCTGTATAGCTGTATTCACCTTGGATATACGCGTAGATGCTGTCGCCAATTTCGAAGTCTTTTTTGACACTCAACACTGCATAGTTCTCAGGTTCGCCACCTGGACGATCACCAGAGCGATCACAGAATCCGTCCGTTGGATTTACCCGACCTGGATCGTCTATCCCTGTATGCCAAGTGTAAGCTGTCCAGCAGTTTCCTGCTTCAAAGGTTTTATACTCTGCTTTGACTAACGCATAGCCAAAGTGCACTTCTACAGTGTCCATCGGTAACCAAGTGGCTTCTAATTCCATACCTGATATTTCATAGTCACCGGCGTTTTGTAAATTAAAACCATTTCCGGTAAAGGTGTTTGCTTGGAAGTCATCCACTGTGGTGTAGTGGGCAGCGGCATTTACCCGCAAGTCATGTTCGCGGAAGTCCTTTTTAATACCCAACTCGAAAGACTGAGAGGTCTCAGCATCAAATATTGGGTTAAAAGTGGCTGCAATGCGATCCGTGTTAGTGCCGCCTGATTTGTAGCCATTACCGTATGACGCATAGAGTAAGGTGTCTGTATCAGGTTGATAGCTAAGTTTTAACGTGCCACTGATTTGGTCATCACTTAAGCTCTCCTGAATATTGCTGCGCGGGCGCGTGGTGTCACCTAATAAAGGAAACGCCCAGCCAGCCTCTGTAAACCCTTGAAATGCACCTAAAGCAGCTTGTCCTTCAGCTGTAGTCAAATCAATTGCTCCAGCAGCAATTCCGCCTGCCACAGTTAAGGCTGACACTAAATCAACAGGTGTGTTACCTGCTAAACCATTAATGCCTGGACCTACTTCAGTGAAGACAGTGAGTAAATCTTTTTCTTCTTTGGTAAAACGTAAACCAGCGGTAAGAGTGAATTGGTCATTTAACTTATAATCAAACTGGCCGAACACCGCGTAACTTTTGTGCTCTTGTTCAGCCACATGATCGAAACCTGTTCCGGCAGGCGCCGCAGCTGCTCGGGGGGCGATTAGGCCGGCGCTAGCTAGACCATCAATACCTGCGAGTAAGCCGTTAAATGACCCTGGGGTCCCTGTTAAGCCATCTACCGTTTGGCCAAGTACACCAAGAGCAAAGCCTTCAAAGATATTGTCTGTGTACAGGCTGTAGTCTAAATCTAAATCTTGAGTGAAGTAATAAGCACCTAAAATGAAGTTTAAATCGTCGCTGGTGTAATCTAATCGAAATTCTTGGGAAAACGAGCTTTGCTCTGAATCGTTGCTGGTGCCAAACAAATCAGCATCAGTGAAGTCACTGTCGATGTTGTCGTAGGAATCAAATGAACGAAAAGCAGAAATAGATACAAACGTATAGTTGTCGTCTAACTCCCAATCTAATTCGGCTGAAATACCCCGGTCTTTCATTGTGGCAACAGGCAAAAATGACACGGCGACTTCTCTGTCATAAAAAGCATTACCGCCTTCAAACACTGTGCCACCTAATGTTGGTAGAATGGCATCTGTGCCAAACTTCCCCGGGATTTCATTGGCTTGAAAGTTACTTAACTGTACGGGTGCACCACAGCAAATTTCGTCAATTTCTGCGTAATCTGCAATGACGCGAACTGAAACATCTTCACTTGGGGTATAAAGTGCCTGTATGCGACCTCCGAACCTATCGCGATCATTTAGTACGTCTTCACCGAAGTTAACATCGCTAATTGTGCCGTCGCGGTTACTTGAAAAACCAGTGACGCGAAATGCTAACACGTCGTCAATAGCAGAGATTGACATCGCACCTGATAAGTTAACTAAACCATAATTACCCACCGTTGCTTCAACAAACCCATCTCCGCCACCATGACTCGGTGCGACCGTAGATAATAAAATTGCTCCTGAGGGGGTATTTTTACCAAATAGGGTGCCTTGAGGACCGCGCAAAACTTCAACTGCTGCTATATCCACCAAGTTATTGATCATGGAGTTTTGACGAGCACGATAAACACCGTCTACGTATAAACCCACTGACGACTCCAACCCGAAGTTTTGTGACGATGTACCTACACCACGAATAGAGAAGCTAGAATTTGTGGCACTTTGACTTTGAAAGGCACCTAAGCCAGGCACATTGGTTTGCAGATCGTACATATCTTTAATGACTGCTTCAGCCATAGCCTCACCTGTAAAGGCAGTGACTGCCACAGGCACTTCTTGAAGATTTTGTGCACGTTTTTGCGCGGTTACGGTTATCGTTTCTAGTCCTTTATCATCTGGTGTGGCGTCCTGGGCTGCAGATAAACCACTGTTTAGCGCAAGCGCTAAACCGATAACTGAGGCGATGGGAGTACGTTTTAAGCGATTCGGTAAAATTGGCATTTTATACTTCTCTCAATGTGTTAGCTCTTGATCCTCACGCCTTGTTATTTGAGTTTTGTGCGATGAGGAATGACGATATCCAACACATTGCGAATTAAGCAACTAGTCAGATGAGCATAAGAGTGCAAGTTTTTTGAACTAAAGTAAATAATACGTTAGTTAAATGTTAATGCTGGTTTTTCAATCCAAAATATCAACCAGTTGCCTTGAGCTCCTTATCTTTGCTGCTTTTACGGCTAAGCATAAAGTAGATCAATACAAAACCATTAAAAGAATCAATTAAACTAATAATAGCTTTGTCTCTACTATCATTTCACTTATAAATTGAGGTGGTGCGATGTCAGAGTTTTATATTGTTCGTCATGGTCAAGCGTCTTTCGGCGCAGCGAATTACGATAAACTGAGTAAGTTAGGCCATCAGCAGTCTGTATGGTTAGGTGAGTACTTCGCGCAACGAAACATGACGTTCGGTCAACTGTGGTTAGGTGAAATGGTGCGCCACCAAGAAACAGCAGCGGGGATCTGTAAGGGGTTGAACACGGATATTGCCAATGTGACCCACACTGGCTTAAATGAGTTCGACTTTCAGAATATTGCGGCCGCTTATTTGGCCCTGCATCCAAAAGACGTGGTACAAAAAGGCGCGCCACCAGCCGAGTATTACCGCTTACTTAAGAAAGCCATGGGGGCATGGTCAAGTGAGCAGCTTGAACCGAGCATGTTAAATGAGACATGGGCTGAATTTCGCCAACGTGTGCTTGACGTTTTAAATGCCATGCGCCAGCAGAGTCACCAAAAACCTATTCTCCTCGTCAGTTCTGGCGGCGCTATTTCTATGCTAATGAGTCTGGTGCTTGAGCTTGAAGCTAAGCATGTTATTGAACTCAATATGCAAGTACGCAATGCCAGTTACAGTCAGTTTTTCTTTAACCGCGATGCGGTGCGGTTAAGCAGCTTCAATAATGTACCTCATCTCGATATCCCCGAGCGTGTGGGTGCCGTCACGTTTAGTTAAATGGAATAAAATACTATGAACTTCGATTATTCAGAAAAAACCAAAGATCTTATCGCCCGTTTAGAAGCGTTTATGGACGAGCATATCTACCCAAATGAGAAACAATATCTCGCAGATGTTGAAGCAGCATCAACCAATCCCGAAACACGTTGGAAAACACTGCCGCTCATAGAAGAATTAAAAGAAAAAGCCAAAGCTGCAGGTTTATGGAATCTTTTCCTTCCTGAAGAGTATTTACCATACGGCGCTGGTTTAAATAACCTTGAATACGCTCCCTTATGTGAAATCATGGGCCGAGTCATGTTTAGCTCAGAAGTATTTAACTGTAGCGCACCCGATACAGGCAACATGGAAGTGCTTGCTCGTTATGGGTCAGAGGAAGACAAGAAAAAATGGTTAGAGCCTTTGCTTGAAGGAAAAATTCGTTCAGGTTTTGCGATGACAGAGCCTGCGGTTGCCTCATCAGATGCAACCAATATTGAAACGTCTATTACTCGAGACGGTGATGAATATGTGATTAACGGCCGTAAGTGGTATACCAGTGGCGCCATGAATGAAGATTGTAAGATTTTAGTTGTCATGGGTAAAACTGACCCTACGGCAGCGCGTCACGAACAACAATCACAAATCCTTGTACCCATTGACACCAAAGGCGTTACGGTTGTACGTCCATTAAGTGGCATGGGCTTTTATGATGAGCCGGTTGGCCACGCTGAAGTGTTGTTTGAAAACGTAAGAGTACCCGCGTCAAGTTTATTGGTGGGTGAGGGTAAAGGGTTTGAAATTGCTCAGGGGCGTTTAGGGCCGGGTCGAATTCACCATTGTATGCGCTTGATTGGCTGTGCACAGCGAGCCCTTGATTTGGCGTGTGAACGGGTAGAGTCTCGCGTTGCATTTGGTCAACCATTGAGTAAGCAGCAATCGGTACGTGAAAGCATTGCAAAAATGCACTGCGAGATCGAGCAAGCTCGTTTGCTAACGCTAAAAGCCGCTGACAAAATGGACCGATACGGTAACAAGGTGGCACGAGATATAATTGCTGCTATTAAAATTGTTGCTCCTACTATGGCGTGCAACGTAATTGACCAAGCGATTCAGATGCACGGTGCAGCTGGTACAAGCCAAGACTTTAGCTTAGCTGCAAGCTACGCGTATGCGCGAACGATCCGCTTGGCGGATGGCCCAGATCAGGTGCACATGATGCAATTAGGGCGTAATTTAATTAAAGATCACAATGCATAAATGGAGTGAGCAATGAGTAAGCAAAGCGGTGTAGAGCAATTAGACGAAGCACGACTAGCCACTTATTTAGCTGAGCATATTCCCGGTTTTAGTGGTCCTGTGACTGCTACGAAGTTTGCTGGTGGGCAGTCTAATCCTACCTTCAAACTACAAACCGCGAACGCAACTTATGTGTTGCGTCGTCAGCCGCCGGGTAAATTGTTGAAGTCAGCCCATGCCGTTGACCGCGAGTATCGCGTTATTAAAGCGCTAGAAAACACAGATGTACCCGTTGCTAAGGTTTACCACCTTTGTGAAGATATCGATGTTATCGGTAGCATGTTTTATGTCATGGAGTTTATGGACGGCAACATTTATTGGGACAGCTCGTTGCCTGACATGAACGACATGCAAACGCGGGGCACTATGTATCAAAACATGGTTAAGGTGATGGCCACCATGCACTGCGTGAACGTAGATGAAGTCGGCTTAGGGGATTACGGCAAGCCCGGCAACTATTTTGAGCGTCAAATTAGTCGCTGGACCAAGCAGTACCGTTTGTCAGAAATTCAGGTTATTCCTGAAATGGATACCCTCATTGCTTGGTTAGAAGCCAATATTCCTGCGGACGATGGCAAAGTGTCCTTGGTGCACGGTGATTATCGAATGGACAATTTAATGTTCGCTAAAGATTCCACTGACATTATTGCGGTGCTCGATTGGGAACTATCTACCTTGGGCCATCCGTATGCTGACTTAGCGTACCAATGCATGCAACTGCGCCTGCCGGACAACGTGGGTAAAGCGACCGGGTTAGGTGACGTAGACCGAGCAGAGCTTGGTATTCCAAGTGAAGAAGAATATGTAGCCCAATATTGCGACTTGGTCGGCATTGAGCAAATCGAAAACTGGAACTTTTACCTCGCGTTTAGTTTTTTCAGGCTCGGCGCCATCGCTCAAGGCGTTGCCAAACGTGCTGTTGATGGTAATGCATCGAACAAAGAGGCATTGCAAGTCGGCAAGTTGGTACAACCCTTAGCGCAATACGCGTTAAAACTCATTCAATAAACAACCTATAAACTCGCCGCGTTCGAAGCGGCGTTTTGGCAATTAACGGAGTCACACATGAAAGCTATCGTATGTAACGCTTTTGGTCCTGTAGAAGACTTAGAATACAAAGACGTACCGAACCCACAAGCAGGCAAGGGCCAAGTAGTGGTAGATATTAAAGCCTGCGGTGTCAACTTTCCGGACGGCCTAATTGTACAGGGCTTATATCAGATGAAGCCTGAAGTGCCTTTTATTCCCGGTAACGAAGTCGCTGGGGTAATCAGCAAAATTGGTGAAGGTGTGCCTCACCTTAAAGTCGGTCAGCGCGTGATCGCATTGTGTATGCTTGGCGGGTATGCAGAAAAAGTTTCTTGCGCGGCAACCCACGTAATGCCGCTGCCTGATGAAATCTCTTTTGATGAAGCGGCCGGCTTAGTGACCGCTCATGCAACCGCCCATCATGGCCTGAAGCAAAGGGCGAATATCCAGCCAGGAGAAACGCTACTCGTGACTGGTGCTGCGGGAGGGACAGGGCTTGCTGCAGTGCAAATTGGTAAGCAAATGGGCGCAAGAGTGATTGCTGTTTGCTCTACCCAAGAAAAGTTGGATATGGCGAAGGATAACGGTGCTGACATTTTAATTAATTACAGCGAAGTAGATTTAAAGAGCGCCATAAAAGAGGTGACAAACGGCAAAGGTGTTGATGTGGTTTACGAATGTGTTGGCGGTGACACGTTCCATGCTTGCTCACGCAGTATGGCATGGAATGGGCGGTTATTAGTGGTCGGTTTTGCTGGTGGCACCATTCCAGAGTTTCCGGTTAACTTGTCATTAGTCAAAGGTTATTCCGTGGTCGGCGTATTTTGGGGGTCGTTCACTCAACATCAACCCCAAGACTTTGCTCAAAATATGAAAGAGCTATTGACTTGGTATGTGCAAGGAAAAGTAAAAGTAGTGGTGGACCAAGCATTGCCATTAGCCCAAGCCAAAGATGCGCTAAATAAAGTGATGGGGCGGGAAGTTAAGGGTAAAATGTCACTTAATCCTTAGTAAATTTCTTTTTTGCTAACAAAAAGGGCCTCATTTGAGGCCCTTTGTTTTTTGGTGCGTGTTCAACAGCCAAATTTAGCTTTGTTTTATTCCTTGCGTCAGTTCAAAAACGGTAGATAAACGGTGGCTGCCAACACGCGAAAGTCATCGCGCATTTATATGCGGTCGTTCAATACGGCAACAATAGGGGAAGACGTTAAGCCATTTTCTGAGGCCCAAGCGACAACGGTTTTTCCGTCTTGCTCAGGAGCGCTCAAATCGCTTTTTGGCATCTTTTTCACCATTAATGTACCTGTTTCAACTGCATCGTTGAGCATGGCCGTGCGAATAAGGCTATTGCCTCCACAAGAAATACCAGAGTAATAGTCTTGCAATTTAAGACGGTAGTCAGACTGAACGCGTTTCATCTTTTTGCGCAGCTCACCTTTGTCGTCTGCTTTGACGATAGTGCAAATATTTTGCAAGGCTTCTGCTACGTCCGCGTGAGCAGGTGTAGCAAAAACAGTAGCGGTAGCAGCGATTGCGATAGAAGTTTTAACTATTTTCAACATGGTCAATTCCTCGGTTTTTATTATTGGTTTAATCTCGTTTCGTTGAGGTAATTAAACGTTATTTAAGCTGATTAAAAAATCTACATGTCGATACTAAGGTATAAGGTCTGATACTTATAACCAGGTCAAAGTGGCTCTGGATGCAACACTTTGTTGCAGTTCGAGACTGGCTCTCCCAAAGTCTTAATGCTTTACTCTCAAAAATGTACCAGCTTTGTCTATGGGCGATAGCTCAAAGGGGTAGGGGCTAAGGATTAAGGAAAAGGTTAAGGAGATTAACATGAATACACTTTATAGGGTGTTACTATCATTGGCCGTTATTTTTGCGGCATTAGTCTGTTATTCAGCGGGCAGCATGACGGGAGTCGTCGGGTTTTTCGTACTCGGCATACTACTTGAGGCGGCATTCTGGTTAGGCTTAGGTAAGGTATTTCGCTCAAGGTCAAACGCGAGTAAAGGCTAAATAGTGCACATTTGACCTTTACCTTCGCCGTTGTTTACTTTTGCGCTGTCTATTGGTGCTCTGAATATTCATCAACAGCGACCAACATGTCAGTGATTAGACGCCTTTCGTCTTCAGTAAGTTCTGGGCGCCATATATCAAAAAGTAACACCACACGTTCTTCATTGCTGTTATTCCAAGCTTCATGTTCGACACTGTCATCAAAAATAAGCGCTTTTCCTTCTTGCCACGTACGGGTTTGGTTTCCTACACGCAGACCACCGCAATTTTCTGGAACAATGATAGGCAAATGACATATCAAACGTGTATTTAACAAGCCATGGTGGGGTGGTATTTTAATGCCAGCTTTTAGTTTTGAAAAAAGCGCTACCGGTGTCTGCCCACTTATAAAAGGTAAGGGCACTTCATCCAACGCGCGCTTGGTGATGGGGCATTGTTGAGCAATGGCATCGTCTAGCGTTCCGTAGTGCCAAAAATAGGCGGCAGACCAATTTAAGTTATCAACAATATCCAAATGTTGAACGAAATTCGGTTCATCATTGCCACGCTCAAGATAAGGTGAAAATTGCTCACTTCCCTTTAACATGGTTTGTAGCTCGGCTTTTATATGTGGTGTTTTTGCTTCTAGCGCATTTAACCAAGGAAACTCACTGCGCTCATAAAACGCCCGTTGGGGTAACCCCGGAAAATAAAAACGCGTGGGTTGTTGCAAAAATATCTCTTTTTTCCCAAAGCTTATATCCAGTGCTTCGTCAAAACGTTGGCTGAGCTTACCGCGTTGATAGCCTTTCTTTTGTAGCGCATTGAGCAAGTAGTTGCTGTATTCACTATCATACTTTTCACGTAGGGCTAACCCTCGTTTTAAACCCCGTGTAATTTCATCAGGCAAGTTCTGCTGATTTGTCGTAAGTTGTAATGCCCCTTCGTAAAATGCCAGAGCCATGCGCTCTTGGTCGTTGTATACCAATTGGTCAGCTTTAAAAATGAGTGCTTTAACATTTTTAGGCTCTCGCTGAATGACGTTGTCAATGGCTGCAATAGACGCAGGGTAGTCTTGTAATTGCGAACAAGCGTAGGCTAAGCCAAACCAAGCTTGGGTTAATTGAGGAGCTTGGTGACACAGAGTGTCGAATGCATTTCTAGCCTGTTGCATTTTGCCGTTTTGCAGTAGGCCAATCGCAGATTGCAATTGTGGTTGGATAAAAGATGTATCGCTCATGACGCTTTCCTTATTATTATCGTGCTAAGCTACTTTTTTAGCTGATAAAAAACAAGTTTCCGCTCATGTGTTTGAGCCCTTATTCACGGTAATAAACCCTAAGCAGTGCCTTTGCTGGTTGCCATAAAGGAGCACATTGTGAATGAACAACAAATAATTACTTTTTGGTTTGATGAAATAACGCCGGCGCAATGGTGGCAAAAAAGTGACGGATTTGATGCGATGTTAAAAGAGCGCTTTTCAGCGCTTCACCAACAGGCGATCAACTGTGAGCTAAGCCAATGGCGAAACACATCGCTTGGACGGTTGGCAGAAATTATTGTCATCGATCAGTTCTCACGCAATATGTATCGAGATACACCCCAAGCGTTTATTCACGACCCGCTAGCGTTGGCGCTTGCGCAAGAGGCGGTTAGCAATAAAGCAGATGACGACTTGAGTGAGCCGCAACGCAATTTTTTGTATATGCCGTTTATGCACAGCGAATCAATGGTGATCCACCAGCAGGCACAATCTTTATTTGAAAACAAAGCAAGTAAACATACGTGTGAATTTGAGTTAAAGCACCTCGCTATTATTCAGCGCTTTGGACGCTATCCTCATCGAAATGACATATTACAGCGTCATTCAACTGAAGAGGAAAGGGCGTTTTTAACGCAGCCCAACTCGGGTTTTTGATTACGTGGTTGATACGTAAAAAAACTATGTAAAACAACTATGAAAAAACAAGGCAGGCAGCAATTTAAAATGTGCGCCTGCTCTGTTTTTTTAATCAATTTATTGCTATTGGCTATTTGTTGTTTGATGACTCGGCATCGCTGCGATGCTCATCAAACCACCACAGAATATAACCTACCTTAGACATTAAATTACTGGGCCTAGCGTATATACCATGAGATGCGCCGGGAATACGTACCATAGCGGATTCGACCCCTTGTAATTTCAACGCCTGATAATACTGCTCGGTTTCTGAAATCGGCGTACGGTGATCTGATTCACCGGTCAGCAACATAGTGGGCGTGGTGACATTTCCCACATAACTAATAGGCGAGTGCTTCATGTATAAGTCTTGCGCTTCCCATGGCTTTTTACCAAACCAATTTTTATAGAAAAAAGGGTAGAAATCTGAGGTCAGTACAAAGCTATACCAATTTATTACAGGTTTGGCGACAACAGCCGCAGCAAAGCGCTCAGTATGGCCGACAATCCACGCGGTTAACGTACCGCCGCCAGAGCCGCCTGTGACAAATAAGTTTCCTTCATCGATTGCACCTTGGGCAATAACCGCATCCACGGTCGACATCAAATCATCGTAGTCTTGGCTGGGGTAGTTTTTATCAATCGTTTGCGCAAACTCTTTGCCGTAACTGTCACTTCCTCTAGGATTTGCATAAACCACAACATAGCCTTTGGCCGCCATAAGTTGAATTTCGGTCGAAAAATGCGGGCCGTAATTTGCCACTGGGCCACCGTGTATTTCTAGAATGAGCGGATAGCGCTTACCCTGTTTTTTACCTTGTTCAAACCCAGGAGGGTAAGCCACCCAGGCCTGAATAGGTAAGTCGTCATAAGAGGATTTAAGGTTTAACGGTTTGATGGTGGCAATATCTTTATGAGCAAGCGCATCTTCATTCAGTTGAGTGAGTATGTGGGGTTTATCACCTTTTTGAATGGCAATGTCAGCGGGGCGCTGGGGGTTTGAGTAAGTAAAAGCCACAGTGCCATTGTTGGCTACGTCGAATTCGCCACCTGAATAAGGACGGCCAAACGCTAGGCCACCGACTTTCTGTGCAACGATTTTTCTTTGGCCATTTAAGGGTTGATACGCCACATACGTTTCGCCCTTATCGTCGTAACTCATGTAGAGGCCTTTGCTATCGCTCGCCCATTTTATGCTGCCTACAGAACGGTCAAATTGAGGTGTGAGAGAGCGACTAACACCCCCGTTAACATCCATTACGTAAAGCTGGGTATTTTCATAATTGCTATATTTTTCATCATATCCCAGATAAGCAATTAGCTTACCGTCGGGGGAGATGCTCGGGCTGTTGTCAGGGCCTAAACGATCAGTTAGCGCAAGCATGTTGCCAGTTGCTACATCGATTTTGTAAAGGTTGTCATCGGTGAGCTCTAAGTCACTGTCTTGACGACGATTGGCCGAAAATACAATGGATTTACTGTCGCGGCTCCAACTAATATTCCCACCGTGATCAAACTCACCTTCAGTCAGCTGCCTCGGGGTGCCGCCATCCGCTGACAGGACGAAAATTTGGCTATTCCCTGCTGGAAGATACCCAGCGCCATCAGCACGATAAAATAAATCGTCGATGAAAATTGCGGAATCTGCCCATTTGGCGCCTTCAGGTTTACCGGATAAACTCACGGGGGATTTGGGCTTACCTTTTACAAATTGGCTAAAGGCGAGCATTTTGCCGTCAGGGGACCAACTCAGATTAGAAGGCGCTCCAGTGAGATGCGTCATCTGACCGGTTTGGCCACTGTCTAGCCATTTGATGTGAATTTGTGCAGAACCACTGGCTGTTGATATATAGGCTAACTTACTTTCGTCTGGAGAAAGAGTGGGGCTATAATCTGCGTGTAAACCATTGGTTACTGGGGTCATCACCTTGTTTTTGTCGACCTTCCAGATATTGCCACGCTTTTTATCGTGTTGAATATCCATGTAGTTACGTACGAAGTAGACCGTTTCACCATCGTGGGTAATATCCAGCCCTGATGCGTATTCCAAGGTAAAAACATCTTCCAGTTTTAAGGTATTTTGTGCCGTTTCGGCCATTGCAAAGCGAGGTGTTAGTGCTATTGGTGCGGCTAGTATCGCTAGCGCGATAGAGTGTTTAATTAAGTTCACGTGAATGTTCCCTGTCGTTTTTATTTTATTGGTATGTGTATCGTTGTTTCACATATTTCTCGCACTTAAATTACCACAAACTGCTCTAAGGAAAATTAGAAATGCGGTGAGCTACCGTTGATTTCCGATATACCCCGAGTGACTACACCTTGACTCTGATGTGCGTTTATATTTTGTATTCAGTTCCGGATCTGACGCTTCATCAAGCTTTTTCATTGCTAACCTCCTGTTGCGATTTGGTCATGACAATCGATATATGGCCATACCACTGACAAGGAGAAGGTACATGACTTTTAGAGCATTACATCAACAACAAGAGCCGCTTATTATTTGTAACGTATGGGATGTACCCAGTGCGCAACTGGGCGAAAAGCTAGGCTATAAAGCCTTAGGTACGTCTAGTGCTGCCATTGCGCGTATGTTAGGTGTAAACGATGGCGAACAGGTGTTGTTTAGTGAACTGATTTACTTAGTGAAGCGTATTTTATCGGCTGTCAACGTACCGCTGACGGTGGATATAGAATCGGGCTATGGCCGCAGTAGTGAGCAAGTGGCAAATAACCTACTGCAACTTGCGCGGTTAGGCGTTGCGGGTGTCAATATTGAAGACAGCCGGGTGACAACCGTCAGTGATGGGCAGCCACCTCAAAGGGTACTTCAATCAGGTCAGGCATTGGCCAAAGTGATTAAGGAGGTAAAACATCACCTGTGTGCTAAGGGGATTGATATGTTTCTTAATGTACGCACAGACACCTATCTGCTAGGAGGAGGTGACAACGAACAGATATTAGCCGATACCCAAGCGCGTATTGCGCTGTACCAACAAGCCGGAGCGGATGGCATCTTTGTACCAGGCGTGATGGCGTTGCCAGACATTCGCGCTATCGTTAATACCACAGACCTACCGGTAAATGTTATGTGCATGCCAGGGTTAGCGAATTTTACAGAATTGAAAGCATGTGGGGTAAAGCGCATAAGTATGGGCAATTTTGTGTATGAAAATATGCTAGGTTCACTGGCAACGACACTGACGCATATCCGGGAGCAAGGCTCGTTTGATTCACTGTTTCAATAACATCCCACAACAAAGCTGTCGGTTGAACGCCCTTTGCCGTGTTAGCATGACTCAAAGGTGATAGAGACCACGACTAATCGAATGTGTAACACCTTGAGCGATAAATGTGCAGCCGATACGGCGAAGGAGACAAGTGACTATCGAGCTAACCAATGTACCTGTTAATGAAGGTATTACTTGCAGTACGTGCCGGGCGAATTGTTGTCGGCTTGAAGTGATGTTGATCACCGACACTGGGGTGCCAGAAAAGTTTATCGCCCAAGACAAGTGGGGCGGGGAAGTCATGCTTCGTTTAGAAGACGGCTGGTGCGCAGCCGTCGACCGTGAAACCATGCTGTGCACCATATACGATAAACGGCCGCTTATTTGCCGAGAGTTTGAAATGGGCGGGTTCGAGTGCCTAGATGAACGTACATAACGCCTCACGTAATTCCGCTTTATGACAACGACACACTAAGAGCGGATCTGGAACACACACTATGGAATAAATCCCCTTGAAAAATTTACTTCAAAAGCATTTACATACAACAGAGAAACCTAAAGTTCAGGGGCGTGTACTCATTGTGAACCTTATATTGTGAATTAGGTTATCGCCTTGGCTGCTTGGGCAAAGCTGCACTTAATTCTGCTTCAGTCACCTTTCGTACTTCAGCAACCTCGCTAAAAATAGTATTCGGTCCGCCGGCAGCATTCATGGCTTGGTGTTTTGTAATGCGTTATTTCCAGCGCTCTATCCAGCACTTTGTGTTGAACTTGCTTAGATCCATCGGCAAATATGGTTATTATGTTGAGGTATAAGAATAAGTCGCTAAAACGACATAATATTTAATCAGTTTAGGGAACCTAATGACTCTACGAAATTTGTACACCATATTTGTTTTAACAGCGGTGTTGTTTTGCGCTGCGTCTAACGTAAACGCCACCTCATCTTCTCCTACTAACTCTGGTTGGCCTCAGCTGATATACAAGGCTACCATTCCTGATATGCAAAGCGTGTTGGGTTATTCGGTCGGGCAACGCATCACATCACACCCAGACATGCTGCGTTACTTCGAAGCATTGCAAAAATCAGCCCCTCGAAATATTCAAATTTTCGAGTACGGACAAACGTGGGAAGGGCGCAAGCTAATATATGCAGCCATTGGTAGTGAGCAAAATATCGCTAACTTGACGCAATTTTCTCAGGATATGCAGGCGCTGTCTGATCCGCGGGTTACCGACAAACGTAAAGCGAAAGGGTTAATAGATTCTTTGCCTTCATCTGTGTGGTTAGAATACAGCGTGCACGGCAATGAAATTAGCAGTACCGATGCTGCCATGATGACGGCATATCATTTACTTGCGGGCGAAGGCGAAGTAACGGTTGATAACATCATGCAAAACAGCATCGTGTTTATCGACCCGCTGCAAAACCCAGATGGTCGTAGCCGCTTTATTGCCAATTATTACTCCACAGTAGGCATGAACCATAGCAGTGACAGATTATCTGCTGAGCATAATGAACCTTGGCCTCGCGGACGTGCGAATCATTATTTGTTTGATATGAACCGTGATTGGCTAGCCATTACCCAACCAGAAACCAAAGGTCGTATTGCTAGTTTGAAAAAATATCACCCGCTGGTGGTCATCGATTTACATGAGATGGGCGGTGATGAAAGTTATTACTTTGCTCCGTCAGCACAGCCTGTTAATCCACATATGACTCAGGCGCAAATCGACAATATTAATTTGGTAGGGCGCAATAATGCTAAGCATTTTGATGCCAATGGCTTTGATTATTTTACCCGTGAAATCTTTGATGCCTTCTACCCTGGCTACGGTGACAGCTGGCCGACCTTTTATGGTGCTGCTGCGTCCACGTATGAAGTGGCCTCTTCTCGCGGCCAAATATTCCGCCGTTTGGATGGGAGCGAGCTTAGTTATGAAGATACCGTACTACGTCACTTCGTGGCTTCTATTTCTACTGCAGAGGCCGTAGCGAATAACCGAACGAAGTTACTTAACGATTATTACCAGTATCAAATTGATGCCATTGAGGCTGGCAGGTCTGACAAAAAAGAGCGCGTATTTATTCTGCCAAATAAACGCGATCGTGCCGGTCACTTTAAGCTAGCGAAACTAATGACAGAGCATGGCGTAGACGTTTATCAAACCACAGAAAAAGTAAAAATGTGCGGCGAAACCTATGCGCCAGGAAGCTACTATATCGATACCGCACAGCCTAGAGGGCGTTTTGTAAAAACCACTTTCACTCAACAGGTCGATATGAGCAAAGCGTTTATCAAGGAGCAAGAACGCCGCCGAGAGAGAAAACTAGGGGATCAAATATATGATGTAACGGGCTGGTCATTGCCCTTAATGTACAACCTAGCGGTAAACACCTGTGGTAAAAGTGTATCTGGGGATCATCGTTTGGTGAAAATGACTGACACGCTTGAAGGTCATGTCACAAACGCAAATGCCACAGTCGCGTATATCGTGCCTTGGGGCGATATGGCAGCAGGGCGATTTTTAACTGCCGCGTTACAGCAAAACATTACACTTAAAACGGCCGATCGCGCGTTTACCATAGATGATAATACGCGCTACCCAGCCGGTAGCTTAATCATCGAAGTGGCAGCAAATAATGCCGATATTGCTGCTACCGTGCAAGAAATCGCCACTCAAAGCGGTGCGCTTGTTGATGGAGTAAATACCAGTTGGGTAACAGAAGGGCCAAGTTTTGGTAGTAACGACACTTACTTAATGAGTGCACCAAAAATCGCGATGGCCTGGGATGACCCAACGTCTTCGTTAAGTGCGGGCAATACCCGCTACGTGATTGAGCAGCAATTTGGTTATCCGGTGACGGCTATCCGCACGTCGACCTTAGTCAATGCAGATTTGCGTCACTATCAGGTGTTAATTCTACCCTCAGGGCGCTATCAAAATGGTTTAGGTAAGGCCGGAGCCGATAATATAAAGCGTTGGGTTGAAGCAGGTGGTGTGCTGATTACCCTAGGTAGTGCCACGGCATTTGCTGCCGACGCTGATATTGGTTTGTTAGATGTAAAGCGTGAATTGGCGATTAATGAGCAAAACAGCAACGAAAATCCCGATACAGAATCTTCAACGGTGGCTGGCAAGGCCTATGCAAGCCGAGACGATTTAATCAAGCACAGTGAAAACAGTGAGGAAAGCCCTGATTTCGTCGCTGGAGTACTGGCTAATGTGGAAGTTGATCAAGAGCATTGGTTAACTGCTGGCGTTGCACCTGACGTCGTGGGTTTAGTCTACGGGGATGATATTTTCGCGCCCATTCGCTTAGCGTCAGGCAAAAACCTTGCGTGGTTTAAAGGTGAAGAAGACGTGTTAGCCAGTGGCTACCTATGGAAAGAAAATAAAAAGCAATTGGCATACAAGCCATTCTTAATTCATCAACCTACTGGAAATGGCATGGTGATCGCCTTCACCCAAGAGCCAACAACTCGAGCCTATCTTGACGGGCTAAATGTGATGTTGATGAACGCTATGTTCAGCGCACCAGCCCATGCATACGTGGTGAAATAGTGAAGTGTATGGCTATTGTCTATTGGTGCTAGTGGCCTTTGTTGGCAACTGGCATTAATGGTCTCGCAGATTAGCGCGCTATCTAGCGCCACTGATAATGCCAAGTGGGGAAAACCACTTGGCATTTTTTATTGGCTTGTTTACTCGGAAATAGCTAAATAGCTAAATAGCTAAATAGCTAAATAGCTAAATAGCTAAACCGCTAAATCTACTACTAGGCTGATAAATGCTTAGCGTGAAAACGCAAATGATCTTCAATAAAACTACTGATGAAAAAGTAGCTATGATCATACCCTTCATGGTAACGAAACTCAGCGGGGTAGTTTGTCTCTTGTGCGATCAATTCAAGGGGTTTAGCTAGCTTCTGATTTTGGTAAAAGTCATCCGCGAGACCTTGGTCAATCAGCATAGGCAGTTGTAAAAATTGGCCCTGTTGGCGCATTAACTCACAGCTGTCGTATTGCTGCCACTGGCTTGTATCCTCACCTAAATAATGACTAAACGCTTTTTCGCCCCAAGGGCAATCCATCGGGTTCACAATCGGTGAAAAAGCCGACACGGAACTAAAGCGCTTCACGTTCGATAGGGCAATCATCAGCGCACCATGACCACCCATGGAATGCCCAGCAATTGCTGCTTTAGGTTGCACGTTAAAGCGCTGCTGAATAAGGCTAGGGAGCTCATCAACGATGTAATCGTACATGCGATAGTGCTTATTCCACGGCGCTTGGGTGGCATTGACATAAAAGCCGGCGCCTAACCCTAAGTCGTATGCTTTGTCGTCAGCATCAGGTACGTCTTCACCACGAGGGCTGGTGTCAGGCATCACTAGGATCAGGCCAAGCTCACTGGCAACACGCTGAGCACCAGCTTTGGTCACGAAGTTTTCATCCGTGCAGGTCAGCCCGCTTAACCAGTAGACCACAGGCAGCGGTTCACCCAGTTCAGCGGCAGGGGGCAAATACACACTAAAGTGCATTTGGCAGTTAAGTACATTTGATTGATGGCTAAAGCGCTTCTGCCAACCTCCGAAACTACGGTTTGCTGACACTTCTGTTGTTTTGGTATCAGCCATTAATAATGCACCACAGAGCGGATTGACTTTCCTTCATGCATTAAATCAAATGCTGTGTTGATGTCTTCAAGCGGCATTGTGTGGGTGATAAACGTATCTAACTCAAATTCACCATCCATGTAACGCTGTACATAGTCAGGCAACTGGCTACGACCTTTTACGCCGCCAAATGCCGAGCCACGCCATACACGCCCCGTAACAAGCTGAAACGGACGAGTTGATATCTCTTGGCCTGCGCCAGCAACGCCAATAATTACAGATTCGCCCCAACCTTTATGGCAGCACTCAAGCGCAGAGCGCATCACATTGACATTGCCAATACACTCGAACGAGAAGTCAACGCCGCCATCAGTCATTTCTACTATGACCTCTTGTATTGTTTTATCGTGGTCTTTTGGATTGACCACATCGGTGGCACCGAGTTGTTTAGCGATTTTAAACTTATCTTCGTTCACATCGATGGCGATAATACGACCCGCTTTGGCCATTTTCGCACCGATTAAAACCGATAACCCTATGCCCCCTAAACCAAAAACTGCAACGGTATCGCCTTCTTGCACTTTCGCTGTATTCGTGACAGCACCCATGCCTGTGGTGACACCACAGCCGAGTAAGCAGACTTTTTCAAGGGGCGCGTCTTTGGAGATTTTTGCCAAAGCGATTTCAGGGACAACAGTATGCTCCGCAAAGGTCGAGGTGCCCATGTAGTGATAGATTGGCTTACCGTTTTTTGAAAAGCGAGTGGTGCCATCTGGCATCAAGCCCTTTCCTTGGGTGGTGCGTATGGCTTGGCATAAGTTGGTTTTGCCTGACAAACAGAATTTACATTCGCCGCACTCAGGGGTGTATAAAGGAATAACATGGTCGCCGACCTCAACTGACGTCACGCCTTCACCTATGGCTTCCACAACCCCCGCACCTTCGTGCCCTAAAATGGCAGGAAAGATGCCCTCGGGGTCATCACCGGATAACGTGTATGCATCGGTATGGCATACACCTGTGGCAATGACTTTAATTAGCACTTCGCCTTTTTGCGGTGGCATTAAGTCTACTTCTTCGATGGATAATGGCTCGCCGGCTGCCCAAGCAACCGCGGCTCGTGTTTTGATACTTTGCATATTGTTCATCCTTTTGTGGTAAACAGGCATTCAAAGAAATGAAAAATAAAACTCACCCTTGAGCCAGTTGTACTTGTATGAATTAAATTACTTGCACGCACCCATTAAGCGAATACGTCTGGTCTCCCAAATAATGTCGTCAATGGTGTAACCATTTGGGCATAGATCGCGCTTATCTATGGTTTGCTTTAAATGCAACACGGCTTTGTCTTCTAAGGCTAACTTGGTTTCGTTATTGGGCTGCGGATTCAAATTTGAGCCTAATGGGCGATTGCTTTGCCCGCCAAGGCCTGCATCGCGACTACCACCTCTGCTTCCATCTCTACTACCGCGTCTTCCGCCCCGTTCGCCTCTATCTGTATCTTCTTCGGGTAAATTGAACCAAGATAAACCGAAGGCGAATTGCGTCTCACCGTTATCGCCGATTTGAGTACTGAAGTGATCTGTTGTTTGAATGGGTTTTGGCTCATTACTGGCGCAGCCAGCTAGGCTCGCGACCAGCAATACTAAGGTCCATTGAACGACGTGTCTTTGTGTTTTTTTCACTTAAGAATACTCATTTTTTATCGTTTGAAGGGTTAGTCTAAACGCTTAGCAGGGGGCTTAGCAATGGGAGCAGGGCAAGTGTTCTGTTTAACACTTAAGAGACCGTTATATTTGGTTAAAATTGATACCAGGTCGCGCTATTTTTAAACAGTAACAAGCACATTAAACTAAGCGTCTGTGTACTGACTGAGTTATCTTGCTTTAGTGTGGTGGTCAAAAGCCTGTCATAACCTTGCCATAGCTCAGTATAAGAGCAGCTAAAGGTATTTAACGGGAAGTTACTAGCAAGCATGACCCTGCGCTCATCGAGCATGTGCACGCAGGCCATTACAGTGGCTTGCACGTCAGTGGGCGTATAGCCACGGTGCTGCATTTCCCAGCCAGAGAGTTTTATTGCCACATTCGAGTATGGCATTAAGGCGCTTAGGCTGCGTCGCCAGTGTGCAAAGGCTTGCTGCCAATTGCTGGTATTTGACTCAAGTGGCGGCCAGCCCCCATGATTAATGATCACCCGCAAGCTTGGAATATCCTCAAGCACCTTGCACAAGGCGTGTGTGGCTGAGGTATCGGTTAGCGAAAATTGGGCGTCAAAGCTCAGATTATGTTTAGCCAACAAGGCCAGGTTTTTTTGAAATATCGGGTTCGTTAATAGGCGCAAAGCGTCTTCATCGAGTATATGGCGAACGCCAACCAGCGATGTTCGGCGCCTTAATTCAGTTAACACAGTGGGAAAGTCTTCTCGGGTTAAGTCACCCCCTGCGACACTTTTAAAGGGCAGTGTGCAATGTCGCTCAAGCCAATCTAGTTCCCGCCAAGGCTCAGCGTTATCAAATCCCGCTTCAATGTGCACGAAACCGGCTAAATTAAGCCCGGCTGGGGGCAACAACTCAGACTGGCCCACATCGCGGTAGATTGTGTGTTTGTCTGGCCAATGGGGCGGATTTTCCGGTTTTAACCAGCCATAGTGACCGTCACTTAGGTTAAACAGATGCACGTGTGGGTCAATGATGTCCATGTCGCTGGCGTGTTATTCCTTGTTCATGTTGAGCTAAATAGCTGTTATTGCGCCGTGTAACCGCCGTCAATGACTTGCAAACTGCCAGTGATAAATTGGGCATGCTCACTGGCTAAAAAATAACACAGCTGAGCCACTTCGTCAGGCTGACCTAAGCGTCCCAGTGGCTGCAGGGCGGCTTCTTCTGCGTGAACTTCGCTACTGTCACGGCCAGACTTTTCAAGGTAGCTATCAATGGCATTGTGGTACAAAGGGGTTTCTATGGTGCCTGGGCACACCGCATTAGCGCGAATTTTATACTTGGCATAATCCAGTGCGGTGGTTTTCGCCATAGATGCCAACGCAGACTTTGTTAGGTTGTAGGCAAAGGAGTTTTGTTTAGCGATAAGAGCTTGATCTGAGGCCATGAGAATAATCGACCCTGCTTGGTGTTCGACCATGCTGGGCAAAACGCCCTGAATGGCCGCGTAAGCTCCTTTAACATTTATAGCGAACATTTTATCGAGCACGTCTTCACTGGTGTGCTCAATATCGGCTGACAAATGCACCCCTGCGTTTGAAATTAGGCAATCTATTTTAGGGTGTTGAGTACGTATGTGGGCAATGATGCTTTTGACCTGAGTGACATTTGAAACATCACACTCTCGCCAAGAAATAGAGGGGGTTAGCTCATTCGGGGCTTGTAGGTCTAGGTTGAATACTAAGTAGCCCTTTTGCGCAAATAACTGACATATGGCAGCACCAATACCTAAACTACCACCGGTTACAATGCAAACTGCCTGTGCTGTGCTTGATGTCATATTTCCTCTTATACGTATATTGACGAAAACCGATCCTGTTTATTCGTCGTCGAATTCTTTGCCCATTTGTAGCGTGCGGGTAGCCAGTTGTACTTCTTTTAAAAATGACACCAAGGCCACAATCAAGAGCAATAGCGCGATGACGAAAAGGATCACCACGGCTTTTGTTAAATCCATCAGTAAAAATTCACCAATAAACAAACAACAGACTACCGCACATACGAATAGTGCTGACGCAGTGCACATACCGATAGAGCGGTTAATGATCTTAATTCGTCGCCATAAGTATTTGAGCTCAACTTGAGATATTTTCAACTTTTCTGGATTTTTCAGAATAGCGACTCGGCGCTCTATGATTCGCGCTCTATCGACTATTCGCCCTAAGCGGCCAGACATAACATTCAAAAAGCCCGCAATGCCGGTCAACATAAAGACCGGCGCGACAACAATTTGAATGACCTGGGCTAAATCAGAAATCGACGCCGCCATCATTACGCACTCAAATCGCTATTCACCGTACGAGATGCCCATAGGTCGTATTCGTCAGCATGTTCAACTGTGGCGGTAATCAAGTCACCAGGTTTAAGCTCAACATCACCATTTAAATAAACTAAACCGTCGATTTCAGGGGCATCGGCAAAACTGCGACCAATAGCGCCTTCTTCGTCGACTTCATCGATAAGTACCTGAATGGTGGTACCGATTCGGCGCTGCAATTTAGCGCTGCTAATTTGCTGTTGTTTTTGCATAAAGCGTTCGAAGCGCTCTTGTTTAACTTCTTCGCTGACTGGGTCAGGCAAGTCATTCGCTTTAGCACCTTCAACATCTGAGTATTTAAAGCAGCCCACGCGCTCAAGTTGGGCTTCGTCTAAGAAGTCGAGCAGCATTTGAAAGTCTTCTTCGGTTTCACCAGGGAAACCCACAATAAACGTAGAGCGTATAACTAGCTCAGGGCATAGCTCGCGCCATTTTCTGATGCGTTCCATGGTGCGTTCAGCAGCGGCCGGGCGTTTCATCAATTTTAGAATACGTGGGCTAGCATGCTGAAAAGGAATATCAAGGTAAGGCAATACTTTACCTGAAGCCATAAGCGGCATGACCTTATCAACAGATGGATAGGGGTAAACGTAATGCAAACGTACCCACATGCCCATTTCGCCGAGTTTTTCACACAGCTCTGTCATGCCGGTTTTTACCGGCATGCCATTCCAAAAGCCCATTTTGTTTTTCACGTCTACGCCGTAGGCGCTGGTGTCTTGTGAAATAACCAATAACTCTTTTACGCCAGCGTTTTTTAAGCGCTGGGCTTCATCTAGGATCTCGCCGATAGGACGGCTGACTAAATCGCCGCGCATAGACGGAATAATGCAGAAGGTACACCTGTGGTTACAGCCTTCAGATATTTTTAAATAGGCATAATGGCGCGGGGTAAGCTTGACGCCAATGTCCGGCACTAAATTTAAATACGGGTTGTGGCTTGGCTGTGGCAAATGCTCATGCACTTGGTTGACCACCTCTTCATAAGCGTGAGGGCCGGTAATGGCAAGCACATTCGGGTGTACTTCGCGAATTTCGTCTTCTTTGATACCCAAACAGCCAGTTACAATTACTTTGCCATTTTCAGTAAGCGCTTCGCCTATGGTGTCGAGTGACTCCTGCACGGCGGTATCGATAAAGCCACAGGTATTCACAATAACGAGATCTGCATCGTTATAGGTGTTCACCACGTCGTAGCCTTCGGTGCGCAGTTGGGTCAAAATACGCTCTGAGTCGACCAGATTTTTCGGGCAGCCTAAGCTTACAAAGCCAATTCTCGATCCTGTCGATAAGGAACTGGGCTTATCCGCTTCAATGGTTTTTACCGGTGTTTCTAACGTCGTCGTTTGCTTGGGATTAAAGGTTTCAACAGTCATCAAATGCTCAAAATAAAGTAATGTATCGCGGCGTGTGCCAATTGTTGGGATTATAACGGAATTGCGTGAGGAATGTCATGGGATTCAAGTAGGGCTAGCGGTTTGACTTTTTTACGGATGAAAGCTGCATAGAAATGCCAATCGCTGTGGTTCAGCCTGTTATTTTATTCGAGTAGGGTTTATTTGCGGATAGGTGCATCTATTAAACCGCGGTTCTTATATAATCCTCGGGAAAATACAACAATTTGTATATTGTGCTTATTTTCTATCTGTAAGGATGAGTCTATTTTGCTGACGAATTCGCCTGTCAAAGCAAATTCACACTATTATCCCCTTCCATTATTGAGCGCCATGTACACTGCTGGCCACTACGAGTAATTACCATGAAAAAAACATTTGTTTTGTCTCACCCGAAAATTAAACTGCCACGCTTAGTCGAGGCAATTAAGTTTGAAGTTAAAAAGTACTTGAGACGAGAGAGAAAAAAGAGCCTACCACCAGGTGCTGACTACTGGGATTTTGATTGTCGTTTTGGCACGGATAAAGACAATGCACACGTCATTCATCTTGGTTCGATTAACCAACATATCGATGAAGCCGAAAAAAAGGAACTTGCCTCTTTTTACTTAGAAATACTCGCTAAGCCCGGCGTTAAAAAACCAGCTGAGTAAAATGCTTAACCAGCGAGCTTCCGTTTAGTTTAAACGGCCAAGGTTATGTAGTCTCGCGCTGGACGACACAAATTGATTCGCCGTTATTCGGTGTGAGTTATCTGCTAGATACGTTTGTTGAGGCAGGGGAGCTCAGTCTTTACGGCGGGGGATTGTGTGACGGTTATTCGTCATGTTGATGACATAACTGAATGAGCTGGTGGATGCGAGTAATACGGTGATTAGGGTTGAACACGATAAGTAGGTTGCGAGTAACAGCGATTGGGGCATCGATATTCGCCCAGATGCAGGAGGTAAGGGCGGCGTTATTGTTGCTTAAGGGAATCCTTTTGCTCAAGGCGTTCCTGCTGACGTTGTAGCGAATCAAGGCACCTAATGCGCTCTTTTTGAGGACGTGATCTGAGATGTTCAAAGTGTCATGTCATTTATTATCTAAGCCCTCATCTATCTCGTATCTTTACTGGTACGTGAAAATGAACGATTGCCAGCTCTTTTACGTAGTTATGCGGCTATTTGGTTGGTCAGGGCAGGGGGCATGGTTTTTTAAAGCGCATCATAGACATGAACGTGGGCTGACAAGATTAGCGCCACGCTGAAAAATATGAGTATAAATTTGCGAAGTGCGCAAATCGCTGTGGCCTAGCTGGTCTTAAAGGGTACGAATATCCGCGCCTGATTGTAAAAGATGCGTCGCGAGCGGTTGGCGAAGCGTGTGGGTATGACGATTTTATCAAGTTGCGCTTTACGTGCCGCTTCTTATGAAAGGAAGGCATCGACATCCAGATCCTCTAAACGAACCATCATTTTTTCGTAAATCTCAGCCGGGAAACAATAGAATGCAGATTCATTTCGATTCAATATAGCAACAGGATCGCCATAAACGCTGCTCGCAACTTTCATAGGGTTTGCTTTTAGTTCCGTAATGCTTGCAGCAACTTATTCCAAAATTCTCGCCACCATAACGGTCTCCGAAACGGTCTTTATATGGGTCATAAATTACGTCATTTTAGGCTGTCGTTGGTGGTTTAAGCGCATAAACTCGCGCACGACGTTCGCTGGGACAAAAATACCTAGGCTCTCAGCGCTTCGCTTGATATTGTAGCCTGCGTATTTTTGCCCGTTATGCATTAGGTCTTTCACGGGTATTAAAAAAGGAATTTCAATGAATAAACAAAGGAAGGATTTTCATCCAGTTACCAAGGCATGCGCAATGCTCGGCGCTGTTATCTGTGGCTTTTTCGCGGTCACTCTATTCGTCTCTAGTTTATTTACGTTACCTGATATTCTTACAGCATTAGTAGGCTGCGCTAAAGCTGTTCTTATCGCTATCCTTGGGCGAGCTTTTTGGTTTGCGGGAAGTTAGATGCTACGGTGAATAAGGATATTTTGTGTGATTGAGTTAGCTTTACTCATGGTACTAGGAACTATAGGAAACGCAGCAATTGCTACTGTTCTTAAAATGAGGATAAGATTATCTGGGTATTTTAGACAATATAAAACGTTAAATTGAAGAGTAAAATTTTGAGACGCCGACGCTTTACCTCAAAAGATGCAGCTTTAACCATTAATTACATAGGATTTGTATATCGTATATTGGCGAGCGAAGGCTATGCGGCTGAAGCCTTATTAAAGGGCACCAACCTATCGCAAGAAAATTTAGTCAACCCTGATTACCGTTGCACATTTGAACAACACAAACGATTTGTTTTGAACGCAATAGCTATCACGGGTGATCAAAATCTGGGGCCACGTATGGCAAGTAGGTTTAACCCCATTAATATCGGATTGCCTGCTTCAGCCGCCATCAGTAGCGACATTTTTTCTACTGCTCTTAAAGTTTTACAACAGTTTGTTTCTTTAAATTTCTCCATTCTATCCTTTGATTTTTATAAAGAGGATACGAACTTAATTATTCGTTGGCTGCCTGCAGTTGACGTAAGAGACATTGAATATTTTGTGGTGGGTAGCAGCCTAGTCATTACTGATAACTTTTGGAAGCTATTATTGAATGAAGAGCAGGTAACTGAATGTGCGGAGCTTGCCTTTCCCGAACCTGACGGTTGGCACTCATTTAGTCAGAATATTGGCTTTCCAATTCGCTTTAATGCGCCTTTTAATAAAATGGTATTACCGAATCGTTTTTTAGAGAAACCATTAGCAGGCACAGACCCTTTGGTGCACCAAAACATGATACGCCTCTGTGAAAAACAAATGGCTGAAACTCACTTTGGAGAAGGGCTAGAAGCCCAAGTGCGTCATCTAATTACCAAACATCATTATTTTGCTGTGCCATTCGAGCAGGCAGCCATCGAGCTCGGCTTATCGGAGCGCAGCTTAAGAAGGCAACTTAGCCAATCTAATACTAGTTATAAAAAGATAGTAGACGACTTACGTTCTGCGCGCGCTAGCGAGTTATTGGCGATATCCGGCTTGCCTATTACTGCTATAGCATATGAGTTAGGATTCAGTGACCCTTCGAATTTTGCTCGCACATTTAAACGCTGGCGAGGATGTCCTCCGCAAGAGTTTAGAGAAAATTTAACCTTGGGCAATATTGACCCATGATTGGCCGCTACTGAACAGCGTACTGTTTTTGAAGCTACTAGTATGATTTCGCTATCTTGCACAAAGTATAACGAGGTCATATATGAATTTATCCGTCGATGTCTATTTTTCATTCCGCAGTCCATATTCTTACTTGGTCACACCAGACCTGTTAAAACTACGTGACGATTACAGGGTAAACCTAAATTTAAAACCTGTATTGCCCATAGCATTACGTACTAAAGAGACTCTTTTTGATGATCCTGTAGGGCAGAAAAAAGTTCGCTATATCATTTTAGATGCTATGCGTCGTGCTGAATATCTAGGTATGACAATCGCCGTACCAAATCCTGATCCTATCGTTCAAAACATGGCTACGTTCGAGTTGTCTGAAGAGCAACCATTTATCTATCGGTTAACTGCACTCGGCGTAGAAGCTCAGCGACAAGGAAAGGGCATTGATTTTGCGTACGCGGTATCTCATTTGATTTGGACCGGTACACCAAACTGGGACCAAGGTAGCAAACTTCACGATGCTATTGCATCAATCGGCCTAGATCTAACTCAGATGGATGCCGCCATACAAGAATACGATTTTATGCTTGAAATTGAGCAAAACCAAAAACAACTAGAGGAGGCTGGCCATTGGGGGGTTCCCACCATGGTATATAATTTGGAACCTTTTTTCGGACAAGACCGAATCAACACTTTACGCTGGCGCTTAGATAAACAAGGCCTTAAGGCTTAATCATCTCACTGCCACTATTAATAATAAAACTAAAGAGAGGAAGGTATGGATCTTGGAATAAAAGGTAAAAAGGCCATCATTGCAGGCGGCAGCGCTGGCATGGGCAAAGCCACCGCAATCGAACTTGGTAAAGCTGGCTGCGAGCTGTATATTTCAGCCCGAAGAGAAGCGCGCCTATTCGCAGCAGCAAAAAACATTTCAGAGCTCACGGAAGCAAAGGTTACGCCCATCGTTGCAGACCATGCAAGCCTCGCTGGACGTGAAAAGTTGGAAGCGGCGTGCCCAAATCCAGATATTATGGTAGTGACTATTTCTCCTCCCCCATTAGTTTGGGATTACAATGACATAACTGAAGATGATTGGCATCACTCTGTTGATAATGGATTGATTGGCCCCGTTGAATTGATGAGGCGCTTTACATCGGGCATGGCGGAGCGAGGTTGGGGCAGATACGTCAATATTGCTACCGTCGCAGCAAAGCACCCATTGGACATGCGTATGTTATCAGGCCCCGCTCGCTCTGCATTAGCCAACTATACAGCCGTGGTGTCTCGTAAACTAGCTAAAAACAATGTGGCTATTAACAGTGTTTTGCCTGGTATGTACGCCACTGAAGGTATGTTAGAGATTGCGGGCCCTCATAAAGCGATGATTAAAGAGAAATTAGGTTTATCGTCAGATGCCGAAATAACCCCTGAAATTGTACACAGAGTGACGTTAAGTTTATTCGATATCCCTACCCAAACATTGGGGCAAGCAGAAGACCTTGCTCAATTTGTAGCAGTATTATGCAGTGAAGCCGCAAAATTCACTATCGGTCAAAATTTTGTATTAGATGGAGGTATGGCGAGATCTATTTTTTAAGAACAATACATTATGTTGGCGTGCGACGATAGCCATAGGGTCGTATGGTGTACTCGCTAAGTTATAATACCAATTCCATTAAATAATTAACCACTCAGCGAAAATTTAAAAGGACTTAATCAAGGCGCTTGAATGATAGCCCTTTATTTAAAACTAACCTGTCCTCTTTCGAGTTTGAGCACACCTTAACCCCCCATTGATTGGGTGTTTATGTTTTTCAACTACTTTGTAGTACTGGCCTGCGCTTTTACGTGTTTGTGTTTACAAGTTAACGTCATCCTGTCGTTTTTTGGTTTAAACAGATAGCCGTTTGGGCATGTTCTTATGAGCTTTCCCTCTAGTGGCATTAAATCGCTGGGGTATCATTTGGCTTGGTGATCTGTGTGCTTGTCAGTTTAAGTTTGGGCAATTACACAAACCCGTTACCTGTTTTGACTATCGAATTTGGTGTCTAATTCCTTACACTGGTGGGATGAATTCCTCACAATAAACAGTGAAAATAAAATGGCGCTTAATAAAACCCTCACATATTTTTCGATAGCCGCGAGTTTAGCATTATCAGGCTGTGACAGTGACCAAACTCTTGCTACGTTAAGTCATACACAGAAAGGTAATGAAGTAATAACGCCCGCAGCGAATAACAGCACTTTGGGCGTAAGATCTAGCTCAGTAGATGAGACGGAAGGTGAGTGGGTGTCGCTTTTTAACGGGAATGACCTACAAGGCTGGCAAACCTTTGTGAGTTACCAACCCAAAGACAGTACATATCAAGATCCGGATGATTTGCCTGTGCGCGGCGTAAACAACGACCCTAACAAGGTCTTCAGCGTGCACAATGGGATGCTGCGCATATCAGGTGAAGAGTGGGGCGGTATCAGCACCACCAAAGAATATGAACACTTTCACCTTAAATTTGATGTGAAATGGGGCGATAAAAAATGGCCACCAAGAGAACACTTACCGCGTGATAGCGGCGTATTGTATTTTGCTGTGGGTGAACCTGGCGCATCGATGAATCACTGGATGCGTAGCCATGAAATGCAAATTCAAGTCGGTGACAGTGGCGATTATCATAGTCTTGACGGTGTATTGATTGATACCCATTGTGGTAACGCCAATCAAGGCGACTGGCACTTTTATCGCTACGATCCAGATATGCCTATGTGTAAAGACATAGCTAACCGCGTATTGAAGTTAGGGGAGTTTGAGAACCCGATTGGCCAATGGGATACCATGGAGGTCATAGCTGATGACCAAGTCGTTATTCACATAATTAACGGCCATGAGGTGTTTCGCGGTTACCATTCTAGGCAGATTATTGATGGACGGCAGGTGGCATTGACGAAAGGGAAAATTGAATTTCAATCGGAAGGGGCTGAAGTGTTTTATCGAAATATACGGATTAAACAACTGCCTTAACGTAGACAATGGATCTGGCTTGCATTGCATTAAATTAGCTAAGCGCTTGTGGATTTCGACTTCGCGCTTATCGCTATAAAATAACGCGATTCATGATTGCGATTAGGCATTCGTCTTGTGGTCGTGATGCGTTTTTGTACCGATTGTGTGAGCGTATATTTTAATACATATGCATATTTATAGAGTCTAAGTCGCACATCGAACCCACAGTCGTAATAATCAAAACACGCTGTCGTTACTGTGCACTGATGTCACCTTCAAGCCAATCGTCTGTTCTAAACGGTACCGCAGGTAAATTTTCAGCATTAATGAGGTTAGCAATGGGATTATTCGCCCATGCATAGCGTACTGCTTTAGGCGTTTTTATATCAAAGTGAGATACCACAACTGTATTCCCTTCAATTCGTGCATTTGCTATCTGAAACACCTTGTCATCCCCAGCGATAATAAAGCCCTTTAGTGGCGCATTATTCTTGGTTGTTAGGCCTTGAGCATGATTAAAAGTGAGTGTGACTTCGCCCTTAATCCTGCCGCCTGAAACGTGCATTTGGGAAAACTCCGGGCCGCTTGCTACTATGTCGTATCCATATACCTTGGCTGCTGCTTGTCGCCATAAGCGTTCACCCACTGGGCGTTTTTGCTTTGGATGTAAGTCATCAGCACTGCCTACATCTAATGCCACAGTCATGCCTGTGTTAGGCAGTGACAAGGTTTGGCGCTGGGCATCACGTAAATAAGCCCATTTGCTACTAGGTTGCAATTCACTTGGTGGAAGATAAGCGGATATTTGTACAAACAAAAAGGGCAGGTCAGGTGCTTGGGCTCGCTCACGCCAGTTAGCAATTAAGTTGCTAAAAAGGGCGTGGTAATACTCGTGCTTGTTTACATTGCTTTCCCCTTGATACCAAATAACGCCTTGGGCTGTATAGGGGAGTAATGGATAAATCATGGCATTGTATATAAAACTAGGGGTAAAACTGTAGTTCATCACTTTAGGCATAGGTGCTTCAAGGCTATTTGTCATGCGCCAGTGTTGATGAATGTCATGTTTTTCAGTGCCTATTGTTAACCAAATTTGTTCTGGTTTACCGACAAATACTTGATTATCCCAGTCACTGTTCACTCGCAGGGTGATAAGGTTCTTGCCAGGTTGCAGAACAGCTGCTGGTATGACATGCGTGGAGCCGGTTGTTTCCCAATCTTCGCTGGCTATATGTTGACCATTTACAAAGATGAATGCATTTTGCTTGATATCACCAAATTCTAAGGTAATGGGCGTTTTAGGGACGTCTTTTAAGCTAAATTCGCGACGTAACCAAACAAAATGATGCAAAGGGCCTTTGTTGGGTAAGTCTATGTTTTGCCACTGACTATCGTCATAGGTTTGTTTAAGCGCAGGTTGCTTAAGTGCAGTTTCGAGATCGTTAATACGTTGCCATTTTTGTGCGCTTTTTTCTTCGTTTAGCGCAAGAATATCTGGCCAATTTTGCTGTGCTTTAACCTCAGCGCTTTGCTTTTCGTATCCATCTAAAGTGCTGACTACGTCTAAATCAAGCCAGGCTTCTGCTGGTGTTCCGCCCCAATTACTCTCGATGATCCCCACAGCAACGTTTTCTTCTTGTTGCAATTTTCTGGCAAAAAACCATGCGACGGCAGAAAAGTAACCGGCATTTTCAGAGGAGGCAACTTGCCAATGACTTTGGGGCAGGTGCTTTTGCTTACTGGCAGCTAGGGCGTAGGGTATGTCAAAAAAGCGAATGAGTGGCCTATCCGCTGAAGCAATCTCTTCATCTTTGCCGACCACGTCACCTTTTAATTTCCACTCCATGTTAGATTGGCCACTGGCTAGCCAGACTTCACCAAAATACACATCTCGAATGGTTTTAGTCTCATCTGCGTCAATAGTGATATTAAATGGCCCAGCTTTGCTGTGAGGGGGCAGTATTAATTCCCAGCTTCCGTTTTTTGCTGCCTGGGTGGAGTAGCTTTTTCCCAGCAAATTTATGCTGACCGTTTGGTTAGCTGTGGCTTCCCCCCAAAGGCGTACAGGTTTATCTCGCTGTAATACCATATGATCTGAAAAGAGCGGTGATAATGTCAGCGCATGTACTTTGCTGTTACAGCCCATAAAAATGAATAGCCCTATCAATATTACCCGTCCCATCACAACTCCCTTTTCGCCCCAATAAACCCAATATGCCTTGGCTAAAATTTACACTGTTATCGTATGCAGAAATAGTCTCTTCCCTTTATGTTATATGGTTTTGCGCGCAGAGATTTTATTTGAGACTGTATTTAAAGATGAAAGCCTTTGAAGCGTCAAGCCTCCTCGAGAAAACAGATTAATGAGCATGCTTGCCACATCATCATTCTTATCCTGTATACGTCACAAAAAACCATCGCTCGTTTCGGCAATCGCGTTGATGGGCGCCAAACTACCTAGAAATAAAGCCTTTTCAGGTGCCGCCCCATTTAAGATCCCTCGATTGGGTATAAGATAGTCACTATATATACCTGAGCGAATGGCATGGGCATGTATTGAACACTTTGATCGGCGTTAAGATTGACTTGATACTTTAGATTGGTTCAACCCCAGCGCCAATCACAATCGCCCATTCTTGTACGTGCCAATGCTTAACTAAACCGTGAATTACATAGGGATCATGTTTAGCAAACTCTTCGGCGGCGTTTGCCGAGACACCTTCGAACAACAGCATGGCTCCCGCGTTTGGCTCCGTTAGTGCGCCGCCTAAACGTAGTTCACCCTTTTCACAAGCTGCTCGCGCAAGCTTCAAGTGTTCATCCCTGTAAGCTTCACGCCTTTTAAAATAGTCAGCCTCGACGTCATATGTCAGCAGATAATACATCTCGTTCTCTATTCCTTCTTCTACTTTCGCAGTGTACATCTTAAAGTCGATTGCAAAGTATACAGCTTAGGTAGGAAAGATAGTAACAAGGAAGTGGAGCTAAGTGCACAAGCGGGTGTTGATAATTATTTAAATAAGCCTGACATGAAATGCGTAAATAAAACATAGCTGCCGCTCAATGGCTTGAGAGAATAGATTAATGCTAACAGGAGCCAAAAAAAAGACCAGCTAGACTGGTCTGGATTATTTGTTAAAACATCGAATTGGTTAGCGGGTAGAGCGCAGACTATTTAGGAAGCTTGAAAGTCCAAACGCTGCCGCCTTGGTTAAAGTGTTTAACACGCTGGGCTACGTCACCTCCCCAAAGTGGAACGGCGCCGCCCCAGCCTGATAATACGGAAATGTACTGTTCACCGTCCATTTCCCAGGTAACAGGTGAGCCGACTATGCCTGAGCCAGTATTGAATTTGTATTTTACTTGTCCAGTTTTAGCATCAAAGGCAAGTAGATAACCCTCAGGATTACCCATAAACACTAGGTTGCCAGCTGTAGCTAAAACACCTCCCCATAAAGGGGCGTAGTTTTGATAGCGCCATACTTCTTTACCTGTTTTCGGATCGATTGCTTTCAGTACACCTATATATGCTTCGTTGATAGGTTTAATGGTAAAACCCGCACCGAGATAAGCGGCACCTTTTTTATAAGCGGTAGGTTCGTTCCATATATCCATTTCCCACTCATTTGACGGCACATAAAACAGTTCTGTGTCTTTGCTGTAGGCCATAGGCATCCAGTTTTTGGCTCCTAAGAAAGCAGGTGCAGAAACCACAGATGTGCCTTGCGTACCGTCTTTTGAGTCTGAAGGATCGCCTGGGCGGTTGCTATCCACGTATATAGGACGCCCATCTTTATCTAACCCTGAAGCCCATGTAATTTTATCAGCGAATGGGAAACCTCGAATGTAATCTCCGTTTTCACGATTTAATACGTAAAAGAATCCGTTTCTATCCGCAGAACCAGCCGCTTTTATTGTTTTGCCATTTTCTTGGTAGTCAAAAGAAATCAGTTCATTTACGCCATCAAAATCCCATCCATCGTGTGGGGTCGATTGAAAGTGCCACACTATTTTGCCAGTGTCTGGGTCAATCGCTAAACGGGATGAAGAATATAGATTGTCGCCTGGGCGAAGGTGAGAGTTCCACGGAGCTGGGTTACCTGTGCCGAAGAAGAGTAAATCTACATCAGGATCATAAGTGCCGCCTAACCAAGGCGCAGCGCCCCCTGACTTCCATAAATCACCAGGCCAGGTTTGACCTGGCTTTCCACCGGATATGCCGTTCTCGGTTTTCTTTCCGTCTTTCCATATGTAACCCATATGCCCTTCAACAGTGGGACGCTCCCATACAAGTTGTCCATTGACTGCGTCGTAAGCACGCACTTTACCGACAACGCCAAATTCACCACCGGCTACACCCGTAATGATCTTGCCTTTCACAATGATAGGGGCGGCAGTGATAGAGTAACCAGCTTTATAATCTTCGACTTTTTTCTTCCAAACGACTTTACCTGTGTCTTTATTCAAAGCGACTAATTTGGCGTCTAACGTACCGAAAATAACGAGTTCACCGTACAGGGCTACACCGCGATTGATCACATCGCAACAGGGCATAATACCGTCAGGCAAACGGGCATCATATTGCCAAAGTTCGTCACCCGTGTTGGCGTCAATTGCATAAACCCGAGAATACGAACCCGTGACGTACATAACGCCATCTTTAATTAAAGGTTGTGACTCTTGCCCTCGCTGCTTTTCGCCACCTAATGAAAATGCCCAAACGGGACGTATCTCTTTCACCGTGTCGCCGTTAATTTTTGACAGGGGGCTGTAGCGTTGGCCTTTAAGGCCCATGCCATACGACACCACATCATCTGTGGTCGCTTGGTCATTTAAAATATCTTTGTCGGTAACGTTTGCGGATACCGCAGGGGACAGTGCAATGGATATGAGCACTGATAATGACAATACTGCTTTCATACCTTTATTGTTCATCGTTATTTCCTCATGAAATTTTAGTTTTTTGCGTGTTTGAATTCAGGGGCTAATTAAGGTCATTGCTCTGTATTTCATATCGTTAAAACGGAACCTTTATTAGGGTAGATGCATAGTATTCTGTGTGTTTAATTGGCTCTATGACTCAGGCGTAGGATATTTATTCATCACTTAGTAGGAGAGCTTTAGGCGTAAGTTCAGGGAGAATAATATTCAGGGGTTTCATATGTAATCTGGTAATCCTCAAATATCTTTCTCATGGTGCCGTCTTTCGTCATTTGCTCAACAATATCGCCTATGGCATAACCCAACTGGCGATAATCCGCCTTGACGGCCATGCCGATGTCCCACTTTTGTTTGCCAATATTCGGGAAACCGTTTTGTGCCAAGGGATAGCGTTCGCTGTCTAACTGGCTATGGAAATAGCTGATTTGACTGCGCATCCCCATTACTGCGTCGACTTCTTTTGCTTGCATTGCTTGAATTGCTAATGGGATGGTGACGAATTGTTTGCTTCTTTCGCGCATCCGGCCAGCAAAGGCTGACATCAAATAAAACTGAGGGACTGAATCGTTTTCAACGCCGATATCATGGTATTGAAAAACAGCTATTGTCGGCACGGATTCAATCGCTGTTTGGTCGAACACTATCTGCCATGATTCCACATGATAGGGGGCAAACATATGTACTTGGCCGTTCACTAATTCACCTATGTCATCGCGTTTTAAGCTGTATTTTTTATCATAAGGAACGCGCAACATCAGGTCTGCCACAGTACGGTCAAGAAAATGTCCTTTCCAGATATTGTTACGCAGGTCATCTTCTACAGACTCATCTGCAGTGGCCCATTTTAACTTGAGCTCTACGCCTAACTGCTGGGCAATATGCTTCGCTATTTCCACATCAATGCCCAAATCTTTGCCGTTTTCCTGAAACGAAAAAGGCGCGAAATCGCGATATACGGCAACCGTAATAAATTTGGTCTGTACGATGTCATCGAATGGGCGAGCTAGACACGTTTCCCAAAGGAACAGCGCGCAAACCGCCCATAAAATACGAAGCAAAGCGTTACTGGGTGTCACTGACAGACTCTAACCAGCTACGAATGGCCCACAATGCCTCCTGATTGAGGTGTTCGGTCATTTTAGGCATATAAACAGCACCGTTTCGTACGGCCCCGTTTTGTACGCGATATACGTACCATTCGTCTCCATCGTAGTCTGGGGCAAGCATACGTAAATCAGGTGCGATACCTCCTGATACACCACCTAAGCCATGACACCGTGCACAGTTTTGATTGTAAGCTGACGAGCCCACTCGCAAAATCTCTTCACGATCATGACCTTCGGCGTCACGATAAGGGTTTGTGTCAGACCATTCTTCGCCTAACTCGGGTAAGGTTGAGGTATCAACACCCTGGGGGGTGACAGAGCCATGTGCGGCCAAACCAAATGAGCAAGTGGTTATGGCCGCTATAAAAATACTGCGGCTTAATATATGTCTGATCATCACCGTTTATCCTCTTTGTATGTAACGGGTTAGTTATTTATTTAACGAGGTTCAGCTTACTCATCTGCGAGGCTTCTACACATTGCACTTTAGCTAGATTAAATCTCATCCTTTAGGATGATTTTTAACAAAGTTTCTCAGTGAAAATACACTTAACTCTTTAAATTCAAATAGTTAGTGGATGTGGCCCAGAATTTCCAACACGGGTGTTCTTCTATATGCTGATGTTAAAAGTCGTTTTAGCATGAACTGTAGTGTGCAAATTAGTGTGAAATTTAGCGTAAGGAGAAGAGCGGACTATGAACATGGAAACAAGCCGTTTATTGAAGCAGAAAATAAGCGTTATTAACCGTCTCACTTGGGTTTTGTCTACAGTTTGTATTTTGCTGTGGAATGGCCATTCGGCTGCTGAAAATGCCCCCCTTAGTTTTGAAGTAAATTACGTAAAGCTAGATGAAGCGCCTGTGGCAACGTTCAGTAATATCAATGTGTTACCTGAAGACAGCGGCTTGCTTGGCGCGCAGTTAGCGGTGGCTGATGCTAACTCAACAGGTAGATTTATTGGCCAGTCCTTCACGTTATCTAAGTTTAAATTGCACGCACCTCAAGAATTACTTAAGCGTATTGATCAGCAGTTTAAAAATGGCGTGTTTATATTTCTTGTCAGTGCTGACAGCGGAGTGTTTGAAACCATAGACAGATGGGCGAAAAACAAACCAGTGCTGGTGTTTAATGTCAATGAGCCGGCCGATGATATGCGCCACACCTTGTGTTTGTCATCTGTGCTACACACAGTCCCAAGTTACCGAATGAAATCAGACGCATTAGCACAATGGCTTGTGGCAAAGCGTTTATCGAAGATACTGTTGATTAAAGGCAAGGGAGTGGCCGATGAGCATATAGCATATGCGTTTTCTCTTGCAGCTAGACGTTTTGGATTAAGTATTATCGAGCAAAAAGTGTGGGATTTTAACACTGACTTGCGCCGCAGTACTCAGCAAGAAATTCCGCTATTTACCCAAACCTCGCGCCCCTATGATGTGGTCTTTGTCGCTGATGCTCACAAGGACTTCGCCGAATTCATTCCTTACAACACATATTTGCCAAGGCCAGTTATCGGTTCAGCAGGACTAGAAGCACTGGCATGGCATCGAGTTATAGAGCAGTGGGGGGCGGCGCAATTGCAAAGTCGTTTTCGCAAAATGGCAGCAAGAGACATGAATGAATTAGATTTCAGTGCTTATTTAGCAGTGCAAAGTGTCGCTCAAGCGGCCCAGCAAACAGGTTCAGGTAAACCGGCAGAATTAATTGATTATATTCACTCTGATGACTTTGAATTGGCTGCATATAAAGGGCGTAAGCTCAGTTTTCGCTCATGGAATGGTCAGTTAAGAATGCCCTTGGCGTTGGTGCAACCCAACGCTTTTGTGTCTGAATCGCCCCAAGCGGGCATGCTACATCCCACAAACGAACTTGATACCTTAGGTTTTGATGCACGCGAAATGCGCTGCAAATGAGCCGCCAATATCACCAGAGGTCACATATGAAAAAGAACATTTTTAATATATCGCTAATGCTGGGGATCTTGTTTGGCTGCAATGTTATCACTTTGGCACACGCACAAGAACTCGCTTACGTTTCCAATGAAAAGGACAACACTATTTCGGTCATCAATCTTGCACAGCACAAAGTGCTGCGAGAGTTTGACGTTGGTCAACGGCCCAGAGGGTTGGTACTGAGCCATGATGGCACTATTGCTTATTTGTGTGCCAGTGATTCTGACAGTATTCAGATCATTGATTTAGTTAATGAAACCGTTATAGGAGACTTACCTTCAGGAGAAGACCCCGAAACCATTGCGCTGCACCCCAATGGCAAAACTATTTATACCTCGAATGAAGATGATGCCCTGCTCACGGTAATTGATATTGCATCGAGACAAGTGATTACACAAATCGATGTGGGTGTAGAGCCCGAGGGTCTAGCTGTCAGCCCCGACGGTAAACTGGTTGTGGTTACCTCGGAAACAACCAATATGGTGCACTGGATAGACACAGAAACTTACGAAAACATCGATAATTCACTGGTCGGCGCACGCCCCAGATCGGCAAAGTTTTCTCAAGATGGCAAGCAGCTCTGGGTTAGCTCTGAAATTGGTGGCACCTTGAGCGTGTTTGACGTTAATACCCGTCAGGTTATTCATGAATTCACCTTCGCTATTTCAGGGGTGCATAGGGACAAAGTACAGCCAGTAGGAGTGGAGTTGAGCGGTGATGGCAAAACAGCATTCGTTGCACTGGGCCCAGCCAATCATGTGGCGGTCATAGATGTGCCTAGCATGAATATCGAAGAATATTTACTGGTAGGTAGACGAGTTTGGCAACTGGCGTTTAATCAAGACCAAAGCACGCTGTTAACTACCAATGGTGTTAGCGGGGATGTGTCGGTAATCGATATTGCAAAGCGTAAGGTCACGCATTCTATCAAAGTCGGGCGTTACCCATGGGGCGTAGTTGTGCGTGGTGCGCAATGAACAAGCCATCAGACGCGAAGCTTAACCCGGTTAGGCAGAAAATTTCGAACAACAACCAACCCAGTCATAAAATAACCCACTCCAGTATCGAGGTGCGAAATTTGTCATACCGCTATGGCAAAAAGCGCGTGCTTGACTGCGTGAATTTAACCCTGACACAGGGTATCAATATTCTGCTTGGACCAAATGGTGCGGGTAAAAGTACCTTATTTTCTTTGCTTACCGGTTTAAAGTCTGCCCCGGGAGCTAACGCAGGCGCCAACAAACGCCTTGCAGACGATGAGGCCAATAGTGACATCAAAGTATGTGGCTTGAGCCTGCAAAGCGCCCGCAAGGACATCATGCGCTCAACGGGAGTGGTGTTTCAACAAAGCACCTTGGACCTAGATTTAACCGTTCAACAGAACTTGTTGTACCACGCATCGCTGCACGGTATTTCCTCGGCGAATGCTCTGAGTCATATTGGTGAAATACTGTTGGGGTTATCCCTCAATGACAAGCTGGCTGTGAAAGTCAGAGCCTTGAATGGGGGCCATCGCCGGCGGGTAGAAATAGCCCGAGCCCTGTTACATCAGCCTAAGGTGCTATTACTTGATGAACCTACCGTAGGGCTTGATATAGAGAGCCGCGCGCTGATCATCAAATACGTGCGCACCTTAACTGAGCGACAAGGCCTTTGTGTGTTGTGGGCGACGCACCTGATGGATGAAATCAGTGCACAAGACAGCTTGGTTGTGCTTAATAGTGGGCAAGTTAAAGCGCAAGGGGTTACCCGAGATTTATGTGCCCAATATGATGTCGATGAGGTGCCTCAGCTTTACCGTACGTTAACCGCCAGCATGGAGGCACTATGAACCCAGCAACGTACTTATACTGCATGAATGGCATTGTTAAGCGAGAGGTATTGCGCTTCTTACAACAAAGAACCCGCTTATTGAGCGTATTGGTGCGACCATTGTTGTGGCTGGTTGTGTTTGCGGCTGGGTTTCGATCTGCGCTGGGGATCTCAATAATGGAACCCTACAGTACCTACATCACCTATCAGCAATATATTACGCCCGGGCTTGGCGGCATGATCATCTTATTTCATTGCATGCAAAGCTCGTTGTCTATGGTGTATGACCGAGAGATGGGCAGTATGAAAGTCTTACTTATGAGCCCAATGCCTCGGCCCTTTTTGCTCTTTAGTAAACTTGTGGCCGGTGCTATTTTGTCGACGCTTCAAGTGCTTATATTTTTATTCATCACCCGATTGGTGGGAGTCGATATTGAATTTACGGGATACCTATATGCTGTACCTGCTATTTTCTTGATAGCGTTTTTCCTCAGCGCGCTGGGATTAATGCTCGCGAATCTTATTACTCAGTTAGAGAACTTTGCAGGCGTGATGAACTTTGTCATTTTTCCGATGTTTTTCTTGTCCAGTGCACTGTATCCCTTATGGAAAATGCAAGAAGCAAGCGCCGTGTTGTTTTGGATCTGTCAGTTTAACCCCTTTACGCACTGTGTCGAGTTATTGCGATTTGCGCTGTACGGGCAAGTCAATGAACTTGCTTTTACCGTGGTGTTCAGCAGCGCCTTGGTGACTTGCGTTATTGCCCTAGTGACGTTTCGAGGTCGTGGATAATGTCTCCCTGCTTTACAAGCAGTAATGCGCGCTGACTTTGGCAGGAATGGCCTCCTACTTTAGAAGGAGGCTTAAGAATGACTTTTAGTTAACGTTATGAATTATATAGATTATTTTAGTTCTTTCTTTTCTTGGCGTAAGTTGTAGCAAAGGCATCTATCCGTTAATTTCCTTGTTGAAGTGATAACTAATGCAATGGAATTGATGATGAGATATGTAGTCGCAGTCGGTGTAATGTTAAGTTTTGAGGGCATGGCAAGTGAAATCGCCAGTCTTGAAACGATCAGTGTGTTTGGCCAGAATCCTCTTTTTAGTGAACACAACACCACCAGTATCATTGGCAGTATACAAACCATTAGCACAGAGGAGTTAGCGCAAAGCAATGCGCTCTCGCTGTCGCAACACATGAAAAATCGTTTAAACAGCGTGCATATCAACGATGTACAGAACAATCCTTTTCAACCTGACGTGCAATACCGCGGATTTACCGCGTCGCCTTTGCTTGGGTTACCCCAAGGTATCTCTTTATACCTCAACGGTATTCGATTTAACGAACCATTTGGCGATACCGTCAACTGGGATCTTATTCCTTTTGCAGCCCTTGATAGCGTCGCGTTGTACTCGGGCTCAAACCCTAGTTTTGGGCAAAATACCTTAGGCGGTGCATTAGATATGCGGGTCAAAAATGGTTTCACCTTCGCGCGTAATGAACTGGACCTACAAATAGCCAGCTTCGGTCAACGCCAAGCGACGGTGCAAAGCGGCGGAAACAATGGCCGTTGGGGCTATTATGTGGCGATTAACCGTTTGAGCGAAGACGGCTGGCGGGACTTTTCAAGCAGTGATTTGAAGCAGGTACTAGGCACACTAACCTACCAAGGGGATATTCATCACCTTGAGTTATTCGCCGCGGCTAATGACAACGCCCTGACCGGCAATGGTGCTGTGCCCGAGGGATTACAAGTCGCCCAAGGGTACGACGCTATTTACACCTACCCAGATAAAACTGAAAACGATCACCGCATGTTTGCGCTTAGCACTGAGTCAGCGTTAGGCAACGGTTTTACAATGCAAGCAAACAGCTATTACAGACGCAACAATATTGACACCACTAACGGTGATGACAGCGACTACGAAGAATGTGAGTTTAATAATGTTGTTACCTTGTGTGAGGAAGAAGATGACGAGGTAGAGCGTGTCGAATTTGTGGGTTATGCCCCAGAGGTAAGCTTCAGTGACATTTCTGATTTGGACGCTGACGATATAGACGGCACGTTGAACCAAAGCGCTACCGAAAACAAAAGTTATGGCTTAGCTTTGCAGCTTATGCACAGTAAAAAAACTCAGCATGCAGAGCATGAGTGGGTCATTGGTGGCGGTATCGATCAAGCTGATATCGATTTTATCAGTGATACCGAGTTTGGTATTTTGCATAACAGCACACCAGAGGATGACCGTTCAGTATCACCCACAGGATTTTTTGATAGTGAGTCTCAAGTGAGACTAGGGGTAAAAACTTATGAGCACTACCTCTACTCAGGTTACTCAGTGCGCTTTGATGAGCGCTGGTTACTCAGTGTCTCTGGGCGCTATAACGACAGTAAAATATCGATGCATGACAGGATAGATGTTGGTGAGGGTTCGTTAAACGGCGAGCACCATTTTAATCGCTTCAACCCAGCGTTAGGCGTTAAGTATTCTGTTTCCCCAACATGGGATATATCACTGAGTTACAGTGAGTCGTCACGTATGCCAAGCCCAGCAGAGCTAAGTTGTGCCGATGAAGATGACCCGTGTAAATTACCCAATGGTTTTGTGGCCGATCCGCCACTGAATAAAGTCGTTGCGAAAACCATTGAGGCGTCAGTTGATTATCACACTGATGCTAATACGCTAACGGCCACTTTGTATCGCACCAAAAGCGTGGATGACATTATTTTTCAACAAGCGGGTGTGACGCAGTCAGAGGGCTACTTTATCAATGTTGATAAAACCAATCGCCAAGGGGCAGAGCTGTCTTTCTTGCATCAGCGAGAAAACTTTAGCTTCGGTGCCAATTACAGTTACTTAGACGCTACTTTCGAATCAGAGTTTGTCACATTTAGTCCGAATAATCCCTTAGGAGGAGGTCGTCAAGTGGAAGCTGGAGACACGATCCCTGGCCAGCCTCAGCATCAAGTGAAAATTCACACCGATTGGGCACTGAACGAAGCACTGAGTATAGGCGCCGAGTGGTTGTTCTCATCGTCATCGTACTACCGCGGGGATGAAGCAAATGAGAATAAAAAAATATCGTCTTACGCAATTGCCAATGTGTATGCCAAGTATCAAGTAAGTGAGTCTGTGCAGCTTTCAGCGCGGATCGATAACGCCTTTGACCGCCAATACCATACCTTTGGTACCTATGGTGAGCCAGATGAGGTGTTAGAGGACGTATACCCTGAAATTGATGAGGCTTTTTTTGTTGGCCCAGGCAGTCCAAGACGAGTAACGGCCAACGTGCAGGTACAGTTTTAATGACTAAGCATGCTGATATTCATCGAAAATGCCGTCTTTCTGCCTTAATTGACGAGAGTAGTCATACTAAAGGAGGAAAGAATAAAAAACAGGTGAGCAATAGCATAAAACATACATTATCGAATACTTTGAGAACTGTGATGTTTCGAGAGTCAGTTAAAAAAAGAATCCCCGTTTTTCAGCTTTCCATGCTGGCTGTTACCAGCTTGGTTGCAGCGAGTATCGCCGAAGCCAAAGCTGCCGAGGCAAATACTGCGAAAGCCAATATGTTCAAAGAAGACCGGTCTGAGTCACAGGTTACAACGACTGATATATCTGATGTCATTGTTGTTACAGGCACGCGTCAAGCGGAAAACCTATTAACACTGACTGGTAATTTGGCGCGCATCAATCGCCAAGATATTCAAACGGTAAGCTCGGTTTATCCAAGCGATCTACTTAATTGCGCTAGTGGAGTGTATGTACAAGCCAATAATGGCATGGAGTCTTTGCCTTCTTTACGCTCTCCCGTACTGACCGGACCGGGTGCAGGGGGGGCTTTTTTAATTCTAGAAGATGGCATTGCAACACGTGCAGCAGGTTTTGCAAATAACAACGGCTTATCAGAGCTTAACTTAGCACAAGCACAAGAAGTGGATATCGTACGTGGTCCAGCGAGTGCGATTTATGGCTCAAATGCAGTTCACGGTGTGGTGAATGTGATTAATCAAGCGGTACGTGACGGCGGGGACGTATCTTTGCTACTTGGGCCAAACGAGCACTATCAAGTGCAAGGTACTCTGGGCAATGATTTTGGTCCACACGGTTTGAGCATTAATACGCAATTAATAGATAATGGCGGATACCAAGACGACAGTGATTTCACATCAGCCAAAGTGGGGCTGCGTCATGAATATCGTGATGAGCTAAACGCGATAACGACCAGTGTTGCTGGCTTCGTACTTGACCAAAATACCGCGGGTTTTATTGCTTCTGGCGACAATGGAGAAGGTTGCTTTGAATCTACTTACGCAGATGACCGCTTATTTAAAGACACCCAAGCAATGGAAAAAAACTGCGAAGACGACGCCTACCGAAAATGGTCATCAATTCGTGTTGCGAGTAAGTGGCAACGTACTTTGTCTGATGACAGATATTTTGTGCTTACGCCTTACGTTCGAACGAATGATATGGAGTTTCGCCAGCATTATTTACCCTCTGAAGCGATAGAAGAAAATAGCCACTCCAGTTTTGGATTGACCAGTAGTTATCATTGGCAATTTGACCCGCGTCTCGCTCTTGTTATGGGGGCTGATGCAGAGTGGACTTCAGGCGAGCTGACTGAAACCCAACAAAAGGCCAGTACCTTTAGCTTTGGTAAAGCGCGCCAGCAAGGTGTGCATTACGACTACGAGGTTGATGTGTTGACGTTAGCTCCTTATGTTCAAGCCGACTGGCAATACAGTCACGCGTTGAGAATGTCTGCCAGTGTACGTTTTGATAGCACCCATTACGATTATAAAAACCGGCTTGCTGATGGCACCACACAGGCTGACGGCAGCCCATGTGTTAATGGTAACAATGAGCCTGTGGCATGTTTGTATCAACGCCCAGCTGACAGCAAAGATAATTTCGATAACGTCAGCAGCAAGATAGGGTTTAATTATTTGATGAATGAGAGCGTCGCGCTATTTGCTGATTGGTCTCAGGGATTCAGAGCACCGCAGACGACCGACTTGTACCGAATTCAAAACCAGCAAGTAGCAGGACAAATTGAATCAGAAGAAATTAGGAGCCAAGAGGTTGGGGTAAGAGGCTTAGCACTTGATATGAACTTTGAGCTGGTGGCTTTTTATATGACTAAAGAGCACTTCTTCTTCAGAGATGATGATGGCCTGAATGTGACTGATGCTGAAACGTCTCACAAAGGCGTGGAAGTGGGGATTGATTATCCAATAGCTAGCAACGTATCTATTGCGGTTAATTACACCTACGCGATTCACCAATACGAATCGGAACATGCCAATAGCGGTGTTCTAAAAGGGAGCGACGTCGATACGGCTCCACGTCAGTTGGGCAACGTGCGTCTCGCTTGGCAGCCCACTAAAGACTCATCGTTGGAGCTCGAATGGGCGCACGTCGGTAGTTACTACCTAGATCCATCGAATGAGCATGAATACCAAGGGCATAATTTGTTGCAACTACGTGGTCAATTTTCGCTGTCTGATAAAGTGCGTCTTTTGGCGCGACTAGAGAATGTACTAGACGAGCGATATGCCAGTCGCGCAGATTATGCGTTTGGCTCTTACCGCTACTTTGGAGGCCAACCCAGAGCGATTCATTTGGGCATTGAAGCAAGATTTTAATGCTTGAGTTATATGTCATCTATTAAAAAGCGGGTACAGATTTAAACGAGTCTAGTCACTAATTGGGGCGATTAAGCGTAAGAGGAGTAGTCAATGTTCAAGGGCGCAGAAATACGACGTTTACTGATATTTAGCGTGGTTGTGATCGTGATGGCGATGAGTATGAAAACCTTTGCACAGAAGACGCCGAACGTGCGCCTAGGAGTGTTGAAATACGGCACGGTTAATTGGGAAGTGGATGTAATTAAACACCACAAGCTGGATAAAAAATACGGATTCACGTTAGACGTATTATCTTTGGGCAGTAAAAACGCTTCCGCAGTGGCTTTGCAAAGTAATGCAGTGGACATCATTCTAACCGATTGGCTATGGGTAAATCGCCAACGCGCTAACGATAAAGATATTACACTTTTCCCCACTTCTATTGCTACCGGGGGCTTGTATGTTCCAAAAGACTCACCTGCTAAGGATGTTCGCGATTTAGCGAATAAAAAAGTCGGTATTGCTGGTGGCGAGGTGGATAAAAACTGGTTGTTACTGCAGGCATATGCACAAGCTCAATATGGTTTTGATATAAAAAACAAAACCGCGCCGAGTTTTATGTCTCCTGTTCTACTTAACGTCCTTATGCTCAGAGGCGAGCTTGATGCGGGGATCAACTTTTGGCACTACGGTGCACGCTTAAAAGCCAAAGGGTATCGACTATTGGTCACGGTGCCAGAAATATTACACGCCCTTCACATTGAAAACGATGTGCCTCTGCTGGGCTGGGCATTCAAAAAACCTTGGGCTGATCAGCATGCGAAGAGCATCAAAGGTTTTTTGCGAGCATCATTGGCCGCAAAGCAAATTCTTTACTCATCAGATGATGAATGGGCGCGAATTCGCCATTTAACTAAAGCTGAAAATGATGAGGTGTTTACGGGGTTACAAACCGAATATCGAAGGGGCTTATTGCATCGGTTTGGTCCTGAGGAATTAATGGCAACGAAAGACATATTTACTGTATTGGCGGAGCAAGGTGGACACAACTTGGTAGGCAATGCCACATCCCTTGATGAGCATACATTCTATGCGTTTGACCAGCGTTTATTAACCTGGAACCCTGTGGTTGAAGATGAAAGCGCTCAATGACATTCCTTCTCGTCGCGCAAACCTGCCTGCTATTGTTGCCTGCTTGTCCTCAATGTCATTTTTGAGCCAGGCTAGGCGTCGCTGGTTGTTTATCCGTATAGGGACAGTCTTGCTCGTTGGGGCAACCTGGCAAGCGGCCGCGTGGTTTGTAGCCAGTCCTGATTTCCCTAGCTGCACTGGGGTGCTAAGCAGCATTCATTTTCATCTCACCCAAGGAGATATGCTTTTAAATCTATGGGTCACGCTCAAGCGTGTGGCCATCAGTTTTGTTATTTCAATGCTCATTGGTGTCGTCATAGGCGTGCTGATGGGAACGTATTCAAAGCTCAATCAATTGACTGATACGGCGTTGATCATCGCTCTAAATGTACCTGCTTTGGTAACCATTTTGCTGTGTTATATTTGGTTCGGTTTGGTCGAAAGTGCTGCGATTGCCGCGGTGGTGCTGAACAAAATCCCTACGGTTGTGGTGATGATCCGAGAAGGCGCGCGGGTCGTGGATCACGATTTGCTGGCTGTGGCTAAAATCTATCGATTGTCGCCCAAGCGTACCTTTTTCAAGGTGTTTTTGCCGCAATTGTATCCCTTTATCATGGCATCAGCTCGCTCTGGGCTGTCATTGATCTGGAAAATTGTACTCGTTGTTGAGTTACTTGGGCGCAGTGACGGAGTGGGCTTTGCACTAAATACCCAATTTCAGTTCTTTGATATCACTGGTATTTTGGCTTACACATGTGCCTTTATCAGCATCATACTGTGCATTGAAGCCGTTGTTTTTCGTCCACTTGATAGGTTAATCGCTCGGGGAAGAGGGCATGGCTGAACTTACCGTTCGCATCGAAAATAAACAGTATATACAAGGCACGAAGGTACTCGATAATATCGAATTTGATTTAGGGGCAGGGGAGTTCGTTGCGATCATTGGCCCTTCAGGCTGCGGTAAAACAACCTTGCTCAATTTAATAAGTGGCCTCGAACCAAGCGAGGTGGGCAATATTGTATTTGATGGGGAGCCGTTGAACGATCAGATGTGTCCCCCAATTGGTTACATCTTTCAACAACCCAGATTGATGCCTTGGTTAACGGTTGAGCAAAACTTGAGGTTAGTACAGCCAAACAGTCACCCGGACACCATTGATGAATTACTGTCGAGTGTTGGGCTAGAAGGCAAACAAAACTGCTACCCTCGCACGTTGTCTGGAGGTATGCAGCGCAGAGTCAGTATCGCCCGTGCTTTTCTTATTAACCCCAAGTTGTTGCTACTTGATGAGCCGTTTAATTCACTTGATGCCCCTACGGCAGCTCGTCTGCGTTTGTTGCTTATTAAATTTTGTCAGCGGCAAGGGTGCAGTGTGATTTTTGTGACGCACGATTTGCAAGAGGCAGTGTACTTAGCTGATCGAATTCTATTCTTGAGTCAGTCGCCGAGTCGTATCGTACATCAAGAATCCGTTGCTCTAACGCGTCCGCGAACAGAATCTGGCGCTGCTGAACTTAGCTGGCAAGCCGCTTTATTAGCAAAATACCCAAGCTTGCTTGCAGGCAGTGTTATTTGATGTGCGCTGACTAGCAAAATGATGAAGTCATCAGAATGACGATACAACTTAATAGAGAAGCTGTGACCGACGTTATTAAAAATAGACCTCGTCTTTGGGTATCAGAAACACGACAAAGCTTGAGTCAAGAATTGCATAACCGGCCCAGTGTCCAAATGGCGACTTGTTCCACTGTTAGCCACATTGCTGTGCGAATTAACCAAGACCAGAGAGGGAAAGAGTTTCAGCAACTATGCACCTTGTGTGCACGTTATAATGCGCCACCTCCAGAGTCGGATGCGTGTTGCTATTATCAGCATTTCACGGGTTTCGAGATCCGCTGGGAACGACACCTAGAATTCTCCAGTTACACCTTTATTAGAAAGGGCGTCAGTGAGGCATTATTTGACAGTTTTGCTATCGAGTTTGTGCCCCAGCAATGGTTTGATGAATTAGTAGGAGAGCTGGTAAGTGCTGTTAATTTGGTTTTGCGTGCTGAACCACCGAGTGATGGGCTACTTCGCCAAGCGTTTGAAAACTATCAAGTCTTCGGTAGCACGGTAGCCAGTGGGCGAGCCAACGTGTTCACTTCCTTTCGAGTTCACAGCGATGGTTTTTCCCGAGTGTATATTGAGACATCGCAATTAAATAACTATCAAGCAGGTCGCTTAGTGCAGCGTTTGCTGGAAATTGAAACATATCAAATGATGGCGCTGTTAAGTTTGCCCATTGCTAAAGCGTTGTCTGCTGATGTAGCACAAATAGAGCAGCGCTTAGTGGGAATAAATCAAAGTATGGCGAGCACTAAGGATGCTGATGATGGTGAAATGCTCAGCGCTTTATCGCATTTAGCCAATCAAACAGAGCAAATACTGGCTGATATTAGCTATCGATTTAGTGCCACGGATGCCTACTACGAACTTGTGTGCTCACGCATTACTCAGCTCAAAGAGCAAGAGCTAAACCACAAAGAACGCTTAAGTGAGTTTGTCACTCGAAGGCTTGGCCCTGGTGTTAAAACGTGTCAGGCGTTAACACGCCGATTAGACGCGCTAACCGGTCGCATCGAACGGGCAAGTGGTTTGCTGCGAACAAGAGTTGATTTATCGATTGAACAACAGAACCAAAAATTGCTCGCTGCGATCAATCGAAGAGGAGAAGTGCAATTACGATTGCAACAAATAGTGGAAGGTGTGTCTATTGTGGCGATTGTGTATTACTCCATGAGCCTGCTGGATTACGTGCTAAATGCGCTCGAATCGGTTGATTTAGCGCTCGATAAAATTCTAGTCAAGGGCATTTCTGTTCCTGTACTTCTACTTTCTACTTGGCTAGCGATGCGTTTGCTCTTGCGGACTATCAAAAAACACACTCACTGACTTTTTTATTCGATTCTGCTCGGCTACTACTGTCGGTTGTGTTTGCAAAGTGCGTCCCTCCTTAAGTACTAGTTCTTTTTCGTCATACTAAATAACGCGTGATTTCGTTACCTCGTGCAATTCTGTCGTATGGCTGGTGTTTATATGATCCCGATGAACGAAAACAAAAAACGGGAAACACAATCATGAACACATTAACGAAATATGGCCTCTTGTCAGTGGCGATCGCTACTTCCTTCAGTGCTGCGGCTAAAATAGACATATACGAAAATGACGGTTTGAGCTTCAGTGCCGACGGTTTGGTCAACGCCTTCTATTCCAACAGTTCAATTGAAACCACTGATGCAGCGGGGGTAGGTACAGACAGAGATCAATCTCGAGTACGTATGGGGTTTTTACCGAATAATGTAGGCTTTAACTTTTCAAATCAGTTATCAGACATGAAGATCGAAATGCGCTCTTCTTTTTGGGTGTCCATAAACGATTCTGATAATAATCGGGACGCCTCTCCCGCTGATTTGGGGACCGGCTCGTTGATTGACGTTCGCCAATTTTATGCGACAGTCAAAGCGGATTGGGGGGAAGTGCTTATCGGTAAAGACTTCGGTCTGTTTAACCGCGCCAATATTTTAAACGATGAATTACTTTTGGGGTTCGGCCAAACCTCTGACTTTTTTGGTCTAGTCGATGGCGGTAACGTGACATTTGGTAACATTAGTACTGGCTATACGTATCCGTTCCCTAAGGCGCAAATCACTTATCGATCGCCTGAATTCAATGGTTTCAAGATTGCGGTGGGCCTGATGGACCCTAACAAAGTGTCATCTGACTCTTCTGAAGACTTACCGCGTTTTGAGGCTGAATTAATGTACAACTCCACCTTTGACAGTGGCTCATTCATGGCGTGGTTAAGTGGTGTTAGCCAATCCAGTGAAGTTGATGGAATAGAACAAGATCAATCAGGCGTGGGCTATGGTGCGAAAGTAAAGTTTGCGGGCCTTGCACTGAGTGCGTCGGGGTATAGCACTAAAGGCTTAGGGCATGTTGCAGGGCTAGATCAGTTGGTTGGCCCTGAGGTGATCGAGACTGACGGTATGTTATTTCAAGTGTCTCATACCATGGACGACCATAGATTTGTTGTTACCCACGGCAGAACTGAAGTGGAAAACACTAACAGTATATTAGATGCAGAACATACAAATACGGGGTTCGCTTATTTCAATACGCTGCGCCCGGGACTCACCGCCGTTTTCGAATACAACCACACTGAAGCAGACGTAACGAACTCGTTGGCGGGTGAAGACAATGACACGATTTCTGTTGGTGCAGTCGTGACTTTTTAAGCTGAATTAATTGGAACGGACTGAGGAGTTCTCACAATGGAAAACGTTAAATTAGTAGTTTTGTATCCGCAGCCTTTAGATAAAGCTCAATTTGAGCGAGATTATGTTTTGCACTTAGACATGTTTCAACAAGCTTTAAGCATTCCTAAAACGGACGAGTTACCTTACACAGTGACTAAGTTTGTTGCTGTTGGCGATGAAATACCCAAGTACTATCAAATGTTTAGTATGTTTTTTAGTTCTATGAATGCATTGCAAAAAACACTGACGAGCAAAGAAATGCAAACTGTGGCCAGTGATGCGGTACGCATATCATCAGGGGGCGCACCGAGCATTTTAATTGGAATAGATGGTTGATTGGAACGCGTTATTACCTGACGCAGTAAAACACAGATTTTTACTGCGTTTTTGTGTTAAAAAACTGTTAATTTAGGGTGGGTTGCAAGCGCTAAATAAGATAGAATATTTTATTTAAAACATAGAGTTAAGCCTCATGTATAAAATTCTCGTTGCTGATGATCACCCTTTATTTCGTGAAGCGATAATCAATACGATCAGTTCTGCGTTTCCGGGCTCTACAACCTATGAAACAGAAGATATAGAATCAACGCTTGAGTTAGTTAAAAACAATGACGAGATAGACTTAATCTTGCTTGATTTGAACATGCCCGGCATGACGGGCCTCAATGGGCTATTGGATGTTCGCAATGAATGCCCAACCACGCCAGTAGTTATTGTGTCGGCTGAAACTGAAAAGCAAAAAATACTGCAGACTCTCTCTTATGGTGCTGTTGGATTCATTGCTAAATCTTCCTCAAAGCAAGTGATTGGCGAAGCAATTCAAAGTGTTTTCGAAGGGAATGTTTATTTACCGCCAAATATAATGCGCTCTCAAACGGTTGATAACCAAACAAATGAATGCGAAATTTCTCCTGAAAAAATATCACTATTGACTCGCCGTGAACTTATCGTGTTAAAGCATTTAACGAAAGGTGAGGCCAATAAACAGATTGCTTATAATCTGCATATTTCAGAGACAACGATTAAGTCTCATGTTTCATCAATCCTTAAAAAATTAGGCGCTACGAACCGAGTTAAAGTGGTGGTAGGTTGCGGTGATATCGATTTTAATCAATATTTGAAACGTTAAGCTTTTCGTAACAGATAAAGCATAGATGTTTTCAGTTTCATGGGTTTGACCGGCTTATTGAGCAATAATATTTTGCTGTTTTTGATCTCGTTTTTGAGTGATTGGCTGTAGTTAGCTGTGATCATGATAGTGGGTAGGGCGCTGCGCCGAGTTTGATTAATATGGTGTGCGACATCTACGCCTAATTCACCATCATTCAGGTGATAATCTACCATAAGGATATCCACCTCATCGTGAGCAATATCTACTTTTCTCTTTAATTCCTCTATGCTCACGGCGGTAACGATGTGGCATCCCCAGCCGGTGAGTAAATGCGACATTCCTTTGCAAACACTGATGTCGTTATCGACTAACCAAATTCGGCAATGTGAAAAGTCTGTTGGGCTAACAAAGGTCTGCGCGTTGGCTAAGTGTTTCGGCGGATCCTGCTTAGCACATATGGGCACGGTAACTGAAAATACCGAGCCTTTGCCTAATACAGAGTTCACAGTAATTTTATGGCCTAGCACATGAGCAATTTTATCGACTATGGCCAGTCCCAAACCGAGCCCATTACCAAAGGCGCTTTGGGATGGTTTTAAGCGTTTAAATTCTTTAAAAATTTCGGTGAGTTGGTCTTGTGCAATGCCGGAGCCGGTATCCCATATTTCAATTGCGACGTGATCTCCTCTGCGTTTACACCCTAATAACACCTTACCTTGAGCGGCATACCGAAACGCATTCGACATAAAATTACGTAAAATGCGTGCAAGTAAAACGCTGTCGCTATATACCATGATGTTTGATGGCACATAGCGCAATTCGATATTGTATTGACCGGTGGCTTGTCGGTATTCATTGGCCAGGTTATCTAGCAACTCTGAGAGTTTAAATATTCCTTTATCTGCTTTGACTACGCCGGCATCCAACTTTGAGATGTCTATAAGCGTACTGATCAAATTTTCTAAATCATCTAGCGAATTCGTTAATGAATTGACGAGCGGGAGAGCCTTCTCATTGACAAGTGTTTCGCCTAATGAGCTGGTAAAAAGTTGTGCCGCGTTAAGCGGTTGCAGCAAGTCGTGACTCACTGCAGCAAGAAACTTTGTTTTTGAAATGTTGGCAAACTCAGCTTCTCGTTTAGCCGTGGTAAGGTTGACCTGTGCAAGCCTGCGTTCTTCCGCCTCGATGATGAGTTCATCATTGAGGCTTTTAAGCTGTGATGTGCGCTCAGCCACGCGAATTTCAAGTTGGTCGTGGGCTTTTTGCAAGGCGAGTGCGTTACGCCTGCGTTCGGTTACGTCTCTAACTAAAACAAAAAATCCTTGTACCTTACCTTCACTATTGCGATTAGGTACGTAAGACTTTAGCAAATACCTTGATTCACCGGCGTGATTTTTTTCCGCTATTTCAAAGCTGACACTTTCCCCTTTTAGGGCCAGTTCAATATAGGGCCGTAGCTGGCTGTAATCAGAATCTACTCGACTATCTTTGATTGATTCACCGTCTAAGCTACCCTGGGGCCAACCGTACCAATCCACGTAGACTTGGTTAGTAAATTGAAATTTTAAATCACTGCCAATATACGCGATCATGGCGGGTACGTTATCGGTGATCAGTCGTAGCCAACGTTCGCTCTTTTCTAGTGATTCCGCATAGCGATGTCGAACAGTGATATCCGTATAGGTTTTAATCAATTTACCGTTGAGTAATCTGTGGTCGCGTATTTCTAATACGGTGCCGTTTGATAGGGTTTGTACATAGTAACCGTCTTTATTGCGCGGCCGTTCGCCAAGTTCCAATTCGGTTAAATTAGTTAAATGCTGAAAGTAGGGCATGGATCGCAACTGGTTAGGAGAGAGCTGACTCATTTGTACAAACCGGTTATTCCATACTTCAATTTGATTGGTGTTACTGATCATGACAACCCCTTGGGATAAGTTGTCTATTAAGCCTTGCAGCAGCATCGACTTTTGGATCATGCCTTGTTCATAGCGCGCCGTTTCGGCAACTTTGACATCTGTGATGTCTGTATACAACATCACCCAGCCGCCTTCGCTCGTGCGTCGCTCGTTTAATTGAAACCAGCGGCCATCGGCCAATTGGTACACAGGACTGCTTTGTTCGCCCCCCGGGCTTGCCCGCCTGATCATGCCGCTAGATTTTGCTCTATCTTTCAAATCGTTAAAGTTGGCACCTTCTTGGATGGCCAACCCTGTCTTACCCCAGAACGTCGCAAAGTTAGAATTTTGCAGCAGTATTAACCCATCACTATCGAGCAGTACAAAAGCTTCAGAGATACTTTCTATAGCATCAATAAAACGTTGTTTAAAGATATTGGCATCTTCATTGGCTTGCTTAAGTGCGCGGTGACTATGTTCGACCTCTGCTAAAGTTTCATTTAAAATTTGGGTTTTTTCTCTGACTTGTTCGGCTAAGTGCACGGAATGTTCAAACGCTGCATATGGCGCATATTGATTACCACCACCTTGTTCAACTCTTGAAATTAGTGCTTCGTTAATTTTTTTTAGCTTGGTGTTTTCAGCCCTCAACAGAGTTAACTCATGCTGTAAATCTTGCTCGCTCATTCGTTACCTCCGGCGATAAATACGCCGGTAAACGTTTGATTTAGATGCGTGCCATCAATATGTTCACCATAGGTGTTGAAGCCACGAATGTTGTATCGTTGCTGGAGGAGCTTAGCTTGTTCAAGTTGCTCGCGCTGCTCTATTTCGAGACGGCGTAAGAAACAGTCGCAGGTCAAAACTAGTTCAGGTTCACCGTACTGAGAGGTCATGCGTGTCAATTCGCTGGTAAGTGATGTGAAAATATCATCCATTACTACCGTACTTAGCACAATGCCTACATCTACGGCGCAGTAGAAGGTCAGACTCAAGTCTTCTTCATTCACTTTTTGAATGGAACGGATGTAGTATTGGCCTCCTACTTTAACCGCCAAAGGATATAGAGCGAATAACTCTGGACTTAGCTCTTCTACTGTTACATTTAATAACCGTGCGTACTCCAGTGCAGCCGGCTCAGCATTTAATTCAAACACGGTACGACTGTCAGCATTCGCATCCGTTACTACGACTTTACTGGTGGGGAATTTGATATGGTTACAACTAAATACTTCAAAGGCACATGTGGTATTTACCATTAGCACAATAGCTGCATTTTGATAGAAGGATCCCTGATAAAACACATGGGTGGTGGCTAAATGTATATCATCACCAGCAGAGCCGCCAAAGTGTGGTATGCCCCCTGAGGCAGAATTAAGAGTCACCAAAAATTGTTCTTCATCGGCAGATAAACCATCGAGTAACGTCAATAAGAAGGAATTATTTTTAATTGCAGCAAGGTTTTTGACATAGCAATTTTCGGTTAACCTATTAATCGTTTCTTGTGCATCTATTAAGGTGAAATTCTCCATTGACTCAACAATTTGAGCACTGATTGCAAAATGAGAAGCGCTAAAGCCAATGGCGATAATCGAATGTTGTTCATAGCCATTAGGGGTAATTTCACCGGCAGTGGTGCAACCGACTAAATCAACGTCGACAAAGGCAGACGCCATGTTGTTTGCTAAGCGCTCTAGCGAATACACTGATGAGCAATAAAAAAGTACAAATGCAATGTGAGGATCCGACAGTTGTTGACGTAATTCCTGGGCAGCAGTCTCTGGGTCAATGGAGCGGGTAATGGCTGTTATTGTTTTTATATTGGACATTATTTAAAGCCTTTATTGTGTGTTGCGATCCGAGGCCTAGTACTACGTGACGACAGCTCTCTTTTCTCATCATATAGTGCAAAATGCTTTTACCAAAGCGGATGAGTCGCTTAAATATTAGCGTTTGGACTGTGTTCAAATTTCACTGATTTTGTAAAAAAACTAGCGCAATCTCGGTTATTTTCTATGTGTTGCTTCATTTTACTTCTCGTATTTTCAATGATTTTTTATTGTATTTGTCTACGACACAAAGTTGGGGACTCTCAATGGTAACAAGGCACTCAAGACATTGAATACATTCAGTATAATTAATGTTACCAGTAGGCTCGATAGCGTCTATCCCACATTTTTTATTGCGACAAAGTTGACAAGGACTGCCACATTCTTTGCGGCGCGTTAGCCATTTAAACAAAGGGTAACGTCCAAGCACAGCCAAGCCTGCACCTAAAGGACATAAATAACGACAGTACACCTTATGAATTTTCAAACTCAGAACCAGCAATAGCAGAGCATAAAGAACGAATGGCCAGTAGCGTATAAAGTTTAATGTAATCGATGTTTTGAAGGGTTCAATTTCGGCTAGCTTTTCCGCCATGGTCAGGGAATAGAACGAACTTCCCACTAGCCCTAAAAGTATCCAATACTTTAACTTCTGGGCTAACTTGTGATGCTTTGGTGATATTTTTAGTTGGCGAATACGTAGCTTCGTTGCCAGCATAGCCATAAATTCTTGAAGTGCGCCAAAAGGACAAAGCCAACCACAAAACACCCCTCGACCCCATAAAAATACGGTCACGAACACAAATACCCACAATATAAAAATAACGGGATCGAGTAAAAAGACCGTGATGTTGAAATCGGTACCCAAGGCGAGGAGTAGAGTGTAAATATTCACCACCGAAAGTTGGCCTTGAGCGTAGAAACCGACATAAAGCAGTACAAACGTTAAACAGGCGAAACGCAGTCGATGCACATTGGTCTGGCTTGTAGCCAGAGAACGTTGAGTAACGAACACCCACAGAACGAGTAGCAGATAAAGCACGGTGAGGCCAATTTGCGCGGCTCGATCTAACCATATTTGTTGCCATAACGGTAGTTGGCTGGTTTTACTTAAGTCATCAGGTGTTACTTCAAACAAGTCTGCACTTGGGGCACTTGTATAAGAAAAAGTATGTTCCTGTTGATTCAAGAATGACGATTGGTAAGTCACGGATAGGTTTAAATTGATCGGTTGACTGATATCAAATCCCGATTGAGATTTGATGCGGAACACACGTTGATCTTTAAATTTTGGTAATGCTAAAGCAAATGTTGGTGGGTAGAAGCTGTAAAAATCTATGTCTCGTACATCTACGGGAAACCCACCTTGTTCAGCGCTTAATCGACTGGAGGTTGTTTGGGGAATAAATTCTTTACTAATGAAAGAATATTGTCCTTTGGTGAACAGCATCAACGCATGCTCACCGGGTGACAATTCTTCTAAAAGTCGTATGTACTCTTCGTCACCCAATAGATTTCTTCCGATTATGGGGATATTGACGAATGCTGCGTAAATATCAATAAAGTCATCATGGCCATCCGCTAAGCTTTTAACTGTTTGCGAGAGCTTTGACGATATGTTCATTGCCTCTTTTGTGCTTACTACCCATTGATGAATATATTTTTTTTCGAGCAGTTGATTGAAGGTTAAAGGTTGATAGAAATCTTGTTTAATTTGATGAGGTTGCGTCGCTAAAAATCCGTCAAGCTTTTGTCTAGCAACCTTAAGTGCCGAAGCAATGATGGTGTCATTGATAACAAGCACGGAAATTGTCGCTCGGGTGACACCATCAAAGTAGGTAGTGTCTTCTGCGTGTTGTTCACGACTATTAATAATGAAACGTTCTTTGATTGAGTGTCCAGGATATTGGGCGATAAAGGTGAACATCGCTTCTTCTCCCAAGCCGTGCAAAAAAATCGGTTCATTGTGGGTTAAAACCTTGATACCCGTGATGATACCTTTGGTATCTAAACCGATGAGAAGGTTAATTGTTTGGCCTGAGAACCCAATAAATTGTGTGAAATCGTCGGACTCAAAGGTATATCCCAATAATTCATTTAATTGATATACAGGCGTAATGGCAAGGTCTTCAAGCGGTGCGTCGATTCTGGTTGCGCTTGGAAATAATTGTGCGATGTTCTTAGGGACTGTGTCCGCGCGACTGATCCCTGAAAAAAGGAACATCAGCGTGCCAATACCCAGCGCTAGGTAATTAAATAGGTAAGATATACGCATATCGGATCAGCGAATAAATGTACATACCACCTGTAGATAGAATCAGGTGGTATGTACTTCTTCAGCTTAGAAGAAACCTAATGGAGCAGTGTCATAACTAACCAACAGGTTCTTGGTTTGTTGATAATGATCCAACATCATTTTGTGCGTTTCGCGGCCTATACCAGATTTTTTGTATCCGCCAAAGGCTGCGTGAGCCGGGTATAGGTGATAGCAGTTGGTCCACACGCGACCTGATTCTATTGCTCTGCCCATTTTGTGCGCTAAATTCGCATCTCGGGTCCAAACGCCGGCACCCAAACCGTACGCGGTATCATTAGCGATAGCGACTGCCTCTTCTGGCGTTTTAAACGTTGTTACTGAAATGACAGGTCCAAAAATTTCTTCTTGGAAAACACGCATTGAATTGTCGCCTTTAAGGATAGTCGGTTGAATATAGTAACCATCATCGATTGCCGGAGCTGATTCTTCAGAGAACCCTCCAGTTAACACTGAAGCGCCTTCTTCTCGACCAATGTCGATGTACCCCATAATTTTATCAAACTGAATTTTCGATACCTGAGCGCCTACCATGGTGGCCTCGTCAAGAGGGTTACCACGAATAATTTTCTTTGTTTTTTCAAGTACTCGCTGCATGAACTCGTCGAAAATATCTTCTTGAACAAGGGCACGCGAAGGACAGGTACAGACTTCACCTTGATTAAAGAAACCTAATGCGAAACCTTCGGCGCACTTGTCCAGATAGTCGTCTTCAAAATTGGTGATGTCTTTGAAGAAAATATTTGGCGATTTTCCCCCAAGTTCTACCGTAGAAGGGATCAGGTTCTCAGCTGCACATTTTAATATGTGGCCTCCTACTGCGGTTGAACCTGTAAACGCGATTTTGGCGATCCGAGTACTGGTTGCTAGGGCTTCGCCAGCCTCTTTGCCATATCCATTCACAATATTAAGCACACCTGCGGGCACGATATCCGCAATCAATTCAGTCAATACGAGGATACTCGCAGGCGTTTGTTCGGCAGGTTTAAGCACGACGCAATTTCCTGCAGCGAGTGCAGGTGCTAATTTCCACGCGGCCATTAGAATAGGGAAGTTCCATGGAATGATTTGCCCAACAACACCCATTGGCTCATGAAAGTGATAGGCCACGGTGTTATCATCAATTTGTGAAAGAGTGCCTTCTTGAGCTCGAATACACCCTGCGTAATAGCGAAAGTGGTCGATTGCCAATGGAATATCTGCACCCATAGTTTCTCTGATGGGCTTACCATTGTCCCAAGTTTCTGCAACCGCGAGTTTGGTGAGGTTCTCTTCTAGACGGTCAGCAATTTTTAGTAATATATTTGAGCGTTCTTGCACCGAGGTTTTACCCCAAGTGTCTTTTGCTGCGTGTGCAGCGTCAATAGCTAGTTCGATGTCTTCTGCACTAGAGCGCGGGATCTCACAAAAATCTTCGCCTGTAACAGGGGTTAGGTTTTTAAAGTAAACACCTTTAACTGGCGCTACCCATTCACCGCCGATAAAGTTTTCATATTTTTCTTTAAAATTGATTACAGCATCAGCGCTGCCTGGGTTTGCATAGATCATAATGTACCTCGTATCATTGACTGGAAAATTCAGCTTATGTTTCATTTAAAGGATTTGCCCTTAAGGAATGAAGCCAATGTGTTAGTTCGGGTACTAGAATAGGCGGCAAGCGTCGCTAAGCACCATGCTCCCTTTGCACAAAAAAACTCATACTTTAGATGTAGGATATAGGTCTACTGCGGGGTATAGGGTGTTTCTGGGTTGATATTGTAGATTGAAATAGTCCAATCGCGGGACTAAAAGCCCTCAGAAATGAAGAGGGCGAATTTTAATAAAATATACACATAGGGTACGACAATCGACTAATCGAAAGCTTGCTCCAGAGTTTGGTCCCCGTTAAACAGCTCGTATACTGCATTGATCAATTGCTTATTGCCTAAGGCAAACACTAATGCGTCAGCAACGTCTTCTCTGGTGATAACCATTTGTTCTCGACTATCAGGTTTAGTGGTTTGGAAGCCGCCTTTGGCTTCTTCGTTTTGCAAACCTCCTGGGCGCAAAATCGTATAGGGCACGCCACTATTAATCAGGTGTTCATCTGCCATGTGCTTAGCGACTAAATAGGGTTTCATTTCATCTGAGCCTTGCGCTGGGTCGTCTGCTCCTATCGAACTTATCATGACAAACTGCGATACCGTGTTTGTTTTGGCGTAATCAGCTGCCTTGCATGCGGCCCATAGGTCTATCAACATAGTTTTGTCGGCCCCTGTGCTGCCCCCAGAGCCTGCGGCAAAAATCACATTGCTACACCCTTTAAAGGCGTGACTAAAGTCCTGTTCTAAATCCGCTTCTACAATTTCTAAGTGGTCGCTCGTTATGTCACTTAATTTTGCCTTATCTCTGACAAGTGCGACTACCTTGTGTCCTTTGGTGACGAGCTGTTTAGTGGCCATTTTTCCGATCTGCCCGCTAGCGCCTATGATCAAGGTCTTACTCATATGTTGTTCTCCTAAAGTCTAGTATTCCTCATGTAAAAAAACCGCTTATGATGACGGTGATGGTTTTATAAAGTTGAGCATATCTTTGCTCATGGCTTAATAACACTGGGGTCTTATTAATGCTTTTCAATGAATAAGACGTTATTAGCATTTACATGACGATTTATGCGATAAAGGATAACAGGAGGAAAACTTACCGAAGGTTTAGCGATTAATGTTCGTTTTTCACATTATTTGAGTTCATGCTTTAAATGTGAACAAGTAAACAACGATCTCATCACACAATACTTGTTTTTTAAAACGCAGCCCCAAACTCTGTTTATAGCAACAAGAAAATGTACATTGAAAAAGTACAGTAAAGAAGTAACGTTAATTCAAAAGGAAAACCTATGAAAATAAATCTTTCAGGTCACCATGTAGATTTAAGCGATACCGTAAAAGAGCACGTTAACGAAAAATTCTCTAAATTAGCCAGTCACTTTCCAACGCTAATTTCCCTCGATATTATTATTTCCAAAGAGCATGGTGAGTTTGATGTAGAGATCAGCACCCACTATGAAGGCACTCGTATTTCTGCTTCAGCTGAAAATTCTGTAATGTACCCAGCCATTTCTAAAGCGGCGAAAAAATTAGACGCGGCCCTTAAACATCGTAAAGGTCAGTTGAAAGGCGATTTACACAAGAAGCCTGAATGCACCACAGCCGATATTGCGCACGAGATAATTCAAGAGATGGATTTGCGCTAAGCATAAGGTTTTCTTAGTTTTATTCGTAGCCGCTCTTTGAGCGGCTTTTTTATGGGAGAATAGCGACCTTACTATGGCCTTGCGCACGATACTAGACACTCAGCAGAGGGTTGATTACCATGCGCCATCCAGTGGTTTGCCGCTACTTTATAAATTCAGTAACCTAATGTGAGAGCACAGTGTTGATTAACGAACTTCAATTTCAATTTGGCAGTGGACAAGAGGCGAACCGGTTCCTCAACGAATTAACACACTGGACATCTTCGTCAGGTCATATTTCGGTAAAAGCTAAATTGGCAAAAGGCTCTGATACGGTCAGCGTTAAATATCAATTCGATGGAAAAGGTTTTGATTACACGAGCTCAGAACTAGACGATTTAGCCCGTCAATATGGTGGTGAAGAGATTTAAGCGCTGAGAAAGTAAGATAAAAGACCCATGTGAATAGATACATGGGCCTAAGTTTATTTAGCGTTCTGAGGTACTTGGTTGTGAGGTGCTAGGATGAAACGTGGTTACCACCTCTTCAATCTGTTCCCTTAACCACATATGAGCATGGTCGTGATCGGCACTGACATGCCAATACAAAAAATACTCCACAGGTGCTAGTTCAAATGGCAACTCATAAATTGAGCATTCATAGTGTTTAGCCAAATGATAGGGAATGCAGGCAATTAAGTCAGTTTTGACTATGACTGCTGGAACGGTTAAGAAATGCTGTCCTCTCATCACGACGCGGCGTTTTAAATTCAATCTGTCTAACGCTACATCGATTGGGCCTGCGCCCGTTCGCCGCTGAGATATATTAATATGACCCAGTTGCAAGAACGTATCTAGATTAAGCCCTTGACTAAGTGCTGGGTGGTTTCGCCGCGCAATCACAACAAATCTATCTTCTGCAATCTTTTGCTTACACAGGTGTGGATCAACAAACGCTGACGAGGCATCAGCATAGAAATCTAAACTGCCGCTGGCCATGGAGGAAACAATATTGCTGCGCGAGATATCATAGTTCGTCAGGGTAATATTGGGCGCAATACTCTGCAACCTAGCCGTTAACCTTGGCATGATGCTGGCTTCGAGTAGGTCTCTGGCTGCGAAGTTATAGCTAATTTCAGCCGTTGCCGGATCAAACGTGTGGCTCTCTTGAACACTTTTACGTAGTAGCCCTAGTGCTTCTCGGGCGGGCCCTATAATATTTTGTGCCGCAGGAGTAGGGGTCATACTATGGCCCGTACGAACAAACAACGGGTCGTTTAGCATCTCTCGTAAGCGTGCGAGTGAGTTACTGACAGCCGGTTGAGTTATACATAAAACGTCAGCGGCTTTGGTTAGACTGCCAGCGGTATAAATCGCATCAAACACGGCAAAAAGATTAAGATCTATTCTATTTAAATTCATAGTATTTTCACTTTACGCTCTGATTAGGCTTAGAGTAGCCTAAATAGTCCATCATTTGAGGTAATGTTGAATTATACAGAACATTCATTGAATTAATAGATTGGTCAGGCATTTTTGCAGCGAAAAAATGTAATAAAGTACGTTAATTCAAACATATAGCTATAGTTAAACGGTGTTTATTACTGATAGGTATAAAAAAACCACCGGAGCAGGTGGTTTTTTTACAAGGTTTACAATTTTAGTAATTCGCATTACCCGGCGTACGTGGGAACGCAATGACGTCTCGTACATTTTGCATGCCAGTCACATAAGCGACTAATCGCTCGAAACCGAGACCGAAGCCTGAATGTGGAACGGTGCCATAACGGCGAAGGTCGCGATACCAGCTGTAGTCTTCTTGACTTAAGCCCATTTCGGCTAAGCGGCGATCGAATACATCAAGGCGTTCTTCACGTTGTGAGCCACCTATAATTTCACCTATGCCTGGGGCAAGTACGTCCATAGCGGCAACGGTTTTATTGTCGTCGTTGATGCGCATGTAAAATGCTTTAATATCTTTCGGGTAGTTTTGCATGATAATAGGCGCGCCAACATGCTCTTCTGCTAAATAACGTTCGTGCTCAGACGAAAGGTCGACTCCCCACGATACTGGGAATTCGAACTTCTTGCCGCAATTTTGCAAGATCTCGATAGCGTCGGTGTAATCCATGCGCACAAAATCTTGCTCTATCACTTTTTCCAATCGGGTAATAGCATCTTTATTGATACGTTGTGCAAAAAAGGCCATGTCATCTGCACGTTCCGCTAATACCGCCTTGAACACGTATTTAAGAAGGTCTTCAGACAATTGAGCAATATCACTCAGATCGGCAAATGCGACTTCTGGCTCTATCATCCAAAACTCAGCTAAATGTCGGCTTGTATTTGAGTTTTCAGCACGGAACGTTGGGCCAAAGGTATAGATTTTCGACATTGCTGTGGCATAGGTTTCACCATTTAACTGTCCTGATACGGTTAAAAAGGTTTCTTTACCGAAAAAATCTTGGCTGAAATCCACTTGGCCTTGCTCTGTGGTAGGTACATTCATCATGTCTAGCGTTGAGACACGAAACATTTCGCCGGCACCTTCGGTATCGCTAGCGGTTAATATAGGCGTGCTAACCCAGCAATATCCGTTTTCATGGAAAAAGCGATGAATCGCCTGAGACAAGCAGTTACGCACGCGTGTTACCGCGCCGATAACATTTGTTCGAGGGCGTAAATGTGCATGCTCGCGCAAATATTCTAGGCTATGGCGTTTGGGGGCCATAGGGTAGGTATCTGGGTTTTCAACCCAGCCAATAATTTCTACTTCACTGGCTTCAATTTCAAGGGACTGGCCTTGACCTTGAGACTCTTTAAGAACACCGGTGGCGATGATCGAGCAACTCGTGGTCAACCGTTGAATGTCGGCATAATTATTCAGGGTATTCAGGGCGATGACCTGAATGGGATCAAAGCAACTACCATCATGTAAAGCGATGAAAGATAAGCCAGCTTTTGAGTCACGACGAGTTCTTACCCACCCTTTTACTGTGACTTGTTGACCTACTGAATATTGACCGGCAAAAATATCTGCCACTGGGGCTTGCGCCATGTTTTCTCTCCAAACCACTTTGGGTATCTATTTAAATTTTGGCTTAGCCAAATTATGTCATTATTTTCAGCGGAAGTGCCACGATAACAGGATAAATTACCTAATCTGCGTTATTTGGTCTTCCGAAAGATGCAGGATTGTGTGAAAAATACACAAATAATGCCAGGAATTTAGTGTTCCTTCCTTGGCTAATCTCACAAGGTGTGTAATCTTACTCAGGTGACGCTTAGACTCAAGAAAAATCGGAAGTAAGAAGCGAATGGAACAAAATAAAGCAGATTGGCAAGGCAAAAACCGGCGTAAAACACCTATAGAAAACGACAAGTTGTATCGCACTATGGTCGGGGTGAACGTGTTTGGATGGGCAGTGTTTATTGCTGCTCTTATTGTATTTCACTACGCTCGCCCTGAGTTTATTAGCGGAGTTCAAGATTTTTGGGGCGTAACGGGGCGTCAGCAATGGTCAGCATCGTTAAGTACCTACCTAGTTGGATTACTTTGTGGTTGTGTTGCACTGAGTTTGTCTGTGTTAGTAATGAAACGAAAACGGACACGGAGAAAAAGTGATAATGTAGGTCTGAATGGCCTCGTATTATTGCTGGTAGCGTCTTTGAGTCTTGTGATACTTTATTTTGAGTTCAATTAACGTTTAATACCATTAATCCGCATTAATCATGGTTCCCTTGAGCACGGGTCCATTTTTTGGATTTAGGCGTCGTTATGTCGTCATGCTTGTTCTCTTTCAAATAGTAAGAACGCAAAGCAAAAGCTGCTGGGGCATTCCTTGCAGGTGAGTTTTATTTACCGTACTTACGCTTTGCCTCTTTTTAAGATCAATATTCCCTCAAAATGGGTTTGATAGGGCTATCAATGATGGCTATATTGTAGTGGTCTTGCATATGAAAGTGCGTCATGGACTGGTTACCCTAAAAGGAATTTTAAGAGGATCTAATAATGTCTAATAATAAAACACTTATATCACTTCTATTTGCTGTCGCTGTTATTGCTTTAACCATCACCGTTTTTTTGCCAGTGCTAAACATACCGCAACAAGCTGCAAGCACACCTGCGTTTATGGTGGCCATTATGTTGTTTAAGATTGCCGGTGCAATTGCAGGCGGGGTTTTAATTATGTTGTTTGTGAGCGATAGGCCGTGGCGTAAATTACGTCACAGCGAAGATATCGTTTTTACTAAAAAACAAGATTTAAATGCAGCGAAACAAGAGCCGTTTAATCACGCCTACCACGGGCACTCTTCCAAATAATTGCTTGGTTGAAAAACAGGTGCGGCATTCGCACCCGTTTTAAATCACTCTTTACCTTGGCAAAAACTAATTTGTGATCTTGGGCCTAAATTAGTCTTGGGTAAATAAATCGGTACTGAAATAGCGCTCTGCTGTATCGGCAAGGATCGTTACGATATTTTTATCCGCGAACTCGGCGCGCTGAGCAACTTGAATTGCTGCGTATGCGGCTGCACCCGATGAAATACCAACAGGTAGGCTTTCCACTCGGGCGAGTTCTCGAGCGTAGTTAATAGCGTCTTCGTTGCTGATCGCGATGACTTCATCTAACAATTCAACATCCAGCACATCTGGCACGTGTCCTGAACTAAGTCCTTGTATTTTGTGCACGCCTGCGCGCCCTTCACTCAGTACTGGGCAAGAAGCTGGTTCAACGGCGATCACTTTAATATTCGGGTTGCGAATTTTAAGGGCCTTAGCAATTCCGGTAATGGTACCACCTGTGCCTACGCCAGCGACTAGAACATCTACTTTGCCCCCTGTGTCGCGCCAAATTTCCTGAGCTGTACTGTTAAAGTGCATATCTGGGTTGGCTTGATTAGCGAATTGGTCAAGCATCACCGCGCCTTCTGTACTCGCAACCAGTGATTTTGCTTTATCGATGGCTCCTTTTGTTCCTAGCTCTTTTGCTGTGGTGATGACGTTAGCACCATAATGTTTAATCAATTTTTGCCGTTCAATCGACATGTGCTCCGGAATCACTATGGTTAAAGGTATGCCTTTCATGGCACATATCCACGCACAGGCGACTCCGTTATTGCCTGATGTGGCTTCGATGATTTGGGTTTTCTCATTAAAACTGTCTGATAACATCAACGCGTTAATCATTGCCAGAGCAGGGCGGTCTTTAATAGAGCCAGCAGGGTTGAAATACTCTACTTTGGCTAATATTTGAGCTTGGGTTTTGTGCTTAGCTGATAAGCGACTCAAGCGCACCAAAGGCGTATTGCCGATAGTTTGTGTGATGTCATCAAAGATACGTCCTTGGGGAGAAACGTTTGCTAAGTGCATTGCACTGTGTAGGTCAGTGTTTTTATTTGTGTCGTTTTTCACTGCAATTGAAACGGCTTCAGTAGACATATTTTTCGTACCTGTTATTTATCTGAAATAAGACAACTACTATGCCACGCTTACAATGGAATAAATTTCTAAGTGTTGCGCTAATTACGATAATTTTGTAAATTATTTTCTAATTGTTAGATAATCATAGAAAAATATTTTATGGATAGGTTAGATAAAGAAATACTTAGGCTTTTGCAGGACGATGCAACGCTGTCCGTGAACGATATTGCTGAGCGTATTGGGCTAAGTACTACACCGTGCTGGCGACGTATTCAGAATTTAGAAAAGCAAGGGGTGATTAAAAAGCGTGTCGCCTTATTAGATGCTGAAAAACTTAACCTTGGTATGACCGTATTTGTGCAAATAAAAGCCGGTCAACATGATATTAATTGGTTAAGTCAGTTTGCTGAACATGCAGCTGGCATTGAGCAAATTGTCGAATTTTATCGTATGAGTGGCGAATATGATTACATGCTAAAAGTCGTTGTCGCCGATATGAAAGCCTTTGATATTTTTTATAAAAAACTAGTTGGCGGGATCCAATTGTCAGATGTCACCTCTAGTTTCGCTATGGAGCAAATCAAGTACACCACCGCGCTTGCCATACAATAAGTATTTAAAACTGTGAAAAAAATAGTGTAATGTTGCTGGCGAGTACCTCATATGCGTGATAATTTATTCCTGAATTTAGGCTCTTTTATAGAATATTTATTTTAGAGCAACACGCCAAGTTCAACAATCAATAATAATAGCGCTGTGGCGCATAAATAAGGTTCTATATGGAATGGTATTCTATTCTTCCGCCGATCATTGCTATCGTCGTGGTATTTTGGCGCAAAGAAGTCATTTTGGCGCTTATTCTCGCCATCTTTTCAGCTGAAGCATTGCTGGCGTATCAAAAAGGTAGCGAGTTTTTGTTCAACGGTATCATTGGCTCTATTGAGCGCGTCATTGAAATCGCCAGCTCCGCTGGGAACGCACGGATATTAATTTTCAGTATGCTAATTGGTGCTTTATTAGCATACATACGTAACTCAGGCGGGGTCACTGCCACGGTTGAAATGCTTATCAACAAGGGGGTGGCTAAAAGTAAACGCCAAGTGGGTTTGCTTACCATGTTTACCGGCATCGTGGTTTTTATTGAATCAAATTTAAGCGTATTAGCGTCAGGGATTTTGTCTCGCGGTCTGTACGATAAGTTTAAAATGAGCCGCGCACGCTTAGCTTATGTGATTGACAGTACCAGTGCGCCAATCTGTATTCTCATTCTACTCAATGGTTGGGGAGCTTTTGTTTTAGGGTTGCTGAGCAATTATGAATTAGAAGAATCTGCCGTTTCAATATTGTGGGGCACTATTCCTTTCAACTTTTATGCGATCATTGCGCTGCTAATTGTGACCTACACCATAGTCACAGATAAAGTTCATGGGCCTATGCGAGATGCCGAACGTGAAATGCAGCAAAACAATGATGTGAGTTTACCCATTCCAGCTAGCAAAGCGCGTTTTATGTTGGTTCCGCTATGCACCATGATATTTGGCATGATTGGTTTTATGTTGTGGACGGGAAACGGTGATATTGCCGCGGGCAGTGGTAGTAAATCGGTGCTGTATGCGACTGTTCTGGCGTGTATGGTGGCATATTTCTTACTAATAAGTGCCAAGAAGTATAGCCACAAAGAATTGGTAGATGAAGGCTTTCAAGGCATGGGGGAGATCCTGCCGCTAGTCACCATTGTATTATTTTCTTTAACCTTAGGGGGCAGTTTAAAAGAACTGGGTACAGGGATATTTGTGGCGAATTTAGTCGGCGATTATTTGCCGCTTTCTCTGATTGTTCCTGTGCTGTTTTTAGCTGGCGGCATCATGTCATTTACGACGGGCACATCATGGGGAACGTTCGCCATTTTGATCCCTATTGGCGTGCCTCTTATCCAAACTCTAGGTTTACCGCCTTCCCTTGTTTTGGCAGCAATACTCGGTGGTGGGGTGTTTGGTGATCACTGTTCACCCATTTCTGATACCACTGCCGTGTCATCGATTGCATCAGGGTGTGACTTACTGACTCACGTTCGAACGCAAATGCCGTATGCCTTATTTGGCGGCGCACTGGCGTTTATTGCGTACTTTATTGCCAGTTTGATCATGCTGTAAACGCGTTTCCGTAATGCATCATTTAGCTAGGTTGGCTAAATGATGCACGCACTCGTTACATGTTTAATTTAAAGGAATTCTAATGAAGTATTCACTCATAGTTGTACTGTCATTTTTTATGCTCAGCGCCTGCAGTTCGCCAGAGCAAGCAGCGCTCAAAACACCTATAGCATCGCAAAATGAAGAAAGGGCAGGCCAATCTGCCGTTGCTATGCCTGATGCGTTTAGTGCCGATGTAGCACAGCAAATTATGCTAGATGGCGGTAATGCCATTGATGCGGCTATTGCTGCCCAGTTTGTATTGGCTGTGACCTTGCCAGAAGCAGGGAACATAGGTGGCGGTGGCTTTATGCTGGTTTATAAAGACCAACATGGAGATTTCATCGACTACAGAGAACAAGCGCCGCTTGCTGCGCATCGCGACATGTATCTTGACGAGGATGGCAACGTGGTGCCTTATCAATCCGTTATCGGTATTTTATCATCTGGGGTGCCTGGCACAGTCGCAGGTATGTGGTTGGCACATCAAAAATACGGCACATTACCCTGGAAAGACCTCGTTGAGCCCGCGGTAAAGTTGGCTGTTGAAGGCTTTGTGATGCCGCAAAAACTAGCGGGATTTATACACCGTTATAGTCAGCGCCTAAAAGACAAGGGGTTCGATGTTAACTTCGATGATTACTTTGCCTCAGCTAAGGCTGGTGAAGTGTTTAAACAACCGGAGTTAGGCGAAACATTGGCACGTATTCGTGACCAAGGTCGTGATGGTTTCTATAAAGGCAAAACGGCAAAAACCATCGCCGATTTTATGGCTAAACATAAAGGGCTGATCAATGAACAAGATTTAGCTGAATATAACGCTAAATCTCGTCAACCAATTACTGCCAAATGGCGAGACTATGATGTGCTTACTTCGCCACCACCGAGTTCAGGTGGCATTGCGATCATTCAGTGGTTAACCATGTATGATCAATTAACAAAAGATAAAACCAAGCTTGAGCATAACTCTGCCCCTTACGTGCATTTATTAGCTGAGGCAGGTAAGCGTGTTTTCGCTGATAGGGCAGAATATTTAGGTGATCCTGATTTCGTGAAAGTGCCGGTGGCAGAGCTTATCGCCCCTGAATATATTGCTAAGCGTGGTTCTGATATCAGTATGAATTCAATTTCTGTCACAGAGTTAGTAAAGCCGGGCTTAAAAGAAAGTGAAGAAACCACGCATTTTTCCATTGTTGATAAATGGGGCAACGCAGTATCCAATACCACCACGATCAATCTCGGTTTTGGCAGTGGTGTTGTGGTTGAGGGGGCTGGCTTCTTGTTAAACGACGAAATGGATGACTTTAGTGCAAAGCCGAGGGTGGCAAACGTATTTGGTGCGGTGGGGGGGCAAGCAAACGAGATCCACCCTAAGAAGCGTATGTTGTCTTCGATGACGCCAACTATTGTATTAAAAGATAATAAAGTCAGTGTGGTAACTGGTTCGCCCGGTGGCACGACTATTATTAGTTCAGTGTATACTTCAATTTTAAATGCACTTGAGTTTGGTATGAGTGCCCAAGAAACTGTCGATGCGCCACGTTTTCATCATCAGTTATTACCGAAAGACGTTATTCGATATCAGGATGGGTTAACGCCAGAAACAGTGATAGCACTAGAAGAAATGGGTTACACCATGGATAACAATCGTTTTGGCGATCTGCATACCATTATTTCTCGTAATGGTCGCTTAGATGCGGGCTCTGAATCTCATGGGCGCGGAAAATCAATCGTATTTTAAAGGGCTATCTAACCTGAATGAGAAAAAACGGTTGCTATTAGGCAACCGTTTTTTTATCAATGAAGTCATGGGAATCAGTGGTGATGACCGCCAGCCAGAGCGTTGCCTTTATCATCGTAAAAGCCTGAGGCCCCTTTTTCAATAAAGCCTAATGTGACCATTTTAGTCAGAAATGGATCACTATGATCGTCTCCAATATCCGCAAAATCTGTGGTCTGATAGTGTGAACGTTGCGCAAAAAAACGATCTACTTCTTTGGCGTCGTGAGTCACCTGAGCTAAGGTCCAGATTTCTTTTTTGTTGTCTTGTTGCCAACTGTATTCAAGCAACAATGATTGTTCTACGGCCCACTGCACGCTAATTTTAGTGTCGCCAATGGTTTTACTGTAGTGACGTGTTAGTTCGCAGCCCTTTCCAGTTTCTTTTATTAAATCAAGTTGTGATAGCAGTGATTGTGATATTAGGTTGTTGCGATAATTCCAGTCAGTCTCGGTTTTACCGTGTACCTTTTCCCCTGGTTGATATTCTATGGCGCGCTTAGCACTGTCGAAGAATCGTGTCGGCTTGACTTGTTGATTAGGAGATTGATACCAACTTTCAGTGATCTGAGTTTGTGGGTAGTGGTGCGCTACCGTTTTTCCATTTCGGTATAAAACTAGTTCGCTATTACGGTGCTGAACGCCATTGCTTGACTCGAGGGTATAGGATGCACTGAGTTTAGTGGGGTCTGTGGCGCATTGTACAGACGCATGTGCTGTGATAGCGGTTAGTGAGACTAATATGGTCCCGAAAGTGAAAAGTGTTTTTTTCATGTTGAACTCCGGCATAGGCTGCGCAAGGTTGTGTAACCCTTGTTGCCTGCATGCATTTAATACCATTTGGTGTGTCTGTTGGGGGCTTATTTAGGGTGGAATGAGGTTGTCATTCCACCGTAAAATAGGCCGCTATAATTAAGAGCCTTTGTGTTGCATAGCAAATAGGGGCCAAGGCGTGTTCGCTGACCTAACCCCTATACATATTCACTCTTGCGACTGGGCAGCGTTTGCTTGCGTGGTTAAATCAGCAGCGAAGTCCATGATGTGAAACAAGACGCTTTGCTCGTTGGTACCATTGACCAACAAGGCAGCAGGACCACTTGCGTATACACCTACGTCTTCACCTGAATGGGTTTCAGAGGAAAGCGGTACTAACGCTTCTTGGTGGTAACCAGTACTAGTGGTATCAATATCCGTTAAGTCTTGGCGACCCGCTGCGATCTCAAGGGAGTAGGTGGCGTCGGCATTCGTTTCGTCACCTAAATCACGATAGCCCAAACCATTGGTATAGCCTAGTGTGGTGTAAGGTTTATCGTCAGCGGCAAGTGCAGGCTCATCAGCACCAACGTTCACCACTTTACCTAAAATTGGGTTACCACGTTTAGGGTAGCCAGCGATGGTGAACACATGACCGTGATCCGCTGTGACGATGATCAGGGTGTCTTCTGGATCGGTGTTATCTATGGCGCTTTGCACGGCTTGTGCAAACTCAATGGTGTCGGTCAAGGCATTGTATGCACTTCCGGCATGGTGACCATGGTCGATACGACCTGACTCAACCATTAAAAAGAAACCCTCATCGTTATTGTCGAGTATCTTTATTGCTTTTTCTGTCATTTCACTGACGGAAGGCTCGCCTGCTACATCATTCTCACGGTCCGCTTCATACTGCATATGAGACTCATTGAATAAGCCAAACACACGTTCAGTAGTTTCGGTGTTTAGGGCATCAAAGCCTGATTGGTCAGTAATATAAACGCCGTTGGTATAGTTTGCCTGCCACTCTGCAGTGAGGTCGCGTCCGTCTGTGCGGTCACCCTCTACTGCGCTTACGGCATCGGTACTATTAAAGCTAGCGTCTTTTGGCAAGAAGTGACGACGTCCACCACCAAAAGCGACTTCGATTCCGTCTACATCAACACCGCTAATACGTGCTTCAAGCATACTTTCGAAGTTAACTAGCTGGTCAGCTATGTCTACGCAACCTGTGGTGACAGCGGATTCTGGCATATCTGAGATGTCTTCCCAGTTGCGATCTGCTGATTTAGCGTAGGTCGCAGCAGGGGTGGCATGAGTAATACGGGCAGTGGAAATAATACCTGTCGATTTACCGGCGATTTCAGCAAGCTCAAGGGCGGTAACAAGCTCGTTGCCAGCAACGGTTGAGCACTCACCGCGTTCGATGTCTTCATCTACACCAATGACACCCACATCGGTTTTAACGCCGCTCATCATGGCGGTCATAGTTCCGGCTGAATCAGGCGTTTGTGCATCGACATTGTAGGTTTTTGCTAAACCTGAAAAAGCCATTTTATCGAAGCTAAGTTGGTTTTCTTCTCCTAGCTCACCTTTCATTTGACCTTCTAGAATACGTGCTGCCGTTACAGTAGAAATACCCATGCCATCGCCAACAAATAAAATAACGTTTTTGGCACTGCCACGTAAACTAGCGATACTTTTCGCTGCTGCTGAGGGCGTGGTATCCGCAGTGATTTTTGCTGAGGTGGTGTTTGTTGCTTCTAACCACGTTTGGCGAGCGGCGGTAACTTCTTCTTGCCCATCTACGAACCATTCATTGTTGACGTTAGTGAGTAATTCGCTGCTGTCTACGGTTGTGACGCCAGGGGAACAAACATACTCAGTTGAATCAATTTCGCTAGACTCCAATGTGCCGCTGCTGTCTGAGTCGATACCAGAGTCAATTTGAACACCGCTGTTGGGGCAATTTGCATCGCCTGTGGCTAACGCTGTTTGCACGATTAAACTGTTAACGCCGTTACTGCCATCGGTGCCGTTTTTGCCATCGTCTCCGTCACATGCTGACAGACCTATTACCGTAAGCGCTATTAGGGATAATTTTAAATTTTTCATGTTTTTCTACCTATTCCTGAATTAAGTCAAGCGCTTGCTCAATGATGTGAAAGACCACGCTTTGCTCTACTACCCCTTGTACCAATTGAGAACCCGGGCCGCTCGCATGCAGCGCAACGTCTTCGCCTGAATGTGTTTCTGAGCTAAGAGGGATAAGCGCTTCTTGGTGATAACCTGAGGTGGTGGTGTCTACGTCAGTGATGTTCATGCGCCCAGCCGCAAGTTCTTCGCTATAACTGGCGTCAGCGTCAGTTTCATCGCCTAAATCATGAAAACCATTACCATTGGTGTAACCCAAAGTGGTGTAAGGCATTTCGTCTGCCGCTAAAGCAGGTTCAGTCGCACCAACAGAAACCACTTTCCCAAGGATCGGATTACCGCGTTTTGGGTAGCCTGCGATAGTGAATACATGACCGTGATCTGCGGTGACTAAAATTAAGGTATCTTCAGAACTTGTGTTATCAACTGCCGCCTGAATGGCGTTGGACAATTCAATGGCATCGGTCAATGCATTGTAAGCGCTACCTGCATGGTGACCGTGGTCGATACGACCTGATTCCACCATCAGAAAATACCCGTTATCGTTATTGTCCAGTACGTCGATGGCCTTGCTGGTCATCTCAGTTAACGAAGGCTCGCCCGCAACGTCATTGGCGCGATCTGCTTCATACTGCATATGTGATTCGTTAAATAAACCGAATAGGCGTGTGGTAGTGGCAGGGTCTACCGCATCAAACCCAGCTTGGTCCATGATATAGGTACCATTTGTGTACATGTCTTGCCATTCTGTGACTAAATTGCGCTCGTCGGTGCGATCGCCTTCTACTTCGCTGACGGCATCTGCACTGTTAAATGCGGCATCTTTGGGTAAAAAGTGACGACGTCCGCCGCCCATCACAACCTCTAAACCATCTACATCGACGCCTGTAAAGCGTGCTTCAAGGTTAGCCTCAAAGTTAACAAGTTGCTCCGCAATATCGGTGCAACCAGCCGTAATGGCTTCCTCTGGCATATCGGAAATATCTTCCCAGTTTCGATCAGCTGACTTTGCGTAGGTGGCAGCCGGGGTTGCATGAGTTATACGTGCAGTGGAGATAATCCCGGTAGCCATGCCTTTTATTTCAGCGAGCTCTAATGCAGTGGATACTTCATTACCGGCAACCGTAGAGCAATCACCGCGTTCAATATTCTCGTTGACACCAATAACCCCTACATCGGTTTTAAGGCCTGACATCATAGCCGTCATGGTGCCAGCTGAATCAGGGGTTTGTGCATCCACATTGTAGGTTTTAACATGAGCTGTATGGGGAAATTTCTCGAAGCTTAAGTAGCCTTCTTCTCCAGGATTACCGGCCTGTTGACCTTGTAAAATACGCGCGGCGGTAAGTGTCGACACACCCATCCCATCGCCTACGAATAAAATCACATTCTTCGCTTTGAATTGATTATTTGTATTTAATTTCTCAGCTAGTTTAGTTTGTGCATCAGCATACCAAGTGTTATTCGTCTGATAGCTAGGCAAGACATCAGCGTGAAGCGCAGTTGAAACAGCAAGTGCCAGAGCACTGGCTGTTGATATCCAGTTCAGTTTCATGTTTTTATTCCCGAATTTTATGTGCTTGTGGTGATTTTGTTATCAGTGTGTCCGATAACCGCGCAGCTAGAGTAGGGGAGTTGTGTGAATATTCGCGTACATTTTATTGACGGATCTGTGACGCTGAGGTTGCAAAATTATGGCAGAATTTTTACCGATTTATGACAGGTGATTATATTGTGAGCTTAGCAAGTTAATCCGTTTATTAAGTCGGCTTAAAAAACGGGTGCTCAGCGAGTGACAACTTATCTTTAGTAACAGTAAGGATACTCCCTTGATCATACCAGTCGCCTAGTACAATGCGTTGGGCAGGTTGGCCGTTTACTGTTAAATCGTGAATAGCTGGGCGATGGGTATGGCCATGAATTAGACGCGTTACGTTGAAGCGAGACATGGTATCTATGACTTCTTGAGGGGTGACATCCATAATGTCTGTCGTAAGTTGTTTCTGATTTTCTTTACTGGCGGCGCGGCCATTTTCAGCTATTTTTCGCCTAGTGCGTAACGGGAGACGCAAGACAAGTCTTGGCCACCACCATCCGCGGGCTTTCTTGCGGAATTTTTGGTACGCCACATCTCGGGTGCATAGTTCGTCACCATGGGTGATCAATGTTGGCGTGCCGTATAGATCAATCACGACTTGTTCCGGTAATAACGTAAACCCAGCTTGCTTGGCAAAGCGTTCACGGATCAAAAAATCTCGATTACCATGTATAAAAAAGATATCGACGCCTGCGTCAGCAACGTGTTTAAAAGCGCTGGCCACTTGCTGGTTAAAGGGCGTTTGATCATCATCACCAATCCAGGCTTCGAATAAGTCACCGAGTATATACAGTGCATCTGCTTGAAGCGCATCGTGCTTGAGAAACTGGAATAAACAATGACTGATATCACTGCGCTGGGCAGATAAATGTAAGTCAGCGATAAAATAGGTAAACGGCATGGGAGAACTCAATATGAGGCCCATTCAGGACGAATAGGCCTCGAACACTAGATTATTCGCTTACTTCAACTTTCTGAATAACCACATCTTCAACCGGTACATCTTGGTGATAACCTGAATTTCCGGTTTTTACTTCTTTAATTTTATTTACTACGTCCATGCCGTCAGTCACTTTAGCAAAAACACAGTAACCCCAACCGTCACCAGACTCGCTGCGGAAGTTCAGGAAGCTGTTGTTAGCAACATTAATGAAAAATTGCGAGCTAGCCGAATGTGGCTCATTAGTACGCGCCATCGCTAATGTACCAACTTCGTTGGCTAGGCCGTTGTTTGCTTCATTTTTAATGGTCGCTTTTGTTGCTTTTTGCTCCATGCCTGGCTCGAAACCGCCGCCTTGTACCATGAAACCATCGATAACACGGTGGAAAATGGTGTTGTCGTAAAAACCTTCTTTGGCATAACTTAGGAAGTTAGCAACCGTTTCAGGCGCTTTGTCTGCGAAAAGCTCTACGCTAATGACGCCGTAGTTAGTATGTATAGTGACCATTTTAATGCCCTCAGATAAATCATAAAAAATAAAAGTTCGCCATTCTAACGTAAACTGCGGCGCTTTTTAAGCAGTTGATTCATATTGATTAATGCGAGGGGAGTGACACAGTGATAGAATCACCATACAGAGCGCTTTTGCTCTCTTTTTTATACCCATTTTACGTCATTTCAATTTTAAATAGGAAAACGGTTAATGCTACACATATACAATACCCTGACTCGACAAAAAGAGCTCTTTACACCTATACATGAATCAAAGGTGGGGTTGTACGTGTGCGGTATCACAGTGTACGACCTGTCACACATGGGGCATGCTCGCACGTATTTGAGTTTTGATTTGATGGTGCGCTATTTACGTCACAAGGGGTACGAGGTGAATTATGTGCGTAATATCACCGACATAGACGATAAAATAATACAGCGCGCTAATGAAAATGGCGAAACAACCCGCGCATTAACAGAGCGTACTATCGCGATGATGCACGATGATTTCGCAGCCATTAATTTGCTAGAGCCAGATATCGAGCCTCGCGTGACCACGCATATGCCAGAGATCATCGCTATTATTGAGCGACTTATAGCTCGTGGCCATGCATATCAAGCGAAGTCGGGTGATGTGTTATTTGATGTCAGTAGCTATGGCGATTACGGCAAGCTCAGTAAACAAGACTTAGAGCAGTTAAACATGGGCTCGCGCGTTGATGTAGACAGTGACAAAAACGATCCGATGGATTTTGTATTATGGAAAACAGTTAAACCAGGTGAACCAAGCTGGTCATCACCTTGGGGCGAAGGACGCCCAGGTTGGCACATTGAATGTTCTGCTATGAATCAAAAACACTTGGGTGAGCACTTTGATATCCACGGTGGTGGCTCAGATTTGATTTTCCCTCATCACGAAAATGAAGTGGCACAATCATGCTGCGCGTACGATACACCTTATGTTAACTATTGGGTGCATGCTGGTATGGTGCAAGTTGATAGCGAGAAGATGTCTAAATCGCTTGGCAATTTCTTCACGTTACGGGATGTATTGAAGCAGCATGACGCTGAAACCTTGCGCTATTTCTTGATGTCAGCTCATTACCGCAGTCAATTAAGCTATTCAGAAAACAATATTACTCAGGCCCGTAGCGCGCTTGAACGTTTATATACGTCATTACGTGATGTAAACGCCAATCTTGATGTGGATATGCAAAGCGATGACTATCTCGTACGTTTTGATAAAGCTATGGACGACGACTTTAATACGCCAGAAGCAATGGCTGTGTTATTCGATGTTGCCAAAGAACTCAACAAAGCCAAGATAGAAGGCGACAGAGCTCAAGGTCGAGCGAGCGACTTGGCAGGCATTCTGTTGAATCTAGGTAAGATACTGGGCATTCTACAACGAAACCCGAGTGAGTACCTGCAAGGTGAACAACAAGATGCAGACGAAGTGGCTGAAATCGAAGCTTTGATTAAAGCTCGTAACGATGCCCGAGCCGCCCGAGATTGGCCAGCGGCAGATGCGGCGCGAGATGCGTTAAATGCCCTGAATATTATTCTTGAAGACGGACCTAGCGGCACCACTTGGCGTAAGGGGTAGTCTTTTTCGTAATCGAGATGACACATTCAAGGCCAGCTGATTAGCTGGCCTTTTTATTGCGACGGCTTTAGTCAGACTCTTGCTAAACAAGGCGCTGGGTAAAAATCGAGGTGCGGCGCAAGAATGTAAAATAAGAATGTGCAAACGAGCCATCATAAGGCTCAAAGCAAAATCTCAAGGTACATGCCGCTACGTTAGTGCCCGTGAGCTTAGCGCTGGGCTTCCCTCACTGAATGGGTCTCTCTTCTTTGTGAACCCATGACGCTGTTAAGGTAAGCAGGGCCCATGCAGTTTGGCCGGAGTTTATCTTGTATCCTGTTGCTCGTTTCCTGATTTTTCTGCTTAGACTAATGATCGATAATACGTACGATTACGGATGGTGTTTACTTGGAATGCGCTTTACTCATTTTTTTTGAGCGATGAAGCTAACACTGACATGCATCCTAAAAAGGACGTCATGATGCTCTCTAGTGTATGACGGAATTACCCCAATAAGCGTTATGGTACTTTTTATCTCACTGGTGTAATGCGCCGTTTTAGCCAGCAATAGGCGTAAAATCAGAGATTTAACGCGTTATATCGATGAAAGAAAGTATTTAGCATCCCGTTCTGTTCAATTGAATATTAACTATCCAAAGAGAACAGTATCAATGAAGCGATTTTTATTAGGGGTGGGGCTGGGCGTATTTTTCTCAGGGAGTACGTTGGTGCATGCACAGGAGCCGAGGCAGATGCAAGCGCAAGAACGAAGCGTGCAGGGGGTCGATCACGTGGGGCTAGCGGTGAGTAACCTGCAGGCATCAGAACGTTTTTTCACCCAGTATGCAGGTTTTCATGTACTGAGCCGAGACGAAGATTATCCATCTGTTTTTTTATCGAATGACAGTGTTGTCATTACGTTGTGGCGTGTGACTGACCCTAGCACGGCTGTGGCATTTGATCGTAAGCATAATATTGGGCTGCATCACTTGGCACTTAGAGTGAGCAGTGAAGCAACCTTAAATGCGCTGCATGAAACACTTTCACAGGATAAGCAGGTCAAGATAGAGTTTGCACCTGAGTTAGCGGGCAAGGGGCCGAGCAAGCATATGATGGTGTATGAACCGAGCGGCAATCGGATTGAGTTTATATATCGCGCTGTGCAGCGTTAAGTCGTGTATCTCGGTTATTTTTGAGGGGCAAGCAAAGCACATTCTGGCGCGCGAGCGCGCCAGCTGTTTCGATATACGGCTAATGTGACCTCAATCATCCAAGTTTATGTGCGAGTGACATCCACTTTAATTTTAAGTTTCTGGCCAGGTTGTAGGTAATTTTTGGCGCTAATCTGGTTCCAATCAAGCAGATCTGACACGTTTACTTTAAACTTCTGGGCAATTCTTGCCAGTGAATCGCCGCCGCGCACTGTGTAGGTGAGAGTACGCATGACCGCATCAGCACGTGTTTTTGACTCGCTCCCTTTAAGCCAAACCACGAGCTCTTTGCCTGGGCGCAGCATGTCAGTTGGGGCCATACCATTCCATTTTGCTAAGCTACGCATATTCACTTTATATTTGCGGCTTAAATCCCACATGGTATCGCCACTCTTTACTTTGTGCTTAACCTGATAGGTGCCGCTTTTGTGCTTTGACTGTCTATCGGCTAAACGTTGCTCTTGAGACAGCGAGTAAAAATCTAACGATTTCAACGCCACTGGAATAACTAAGTATTCCCCCGCACGGATCATATTACCTTTAAGTTCATTGACTTGGCTGATGATCTCTGTGGTGGTGTGATACTGATGCGCTAGCTTTAACAAGCTATCACCACTTTTAATTTTGTGGCGCACCCAATTTAGGCGCTCTTTGGTTTCGGTTGCAGCGATCGCTTCACTAAATGTTTCGACCTTATCGACAGGCACAAGCAGCTTAAACGGACCTTCTGGGTCGGTTGCCCAGCGGTTATAGCCAGGGTTTAAGGCGTGAAGCTCTTCTACGGTAAGACCAGCCATATCAGCGGCCAGCGCCAAATCAATCTGCGAACCTACGTCAACTTCCTCAGTGACTTTTATGTTCTCGATGACGGGCCATTTGAATGCATAGGTGTCGGCATTTTTTAGAATATCTGCTAAGGCCAATAACTTTGGCACATATGCACGGGTTTCTTTGGGTAAGTCTAGCGCCCAGTATTCAGTGCTCTTGCCGGCTTTTTTGTTCTTTTTGATTGCGCGCATAACACGGCCTTCGCCACTGTTATAGGCGGCAAGTGCGTGTAACCAGTTGCCGTCGAACATTTCATTTAAATATTTTAGGTAGGCGATTGCACCATCGGTTGAGGCCATCACGTCACGGCGTCCGTCATACCACCAGGTTTGCTTCATACCAAAGCGTTTACCGGTTGCCGGTACGAATTGCCACATGCCAGCTGCGCGACCATGGGAGTATGCGAAGGGGTCAAAGGCGCTTTCTACAATGGGGAGAAGCGCTAATTCCATGGGCATGTCTTGGCTTTTGAGGCGCTCTACGATGAGATATAAAAATGGTTTGGCGCGCTTGGCGACGCGCTGCATATAGGACGGGTGCTTTAAATACCAATTGCGCTGACTCGCGATCCGTTGGTTATCTTCAAATTCAAATGATAAATTTTGTCCCACTTGTTGCCAAACGTCTAACACTTCTATGTTTTCAGGGATCGTTTCTGGCGCTATAACAACCTCTACCTCTTCTTCGGGGTGGGTAATAGGGATCGTGCCTTCATCAGCTGCTTCACAATCGTACTCGTTATTCGCTAACTCGCCAGCTTGCTGGCAGGTATCAGCGATTTTTTGCGCTATTTCATGCTCTTGATCTATCTGTTCAGCTATTTCTGAATGTGGCTCCATCATTTGACAGGCCGGTAAAATCGATACTAGCGATAGGCATAGTAGGGTTTTTAAGCGCACTAGGCGTTCCTTTTTATGATTGTTCTATATTTTAAAAATTATCTTTCCATGCTCGAAGCGCAGCAAATACCGACTCAGGGGTCGATAATGTTTGTTGTGCATACTGCTCAGCATGTGCTATCACTGCTTGGCTGGCGGTACGTAAAAAGGGATTAATCTCCTTTTGCTGACCTATAGTTGACGGCAGTGTAGGTTTCAAATCAACCCTTTGAGATTCTGCCCAGCCTTTATAGTTCAATAGATTTTCATTCTCAGGATCAACAGCCAAGGCAAACTTGAGGTTGGCTAAGGTATATTCATGGGTGCAGAACACTTTTGTGTCATCTGCTAGTGCCGTTAATTTCCCTAGTGATTGATACATCTGCTCGGGCGTTCCTTCAAACAGTCTGCCACAGCCAGCGGAAAAGAGTGTATCACCGCAGAATAATCCGCATGAACCCACATACGCAATATGATCAAGCGTATGCCCGGGGACTTCCAAGACGCGAAATTCAACGTCTATAGACCCTAATTGAACCCTGTCGTCTGCCTGTAAGCGCCGTGTGATGGACTGAATTTGTGGATTTTGTGGCCCATAGACAGTCACGCCTTCAAACGCATTGACCAACTCATTTACACCCCCCGTGTGATCACTATGGTGGTGGGTGATCAATATATCCGTTAGGATTAAATTGTTCCGAGCGCAATATTTTAAAACGGGACTAGCATCACCTGGATCGACCACCACACAGGTTTCGCCATTGGTTAGGCACCAAATATAATTATCCTCGAATGCTTTAATTGGTCTTATTTTCAGGGATGGCATAATAATCTCCAGTGACAACAATATTGAAACAGGTGTAAAGTAATCCGACATTATACATATTCAAAATTCATGTGCATGTACTAGTCTCAACAATGTTGACTGCTAATCGCATTAAATGTTGCTACACCTTTGTTAAAAATAGGTTTGTATTGTATTGATGAAACCAGCGTTACTTGACAAAAAACCAGATTATCCACGTTCATGGGCTGCCCTACCAAATGGCGCTGAGCGTAAAGCCATGGTGGAAAATGAGCTCGAGCATATTACCCAGCAATTCTTTGGTTATCACTTAGTCAAAGTAGGTAACTTAAGCAGTGAATTAACCCTCAGCAAGTGCTCTATTAAGCATTGTGTCAATATGGTTGCCAAAGCGCATGAGTCAGCGGGAATGCGCTCGTTATCGCGAGAAATGGCATTAAAAGAAAGCAGTGTAGATGGCTTTGTATTAGCCCATGAATTAGATTTTGCCCAAGACCCCCATCAAATTTTGCGCGAGGTAGACCGAGTCATTATGCCTGACGGTGATTTGGCTATTGTTGGTTTTAATCCTTTGAGCTTAACGGGCTTACGTAAACTCGTGTGGTTTAATCGACAAAGTATACTGCATGAAGCGCGCTATTTTAGCGTGCCGCGCATAAAAGACTGGTTGCAGCTATTAGGCTTTGAGGTTACGCAGGTGAAATATATGCCGTATTCCAAGTTTTTTACCAACAGGCCAAACAATATTGTGACGCGCTGGTGTCAGCGCTTTTTACCTCAGCTCGCCAGTGTTTACATTATTGTGGCAAAAAAACGTACTGTGCCTTTGTCGCCGATAAAGCCTAAGTGGAAGTTAAAACCTAAGTTTAGTGCAGTAGGGGCGAGCATTCGTGCAGGCAGTGTTAACAGTGAAAAACCGCAAAGCTAGCGACGTTTCGCGCGCTTGAATTGCGACTAATAAAGCAAGGTCAACAAAAAAGCCCGTTGAGTAACTGTACTCAACGGGCTATTTTTCTTGTCAGCAGAATGACATGATTTTGTTACTTAACTTTCATGCCAGGTTGTGCGCCTTCGTGGGGCTCCATGAGCCACAAGTCTTTACCGCCAGGACCTGCGGCTAAAACCATGCCTTCTGATAGGCCAAAGCGCATTTTACGCGGCGCTAGGTTGGCCACCATAACCGTGAGCTTGCCCACTAAGTCTTCTGGTTGATAGGCTGATTTAATGCCGGCAAACACTTGGCGCGTTTCGCCGCCTAAATCTAGCTCTAAGCGCAATAGCTTGTCGGCCTTCTCAACGTGTTCAGCGACTGCGATTTTAGCAATACGCAGGTCTATTTTGGCAAAATCGTCAAATTCGATGGTGTCACTGATAGGATCTTTGGCCAAGGGGCTGTTCGGGTCAAGCGTGACCGTCGGGGCTAAATTTTCTTTCGAGTCATCAACCATTGCATTGACCTTGTCCATATCCACGCGCTGCATTAAGGCTTTGAATTTATTAATGTCATGCCCAGTTAATACGCTTTGTGCGCTCGTCCAGCTTAACTTATCGTTTAAAAAGGCTTCAGCTTGTTCCGCTAATTTAGGCACGACGGGTTTTAGGTACACCATTAACATGCGGAACAGATTGATCCCCAATGAACATACGTCATGGGTGAACGCCTGCTTACTTTCGTCTTTAATCGTTACCCAAGGGGCGTTGGCATCAATGAACTGGTTGGCTTTATCAGCAAGACCCATAATTTCACGAATGGCTTTATGGTACTGACGTTCTTCAAAGGCTTGGGCAATACTGGCTTGTGCTTGTTGAAATTCAGTGACAAGCTCTGGCTCAAGTACATTGTCTGACAACTTACCGTCGAAGCGTTTAGTGATAAAACTTGCGCAGCGACTAGCAATATTCACCACTTTACCCACTAAATCTGAATTTACCTTTTGGGCAAAATCTTCGAAGTTTAAGTCGATATCTGTGACGTTTGCGCCCAATTTAGAAGCGAAATAATAACGTAGATATTCAGGGTTTAAATGCTCTAAGTAGGTACGTCCTTTAATAAAGGTGCCCTTGGATTTAGACATTTTCGCACCGTTAACGGTGACAAAACCGTGTACATTGACCCCGGTAGGTTTTCTGAATCCTGCGCCTTCTAGCATGGCTGGCCAGAATAGGCAGTGGAAATAAGTAATGTCTTTGCCGATAAAGTGATATAGCTCAGCGTCTGAGTCTGCGCCCCAGAACTCGTCAAAGTTAATGTCACTGCGGTCACACAAGTTTTTAAAGCTGGCCATGTAACCGACAGGCGCATCTACCCATACATAAAAGAATTTATTCGGTGCTCCTGGAATTTCAAAACCAAAGTAGGGCGCATCACGGCTGATATCCCATTGCTGTAGGCCTTTATCAAACCACTCTTCTAACTTATTGCTGATTTCGCTTTGCAGTGCGTCACTTTTAAGCCAGCCTTGCAGCATGTCTGAAAATTGCGGTAAATCGAAGAAAAAATGTTCAGAGTCTTTTAGTATCGGTGTTGCACCAGACACTACAGAGCGAGGGTTTTTCATTTCCGTCGGGTCATAGGTTGCGCCGCAGTTATCACAGCTGTCACCGTTTTGATCTTCAGTACCACAGCTAGGGCATGTGCCTTTTACAAAGCGGTCAGGCAAGAACATGTTTTTTTCAGGGTCGAATAACTGACTGATGGTACGTCTGGATATGTATCCGGCATCATTTAAACGGTTATAAATCAGTTCTGATAACTCTTTGTTTTCGTCACTGTGGGTCACGTGGTAGTTATCGTACTCAACGAAGAAGTCGAGCAAATCTTGGTGATGCTCAGCACGTGTGCGAGCCACCATTTCCTCTGGTGTTATACCTAGCTCTTGGGCTTTGAGCATAACGGGCGTACCATGTGCATCGTCGGCACATACGCTGTATATTTCGTGGCCACACATTCGTTGAAAACGCGTCCAAATATCCGTTTGGATATGCTCTAAAAGGTGTCCCAAGTGAATGGAGCCATTTGCATAGGGGAGGGCGCTAGTAACAAGAATTTTACGTGGTTGTGACGACATGTGTATTTTGGATTCTTCGTTTAATTAAAAAGGCCGCAAATGGTATCGAAAATACGTCACCATTGCATTATCTAAAAGCTACCTTGCGCCAATTTCATCGTTATTTTGTAGGAGTGTCATGTTATTTAGTCGTTCTACCCCTGAGCAAAAACTGCAGTCGCTGGTATCAGAGCAACTTGCGACGTTATTTGAACTCTCAGTAAACCAGGTTGAGACGTGGGTCACCATAGCTAACAATGCTGTGTTAATTACTTTACCTTTTGCTGCTCAAACGCTGCATGATACGCTTAAAAAGCGCATAGAATTAGCGGCAAGTGAGCAAAATCTACCGCTGGATCATGTGCTGATAGAGACAAAGATCCACGCGTCTGCGACCAAGGTAAAAAAAGTCGGACAGATTAAAAATATTATTGCGGTGGCTTCTGGCAAGGGAGGGGTAGGAAAGTCAACTTCCAGTGTCAACATTGCCTATGCGTTAATGGCGCAAGGGGCAAAAGTTGGGCTGCTAGATGCGGACATTTACGGTCCGTCGGTGCCAATTATGTTAGGCAATACCGACTCAACGCCTGCGTCTCGCGATGATAAAACCATTATACCGTTTGCTGCTCATGGCTTGGTGGCGAGTTCCATTGGTTACTTTGTGCCAGCTGAAAACGCAACGGTTTGGCGAGGGCCTATGGCCAGCAAAGCCCTAGAACAATTGCTGCGCGAAACGGATTGGCCAGAGCTGGATTACCTGATTGTGGATATGCCGCCAGGTACTGGGGATATTCAATTAACCCTTGCACAACAAATGCCCGTTAGTGCGGCAGTGATTGTAACGACCCCGCAGGATTTAGCCGTAGCGGATGCCAGTAAAGGCATTGCTATGTTTAATAAAGTGGATGTGCCTGTATTGGGCTTAATTGAAAATATGAGCCTGTACATTTGCCCTAAATGTGGTCATCAAGAGCATATCTTCGCGCAAAACGGTGGTGTGGAGCTAGCCAAGCGCAATAAGGTTCCCTTGCTGGGGCAATTGCCGCTGAACAGTAAAATTCGTCATTATACAGATCAAGGCACACCATTACTGATTGCGGAGCCAAATGATCCCTTAAGTCAAAGTTACATTACGTGTGCATTAGCCATTTCAAAACAGCTCTACCTACAAAGTTTGATGGATATACGCATACAAAATATTTAAAAACGTTGAACATAACCCCTTAGCTACGCATAATTGCGCGGCTAACTGGCTGCCCTCATTTAGACAAAGCCACATACCTGAAACCTATTTACAGAGTTAACCATTATGCGTTTGTGCGACAAAGACATTCTGACCCATCTTCAAGAAGGCAAAATATCCATTAGCCCTGAGCCTGATTATGCAGAGATCAGTGGCGTAACTGTCGACATTCGATTAGGCAACAAATTTCGTGTTTTTACCGAGCATCAAGCGCCGTATATAGATTTAAGCGGTCCAAAAGCTCAGGTTCAAGAAGCGCTGAATACCGTTATGAGTGATGAGATCAGTATTGCTCCTGACAAATCATTCTATTTACACCCAGGCGAGCTGGCACTTGCGGTAACACTTGAGTCTGTGACCTTACCGGGTAATATTGTTGGCTGGTTAGATGGCCGCTCATCCTTGGCGAGATTAGGGTTAATGGTACACGTTACGGCCCATCGAATTGACCCAGGTTGGTCAGGTAACATTGTGCTGGAGTTTTTTAATAGTGGTAAATTGCCACTAGCGTTAAAACCGGGCATGAAAATAGGGGCACTGAGCTTCGAAGTAATGTCAGATTATGCAGAAAAACCCTATAACGCCCGTGTAGATGCTAAATACAAGAATCAGGAAGGAGCAATCGCCAGTCGTATCAGCGGCGATGACAAAACAAGCAGTGAGTAAAGGTTTTTGTTATTGAGTATTGTATGCTGCTATTAAAGCGGTTGGCGAAGAACACGCCAGCCGTTTTGCCCTCATTTCATTATACTTTTTGTTCTTTTTTTGCTCGCACTGCGCCCGGGCTTACACCCAGTACACGTTTGAACGCTTTAGAAAAGGACGATTCGTTGTCATAACCGCACGCGAGTGCAGCATGTAGGGTTGATACATTTTCATCTGCCAGCATGCTATATGCTAACCCTAAGCGCCATTGTGTCACGTATTCCATAGGGGCTTGCTGCACCACAGATTTAAATAAATCATTAAACCCTGCACGCGACATAAAGCATTGTTCGGCCAGCATCTCCACAGTCCACTTCTTGTTTGGCTGCGCATGAATAGCGCTCATTACGGGCCCAAGTTTAGGGTGGCCGGTCGCGGCTAATACACCATTGTCAGTGGGCAGATGTTGGCGGAAGATGATTGCCAAAATGGCCTCTGCAATGCGCCCCATTATCAGGGTTGAGCCTTTATTTGCTTGCTTTGATTCATCTAATAATGCACTTAACAGAAAATGAAGGCCCGTCGATTTGTCGTTTAGCGGGTGGCTTTTAATGATAATCGCCCCAGGTAAGTGCACGGTAATACTGTTGACCAAGGGGTGATTGTGGCTAAAGTAGCCACAGACTAAGCCGGTGGCACTAGGTTGAACACCATGAGTATAATCCTGTGATAGTGCGCTATTGGTCGCTGCTAAAGGACGTGGCTCTTTGCTGATAATATGCTGACTGTCTCTGGGGAATATCACGACATCTCCCTGAGACAATGCTATTGGCTTATCTTTTGCGTCTGTGTCACTAGGGACTGACAGATAACACGTACCATGGCTAACAATATGAAAGTTCATATAGTGTGTGCCTGAGGTGTTAATTGCCCAATCTCCACAATACTGACCGTTGTGAAATATGTTGGCCGCCACTTTAAACGTGGAAAATAACTGATTTAATACATCCATAGACGCTCTGACATAACTTCTGGTTTGATAGACATAGTGGCATTACCCAATGCCACTTACACTTTCCCTCGTTGATTAATTCAATCCCTGAATATTTAAACCGAGGACACTAAAATGAAAAAACGATTTACGTTAAAAGCTTTATTTACTGCTGTGGCAATCACGGCGTCTAGTTTCAGTTTCGCTGGGGTTGATACCCAAACTGATAGCAATGACGTGATTTTGGCTGGCCATGACGCCGTGGCTTATTTTACCCAGAACAAACCCGTTTTAGGTCAAGCGCAATACACAGCGGTTCACGATGATGCTATTTATCGCTTCAGCAGTGCACAAAATCGCGATGCGTTTAATGCTAACCCCGAAAAATATGCGCCTGCTTACGGCGGCTTCTGCGCCTTTGGTGCAACTTTCGGTAAAAAATTCGACATTGACGGCAAAGCATTTGAAATTGTTGACGGCAAATTGTATGTAAATAAAAACCCTGAGGTTTACAAAGCGTGGAAAAAAGACATTCCTAAGCACTTGATCGAAGCCAACGAACAATGGCCAAGTATCGAATTTACCCCAAGCGGTGAACTTTAACTCCTGTTGTTGACGCGCGTTGATTGCGCTTAAATTAACGCAGCGCATACCGGCGTTGCGTTAATATTGTCAGCAAACCTCACTTCCCCGATCCTCGGGGAAGCGACCACCTAACTCTGTTCATCTATCTACCAGACCGGCATCTAAAGCGCTTGCGTTCATTATTTTAATAAAAATTCATTTCAGCTTTAGAACAAAAGCGTCAGACGCTCTGGGCGTGAATACTCGTGTTGCGTTACTGGAAAAGCGGCGACACTGACTGAATAATCCACAGTTTGCGTAACAAATAAGCGAACGAACAAGGGAAATCATATTTCTCATTGCAAAAACGTCAAAATTCCGTATTATGCGCGTCTTCGGTCGGTGTGTAGCGCAGCTTGGTAGCGCACTGTCATGGGGTGTCAGGGGTCGTAGGTTCAAATCCTATCACACCGACCAATTCAACTGCCCTCAATTTCTTATACCAAGAATTCCTACTCTATCAAAAATCTCTGAACCTATGGCATGAGCGCGAAGCGATCACAGTCGTGTTCACAAAGTTGTCGGGAACAATTTTGAACGAGCGCAGCTCGGCCCGAAGGGCGAAGCACAGCATGTGCGGAGTAAATCCTATCACACCGACCAATTCAACTGCCCTCAATTTCTTATACCAAGAATTCCTACTCTATCAAAAATCTCTGAACCTATGGCATGAGCGCGAAGCGATCACAGTCGTGTTCACAAAGTTGTCGGGAACAATTTTGAACGAGCGCAGCTCGGCCCGAAGGGCGAAGCACAGCATGTGCGGAGTAAATCCTCTCACACCGACCAATCTATCTCTTATTTTTCAATAATTTACCCCATTCATTGATTGTCTCCCTAAATTAGCGTCTCATAATTGTCACAATATACAGTTCTTGTATCTTGGTTTTCAGTTGCATATTTTGTTGAACAGAATGACATCGTTACTCTCGGTCTTAATTAGATTGTTATCGAATTTGAGGTGATAAATTTCTCTAGGCTTGAAACTAGTTATTCCTGAGGTTTAAGCAACAAAACAAGTCAGCGTGATCTGCAAATCACTTTTATTCATCAATTTAAAAGAGCAACAAGATCAGAATGGCCCGATAAAATTCGTGTGTGCTGGTACTTCAATCCAGAAACTCTCGACTACATTTATGAACATAAAGACGAAAAATTGTCACGAATGGGTTTGTACTCTTAGGTTCGCTTTATTAGCCACTTCCTGAAGAGTTCAAAAAGAAGTATTTCGAGCTACATGAAAGGTGCCTACTTTTCATAATTTTTGAGCTTGAAATTGTTGATTTTATCAACTCAGATAAAGTTAATGATACGGAGTTTGAAAATGTGTTTGGGGTGACGAAGTCTCGCATGAAATCTGTGTCCCTATTATGAACATCGGTTTAATGAAGGAAGGCTGTTCATGAAAAGCGGATCATCAGACGGCACCTTACCGATAGCAATGAGTGGTAGTTATTTAACTAATTATTTATATGCAGGCACGATACTATGATCCAGTGATCGGACGGTTTTATTCGAATGATCCGGTTGATGTAGTAAGCCACCTTAATCGCACAGGTGGAATACACGGATTCAATCGTTATGCATACGCCAATAATAATCCGTATAAGTACACAGACCCAGATGGACGCGAAACTCGCTTGATGGTTGAAGCTCACCATTTAGACATGGATGTAGTTAATGGGAATATGACAGCAGGTGATCGGCTCAAAATTAGTGGTGCTCAAGCTGTGGGAGCTGCTATAGGCACTGTAGCTGCTGCTGGCGCAACTGCTTGCGCTGCTTCAGGAGCCTGTGCAGCGGCTGTTACAACTACAGTTGTAACGCAGGTAAGTAAAACCAAAAGTGGTGGTCCTAGAATTAAGCAAACTTCGAAAAATGGGGATACAAAAGACATCACTGACGATAGAGTTAAAGAGTACACTCCAAATACACACCCTAATGCGCCTGAGGGCGCAATGCAGAAAGTTAAGCTTGAAAATGCTCAGCCGGGTTCTAAAGGTTTTAAACGCGATCCAACAAAAGCTGAAAAAAAGCTTTTAGATGAAAAAAGAGACTAGTAATGGATAAATCAAAGATAAAATCGACCTTTGACAAAGATTATGGCGTAATAATCAGTGTAGAAGATGAAGATACTGCTGATCTTTTGGATGATTTTTTAACTGAAAAGTTTTTTGTTTTTTACAATACAAGAGATAAAAATGGTCTAAAAGAGTTTATATTTGGGTTCGCTAGTTCAGTTGAGCGGGTGCAACTCATAATTGATTCATTCTTAAAAGATGTTTAGTTAAAACTAATTATTGGAACAAAAGATCTAGGTTGAGTTTACTTTAACAGGTTTATTAAATTTTGAATCCAAAGCCTCGCCCTCGCGGAGCTTTGTTTTATCAAGAGCAAGAGAACGCAAATATTGAAACAATGGGTCAGATACTTTTTAAATCACTGCCACCCTGTTTTTTGCTAAATGCTAGGTGGTATAGCGGATGCCGAAGCTTTCTAACAAAAGCATAAACTTGGTAAGACTTAAGATATTTTGAGGGTACAATTGCCCCTATAGAAAATTGAGTGCGAGTTCAGAAATGGCAGAAGAACCAACTATTCAATCTCTTCCAGATGATTTGTGTGTGAGCGTACAAGGTAACTTTGAGCAAGAAGAAGCGGAAAAGTTAGGCCATATATTTCTACACATGCTAAAACAGTTTTCATCTAGATTTGACTTGAGCAACTTAGACGGTGTAACTATTGCTTCAGATTATCAAGGTGCACTATCAAAGCTTGACAGGGGCACTGTTACCTCGACAACTCTTCAAGCGACTGACGACCGAGTGTTAGGCGTAGCAATGGCACCAATGGTTTTAAGAGATGGAGCGCTAAAATCGCACTTGGTTTTTAATGCGTTGATCATGAACACTCTTTTTAAAGGCAGCGAGAGTGAAATTAGGCAGGGTTTACACATCGTGGCGCATGAATGCTCCCACGTTGAATTTAATACTAAATTTGATAAATGCTTTCCAGACATATCATTAAAAAAAGTGCTACCTAGCATTACAGAAATGTTACGTTTTAATGCAGGGCAAAGCGCATGGGATGAATATTTTGCAACGCTTTCTTCCGCAAGTTTTGGGGACAGTGGTTCAGAAGCTTACCGAGAAACTTTCCTCACTGAATTAGCACTAACCGAAAATGTCGTTTTTGAATCACTTAAAAGTTATCAGTTACATGGTGACGTAGCAAAGACTATTGAGGAAGTTGGTAGTACTCTTGGTAGGTTGATGAAGTTTAGTGGTTATCTAATCGGAGACTCACTAGGTAAAAATATGGAGCCTATCGATATAGATGAGATTAGCCAGACTTTAGAGCACTCGTGGTTTAAGCCATATTTTAATTCACTGGTGAAAAACTTAAAGGCTTTGAACGAGAATTATGGTGAATGGTCTTCATTTAATTTATTTGATGCCATTTTAATAAACTATGACTCCCTACTTGAACACTTTGGTGTGATAGTCGAAAACTCAGACACACCATCACCATATGTACATTTTTACAAGTAGGTCATTTCGAAATAAAACATCACATTTGAATCCAAAGCCTCGCCCTCGCAGACCTAAGGTTTGCACTCGCGGGGCTTTGATTATTACGCTTGAAAATTTTGTATAAAACAGATTCAAAACATAATCGAAAGAGAATTTAATTAAGCATTAGCGCTAACATATCCACGTTGTTTTTGTTAGATACCAAGAGGGAAAATACATTGAAGTTCTTTAAAAAAGTATGGAGAAGTGCCAAAAACGTCTTTAATAATTACCACGATAAGGTAGCCTCAGCTGCTACGATTCTTTCTTTGATCTTAGCTTGGTATATATATATCGACGCCAGAATGGAGCAAAAAATAGAAGAAAATAGATTCCGTTATGCACTGCTGGACTCTCTGGCGAGTGAGTTAGATAAAGGCATAAAAGTATGTGATGCACTTACTAATAAGAGAGGAAAGCAGCTTGACGATTTCTTTTTTCAGAGACTGCCTACTATTGTGCTTCATCAATCAATCGAAGAATCATGGCTGATTTCTTCGGAGATTGGCCCCGAGTTGCTTGAGATTAATCAATCGATAGTGTTGATGAATAAAATTCTTGATGAAACGAATTCAGCAAGTTTTGCTCTCGTGCAACCAGCTACTTTTTCCTCTCGAAAGGAGTCTACAATGTTACAAAACCAAAAACGCCTATTGATTCTAAAAGATTGGTTATCACGCACTAAAGAAAACACTTTGAGTCTAAAGGACATTTACAAGTAGGTTGTAATTGCTTGTATTTTGAATCCAAATCCTCGCCCTCGCGGGGCTTTTTGTTGTTTTCAAGTCTATAAGTAACGGGGCTTTATTTTTGGCGGCTTTTGAAGCCCAAAAGGTAAACGAGTAAACACTTTCGTTTACTAACGGTAAAGTGTTCTCCAGTCAGAATTTATGTTTACTTCAAGTAAACGATATCGTTTACTGAGGTGGTTACAGCGGAATTTTTTCTGCCTATGGTGGGATTAGTTGTTGCTAAGGTTGAATAATGGCTGAGCATCACTGAAATCAAATACATCGCCTCGCACTCGCGGACTTTGATTTCAGAAAAAACAGCGCTAACACAGCAAACTTATAATTTCATCAAACGCGCCTTTGTTCCATTTTCCAAGTGACACTTTCCCATCTGGCGTTTTGCGTTCAAGGTAGTCTGGGTAATCGGGATTTTTCCCATATAATGTTTGCCCTTGAGCTAGCAATTCTCGGCTTAATTTTCCTGATTTACTGTCATGCTCAACCTTTTTAGATAAAGCAAACACATCAATAACACTGGTCATACTTTTCTCCTTTGGGTTCTTGATTAAATATTTTCGATACGTTTTCAACCTGCTGAGGCTTTACTATTCGAAATAAGATTTAACAATAAGGCATGGTCTTCGGATCTTTAAATACTGAAACGTAAGTATAGCAAATGACACGGCTCGTCAAAGAACAAACGTAGATTCTGGAAAATTTTGGGAGCGAAGTGGAACGTGCTTATGAGCCACACTGGAACTTTTGATAAGTTCAGGTGAACGTTTTCATGAGCTTAATCAAGTGAGTAGACTTTTCATTTGTTCCGTCTGGGCTTTTTTTATAACCAATCAGACTTATTTGTGCGTTCCACTGGAATTGTGAAATGTTCCACTAACAACAAAAAGATATAATAGGTGAGTGAGTTAAGGTGATCTCCCATTAGGTAGTGTTTGAGAATTATTAATGATTTTAGTCGTGCCGCGATAGGAGTTCAGTTTGATTTTATTTCCAGTAGCGGCAAGAAGTGCTAGCAGGCCAAAGTTATTTCTCGTATCACTCGAATCGACAATGCCGTGAACAAAATCTAAATCTTCAATCAACTGTTCGATTTCAATGAATTGAATGTATACGCGCATCCGGTATTTAGCTTTCTCTGTTCGCTTAACTGCTACTGACATTAAATAATTGGTAAACATATTTATTGTATTGACATGGCCCAAACACCGGGCAAACGATAACGTTTTAAAGTCAGGATAAGCATTGTCGATGATAAAAGATAAATTGGTTTTCGGGTTGTCAAAAAAGATATTCTGCATGTAGTAGCAAAACTCTTCATTGATAAATCGGAGTGACCGCCATGCTATAGCAAAAGCTACCGTGCATAGATATCCCTTAAGTAATTTTAGAAGCACGTCGCGATTTTTAACGGCATCAGTACGTAACAATGTAATGTGAGCGGCAATAACATCAAGTTCATTATTCGTAGTCAATATACGTCCAATGGAAAGAGGTGAAAAACCGTGCTCTGCTAAACAAGTTTTCTTAATTTCCGCAGCAATTTCAGCTATTGAAGACAAAGACTGTGTCTCAAGCTTGGCTGCTTCTTTTTCTTCACCAATCAACTCCCAGAGTGGATGGTCATATACTTTTGCCATCCCATAGCGATTGGCTGCTTTCTTAATTTCATCATAAGTGCTTGGGTGTAATTGTGTTCGCCCATGAAAGGCGCGGGTGAACTTACCATTAACTACCTCCTGCCCAGTGACAGGATCAACATATACCGTTCCCATAAATCGTTCACAGGCTTTCCCTGAGTAATTTATGCCCGTTGCGTCAACGAATAGCCTCATCTGATATTGTGAGCCAAGTCGGTATTGCTTGCCATATCGAGACTTCATATCGGAATTCCAAAAAATATTTATAAATTTCAGTTTAGTTCATATTTGGTAAGTCACGCTCAGTTATGGGGGGAGGATCGCAGTACCGCTCTGTCATCCTCCTACCGAAAAAATGGTGGGTTACTACAGTAGAAATTCGACGCCCGAATGAAGGTATGACCATGTCTAAACTTGAAAAGACGCAAAAAGAACGAGAGCTAGCGCAACGGATCAAAAAGGACTTGATCGAGCAGCACGGGATGCTGGTATTCGGTAAAACCCTTTATCAGGTGTTGGGCTTCACCAATGGTGATGCGTTCCGACAAGCATTTAAGCGCGGAAAATTACCGGTTGCAGTTTTTGAGTTGGAAGGAAAACGAGGGCGTTATGCATTAGCGGAAGATATTGCAAATTGGTTGGCGTCTCGACGAATGACAGTGAATGTCCAAGAACAACGTGGGGGTGTGCCATGAAACCCTGATCTTCAGACATAAAAAAACCTCGCAAGCAGCCACTTGGAGGGTCTTTCATTGGGAAAGGCTACGCCTTATCAACCTGACTTAAAAGTAGTCTCTCCCTAATTATAAAGCAAGCTAATCGTGGTGTTTGTCGGAATTTTATTTTCTGACAAACAATCAATTGGTTTTTGAAAAGGGTAGAACAATGATACTTCCATCGGTAAGACGACGCGCATTACGTCAGTTATTAAGCGGTGATTATTCGAATCGCAAAATTGCAAAGAGCAACAATATTACTCACACATCGGTGAATCGTATGTCACACCGTGTGAATGAGTTAAAACTGAATTGGGATGTGTTGGCGGATAAAACTGACAGTGAAATAACCGAGCTTTTTATCAAGCGCCGTCCTAAAAGCTTGAAGGCGATGCCTGATCTTAATTATTTCACGCAGCAGCTTCGCAGCATCAAGTACATGACGCAAGAGTTGTTATGGGAGGAATATGCTGAAGAAAACAAAGATAATCACTTTAGCCGCTCATATACCAACAAATTGCTTCGTGAAGAGCGCAAGCAAAATACAGTTTCGATGCTACAAAACCATCCTCTAGGTGGAACCTGTCAGGTGGATTTTGCAGGTGAAACACTAAAGAATAAAAACTGTATTGCCGGGTTCAAGCCGCCTCAGTTTTTGGTCTGCACATCTCCAGCAAGCGATTATCAAGTGGTAGTGGCTTGCCATTCACAAAAAATTCCTGATTTTCTGGAAGGTATGAACTGCGCCGTCGATTTATTAGGAGGTGTACATCAAGTTTATTTGACAGATAACTTCGCCTCCGCTGTTAAGCCAAAGCACAAAGACACGCCAAATGACAGTTTTGCAGCATGGGCTGACCACTATGACACCATGCTTTCTAATACTCGACCGGGTGAATCCGCTGACAAAGGGCCAGTTGAGCAAAGTGTGCTTAATGCAGAGCGCTGGATTATTGCTCCACTACAACGCATGACTTTTGCATCCTTGTCAGAGGTCAATGATGCAATAAAGCCACTATTACGCAAACTTAACGAAAGAAACTTTGCACAGTACGAGGGAAATCGTATCAGTTTTTATAAGAAGCACGAACTTCCTTTACTCAAACATTTACCAACTCAGTTGTTTGATGTTCCCCAGATCATTAAAACACTTACGGTAGAGCCTCATCATCATGTTCGTATTGATGGTCATGGGTATTCCGTTCCCGCAAAGCTGGTTGGGCAAGTGGTGAAAGTCCACGTGTGCACAAGTTCAGTCCGAGTTATTCATGATGGCAAAACCGCAGTTGTTCATGCCAAGAGCAAAAATCAGCGACAGAATACAACGTTACAAGAGCATATGGCACCGAACGAGCTAGCCTACCAGAGCTACACCTATCCTTATGCAAAAGATTGGGGAGAAGGTATTGGCATTGCGTGTAAGGCGTTTATCGATAAGCTGTTTGATAAGCGGCCAGAGAACGACCAAAAGCCAATGCGAGCAGTTAGCAAACTAAAAAAGCTGGCCAAGTGCTATGAAAATGAGCAGATAGAAATTGCATGTGAACGTGCATTGGCTATTGGGGATGTTAATGTGACTACGGTGGAGCGAATACTCAAACGCAATACCAAAACATTGCCACCTCCTCGCAAAACTAAGCGTGTATCACAGCTCCAACATAGCAATATTCGTGGAGCAAACTATTTCTCAGAAGTAGAAGGTGGTCGTCATGATTAGCCCTTCTATCGGGAAGCTACTTGAAGAGCTTAGTTTACATGGCGTCCTTCGTGCGCTTGAAACGCAATACAGCTCGAATGAGTTCGATGATTTGTCTTATGAGGAAAAACTTGAGCACCTTTTTACTACCCAAATTGAGGAAGATCGTAACAAACAGATGATCCGACGAGTAAAACAAGCTCGTCTTCGGTTCCCAAACGCGTGTATTGAGAATATTGAGTTTGGCGGTGAAAGAAGTGGTCATAAAAAACTCATTTTATCGCTCCTTACTGGGAATTGGGTCATGAAGCACCTCAACGTCATAATTAGCGGAGCTTCAGGTACGGGTAAAACTTACCTCGCTAATGCGATAGCGAATGCTCTTCTAGCATCAGGGTACAAAGTGCTGTATTACCGCCTTGATGATTTCTTCAAAGAAGCTTACAAAAAGCAGACATTGGATCTGTACGCAAACTTCCGCCGAGCACTTTTGAAAATCGATTTACTTATCTTGGACGACTTTGGAGCGTGCGAGTTAACAGCAGAGCAAGTCGAAATTCTTTACTGTATTCTGGAAGACCGCTACACAGAATCCTCAACACTTATCACATCGCAAATCCCTGTTCAGGAATGGCATGCTTTTATTGGTAGCGACAATGTAGCTGACGCAATTCTAGACCGTATGGTGCACAACGCGCATAAGTTGCCTCTGCATAGCAAAAAATCGATGCGTGAAAAGTTTGGTAAAATCGCCTTAGAGCAAGATTTGAAGGAGAGTAAAGGTGAATAAATTAACTTTCCCGTACTCATCGTTCAAAGCCAGCCTCAATAATGAAGGAGATGTCTTATGAATACCTCGTATACCAACAACTATTTAGATGTTCTCGGCCAACTCAATCTAGACGAATTGAATATTCAGCAAGCAATTGACTACTATCGCGCATGTTATCAGAAAAGTACTTTTGCACAGCAGTTTGTTGCCAATAATTGCCGCATTGACAATGAGTTTATAGCAGAACTCAGCATCGGATATTGTGATCGCACAATGGGCAAAAACATACCGAAAGCTAAATCACCAGAAGGAGCTGAAATACGTGGTAGTTTGCAACGTTGTGGTTTAGTTCGGCCTACAGGTCATGAACTATTTCGAGGCTGTATCGTGATACCAACGGTAGATAACAACGGCAGTATTATTTCTGCCGTTGGGCATCGAGTAGGCAGACTCCGCAATGGAGACAAGTCTGTTGTCTATTGGCACAAACCAGAGCCTAAGGCGTATGTTGATGTAGGAATGTCATTTGCTAAAGAGTTGATTGATGGACAAGCCTACCACTAAGCGCATCTGGCGATGTGCGCGATACTACTTTGAGCTTTGTCTTGCAAAGGGGCAAAGCTCAGATACGGTGCGCGGAAAGCGTGGCGGTCTTAAGAAGTTTTTTCTTTGGTGTATAGACCGCAATGTTAGACGCATTGACCAGATTGATTTGGATTTAATGGATGAATACGCAGCCTATTTGAATGCGTATCGCAAACCGCTAGATAACCAACCGCTATGCCCTGCCCAAAAACGAAACTTGCTTACGTTTGTGAAAACATTCGTAAAATACATGCATATCAAAAAGCTGCTTCCAACAAATACGCTTGAAAATATCGAACTCCCATCAAAGGGCGAGCAGATCCCTAAAGCACTTTATAGTGTCGAAGAGATAGAAACCATTTTAGAACAGCCACTGCTGTTCGGGGTTAAAGGTTTGCGTGATCTGGCTATTCTTGAAACCTTTTTCGCTACGGGCATTAGACGAGGTGAATTAGTTAAGCTGAATATTGATGACATCGACTTCAACAGTAAGTTGGTTCGCGTTCACGGCAAAGGTAAAAAAGAGCGTTTGGTGCCAATTAGTTTGCGAGGGTGTGAATGGTTAGCTTTCTTCATCGGCAAGATTAGACCCATGTTTGCCTTTATCGGCTCAGGAAAGGCATTGTTTCTGGCTAACAATGGTAAACGCTATGTGCCGGGTAAGTTGTCTGATATGGCATCTCAGTATGTGAAGTTAGCCGGGTTTGACCGTAGTGGCGCTTGCCACCTATACCGCCACAATACAGCAACAACGATGTTGGATAATGGCGCTGACCTGCGGCACATCCAAGAAATGCTAGGCCATGCCAGTATTCTCACCACACAACTATACACGCATGTTAGCCGTAAAAAACTGTCTCAAGTCTATGAAGCAACTCACCCTTCTGCTAAAGGTGGTAGTGGGTTGTTTTAATTATTGTCTTATGTAGCCTGTTAAATACTAACTTGTTGTTTAAATATACTTTTTTTCGAAATGGTGAGAAGATTGATGAGAGTAATTCTATTCATTTTTAATTAACGGCATACGATTGATAATACGGAGTAGTAATAGTGATAAATCAAATAAGGAAGTTACTCAATTCACTACAATATCATATTGATAAAAATATCAACGACACGCTTTACCAAAATTAAGAATTTCTTCACAGCAAGTGGAGCTTTTTTGAATACAACATCTTGCGTTGGTCACAAAGGCACAACTATTACATCTTACTTACCGTTGTATTGGCATGTTTATTAGTAGTTAATTTAATATGTTGGAAAGATGAATTAACTCCGTTGGTATTAAAGTTCTTCCCAAACTGGACAAAACTTAACGAGTGGCAAGGTGGTTTCCTAGGCGGACAGTTAACTATTGTTGGTGTAGTTTATCCCCTAGTAATTGGTTTAATTGGTGTCTTGTTTCAAAACAAATCAGCTAAAAAAACACTGCTCCCAATTTACCAAATGTACTCAGGATTTATGTTTGCTGGCTTGAGCGGACTTTTCTTATCAATTTTTATTATTGCGGGCTATTTCTTTAGTGCAACAATGGATGCCTCTACATACCTCGCTATTTGCGTCACGACTGCACTATGGTTGACATTTAATGTTTTGCTAACTAGCTGGTTTTTTGCTTCTACCTTCTTGATGTTGGATGAAAGCAAAAGAGATAGGTTGGTTGTTCGTTTCACTATACATGAATTGTGTGAAACAGATATTAGAAATCGAATGCACAACCTTTTATTACAAAATACAGTACACAACCGTGTATTGGCAAATCCAGAAGAAGAGATTTTAAAGGTAAGTACCTATAAATTTTCGGACGATAAATTCAAGGAAATAACCAAATATTCAGAGGAGGAAATTTACGCTTCTAATGTTTACTTCTCTATCATAAGTATCGTTATTCGCTACTACATTATCAAATTCAAAATACTACTTTCGATAAACAGCAAAGTATGGGGGAAGTGGTTAGTTTCAAAAGAAGTTTTTAGTTGGATGTACATAGATCCTGACGTAGAGCGAGAGTTTGTAGTTCAACCTATGTGGGCAATAAAGAATAAGCCGAGACTTATAGTTGTCAGATACTCCGGGTTTGAAATTGGTTGGATATCAAAACTACTATTAAAAACAAGCTTTAGAACCAAGAAAACAAGCCAAGAGCATGATAATAGCTTGACTTCCATGATGCTTGGCTTTGTTGGTTCAGCTAATGATGCTATTCGAGAAAAAAATGTAGGTGAGTTTAAAAATGCTATTGAAAACATTGTTAATTGGCATGTTGAGATAGCCTCTGCTCTAAGCTTTTTAAACGTTAATGGTGAAGAAGACAATTGGTTATTGTTACCAACCGCCAGCTTTTTTAGTCGAAGTTATCTTGATGAGATTTTGACTGAATATTACCGTCTTGCAAAAGCATCTGTTGAGTTAATCCCCGAAAATATAGAGTTTTATGACGAAATAATCTATTTGCATAAACGAATTTTTTTGAAGCGAGATCGACTGGTTGAACGTGAAGGGTTTTCGTTAATCCAAGGAAATTACTTTACTTGGTCATTATTAATGGAATGGCGTTCATATAGTTCAATGTCATCAGATCTCCGCATCGCCAATAAGTATGAAGATGTACTTTTTGATTTTGTTGGTTCATGGGAATCTTGGTTGGATTATATTGAGCCTAGAACTACTCGGCTAAATGACATGCAAAAGTCGTTGCCACTATTTATCAATCATCTAGAGTTTACAGCACATACTGTAATATCGGCACTAAGGTTCAATAATATTGAAGCTGCTGGTTGGGGGGTAGATATGCTAAATAATTGGTATGAAAAGCTATCTATTCGAGATCATAGCCAAGGATTAGAGGAGTATAGATGGCACTCTGAACTTGTCAGTCATGACATGTTGCTTAAAGATTCTGGAGAGAAAATTTGGATAACGGCATTGAATGACAGCGAATTTCTTCTTCAGCCTGCTTTCAATATTGCCATGAATAATGCCTCTTTTGATCTTCGAGTAATTACAGCTTGCTACGTTTTATTAAAGCCGGATTTAAATGGGAATGAGCAAATAAAACAGTATATTAAAGCGTTACTTTCATGCACTCCAATTCATCCAACCGGAGCGATTGGTGGCAGAGTAAAGTCGGTGTCCAATGCTAGTAATATCATTGGCGCTTATATTCGTCACAGAGATTATAGTAATTATGGTGAAGGAGCTTATGGAGCATGGCTTTCAAAAGTTTTAGATTCTTTCGGAAGAGTTAATGAACAGCGGAGAGTTTCTGGGCGTATCTATTCAGGCTGGGGGAGAAATGATCCACATAGTATGAATAGAGCTTATGTAGAAATTGCAGTATCACTTTCTATTAATCAATGGCAGCTAGAACAGAAATGGTACGATATTATTTTTTCTGACGCTTTCCGCCACCAAGATCAAGAATCACTTGTTCGCGATTTACAAGATTGGATTAGGCTTTCTGAAGATATTGAAGAGCCAGTTCTGACTACTGAAGAAAATTTACGTACTAATGTAAGCAACTTTAAAAACTCTATTCAGCAAGTAATTGACAGAATCAATCAACGACAAAATGCGCTTGTTGCTCAGGCTGAAATTGACGAAGAGTTATTGACCAGATTTGGATTGACCTGTTCTCAGGCTATTTTTGGAGATGCGAAAGATTCAGAGTTCCCAATAAACTTGTTTAGTTCTGCAAGTTTTAACGGCAATACTGATGAAAGCAATTTATTTAAAATTAACATCCAAAAGTATCTAAAAGAGAAAGTAGCTAAAAATATTGAAACGAACAGAGCAATTAATGAAGAGGATTGGTTGAGGCAATCCACTAAAGACAATGTTCGAGTCAAAATTTTGAAAAAGGTTTTATGGTACAAAAATACTGATGAAAAAGTATACTCAAGTGCTGAAAATAATATCCTTGATTTGGCTGAATTAGCCAAAGATATAAATAATCCTGTTTTGTTTTCAGGAAACATGGATTTAAACCGTTTTCTCCGTGAAGCTCGACATAGACATGAGCTTGCCGATAAGTTTGATATTTCCTTTATTGATGGTTTTGGCAAGAATTACATTTGTCATGTTGGCAATGTAATAGTGTTTAGCCTTCGCTTTTCTGATGTGAATTTCAGTTTACTTACGACTAAGGATATATTCGAATCAATAGAGTTTGGCAAAGTAGCTGATAGACAGTTTGTTGAAGTTAAATACGAAGCAAGTGAAGATGATAATAATGTAGGAGTGTTATCGTTAAATTACTGGATGAATATAAAACTTGTAGAGGGTTTACCTTGTATAAAAACAGAAGTAAAAAACAAGAGTGAAGAATAAGTATTTTGGCTATAAATTATATAGCTTGTAGGTGTTGAAGGTACATGGTGCATTTAAAATAAATGGTTCCTAGTTCGTACTAATTTATATGCAGGCACGATACTATGATCCAGTAATTGGGCGGTTTTATTCTAATGATCCTGTAGATGCGATGGGTCATATGGGGTGCGGCAATCCAGTTCATGGATTTGGTCGCTATACTTACGCGAATAATAATCCATATAAGTACGAAGATCCTGATGGTAAAGCTTGTTTACTATTTAGAGGCGCTGTTAAAGCTGCTGAGACATATCATAAATTAAGTAAAGTCGAAAAAGCGACTACAGCAATAGGGGTTAAAGCCACAGCAGTAAGCGTAAATGAGTTAGCAAGTACAAGTGATGCAAACTTTAAACAGGCAGGGAAAACCTTCGATGCAGGAGTAAAGAAAATGGAAGCTATTCAGACATTTATTGATGGAAATGGAAGTGTCTCTGATATGACTCAGGCTGCTGGTGAAGTGATTGGTCAAAATCAAAACTTGGTAGAAACAAGTGCTAATATGGCTGAGGCTGTTCACAATACTTTTGCAACCCCAGTACCCAAAAGTATTAAAGATTTATCTGGCTCAAGTAAGGCAACTGCTGTAGTCGAGGTAGTAAATAGTCAAGATAAAGAAGAAAATTAAGCATGCTTAACAATAGAAAGAAAAAGTTTGCCTTTGCATCGTTGTTATTGGTTTTAGTTGCCGCAGTCTTGTTGGCAACTAATGCCAAACAATACATAGCTCGGACATTTTTTATTGTTAAAAGCTTAAGTCAATATGGACTAACTATTGAGGCTAAGGACGTTACTGTAGAGGTACAGCGACCTTTTATAATTATTGGCAGTAAAAACGGCAAATATGCTGTGGCAAAGTACTATGATTTTAGCGGGAATAAGATTCTTGTCGAACAAATTAAAGACAATCAAAATAAGGTTTCAAGCCTTATTGAAATAGGTGTATTGACTGAATTTTCTTCATTCAATGAGTGCTTTGTTTATGAATATTCTGCTGAAATAGAAAATGTTGCAGACTTAATGTTCCTTCATAAAAGTAGTATGGTGAAGGGTTCAATTTGGCAAGGGGATAATCCAATTAGTCCTAAGGAAGCTTGTAAAATTTTGAAAGTACCTTAGCGATTTCACCAATTTTTGAATCCAAAGCCTTGCACTCTCAGGGCTTTTGTTGTTTTCCATTATTTCAGATTCATAGATTAAGCTATACTCTTAACTTACTGTATTAATTATATTTTATTGATTGTTACTATGATTGGTCGTGCCGAAAAATGTATATGCAGGCAAGATACTATGATCCAATGCAGGTAGGCCTTTTCTGTTTTCAAACTGTAATGCTTAGTTCGTAAAACCACTCTAATAGATTCTATAAATGGCGAGCGGGACATAATATTACCTTTAAATAATACTGTATGTAAAATCAGGTATAATATGGTTTTTTGAAAAATTCCATTATCGCTTCCTATTAAATAAATTTCTTAGGTCTCACTTTGTTTTACAGAAATTCTCTAAGTTATTAATTTAATTATGGAAAATATTTTGCTCATGGTTTTTAATAGGAAGCGAAAAAAGTCTCGTTAAAGTCGAGTCGCCCCCGTCAGGCTCCTTTTGTTTTTTAGTTTTGTGGCAGATTTGACTGAATTGAAGTGAATAATAGTCAGTGAAATCATAAGGTAAGCACTAAAAGTGACGAATGAAATAATCAAACCGAGCAGTTGCAAATGCGAAATGCTCGCTAATAAGCGTTATGTTTCAAGGAGGAAAATTGAAAAAATTATTATTTTTATTAATTTCGCTATCAGCAATTTCAGTTTCAGCTTCGGAAAAAGATGTTGCGGCTGAACTTTTCAAAGTACTGAAAATGGAGGAACTTCTTTCTAAAAAAGCAATAAGTTATAAAAAAACAAATGCTTATTGTTCTTTCGAATTCAGATATGTCAGAAGACGAAAGGGCTGAGTTAGAGCAAAAATACACTTTTATTGTAGACAAAATTATTACATTCCTTAGCACTGAAGAAGTGCTAGAGGCTTTCAAACTGAGTTATAGCGAGACGTTCACGGAATCAGAATTACAAGATCTTGTAAACTTTTATTCGTCACCAACTGGTGAGAAATTCCTAAGTCACTCTGGAGCCTTAAACGAAAATTTTATGGACAAAATCAGCCCCAAATTCAATTCATTAATAAATGAGTTTCGACAGGTTGATTAAAAAATGAAACATAACAAGAGACTATGGCGTCAATAGCTAATTTGTAGCCTTTGGCGCTTCCCACATAACCCCGTCTCTGAGCATTGAATTTAAGATAACAACCATCTTTCTAATGCAGGCAATAATAGCCACTTTCTTAGGCTTACCCGCTGCGACTAATCGTTGATAAGTTTCCTTGAATACGGGGTTACTTTGTATTGCTGACATCATCGCCATGTACAAAACGGTTCTGACTTGATGTCTGCCACCTTGGATTTTCCGCAATCCCTTATAGCGCCCACTTTCTCGATTCATGGGAGCCACACCGACTAGTGCAGAGGCTTGTTTGTTAGTCATGTAACCTAACTCTGGCAAGTTACTGATGATGGAGGCGGAGGCTATTTTTCCGATTCCTTTCATGCTCTGTAAGATGCAGTTTTTCGCTTGATAATCAGGGCAAGATTCTATGAGCGCGACGATTTTATTTTCAATTTTGGTTATCTGATTTTTAAAGACGGTGAGAATAGGTTTGATGGTCATAACGAGTTCTTTTGGTAGAATTTGCAGGCGGTTTTTTTCCATCGTTTGCATGACGAGCAATTGATTTCGTCTCGCAACTAAATCACTCATAGCCTGCATGGTATCTGGTTTTAGTTGAGATAATTTAGGCTGAATAGCCTCACCGTAATGCGCAATCAGTTGAGCATCTAGTTTGTCTGTTTTAGCCCGCTGACCTATCGCCCCAGCAAAGCGTTTAATGTGAATAGGATTGGCAACAACGAAGGGGAAATTAGCATTTGCACATGCGATAATAAATGGCATTTCTAAACGGCCTGTTGCTTCAATAATAATGCGCCCAGGTGCGTGTTGTTTGATTATTTTTATGGCTTCTTTAATGCCTTTTTCATCATTCGAAACGGTGAAAAAAATATCGAGAGGGCGGATGTAAATATCTAATTGAAACTTGCCCGTATCGACACCCACGTTAACGCTTTGATTTGTTTTTGTATTCATAATAAGCTAACTCTTGCTTGCATAATGCGGGTTGAGACCCAGTAGACTATTCGAGTGTTTTGCTTGGAGTCCTTTGTGGCGTTCTTTCTTGTTATCGGTCTCTCAACTGAGGAGCCATCAATCAATCGAACTACCACAAAAGAAGGCTTTAGTTGCAGCTAAAGCTTGGGTCTCACTTTACCTCACCCCGACTAAAATCAGGATGATTTACCTGAGTTATTATCCATACAAAACAATCAACAACATTCGCTTTGCTCATTGGGAAAAATCCTCGCTGGCACTTCGTGCCAAAGCACTCGGTTTTTCCCGTTATTGTAAGCGTTAGGTATACAATAGGATTCCGCTAGCCATGAGAGCTTTTTATCTGTTAGTTTTGTTTAGTTTCAACGCGGTTGGAACAACTTGCATGATAAGTGAACAGACTTTCGAAGAATGGAATGAAAAGTACGATTCTATGATCAATGTTGAAATTAAAAAGTCTACGGATGGAGAAAGCTACGCAGTCTTAGCTACATTCCCAAGCACTATAGAGAATAAGCTGCTCTCCTCTGTTTTGTTGTATTTAGGTACAAAGGATCAACCAACTTTTTCTTCGCAATTAGCAATATTTGAGGAAGACGGTAAAAAAGCAGTTTTTTACACTACGAATTTAAAACAAGGGCCGAACGGTTATTTAATCGCGGGCTACGGTTCTGATTGTGGCTTAGATGTGGGGAAGCCTGTTGTATTATCAAAGTAAACCTAACAAGCCAATTCATCGGAAAACCGCTCACTGGCTGCGCCAAAACATTCGTGTTTTCCGCTGCTTGGAGCGTTGAGGCTGTAGAAAAACTCTAATTTAGTTCGTAAAACGTACAGTTATTGCTTCCCACTGATCACGGTTTGTGATCAAATAGGTGTTATCAGTTAGGCAAAAGGAGCCTTGATGATGCCGCGCTTTATCCCACTAAATTACCAACAAAATACAATGGTAGTGCTCAACTATCTCGATCAACTCCAATCCGGTACATTTGAACATGCAATTCATCATTTGATTGATTCTCGGCTGGATTTGTCGGTGTTTTATCCCAAGTACAAAAATGATAATAATGGTCGTCCTGCTTACGACCCAGCTGCACTTCTAAAAATCATCTTGTTTGCTTATTCCAAAGGCATCACATCGAGCCGTGAAATCCAGTGGTGCTGTGAAACCAATATCATTTTTAAAGCATTGAGTTGTGATTCAGTGCCGCACTTCACCACGATAGCCGCATTTGTCAGTGGTCGTAGGGACGAGATTGAATCGGTATTTGAGCAGGTCCTGTTGATATGCCATGAGCAAGGTTTGTTGGGTAATGAGTTGTTTGCAATTGATGGCTGCAAGATGTCTTCTAATGCAGCCAAGGAATGGTCAGGGACCTTTAAAGAGCTAGCAGAAAAACGGGATAAACTTAAACGTCAAATTCGTTATCACATGAACGAAGCAATGACTTGAGCGCGAAGTGATCACAGTCGTGCTTAAAGCTGTTTTATAATAAAAATCCGGGAACCATTTTTAACGTGCAGAGCAGGGCCTGAAGGGCGAAGCTCAGGATGAGCGATGTAAAACCTAGCTGCTTGCGGTAGTCAGGCACTTCTTCTTCATTGAGAAATGGGACAGAGTACATTTTCGAGGTGACGGTCAACATCTTCGAAATGTACTCTGATCCTTGTATTGATTAATCGGTGGTATACAGCTTGTTGGCGGTTAAACTCTGCAGAGTGACTTCTTCACCATTTCGCCATCTTATGGTTGCAGAAGTGATGTGCGTGTCGTTACCTAACCCAAAATGCACAATGTCCATCAAGCTTTGTGAGTGTACTTCACCTGCTGATCCCACCCGTTTTTGATAGGTGTTACCAGAGCGGGTTTCGACGGTAACTGTAGCCGAGTATGGGTCTATGTTTTCTACCGGGCTGTAGTTAACATCAATGAGAAGATAGTTATTCTTGGCTTCGGTTTGATTTTTATATAAGTACCATGCGCCTTCTTCTTCACTGCCGTTAAGTAAATCTACTCGTCCGTCGTTATTAAAATCGAACGCTTGCCCCATATCACCGTGGCCGTTATCAGCTTTGGCAATGGCACCATGGGTCATCAAGGTTTCGAAGCGTCCCTTGCCATTGTTTAATAGCATCAAGTCGGCCACTCTTTCAGCTAAAAAGCCATAACGATATAAGAATAAATCTTGCCAGCCGTCGTTGTTAAAATCTGCTCGCGTTACGCCCCAATGGTTACCGCCAAGAGGAATATTCCAATCTGTGGTGTTCTCCACAAAAAAGTCTTTACGGTTGACCAGCAACACATCCTGCACGTTTCTATTGTTCGGCTTCCAGTCATAATCAACATCTTGAAGGCCGGTAAGTGAAAACGACACCTTCCAATAGATATTTCTATCCCTTACCCATTCTGCTTGCCATTGGTTATTGCCCAAATATCCAATATATAGGCCGTTGATTTTGCGCTCTTCTGGCCAGCCTTTAGCGTCGTTTGGGTTTATAGTGAGTTCAGAGGGGGCAGTGCGCATCTCCATAGGGCGCTGCTCAGGCATAAAGCCTTTCGCATTAATAACGGTTCGCTTTTTGTCTTGCCCTAAGAAAATGGCAAAACCATCGTTATACTGTCGATAGGTAAGATCTAGGTCGGCTAATTTAATCGCATTTTCTGCCGCAAAGGTCACCGCGGTTGTACCAATCTCTCCGTCATCACGTATATCTAGGCGTTTAGTTTTAGGATTAAAGTCGATAGATTTACGGGAGAGTTGATAGTGCGTTTTGCTGCCTGCAAAATACAAATCAAGCAGTCCGTCATTGTTTACATCAATATCAGTAGCAGCGTAATAGCCAGATTTCCCTTGTAGGTGGGTGGGAAGCTTAGTTGCTGTCACATCGGTATAGCTAAAATCGCCGTTACCTTGCCATAATGTAATAGGTGAAAAGACCACGAAGTCATCAATACCATCGTGGTTAAAATCTGTCACTAATACCCGTTCACCTGGGGCGTTTTCTAAGCCCGCGACCCGTTGCTGACTAAAGGTGCCGTTACCATTATTTTTAAAAAAGTATTGCACCGGGCCTTTACTTAAGGGCGTAGGGGCATTAAACAAGGCTACATCTAAATCACCGTCTAAGTCCATATCTACCCAGCGCGGTGAACGCCCCCGCGCAGGGGTAAGTATACCGGCTTGAGGCGATACATTGGTGAAGGTTTGGTCTTCATTTTCAAGTAGAATGTATGAGGTAGGGTTGGTGCCGTTTGCGCCCCCTTGAGCAACTAATATGTCTAAATCGCCGTCATTGTCGTAGTCACCTACAGATGATCCGTGGAAGTCTAGTGGGTAGTCAAATAACCTTTCCAACTTTACGGGGGAATCACCGTTATAGGTCACTAATTGCGTAGGCACATGATTGTGATTATTGAGTACATAGTCATAGTCACCATCAGCGTCAATATCCCCAATGGCGGGGCCGCCATATTTGTAACTCACCTCTGTTTCTAATTGGTACTGCTTCGAGGCGTTCGTAAAGTTAGGGAGCACTAAATCGCTAACGTCTTCAAAATTAACCTTATTAATAACTATATCGTTGCTGCGACGCACAAAGGTTAAGGTGTGTCGTCCTGGTGTTTTAAAATCAACCAGTACATTTAGGTTATGATTACCATTTTTGGGCACATCCAGATTATCTACGAGTACCCGATCACCCTCCATAAGGCTAAGCTGGGCATAGCTGGCGTCTATTTCAACACTAATGTTAAGGCGTTTCACGGTAGCACCTGTCACAAAGTATTCGGTGGTGTAGTTTTCGGTATTTGTTAGCGTTACCGGTTCTTCCATTATTTTAGATAAGCTACTTTGAGCAGTGTATGAGCTTCTGTCCTTCTCAGCTATGTTTCCACAGCCCGCCAGTATTCCCACGAACAGGCTGCCAACCGCAAGTTTCAAGTAACAGGACATTTTAGTTCTACGCAACATATTAGGTTCCAAGGTTTATATATATAAGAGTCTAAATCGCTATATCATGTTTACCATGTAATTGTTAACATTTAAACTTATTGTTAACAATTATAGTTAATTTTTATTCTTTTTTAATACCTGCGTAACGGGCGTATGTTAGTGGGTTAATCTTGATACTAAGGGGAAGACAGTAATGAATATGCTGAATAAAACGGCTTACACATTGGTGATCGCTGCTGTGGCTGTTGTCTCGGTTCCATTTAATAGTGAGGCAGTTGATGACAAATTCGATGTAGATGAGGTTAGCCCATTATCGCCTTCTTTTACTGCGTTTAAAGATACAACGCCGGAGGGAATGGTGTGGCAAAAAGTCGATGTACTTTCTGATGAATTTAACCATCAATGGGATGACACTAAATGGAAAAGATCTAACTGGAATTACTCAGACACACCCGTGAATATGGTGGATTCCAATTCAGGCGTAAAGAACGGCTACCTTTGGATAAAAGCGAGCTTAGATGCCTCTACGGAAGAACGCTGGTTTAAAACTTCTCGGGTGCATTCAAAAGCAAAAATTACGTTTCCAATGTACACGGAAACCCGTTTAAAAGTCGCGCATATTCCCGCTTACAACACATTTTGGTTAAACAACGGTGATGCTAATGACCGAGATGAAATTGATATTATCGAAATTAATTCTAAGCCAGCGTGTGGGGTGAATGATGAATATCCTTGGCAAATGAATTCGCAATACTTTATCGTGAAAGAAGGGGAAACTGAGCGCAATAAAAGCCCTTGGAGCACGAAGCACTTGTCTGATGGGAATACCCGCAAAGGTGTTGCCTGGAACGAGGATTATCACGTTTTTGGCGCATGGTGGAAAGACGACCACACGGTACAATTTTATCTCAACGGTGAGCCGGCTGGCAAAGTCGTTAGTCATCAGCCATTTACCCTCGAGCAAGAGCTAATTTGGGATCTTTGGACGCAAGATAGCCCTTGGGTATGCGGCTTGCCAGAAAAAGAAGAATTATTAGATCATAAACACAATACGATGAAGGTTGACTGGGTAAGAACATGGAAGTTAGTGTCAAAATAATTCATCGCTAAACAAACGTGCACACCCAAGCAAAAATCTTTGGTGTGTGCTTGCGTTTAATCCCAAACCCAAATACAAACCTTAAAGCATGGCTAGTTAACAAACGTATTCGCGGCTTTATACTATGCCTATGGTATGGATCTGATACGTCAGCAGGAAAAAGTCAGACGCTATTAACGCACTTAAAAAAAGCCGTTGAACTAGCCCCTGAAAACGTGCATTAAGTCTATTTTTATTGTTTTAATCTTAGACAGTGTTAGGCAAACGAATACCATCGTTTGCCGTTTTATATGCCATTAAGTTAACACGCTTTTTTACTCTTGGTTAAATCTCTTTGGGTACAGGGTTCGGTTAAATTCTCTGGCTGCATCTACCAGTTGTGGGTACGGAATATCGGTAACTGATACAAACCCCACGTTGTAATTTTCGCCATCAAAGGCTCTGCCTGTAAGAGGTGAGTCTACATACTGGAACCAATGCGCCCCCACCATGTTTGGGTGATCAACCACTGACTGCATATATTGCTGATACATCTTAGCCCTATCTTCTTGATCAGCCGCGGCCACCAAACCAGGGTGATACAAACCAGAATCTGTGTTTGTTCCTATATGAAATTCACCGATGATACTTGGCAAATCTAAGTCTTTAATAAAACCCCACTGAGAAGGCTGTACACCTTCTTTGTAGATATTAAAGCTCAATACATCGCTGTAGCGTACGGCTGCACTTATGGTTTCATCTGGCATTCCCCAGCTTGCCATGCGCGCACCCATATATAGATGATTAGGCAATGCTGTTTCGAGCGCGCTGTGTACGACCTTAAAATACTGCTCTGAGAGCATTTCAAGCATCATCGATAAGTCTTGTTCAAAAGAGGGGGTTTCCTGCGTGGGCGTATATGCGTCAGCTAAATCCTGCCATTGGGTAAATGAGGTTTGCCAGCTGTCATTAAGTTTATTTATAGAAGCGTATTTTTGTTTTAATGCGTCAACAAAGGCCGCTTTTGCAGGGCTTTGAAGAATAGGTTTTGACAAGGCATCAAGGATGAGACCGTAACGTTGCTCTAGTGTACCTTCTCTGCGCCCCCAGCTTTTTTCATTGTCAACGAACACACCAATGCACCAAGGCGACGATTGTATTTCCTCCGCTATTTTTTCAATGGTTACGTTTGCGCGGCGCTCAAACTCAGGGTCAAATGAATCTGGCATTGAATCCCATATATCATGTTTGGAACTTAATTTTTTAAAATCGCCAATGATCCAGCCATTGGCAAAATAGGGCACTTGCTGGTTAGAGTAGAAAGCTGGGTCTACCCAATTGCCCATAGAGGTAAAGCCCCAGTCTTGAAACCTGTCTAGGGTGACTTGCTGCCATTTTTCTTCGTAGGCATGAGGGGTGGCTTCGCCATACCTGCGTTCTAAATTCGCGCGATAAAAGCTAAAGGTTTCGCCTGACGTTAACGGGCCCTTATGAACAGATCGTCGATAGCTATAATGGTCGGCTAATTCATCATCATAATCAGGAAGCCAAGTGAACATTTCATGTCGTACATCAGAGGCAATAAAGCGGGTGTTCCTTACCTCATCAGACACGTTAACAATCCCCATAGAGTCTTCTGGGGTAACGGCTTCAGGGTCCACATAGCGTACCGATTCATCTTTGAAATCAACCCCTGTAAGGGTAGTTAAGTTGGCCATTCGCACATTTGCTAAACCGTTCGAAAAGAACAGGTAGCCATCAGGGTCTACCAACCACCATTTGCCATTCATTTTATGGGTGCGAAAATATCCAGTGGCGTCTAATTGAGGGCCATTTTTCCAGCCACCAAACCGTGTACGGTCGGGTAAAGGGCCAGAGGCATCTAACCTGCTAAGCTCAGCGTTTGCCTTTGCTTTTAGCTCAGTATCGGAGTGAACTTTAAGCGGGAAGCCATGCTTTGCAATTTGACCAAATTTATCGACGATATTTTTCCGATAATCATTGTTGTATTCAGGGTTTCCTCGCAGCCTAAGATTATCCACCATAAGGCGCTTGCTTACCAAGTTACCTCGAGTAAAAAGGCGCAGCGCATTAACCGAGCTTATGTCAGGTGTAATGGTGCCTATGCGAAAATGCGCCATTTGTTCTTCGCTCTGCCAGGCCTCCATTCGGGAGTGTTTGTAGCCAAGGTCAGTATCTAGCACCTTGCCTTTTAGAATAAAATAGTAAGTAGATTCGGAATTTGCCGGAATAATAACGCTGTGGCTGGCTTGGTCGCCGTTTTCGGCCGTTATACCAACATAAAGCTGAATAGACTCTTCTTCAGGGTTTATCACATCAAACGCTAAGTTAATTTCATCATGCATGCTCCAATCCCAGTTTTCCGCTGGAATAAGCTTAACGGCCGCTTCAGCCACGTCGCCTTCAAATTTAATCTGTAAGGCGTTTCCTGATCCTGAAGCGAGACGGCGTACTTTGGCCGTCGCATTTTTCGTTTCAACCTTTCCTTTTATGGGCGACTCAAAGTTATAGAGTTCTGTAATCACTTTTGGGGAGGAGGGATTTGGCTCCGTAGTATTGCTCGACGTATTGCACGCACTTAATCCTAAGCAGGCTAATGCTATTGCGCCAGACAAAGTATGAATTTTCATTTGTTGCTCCTTTACTTATTGTTAATAGTAAAATGTTAACAATAAGTAAAGCAGAATTTAATGTTTATAGCAATTGGAAAGGTGAGGGATGGACCATGTTGGAGCCAAGGGATAAACGCTTGGCTCCTTGTATTTTCGCATTACACTCATATGTTTAATAAAGGTGCTGCGGTTAATAAGGATCGCGGGGTTTCAGCTTAATAATTTTGGAATAGTCAACAATGCTGTTTTCTTCTTTCCAGCGCGCGCTCATAGCACGCAGCTTCTCCACAAGCTTTGGATGAGATTTCGCAATATTATTTGTTTCTGCTGGATCAACGCTCAAGTCATAGAGTTCATGAGCAATGCCTGGCGCTTCTAGGGTTTGCAGATACCAACCCGGCTCTATCAGAAGCTTCCATCGGCCTTGGTAAACAACGCTTTGCTGTCCTTTGTCATTAAAATAAATCGCCTCTGGTGCAGTTTGCTCTTCGCCCTTTAGGGTGGTGTACACACTACGGCCATCGAGCTCTCTAGGTTTTGTTCCGTGGAACTTTTCCGGGAAGGGGGTTTGAGTGATATCAAGCAGGGTGGGCACGACATCACCTACCCAAACTAAGTTATCAGAAATAGAATTGGCGGGAATAACCCCAGGCCAACTGGCAATGGCATGTGTACGGGCGCCGCCTTCCCATAACAGCGCTTTTACGCCACGGTATGGCACATTCATTAGCCCGTTAGTATGGGCGGCTGCACCATTGTCAGAGAAATACAACACTAGGGTATTGTCATATTCTCCAGATGCTTTCAACTGGCTAATAATTTTGCCTACGTTTTGATCTATCTTTTCCATCATAGCCCCGTGCACGGCTGCTACTAAACGTAGCTCTTCAAGCTGCTGTTCGGTTAGCCCATTAAGTAATTGCTTAACACTTGTCGTGTCTGCATCTTTAGGAAACAAGCCTGATGCCACTAGGCCTTTATTCCTCTCATCAAGCAGTGATGGTAAATCTTGGTAACGCGCTAAGTATTTTTCCACCAATTCTGTTGGGGCTTGCAGTGGTTTATGCGGTGCTCTAAAGGCGGCGTATAGAAAGAAGGGGGAAGGTTGTTTCGCCGCGTCTTTGATCATATCTACGGCGCGATCTGTCATCCCATCGGTGGCGTAAAAAGCCTTGCCAGACTTACCATGGCACGCCCCGTAACGTCTTTTTTCCGCGGAGCTTTTTGTATAGCAGTACATGTCATAGTTATCTGCGTATTCTAAGGTCGCTTTTTCATTGCCTTCGTAATAGGGGTGGTTGTCTTCAGGCGTATAGAATAAATTACCTTGGGCCCCAGCAAATACGAAACTTTTCTGAAAACCGCGTTGGGGCGGTAGGGCAAGGTAATCGAGCTCCATTTCTTCAGGGGTTAACGTCATTGCGGTATGGGTTTTCTTCCAAAGTGGGGCTAGTTTTTCTGGATCTTTCTTTATGTAGCTACCGCCAAGGTGCCACTTACCTGACATCATGGTTTGATAGCCATTACTTGCCAATAACTCAGATATCAGAGGTTGCTCGTAGGATATGCGCCCTCGGTGAGCGGGAAATGGCAGTTCGCGGCCCCAATCGCCTACCACGCCACCTCCAAAGCCTACATGAGCCGCATCAACGCCTGTTAATAGGGATGCTCTGGTGGGGCTGCACCTTGCGTTGCTGTAAAATTGGCTAAAACGCATGCCGTTTTGGGCTAATTTATCGAGGTTAGGGGTATCTATTTCACCACCAAATGCACCAATATCTGAATACCCCGCGTCATCAGATAAAATCACCACGATATTGGGGCGCGTATCTTTGGCCAGAACGCTTGTTGAAAATATGAGCAGCACTGCGAAGGCTGTTTTTAACGTAAAATTATTCATAAGCTTACTTTCCTAACTATGGTGACGTTATCGTGCGCAATTATCACGGTTATAATCGCTCAGATGAGTCCGCTGGACGCCAAGTTCTTATCCAGTCATAGCGTGTGGTGCGTTCTTCTTGAGTACCAGTAACCACCATGCCGCCATCGTCAGGTACCGGGTTCCAGTCGTAAGTTTCAATGGCCATTTGATAGAACGCAGGCACATCCCAGTCAACACTCGGCTCAATGGAATAAACGTATTTTCCATCTAAATAAAAGCGTACTTCCTTCTCTGATTTCCACCACGCAGCGTACACAAAGTAGCGCTCGTGATTTTGTTCAGGTAGGTACTCAAAGCCTTGAATTTGTACTTTGTGTGGATTGTGTTGATTTACTCGATGAATGGCGTTGGAGTGAAAGATGCGATCCCAATTTTTTGCCCATTCGGTGGCGTAGGGCGACATTTTCCCTACGCATTCTTGTATATCCAATTCGAGCTTTTTAACACCGTCTGACTTGGTCATAAGCCAAAATGTTGAAGACATTTCAGTGGCATTCGCTTTCATGCGTGCTTCGTAGTACCAACCCGGCTGCCCTGCTTCAAGAGAGCGTACAATGGCACCTTGGTATTTGTACTCGCGTCCTTTTAGGTAAGTCGTTTCTTCAAGCGGGCTAACTTCTACATTCATTGAACCACCGGTTACGCTAACGTTTTCAGCTTTAAATAACCCAGGGGGCCGGCCAATCCACATCCAGCCGTTTCCAACAGGATCTATCTGCCATTTATTCAAATCAATTTCACTACCGTTGAATTCATCCGACATAGATGCCACCGGAATCCAATCTAGGGCTTCTATTTGCGGCGCGTGGCCCGGTACTGAGAAAGGCGCGATAACAGGTAAACTTTCATCAAGTTTATTGGCCGTGGTCGGAGGCGAACAGGCCATAAGTGCGCTAAGAGCTGCATTTGTCAACAGTGCGACGATTATTTTATTTACGAAGGGAACCCGCTTCGTTTCTTTAGCAAAATGTAGTTGCCTATGATGCATGTTGAACCGTTCCTTGAGGGTCGAGTGACTTAATTGTTTGAAATTGTGATACACAGTTATCAAAAAAGGCTTTCATGTTGGCTTTGGATTGATGGAACTGCTGGATTTTGTATTGATCTTGATAGAAAGACGCGGGAAAAATGCCCATACCGGTTAAAATGGCGTGCCAAGAAAGTGAAGGGTAATACTGACTAATGTTTTGTCTTTGCAGTTCGTTATCAAGATCGCCACCTTGGCTCCACACCTCAAGAATACCTCGCAATGAATCGGAAATGGCGAGATCACCGCGGCAGTCTTTCCAGTACTGGGTATCGCTACGGTTGTTGGCTAAGTAATGCAATAACACATAATCGCGGATATGGTCGAACGCGGCATTGATCCCGTTATTCACATTCTCTTGATATTGCGCAGTAAAATGCCCTTTCTCAAAGTGGGCGATAAACTGCTCTATGGTCACCAGCGTCATTTGTAGCCCCGTTGCTTCAAGAGGTTCAATAAAACCTTGTGAGAGGCCCACCGCCAAACAGTTGCGCTCCCAGTGTTTTTGATTACGCCCCACTTTCATCTTAACGTGATGGGCGGGTACGGATTTGTTAACACTCCGTATGGATTGTCTTAATTGATGCTCAGCTTCATCAGCTGAAAGATGGGCACTGCTGTATACGTATCCATTGCCAGTGCGATGGGCTAGGGGAATCTTCCAGCGCCAGCCGCAGGGCATGGCGGCTGACAAGGTTTGCGGGCAGTAGGGGGTTTCTGCAGTACTTGGAATGGCAACGGCGGCATCATTAAGCAATGAGTTACTATAACTACTGAAAGGCACTTTTAACGCTTTTTGCATCAACAACGAACGAAAACCACTGCAATCCACAAAGAAGTCGGCCTCAACACGCTGGTTAGAGTGAGTATGCAAGGCCGCTATATCGCCGTTCGGGTGTTTCTCCACCTTATCAACATTACCGGATAGATAATTGACGCCAGCATCAATGGCACGCTTTTTAAGAAAGTCACCTAATAATTTGGCATCGAAATGATAGGCGTAAAAGGCTTGATGGGAAAAATGGTCGTGAGGTAATGGGAGTTTGTGATTTTCGGTTAAACGAGCCATTAAAAAGTAGTCGTCTGGATGCACATGAATGTGCAGCCCTTTTCGTCTTAACCCTACATGCTGTTTAAACACGTTAAAGTGGGTGGCATCTAGCTGGGTGGCAAAGGGGTGAAAGTAGCTTTTAAAACCGGGTTTGGTTGTCCAATCAGTAAACCTAATGCCATTTTTATAGGTGGCGTGGCATTGTGGCATCCATTCACTTTCTGAGATGTCCATTTTCTCAAAGAAACGACGTATATAAGGCGTGGAACCTTCACCGACACCCACGGTAGGAACGTCGGGTGACTCCATCAACGTAATAGAAATGCCGCGTTTATTCCATGCTTTAGCTAACAAGTTGGCAGTCATCCAACCGGCCGTACCACCGCCTAAGATCAGTATGTTAAACGTTTTGGCCATGTGAGATGACTCCCAACTCCCTAAAATTTAATAAACAAGCGCTAATACTATTTCGTAAAAAGCGGACTAACGTAATTTAAAATATCATTGGAATAGAATTTACTAAGTGAAATACCTTAAAGAGAGAGTAAGAGCCCCATTAGATAGGGGCTCCTACCGTCACCAGCGATTACTTCGGCACAGGGTACATCGAGATATTATCTATTTGTAGCTCATCCCCAGGACGAACATACAGCGCGGGCTGCACGGTGGCTGAGGCCCAGTCGTAGTTAACATCACTGTTAATGTTGCCACCGAAATAGCGGCTATCAGAGATTGTATCTATGTGCATGTAGTAGGTTGTCCACTCTGTAGGGCTACGCTTTGCAAAGTCGACACGTTTAGTGAAGTTGTTGCCACCCACTTCGAAAATACCGAACTCGATAGGTATCGCACCTGTTTCACTGGTGTAAGAAGGGGTCCTCATATCAAACTGGATGATATAGCGCATACCATTCTTAATAGCACCTTGAGGGAAGAAACTCGGATCTAACTCTATACGCTGTGCTTCACTCGTGTTGTTGGTAATTTGCAGACCATAGTCTGCGCCGCTGGGGTTCGACGCACGGTTGGCCTCCAAGGTGACTTCTAAACTTGCGCCGCCGGTAATGCTCCATCCTTGTGAAGAAGGGCTTAGAAAGCGGCCGTTGGAAATCAACTGACGTTGTTGGCTGCCGCTATTTACTTTAACGATAGCGAAGTCATCGAGTTGGGTATTTTGGTTCATCAACAATGAAAAACTAATTTGCTCTTCGGCGCTGGGATCAAAGTAATCCGATGCACGCAAAGTAGCGGTCCGCTCTACCCAATTGTTCGTTACGCCTAGTGCCGATTGGAATGTTAGGTTTTCTACTGCGTTATTACGGTCAAACGTATCGCCAATATTTAACAAACCGTTGAGCGTACCCCAAGGAGCAGCAGCAACTTTTGCGTAAAAACTGATATAGAACAGGTCGTTTTCATTAAGCTGATTTTGTTGAATACCGGTTGTGCCCAAGGTGGTAAACATTCCATCTTGCATACTACTAAGACTGTAGTCTCCTGAGTGCTGCTCGGCATCGGTTACGATCAAGTTCTCCTCAGTGGCTGATGAGGCCGGGTCGAGTTGAAACTTCCAAGCACTCGTATCTAGTGAGCCTGTCTCGAAGCCTGGGTCGCTTGCCGCGCCTCTAGCCGCTAGGTTAGCATTTACCCCTTTCAGCGTGATGTCTACACGGCGTTCTTCTGAAGTCATATCACCGTCGGTAATTTGATAAGTATAAGAGAATACCTTTGTTTCATCTGGTGCTAAATACGTAAAATGATAGGGGTCCACAGTCATTCGGCTCTCGCCAAAGAACACACCATATTCCTGCACAGTAACGCCAACAGGTTTTATCCCAATAACTGACATTTCATCGCCGTCTAGCTCAATGACACCTTCTAACAGGTTAATGCTAGTCGCGTCGCCAGTTGTTTCGATGGTTTTCTCAATACCGTCGAAAAATATAGGCGCGTTTTCTTCATCTGCGCCTATCACGGTGACCGTGATTTCTCTAGAGACCACGTTGTTACCATCTGTTATATCAAAACTGACAACAACATCGACCACTTCACCGGCGCTAAGTACCTCGGCAAACACAGAAGCATTAACAGTTAAGTCGGCTCCAGTCATTATCCCGGTAATAGGATCTACACGGCGAACAAAAGAGGCAAACCCGTCCGGTACTTCCATACCATTTGACGCTGTTACCGTGAAATTGGCGATGTTAAGGTTTTCTTTTACATATAAGTTATTGATTGAGCTGTAAAAATTTGCCACATCTCCAATTTCTCTTTGCCAAGCTAATGCATCATAGATATCTTGATCATAAAGGCCGACAGTCATATCGATGTTGGTTAAACCTGCTTTTTCTGAAACCAAAAGTGAAGGTGGCTCGATGGGTATTTGGTTTCCTTCAGAATCTAAACGCGGCGTACCGTCCGCATTGGATTCTATAAAGGAAGGCGCTTGATCTTCGCCATTAACAATAGCGACAACTTGGCGTCGTAGCGTATTTTCACCGTCGGTAACTTCATAATTAAACCCAAGTTGTGCAGTTTGCCCAGTCAATAGTATCGGCGCAAAGTTGCGGGGAGTGACGCGTAACCTATCTTCTAAAAATTCAAACCCAAAAATAGCTTGGTCTACCACGGGCAGGTTTTGATATTCACGGATTTCCGCCGCAATTTCGGGTGTTACGGTTGCCCCTGATTCTACTCCAAACTCGGCAAGGATAGGGTCGCAAACGTCTGGAAAGTTTACGGCATCAACCGTGGTATTTGCACAGTTAGGGCCAGGCCATATAAAGGTTACATTCTTGACTGATAAGGTATCACCATCAGGGTCAGTAACCCCTGCCAGCAAATCTATATCAAAGAAGTCTACTGTTGCGTTGGCATCAGATGGGTCTGTAAATGAATTTTCGGATTCATTAAAGCTTACTTCCCATCGTACAACTTCTTCATTTTCGGACGTCACGACCATAGCTTGGCCACGGTCAGTGTTTAAGGCTTCAACATTTAACTGAGGTGCACGATTTGCGCCGTTCGCACCTGCATTATTTGAACTGCTGTCGTTGTCACCGCCGCAGCCGGTTAAAGCTGCTGCAATAGAGAGCGCAAGAAGCGCCGGTAGTTGTCTTTTCATTATCGGTACTCCTAGAAGTCTATGCGCAGGTCTAAACGGAACGTGCGACCAGTTTTATATAATTGTTGTGTTCTTGATTGTGTCACGCTGCTGTCTTCCAATGGGTTGCCTTCGTCATAGAGCGAGGCGACTTCTTGACCATCTATAATTTGGGTATCGCCAAGGTTAATTGTACGGCTGGTAAAGTAGTTACGTGTTTCTTCATCAGTTAAATTGATAGCTTGGAAAGAAATACGCATGTTTTTAGAAATTTGATAGCTTGTGGTTAAATCGAAAAGCACACTTCCGTCTCGCCACAATGAGCCTTCGTTCCACGTTCGTTGAATCAATTCATCCGATTTACCGCGCATAGCTAAGCGTATTTGATGACCCCCTTTCTCCCAGAAAATAGTGGCGTTGTAACTGTGCTCTGGTGTCCAAGCTTGTGGATACTGAGGCAATGCTTGAGTGGAATCAAAAGATGAAAACTCAGCATCTGTTTTACTATCTTGATAGGTATAATTCACCTGAGCACCTAGTCCTGACCATATACCGGGTAAAAAGTCGTAGGTTTGTTGGTAGCTTAACTCTAGTCCCCTAATAGAAGCACCAGAGCCATTTCTTAAGCGTGTGGCAGTAAATTGCGAACACCAGCCAATCAAATCATTTGATTCGTCAAACCACCAATCCGCTTGTAGGTCACTTATGTTCCCCCGATCAGGGAAGCAGGCTGCATACCCTACACCGTCAATTAAGTCGGGGTTTTGAAGGTTTTCTTGTACTTGTGCTTGTGTCAGAATTAACCCGCCCACATCATAGGGTTGGGTTAAGTCGAGGTGACGTAAATCCTCGGCGTAAACTAGCGCCGCTTCACGTTCTTCAAAGTTAGATAAATCTTTATAGAAGAATGCTGCCGACAGTAGACTCGTCTCGTTGAAATACCACTCCAATGATATGTCAAGGTTTTTAGACTGCTGAGGCATCAGCTCAGGGTTAAATAAATTGATGGTTCCGCTTGCTGCATCATTCGGAGACCAAAAATTTTCATTTAGGTTGAAGCCTGGGCGCAACGAATCAATGTTAGCCCGTGAAATGGTTTTTGATACTGCAAACCGACCGATTAAATCATCCCTTAGCTGATAGTTAATATTAAGGCTAGGTAGGAACATGTCATATTCGTTAGCACCTTCGGTTGCAAACGAAACTAATGAGCGGTCTTCAGGGTTGTTAGGATCATCACCCCAAACATAGAATGGATGTCTGGAAATGTCCTCATGACGACTTAGGAAAAATGAACCTGCAGCGCCTTGAAGAGCTAATGGATCATAGCAAGGGTAGCCTGATGGGTCGGCAGGTAATCTTACCGGAGTTTCTCCAGTCAAATCCCAGCCCAATCCATCTAGCCTATTATAACCTGCAAACTGATTAACAATTCTAGGGTTACCTGGAATTTGACACTCTGGGTTATTTACGAAGTCGCGTAATTGGCGAAACATAAAGGGGTCAAATACACGACCAAATACGTTATCCCCCGCAAAGCGTGCACTGGAATTACCCAGGCTACTTGACTCAGTTCTAATATAACGTACGCCTACATCACCGGTTAATCGGCCATCTAGATAATCATAGTTAAATTTTACATAAGCTGCTTGATGCTTTAGTTCTGTTTCACGATAGTTACCAGGGTCTGGATCCAAGGCAAGGTTATCGATACCAAATGCTTGTTCCTGAAGTAACTGCGCTGATACTAAAGGCCATCCGTCGGTTGCAGCACTCTTCGGCACCCCCAAAGATTGCATGAAGTTATCATAGGGAAAAGCGTCAGCTAATGTATAATTTGCAGTCGGGACGTTTCCTAAGCTTTGGCCTTCTTGCAAAACTTGCTGACCTACTAGGTTTCCATCTGCGTCGAAAATATCAACTGTTACTGCACGAGATGTGTTGTTGAGGTCATAAAATTGATCGTCAACGGTTTTCACTCGTTTACGATACTTAGCGCCAAATTCTACTTGGGTTATACCTGCAAATTCCACATCCCAATCAAAATCTACAAAGTAGGTTTCTTGCTCGTCATCTACTTCTCTGTCTAGCAAGCGGAAGTTATTGGTATTATGAGAGGCAATATCGTCTGGGTTCCACGCTGTACGAGAAGTATTATCAAACTGATTGAAAGGGTCGTTCTCTGAGATTAATCCGTCTCCAAAGACCATTTGGCAAACACCAGAAGTACAATCGTAACCAGCCGGTTGAATACCTGTGTGTGGTTCTCCCTCGGGGCCGGCAAACAGACGTCCCATAGCAGGGTTTGCTCCGTTTAATAGGTAAACGGTAAAGCTCTGGTCTGGGCGCTCTGAGGTTTTTGAGTAGTTAGCGCCAGCTTCCATACGTAAATTGTAAGTAATGTCTTGCTCAAGGGTTAAACCTAGCTGAATATTGGATGTATCTTCTCCGCGGTCTGTATGTCTATAGCCACCATCAGAAAAACGGCGCAGCTGTCTCGTTACCGTACGGGTGTCGGTGTTAACATTTGTCCAATCCAGTGTGGGGTCTGAAAACGTAGGGGTAAAATCTTGACCGTCTATCTGTACCGCACTGGCTTCTCCCTCTACGAAGTTCTTTCGTTCTGGAAATGCATTACGAACGATAATCCCATTGGTATATTGCTCACTGCTAAATTGGCTATAGTTAAAGTCAAATACAAGATTAGTAGTATCGTTGGGTAAAAACTGCAGACTACCATTAACGCCAAGGCGATCACGGTCGTTTTGGAATAGGCTATATTCCACCTCTGTAGGGGCGATAGCCGTATAGTCGGTTATAATATTGCCGTTTTGGTCATATGCAGCAGCAATATCTCGTTTTTGAAAATCATTGATCCTCATTTCATCGCGACGAACCGAATTTGTTTCTGTGTAACCCTGGATAATAAAGCCGAGTCGGTCGTCTAAAAACTTTTCAGAAAATACCCCTGAGATTTTATAATCTTCATTTTCTGAAAAATCATTGTAACGCCCTTGAATTGTCAACGCACGTCGGTCTTTCTGTATATCTAGTGGTCGGGTAGTGTTCAAGCTGATAGATGCCCCTAGCGAACCTTCGTCGTGATCGGCGCTCGGTGTTTTTACCACGTTAATGCTAGATAAAATGTCAGATGAAAACGCGCTTAGGTCTACAGCTTGGTTAAAATCAGAACTGGTTAACTGAACACCGTTTAGCGTAACCATGTTCTGACTTGGGTTGGCACCCCGAACAGTAATTCGCGTACCTTCACCATCTTCAGATTGCACGGAAACGCCCGTAACCCTTGAAAGTGCATCAGCAATATTTTGGTCGGTAGACTTACCTATGTCCTCTGAGAATATCGAATCAGAAACGTTTTTAGAGTGACGTTTCTCGGACATTGATTTAAGTAAACTTCCTTTGAAGCCACTTACAGTGATGGTTTCAATTTCATCCTCTTCATCTTTTTTGTTAACACTATTGCTGTTGTCTTTTTTAGATTCCTCTACCTCTTTTGCTGAAATTTGGCGCTCAATTTCGCTATTTTCCTGTGCCAGTAGATGCGCCGAAGGAGTCACTCCTAATATAGCGAGCGCAAGAGCACTAAGTTTAAATTTTGGTCCAGATTTATTCACGCGTGTCTCCTAAAGTCAGATGCAGTGGTTTGGTTTTTTTGGTCATTCACTCTGCTCGTCCTAATTTTTTAATTTTCATCCCTGCTTCGCCCTAATGACAGACCCTAGTGACTGCAAAATACTGTTTCTATCTCAGACAAAACATATCCATAACAATTGATTTACAACTATTTCGACAAACAATAATTGTAAATTTACAAAATGTAAATGGTAAATAGTTTTTTGTTAACAATATTTGGCGAGTTATAACACCTTATTTCAAATAAGGTGTTAAAAAGATTAATGTTTTATAAATTAATTTTATTAATATCTATAGTGAATTTTCATCATTTTTTCGCATTCAGAACATGCTAATGACAAGTTTTATTCTGCTATTGGTTAGTAAAACTATGGTTTATGGGTAAAGTCATAGTGTTAAAAGCTTGATTCGGTGAGTTATCGGAATAATCGTCAAAGTTTCGAGGTAGTACCGAGAGACCGAGAGCGCCAAGTGGTTGATTAAATGAGGGCATCGGCAAACCCTTTGCTTAATGTTTATGTTTAATTGTTGACAAAGGTAATTGTTCAGTGTTTGAATTAAGAGCATTCAAGCAGTTAGCCGCTACTTGATATTGATGTAAGTGTATTCATTTTTTTGGTGATAATGTCAACAACGCTTGCATAAACGCCAGTGGTGGCGAACTGTTTCCACAGTTTCGAGTGATAACTGATAGAACCATATGACAACGTATTTTTCTCGCCACGATACACAACAATTAGCCGATTCTGGCTTTTCTACGACTGCGGTCAGTTGTAAGTCAGCACAACGCTATTATCCATTAAAGCCTATCAGCAAAGGGGACACCTCGATTGCTGACTTCTGGATAAATTTGCACAAGTTCTGGTGCTGAGAGCGGTGAACAATTGAAAACCACTCAGATAGTGGATACTGAGGGTACTATTGATATGTCAATGATTGTTCATCGTTTCAGTGTTGGGGATAACGATGGGGGCAGTGGTTTTAGCTTTATACCCTCTGATACGAGTGTTAAAGCGTACCATCCTAGACGCTTATCGGTTCTTATTTGATGTGGTTAATGCGAACGAGTAGCACCAGTTTTCAAGGTGATTTGTTTTTGTTCATCAGCATGAAAACACCGACGATAACACGGTGTCTTAATCTTGTTTTCAATTCTCTTAATGTTTTTAAGCTCTTAATGCTTCATGGGAAAATACTATGGATATTTGTATCAGGCTCAAGCGTTCTTTATTAACCTTATTCGTCGTAAATATACTCGCAGTTACCATGATAGGCGGCGCCTATGGGAAAGGGAGGGGGGGTGAGGCGCAGGCACAACGTACAAATGTAGTGCTTATTCTGATTGATGATCTGAGCCACTATGGTGTTACTGCTTATGGCGCAAATCGATTAAATAGTAAAGATGGTGAATTTGCCAATGCGGTATTCGCCACCCCCAATATAGATGAACTGGCTAAACAAGGGGTTAGGGTAGATCACGCCTACGCCTATCCACTGTGTGAAAACACCCGCGTTGCGTTAATGAGTGGCAAACGAAACGATAGAAACTACTTAAGGCCAAAGGCGCTACACGGCTCTGATATTACCTTTGGTGATGCGTTTAAAAATGCAGGTTATCGCACAGGTTTATTCGGAAAGTGGAAGCAGACTAGAGGCACTAAAAATATATCTGGTGAAGACTATATTTATGAATTTGGATGGGATGAGTATGCCGCATTTGATGTAACCGAAGAAGGCCAACGCTACATTAACCCCAACTTGGTCGTTAATGGTAAGCAATATAACTATAATGGCAGGGAAGATGAAGACCCCGTTACAGGTCGGCGCTGGTATGGACCAGATATTGTTAATCGTCATGCTCTTGAGTTTATCGAAAATAACAAAGACAACCCCTTCTTTTTATACTACCCAATGATTTTGGTGCATGACGAGCATAAGCCTACACCGCTCACCCAACCCCGCAGTGCTTTTGATAATTTTCCCGAGCAAGCCCAATACGACAATAGAGGCGGTGACGACCGAGAGTACTTTCCTGACATGATTGAATATATGGACTATCTGATTGGCAAGGTGGTAGCGAAACTAGACAGTGAAGGCGTGAGAGATAATACTTTGATTGTTGTAATGGGAGATAACGGCACCAAAGAAGTTTTCGAGCATGTATTGCCGGATGGCACTGTGTATCCGGGAAGAAAAGGGGGAAATGCCGATAACGGTATTCATGTGCCTTTAATATTGAATTTCCCGTCTGTGGTGCCTGCTTCGGATGAAAGTACATATCGAACGTACGAAGGGTTGGTTAATCTTACTGATATTTATCCCACCATAGCGGAGGCGGCCGGTATCAAAATGCCTCAGGCTGAGCAAGTGGATGGCATAAGTTTTTGGGCTCAAGCAAAAGGCGCTGAAGGCGAGCCTAGAAAGCATATTTACACCTGGTTTATTGGTAATCACACCTATCAAGACGCGGATGGCGTCGGGATCATCTACGCCTTTAATAAAGAATTCAAACGCTATGCTCCTAGCAACGAATTTCCCGAAGGGCGCTTTTTCGATTTACGAACCGACCCCCTTGAACGTATAGGTAGCAAGGTGGTGAAAGCCAAGTTTGGTAAACTTCGCTACAGTGGCTTGCCCCTAGACTCGTTAACCAATGAGCAGCAAGTCGCTTACAATGAGCTAGGAAAAGTACTTGCAGACAACCAGATGCGAGCCGTTCGTGAACTTCATATTCTTGCCCCTATTAACACTTTGAAGGTTAATCAACGCGAACAATTCTCTTATAGCCTCGTCCCGTCAAATGCACAGCGTGCAGGAGTGATATGGCAATCAGATAACCCTGACATCGCCTCGATCAATAAATTCGGCGAAGTGATTGCACACCGCCCTGGGAAGGCAACCATTAGCGCGTACTCTTGGGATGACGCCTATCCCGTGGCAAACAAACGTACCCCCGCCTATTACACTAACGGAGTACAAGACGCCGTCACAGTCGTGGTGAAATAGCGCCCTGATTAGCTTGAGGATAGTGAGCAATCGCGAAAGGGAAGTTGTGTGAGGGACTAGTGAAAAAGCGACGAGTTATATCAGCGTTGTCATTGCGCTAAGTAAAGAGGGTTTATAAAAAATGATTGTTAGATAGACGTTTAGTTCACTTAAAACAAATTTTTCTCTGTCGCTTCTTAAAAAATGTTGTTAATATTTTATTTTAAATTGTTAACAATATTGATATTTTGACTTATGTGGAGTAGGTCACCTGGGAGAGTTAAATGCGTTTTACCACAGCCACTACTTTGCCTCTTTTCTTGTGCATCGCTGTTTCACATGCACAGGCAAGTGAGATGGCAGAAGATAATAATAAAACGGAAGTCATCGAGATTTACGGTAACTTTCAGCCTAAACCCGTTACGCAAATGGCCAGCCCAATATATGTATTATCAGCGCAGGAGATACGTTCTATGGTGGGTGCTACCGCGCTGGACGTATTAGCGCAAATTCCCAGTATGACCGTGCAAAAATCCGGCGCTGTACAAGAGATATTTCTGCGCGGTGCAGAAACCAACTTTGTTATTGTACAAATAGATGGCGTGCAGGTTAACAACCCCCTTGATACTCGCGGCGGTAGTTTCGATTTATCTTCTGTTTCGAAAAGCGCATTGCAACGGGTAGAGGTTATTAAGGGCGCACAGTCCTCTATATATGGTTCCGATGCTATTGCGGGAGTGGTCAACCTTATTACATTTGCGCCAAATACCACGGGCACTGAGTTATCTGTAGGTGTTCTGCCAAAAGGGCAAAAGGTTGCAAAAGCCATGGTCGGGGCGGGTAATATTCAAGGAAGGTTTAGCTTACTTGACTCTGACAGACAGCCAAATGGTGACGAACAAAGGTCTTTAGAATTCGCTGTCCAAGGTGATTTTTCGCTGTTTGACAATAGCAGCACACGATTTAATGCGCGATATAATGACTATAAACAGCACGCCTACGCCGATCAAAGTGGCGGTGTAATATATGCTCCAACCAGTACCAGAGATGATAAGCAAAGCGAGTTAGTGACGGCAAGTATTCGCCATCATCAAGCTATTAACTCTTGGTATGAATTGGCAGCTCAGGCAGAAATTTATCAGATAGACGACAATTTATTTTCTGCTGGTATAGCGCCTTATACCAACGCGCCGCCTACGGAGTCTAGTAATCAATACGACTACTATAAGCTGCGCTGGCTAAACATGATGTCTTTTGACAAGGTAAGGGTTACCGCTGGAGTGGATTATAAAAATGAGCAAGGTGAAGCCTCAGGTTTTATTAGCCTCTACGGCAGTGACATTCCCACCAACTACGACATTGAACGAGACACCATAGCGGGTTTTATCGATGCACAGTGGTCTTACGACACACTTACGCTATTCACGGGGCTACGCCATGATGACACCCAAGACTTCAATAGCGAAAATACCTGGAAGTTAGGTGGCGTTTATCAACTTTCAGAACAAGTTCGCGTTTTTGCCAACGTGGGAAGTGCGTTTAAATTACCTAGCTTGTATGCGCTTAGCAATAACATGATTGGTAACCCAAATCTCAAGCCTGAGCAAGCCACTAATAAAGACGTGGGCGTTGAATGGAATAGTGATAACAGCGAAGTGAACGCTTCACTTTTCTTCTATAAATACACCAATTTGGTGGATTTCGACGGCCAAGCCTTCTCATTGGTTAATCGTTCCAATATTGAAGGACGCGGGGCTGAGTTGTTCGCCAGCCATCAGGTATCTGAGCGAATCTCCATTCAAGGCGATATTACCTATGTAGATCTTGATACTAAAAATGGCGAAATACTCACTGGCAGGCCTGAGTGGCAAGGCAGACTAGCGGTTAATTACCAGGTTACAGACGATGTTGTGACGGTTGCTCGATTTAATTATGTAGGCAGTACAGAGGCCACAAGCCTGTATACAGGCGAGTTTGAACAAAGTGAGTTAACGTCGTACAACAAAGTAAATATCACCACTACGTGGGCGATGTCAGATCAGCACACCCTTGACATCTACCTAGAAAATGTCTTTGACAAAAACTATCAAGTTGCGGTTGGCGTTCCTGGGCCTGAGCTAGGTGTAGGAATGCAACTTTCGTGGCGCACTAACTAATATGGACTTGCTTGCAATGAAACGTCTCACATCCATCCTTGCTTTTGTTTTATTTCCCTTGGCATTCGCTGTTAACGCTTTCGCCAACAACCTTGATGAAACATTACGCGTAAAGAGTCAGAACCCGCAAGTGACGGAGCAAGGCCAAAAACTGTTTGAACAAATTTGTGCGTCTTGCCATGCCAAGGACTTAAGTGGGGCGACGGGGTTTAACTTAAAAGATGGCGAGTGGGTGCATGGAAGTGCACCTTCTCAAATACTAAATAACGTGAAAACAGGCTTTCTTAATGCGGGAATGCCGAGTTTTAAAGGTGTGTTTAACGAAGCCGAGCTTGAAGCCATCGTGGCGTATGTACTGTCTAAACGAGAAGGGTGGGGCAACCTCACCTATAAGTTGTATCAATTAAACGGTGCAGACGATACGCATGTCACCGAAGACAAATTGATTAAGTCGGGCGCGTTACCTAAGGGGTTAGCGGATTTCTCAATTCCTGAAGTTCAACATTATTTTATTGAATTTGAAGGTGACTTTTACGCGCCGAAAGATATCGATACACAAGTATGGTTACAGTGGGGCTTTCCTCATGAACTCAAGGTGTATATGAATGGTGAACAAGTGGAAAAGGGGGGAACCGCATGGTTTCCTACGTGGCGCTTACAGCGTGGTAAGCAGCATCTAAAAGTTACTTATCGTTCAGGCACGACTAAGCCGAACCAACGGAATCTAATACTTATAGGAACAAACTTAGATTTAACCGTTAAGCTTTTCCCGCTTTCAACAAAGGCAAAGGGCATTGTTGAAGAGAAAAAATACGAGATAAAAGCGGCGGGTGAAATACTTGTTCAGCGCAAGCGTATACTAGATTTACCTCCTTCCACTATTTCTGTGGGATTCCCAGCAAAATTGAATTATGGCTTTAATACAAAATCATGTTCAGTTGTTGGGGTATGGCAAGGTGACATGTTAAATATTGGGCCAAACATCGCTGGGCGCGGTGAAGATCCTAGCTTACCCCTTGGCGAGTGGTTATTTCATGCACCTAAGCAGCTTAAACATGTAACTGAAAGCGCAACATGCCGCTATAAGGGCTATCGACTAGAAGAGGATAACCCCGTATTTGCCTATGAACTCGAGCAAAACCAATACACCCTCACAGTGATACCTCGCAGCAGCAATACTCTGGATTTTGTGTACACGGTAACCGGTTCGCAACCTATAAAACTGCTTATCCCTGATATACCCCAAGTGCGCTGGCGTCATGGTGATGACCAACTCAGCCCACTAGACCCGCAAGGCTCGGTATTAAAACCGAGCGAGGGTGGGCGTGTCGTTATTACGGCAACTTTACAGCACCCATAAAAACGAAAAAGCCACCAATGAGATTGACGATATGAATTTTAGATTTAGAAAAATAGTATTTAGCCTAGCCAGCGCAAGCCTGATCACTTCTTTTCATGTGGGTGCGGCACAAGCGCCAAAGCATCAATACAAACCAGATGGCTATAGTATTGTCACAATAGAAACGCCCAAAGATGAACGCTTTCATGTAACGGGGTTAGACAGTGACAGCAAAGGCGTTATTTGGGTGGCTACTCGTTTTGGTGATGTCTGGTATTACAAAAACGACACTTGGTTTAAATTCGCACAAGGGTTACACGAACCAACGGGATTGCTTGTTAATGATGACGGTAGCCTACTTGTATCACAAAAGCCTGAACTAACGCGCATTATTGACAGTGACAAGGATGGTGTGGCTGATATTTATGAAACCGTAGTGGACGATTGGACCTTCAATGACAATTACCATGAGTTTAATTTCGGACCCGTTAAAGACCAGCAGGGTAATTTATACGGTACATTGAACCTAAGTCACAATAACCCAGATGCCTTTACCATGGGGGCGATGGGATCGCCTGGGGGCTACCGCGGTTTTGCCTATCAGGTAACGACAGAAGGCGAATTTGTGCCTTACGCTTGGGGGTTACGTTCGCCGGCGGGTCTAGGGACTTCGCCTAAAGGCGAAATATTTTACACGGATAACCAAGGTGATTGGGTGCCCACTTCTAAGATGCACTTACTACAACAAAATAAGTTCTACGGCCATCCTGTGTCACTTGTGGATGTAGAAGGGTATACGCGGGAGTCTATTAAGCAGATGTCTTTAGAACAACTTGAAAAAATGAGCGAGACACCTGTTGTGTGGATACCTCATGTGGAAGTGGCAAACTCACCGGGTAACCCAGAATGGGATACCACTGAAGGTAAATTTGGGCCCTTTAGCGGCCAAATCTTTATTGGCGATCAAACTCAATCCAACGTTTTCCGGGTGTTACTCGATAAAGTGAACGGCCAATACCAAGGTGCGGTGATTAATTTTATGAACAAGTTTCAAAGCGGTAATGTTAGAGCTGAATTTGACGTAAACGGGCAGCTTTGGATTGGACAAACGGCCCGCGGGTGGGGTGCTCAGGGTGGCAAACCCTTCGGACTGCAAAAAGTGGTATGGGATGGCACTACGCCATTTGAACTACACGATATCAAGCTAACTAAAACGGGTTTTAGAATAGCGTTTACTGACACCTTGTCAGCAAAATCGGTCACGCAAGAAAGTTTTGCGGCACAGTCATGGCATTATCATTATTCAAGCAATTATGGGTCGCCGAAAATGGAGTTAACCACGTTACCCATATCTAATGTCATCTTATTAGATGACGGAAAAACCATAGACGTTACCTTGCCTTTAACGCCTGGCAAAGTCGTACAAATTGATTTCGCTGGCCTTAAGGATGAGAAAGGGCGTTCCACAAGCGTAGACAAGGTTTACTACACTTTGAATCAGTTATTGGAAGGGGAACAGTAATGAAGCTTTGTGGGATAAGCGTTCGGATAATCCCCTTGGGCGCGTTTGCTCGGTTTAATTTAGGTTTCGCTCTAGGTTTAACTTTACTAAGCCTAACTGGCTGCGCATGGACTAACACGTCAAATAGCACTTCCCATAGCACTTCAAATAGTGAATCGGCTAATGCTTTCAAAAATAAAATTAATAGTGCCGAGCGTGCGCCATTAAAAGTGCTTATCGTTGATGGTCAAAATAATCACTATATTTGGCCAAAGTCTACCGCCATGATGAAAGCCTTCTTAGAAGAAAGCGGGCAGTTTAGTGTTGATGTATATCGTACTCAATACACTTGGCGCGGTGAGAAGCTTATTGAGCAGTACCCCGCCAATGATGACCGGGCCCACGAAACGGTAACTGAAGCTAAAACCGACCCTACATTTGCGCCTGAATTTAGCAAGTATGACGTGGTGGTTTCTAACTTTGGCTGGAAAGCTGCACCTTGGCCTGAAGCGACGAAGCGTTCTTTTGAACAATACATGCAAAATGGCGGCGGTTTTGTTTCGGTGCATGCAGCGAATAACGCCTTTCCCCAATGGCTTGAGTACAACAAAATGATCGGCATTGGTGGCTGGGGCGGGCGCAATCAAAAAGATGGCCCTTATATTTATTATAACGACAGTGGCGAGCTGAAGCGCGATATGTCAGCAGGGCAGGGAGGCGGCCATGGCTATGTTCACCCTTTCGATGTTCAAGTGCGCAAAGGGTCACATCCTATTATGCAGGGGCTTCCTGAAACGTGGGAGCACAGCGACGATGAATTGTATAACCGCTTGCGGGGGCCCGCTGGGAATTTGACTGTATTGGCCACGGCCTTCGATGACAAAAAGCACAATGGCTTCGGTCGCCATGAACCTGTCCTTATGACGGTTAATTATCATCATGGCCGTGTGTTTCATACAACCTTGGGGCACGGCGAAAATGTGTATGCCGACCCTATGTTTATCACGGTATTCACAAATGGTGTGGCGTGGGCCGCGGGCGCTAAGCGTACTGAACAGGCGCAAAATAAATGAATGTGTTATTACGACGAGGACTTTTTTTACTAGGGTTATCGCTTAGCTGCACTGCATGGGCAGATGTGCCTGTGGCAATAAAAGGCGAACTTAAAAAGTGGCATAAAATTACCTTAGAGTTTGACGGCCCTATCGTATCTGAGGACGATGATTTTAACCCGTTTGTTAATTATCGCTTAAACGTTACCTTTACCCAAACAGACACAAAAGCGTCGTATCAAGTGCCGGGTTATTTTGCAGCCGACGGCAACGCAGAAAATACGGGGGCAGAGGCTGGCAATAAATGGCGCGCGCATTTTAGCCCAAATCAAACGGGTAAATGGCAATGGCAGGCAAGTTTTATTAAAGGGCGTTATGTTGCCGTTGCAGATACCACAAAGACTGGCCTTGATGGGGGCTACATGAATGGGCAAAGCGGAGCTTTTACTGTTGGTCCTACAGATAAATTACTCCCTGACTTTCGTGCTACCGGGCGCCTAGAATACGTAAATAAACCCTATTTGCGCTTTGCTGAAACAGGCGGCTACTTTATAAAAGCGGGCCCAGATTCGCCAGAGAATTTGTTGTCTTATGAGGACTTCGACGGCTCATTTAAAAGCGATGGCGTAAAAGATAATTTAATCAAGAACTGGCAGCCCCACCTTAAAGACTGGAAGCCTGGTGACCCCACTTGGCAGAGCGTTGGTGAGAAAGACGAAGGTAAAGGCAAAGCCCTTATTGGTGCCCTTAACTATATCGCCAGTAAAGGTATGAACTCGATATCGTTTCTAACCTTAAATATTCTTGGCGACGATCAAAACGTATTCCCTTATGTGGATAGTAACGACGTATTACGATTCGATGTGTCTAAACTTGCACAGTGGGAAATCATCTTCAAACACGCTCAGTCCTTAGGGCTATTTCTTCACTTTAAAACCCAAGAAGTAGAGAATCAAGGCCTTTTAGATAATGGTGGCCTTGGGTTAGAAAGAAAACTGTATTATCGAGAACTTGTGGCACGCTTTGGGCACCACCTTGCGCTTAACTGGAATTTAGGTGAAGAAAATGGCGAGTGGCATCCAAACCCGCCCACACCGCCTCAAACCACCATTCAGCGTTTAGCAATGGCGAAGTATTTTCAGCAAATCGACCCTTATGAACATCACCGAGTAATACACAACGGTCAGTACTTTCATGATATTGCAGCTACGGGCAGCCAATATACCGGAGCGTCAGTTCAAACCTCATCGCCTGACTTCTCGCAAATTCATGGTGCAGTAAAAACCTTGCGAGATTGGCCTGTTAATAACGGGCGACCCTTGGCTATAGCGGTAGATGAGCCTGGTGATGCAGAATACGCATTACGCCCTGACGCAGTTGACCCAGAGCATTTTAACGCCCGAGCGAATGGTTTATGGGGGGCCCTAACGGCAGGCGCATGGGGCACTGAATGGTATTTTGGTTATAAAAACGCGCATTCAGATTTAACCGCGCAAAGTTGGCGAACCAGAGATAAGTTTTGGACTCAGGCTAAACATGCTATCGACTTTTTTACCCTTGCTGATTTAGACCTACCTAATTCCACCAGTGAAGATCAGTGGGCAACTAATGCATGGGTGCTGGCCAAAGACAAAGCTTTTTATGTTTTGTATACCAAAGATGCTTCAAAAGGTGTGCTTCTTAAGCTGCCTGGTGAGCTCGGTGAATACGACGTGAAATGGTATGACCCACGAAACGGCGGAGTATTCCAACAAGGTTCAGTGCAACGTATTGAACAAAAAACACCTTTTAAACACTTCTGGGTTAGATATGAAAAAGCATTAGGATCCCCGCCAAGTGCGAAGGAAAAAGACTGGGTTATTCTAGTGACCAAGATACCTAGGTAATTCTTTAATGGGTGCGCACTGTCAAGAGTGAGCATAGCGACAGAGGTTTGCTCTGTCGCTATCATGTTTAGTGCCCTTTCTTTATTTACGTTTTAACCCGCGAACTCCCATTAAAACAAACCCCAAAGTCAATAGGACAGCCAAGCTGTTGGGCTCAGATACTTCGGTTGCGCTGATGGTAACTGCTATCGGATCACTTTCTGATATAACCATTAATGGCCCCGAGAAGAATTCACCAGCAACCATATCACTTAACAAAAAGCTACTTTGACCCAACGCGGTAGCGGTTAAATTGAATCTCGCAATAACAAAGTCTCCCCCCATAAAAGCTGCAAAGTCTAGATAGGACAATGCAACACCAAATATCTGGGAAGAGACAACAAACCTAAACGGTGATGTATCGAATAGGTCTCCACCGAGTGAGCTTTCATCTAATTCAAATAAAGCCGTATCAAACTCAACATTAACACTTAATGAGTCGAAGCTGGAAAAACCGCTACCTATGATAGACAGTTCAATGGTGTCGCCCATACTTACATCATTACTATCAAGCTCAAGGCTAATAAGCCCTGCTTGTGCTTGAAGGCCAATAAACAGTGTGATTAAAGCGATTAGTTTTTTCATCTTATTTTTATTTCCTGTGGTGGTTATTCAATAGCTTCTACTGCACACCGTGCACGTGTACATAGCGCCATCATCGCCCTAGCGTCTAAGATGTTTACGACGCCATCATTGTTGATATCAAAAAGCAAATCTATGTCTTGGCGCGTTTGTATTGCGCTCAGAAGAGCGTCTACATCGGCGCTATCCACATCGGTATCATTGTCCCAATCACCTTTTAAGGCTGAAGAGGCTATGATGTTCACAGGCGCAATGCCTTGAATGTTATACGTAGTGCCATCGGTAGATATGAATTGAGCAAACAAGAAATAGAAATGTCCTTCTGGTAGTGCTTCGGAAGGAAGAATATTATTCAGCGGCAAGGAAGCTTCTGCTGTACCGCTTTGCTTACCTATAGCATTAGGGTCGGAAACAATAATATCGTGGAATGATCGTGACCAAGTTTGATCCATTTCTCTCAAGAAAAACTTAACTCCCCCCAATTGACTGGAAACGGTTTGCCCTGCACCAGCCTCAAAGTAAGCTGAAACATCAAGAGTGCTGTCGTTGTTATAAAGGGTAGAGCGGTATTTATCTTCATCATCTAGAGAAAGACCTGGTTCTATTTCATTTTCGCTTTGTCCTATCGAAATCGGGTACGCAGAGACGTTTTTGGTTTCTCCAGAAGATGATCGTACTCGCACAAACAAAAAGTAAAATTCACCGTTATTTAAGTCTTCGCTAGGGGTGAGCCCAGCAAGTGGAATTTCAACGGTGGAAACGCCTTTTTGTAAGCCAATGGCGCTACTATCAGTGACTCCGACATCACTCATCACTGTCCAATTACTTGCCATATGTCTCAATAGATAATTTACCCCGCCAAGTCCAGCAGAAACTTCAAAGCCAGTGCCTGCGTCATACTCTGTGGTAATTTGCATGCTGTTGCCAGACAAGTATTCAGTGGACGTGTATTTTTGCGCATCATCAAATCTAATTGACGGTTGGGTAGGTTCTTCAACGGTTAATACTGAAGAAGCACTAAAGCTCCCGTCAGATGATATTGCTGTAATTGTTACTTCACCAGCACTCAATCCTGTTACTAAGCCATTAGCATCAACAGTGGCTACCGATTCATTATTAGACGTCAATGCAAAACGCTGGTCTGTGGCAAAAAAAGGTGTTACCGATGCAGATACTTTTAGCGTGCTTCCAACAGCGAGCGTTGCCGTTTCAGGGCTGATGTACATATCGGTAACAGAGCCACCATTGGGTCTAATATCTTGATCGAAGCTGAACACTTTTAGATTGACACTCGCAACGTGACCGCCTGCATCAGGAAACTTAATATCAATTCGGTTCGTACTTGTTAATAAGGAATAAGGAACGGGAATTTCCAGCAAACCAAAAAAACGATCTCTTGCGGTTTGTTCATCACCGCTAATACGCGCTTTGGATGTCAGAACTTGCCCGTTAAATTTAACTTCTGGAGACAATGATTGACCATGATCTCTGCCCACAGCGATACGTAGCATAGCTTCGCCAATTGGAGAGATTTGAACGCCTTTAATTTCAAACTGGTTTATTTGATTCTCGGTAATCTCTTTTAAGTATTCAGTGGCAAAATATTTGTTCTCTGTCGATAAGCCATCAATGTGTATGTCTGCATCAAAGCTATATTCCACGACTATCGTAGCCTCTGGCGCTAGTTCAAAGCGCTTTAAATCCAAAGGTGCGTCAATCACATCTAACTGAGGGGCGTTACCTACTAAATGTAAGTGTTTTACTCTTACCTTTTTAATGATTGCGTCTGATGCCCCGAATTGATGAAGTAAAACCGTTTCGTTGGCTTCAGTGAGGTTGCTGAAAATAACGTATAGCTTTTCATTGTTTACATAACTGTCGATTAAAATATCTTCGTTGGTGGTAAACGAGTCGACTCGCGTACCCTTAACGTCTGACCAGAGTTCGTAAAATTTCACCATTTCAGTGAATACCCAGTGCTCACCTTGTTCGCCTTCCCCCTCTTTAGCTTGACGCAGCAAACGCCAGTTATAAGGAATCCCGTTTCTTGTGCCCCATAATGCCTTGGTGGTTACAAACGGTATTGCTTTACTGATAGTGTTTGGTCGATCCATGAATTGCATCATCATTGGACTAGCGGTTTTTAGAAACCACCAGTCTCGCAGAGGTGTCCATGGTGCGTTTTCCATGGGGCGGTTACGGCCACCGTATTCTGATATTACGTGTTCCTTGGTGTCGCCTAGCGTAAGTAGAGAGTAATGATCCATCATGTCTAAAGTGGCTTCTATACGGCTACCCTTAAAACGATTGTCATCTTCTAGGTCATAAAAATGGGTAGAGAAAAAATCCATACTTTCACCTGCTGTATCGATGAAAAGCTTCATTCTTTCGTCCCACCGTGCGAAGTTACGTTCCTCATAAATAGGGAAAGCCACTGTGTAGCCACCAATCTTTATATCTTGGTTATGTCGGCGAAATGCATCTGCTACATCTTTGTGAAATTTAAAGATATCTATTGGTGGAATAGGTTCTTCTAAACCCATTTCATGGGGGGCATCGGTTAGCTGATACAGGGGTTCGTTTAATACCTCAAAGTAAGTGGGCCGAACTCTACCCTGAGTAGAGGGTTCGCCGTCTGCTCGAAAAAACGCATTCATGTATTGCCCCATGAAGTCGCCAACCGCATCGGCCCCATTGGCTTGCCAACTTTGTCCACCGCAGCAAGGGTTTACCGTGGCAAACCAGTGAGGGCGAGGTTGCCCACCTACCATGACCTCACCGCGAGTATCATACTGGTGAACGCTGGCATCATTGATACCATAGGTGGTTTCCCGAGCGTATCTGCCATTGTTGATTAAATGTGCGGGGTCAACATAACCCGGGTTGTTGGCATCTTCGACCGATTGATTGAAGTTCCATGCTGCAGTGCCGTTCTCTCTGCCAAAGTATACATCTAGATCTTCCATTAGGTATTTGAGCTTGTCTTCTTCACCATCCCAGTCACTCTCTGAAACGGTAGAGTGCAAAGTAATATATTTGTCTCGGTCGAATGTGTCTTTACCGCCAACTGAATGCTTGATATTCACATTAACCACAGCTTCAGTTTTTGCCAATAAGCCCGAAGACGTTAAAGCCAGTCCTGCCCCAAGCAGAAAGCTAGAAATTTTTCGATACATTTGGGTTAATCCTTTAGTAGATTATTGTTACGGGTTTGTTTTTCTACCGCAAAAAGGTTACTAAAAGATTATATTTTAAACAATAAATTGTTAACAATTTATTAAAATTTGTTTTTATTGGCCGTTTTAGGGGTTATTGAGAGAGCTTTTGAGTCAAACAGAGTTTCTCCTCTCTAAGGATTTTTCGACCTGACGTTTATGCTATACGCAGAAAGTGAAGCGGGCTTTTCGAAGAGATGACAACATTCCTAACTAGGTTACCAGTTTTAGCAGTAATGAAATTTATGTTATAAATTAATTGATAATTGTTAACAATTTGCTGTATTGTGATGGCATTGAATAAATATTGTAGCTCACGCTTTAGCTAGCTTATAAAAGTAGCTGTGTATGTCTGACACCCATTGTAAGCAATGGGGCGACTAATACATTGGGTGGAGCTATTAGTTGATGTGTTTAAATAATTTAATTTTTAACAGGCCATTTGTAATGAAGCGTATACGTCTTTCAACTCTATTTTTATTAACACTAGTGTTTGGTTTGATATCTTGTGCTCAGGAGTCTCAGACAGAAGTTTCGCAATTAAAATCAAGCGCGAAAACGGATGATAATCGCAACGCATTACTAAAGGCCGCTACAGACGAAGACCTTCAGCCGAATATTCTGTGGATTATTACGGATGATCACCGCCCCGATTCTATATCAGCTTATAATCAAGCCGTACACGGGCAGAGTAATAGTCCCCTAGGGTATATTGAATCGCCAAATGCTGATCAGCTAGCGCAAGAAGGCGTGTTGTTTACCCATGCATTTACCAACTCGCCTGTGTGTGGGCCGTCTCGCGCCGCTTTGCATTCGGGTAGATACCCATTTCGTACTGGGCGATTTGCCTTTGAACTCTCGCATCCAGGCCCGGACTTTTCTAAGCCGCTCCTGTCTGAATACTTAAACCGTGAGGGCTACTACACAGCCATGTTCGGCAAAGAAGATCACTACTTTATGCAGTGGGGCCCAGGACAATCGTTTAACAAGCTACCGCTCTTTGACTTTAGAGTGCACTTCAAACACGACCTTCAAAACCACGGTATCGGTGATATTTATACGCGAGCCTCATATGGTGACGAGCCTGGAAACTCTACCCCGATAGGTTACAGCGAACATGTTAACTATCCCGATGGAACGAGCAGAAGCTACTTAATTAAAAGTAAAGACGATAAGGTAAGTGAACAAGACCTTGCTCAGCGTAAGAGAACCGATGAAGAGTTTGACATTTTAAGAAGTTATACACGAAGCAACCCCGATTTAATTATTGGTGGCGTAAACCCCAATAGCGCTACTGAAACCATTGATGCTAAAGTCGTTAGAGAATTGCGCAATCATTTAGCAAACGCTTCAAAACCTTATCGTACGCTGGCGGGTAAAACGGTAGAAGGCGCAGATTTTAATAAGCCGTTATTTGTTAACTTGGGCTTTCATTTACCGCATACGCCTGTGTTGCCACCAAAATCCATTAGAGACCGCTTCAAATCTCATCAGTACAAGGTTCCAGACTTTGATTTATCCGAAGTAGATAAATTACCCCCGCAGCTACAAAAAATGTATCACGCCACCAAGATCGCCGGTATGACTGATGCTGAAGTGCAACAGGCGATTCAAGATTACTATGCATTTACCGCCCACGGTGATGAGCTTATTGGCGAAGCGGTAGAAGCGTTTAAAACCTACAGTGAGAAACAAAACCGCCCGTGGGTCATTGTTTATACTATTGGCGATCACGGTTGGCATTTAGGAGAGCAGGGGATTGAAGCAAAATTTGGTCCTTGGCAACAAAGTGTGGGTAATGCCGCCATTATTACAGCCTCTGATAAATCGTTGGTGCCTCGCGGTTTGGTGAACGATGACTTGGTTGAATTTGTTGACTTTGCACCGACAATACTGGATTTGGCTGGGGTAGATATTGAGCAAGACGAGTTCAATCATTTAGACGGTTATAGCTTACTAGATGTAGCAGCAGGAAAAGCGCCCGAGCGCGAATATATTTTGGGCGAAACTACAGTGGTGGTGGGGCACCGTGCTTACCTTCATTCTAAACGATTCCGTATTTCTATGCGCACACGTCCTCCCGGTGCTGCTCCCGGCGAGCGCATTCGCTGGGCGTTGGATGCCGACGCAGAAGAGGTTGATATGGCACTTTATGATTTAGCGGCAGACCCGTTAGAGCGAAACAATGTAGCCAATACAAAAGCCTATAGACCATTGGCGCTTTGGTTTAGAAATAAGCTAGGAAACATCGTATTAGGGGATGGCCGTGTTGAGGTCGATTGGACAAAAGAAAATAGCTACGTAAAAAGTAACTTTGCTGAAGGGGCTGACGATAAAAAATTAGACATTCCAGAAGCCCTTATCCCTTCTCTTTCGTCAAACGTGGTATTGAAGTAATGAACGTGTTTTATCCTAGTGGGAAGCGAGGCGCGTTATATTTAAGTTTGCTAGCGGCAGTTAACTTGCTTGGCGGATGTTCTTTTTCCAAGCCTAAAGATAGTGACGGTGAATCATCAGCGTTAGTAACGCCCGTTTCCTTAAACGGACAAGCGCAGCAAGAAAGAAAAGTGCTTCGCCAAGAAGAGGCACAAGTAAGCCTGCCATTGCGCAGACAGTCTCAGCCTCAACCGGACATACTTTGGATATTAACCGATGATCAGCGTGCAGACTCTATTGCTGCAGTTAACCGTGTCATTCGAGGAACGAGCGAAAGTGCGTTAGGTTATGTGGAATCACCGAATATCGATGCGTTAGCGAAACAAGGTGTGTTGTTTACTTATGCGTATAGTCAGTCGCCGGGATGTTCTCCTTCCCGCTACTCTATAGCGACAGGGCAATACCCTCACCGAAGCGGACGTTACGGTTTTGAGTATGCCCATCGTGGTAACGAACATGCAAAACCCACCCTTCCTGAACTATTGCGAGAAGCTGGCTATCAAACCATGCTTAGCGGTAAATCCGGTTTGCGGTTACGTGAATGGCAGCCTAAGCAAGGTGAACGTAACACCCCGTTAACCTACGATTTTGAGGTGGAACGTTATGCGCTAAGTAAAGCTGGTTTTACTGACTGGGGTAAAAACACAGACTACGACAAAGAAACTTGGCAGCCGCTTTCCACTACCGAGCACTTTTACTACCCTGATGGCAGCAAAAAGTCGTTTCTCATACGCAAAGACGGTAAGAATATTACCGCTCAAAACCCTGTTGATAACGAGCTCGACATTGTGCGATCGTACACGCGTAGCCTAAAGTCATTGATTCTAGCCGGCGAAAGCCCTAAGCCAGCTGGGGAAACATTAGATGGGTTTATATTAAAAGCCTTTACCAAGTATTTACGTCATCCAAATACGTCATACACCTCGGTACTCGGCGATAAGATTGATGGGCCTAATCCCAGAAAACCTGTGATGCTTAGCTTAAGCTTCAACTTTCCGCATTCTCCCGTGCTTCCGCCCAAATCATTCCGTGATCGCTTTAAATCAAAGCCGTATCGTATTCCTGACTTTTCCACTTCAGATTTAGACAGTCTTCCGCCCCAATTGGTGAAGTTATACAAGGAGATGACGACAAACGATATGACAGAGGAAGAAAAGCTTAAAACCATTCGCGACTATTATGCCTTTACCGCTTATGGGGATGCCTTAATCGGCGAGGCAGTGGAACAATTTAAGGCGTATAACAAAACCACAGGGCGGCCCTATTTAATTGTTATGACGGTAGGGGATCACGGTTGGCACTTGGGCGAGCAGGGTATTTCTGCAAAGTTCGCTCCTTGGAATAAATCTAATCATGGCGCCATGATTGTAGTGGACTCATCGGGTCAGTACTTTCCAAAAGGCTCGGTTTATAACGACTTTATAGAATATGTGGATATAGCACCCACAATACTAGCGGCCGCAGGTTTAGATGTTGAAGACAATGAAGACCTATCCCACCTAGATGGCTTGGATTTAGCCACAGTCATCCGTCAACCTAAGCTAAAGCGAGACTATGTGATAGGAGAGTTAAATCAGATAATAGGCGATCGCGCCTATTTAAGAACCAAGCGATATGGTTTCTCAATGAAAATAAGACCAAAGCTCGGTAAACCGGGGGAAACCCACGCTCCCGGTGAAAATATAAAATGGGCAATTAATGCGCCTGCTCCAGAGGTTGAAATGGCGCTCTACGATTTAGCCTGTGACCCTAATGAGCGACTCAATGTTGCATATGACACACGCTACACCGCCATTGCAGATGCGCTGCGTAAAAAGGCACAAAATATCTTTTTAGGCGATGGTCGTTTGGAAATAGATTGGAATAAACAAAACGCGTCGTTTGAATCAAATTTTGCACGTGAAGCTCATAACTATCGACTGCCTAAAGCGCTGAGTGAAGAGGTATCATGCCCGATCACGCTTTGAGTCTGTACTACCATTCCACGTTAAGATGTTAAAGGGCAATTATTAATGTGGATTAATGGTATAAGACGGGTGAGTAAAGCGTTGTTTATTCACGCTAGCAGGTATATTGTTGATTTATTGCTCACCTCAATGGTTCGCTTCGAATAGGCAGCCCGTTGCGGATTTTCTGTTTTCCACATTGTTATGGAGTTTTGCTTGCCTGTTAATTAACCCTGTCATTTTTCTTCACATTTCTAAGAGAGGTCACTATGCCCAGACCTAATCAACAAGTTAAACAACGTCTAAGAGAGCTCGAATCACACTTAAAGAACGAGAATCAACTGCTAGTCGACGTTGTTAAAAGCTTTCGTAGCCTAGATCGTGTGGCCTACCGCCTCGGTTTGCTAACAACCGATCAGTCCTTCGCATTTCACGTACCCTGGTGGCCAATGATATCTGTACTTGGCACTTTTTCTGCTGGTAAGTCGAGTTTCATTAATCGCTACATAGGTGAAAACATACAAGAGAGTGGGACACAGGCGGTAGACGACAAATTTACCGTTATGTGCTATTCAAAAGACAGTGAGCGGCGCAGTTTACCGGGTATTGCGCTGGACGCAGATCCGCGCTTCCCTTTTTATAAAATGCGCGAAGAGCTAGACAAAGTGTCTCCAAGCGAGGGGGCACGTATCGACAGTTACCTGCAGCTAAAAACGTGCCCGAGCGAAAAATTAAAAGGCCAGATACTGATCGATTCACCGGGTTTTGATGCTGATGCTCAGCGTACGGCAACCTTACGTATTACTGACCATATTATGAACATGTCAGACTTAGTGCTGATACTATTTGACGCGCGCCGCCCAGAGCCGGGCGCCATGCGTGATACCTTACAACATTTGGTCGGTGAAACGGTAACGCGCAGTGACGCGAATAAATTTCTGTATATCCTTAATCAAATTGATACCACGGCCAAGGAAGATAATTTAGAAGAAGTTGTAGGCGCATGGCAACGCGCTATTGCTGAAAAAGGGCTCACTGCCGGTAAATTCTATACAATTTTCAATCCTGAGCAGGCTAGGCCGATTGAGGATGATAAAATTCGTCAACGCTTAGAAGCGAAAAGTAATACAGACATGGCTGAGCTTGATGCTCGTGTCGCTCAGGTAAAAGTGGAACGGTTTTATCGCATTATCGCGAATTTAGAACGCACGGCTCATGAGATAGAAGACGAGTTAGTGCCGCGTCTTATTGAATTGAAGAAAAAATGGCGGAAAGGCATTGCTTGGCGATGCGCTTTATTTTTACTGCCAATGGTGGCCGGATTGGTTGCGGCAAGCGGCTACGGCCATGTGCAACAAGCGCCATGGTGGCGCTGGATCATTAGTTCATGGCAGTCCGGCTTATTGGTCGCTGGACCAATATGTGTGATTTTAGTATGGCTTTATGCGCTCATTAAAAAACGCGCAGCCACTAAAATACGTCAATCTACTCCCGTCGGTACCAGTGATTTAGGGGCAGAGCGACGAGAAGGTATGCTCAATGCTTTTACGCGCAATAGTGGTTTTTGGAACAGTGTATTTCGAACTAAGCCTGTAGGGTGGGGATGGCGCTCTAAAAAAGCATTGGAGGCGGTATTGAACAATGCTGATCGCTATGTGCAAGAATTGAACAACACCTATACTGACCCTTCTGGTAAACACGTTAAGGTGACCGACAGGCAAAAAGAACCTGATAACGCGCAAATGCTTTCTTTAGAAATAGAGCAATCGAGTCTGAGCGAACAAAAAAACAATACGGGGCTTTGACCTTTGGAAGGAGCACTTGGTGTAATCTGCATATTTGCAATCTAAATGCCAGTCTTGCAACCTAGATGCGCAGTCTGCGTTGGCAAATTAAAAGGCGATGTGTAATCGAAAAAAGGTAAACCTAAGATAGGTTTACCTTTTACAGGGTAGGGCACATAACTGAACCGAAGTGCTTTTAAGGCTTTATTGTTCTTTTAGGTGTTTTGTATACACGTTTTATACTTTTCAAAAGTCACCATTTATGTAAATTATCGGTCAGTATTCGGTTTTTAGGGGTAACGTATGCCGATAATGATTACCCCTCGTTGATATACACGGTTTTCTTTTCAAGATACTGTTCGAGACCGAATTTGCCGTCTTCACCACCAAAGCCACTTTGCTTCCAACCGTTATGGAACCCTTGGTGTTGCTCGCCCATACCTCGATTGATGTAGACTTCACCGACTTCTAAATCACTGATCGCTTGATTGATATTGGCGAAGCTCTGGGTATGAACGTATGCGCTGAGTCCGTAAATACTGTCGTTACAGTACTCAATTGCTTGCTGCATGCTACTGACTTTCACGATAGGTAGAACAGGACCAAATGTTTCTTCATGCACAACGATGTTGTCTTGCTTTACATCAACCAAAACGGTGGGCTCGTACCAACAGCCGCCCTCAAAACCTTCGACTGTTGCTGCCTTGCCACCTGTCGCGACAGTCGCACCTTGGTTAATCGCTTCTTGTACTATGTGACTGATATTGTCGATTTCTCGTCGATTGCATTTTGGGCCCATCTGCGTGTCCGCAGCCATAGGGTCGCCTACTTTCAAACCTTGCACCAAGGGTAAGAACTTAGCCATGAACTGATCATAAATATCTTCATGTAAATAAAGACGCTCTACACAAGTACATACTTGACCACAGTTGGCGAAGCGGCCCCAAAGAGCGTCTTCTGCTGCTTTGTCGAGATCTGCATCGTCCATAACAACCATAGGTGCTTTACCACCTAATTCGAGCATAACCGGAGTCATATACTCGGCACTGGTTTTATAAATCTGTTTACCGGCAACGGTAGAGCCTGTCATGGTAATCATCTTAGTTATTGGGCTTTCACAGAGTGCTTGGCCAACTTCTGAACCTGTGCCGTTTATCACATTAAACACCCCATCTGGAATGCCAGCCTCTTTGGCTATACGGCCAAGCTCTGTGGTGGCAAGCGGCGTTTCTTGTGTCGGCTTTAATACCATGGTGTTACCGGTAATAAGGGCAGGTCCAATCTTACGCCCTGCTAGGGCGAGCGGGAAGTTCCACGCGGTGATCCCCACCACTACACCTCTAGGTACCTTGTGAATGTATATTTTTTCGTCTTGGTTATCAGAAGGGAGTATGTCACCCTCAATCGTCAGTGCGTTGTCGCAAGCGTAGTCAATAAAGGTGGCAGTAACATCCACTTCCATTTCGGCGACTGACAACAGTTTACCTTGTTCACAGACGAGCATTGGGGCGAGGATGTGCTTGTTTTCACGGATCTTATTTGCAAATGCACGCAGAATATTTTGTCGTGTCCGAGCGGTTAACTTAGCCCATGATTTTTGTGCTGCCTGGGCAACCTCAAGTGCCTGCTGCGCGTCAGCTTTACACCCTTTTGGTATTTCACCAATGACTTTGCCTGTTGCAGGGCTAAGTATTTCTATCTTGCCATCAACTTTAGATGAAATATATTCACCGCCAATGAAATTTACGTTGTTTTTAAAAGCTAGTTCTTGAACCGTCATTGAGATTATCTCCCCATCCAGCCGCCGTCGACCAATAAAATAGCGCCATTGACATAACTGGCTGCTTCAGATGCTAAAAATACCGCTGGGCCCTTGAAGTCATCAGGGTTACCCCATCTACCTTGTGGAATACGGCCTAAAATCGCCGCAGATCGCTCTGCGTCATTGCGCAGGGCTTCTGTGTTGTCTGTGTCTATGTATCCAGGTGCAATCGCGTTGACGTTAACCCCTTTACCTGCCCACTCATTGGATAATGCCATGACTAGCTGGCCGATAGCACCTTTGCTGGCTGCGTAGCCTGGTACGGTTATTCCACCTTGGAATGTCAAAAGAGAGGCGGTAAAAATAATTTTACCCGCGCCGTTGGCGACCATGTCTTTGCCGATTTCGCGGCTAAGAACAAACTGAGAGTTTAAGTTAACATCTATGACTTTGTCCCATAAATCATCACCGTGTTCAGCGGCAGGGGCACGCAAGATGGTGCCTGCGTTATTGACTAAAATATCGATTTTTGGGAAATCACTTTTTACTTCTTTGATAAATGCGTAAAGCGCTTCACGGTCAGAGAAGTCACATTGATAGCCCTTGAACTGACGACCTAATGCTGTAACTTCGTTTTCCACCTCTGAGCCTTGTCGTTCGAGGCTGGCGGATACGCCAATAATGTCAGCACCTGCTTCTGCTAAACCGAGTGCGATGCCTTTGCCTATGCCGCGTTTACAGCCGGTTACAAGGGCAACTTTGCCTTCTAAACTGAATTTTTCTAACATGCTTATGTTCCTATCTAACCCTATTTTTACTGTTCGGCGTTACATTCAACAAGGGCTTTCATGCCTTGCGGGTTCCCGTCCATGTTGGCAAATGCACTGCCAATATCTGATAGCGGGCTGATTGAGCTAATAAAAGGCTTTAAATTGATTTGACCGCTGGCAATCAACTCAATCGCCCAGTCAAAATCTTTGGCTTCGTAAACTCTGGCGCCTAATAATTCCAGTTCTTTCCAGAAGAACTGAAATAAATCAATTGGCGGCTGCGTTGAATGAATCGCCACCATGACTATTCGGCCACGACGCCCTGCAATTTGAGTCATCGATTGAATGGCAGGCAAGACGCCGGAGACTTCAAATACGACGTCAGCACCTTTAGTACCTGTCCATTCATCTACATACGCAGCCAGATCGGTATCCATTGGGTTAACGGACTTCACTCCAAGCTCGTCAGCAAATGCACGACGACTGTCATTTGGCTCTGACACCAGCACCTCTGCACCAACAGATTTTGCCACGGCAGCGACGAGTTGCCCAATTGGGCCACCACCCAAAATAACAGCTTTCTCACCTGCTTTTAAGCGAGAACGACTGACATCATGACAAGCTACAGATAAAGGCTCAACTAACGCCCCTTGCTTTAAGTCAACACCGTCGGGTAGTTTATGTAATGTACGGGCTTTTACCGTCCAGCTGGATTGGAATGCGCCAGGGGTGTCGATGCCCATGAATTTAAGATTTTGACAAATATGGGTTAACCCAGCATCACAAGTGGGGCACTCGCCGCACCAATCCAGAGGACGAACAACCACTTTCTCCCCAATGGCAAAGCCTTCTACGCCTTCACCAATTTGCGCGACTACACCGGAAATTTCGTGCCCGATAGTTTGCGGAATAGACACGCGCTGGTCCATTACACCATGATAAATGTGCATGTCTGTGCCGCAAATGCCAACGTAACCTACATCTAGGCGTACTTCACCTGCTTGAGGGGCAATAGCGTGCCCTTCGACCACATTAAATGATTTATTGCCAATATATTGAGCTGCGAACATACGCGCCTCCTAAGAATGTTTAACTAAATACGGCAGAAGCTGCTCTGTTTTGAATTCCACGCCAACACCTGGTGTATCTGGTGCGACAGCCTGACCGTTTTCAAGTTTTAGTGGGTGAGTGGTGTACCTATCAATCGGAAATGAATGCACTTCTAAGTACCCCGCGTTTGGTTGCGATGCCATCAGGGACACATGCAACTCGTGCATACCGTGACTACACACAGGTAGATTGTGCGCATAGCCCATAGTGGCCACTGCCAACCAACCGGTTATGCCGCCAATGTTTGATGCATCAGGTTGTAAGAAACCAAGTTTGGCTTGTGCGATGGCTTGATTAAATTCATAAAGCGTGTGTAGATTTTCTCCCATGGCTAAGGGGATATTGATCTTTTGTGCGATGTGCGCAAACCCTAAATAATCATCTGGAATAGTGGGTTCTTCAAACCAAGTGATATCGTACTGTTCAATAGCATTCGCGAATTTTATTGCTTGATTGACGGTGAGTGAGTAGTTTGCATCGACCATGAAAATCGTGTCAGGACCAATTAGCTTGCGCACAGCGGCAACCCTTGCAACATCCTCTCTGTAATCTGCCTTGCCGACTTTTATTTTGACCGCTTTAAAGCCGTGATCGAGATAACCTTTAATATTCGACAGTAGCTTTTCTGTCGAGAAGTTAAGATCGATTCCACCGGCATAACAGTTCACTTTATTGCTGCAGCCGCCAGCGACTCGCCATAGAGGCTGCTTTAAGGTTTTACAATGGATGTCCCATAGGGCGATATCAACCGCAGAAATCGCGAAGCTGACTAATCCCCCTCGACCTATGTAGTGCAGATGATATTGCATTTCTTCCCATAGGTGGTTGATACAACTTGCATCTTTTCCTTCAAGGAAAGGTTTTAATTCATCATTGAGAAGTGAATAGATTGCCCGGCCACCTTTACCACCTGTGTAGGTATAGCCGACGCCTTGCATGCCATTGGCGCAGGTAATCGTGCACAATATCAACTCAAAATGGGTGTGATCACCATGCTTTGCATCATTTAGTACTTCGTCTAAGGGAACATTGAATAACTCAACGTTGACGGACGTGATCTGCGAATTGTTCATAGCAGGTGTGTCTAGTTTGGTAATGACACTCATGTAGATCCTGACTGTGTAAATTGACCGTGAATTAATTGTACATTGTTAACAATTAATTGCAAACCTAATTGTTCATGCTATACATTTGACCATTGTTAACTAAAAATGTTTATCACAAGCAGGTTTTTTCGTTTACTATATAAGACATTATAAAACAGCGCTTTTTGGGAAGCTTACCTTATGAAATCTAATAAAATTCTTTCCGTCAGAGAACAAATCGCTGATGTTCTTCGTTCAGACATTATATCTGGCGAACTTGAACCCAACACTAAGCTTAACGAACAGCAACTGGCTGAGCGCTTTGGTACGTCCAGAGGTCCGATCAGAGATGTGTTAATTAAGCTAACCAAAGAAGGGTTGTTGGTCAGTAAAGATAATGTGGGTTCGTCAGTAAGCAGTCCACTTACCCCTGAATTGCAAAAACTCAGTATTGATATTCGCCGCAAGATTGAAGAGCACGCAGTTAAGCAACTAGAAAACAATATATCTGAAGCGGACCTTGCCCGAATGGACGCAATCATTGATAAAATGCAAGAGCACTTTGACAAGGAAGAGTTCACTGAATTAACTAAAACGGATATTGAGTTTCATAAGTACTTTGTTGGCCTTGCCGGTGGCGAAGATCTAACTAACTTATGGTATCCGGTTGTGCTTAGAATGCGGATGAACTACCAACGAATTCGCAATTCGCAGACCTTAGTGGATGAGCATCGGCACATTGTGGACGCATTACGCCAGAATGATCTAAAGCTCGCCATTTCAAGTATTCGTAAAAATATAAAGTAATATCTCTCTGTTAATAGTGCCGCCTAGTGCGGCGCTTTTTCCTCATTGGTGTGACGCACATACAGTTCGTCGTTTGGGTTGTTGCTACTTACGCTTTTAGCCTAGGTATTGTGTCATATCGCTACATCTCGATTTAGACTGCGCTTATCATGTTGACGGACTGCGTTGCTCTGTGTTTTGTGCGAAATATACATGGCGGTAAAGTACGAGTAATTTATTTTACTGAACATAGACGCTTATATTACAGTACTAATCATACATCTCTTCTTGAAATCGAGGATTGATTTACGACTTTTCATTAGCTTAGCGTGAAAAATGTCTTTGTCCTTAATACTCATACGTATTCGAAATAATCTCTAATCTGTTGCTAAAATCTCGGATATTTTCGTTAATTATGGCGAGCAAATTGTAAAATCAATGTTGATTTAGATTGACTTTCGACTACATTTTTTATTACTGTTTGTAAATTGTTAACAATTGTTTTGGTAACAATTTAGTTTGGCCACGTGCTAGATGTGACTAAAACTGATTCATTCTGAACATGCAGTGATTTTTAAGGTGCACCAAATGAGTAATGCAAATTTTAAACTAAACGCCATTTGTATGGCGATGTTGCTAACGTCTAACGGCGTTTATGCCCAGCAGGGTGAAACGAGCGCAGAGGCAAGTGATCTAGAAGTGATTAATGTCACTGGTATTCGAAGCGCTTTGAGTAAATCTGCATCGATAAAGCAAGACTCATCCGGGGTGGTGGATGCCATTTCCGCAGAAGACATAGGTAAGTTGCCCGATACAAATTTAGCTGAATCGTTGCAGCGTATCAGTGGTGTTTCAATTGATCGGGCGAACAATGAAGGTAACAAGGTTACTGTGCGTGGTTTCGGCCCTGATTTTAATTTAGTGACCTTAAACGGTCGTCAGATGCCCAATTCCTCTGCTTTACAAGAAGCGGGTGTATCTCGCAGCTTCAATTTCCGTGAAATCGCCTCTGAAAGTGTTTCTGGGGTCTCGGTTTTCAAAACCGGTAAATCGCACGTAGCATCAGGCGGTATTGGTGCAACCATAGATATCAGCACAGCGAAACCGTTTGACTATGATGGCTTTAAGGCTTTTGCCAGTGTCAAAGGTGTGCATGACTCAAGTGTTGATACGGGTAGTAGCATTACGCCTGAAGTATCAGGCATGATTAGCCAAACCTTTGCTGATGGTAAGTTTGGTATTCTATTGTCTGCTTCTCACGCTGAGCGTGATAGCGGGCGTGACCGAGTAGGAACATCGAATGGTTGGGTGCGCAACCGAGCTGACCCAGATGGTGTCGATGCTAGCGCTATCAACACAAATAACAACCCAACAGGCGCCTACTGGGTGCCGTGGACACCAGAAATAGAGCGTTTTGATACAGAACGTGAGCGTCAAAATGCGCAGTTGGTTTTACAGTTTGCGCCGAATGATCGCATTGAAGCGACACTGGATTACACCATGTCACGCTTTGAAGAAACCAGCTTTACGAATAAACAAGCATTTTGGTTCGATAATCCCACTGGCACCACTGACGAAAATGGTACTTTGGTTAATATCTCCAATGTAAACGATGAGCTGAACTTCTGGGCGTGGGAGCTCTACGAGAAAAAAGAAAACGACTCAGTTGGTTTTAACCTTAAGTGGCAAGCAACGGATGCACTGCGCCTCGCGTTTGATATTCACGATTCAACGTCACATTCAAACCCAGACGGACAGACAGCTGAAACCCTCGCCAACCTTAAAAACCCACCTGGTTCCGTTGCCCTCATCGGTGCAGATTTCAGTGGTGAAATTCCCTCAATTACGGTTGATGATTCTGGACTAACCGGCGGGGCATATAACCCTGATAATATCGTATCTGATTTATACCAGTTGCGTGGGTATGAAATGGAAAACAACATTAAGCAATATCAGTTTAATGGTCAGTGGGATAATTTAGAAGATGGTGCATTGGTAGCGATTAACTTTGGTGCCATGTACACGGATTATCAAATTGATACGTATTTGTCAGAACGTTTCTCATTTGTTGATATTCCCCTTGATAATTTAGGGCTGACTTTTACCCCACTAGGTGACTTTGCAGATCAGTTTTCTGGGGCTAACGAGTTGTTCTCATTTATTCCGAATTATGAAGCCAGCCGCTTTGTAGATATCGTTGAAGACGAAGGGTTATTCTTAGCGCCTGATATTACGACCAATGGGGTGAACGAAGAAACGACCGCTTTGTATGTGTCGTTCGATTTCAGCACCGAATTTAATGAATTTCCAATCGACTTGAATGTCGGGGTACGCTACGAAGATACAGACGTAAGCGCATATTCAGTGCAGCCTGGTATTTTGGCTTTGAATTATCGTCATGCAGAGGAACTTAGACCGTTATTTGATGACACGGCCACAGCACAAGAGTTAAGCGGGGGATACAACCGCGTATTGCCAAATTTTGATTTCTCTATGGAGTTGACAGGAGAAATCAAAACACGCTTCTCTTATAGCAGGACTTTAGCCAGAGCGGGTATAAGTGCCATGTTCCCTTCGACCAATATTGATGCCCGTCCTGACGGACCGTTCAACGCGTCACAAGGCAATCCGAATCTGTTACCTATTACCTCTGATAACTTTGACTTTTCACTTGAGTGGTACCATACAGACGGCAGTTATGCGTCAGTTGGATACTTTAAAAAATTCGTTGAAAATTTCATTGGTGCAGGCGTAGAGCAACGTGAAATCAATGATGTAAATGGTAATCCGTTACGAGACCCAAGTGTGAATCCTCGTGCTGGTTGCCCTGACTCCTCTGATACGCCAAATCCCGCGTGTTTGAGCCAAGCGTCTGACCCTATCGTTATTTTTGATGTGTCTACCCCTGACAATTTGCAAAATCGAGAGGTAGATGGCTGGGAGCTTAACGCACAATACATGTTCTCTGATACGGGGTTTGGCGCGGTGGCGAACTACACCTTGGTTGACAGTGATGAGTCATTTGACCCATACGATTTTGATCAAACCATTGCCCTGACTGGCTTGAGTGACTCAGGGAACCTAGTGGGCTTTTATGAAAATGAAGCGTTGCAGGTAAGGGTTGCCTATAACTGGCGAGACGATTTTTTATTGGCGCTTGGTACTGAGCCAACCTTTACCGAAGCATACGGGCAGTGGGACTTGAGCATAAACTATGAAATTAATGACACCTTTACCGTGTACATTGATGGACTGAACCTAACGGATGAAACGGTACGTCGCCATGGCCGTTTTGCTGAGCAGTTAATTTCAGCAGAGCAGTATGGACCACGTTATAGCTTCGGTATCAGCGGAAAATGGTAGTAACCATTGGTTAAAGGCGTGAATATGATGTGTTTAGCCGTTATTTAAAGGTGAAAAATAAACTCAGCCGCCATGTTAGGCGGCTTTTTTTACTACGGATGATAGGTTTTGCACGTTGTTTTTTGCGCTATTATTGCCCGTAAGCAAAAAAGCGCATTATGGTGCTGGAGAGTAAAAATGGCTCAAGCGATAAAATCGATCGTGATTGTGGGCGGTGGTACCGCTGGCTGGATCACAGCAGGCACATTGGCTGCAAAACTGCAAAATGAACACGCCGATGGTTTTAACATTACCTTAGTGGAGTCACCTGACGTTAAGCCGATTGGCGTGGGCGAAGGGACATGGCCCACTATGCGTCGCACTTTAAAGGCAATGGGGATCCGCGAAACGGATTTTATCCGTGAATGTAACGTGTCGTTTAAGCAAGGAGCTAAATTTGCTCAGTGGGTAACAGGTGACAAAGATGACTTTTATTATCATCCTTTAGTGCTGCCACAAGACTTTGATAACACTAACCTTGCTCGCCACTGGATGGCCCATCCTTTTGAGCAATCATTTTCCCAAGCTGTTAGCCCGCAAGAAGCGGTATGCGAAACTGGGCTGGCCCCTAAAACCATCGCAACCGCGGAATTCACTTCGGTTATTAACTATGCTTATCACTTAGATGCCGGCCGTTTCTCGGCGTTCTTACAGCGCCATTGTATTGAGAAGCTCAACGTACACCACATTCTGGATAATGTGAGCAAAATTAACGCGGCTGAAAATGGTGATATTGCCAGTGTGTCAACCAAAGCCAGCGGAGATATTGCGGGTGATTTGTTCATTGACTGTACGGGGTTTAAGTCTTTGTTACTTGGTGAGCACTTCAAGGTAAAGTTTAAATCTTGTAAAGATGTCTTGTTTGTAGATCAAGCGCTGGCCATACATGTGCCGTACGATACGGATGACGCTCCAATTGCCTCGCATACGGTTTCTACTGGGCAAAGTGCCGGTTGGGTATGGGATATCGGTTTGCAAAATCGCCGTGGGGTAGGGCATGTCTATTCCAGTGCCCATACTTCACAACAAAAGGCGACAAAAGAGCTACTCAACTACATATCCCAAACAGGTGGTAAGGTAAACGAAGGAGATATTCGCAATATTGCCCTCAACCCAGGGCACAGAGAAACGTTTTGGCAGCAAAACTGTGTGGCGGTTGGTTTGTCTGCTGGGTTTCTTGAACCACTTGAGGCATCTTCGTTATTGTTGGTTGAGATCTCTGCGGCGATGATTGCTGACCAATTTCCTGCCACCCGCAATGCGATGGATGTCGTGGCCAAGCGTTTCAACCATACTTTTTTGTATCGCTGGGAGCGTATCATTGACTTTTTAAAGCTGCATTATATGTTGTCAAAACGCAGTGATTCTGCGTTTTGGATAGACAACCGAGATACTGCAACGATTCCTCAAAGCCTGCAGGAACAATTAACACTGTGGCAGTTTCAACCACCGTGGCACAATGATTTTGAACATGCGGTAGAGGTATTTCCTGCCGCGAGCTATCAATACGTGCTTTATGGGATGGGGTTTTATACCAAGCCCAGTGAATTGGGCATGTCACAAGCTTATCAACAAAAGGCCAGTGGTTTACGGCAAAAAAATAGTCAGCAAGTACAGCAGATGTTGAAAAACTTGCCGGATAATCGTGGTTTAATCAATAAAATTCATCAGTTTGGCCTACAGAAAGTGTAAGCTGTAGACCATTATTTATTGCTCCATAATACGCTATATAAACATAACAAGGAGGCGGCAGTGGCCAAGCCTGTACTAATTGATTTTAAACAGCACAGCGAAACGTTAATTAAAACCGGCCGAGGTGCTCAGTTTGGGGAGAACGTGCACTTTATTCCAGTTATCGCAGATGAGGTTAGGGCATTGGCTCTGGCGTACCCTATGTGTTTTCTAAAAGATAACAACACTGGGCAGTTTGGCTTAAATGTATTAACTGGCTTTGAAGCTGGGGAAAATTTGTATTTACAGGGCGACCAATGGCGTACTCATTATGTGCCTATTCACCTGAGACGCCAGCCATTTTTGGTGGGGGTAACTGAAGAAGGTGCAAAGCCAACAAACGACAATACCGTACTGACCTTAGACATGGATAGCGCACGGGTCAACACTGAGCAAGGTGAATCCTTGTTTAACGAGCAAGGTAAACCCAGTGATTACCTCACGCAAATGATTGATTTACTCGGGCAGTTAATGTCAGGAAACAATCGTACCGAAGTCTTTATCGAAACATTACTTGAGCATGATTTAATTGAAGCGCTACAACTGAGTATTACGCTTAAAGACGGGCAGCAAAAACGCTTCGACGGCTTATACAATATTAACGAGGCTAACCTTGGTGCACTAAATAGCGACACGCTTGAAGCATTTCACAACAAAGGCTATTTACAAGCTTGTTATTTGATTGCCGCATCAACTGGACATATACAAACCCTAGTTGAATGGAAAAAAGCGCTACAGTAATACGTGCTGTAATATCAGATGATGGCTGATTTATTCGCCATCAGTCGACTAGTGTTGAGGTGGTGTTTGGTTGTGGTACTTCACCAATACGGATTTTAATGCTTCGATTTCAACGGGCTTAGTGAGGTATTCATTCATGCCTGCCTCAATACATTTAGCGCGTTCGCTGTCCATTACGTTTGCCGTGAGGGCGGCGATGGGGATATGACTAAATATCTCACCTGCTTCACCTGCTCGTATGCGCCTGGTGGCTTCGTAGCCGTCCAAATTCGGCATTTGGCAGTCCATTAGTATTAAGTCAAACTTTAATCTTTGAGAGTGTGAAAGCGTCGCAAGTGCTTCAATGCCATCATTGGCAATAAATACGTTTACGTTTAAGCCCTTTAAAATGGCGAGCATCACCTCTTGGTTGATTTCGTTATCTTCAACTAACAGAACCTGTAGCCCTTCGAAAGATACTGGAGCAGGTGGTTTGCTGGCCATTTTGTGGGTCTGGTGTGGGGGCTTTAATCTCACAGTAAAGGAAAACGTCGAGCCTTGGTTTAACTGACTTTTAACGTTTATATCGCCGCCCATTAGTTCGCATAATTGCTTTGTTATTGACAGACCTAATCCCGTTCCGCCAAATTTACGTGTGGTGGAGGAATCGGCTTGAGAAAATGAGTCGAATAGGAAGGGCAGAGCTGTCTCACTCACGCCAATACCTGTGTCGTTTATTTCTACTTTTAGCTGTAAATTATCGCCAAGTGTAACAAGATCATAATAAACGGTAATACCTCCTGACTCAGTAAATTTAATGGCATTGGATAACAGATTGTTCATGATTTGGGTGATTCGGTAGGGATCCCCCACCACATGTTTGTGATGAAAGTTGCCTTTGGATAAAGTAAGTGTAAGGCCTTTTTTACGAGCATGAAAATGTTGATCGTGGATCAATTCTACAAAAAACTGTTCGAGGTCAAACTCCACGAGTTCAATGGTCAGTTCACCCACTTCTATTTTGGAGAAATCTAAAATATCGTTGATGATAATCAATAATGAATCAGCGCTGCGCTTCGCGGTAGCAAGATAGTTTTTCTGATCTGTATTGAGCTCAGTTTGGGATACCAGTTCAATCATACCGATTACCCCATTCATAGGGGTGCGGATCTCATGGCTCATATTAGCTAAAAAAGCACTTTTGGTTTCTGTGGCTGCTTTGGCTTCTAATTCATGTTGAATCGCTAAATCTCGTTCTATCTCCAACTCAATTTGCTTAGAGACCAGCTTTTTTCGAGCTAAATGAGCAAACCAACTAAGCAGCGTGCTCATGCCCATAGCAAAAAAGAAATGTTGTATTAGGGCCAATTCAAGCCAAACACTGATGGTGATCCAGCCGACCCAGTTAAACAGGATTGAAGCTGTCCAATGCAGGCGATTTGACAACACTATGCCAGAGGCGATGATGGTGACGAATATGTTAGTGCTATGTTCTGACGCCTCAGAAAGCCACAAATGTAGAAAGCTGTTGGCGCTGGCGATGAGCAATAATATTAAAATAATCAGGCTTTGTCGCTTAGGGGGGATTTTTGCGGTGCTAAGGGCTACCGCGCCATTTAACAGTGCCGTTAATAACGTCATCGCGCACAACACCCACTTGAATGGCTCTTGCAACACTAAATAGTGGGCCAACGTCAGAGCGCAGTATAGTACAGCGAAAAAGTAGGCTACCGGTTTAAGTAGACCATTTTTTTCATCTAGTTGTCTGATTGGAACATTGCTTTGATTCAAAAGGAATAATCACTTCATTTTATGCATTAATCATATATTAGAATATTGTTAGTCTAATGTTTGCATATACTTAAGTAGAATATGCATTGTCACTCGATCTGTTATGACACCTTGTAGCATTTTATGCCATGTTTTAACCCTATTGTATTCTCTAATATGTGTTTGCTATTTTGCACGCTAACCGTTGGTTATTAAAACACATTCGACTCTGTGAAAAGGTTAACGATTATCGCTACTTAAATTAAACACAAAATGAGACGATAAACGCTCATTACAACTCATTAGGTCACAACATGAAAATACTCACAACGTCAGTTCTAATTGCTTTTTTATGGCTTATCAATGGCGTACAAAATGTCATTGCTAACGAAGACTACACTATTGATGGTGATAAGATTCTTGTCACTGTGGTACTCAAGCACCAGCAAGATAAAAGTCTCACTGAATTACAGCAAAAGATGGATGAAAACCGCTTTTGGCAGTCATTTCCACCCAAAGGAGCAGAAATTGATTCTTGGTATGTCATGATGGGATTAGGCCAAGTGATCACGGTCAAAATCCATCCAAGAGATTTACGCACACTTAATCTAGCTATCGAGAAATCGGCCTGGGGCATTTTTGATACTGATATTTATCCTACGTATGAATTCAAGGGGATCGCTGAGTCAATAAAAGCGAAAAAAGTTGAAAAGGATAGCCAATAACGAGGTGATTTAAACTCGCTTTGTCCAATGAGAAGGCTTCATTCTGAATAAGGTGAGCAGGTCCATTCACCTCGCTATCTGGCAAATATAATCCTTGTTGGGTGTGCATAAAGGCCAGCTTTGTGAGCGCGCGACCATGGTGACACTTCACTTTTCGTTGTGAAGATTGTAGTGCTCCCGTACGATTTTTGCTGCTAGGGGCGTTTACGTCGAAATAAGTGAAATGGAATGCCAACCAAAAGGGCAATTAAAAAAGCGTAAATCAGCGAAAATATGACCGCTATGCCTATAAATGGCTCAGGATTATCATTCATTACCAAGTTAACCATTTGAAAAATCAGCGCAGAAAAAAGCGTAGAAACTTCAGTAGCCCAGGTGATGTTTCGCAAACATATATGCGTGATAAACGCACACACTAGGGTTACTGACAAAAATACAATTAATCCAACCATTCCTTCATCCATGCAGCCTCCTTTAGATTGATAGCTAAGGTGAAAAAATCAACCGTCACTGACAGCTTTATCATTAAGTTTAACCCGCCAATTTAGCCAATATGCAACATACTAGCGAGGATATCTCGTATAAGACCTTTTGCTTATGCACTCCTTAACCAGATTTGATTTACCCTGCCTACCTTACTGCCCTTTAAAGCAAGCTTATTTGATTTTGCTGTAATGATTGTGACTACGCGGCTACCTAGGAGAAACATGAAGAATAAAATAGAAAATGAAGCGCATAGCAAACGTGCGTCAACATCTGACAGCTACCAAGCGTTGCATCAGCCGAGCTCTGCGTTTGACAGTCGAGACGCGTATCTCGAACATGAATTGCAAATTATGCAGCCAAAACGCTGGCGGCCTAATTTACCCTTCAAAGATTATCGCTTCGAGCTTGAAGATACCATTCCGGCGCTTGCAGGAACGATAGGCAAAGTCGTTATGGTCAGCGCAATCGCAGCAACATTTGCTGGTGCTTTAGGTCTAAGTGATGCCTTTGTACTTGAGAACGTGCGTTACGAACTACTCATCGTCTCAGTATTCATAGTGCTGTTTTCTGGATTTATTTTACCCACCGCTAATTTAGCTGGTACACATGGACCGCTAATTCCTCTTATCCCTATCGTGGTGGCTGCGGGGGGGCACCCAATGGCCTTTGGACTATTAATTGGTGCCTTTGGACTAATATTGGCGTTTAGTAAAGGGGGGAGTCTACTTGCAAAACTGACCAGCAAAGGTGTATGCGGAGGGTTACTACTTTACTTAGGGTTTATCGGTACCACGTCCCAGGTGAAAAAATTGTTTGCTTGGGCCGAAAGTATTCAAATGACCCATATTGCTTTTGTTGTCATTCTTGCGACGATCTTGCTTTACGCCTTGCTTGAACATTTTAAAAAACGTTGGTTAGCCGTGCCGCTTAGTTGCATTTTGGGTGGGTTGATTGCATTTTCACTCGGTGCCCCGTTTGAGTTTCATACTGCGCCGGGATTGCCCAATATGAACCCTATGTATTGGTGGGGTGAAGATACAGGTTGGATGCTGGGTTTGCCGACCGTTGAAAGCTTTATGGTCGTGTTGCCATTTGCGATATTGGCGGTTGCTATGTGGTCACCAGATTTTTTAGGCCATCAGGTATTTCAAAAGATTAGTTACCCACAACGTACAGAAAAAGTGCAGATGAATATTGATGACACCATGTTAAGTGCGTCAGTTCGTCAAACATTTGGTTCTATATTCGGTGGAGCGAATTTCACTTCATCTTGGGGCACATATATTGTGCCTGCTGCCATTGCTAAACGCCCCATACCGGCAGGGGCGATATTGACCGCTTTGTTTTGCGTTATTGCAGGTGTGTGGGGGTATCCGATGGATCTTGCTATTTGGCAGCCTGTGCTGTGTGTGGCGTTAATCGTTGGGGTGTTTATTCCACTGCTTGAAGCGGGTATGGAAATGACCAGAGAGGGTAAAACGACACAGTCAGCGGCAATCGTTGTTTTTGCCTCATCTTTAGTAAACCCAGCATTTGGTTGGTCACTGACCATGCTACTGGATAATCTAGGTTTAATTGGCTGTAAAGCGCGCAGTGCCGAGTTAACGCGGATGAGTCGCTGGATCATCCCGCTTGCAATGTTCGTGATACTCACCAGTGTTATGGCAATGGTGGGAATGTTGCCAGGAATACCCGCCTTGTTAGAGAGTTTTCGCCATTAACAATAGAATTTATCGTTAGCAGCGATACAAGCGAGGTGAAAGATACATCGTTAATTACACGATTTTAAGCAGTCAGACGGTGTAATACACTTGTGAACGCCTCTGGCTGACGTTTTCGCTTTTGCGAGCAAGAACCGTGTGATATTTAAATAGACTAAAGTAGTATTATCTTGTTGGTTTGAACCCAGAGCTAAGGGATAATAGCCGTCGATATTTTTGGTCTATCTGGTTTCTTTATGCGCTTCTTTTTTCACGCTGCAATGTTAGTTTTGGGTTTTATTTCTGCTTCCACAAATGCGCAAGAGATCATTCGAAGCTCCGTATCCAAAGAGTTTATGAACGGTTTACAGGTTAAGTACCTAAAGAATATTGCAATGCATATGAATATGGAAATTGAAATTTTACCTATGCCTTTTGCGAGGCGCATAAAGGAATTGCGCCAAGGTAATCTAGACATGCTTGTTGGCTTACAACGTGAAGATGAGGACCAAGACGAAGTGGTTTATATCGCTCCAAGTTATGAAACCCTAAGGCATACCTTTTTTGTACGTAAACCCGATTTAGATCAGCTCGTGAATTTTAACGATTTACGTAAGTTGCGTATTGGCGTGACTCGAAATGCAAAGTATTTCGAGCGATTTAACCGAGAAACAGAATTAATAATGGTTCCTGTATCAACCCTTGCACAAAAAGTTGCGCTATTACAAAAAGGACGAATTGATACCTTTATTCATTTCCAAGAAAGTGCGTTGCCCCTGATCCGCAAGATGGGTTTGCAAGATGAAATAGTGTTAGCGCAATACCAGCCCATAGAAGTGAATAACTATTACGTCACTATCAGTCAAAACTCACCGTTAATTAAGCAAAAACATTTGGTTGAGTCCGCCGTGCGCACAGCGATTGCTAACGGTGAGTTTGCGACTATTCGCCGCCAACATTATTTATCCCGAGCGGACTGAGATGCCTGGCCGCGGTCGAAGCGCAAGCCATGGCCCGACTACCCGTCAATTTGTCACAACTGTAAGTAATGTTGTGTGTTAAATGCTTAGTTCAATAGGGGTATGTTCTTGTTTTCGCTGTATATGGCGTAAGCGTAATCCGAGTAAAATAGCCGCCGAGGTTAATCCGCAAATAAACCCTATCCAAAACCCTGCCGCTGCCATGCGCGGGACCAGCCAATCCGTTAGGGCTAAAACACACCCTATAGTCATTCCGATTAACCAATATGATATAAAGCTTAAGTAAAACATGGCTGCGGTATCTTTATACCCGCGCAATGCCGTAGCCGATATGACTTGAATCGCGTCTGAAAACTGAAACACCGCGGCGAGTAACATAAGCCCAGCCGCCATATTAATTACCTCAGCATTGTTACTGTAAAGTTCACCAATGTGCACGCGCGCGAGATAGGTTATGGTGGCGGTTAAGGTGGCAGTGGTTAACCCGATCAATAATGCTGCGTGGGTCGCTGTTTTTGCTTGAGTCGGTTTGTTTTCACCTAGTAAATGGCTTACCCGAATACTCGTGGCCATACCTAAGCTCAGCGGGATCATGAACATTAATGCAGAAAAATTCAATGCGACCTGGTGGGCAGCGACTATGGTTGGGCCAAATGGGGCGAGTAATATGGCGACCACAGCAAAAAGTGTTACTTCAAATAAAATGGTGAGCGCTATGGGGAGACCGAGTTTCAGACTGGCCCAAATGTCACGCATATTTGGTGCGAATATACGGGTATATAGTGCGTAAGGTTGTAGCTTTTTGGCGTTGAGAGAGTAAATCCAAGTGGCAAACATCATCGCTAAAAACACTAAGCCCGTCGCGATGCCGCAACCAGCCCCTCCAAAGGCGGGTAAACCAAGTTTGCCGTATATAAATACATAGTTAGCTGGAATATTAACCAGCAAACCAATGAGCATAATGATCATACTGGGTTTGGTTATAGACAAGCCTTCACATACATTTCGCAGTACCTGATACAAAGCAAAAGCAGGCATGGAATACAAAACGTAACGTACGTAATCTATTGTGATATTGCGCAGTTCGGTTTCCATCTCTATCAGGGAAAAGAAAAACTCTAAAAAGATACTAAGTACAAGAGCCAGCGCAGCGAAAAATAATGCCAACCACATCACCTGATAACTTGCATTGGCAACTTTATCTAGCTGCTTGGCACCATTGAAGCGCGAAATAATCGGTGGTAATGCCAGTGTTAGACCTTGAATAAACACTAGTATAGGCATGGTAAAGCTAAAGCCTATAGCAACAGCGGCCATGTCCGTGGCAGAAAAACGTCCAGCCATGATGGTATCTGACACACCCATTAAGGTTTGGGTGACTTGTGCGATTAATAAAGGCCATGCGAGGTGGGCTAACGCTTTAAATTCTATTTTTAAGGTCACTTAATATGCCAATAAAGTAAAAGGTTGAATGTGTACTGTGCTACCTTGGGCTACGCTGCACGCATCTTGCGCTAGCACGATATAGCAATTTGCATGAGCGATACTGCTCATCACGCCTGAGCCTTGTTTGCCATTAGGGCTAACAAATAACTGTCCGTTTTCATCAATACGATAAATACCACGCTGATAATCAGCACGCCCTGGCACTTTACGAATATCGCAATCTGCGGTTGCCGCTAGAACCAGAGGTTCACTGGGGGTTTGACCTGATAACACTTCAAGCACAGGTTTAACTAATTGCTCGAACGTGACGTAAGAAGAAACAGGGTTACCCGGTAAGCCGCAAAACCATGCCTTTGCCAATTTACCGAAGGCAAACGGTTTGCCTGGTTTGATTGCGACTTTCCAAAAATTAACCTCGCCGAGTGATTGCAACACGTCTTTCACGTAATCGGCATCGCCAACGGACACTCCTCCGCATGACAACACCAGATCGCACTGGTCATCCGCTTTTTCGAATATGCGCCGCAAAGTGTCGAGTTTGTCTTCAACAATGCCAAAATCAATCACTTGTGCACCAAACGCCTCCAACATGGCATGCAAGGCATAGCGGTTACTTTCAAATATTTGTCCGTTTTGAAGTGTATCCCCAGGAGACACCAACTCGTCACCGGTGGCGATTAGCCCCACCTTTATTTTGCGTACCACGCTAACGCGGGCCACACCAACAGAGGCGAGCAAAGACAGGTGCGCAGGCTTTAGCCGTGTGCCGGCTCGAAGAACAACAGCCCCTTGGCGAATATCTTCGCCAGCACGGCGGATACTATTACCCACCTTGGGACGCTGCGTAAACTGAATATGCTTAGCAGGCTCATTAAGTGCGACTGTGTTTTCCTGCATCACCACGGCATCTGCGCCTTTAGGGATCACCGCACCTGTCATAATCCGCACGCATTGGCCCGATTGAACAGTGCCAGAGTAGGGGATACCAGCAAAGGCGGTTCCTATTCGTTCAAGCGTGTCCGTTTGTTGTAGATCCGCTGCTATCATTGCGTAACCGTCCATAGCGGAGTTATCGCCAGGAGGGACATTAACGGTAGATATAACGTCTTTCGCTAAAATACGCCCATTAGCTTGCATTAAATCAGATTGTTCTTGTTCAGCTATCGCTGAAATAACATCGCGCATTTTGTCTAAAGCGTGTGATAAGGGTAACAAACCTGGGTTGTCGCAACTGGCAATCATAATAAAAACACTACTTAATTGAGGAGTTCCTTAGCCGACCAATGTTACTGTCAAGGGCCCTATAACGAAAGGCTAAACGTGAAATAAATCTGCAAGGATTTATGTCTAGGATTTTAATTTCATGTGCCTATTCTGTAGAGGATTTATTTATGATGCGCACAAACATCACAATGCGGATTTTTAGGAATAGAAAAGCGCTGAAACTCTGACGATTTAGCGTCGAAAAGCTGTAAAACACCGGTTAATAGCTCACCAGCACCGGTTAAATATTTAATGGCTTCTAATGCTTGCAGATTACCAATGATACCCACCAATGGAGGGATAACCCCTGCTTCCATACAGGTTAGCTGTTGCTCAGGAAATACCTGACTTAAACACTGATAACAAGGGCCTTTATTATCCATTAGATAGGTACTAACTTGCCCTTCAAAGCGAATGGCAGCGCCGCTAATTAACGGCGTTCGATTGGAATAACAAAGCCTGTTAATTTGCTGGCGAGTGGCTAAATTGTCGCTGCAATCAAGTACCACATTGTGTTTAGCAATTTGTTGGCTTAATGCATTATCGTCTAAGCGCAAATCAATGGTATTGATAATACACTGACTGTTATTGGCTAACAGACTTGCTTTGGCAGACACTACTTTTTTAACACCAATATCTTGTTCAGTATGAAGTACCTGACGATGCAAATTAGACAGCTCAACCTGGTCGTCATCCACCAAGGTGAGTTCGCCTGTTCCGGCGCTTACCACGTACTGGGCCGCAGCGCAGCCAAGTCCACCAGCACCAATAATCAGAACCTTAGCTGCCATCAGTGCCTCTTGGCCTTCAAGATCAATACCTGGTAGCAAAATTTGCCTTGCGTAACGCAAGGCAAGATTTTTGGTGAGAACAGGGAAGTGTTCCATTGCTTTACTATGGCTTATCACGCTAGCTAAGTTACAGCTTTTCTATACTGTAACCCTGCGCTTTTAATTGGGTTAAAACGCTGTCTTCACCTGCTAAATGCATGGCGCCTACTAGTACAAACTCAACGTCAGCGGTTTTAAGCATGTCTTGTATGTGAGGCATCCAATTGGCGTTTCTGGTAACGATTAAATCTTGGTAAATTTGTGCATAGTCTTTTTTAAAAGGCACGATACTTAGGTCAGCTAATTTTTGCATATCACCTTCGCGCCAACTGGTGCGCATGTCACCTATCATAGTGGGCATTTTTTTTATGTCACGCAGGGTATATTCAATAAGCGCATCGTTATCGTCGCCGCCTAAATTTGCTAAAAAGCTAAGCTGTTCATCTGGGGTTTCGAGCCACTGAATGGTTTTGCCCGCTTCGGAGCCTTTATCTGCGTAAAATTGATCGACCCCTTCACTGGTAAAGCCAAGTCCTTGCAGTTCAATAATGCTAAGTGTGATACTAATGAGACTGGGCTTCATAGCCGCCATTTGCGCAATCGGAATACCGCGCTGGGCAAGGTGTGTTTCTAGCTTGCTGTAATTTTGCTCTGACAAATCATCTTGTAAAGAGCGGCCATCTGTATACGTCATCATCCCTAACATTTTTTGCTGAAATTCAACCGTCTTTACCGCTGCCATGTCTGTTTCAAACACCAAGGTCGATGCTTGGTTATAAGCCGTGTCATATGCTTCAGGCAAAGGGTAATCCTCTGGTGCGAGGATATGAATGGTACCGCCGATATATAAGCTGTGTTCCCCAGACGTGACTTTCCAGACGGATGCCGCATCAACCGATGCAGTAAAAATGGAAACAGCTGCAACCAATGGCAGTGAAAATGAGCGAAGTAGTGACATAAAAGGTGTCTTCCTTTACATAAGTATTGTTCTGCCGTTTTGATTAAAACAGCGCCTAGGGATAAATGTAACCCAGTTGTTAAGCTAGCAGTGTGCCGCTTTTATCGATGCAAAGGAAATAAAATGCACACTTTTCCATTTGTTTGTACAAACTATCGACAATAAAAGCATATTTTGCACGCGTTTGTGAATTTATCCCCTGATGCAGTATTTTTCAGCGTATTTGGGAGCACTAACTGAGTCGCACCTAATGTATTTACCCATTAACCAGATGCTCCATTTTAGTCTGATTGCACCAAATTAATGCAATAAATTGCAATTTTGAGACTCCAAAAATTATAACCATATGAATACTAAGGAATTAATAGTTGGCAATATTCCTGCATTATTAAACTTGTATTTTTTAAACTAAGCGGATTTAATTCGCGATAACACATATTTGAACTGTGCTGACACATACGTCAAACACAGAACAGGCAAAGAAGCCCACTCAGACTGTCACTGAACAGTCGTGTGGGCTTTTTTTATGGGCAAATTTAGTTGAGCAAATTCATCGACCAGGGGATCAACATGTCAGCAAACACAATTAGAATAGTCGTGGTAGGGAATGGAATGGTGGGCCACCATTTTGTTGAACAAATCACTAATCATGACAAGGCCGGTAGTTCAGTTAATTACAAGGTAACGGTGTTATCTGCAGAGCCGCGTCTAGCCTATGATCGCGTGCATCTATCTGAATACTTCTCTGGCAAGACTGCTGATGATCTTGCGTTGACTACGCCAGAACAATACGAAGCGTTAGGTGTCGACTTTCATCTTGATGCTGCTGTAGTTGATATCGACAAACAAGCCAAAGTGGTGAAGACTCAATCAGGGCAATCGTTTGCCTACGATAAATTGATTATGGCGACGGGGTCATACCCGTTTGTCCCTCCCATTGAAGGCAATGACCAACCACATTGTTTGGTGTATCGCACCATTGAAGATCTAGAAGATATAAGTGCTTCCGCGAAAGTCAGTAAGACAGGTGTGGTGGTAGGCGGTGGTTTGCTAGGCCTAGAAGCAGCTAATGCGCTCAGAGAAGCGGGCCTTGAAACACACGTTGTAGAGTTTGCTCCACAGTTGATGGCAGTTCAAGTTGATACGGGAGGCGGGCGCCTATTAAGAGATAAAATTGAAGCATTAGGTGTTCAAGTTCACACCCAAAAGGCGACGCAGCGTATTGAGGCTGGCCAAACGAGTCGATACCGCATGTGTTTTGCCGATGGTGAATTTCTTGAAACTGACATGATTTTATTCTCAGCGGGTATTCGCCCTCAAGACACACTCGCGCGCCAATATGAGTTAAAAATCGGTGAACGTGGTGGTATTGTGGTTGATAATCACTGTGTTACATCTGATCCTGACATTTACGCTATTGGTGAATGTGCACTGTGGAATAACTTTATTTTTGGTTTGGTTGCGCCGGGTTACACCATGGCCCGTGCTGCCGCTAGTCATATTACCGGGGGCGATGTTGAGTTCTTAGGGGCAGATATGAGCACTAAACTCAAGCTGATGGGGGTTGAAGTTGGCTCAATCGGTGATGCCCATGCCCGTATACCCGGAGCACAGACCTATATATATGAAAATCAGCCTGATGGTGTTTACAAAAAAATCGTCGTAAACCAAGAGCAAAGCGTGTTGTTAGGCGCGGTATTGGTTGGTGATACGAGTGATTACGATACTCTCTTACAATATGCATTAAATGGCATTGATTTACCTGAAAACCCTGAGAGCTTGATTTTACCTGTAACGGGGGATGCACCTTCAGCAGGGTTAGGTGCAGACGCACTGCCTGACACTGCAACCATTTGTTCATGTCACAATGTTTCTAAGGGCGACATTATTGCAGCCTTTGATGGCGGTGCCTGTGATTTGTCTGGCGTTAAGTCTTGTACTAAGGCAAGCACAGGTTGTGGTGGTTGCTCTGCATTGCTTAAAACCGTTGTCGACAGTGAATTGGGCAAACGCGGCGTTGAAGTGAAAAAAGACATTTGTGAGCATTTTGCCTATTCACGCCAAGAGCTTTACCACATGGTTAAAGTCGGCAAGATAAAAACCTTTGATGATTTAATTGCTAAGCACGGCCATGGTCTAGGCTGTGAAATTTGTAAGCCAGCGGTTGGGTCAATCATGGCCTCCGTGTGGAACGACTTCATCTTAGAAAAGCCTCACGTGGCCTTGCAAGACACTAACGATACCTATTTGGGTAATATGCAGAAAAACGGCACTTATTCAGTTGTTCCGCGTATTGCCGGCGGTGAAATTACTCCTGATAAACTAATTGTGCTTGGGCAAGTAGCGAAAAAGTACAACCTGTATACCAAGGTCACTGGCGGTCAGCGCATTGATTTATTCGGCGCGCGAGTTGAGCAACTTCCTCCCATTTGGGAAGCGCTTATCGCTGCCGGTTTTGAGACGGGTCACGCTTACGCAAAATCACTACGTACCGTTAAATCCTGTGTCGGCAGCACTTGGTGTCGATACGGTGTACAAGATTCTGTTGGACAAGCCATTGATTTAGAGAACCGTTACAAAGGGCTGCGTGCACCGCATAAAATCAAATTTGGTGTATCGGGCTGTACTCGCGAATGTGCCGAAGCACAGAGTAAGGATATCGGTGTGATTGCCACAGAAAACGGCTGGAACTTATACGTGTGCGGTAATGGTGGAATGAAACCACGACATGCAGATTTGTTTGCTACCGACCTGGATGATGCCACTTTGGTGAAATATATCGATCGCGTTTTGATGTTTTATGTTGCCACCGCCGATCGCTTGCAGCGCACTTCGGTTTGGTTAGAGAACCTCGAAGGTGGGTTGGCTTATCTTCAAGATGTAGTCATCAATGACTCACTCGGTTTAGGTGATGAGCTTGAACAACAAATGCAGCACATTGCAGATACCTATCAGTGTGAGTGGAAAACGGCCATCGAAGATGAGTCGTCTCGCAAGCGCTTCCGTCAATTCGTCAACAGCGATGAAAGTGACAAAAGCGTTGTGTTTGTGCAAGAGCGAGCGCAAATTCGCCCCGCCACAGAAGCTGAGCTAGATACGCTCGTTAAGTCAGGCAAAGGCACAGAACAAATTATCGATATTGTTGAGTTGGCGTAAGGAGTCAGTGATGAACAAAGAACAAAATTGGACAGACATTTGTAACCTTGATGATCTTGTTGACAACTCAGGCGTTTGCGCACTCGTTAAGGGTGAGCAAGTGGCTATTTTCAAAGTACAAACGAAAGATGAAGCACAATTTTATGCCGTCAGCAATTGGGATCCCATAGGTAAAGCAAACGTTTTATATCGCGGTTTGATTGGCTCAGTGGCGGATAAAACCGTGATCATTTCTCCACTTTATAAGCAACGCTATTGTTTGCAAAGTGGTAAGTGCCTTGACGATGAACAGCAAAACGTGAGTGTTTATGGCGTGCGCGTTGAAGGAAGTAAGGTGCAACTCGATGTTGCCTAATCATTTGTTACCAGCTTGCTGAATTGTCATCAGTTCAGCAAGCAATTGTGATTAGTACTCGTTTTCTACCCAGCGATTCTTTGATTTATTCTAGGTATAGGGCCCATCGTCATGACTGACCAATCCTCAACTTCACCGCTAAGTAGCCTAGCGCAGGCGTCTCCTGCTGCAGCCTCAACGTGCAGTCAACTTAACACAACAACGTGCCCTTACTGTGGCGTAGGGTGCGGCGTTGATGTGACAAGTATTAGCCAAGGTGAAAGCGCACAGCTCGTCAGCGTACAAGGCACAGCCAGTCATCCTGCTAATTTTGGTCGTTTATGCGTAAAAGGCAGTAAATTAGCCGAAACCAATGGGAAAGAGGGGCGTTTATTTACGCCTTTGATAGGTGGCAAAACCAGTCACTGGGATGAGGCTATCAGCGCTGTAGCAAACAAATTTTCTGACGTGGTTAACAAGCACGGTCCTGATGCTGTGGCATTTTATGTGTCTGGTCAATTACTGACAGAAGATTACTATGTCGCCAACAAACTGATGAAAGGCTACATCGGCAGCGGTAATATAGACACTAATTCTCGCCTGTGTATGTCCTCTGCTGTTGCGGCCTATAAGCGTGCATTTGGTACAGATACGGTTCCCTGTAATTACGAAGATTTAGAACAAAGTGAATTATTAGTTCTGGTGGGCTCTAACGCTGCTTGGACGCACCCCGTGTTATTTCAGCGTATCGAGAGGGCGAAAAAGCTGAATCCTAACATGCGGTTAGTCTTTATTGATCCAAGGCGCACGGCAAGCTGTGAAGCAGGGGATTTACATATTCCTATTAAACCAGGCACAGACGTCGCCTTGTTTAATGGTTTGCTTCGATATATTGAACGTAACCACTACTTAGATTCAGCCTACATCAGTGCCTTTACTGAAGGATTTGATGAGTCCATTGCCGCATGTGAAGCTTGGACAGTCAAAACCGTAGCCGATTATTGCGACGTGGATACGGCTCAAGTCGAGCAGTTTTATCAGTTATTTGCGAACAGTGACTCAGCGGTTAGTTTTTACTCCATGGGGGTCAATCAGTCCACTAGTGGAGTGGATAAAGCCAACGCTATCATCAATTGTCATTTGGCCACAGGGAAAATTGGCCGTGCGGGATGCGGACCCTTTTCAATTACCGGACAACCCAATGCCATGGGCGGTCGTGAAGTGGGTGGACTCGCAAATATGTTGGCTTGCCATATGGATATAGCTAATGCTGAACATCGCTCAATTGTACAAAATTATTGGCACTCTCCGACCATAGTGCCAGAGGCCGGTTTAAAAGCCGTCGATATGTTCGACGCAATTGAACAAGGTAAAGTGAAGGCTATTTGGGTTATGGCAACAAATCCTATGGTCAGTATGCCTAATCGGCATAAAATTAAAGCCGCGCTAGCTAAATGCGAAATGGTGGTGGTATCAGATTGCGTCGCAAATAATGACACCATCGCTATGGCTGACGTGGTCTTGCCTGCAACGGGCTGGTCAGAGAAAAACGGTACAGTAACCAATTCAGAGCGCAGAATATCACGTCAACGAGGATTTTTGCCGCCTACGGGAGAAGCGCGTCACGATTGGCAAATTATCTGTGACGTAGCCAAAAAGATGGGTTTCAAGAGCGGGTTTAACTATTCCCACCCAAGAGAGATATTTGATGAGTATTGTGGTTTAACCGCAGAAAAAAATAACGGTAGCCGTGACCTCGATTTGTCCGGCCTTCAGGGATTAACGCCAGCGCAATACGATAATCTGGCACCCATTCAATGGCCGGTAAACAAAGCAAATCCTGATGGGATGAAACGTATGTTTACCGATGGACGTTATTTTACAGCGAGCAAAAAAGCACAATTTATTGCGTTACACCCTAGGACACCGGAGCAGCTCACCTCTGCTGAGTTTCCCTATGTATTAAACAGTGGTCGGGTAAGGGATCAATGGCACACCATGACGCGCACAGGTACCAGTGCTGATTTAACGAGTCATATCGGCCACGCAAGTGTAAGCATGAATCAACGAGATGCAGTGCAATTAGGGGTAGAGCAAGGTGATTTATTGGCCTTAAATTCAAGCGTAAGTGCCGCTGAAAGTCAGAGTCAAAGTGAGGTTATTCTGCCGGTCAAAATTGACAATGGGCAGCGAAAAGGCGAGTTCTTTGCGCCTATTCATTGGAGCGAGCAGAATCACTCATCGGCTAATATCAGCCATTTGTTCACCGACGCGAACGATCCTATTTCTGGTCAACCTGAACTAAAACATGCGGCTATTCGAGCAACAAAAGTTCGCTATTCACACCACGGACATATTTTTATCAGTGCCCAAGCCAACCAGCGAAACACGTTTATTCAAAGCCTCTGCGCCGAGTTAGATTATTGGCGGTTAAGCAAAATCGAAGGGGGGGAGATGTTAACGTTTGCAACAGGCCGCATTGATCAGCAGAACGCTGAAAGTATGGCACCAGCATTTTCTCTTAAGGAGTTGATGCAAGGTGCTTGTAAAGCGCAATACAGCTGGGCAGCACACCAAGGGGAATCGGTACAAAATCTGTATGCGTTACATGGTGAGACCTTGCAATTTGCAGCGTTTAATGACGTTCAGCCTGTAGAGAGTAACATCCAATGGTTAAGTACGTTATTGACTATTGATACCTTAAGCGTAGAGCAGAAAGCTGCACTACTGCGCGCCCAGCCCGACGAACAATTCAATCAAGGGCGCTTAATTTGTAGTTGCTTTAAAGTCGGCATCAACCCCATAACACAAGAGATTAAGAATGGCTGCAATAGCGTTGATGGCTTAGGCGATAAGCTTAAATGTGGTACCAATTGCGGCTCGTGCAAAAGCGAGCTTCAGCAGCTTATAAATGAACATAGCGCCTCTGATCACATGTTAGCACCAACCAGTGCAAACCATACATTGAGTCAATCTACATCAGCAGAAGATGACGACTATCAACATATCGGTGAACGTATAGCCGTGGAGACCATATTATGAATTCCCCTTTAAACGTATTTTCTCTAGTAAATGTGTTACCTCAATTATTTAGTCAATTTGTTAGCCAATGGCTAAAGGCAGCGCCGCATGCGTTCACCCGAGGCACCAAAGGCCTCAATATGGGTTTACGAACAGATAATAAAAAGTTCGACGCGATTAGAATACATCGAAATACTAACAGCAAACCGGGTCATGTACATTTAATCGGTTCTGGCCCAGGTGATGCAGAATTGCTCACTGTAAAAGCGTATCGGTTATTACAAAGTGTTGACGTGGTGATGTATGACTGGCTGGTTAATCCAGAAATTCTAGATATGATCCCGCCCCATGTAGAGCGCCGATTTGTGGGCAAGAAATGCGGCGAGCACAGCATGACGCAAATTGAAATTAGTCAACTTTTGGTCAGTGTGGCAAAAGAGGGGAAAACTATAGCGCGCCTAAAAGGAGGGGACCCTGCTATATTTGCTAGAGCCGCCGAGGAGTGTGATGTGTTAACCAAAAACCACATTCCATTTAGTATTGTGCCCGGAATTACTGCCGCGTCTGGCGCTTCAGCGTATGCAGGTATCCCTTTGACACATCGAGACTGTGCTCAGTCAGTACGGTTTATTACTGCACACCTTAAAGATCCTGCTTTGCAGCCCGATTGGCAAAGTTTAGTGACCGGCGCCATGCCTGATGCGCAAGGTAAAAATGCTGAAACACTGGTATTTTATATGGGGCTGAGACGCATCGAATCGATCATGCAACAACTGCAAGCTCATGGTTTACCTATGGATATGCCAGTCGCTATTATTGATAAAGCGACAAGCACTCAGCAACAAGTGTGTATTGGTCAGGTGAAAAATATTGCGCAGCGCATCCACACTCGCCAATTTAGCGGCCCCGCACTGATTATTGTGGGTGAAGTGGTGAGTAAACGTCAAAAGGTCGTTTCGTATCACCAGCAAGACAGTTTACAATGCGAAGCTCACAATGAACTTAGCAATGCGGTTATCAATATTGCGGGTTAATAAGTAAATTCGACAGTAAATACGCCCATTGACCCAATTCAACGGGCTTAACTTATGGCTCTAAATTACGCTAACCAAGTTTTGGACCGCATTCAAGATGGCTAATCTCGCCACAAGGCACGTCAATATCCATGAGAAACAACACTCACCCTGAAAATTTCCCTGAGTTTAAAGAATTTATCCGTATTATTGGTCGAGGCCAAAGAGCAGGGGGCACATTAACCCAACGCCAAGCTTATCAAGCGATGAAAATGCTGATTAACGACGAGATCACCCCTGAACAAAAAGGCGCGTTTTTGATGTTGCTCAGGGTGCGCGAAGAAACGGCAGAAGAGTTAGCAGGGTTCATTCAAGCCTTTCGTGAAGTGAATGAGCCGCAACTCGCCGATTTACCGATTGATATCGATTTGGGCTGCTATGCTGGTAAACGACGACATTTACCTTGGTTTTTGTTGGCCGTCATGGCCTTTGCGCAACAAGGAAAAACGCTATTTTTACACGGTACTCATGAACCTGATTCTAATCGATTATATTTAAAAGATGTCTTGCCGCAGTTAGGTATTGACGTTGCTACAAGCGTTTCTCAGGCCAAAACGCTTCTGGGCCAGCATGGTTTTAGTTACATGGACTTAGCTGATATAAACCCTAAGCTGGATGCCATGATCCAGCTACGTAGTCAGTTTGGACTACGCTCTTGTGCAAATACTCTGGCGCGTATGTTAAATGCGAGTCAATCAGCCAATAGTTTACAAGGGGTATTTCACAGAGGCGTTGATAAAAAACACAGTCGTTGTGCGTCGCTCGTCAACGAGCAAGCACAGAGCGAAAAGAGTATCCTATGTTTTCGCGGCGAAGGTGGCGAAGTAGAATACAATCCTGAGCGGAATGTGACTTTGCATCTGTGCCGTGGCAGCGTAGAAGCAACCATAGAGGTACCTGCGACTTTATCCCATTGGGTTACTAAACCTAAAACGTTAGATGTGATGCAACTTGTTCATGTTTGGGAGGGAGAACAGATAAACGATTATGCGTCACATAGTATCATTGGTACCCTGAGTTTGTTTTTTATGTTGGTCGATAAGTTACCACTTGAGCATGCAAATACCCAAGCCGCATTATGTTGGCATGCGCGAAATAAATCGTGGCCATTTACCTTACCAGCAACACCTGACATGCCAAGCTTTGACACAACAGGCAAGCATCAGGCCCATTAAATCTGTGCTTCAGTGCCTGTGATGGCGTGGTATAACCCCACCCATGATTGGTCGTATTTTTTCACCGGTTAATTTGTGTGCAGTATGCTGCACACTTGTGGTGCGCCTGCCCATTTACGTACATTAAAATTCGTTTAAACTTCTCTTAATATATTTAACTTATTGTTTTTGTTGTAGTTATTTTATTGGCTTAGGCTTTGCAGTCGCTTCAGTAAGATCAGAGCGTGACAAAGTCAGGAATATCCGTTGATATCCACAGCAAAAAAAAACACCCATTTAGCCTCTCATGAACAGCTAAATATTTTGCTTATTGATGAGAATGTGCAGCGAGCTGAGTCTATTGTGACTGCGCTTGGCAATTCTCGCTATAAAGTGAGTCATTTAGCGTGTACGCAAGCTGGGTTATTGAAACAGGTTGATGAAATTCAGCCAGATATCATAGTCATTGATATCGAATCACCAAACCGCGATATGTTGGAAAGCCTACATACCATTTCACACTACAACCCTAAGCCGGTAGTGATGTTTTCATCACAGCAAGACACTGAAACCATTAACTTATCGGTGCAATCAGGGGTTAGCGCTTATGTAGTAGGGGATATTGACCCTGAGCGCGTTAAACCGATACTCGATGCGGCTGTTGCTCGGTTCAAAGCATTCCATAAGTTAAAAGATGAGCTTAACGACACAAAACATCAACTTGAATCCCGTAAGAGTATCGATTTAGCGAAACGATTATTGATGAAGACAAACAAGATGAGCGAAGAGCAAGCATTTCATAGTATGCGCAAAACCGCGATGGACACAGGCCAGAAGCTCGAAGACGTGGCTAAAACAATAGTGTCTATGCTGCGCTCATTGGAACAAGGACACGAACATGATTAAACCGGAACAACCAAATATTACGCTTGGGTTTATCCCCTTGACCGACTCGGCCCCATTGATCATTGCGAAAGAATTAGGATTCTTTGAACAATGGGGATTGAACGTAACATTGCAAAAGCAAAACTCTTGGGCAACGTTGCGAGATAAGTTACATGCAGGTGTACTTGATGCTGCACAAATGCTTGCACCCATGCCAATAGCCAGCGCGCTGGGACTCGGCGCGCCACCGGCAAATGTGATCACACCTTTGGTACTAAGTCTAAACGGGAACGCGATCACGCTTTCTGAAGGTTTACTGCAAGAGATACTTAAAGAAAACGAAATTAATAGTGTGACATTACCAATGGCCGCTTATCTGCTACAAAAAGTAGTAGAGAAGCGTAAGCGCAAAGGAGAAGCCAAGCTTAAGTTTGCTACCGTATTTCCGTATAGCTGTCACTACTACCAACTGAGAGATTGGTTAAAAGCAGTCAAAGTCGACTTCGACGATGTGGAAATGCTTGTGGTACCTCCTGTCAGTATGGTGGAGTGTTTAAAAAACGGTGACATAGATGGCTTTTGCGTTGGCGGGCCGTGGAATGCGAAAGCTGTGCGCGCAGGAATAGGCATGACCGCTCTGACATCATTCGATATCTGGCAAGATTCCCCTGAAAAAGTCCTCGGTTTACTAGAAGAGTTCCATAAAAAACATCCCAACACCGTGTTGGCGTTATGCGCTGCATTGAAACAAGCGTGCGCTTGGCTTGAGTCTGTACCGAATCGATTTGAGGCGGCAAGGTTGCTGTGTAATGAGGAATATTTACATGCAGAGTTGGATGTTATTGCCCCGTCGTTATTAGGCAGTTGCTTGACCCATCAATCTCTACCACCACGAAGCATTCCCTCTTACAACCAGTTTTCAGTGAGTAATAATGGTTGCATTAATCAACCTGAATTGGTTCGCGGTGAATGGTTAATTAAACATATGGTTAGCGCTGGACAAATTCCCCCTCATGTTACGATACCGCTCGATTTGATCGCCAAGGTGTTTAGACCAGATATTTATCAACAAATGCGTTTACTGATTGAAGATCAAGGTGTGCAGTTTTATCGGCGCTCAGGTTGATATAAGTTCTAAATAATAGATAGGAAACCTCTAATAATTGCGATTTTCGTTCGGTAAAATAACTTTATACTGGACGCACATGACTAACGAAGAGGTTTTCAGATGAAAAACGTATTACAGCTAAATGCCAGTTTACAAGGCGAAAATGGCCAATCAAGCAAATTGGCCAGTGAATTTGTGAATAAACTTCAAGACAGTGAATCCATTCATCTCAACAAAGTTGATTTGAATACGTTGAACCTGCCGCACTTAACCGCCCAAGAAATGCAGACCTGGAACATGGTAAGTGACAGTATGAGCCCAGAACAAACCGAATTGGCACGCTATTCGAACGAGTTACTAGAACAATTGGAGGCCAGCGATATTATTGTTGTTGGCATGCCTATGTACAATTTCACCATTCCCTCCACATTTAAGGCGTGGATTGACCGAGTTGCGCGAGCGGGGCGCACGTTTAGTTATACGAGCGAAGGACCAAAAGGCCATTTAGTCGGTAAAACCGTTTATATATTTGCTGCGCGTGGTGGTATTTATCAAGGTACTGACAACGACACACAAACTCCTTACTTACGCTTAGTGTTCGGTTTGATGGGGATGACAGACGTTAACTTTGTTTACCTAGAGGGCTTAAATATGGGGGAAGAACATGCGCAAATTACATGGAAAGCGGCGCGCCAATCAATGTCTGAGTTACTTCCGCCAACGGTGTAGTTTTCAATTTACCCGTAAAAGCCCGATTGACTCGGGCTTTTTTATCGTTCCTATGTTTAATGCTACAACTTTAAGGTCTCTTCGATTGCACTAATAAATTGCGGATCCGTAGGTTTTGTTGATGAAGCATAGGTGTTGACTAAGTTACCGTTCTTGTCCATCAGGTATTTATAAAAATTCCACTTCACTGTGGTGCCTGATTTTTTAGCCAACATTTTATACAGGGGATCTGCATCACGCCCGCGCACAGGCATGGATTCAAACATAGGAAACTCGACGCCATAGGTTAGTTCGCAAAGCTCAGCCGTTTTGCTTTCATCTTTATCTTCTTGATTAAAATCATGAGAAGGAAAGCCTAATACCATCAAGCCTTGATCTTTGTACTTACTGTATAGGTCTTCTAAGCCTTTAAACTGCGGCGTAAATCCACAATAACTTGCTGTATTTACAAACAATACCGTTTTGCCAGCGTAGGCGTCACACATATTGACCGTTTCTTGCGAATTGAGTTTACGTTTTACAAATTTGAGTAAATCTGGACACTGCGCGCTGTAAGCCATATTGCAGAAAAGCGTTAGGCAGGTAATAGCGAGTAACTTCTTCATGTGAACCCCGGCATGTTTATGCATAGTCAGCAGCATGTTTGAACCGCTTTATATTTATTATAGTGCTGACTAATTTGTAAGTGTGTTTGTGTTGTAGTTTAAACTGTTTGATTTTGCGTTTAAAGTAAATCGTTACTCAAAAAAATTAACAAAATCCGCAGGGAAAACAACAATGTATAATTATTCTAAAAAACTGCTATTGGTGATTATTTCCACCAGCCTTTTTGCCTGTAGTGCGACTCAGTCGGTTAGCAAGCAACCTAGTGATAACGAAGCAACTCACTCTAGCATAGCAGCAACATATCAAGGTACACCTACTATTGATGGGCAAAACGATGCACACACCGAGGGCACACTTACTCTTGAGCAGATTATGGCTGATCCCGATTGGATGGGCCGTCAACCGCTAGGCAGTTATTGGGGGGACAATAGCGAGTCAGTTTTTTATACTCAAAAAGAGAAAGGGTCACCGTTAACCCATTTATGGCAAGTGGGTAGTCAAAGCGCCCATGAAGCACAGCAAGTCGCAATATCCCAGTTGCACGCCGTGAGCTATTCTGACCGCGTAACTAACTCAAAAGGCACCTATGCGGCATGGGTCTTCGAAGGTAATATTTTTGTGAAAGCATTGAGCGATGCTGGGCAAGATGCGGTGCGCCAACTAACCCAAGATGGCGGTGAGCCTAAGCAATTAAAATTCTTAAACGATGGACGCTTAGCCTACCGCCGCGGTAACCGTATTTTCAGTGTTGATTTAGATAGCGGTTTTTCACAAAAACTGGTCACTTGGGAATTCAATGAAGCGCCAGAAGCGAATACCGAGCCCGCTGATTACCTTGCTGAGCAGCAAGTAGAGCTGATAGATTACGTCGCTAAAAAGCGTAAAGATCGTCAACTGAAATTTGACCAACAAAAACTGTTGGCTCGGCAAAATAATACCCTAGCCCCTGAGGCGTTTTATTTTAGCAAAGACGATCAATGGGTTGAATCGAGTATATCCCCTAATGGTAAATGGTTACTGATTGCAACAAGGAAGGTGCAGCCGTCGCGCGGTGAAGATGATTTGATGCCGGCCTACATAGGAGAAGACGGGCGTATAGAAAGTAAAGGTGTGCGCCAGCGTGTAGCAGATGCAAAACCGGTTAATCATGACTTATGGTTGCTTGATTTAACCACACATAAAAAATATTCACTGAGTTATCACGCACTTCCAGGCTTTAATGATGACGTGCTAGCTGAGGTAAAGCGTGAAAATGCTAGGGCGAAAGGCACGACCTATCAGACTAATCGCTTACCAAGAGATATTGTACTGATGCGTGATTGGTCATGGGATCAAAGTGCCATTCAGTGGCACGACAATGGCCAGCAGGTGGCCGTCATGCTTGAAGCGTGGGATAACAAAGATAGGTGGCTTGCTACTGTCGATCTTCAGCAGCATAAGCTCGTCAACCAAGACCGTTTACATGATGACGCTTGGATAAATTATCGCTTTAATAGCTATGGCTGGCTACACAACACTGAGCAGTTGTATTATTTGTCAGAAAAATCAGGTTATTCCCAACTGTATATAAAACCGCTTAACGCCAATGCGAGTGCATTAACCTCGGGGCCCTTCGAAGTAAATAATCTGACGTTGAGTAAAAACGACGAATATATTTATTATCAAGCGAATCAAAAACACCCTGGTATATATGAAATATATCGAGTCAATTTAGCGAGTAAAGAAATAGACGCGCTAACTGACTTAAACGGCATGACGGACTACTCACTTAGTCCAGATGAAAGTAAGCTGTTATTGACCCACTCAACCTTGACCTTACCTCCTGAATTGTATGTTCAAGACGCCATGCCGAGTGCACAGCCATCACGCTTGACGCATACCATTAGCCCAGAATTTTTAGCCATGAATTTCGCTGCTCCAGATATTGTACCTGTAAAATCTAGCCACACCACTCAGCCTATATTTTCTCGTGTATATCGTCCTGCCGATGCTGATAACAGTAAAGATGAGAAGCGTCGGGCGGTTATCTTTAACCACGGAGCAGGTTATTTGCAAAATGCGCACTTGGGATGGTCTGGGTATTTTCGTGAGTTTATGTTTCACAACATGCTGGCGCAGCAAGGTTACGTGGTAATGGACATGGATTACCGTGCGTCAGCTGGGTATGGTCGAGACTGGCGTACGGCCATATACCGCCATATGGGCAAACCTGAAATTGACGATTTGCGTGACGGGGTAAACTGGTTGGTGGAAAACGCCAACGTAGATCGCCAGCGTATTGGTACTTACGGGGGCTCATATGGCGGGTTTATGACGTTTATGGCGTTATTTACCCAACCAGACTTATTCCAATCTGGTGCTGCGTTGCGCCCAGTGACAGATTGGGCACACTATAATCATGGTTACACTTCGAACATTTTAAATATGCCAGATGTAGACCCTATAGCTTATGAACGCAGCTCTCCACTGTATTTTGCAGAAGGGTTGGAGAAGCCGTTGTTGATTAATGCCCCCATGGTTGACTCAAATGTGTTTTTTCAAGACACAGTGCGCTTAGTCCAGCGTTTAATTGAGCTTGAAAAGCAAGATTTCGAGACTGCGATATATCCAGTGGAGTCCCACGGTTTTGTGCAGCCCAGTTCATGGTTAGACGAATATCGTCGTATCTATAAGTTGTTTGAATCGACCTTGTAGCGTGTAATTAGGCGGCGTTTTCATCGGCTGCTAAGCATGTTTTAAAAAATGCCCGACTGGCCAAGTTGGGCTTTTTTATATTGAGAGCAAAGGATAATCTGCTTGCCTTACATGGGCTTTCTGGTAATTTCGATGCGAAATTTATTTGATGGCTAACCACAGCCGAACATAACACGTCAGATACAGAGATAAACCTAATGCCAAAAGCCAGTGAAGTAAAAAAGAACGCCGCCATTGAACATAACGACAAAGTATATGTGGTTAAAGATATTAATAAATTGACCCCCAGTGGCCGTGCAGGAGCGAGTTTATACCGAATGCGCTTGTATGAAGTAACCACAGGAGCCAAAGCGGACGAGAGCTTTAAAGCTGACGAAATGATCAAAACTGCAGATTTCGTGCGCCAACCCGTGACATTCTCTTATATAGACGGTGACGAATATGTCTTTATGAACACGGAAGATTACACGCCTTATAATCTAAATAAAGAAACAATCGAGGAAGAGTTACTGTTTATAGCTGAGGATACAACGGGTTTGCAGGTGATGATTGTCAACGGTTCAGCAGTGGGCGTTGAATTACCACCCAATGTGGAGCTGGTGATCACAGAAACTGACCCTTCAATAAAGGGCGCATCAGCCAGCGCACGTACTAAGCCTGCTACGTTGAGCACAGGGTTGACGGTGCAAGTACCTGAGTATATTTCAAGCGGTGAGCGTATTAAGGTCAGTACCAGTGAACATAAATTTGTCAGCCGTGCGGATAAATAACGCTTAAAAGCAATCCCATCGAGGGTAAACCGGTAAAACGTATAGCCAATAAGGCCCCATTGCTTTCGCTCTGAGGGCTTTTTTATTATGTGTACAGCGCGTGATTGCTCGTCGTTTGTAATACCAAGTAATTAATACCAATTCCATTAAATATTTAACCACTTAGCAATTATTTAATGGAATTGAATTAAAGCACGACTAGTGTGCATAGCCACTGCCAATTGCTCTAAACGGCATAGTGAGTTCTAGTTCAGGGACTTGCAAACCGACCCATGCAGGGAATGTATTACTGTTGGGCCCGGGGAATAGGGTGTATTCATGTGCCCATGGGTAATAGTTTACTGCGATTAACACTTTGGGGATGAGTTCTGTTGCTCGCGGCCCCTCAATGGATAATATTTTTTCCGGTTTTGCACCATACCAGTATCTATCAGGGGTTATGGTTTCATATTCGGTTAAAGCGGGGGAGTTTTTACTTAGCGCCCAAGAGACCACTTCATAGACAGTATAGGTCGGTGCGTTTTCCGGTTTAATGGCGAGCCAGGTGTGCACTGCAAACCAGCCACGCCAGCTAAACGCATCAGCTGCATAGATTTCTATCGATGCCTGAGTATCTGTCGCTGGATCCAGCGCCAGTCCCGCAGATTCACGAGATGCTGTACGCCAGTCACTTTGAGTACATCCAGACAATAGGCTTAGCATTGTCACGATAATCAGTGTTTTCATATATCCTCACCTTGGATCATTGGCTGGTGGTGCGCTTCTGGTTTTTATAGCACTCTTTAATGTGTAATGATTGGTTAATAATAAAGCAAAATCACCATGTTTGCTCAATAGCCTTGCTTCTAGAGAAGCTAATTGGAAGCAAGAAATTAATTGTTTCATATAAAGTGAAAACATGAAGATGCGACAAAGCGATTGATCTAAAAATATGCTTTTGTTCGCTTAGTGTTAGCTAAAATCAAACACACCTTAGTTATCACACTTATTGGTAAGTTAATCGCCCGGAATCAGCGCCATTATTGACTTTTGTAGGGTATACTTTGGTTTAATTTAGTACAAAGCACAGTGTAAATAAGCAACTGATACACTAATATAATCCTATTAAGCCTAATTCGAGCCAGTGGTAGATGTTTGCTAACAAACAAATAGAAAAGTACTACCGACAATGCGAAACCCTACTTAATTTTTCCGGTGTCTCTTGGTGGATAATTGATCTTGAAGAATCCCCTGACGTTTTCTATTGCAATAAAACCATGTGCGACACCTTTCATTTGGGTGATGATATTCAGCACTCGATTAGCAAAACGTGCCCAATCGCCGGTGATTACAATAAATTTATAGCGATAAAAAGTAGTGTTAGTGCGCAAGAAATATATAAAGAGTATGACGATCTTAAGAACAACAAGATTGCTGAGTACGATAATCGTTTTCCTTATTACGATGAAACACAAGATAAGGTTCTTTATTTTTCAAGCAGAGCGAAGGCATTGGTTCGCGATGAGTTTGGTAAGGCTATTTTGCTACTGGGTATTATTGAGCCAGAAGCGGTCAACGAAGAATTATATAAGCAAGCGTCAATCGATAGTTTAACCGGTTTAAAGAATCGTCGGGCTTTCGATAGTCAATTACAGTTTATGCTTAATTTGGCTAAACGTGAGAATCGAACAATTTCCTTACTTATGTTCGATATCGACCATTTCAAAGAATATAACGACTGTTTAGGCCATTATTCTGGTGATTTATGTTTAATGAAAATTGCAGGGGTGCTGACTAAATCCTGTTGTCGTGAAACGGATATTGTCTGTCGCTATGGGGGAGAAGAGTTTGCGATTGTGACCTATGGCGATAGTCAGAATACACTGCGACTGGCCGAGAATGTTCGGCGCAGCGTGTATGAAGCTAATATACCTCATCCCAAGGTTGCCTCAGGAAGAGTGACAGTAAGTGTAGGGTATATTTCTGTTTTAGCGGATGCGCACACAACACCTAGATCATTGATTGAAAGCGCAGATTGCGGATTGTATTTGGCTAAACGCAAGGGGCGAGATAAAAGTATATGCGGCCTAAAAGTCAATGAAAACTTGACCAGTTAATTTATCAAGTACCTGTAATTTCAGCAACTAACACGCTAGGAATCATCAACACAGATCGCGGAATATGTATGAATATTAGATTATTACTATTGCTTTATTTCATGCTTTTGATGGCGTGTTCGACCGCACCAAATAATACCATTAATCCACATTAATAATTGCCCCTTAAAAATGCGTCGCTATGTCGTAATGGCTGTTCCTTTTCAAATAGTGAGAACCCAGAGCAAAAGCTGCTGGGGCATTCCTTGCGGGCGAGTTTTAAAAGGACTTAGTCAATCCGCATCATGGCAGAGTCTTTTCTAACGCACTGGACTAATACCTAACAGATATTGAGTGGTACGAGCATATTGTCTACAATGGCGCACTTTTTTGAATTTAGGTCATTTTTATGAACGACATCACTAACTTACCGGCACTACCAGATCGACTTTCTAGCAACCCTCGCAGCCCGCATTATGACGAGGCCGCATTTGAGCACGAAATCGGTATTCGTTTGAACGGTAAAGAGCGTACCAATGTAGAAGAATACTGTATTAGTGAAGGCTGGGTAAAAATTCCTTCGCCTAAAGCGTTAGACCGCCGAGGACAGCCGATGTTAATCACTCTAAAAGGGACTGTAGAAGCATTTTACGCTTAGGTAAAATCTATTTACTACTGATTATTAACGACTAAAGAGCCATTGTGATACGCCTGTAGGCGGTTTATTACACTGACCACGCCTCTTATAAATGCGGCCCTTAATAAATGCACTCCGCCCCTTGAGTAGGTCTATATGAACATGATCACGATGCTCATCACGCTGATAGGCTTGCTGATATTTATTGTTGGTGGAGTCGTGTTGTTGCTTCAAGCCTTCAACAAAAGTATCGCATGGGGGCTAGCCTGTTTTTTTATCAACCCTGTTTGTTTGCTTTTTATCGCGCTGCATTGGAATGAAACAAGAGGGACGTTTTTTATCCAAGTAATTGGATGCAGTGTTTTGCTAATTGGCTTAGGCTTACACCAATATATCCACCATTAACTCAGCTCACCTTTATTTTTTGTTCAGCATTGGGCGCAGGTCTTATTTCTCTCAACGCTTGATATTCTCCAGCTAGTGCTACTCATCTGCGCACAATCGACGTGACTTTTTTTTTAACCCTTCAACTGATATGTTAATGCGTATTGCGCTTATCTACCGACAAGGTATTGAACATGAAAATTGCTGCAAGCGGACAATTAGGCCGTTTTATTGCACTGACGTACGAAGAGTACAAAGCAGATCGTGTCGCTGAACTAGGGGACTTCATTGGTACTGTGATAGCCGGTATTTATCAAGGTATTGCCCAAGGTGCACTTGAAAACGAGAGTCACTATGCACAAGCTGCTGGCAGGCCTCATCAAACATGGCAAGACTACTTTGCACGCTTAAACTAGCGCGCCGCGTCGTGTTTTTCATTGAGTTTGCACAATTTTTCGTTAATTTTTCATTAAATTTTCATTAAAGCTATCAATACTCTAAGAGTTAACTGAACAACAAGAAGCACTTACTATGATTGCAACTGCGCACATTGTTGATAATTCCGCTGATACCCTGATTGCTCGATTTCATTCTCGGCGTCAATACAGCCTTCTTCTAGCTGAGCCCTTAACCGCAGAAGACATGCAGCTACAGTCTATGCCTGATGCTAGCCCAACAAAATGGCATTTGGCCCATACGACTTGGTTTTTTGAGCAATTTATTTTGTTGCCCTTTGTAGAAGACTATCAGTCGCCTCAACCTCAATTTAATTATCTATTTAATTCTTATTACGAACAAAAAGGTGAGCGTCATCCTCGTGCGCAACGCGGTATGCTCAGTCGACCGACGATTGAAGATGTGTACGCCTATCGCCAACAAATAGACAGCGCAATTGAGCAGCTTCTGACAACAAACACCTGTGATGAGCTAGTATCCTTGATGGAACTTGGCATGAATCACGAAATGCAGCATCAAGAATTGCTATTAACGGATATCTTACATGCTTTTTCTCTTAACCCTCTTTACCCCGCAGCATATAACGCAAAGTCCGGCATCGCTGAATCAAGCGCCGATAACGTATCAGCCTCAGAGCAATTTATCCCCTTTGAGGCAGGTTTACACGAATTTGGCGCAGCGCCTCAAGCTGATTTCTATTTTGATTGCGAAGGGCCGAAACACAAAGCGTATGTTTCTTCGTTTACATTAGCCAAAGGATTGGTAACGAATGCTGATTGGTTGTTGTTTATCGAAGCAGGTGGCTATCAAAACCCCGTGTTATGGTTAGCTGACGGGTGGGGCGTCGCGCAACAACAAGACTGGCAATGCCCACTTTATTGGCGCAAACACGGTGATACATGGTATCAATTCACCTTAAACGGGTTGGTGCCACTGACGTTAAATGCGCCGGTTAGTCATATTAGTTACTATGAAGCAGATGCGTACGCCCAGTGGAAAGGATGCCGGCTGCCCACTGAATACGAGTGGGAACTGGCAGCGCGAGAACAAGCCATTAGTGGGAACTTTTCAGAGAAGCAAATTTTTACACCTATGCCTGATGTAGGGGAAGGCGTCATGCAGCTGTATGGCGATGTTTGGGAGTGGACACGCAGTCCGTACACGCCCTATCCAGGATACAAAGCCCCAGAAGGCGCAGTAGGTGAATACAACGGCAAGTTTATGTCCGGTCAATATGTGTTACGAGGCGGTTCTTGCGTTACGCCCATTGAGCAAATGCGCTCAACTTATCGTACTTTCTTTTACCCTCATCAACGTTGGCAGTTTATGGGCTTACGTTTAGCTAAGGATTGTTAATATGTCAGTACCTCCGGTTGCACAACGCGCGGATTCAACGAATCAACTTAGCCCTGAGTTACAACTTATTGCTGAAATAACCGCAGGGTTAAATGCTCAGCAAAAGATCATTTCGTCTAAATTTTTTTATGACAGCGTGGGCTCAGATCTTTTTGATCAGATTTGCGATTTACCAGAATATTATCCATACCTCACAGAAATGAATATGTTGCCGCATATCGCTTCTGATTTGTCTCAGTCAATCGTACAACCGGTGGAGCTGGTTGAATTTGGTGCAGGCAGTTTAACCAAAATTCGAATACTGCTCGAAAGCATTAAAATGATTAAATCTGTGGTGCCCATTGATATCGCTCACAGTCATTTACAAAGGGCTGCCGATAAACTCTCCGCTGATTACCCACACGTCAATGTGGCGCCAATATTTGCCGATTTTACCCAACCTGTGTCGCTGCAGAATAAAGGCAAAAATCAAGATGAGCTGGTAAAACTAGGCTTCTTTCCCGGCTCAACCATTGGTAATTTTAATCGTGATTTCGCCCTTACGTTTTTGCAGCGTTTACGCAAAACGCTAGGTGACAGCGGAATGTTATTAATAGGCGTGGATACAAAAAAATCGCTGCATACACTTCATCAAGCTTATAACGATAGTGCTGGGGTTACTGCCAAGTTTAACCTTAATATACTGCGCCACGTAAACCATATCGCCGCCAGTAATTTTGACCTCGACGCGTTTGAGCATTACGCGTTTTACAACCCGCATTTTGGTCGTATAGAGATGCATCTCGTGAGTAAAATAGAGCAGAGTGTTCATATCAATGGTCAATCGATTCCCTTCGCCCAAGGAGAAACTATTCATACCGAGAACTCCTATAAATATCGTCCTGATGAATTTATTCATTTAGCGCGCATGGCTGGCTGGCGATTAGAGCAGCAATGGATGGCAAGTAACGACATGTTTTCAGTGTTTTTGCTTCATGCGAATAGGTGACGGTTATTAAGTAGCCCTACTCGAGTACACCTTTTACTATGCTGGTTAAGTGCGGCTGGCTACGTACAACTGCTCAAGGACATTTGCACAAGTGTGGACTGTTGAGGGTACAGCATACTTAAGCGACTTTTTTGCCGCTTCACTAAATTCATTGCTAGGCTACAAAAGTACTGATAAATTGTTGAATTAATTAATAATACATACAGATTTACTGGGATCTATCTATACCGCACAGCGAATAGCGTTGGCGCTAAGGTGATCGCTTGTTTTCGGTCAATTTGGTTTATGCCGCTAGGCCCATTTATAAGTAGGAGTTAAAATATGTTTAGCCACGTGATGATAGGTGTGAACGATATGGAGGCGTCAAAAAAGTTTTACGACGCCACTATGCAAGTATTGGGTTACAAGCCAGGGGTAATGGATGAAAAGGGACGTTGCTTTTACTTTGATAAAAGCGGTGTTTTTGCATTAACGAAACCGATTAACGGTGAGCCTGCATGTCATGGGAATGGCTCAACACTGGGCTTTAAAGTAGAAAGTACCGAGCAAGCAGAAGCATGGCACGCCGCTGGGGTTGCTAATGGTGGTGTGGCCTGTGAAGATCCTCCTGGGGTGCGCGGTGAAGGTGAAAATAAAATGCACCTAGCCTATCTACGCGACCCTGCGGGTAACAAAATTTGTACACTGATCCGAGTTTAAGCATCTTGGCGCTACGTTAGGAGCGCGTTTTAGCGCCATAGTGCGAATAGCGTGAACCCAATTAACCCTCTTTGTAAAACGCTCTAAATAGAGCGTTTTTTACTTTTTTGCCCTCGAACCTCGGTTTTTTAGCAGAATGTCATCTATTTGACTTTGTTGAAGTGCTAAGATTTTTTCAAATCTAAAATATGATTGCTAATAAGTGACCGACGTTCGTCAGGTCACAATAAAGAAGAGATACCAATCCATGTTTGTCCCTAAAAATCTACGCATACAGGAAAAAGAACATATTGCTCAGTTTATCAGTGAACACAGTTTTGGTGTTGTCGTGTCTGATACATTGGAAGCTACGCACATTCCATTCACCTTCAAACCAGAAGAGGGCGAGCTTGGGGTACTATACGGTCATATTGCCAGAGCAAATCCCCATATTCATCAATTGACGGGTGAGAAAGCGTTGGTGATTTTCAGTGGTCCTCATGCATATATTTCTCCTTCTTGGTATGAAAACGGGCCTGGGGTACCTACATGGAACTATGCAGCGGTGCATTGTAAGGGCCGTGCTAGCCTACTAAATGATGAAGAGACAATACAGGCAATGGACGACCTAGTGTCCAAATACGAGCCTGCTTTACTCGACAACAAAACCTTAATGCCCGAGGAATATCAAGATAAGCTTCGCCGAGGTGTGGTGGGGTTTAAAGTCGTAATTGAACATATAGATGCCAAAGAAAAGCTCGGGCAGCAGCGCAAAGTGCCTGACCAACAAGGGGTGTACAAGGCATTGCAAGAAAGCGGTGAGTTAGGTGATATTCAATTGGCCAATTATATGCAAAAACGTCAACTTTGTATGGGAGATATTCAGTAGCCGGGGAAGTCGCCTACACTGAACCAATGCGTTTAGTGTAGGGACTTTGCCATTTGGCCATTAGTTTATGGCTTGAACCACTGACGAATCGCTTCTCTGTCATCTTCGGTCATACCGGTTTTGTTCATCAATGGCATATCTTTGTTGATCACAGCGCGTTGATAAATCAACGGTGCTTTAGCATTAATTTGCTGCCAAGAATCAAGCATTAAGCCCAGCGGGGCGACAACAAAGAGTTCATCCGTTGGCTTCGCAGAATGACAGTTAGCACAGTGGGTTTGAATCACATCAAATGCGCGCTGTTCTGCGTCGTTCAGCGGCGCTTGATTAGAGGATATGCTGCTTTGGTGAGCAGGATGCTCGCTCGCTTCATTGTGAGTAGCCTTAGGGTAAGATACCCAACCTGCTATTAATAACATGCCTATAGCGCCAGTAATAAGCACAGACGGGCGAGATATACCTACATGTTTTAAGTTAAAGTAGTGACGGATCCACGCTGAAACAATACCAATAGCCATAAGCACAGCCCATGCGTGTGGGTGTTGAAAGGTCATGGGGTAGTGATTACTGATCATGATGAATAACAGAGGCAGGGTAAGGTAATTATTGTGCACCGAACGAAGTTTTGCCGCCAAGCCCCACGCTGGGTCTATCTCTTTATTGTTGGTAACTGCATCGACCATTAGCCGTTGAGCCGGCATAATCTTAAAGAACACATTGCCAGCCATTATGGTACCAACTAATGCTCCAACGTGAATAAATGCACCACGGCCACTGAACCAATGGGTGGCCAAATAGCTTACCAAGCCAAGCAGTACCAGCAAAAACACGCCAAATAGCGTAGGGTAGCGTCCGAGCGCACTTCGACAAGCCCCTTCATAAATAAACAAGCCGCCGAAAATGAGTCCCAAACCACGAATTATCGCGTCTTGCGGAGTCAAATCCATTACATTGGGATCAATCAAATAAATAGACGCGCCATGGTAGTAAATTAAACTCAGCAGTAAGAAACCACTTAACCAAGTGGTGTAGGCTTCCCATTTAAACCAATGCAAGGTTTCGGGCATTTTCTCTGGGCCGCGTTGATACTTGGCTACCTCGTAAAATCCACCTCCGTGCACCGCCCATAGGTCACCTTTTATGCCTTTGTCTTGTTTCCATTTCGGCGGCGTGCGTAAATTATTGTCTAACCATATAAAGTAAAACGATGCGCCAATCCACGCTACGCCAGCAATAACGTGAAACCAGCGAATAAATAACGATGACCATTCAAACCATGCCATACTAATGTTCCTTTGTTGTAATTCTTATTTTTTCGTTTGTTTATGTGTTCGCCTGATAAACAGGTTTACCTGCGATATACGTTGCCGTAATTGCTCTGTCATCGGCGAGCATGCTTAGGGCAAATATAACCTCTTGGATTTCGCTTTGCTCTTCACAACGTAATCGCGTTAGTTCATCAAAATGCGGGTCGATAATTACAAAGTCGGCATCGGTTCCTGGGTTTAAATTTCCAATTTGTCTGTCAAGCTCTTGAGCGACAGCTGCGCCTTGCGTCATTAAATAAAAACCATGTAAGGGATGTAGCTGCTCACCGCGTAGTTGTCCTACTTTATAAGCCTCGCCCAAAGTACGTAACATGCTAAACGTGGTACCCGCACCTACGTCTGTGGCTAAGGCCACAGGGATGTTGTACTTCTCAGCTGTGTTTAAATCAAATAATCCGCTGCCTAAAAATAGATTGGATGTCGGGCAAAATGCGATACTCGCGCCACTGTCTGCCATGCGTTGCCATTCGTGCTCTTGCATGTGAATACAATGACCAAACATGGATTTTGGGCGCAGCATATTGAATTTATCGTATACGTCTAAATAGCCGTTGTAGTCAGGGAACAGCGAATTGACCCACTCGATTTCTTTTAGGTTTTCATTTAAATGCGTTTGAATATAGACATCTGGATATTGTTGGGCTAACTCACCCAGTGCGTGTAATTGCTTTTGAGTACTGGTAGGGGCAAAACGAGGAGTGATGGCATAGTGTAAACGGTCTTTACCGTGCCATTTTTCAATTAAGGCTGCACTCTCTTTCTGCGCTGTTTCGGGGGTGTCCTGCAACCAAGCAGGGCAGTGCCTGTCCATGCATACTTTACCGGCAATCAACAACATATTGTTTTCCTGGGCAGCGCTAAAAAGGGCATCGGCTGCACACTGGTGAACTGACGAATACACCATGGCACTGGTTGTACCGTGGCGGTATAGTTGGCGCAAGAATACGTCTGCTATTTTGGCTGCGTATTCAGGGTCGGCAAACTTTTTCTCTGTAGGAAAAGTGTAATTATCAAGCCAGTCGAGTAATTGCTCACCATAACTGGCAAGCATTTCGGTCTGGGGAAAGTGCAGATGACTGTCTATAAAACCTGGCACAATTAGTTGACCGCGGTAATCTGCAGGTATTGCCTCTGCGTATTGTTCTGAAAGGCTTTTTGCATCGCCAATAGCTTCTATTTTCCCGTTACGCGTAACCAAGGCGCCATCTTTGAAGTAGCTAAAGTTGTCTTTTGGTTGCTGTGTTTTCTGGGGAAAATGCAAAATGGAAGCAAAGTATATTCTGGTTGTCATTGAATAAAAAATTCCGTTAGCTACCGCGGTAACTGCTAAAGCCAAATGGGGAAATAAGTAGCGGAATATGGTAATGACCGCCTTCTTTTGTTATCTCAAAATGCACGTCTACAAAGGGATAAAATGCGCTGCCATGGGTTGCAGATAAATATTCACCCGTGATGAACCTAAGCTGATAGAGTCCTGGCAGTATCGCTAATTCGCCCCATTGATTACAGCGGCCATCAGCGTCTGTTTGTGCATGCGCAATATTGCCCTCTGGGGTAGTTAATATTAGCTGCATATTCGCGGCCGGTTTACCGAGCGTAGTGTCTAACACATGGCTTGAAAGTGATGGTGCTTTACTCATCTGAAAGGCCTTTTAAGAGTCGTAACATAGTAATTTTAATTTGCTCTTCACTGGCAATGTCTATTTCAGTTGCCGTGGTATTGTCGATTCGTTTTTCGATTTCCTCAAGCATGGTTTTCGCGCTTAACCCGCTTGCACAGATGATGAAGATAAATCCATGTTTTTCTTTATAGGCTAAATTTAACTTTTGTAATGCCTGTAAAGTGGCTTCATCGGCCTGACTCGCCCCATCTTGTTCGTGACTGGCCATGTCCTTCGTGCTGGCATATTTTTCCCTAAGGCTACTCATATCGCCGATCATAGGATGTGCATCAAATGCTTGTAAAACGTCTTCTTTTTCCATGTCTTGCCAGTGTAATTTTGCTTGCTGCACTACACTTGGAATATTGGCGTAAGGTCGCTGGGATTGCATTTTCGTGATCCAGCGCTGGGCTGCGCAGGTTTGAGAAAAAAAGTGTTCTGCCTCTTCTGGCGACAAGTTATTTAGTTCGGTTAAGGTCATAGTAAGTCTTTAAGCTCTTTTGAGGCGCGCCATGCGCGTACCTGTTTTTCACGTTTTGCTTGGTTTTTTAGTGCGTCTTTTTGCGCATTGTTGCTCTCTGCGCTTTGACTTGAGTGAGTTGCACCAACTTCTACTTGATTTGCGTCATCATCCTGATTCAGTCTTTGAATCAATTGCCCCGCAATCGATACTGCCACTTCAATAGGACGCTTACCGGGAATATCTAATACGCCAATAGGGCTCACAAGCCGCTCTGGGTAGACAACATTAGGTAGACGGGTGGCAATACGCGCCTTAAAGCGTTTGGCTTTAGTTTCAGAGCCAATCATGCCGATAAACGGTAAGTCAGGGCGTTTAAGTGCTGTTTCAACCAGTTCATAATCTAGCTGATGGTTGTGGGTCATGATCACCAACCAGCTGTTAGCTGGCGCATGTGAGATATGCTCACTTGGCTCGTCACTTACTATCATCTCGACATTCGCAAAAGCAAATTTAGCATTATTGTGTGGAAACAACTCAGCCCGTGGATCAATCCACTGTATTTGTAGAGGCAACTGGGCTAGTAATGGCACCAATGCATGGGCGACGTGGCCGGCCCCGTATATTTGTACACTTTGGCATTGCTCAATCATTACTTCGAACAACACATTAACTGCACCGCCGCAGCATTGGCCTAACTTGCTCGAAAGGGGATAGTGCTCAATATGTTGGGTATGTTCATTTGCCACCAATAAACTTCTGGCATGCTCAGTGGCGGCAAATTCCAAGTGCCCACCGCCAATGGTGTCAAACGTTTCCTCACCTGTCACAATCATCTTGGTCCCGTTGCCCCTTGGGGTAGAACCCGCAGCAGCCAAAACCGTCACTAATACATAGCCTTTGCCTTGTGCTTGGCATTGGTGCAGCGCATCATACCATTTGTTGGTATTCATCTTAGCTTACCTTGTTAGAGGACAAACTATCCTCTAGGGCTGTTATGCATTTTAGCACCGCTTCTGGTGTGGCAGGAGCTGGTAAAACCGGATCGACCTTATAGTCAGTCAAGCTTGAAATAGCATCTTTGATAGCGCACCAAACCGAATTGGCTAACATAAAGGGAGGCTCACCGACTGCCTTTGAATGATAGATACTGTCTTCGTCGTTGTCCCTTGGGTACAAGTCGACATTGAATATCTCTGGTGTGTCACCAATGGCGGGTATTTTATACGTTGCTGGGTTGTTACTAATTAATCGACCTTTGTCGTCCCATTTTAAATCTTCTGTGGTAAGCCAGCCCATACCTTGGATAAAGCCACCTTCAATCTGGCCAATATCAATTGCCGGATTTAGGCTGCGACCTACATCATGCAGAATATCGACACGCTCTACTTTGTACTCTCCGGTTAGGGTATCTAAAGAGACCTCAGAAACGGAAGCGCCATAGGCAAAATAGAAAAACGGACGGCCATTGCCTGTACTGCGATCGTAATGAATTTTCGGCGTTTTATAAAAACCTGTTGACGAAAGTGACACGCGCCCGATGTAGGCATCTTGGACTAATTGTACAAAATCAACGCTATGTTCGGCCAATTTAACGCGATTGTCTGAAAAAATGACATCATCAGCAGACAATGTTTTATCACCAATCTGCTCAGCGTAAAATTCTGCTAAGCGCTGTTTAACGATGATACACGCATTTTGTGCCGCTTTTCCGTTCAAATCGGTACCGCTTGATGCCGCAGTGGGAGACGTATTGGGAACTTTATCGGTACGCGTGGCAGTGACTTCTACGTCATGCAGCGAAATACCGAACTCATTGGCGACAATTTGCCCTATCTTAGTGTGCAAACCCTGACCCATTTCAGTGCCGCCATGATTGATTTGCATGCTGCCATCTGTGTAAACATGCAATAGGGCGCCGGCTTGGTTCAAATGTTTAGCAGTGAAGGAAATACCGAATTTTACCGGTGTCAGTGCTAAACCCTTTTTAACGATTGGGCTGTTTTCATTGAATTGAGTGATCGTTTCTCTTCGCGCCCAGTAGTCTGAAGATGTTTCTAACCTGTCGATTAAATCGCCAAGCAAGTTATGCTCAACGGTCATACCGTATGGTGTTACATTACGATCGTTCTCACCGTATAGATTCAATTTACGCACAGTGAGCGGATCTTTACCTACTTTTCGCGCAATGGCATCCATCATGGTTTCAGCCATTATCATACCTTGTGGCCCGCCAAACCCACGGTAGGCAGTATGTGATACTTGATTAGTACGGCAGCGGTGACCAGCCACATTCACATTTTCAAGGTAGTAACCATTGTCGCAATGAAACATGGCTCTATCAACGATCGCATCTGATAAGTCCGGTGAGTGCCCGCAATTACCATTGATGTCGATTGCAGCCGCACTGATTAAACCATCTTGGCTAAAACCTACTTGGTAGCTGTTTTCAAATGGGTGACGTTTTCCGGTGGTAATCATGTCTTGCATACGTGGCAAACGAAGTTTTACTGCGCATTGATTGCGTTTTGCAAGTAAAGCAGCAATGCATGCCCACTGAGCGGCTTGGGTTTCTTTCCCCCCAAAACCACCGCCCATTCGGCGCATGTCGACCACGACTTTATTTAATTTACACCCTAGTACTTCAGCGATCAGTTTTTGCACTTCACTTGGGTGTTGGCTCGAGGTATACACCAAGACACGATCTTCTTCATCGTTTATCGCCATGGACACTTGCCCTTCAAGGTACATGTGTTCTTGACCGCCTATGCTTAAATGCCCTTGAGCAGTGTATTCGCTTTGGGCGAATGCAGTGGCAAAGTCTCCTTGTTGCATGAAGTGTGGTGGTCGTACAAAATTTTCCTGTCGTTTCGCCTCGGATACGCTAAGGCAGGGCGTGCTCGGGGTAATCTCAATCTTTGCCTTTAAGGCTGCTTGTCTAGCATGTTGTGTGCTGTCAGCGAGTACAGCAAACATAGCTTGACCATTAAATAATACGCGCCCTTGGGCAAAAATCGGATCGCCATCAAAGACGGGTGCAATATCTACATGGCCCGGTACGTCATCTACGGTAATGACATCGATGACCCCAGGACTTGCCCAAACGTCAGTTAAATCTATGTTGTCTATTACACCTGATGCCTCTGGGCTGGTACCTACAGCAGCATACTGTAAATTGCTAGGTTCGGGCATGTCATCTACGTAACGAGCTTGTCCACTCACTTGACGAATAGCGCTTTCGTGTGGATGAGATTTACCGACCTTTCCTTGTGGGTTACTGCTAAACGGCTGTTCAATTAGTTTACGCATGACAGTAACCTCGCTGAATATCTAAAGTGGAGTGGGGCACAGCGCTGCTAAGCACAGGTTTCGTATTACGCATAAGTGTGCACTCGGGTTTCAATTTGTTGACTGTGTTGATTTGTTTGCAGCCAAAAACGTTTGAATAGGTTGACCAATAACGTTTGACGATACTCTGCACTGGCGCGCACGTCATCAATGGGTGAAAATGTTTGGCTTAACACATTTTTACCCGCCTCAAACGTATCAGCACGGGTCCAGTCTTTGCCAATGAGTATAGTGCTAAGTGCATCATCAGATGCAGGGGTTGCAGCCACACCGCCAAATCCAGTATCGAGCCTTTGTACGATATTATTGTCGTCTAATATTAAGTTAAATACGGCACACACTGCTGAAATATCATCTTCTTGGCGTTTGGATACTTTATACGCGCGTACTTGCGCCGCCTCAGATAAAAACGGAATGTAAATATCGGTTATCCATTCTCCCTGTTGTAACAGGGTTTGACGGTAGCCAGTAAAAAATTCACTGATACTGATTTCACGTTTTGTGCTGCCATTATCGACATGGATAACCGCATTTAACGCCAGTAGCGCTGGGGGCATATCACCGATAGGAGACGCGTTGGCCACATTCCCCCCTAACGTAGCTTGGTTACGAATAGGGGTAGATGCGAAGCGTTCGATTAATTCGTGTAGCGCGGGAAAATGCTTGAGCAGCGCGGTTTCCATTTTGCTAAATGGTACGGCCGCGCCGATTTTAAGGCCATCGTCGGTTTCTTCGATATGTTGCAGTTCGTCTACTTCAGTTAAGCTTATTAGTTTAGGCAGGTTTTTAAGTTGCTGTGTGACTTCTAAGGCTAAATCTGTGCTGCCAGCGAATAAACGCGCTTCTGGATTTTCTTTTATGGCTTGGCTGAGTTCACGTCGATTTTTAGGCATCAACAGGCTAGGTAAACCACTGTCGCTATCGTTAAGTTCAGCTAACTGTTTAAGGGTGATATTTTGCTTGGAACTGAATTTGTCACTTGGTGTGCCTGTACAGGCATTTAAGGCCGCGTCGATAATAGGGCGATAACCCGTACAGCGGCATAAATTACCTCCTAATGCTACGTTGACCTGTTCTCGGTTAGGCGCGCTATCTTTTTGATAAAGTGCGAACATTGACATAACGAAGCCCGGCGTACAAAAACCGCACTGAGATCCGTGAGCATCGACCATGGCCGCTTGCACAGGATGTAAGGTTTCACCGTCTGCCAAGTGCTCAACCGTTAGTAGCTGCTTGCCTTGAATGGCAGATAAAAACGTCACGCAGCTGTTTAATGCGCGATACTCTAGTGCCGAGCCCTGTTTATTGGGATGCGCTACCACGACCGTGCATGCGCCGCAATCGCCTGACGCACAACCTTCTTTTGTACCACTTAGTTTGCGCTCTTCTCTAAGGTAGTTAAGCAGTGTCGTATCTGCTTGACTTGCATCTATGTGCACAGCTTTGTCATTTAGTAGAAAGCTGATCATGGTCTTCTCCGAGTAGCTCAGTCGTAAATATGATGGTGATGATTTGTATAATAGCGTGATTTAATACAAAAACCAGACCAATTGGTCAGGTTTTTGCTAAATTGTTTACAGACTTTGGTATTATGAGTGCTTAGTGCTTATCGACTGATTCAGTTTACGGCTTGCTTGAATGATGCCTAAGTCGCTAATTTTTCGAAGATAACTCCTGAAAAATAGGCAAACTAAGTAATTTTAGGTAATATGTTAACCTAATGTTAATGGGGCATGCGCAGCCAAATACACACGGCTCTACATAAAAGGAAATGTACAAATTAGATGAGTGACTCATTATCAAAAAAAGAAGACAGTATCGGTGCGATAAATCGCGTTAAAATATTAGCAGCTGCAGAAAAAGAGTTTGCAATTCATGGGTTTAAGGGAACTCGCGTGCAACACATTGCTGATAGAGCTGAATTACCTAAGACCAATATTTTGTATTACTTTAAGTCTAAAGACGGATTGTATTTAGCCCTGTTGCAAGAGATTTTAAGCTTGTGGAACAGCAGTTTTGATAATGCAAAAGCGCAGGATGATCCTGCTCAAGTGTTAGCTGCATATATAGCAGACAAAATGGAAATCTCACGTTGCCGGCCAGATGCGTCAAAAATATTTGCACTAGAAATAATCAATGGTGCACCAAACTTGAGCAGTTTCTTCAAAGATCAGCATTCAACGTGGATGAAGTCGCGTGTAGCGGTTATTCAACAATGGATTGAATTAGGAAAATTACCAGAAATTGACCCCTATTATTTGTTGTTCAATATTTGGGCTAGTAGCCAGCACTACGCTGATTTTTCTGCGCAAATTACGGAACTTAAAGGGCATGAAATGGATCAAAGTGAATTCGCAAACGCCACCAAGAGTTTAATTAAGCTCATTTTACAAGGCTGCGGCCTAACAGTACCAAAACAATATCAATAACAAGAGAAAGGTAATGAACCACGCATACCCACGAGATTTAATTGGCTATGGCGACACACCGCCCAATCCGAACTGGCCGTCCAATGCAAAAATAGCAGTGCAGTTCGTGCTTAACTATGAAGAAGGTGGCGAAAATTGTGTTTTGCATGGTGATGATACGTCTGAAGTTTTTCTTTCCGAAATCATTGGTGCGCAAGCTTACAAAGATCGTCATTTGAGCATGGAGTCCATGTATGAATATGGTAGCCGCGTCGGATTCTGGCGGTTACACCGTTTATTTGAGCGTTTGCAGGTACCGATTACTGTCTTTGGCGTGACTATGGCATTGCAACGGAACCCTGAGGCGGTTGCTGCGATGAAAGAAGCCAACTGGGAAATCGCCAGCCACGGCATGCGCTGGATCCATTATCAAAATATGCCCGAGGCGCAAGAGCGTAAAATGATTGATGCATCTATGCAGCTTCATCAAGCCATAACGGGCTCGAAACCGGTTGGTTGGTATACTGGGCGAACCAGTCCAAATACTTTAAAACTTATTTCTGAGCGAGACGATTTATTGTATTGCGCTGACTCGTATGCGGATGACCTACCGTATTACGATACCAATTATCCTAAACCCTTATTAATTGTTCCTTACACGCTAGATACGAACGACATGCGGTTTGCTAGTGCCCAAGGTTTCAACAGTGGTGAGCAGTTTTATCAGTATCTTAAAGATGCATTCGATGTGCTTTATGAGGAAGGGAACTACGCGCCAAAAATGCTATCAATTGGTTTGCATTGCCGGATCGTCGGCCGTCCGGCGCGGATGGCTGCTTTGCAACGATTTATTGAATATGTGCAAAGCCATGACCGCGTTTGGTTAAGTACGCGCCAAGAGATTGCTCAGCATTGGAAGGAACACTTTCCGTTTAAATAATAATAATTCGCTCAGTACATTTTGCGATAAAACCAAAAAACGCGTGATAGTCATCACTATCACGCGTTTTTTTAGTACCTCAATCAGCGGCTTTTAATCGTTTATTTCAAATCAAGCACATAACGCAGTATAAACACAGCAGCCATGGCATAAGTTATCCAAGTGACTTGTTTATATTTGCCCGTACCGACCATGATGCCCACATAAGTAATAAATCCCATTGCAATTCCCTCACTGATACTAAAGGTCAGTGGCATGACCAACAAAGCGACAGTGGCAGTGGCTAGGGCAGTTAAATCGTCAAAATCGAGTTGTCTGAAAGAATCCATCATTAAAATACCTACCATTATCAACGCGGGCGTGGTTGCCATTAATGGGATCACTTTCATTAACGGCGTGAAAAACAGCGCAAGCATAAAGCACAACGCGACAAATACACCGGTGAGACCAGTGCGACCACCTGATGAAACACCTGCCGCTGATTCCACATAAGAGGTGACAGGTGAAGTACCAAGCGCTGCACCGACTACGCTTGCCGCTGCATCGGCCGTCATCGCTGGCCCTATCTTTGGTAAACGACCTTCTTTATCTAATAAATTAGCACGGCGAGATACACCAATTAAGGTGCCGATAGTATCAAACATATTCACAAATAAGAGAGCGAAGATAAGATCCCACGTAGTGGCGATATTTTCGATTGGGTACATAAGATCCATGGCGAAAAAGGTCGTGCTGATACTGTCCGGCATACCCACAAATGAGTCTGTGTGCTGTGTTAGATACCCGTCTGCGGTTGGGATAAACGCACCAATTAATGTGAGCACTAAAACGGAAATCAATATTGCACCAGTTACTTTTTTAATAAACAGCACTATGGTCAGTAGAATGCCAACAACCGCGAGCATGGTAGCGGGTTCTGATAAATCACCAATCGTAAGAAAGGTAGCGGGGTGATCAACAACGATACCGGCGTTTTTTAATCCAATAAAAGCAATGAACAAACCGATACCACATTGCACTCCGATTTTTAGCGCTGCCGGAATAGCATCCGCTATCTTAGTGCGCACTCCTGTAACTGATAACAGTAAAAAGAGTATGCCATTCCAAAACACTATGCCCAATGCCGCTTCCCAGTGGATGTCGCGAGTTAAACAAATGGTGAAGGCAAAGAAGGCATTTAGGCCCATGCCAGGCGCCATCGCGATAGGGTAGTTGGTCATAAACGCCATCAGCAGTGTGCCTAAGCATGCGGCGAGAGCGGTCACAGTAATCAAGCCTACTACGGGCATCCCACCAGCAGATAAAATACTGGGGTTAACCACCAGCACATAGGACATGGCGGCGAAGGTGGTGAGACCTGCGATAAACTCTGTTTTTATATTGGTGCCGTTGGCTTGCAGCTTAAAAAGCTTTTCGAATACTGCGTTAAACATGGATGCTTCTCATTGTGGGTTCTCTTACTAGCCTAAGCGGGCCAATGAAAAAAGGGTTAAAGTACCCTGTGAAAGCAAAAACCTGACCATTTAGTCTAGCTTTGGTCTGGATTATGCTGAACAATGATACACAAAGACGTCGCTTCACGCTCAAGGGAACGGTTAACTGATGAAAAATAATGACTATATGGCGTTAGACTTCAGTTAAAATAGCGTCCAGCGAATTGATAAATGTATGTCACGCGCTAATGTAGTGCGTGTATTGCTCTAATGTAGTGCGAGACTACAGAGCAATACAGGCGTTAGTCGTGATACTAATAAGAGGATGTCACCATGCCCGTTGAAAACGCAGCGACCGCAGAGCTCATTAAATCACTTCCCAAAGCAGAGTTGCATTTGCACATAGAAGGTTCACTAGAGCCTGAATTAATGATGGCGTTAGCGGCTAAACATCAAGTCACGTTACCCTATGCCACGATTGATGATGTGCGCCGGGCTTACAACTTTGATAACTTGCAGAGTTTTTTAGATCTATATTATTTAGGCGCCTCAGTGCTTCGAGATGAAGACGATTTCTATCGTTTAATGTGGGATTACTTATGCAAGTGTAAAGAAGACAACGTGGTGCATGCAGAAATCATGTTTGATCCGCAAACGCATACCGAGCGCGGCATCGGCTTTGAGGTATTCATGCCGGGATTCATGCGTGCCATTGCCCAAGCAGAGAAAGAGTGGGGTCAATCAACGTTATTAATAATGTCGTTCTTACGTCACTTAAGTGAAGAAAGTGCATTTGAAACTCTAGAAGCGGCGCAGCCTTATTTATCGATGATCACGGCTGTAGGGCTGGACAGTTCTGAACTTGGTAACCCTCCACAAAAGTTTGCACAGGTTTTTGCCAAAGCAAAATCACTCGGCCTGCTGCGTGTTGCTCATGCAGGTGAAGAAGGTCCAGCAGAGTATATCTGGAGTGCATTAAATGATTTGGACGTACATCGAATCGATCATGGTGTACGTAGTGTCGATGATCCCGCCTTAATGCAAACACTGGCTGAAAAACAAATGCCGCTAACTGTGTGTCCGTTGTCGAATATTAAGTTATGCGTATTTTCCCATATGCGTGAGCATAATATTCTTAGCTTACTCGATAGCGGTTTATTGGTGACGGTGAATGCGGATGATCCAAGCTATTTCGGGGGCTATTTAAATGATAATTACCACGCTTTAGCGGCCCATTTACCTATTACTCCAGAGCAGATTAAAACCTTGGCAGCAAATAGTTTTAAAGCAAGTTTCTTAGCCCAAGATAAGAAAGCACTGTGGTTAGCGCAAGTCGCAGCGCTTTAGTGTTAATTACGCTAGTGAGTGGGAATCGCAAGTCATTGGTAACAGGGCATTTTCCTTTACTCTACATGTAGATGAAACCCAGCATGCTTACTGTGAGAGCAAGCACGAAAGCCGTGCAACTTGCACTATATTGGTTAACGATGATTGTGCTTTTGACCAGGATTCGAAAGCTGAAATAAGTAAATTATTGATTTATATTGATTTATTAAAGTTGGCACTATTGGTGCTTTTAGTAAGAGTGAATGCACTAGTGTTATTAATAAAGATATAACGAAAACACACACTGACAAAATTACCTCTTCGTAATTTTTAAGTAAGGCAATGTAGCCCGCATCGACTTTCCGTGTCCTGGAGTCGTTGCGGGTTTTTTTTTGAGTCAATTTTCTAAGAGTAACCACAATGAGCGCCGAAAAATTTAATCTACTGTCTTTCACCGGCAAAATGAAAACTCTCCATTTATCTTGGATTGCGTTTTTTATTACCTTCATGGTGTGGTTCAACATGGCCCCCTTGAAAGGCGCTATTGTGGATGGTGTTGGTCTAACGCTCAGCGAATGGAAAACCCTGCTCATTATTAATGTTGCTTTAACGATCCCTGCTCGCGTCATTATCGGTGCGTTAACGGATAAGTTTGGGCCGCGGATTGTTTATTCCGCCCTCATGGCAATATGTTCAATTCCGTGTTTTATGTTTGCCCTTGCTGATAGTTTCACCCAGCTACTTATTGCACGATTTGCCTTAGGGTGTATCGGCGCGGGTTTTGTCGTGGGTATTCGTATGGTAAGTGAATGGTTTCCACCTAAGGAGTTAGGCACAGCCGAAGGTGTGTACGGTGGCTGGGGGAATTTTGGTTCAGCAGCTGCGGCATTTACCTTGCCTACGTTAGCCATCGTATTCGGTGGGGATGACGGCTGGCGCTATGCGGTGGGGATCACAGGGTTGATGAGTTTACTGTTCAGTGTTGTGTACTTTAAAAACACCACAGATACGCCAAAAGGCTCAACCTATTTCCGCCCTAAAAATTTAGGTGGCATGGAAGTGACCAGTGTTGGCGATTTTTACCTGTTACTTGTGATGAAAACCCCTATGTATTTGGCGCTTGCCTTACTTAACTGGAAATTATCACCCCAAGGTGTTTCTTTGTTAAGCGAGAGTGTCGCCCTTGCCATTTATTTAGGACTCGCAGCACTGTATGTGTACGACGCCTATGCCACCTATAAAGTGAACAAAGAAATATTTGTGACACCAGTGCCGCAAGTGCATAGGTATTCGTTTAAGCAAGTGGCAGTATTAAATATTTTGTACTTTGCCACCTTTGGTTCAGAACTGGCGGTGGTGTCAATGTTACCGGCCTTTTTCGCAGAAACGTTTGAGCTGAATATGGCCACAGCAGGGTTACTTGCCGGTATGTACGCTTTTATGAATTTAATGTCGCGCCCAGGTGGAGGCTTAATTTCAGACCGTTTTGGACGCAGAAAAACCTTACTGATACTAACTGCTGGCCTAGCACTGGGTTATTTCTGTCTTAGCCTCATTGATGCTACTTGGCCTATTTGGCTTGCTGTTATTGCTGTGATGGCGTGTTCATTCTTCGTGCAATCAGGGGAAGGTGCTGTTTTTGCTGTTGTACCGCTCATCAAACGCCGCTTAACGGGCCAAATAGCAGGCATGACGGGCGCGTACGGGAATGTCGGTGCTGTGGTGTATTTAACGGTTTATTCCATGGTTGATACCTCTACTTTCTTCGTTGTTATTTCTTGTACCGCCGTACTTGGGTTTGTTGCACTGTTATTTATGAAGGAACCACAAGGGGCAATGACGGAGGTGAGAGAAGATGGTAGTGTTGAATTAATCAACGTGACCTAGGCCGCAGCAGTCACCTTTTTATGAGAAATGTCTATTGGAAAAACTAAACTTAGAATTTGGTGGTTTTTCCAGCGAAGGGCTAAAGGCAGAAAATCAAGACGCCTTTGCCGCTTACCTACCAAAGGATGCTAATCTTGGCACGAAAGGCGCCGTCGCTGCTATTGCAGACGGCGTCAGCGTGTGTACCCGCGGGCGCGAAGCCGCTATCACCTGCGTCACGAATTTTATCCAAGATTACTATCAAACCCCGCAAACCTGGACCGTTAAACACGCTAGTAATAAAGTCTTACAAGGTTTAAACCGATGGTGCTTTGGCCAACATGACTACGAGCATGGAGGCCATAGTCAAATGGTGACCACCTTCAGTGGAATGGTATTTAAGTCAGCCACTGGATTTATATTACACACGGGTGATAGCCGTATTAGCCGGGTGCAAAATGGTGATTTTGAACAACTGACAACAGATCACGTTTCCCGTCAGGGGCGTCACAATGTCTTGACGCGGGCGGTCGGTATTGAAGCCCATTTGGACATAGATTTTCGCACCATAGCATTAGCACGAGATGACATATTCGTGCTGACATCTGACGGAGTACATGAATTTTTATCAGCTAAAAAACTCCTGTCACTTATTCAGGAAGACAGCGTGAGCTTAGAGCAAAGAGCCAAAAATATCATTGCTGCTGCCCTTGAGGCTGGCAGTGACGATAATCTTACTTGTTTGCTTGTGCATGTTAACGAATTGCCTAATGCAAGCTTAGATGAGCACTACCGACAGTTAATGCATTTGGCTATGCCCCCCGCATTAGATGTAGGTATGAAGCTTGAAGGGTATAGGGTGGTGCAAACCCTATTTAATGGCACGCGCAGCAGTTTGTATAAAGTCATAAATGAGCGGGACAACAAATCCTATGGGCTAAAAATACCGTCACAAAACTTTGTTGACGATCCTGTGTATTTAAGTGGTTTTTTACGTGAAGAATGGATTGGCCAACATATGCAGCATCCCAATGTGATGCGTATATTTAAGCGCCCTGACGATGCGAAATTTATGTATCACGTATGTGAATACATCGAGGGTCAGACGTTACGCCAGTGGATGTTGGATAACCCTAAGCCGTCGATTGAGCAGGTACGTGTGATTATTCGTCCTTTGGTGCAAGCACTGCGCGTTTTGCAGCGCCGCGATATGGTGCATCGTGACGTTAAACCTGAAAATGTGATGGTGGATCACAATGGGGAAGTAAAACTGATCGATTTTGGCACCGTGTTAGTCAATGCATTGGCAGAAACAAACTCCTTGCCGACAGAGAGCATTGCGCTTGGCTCGGTGCATTATATTGCGCCAGAGTACCTGCTTATGCAGGCCTGTGATCATCAAAGTGATATGTTTTCTGTGGCGGTTGTGGTCTACGAAATGCTGACAGGCGAGTTGCCATTCAAAGCATTTAGATACCAAGATTATATCCCCGGTAGTTTTGATGAGTGGCAGTACCAACCATTAAGCCAAATTAGGCCTGATCTACCGCCGTGGTTAGATCTAACCCTACGCAAAGCCTTGCAGCCCAACCCTGTGTTTCGATACCAGGCGTTTTCAGAGTTTTTGATGGACTTATCTCGGCCTAATCAATCGCTCGTGTTAGCCGCGCAAAAACGACCCCTGATTCAGCGAAATCCATTGGCGGTTTTTCAGGGCCTTTGCGTCATCCAGTTTGTTGTTATTTTATATTTACTTAGTTTTCTTTGACGCTATTTAGCGTGCAAAGCGGTTTCCTGACGCCCAAATTTTGCGCATTTTGCACTTTTTTGGTATCTAGCTTCTTGCTTTATCTCGATGAAAATAATCTAAATGATTGATATTTATTGTTATTTTGAATTGGCATTGTTGATGCATAATGGCATGTGACACTGCGCAGCGTGAAAAACCAAAACATTAAACGTTGACGCTTAGCATTATTAGACAGAGACAAAGTTGTAGATTAGCCATGGGGTTAATTTACAAAGAGGCAAAGTAGCCCACAACCATCCAATTTTTGGAAGGTTGTGGGTTTTTTTTTGGACAATTTTTGAAACCGATACGGAGTAGGAAATGGTTAAAAACAGCGTATTCAATTCACTTGCACTCACCGTTAAATCACTTCGTTTAGGGGTGATTGCCGCAGTGTGTACGACAACGTTAGTCGGTCACAGCGCGACAGCACAGACGGTAGGATGGCCTGAAAAAGAAGAACTCAAATTTGGCTTTATTAAACTGACTGATATGGCTCCCTTGGCAATCGCCTATGAAAAAGGCTATTTCGAAGATGAAGGGCTATATGTCACGTTAGAAGCACAAGCTAATTGGAAAGTGCTACTTGACCGAGTGATAGACGGTGAACTTGATGGCGCGCATATGCTTGCGGGGCAGCCCTTAGGGGCAACCATAGGTTATGGGACTAAAGCCGATATCATTACCGCCTTCAGCATGGATTTAAACGGAAATGCCATTACTGTGTCGAACGATATCTGGCAGCAAATGAAGCCAAATATTCCGCAGGAAAACGGTAAGCCGGTGCATCCAATAAAAGCCGATGCGCTAAAACCCGTGGTGGAAAGCTATAAAAAGCAAGGTAAGCCTTTCAAAATGGGCATGGTATTCCCTGTGTCTACACATAATTATGAGTTGCGCTATTGGTTAGCCGCTGGCGGTATTCACCCTGGGTATTATGGCCCGAATAACGATGTTAAAGGATTAATCAACGCGGAGGCGCAATTGTCTGTTACGCCGCCACCACAAATGCCCTCGACCATGGAAGCAGGGACTATTTACGGTTACTGCGTCGGTGAGCCATGGAACCAGCAAGCTGTCTTTAAAGGAATTGGTGTGCCTGTCGTAACCGACTATGAAATATGGAAAGACAACCCCGAAAAGGTGTTTGGGGTGAATAAAGCATGGGCTGAAGACAACCCGAATACTCACATTCGCGTGGTTAAAGCCATGATACGGGCAGCGATTTGGCTGGATGAGAAAAATAATGCTAATCGCCCTGAAGCGGTACAAATTTTAGCCAAAAGTCAGTATGTGGGTGCCGATGCAGAAGTGATTGGCAACAGCATGACTGGTACCTTCGAATATGAAAAGGGCGACAAGCGCTCAGTACCTGATTTCAACGTGTTCTTTCGCCACAACGCCACTTACCCCTATTACAGCGATGCCATTTGGTATTTAACGCAAATGCGCCGCTGGGGGCAGATCAGCGAGCAAAAGTCTGACGATTGGTATAAAGACATCGCCAAGAAAGTTTATCGACCTGATATCTATGCACAAGCAGCCTTAGCTTTGATTGCTGAAGGAAAGGCCAACGCGGCAGATTTTCCGGAGTTTTCGAGCGAGTCTGGCTTTAAACAGCCGCAAACTCACTTTATTGACAATATCGTGTATGACGGTACACAGCCAAATGCCTACCTAGAGAAGTTCGATATTGGTTTAAAAGGTGACAGTAAAATTTAATCAACACGCTTAGCGGCTGGGCACGGTGCCCAGCCTTAGTGAGGAGGAAATCGTTATGTCTAGAGCACAAACCGCATCGTTGATTTCAATGCCGGTAAAAAACCTGAATATCAGTTCAGCGTCCACGCTACTTAGAAATGCTATGTTGCCTCTGCTTGGAATTTTAATTTTCCTAAGTTTATGGGCGGTATTGGCGAAAAATATTGATACGTCTTTAGGCTCCTTCCCAGGACCAAGTGATGTATTGACGCAAGCCCAGGTGTTAATTAAAGAGCATGGCGCTCAGCGGGAAAAAGCAAATGCATTTTATGAGCGCCAAGAGCAACGTAATGCAGCGCGAATAGCACAAGACCCCAGCTATACCCCAAGGATACGGGCATTTACTGGTGCCCCGACATTTTTTGACCAGATATGGACCAGTCTGTACACAGTGACAGTCGGCTTCTTAATCGCATCGGTCATCGCGGTGCCTCTTGGGATCATTTGTGGATTAAGTAAAGCCTCCTATGCGGCAATTAATCCGTTGATTCAATTACTAAAACCGGTATCGCCTCTGGCTTGGCTGCCCCTAGTGACTATGGTGGTGAGTGCGGTTTATGTGAGTGAAGATCCTATGTTTTCAAAATCGTTTATTACCTCTGCCGTTACTGTCTCTTTATGCTGTTTGTGGCCGACGCTGATCAACACGGCTGTTGGTGTTTCAAGTATTGATAGTGATTTGCTTAATGTCAGTAAAGTTTTGCGATTAGGGCCATTTTCTCACGTCATGAAGATAGTGATGCCGTCATCTATACCCATGATTTTCACCGGATTGCGTTTATCACTAGGCATAGGTTGGATGGTCTTAATTGCGGCTGAAATGCTCGCTCAGAACCCAGGCCTAGGTAAGTTTGTCTGGGATGAGTTTCAAAATGGCAGTTCTGAATCACTGGCCCGGATCATGGTAGCGGTATTAACCATAGGCTTGATTGGTTTTGCGTTAGACAGACTTATGTTGCTGCTACAAAAACAAGTCAGTTGGGACAAAGGCGCTGTGCTGCGTTAATGCTGGACTCACTTTACGTTACTTGCGCACTGCGTTGAAACACTGCAGCGCTAGGCACAGTAAATTTAACGCGTTTGCATGAACAATAGCGAAATAAAAAGGTAAAGCAAAATGACTGTAAAACATCATTTAGAACTCACCCAAGTGGGGATCGATTTCCCTACACCTAAAGGACCGTTTACTGCCCTAACCGATGTGAATTTGAAGATCCAAAAGGGTGAGTTTATCTCACTGATCGGTCACTCAGGATGCGGTAAATCAACGGTACTCAATATTATTGCTGGGCTACACAAAGCCACAAAGGGCGGCGTGATTTTAGATGGACACGAAGTCAATGAGCCTGGGCCCGAACGTGCGGTGGTGTTTCAAAACCACTCTTTGCTGCCATGGCTCACGGCCTACAAAAATGTAGAGCTTGCGGTTAAGCAAACAAGCAAAGGGCGCAGCAAGGCTGAAATGCGTGACTGGGTTGAGCACAATCTTGAGTTAGTGCACATGAGTCATGCAGTTGACAAGTTACCGGCGGAAATATCAGGTGGTATGAAGCAAAGAGTAGGGATTGCAAGAGCGCTCGCTATGGAGCCAAAGGTGCTGTTAATGGATGAACCTTTTGGGGCATTAGATGCCCTGACAAGAGCACATTTGCAAGACTCGATAATGGAAATTCACGCCGACCTAGGCAATACGGTAGTGATGATAACCCATGACGTAGATGAAGCCGTCTTGCTATCTGACCGTATTGTCATGATGACCAATGGTCCCTCTGCCACCATAGGTGAAATTCTAGACATTGAGTTGCAACGGCCGCGGGATCGCCTAGCACTGGCTGATAACCCTCAGTACAACCACTACCGTCACGAAGTCTTGACCTTTTTATACGAGAAACAGCGAAAAGTGGAATCCGTTGCGGCTCATCGTAAAAAAGCGCAAGGCAAAACTAAGGCTAACGACGCGAGCGTGGCTTAACGATTTACATACTGCGCTGCTAAGGGGGCGGTATAAATGTCCTCTTACTTTTATCCTAGCCGCTGCTGCTGGGTAAATCAGTGCGAGCAAAAAACACATATAAGTCTGATTAAACAGGCATTAACAACACACATTATACTGAAATGAAGGAATGAACATGAGCGCAAAAACCGTTAATCACCCAATTAAAAAATCAATACTCGCTAGTATGGTTGGCCTTGTATGTGCCGGGGCGACAATGGGACAGGCGCAGGGTGCTGAGCAAGCCAGTATCACAAGTGCATTAAAAGAGGGCACTGCGGCGGTTAACTTACGTTTGCGCTACGAAGATGTTGACCAAGATAGTAACGACGCCAGTGCATTAACACTGCGCACCATGCTTAACTATACGACGGCAAGCTACAAAGGCTTCTCAGCCAAAATCGAAGTAGAAGACACGCGTATTGTGCTAGGAGAGGGCGATTATACTGTCGGGCCAAGTGGTTACAATGTAGGGCAATATTCGGTGATTGCCGACCCCGAACACACAGAACTGGATCAAGGTTATATACAGTATCAAAATGACGGATTAACGGCGAAGCTTGGCCGTCAGATTATCACTATGGATAACCACAGATTTGTGGGTCACGTGGGTTGGCGCCAAGATTGGCAAACGTTTGATGGGGTAAGCGTAAACTATGCCGCAAGCAAAGATCTGACCATGCAGTATGCCTATCTTAGTCAGCGTAATCGTATTTTTGCAGACGATGCGGATTTTGATAGCAAAGATCATCTTATCAATATCGCATATTCAACGCCGTACGGTAAATTAGTCGGGTACAGCTATTTGCTCGAAATAGATAACGATACAGATAACGCACTGGATACCTATGGCTTTAGCTTTAACGGCGGCACTAAACTGGCTGATACATCCGTGCTTTATGGGGTGGAATACGCCACACAAACAAGCGAAACCGCTGCCACTGATTTTGATGCTGATTATTTAATGCTTCAAGCAGGGGTTAAGCTTGATGTGGTTACCCTAAAACTGGGATATGAATCGCTAGGCTCAGACGATGGTCTGTATGGTTTCGCTACACCTCTTGCTACCTTGCACAAATTCAACGGTTGGGCAGATACCTTCCTCAGTACCCCAGCTCAAGGTTTAGTGGATATCAGTTTGACTGCGTCGGGTAAGTTAGCTGGAGGTGCTTGGTCAGTGATTTATCACGATTTCAGCGCGGATGAAGAAAGCACTGAGGTCGATGACTTAGGTAGCGAGATTGATTTTAGTTACGTGCGTAAATTCGAGGGTGGCTATTCAGCGGGAATTAAATACGCAGCATATTCCGGTGATAGTGGTCGCCAAGACACGGATAAACTTTGGATTTGGACCAGCGCCTCATTTTAAAAGGCGTTGGCAGGGCAGATGAAATAGATCAGTTAAAGTAGAACCCGACATAGTCAAGCCAAAGGAACTATTCGCACTTTGAGCAAGCGTGAGCTTTTAACTCTCTGATCAGAGGCTAAAAGCCAGCTTGCTTTTTTTTGCGCGATTTAAAGTCATTAAAAACGTAAAGCCATTAAAAAAGCAGCGAGATGGAAAAGGGTTTGATAAGCTAAGGCACGAACGCCATTTCGTACGCTATTTTTAATTAATTTCAAGGATATATATGTCGGAATTTGAATCCATGGCCAATACTGGCTCCTATTTTGTCGGCTGGTTTACACTCGCACTTATTAATGCCGGGCTTGCCCAAGGCAAGGGGCGCAACGGATTGATTTGGTTTATTATATCTTTGTTTGTTGGGCCATTTGCTACTTTGCTCATCGTGGTATTTGAAAACTTGAATAAACAGCGGCATTTTTAGTTCGAGGTAATAATGACAACACAAAGCAAAAGCGCTGCATTCATTTTAGGCGCGTTTTTATGTACAGGCTTAATTGTACTTGGCATACAAGTTAGTCATTCAGTGATTGAATATCGCCAGTTCGAACGAAGCGTTACAGTTAAAGGGTTGTCTGAACAAGAATACCCAGCCGACATCGTTATTTGGCCCATTCAATATACGGTAGCGGATAATTCACTCGAAGCCTTATATGACGCCATAGAACGGAACACGACATTGATATCAGATTTTTTGCAACAGCGGGGGATCGCACCGTCTGATATTAGTGTTTCTGCCACTGCTATCACGGATAAATCTGCTCAGCAGTACGGTGGCAACGCCACACCCACATTTCGCTTTAGTGCAGTGCAAACGGTTACAGTATATTCTAGGGACATAGATCTTGTTCGCAATGTCATGGGGCAGCTTACAGAGCTCGGTAAGAAAGGGATTGTACTTAATCAAAATAACTATCAAGCCAATGTGGAATACATTTTCACACGCTTAAATGATGTTAAACCGGTGATGATAGAAGAGGCTACTCGCAAAGCACGAGAAGTGGCGGAGAAGTTCGCCAAAGACTCAAACAGCGTATTGGGCAAGATAAAACGCGCTTCTCAAGGCCAATTCAGTATCAGTGCACGGGACAGAAACAACCCACACATTAAAAAGTTACGCGTTGTTTCAACCGTGGAATATTATTTGTCTGATTGAACGTTTTAACACTGAAAAAGCCGCCCGTGTACAATTTGCTCACGGGCGGCTTTTTTATTGGTCTTTTATTCAGCGCATTGGTACTCGCCTATTTATTTAAGCGAATTTTTGCTCTAAATAATTGATGATCTCTGAAGATTCGTACATCCAGGTATCTTGGCCGTCTTTTTGAATACGCAAACAAGGTACTTTCACAGCACCGCCCCCGTTTAATAGTTCAGCTCTGTGCTGTGAGCCTTCTTTGGCATTGCGCTTTTGCATCGGTAAGTTGAGGCGATGCAACGCACGGCGAGTTTTGATGCAAAACGGGCAGGCATAAAATTGATAAAGGGAGTAATTATTCAACTCAGCTTCCACTTTTGCTTGTGCCTCAGGGCTGCGTTTCTGTTTACGAGGGCGGGTAATCAAATCAATTAAAATAATGATTCGACCTAATGCTTCGCGGATAAACTTTATAACAAATTTCATTTCTAGTACTTAACTCTTTCATTTAACCCTTGGAACTGATGGGCGCATTATAAGCATTATCTGTCCCAAAAGTGAGACAATAATGATAACAAAACATTTCTGCTATTCATTTTTACGATTTGTATTTGCGTCAACTAGCTGAACAGCCCATACAAGCCAATTGCCACAAAAACCAAAGCGGCTAAGGCGCGGGTTAACGTGAAGGGAATACGCTGCATGATGTAATTTCCTGCAAAAACCACTGGTACATTGGCCAGCAACATGCCTAAGGTGGTGCCTAACGTTACCCAAAGCAAGGACTGGTACTGCGCGGCTAACAGCACGGTGGCAATTTGGGTTTTATCACCCATTTCAGCAATAAAAAACAGCACGAGTGAAACCACAAACGCACCGTATTTATCGAGGCTGGTATTGGGTTCATCGTCTTTGTCAGGAATGAGCAGCCATAGGCCTACGGCAATAAAGCTTAGATGAATTAGCAACTCCCCTAACTCGCTGGTTAGGAATTGGCTGAGCCAATCACCGAACCAAGCCGATACGCCATGATTAAGCAAAGTCGCGATTAAAATACCCGCAATAATTTGCCATGGTTTTTGTAATCGTGTTACAAGCAGCAACGATAATAACTGGGTTTTATCGCCCATTTCTGCGAGGGTGACGGTAAGGGTAGAAGTGAAAAAAGCGTCCATTTATAACAATCTCGTGCGGGATACTAAACCAAAGGCAAATAGACGCCTCCCGCAAATGGGGCGCTATTTGCCTCAGGTCTTGCCGATATTCATGCTGCTATAAGCATGAACACAAAACTGCCATAAGCCATGAGGGCTCAAGTATGTTGACAGTCTTACTCAAACGTTTGAGCGGGCTACTCCCCTAAGACGGCTGCAATGTACCTAAAGTTAGTGTTTTATTCAAGAGGTAATGCGGGCAAACTATTGTGTTGACTGCTTAAGCGAAAGCCGTGTTGATTTAGCCAACGCATGCCTTCTTCACGACTGTTATAGATCATGACTGTGTCTTTTTTTAGGTTATTGCCTAAATACTGTTTTAGGGTAAAACGTTTGATCTGTGCGTGTTGCTCACCCACAATAAAGACTAAATGGGTGCGGTGGTGTTGTCTGACCCATATTTCAATTTCCCGTAGGATGCTATCTATCTTAGCTGCACTTAACTCCCAGTGTTCGGCTAACAAAATATTTCCCCAAGGAGCCCCGTTTAAGGTCAGAATTTGTTCTTTTAAATTATTGAATAACTTACGTGCATTGATTTCGTCGATGGTACCAACGAGTTCAGTGATGAGAATATTACCGCTAAGTGTGGTGCTAAAAGCAGGTGGGCGACTCATTTTTTACCTTCAGGTTTAATATCACTGACCAATAGTCAGGAGCGAACGAGTATTATCATTGCTTAAGTTGCATACGTTAAGCAAGAAAATCAAAAGGGGTATATCGCAAATAGCAATATCCACTAGCCTAAAAGAGATAAAACACGAATTTAGATAAAATTGTAGTACAAAAACAGGGAGTTACCCTGCCGAAGTAGATAGATTAGCTCAAATGGGTTAGCAATATGCTGATCAGTAGAGGGCGCTACAGAAAGCTAGGTACAGCTTACTGTAGGTAGTTAGTAGATAAGCTATGGGAGCGTTTTATGTTTAGACACTTCTGGTAGCTAGCGCTGGGGCAATATTCGCGGCTTTTCTTGCTGGGCCAAAAACAGCAAGCTGGCCCACAAGCCAAAGTGCAACCATTCCCAGAGGAATGTAGTACCAAGTGATTGGGTCAAGGCTAAATGCATCCACTAATACAATGTTGAGCACTATGGTTAAAGCCGCTCCTATTACGACACCTGCTGAACTAATGAGAAAGTTCTCTAACATAAAGTAGCGCACGATAGACAGTTGGCTTGCACCAAGTGCCCGGCGTGTGCCTATTTGCTTCTTACGTTGATTGACGCTAAAACTCGCCAAACCAACAATTCCTAAGCCTGTGACGATAACGAGAATGGTCATGACGGTAACCAAGATGCTTATCATGGCGCTGTTATCGCGATAAGCCCGCACACGCGTTTCTTCTACGCTGCGCATATCTCGTATAATACGTCCTGAATTGCTTTTCGCTAATTGGCTTTCTACTTCATTCATGATGCGATCGCGTTGGCCTGGTTTTGTGCGAACAAAATAACGGCTTGATTTAGCGTCACGTATTTCGGGTGTCAGCATCACGTTTTCAACGTTGTCCCAACCCACCCAAGGCGCTTGTAGTTGGTCGACAATACCAGTAATGATCATGGGTTCAATATCATTGATATAGACGGTTTTGCCAAGTGCAGTTAATCCTTCATCAGGGAATAACCTGTTTGCCATGGCAAGGGTAATCATCACTTTATCTGGCCAGTGAGTTTGACTCGATTGGCGGGTTTGAATATCGGTTGGGCTGAAGTTTTCACCGGCAACCAATGCAACATCTAAGCTATTTAATCCGTGTTCATCGATCATATACACGGCGGTTCCGGTGCCGTCAAACTCTGCGCCCGGTTGAGTTTGCAAACTCATTGACCACCCACTGCCGCTTAATGGCACTGCGTTAATTTGCACGGCATCGATTACGCCGTCGAGGGAACGAATTAAATTTAAATCTTCCTGAGTCGTTACCAAGCTATTAAAGTCATGGCTAAACCCAACGCTTGAAATATAAAAACTGTTGGCCTCATCGATACCGCTGGGACGCTGCATTTTATCACTGCGCTCTACGATAATGTATATCGCATTGACAACTATGGTCATGGTGAAAGCAATTTGCAGTGCGATTAGCATGGCGCCGACTTTGTTGCGCAGTAAGGCTCTGAAAATGGGACCTATTTCCCAATTTTCAGCGAAAAACGACGGGCTTTTTGAATCTGTCATCTTGATATCCTTATTGGCTTTTAAGTTGGCTGGCAGGAGCGATATTGCAGGCCCGCCAAGTGGGGTAAAGGCCTGCACAAATACTGGCTAACAATGACAACACCAGCGCCAGTGCGATCATGGTCAGATCTAAGCTGGCTAAATCATTTAGCACTTCACCGTACAGCTGGCGTATGCCTATTAAACCTAATAGTGCGAGCACTAAACCAAACAATCCGCCCGCGAAACCTACCGCACCGGTTTCCACTGTGTATTGCATAAATAAGTCGCGTTTAGTGGCGCCCACTGCTCGGCGCAGGCCAATTTCACCAGACTTCGCACTGAATTTTGCGAGTTGCAAACCTATGGTATTGAGTAAGCACACCACCAAAAACATAAACGAGAGCCACATCATGATTTGTGCGTCATCGGCAACCACGTCTTGGTCGTCCATCCATTGCATTACGTTTAACAACTGGTTGTTCAAAGGGCGAGGGAAGCGACCCAATTCTTTTTGGTCATTCACATAATTGTTTAAAAATGACATATAAGCTTGTTTATCTTGCGGGGTCTTAAGCTCAACCCACATTTGAAAGTTTATGCATTCTGATTGTAAGAACGCGGTAAAGCCTTCACCATCAGGGGTTTTCCAGCAGTTGGTATTGCCCCAGTTTGGCAACTCAAGTTCTTGTTTTAAATAAAATGGCATGAACAGGTCTTCAGGCTCATCGAATGCGCCATTGTTCACATCGTAAAATTTAGGCAGCGGTTGCCAAGCCTCTAGTACACCGATGACCCTAAATGACTGGCCATAGATAACAATGCTGTTGCCCACTGAATTTTCACCTGCGAAGACTTTGTCATTGATTTCTTTACTGAGCACCACAACAAGTTGGCGGTCGTCGTCGGCTTGCTGATCCCAACCGTTTCCGTACTTAAACGGCACGTCAAACATGGGAAAAAAATCTTTGAAGGCTAAGCGAATTGACGCTTCAAAGGGATTAATATCAGGGCTGTTTGGTTGGATAATGGCCCCAGATTTTGCCATCGCCGTTTGTCTAAAGGCTTTTTTGGCCGACATTAAATGGGTGGCATCCGTCCATGTAAGTTGATTCGGAGGGGTATTTGGCTCGTCGTTAAAGCCGTGATTGGGATCCCAGCTGTCCACTTGAACATGAAACAACTGGCTACTTTTCTGTGGTATAGGGTCGGCTGACATCAAGTAGTTTACTGTTATGGTCGTCATGCTCGCCCCAATTCCTAATGCAATGGCGGTGATCATTAAGCCAGTTAAAATCGGGTTACGCTTGAAGCTGTTAAACGCCAGTTTTATATAATAATTAAACATGGATATTCCTTACTCGCTTAAGCCAACAACACGCCTGTGCTGCGAGGGTTTAAACTGTGACGCTTCAGGGCTTAAGCCCATAGGCTTCTCACTTACTTTACCGTCGCTCACATGAATATTCCGATTGGCTTGTGTGGCCAACCCTGCGTCGTGCGTTACCATAATAATGGTGGTGCCATTGGCGTTGATGTCTTTTAGCAAAGCCATCACACTTTGGGCCATGCTGCTGTCGAGGTTACCCGTGGGTTCATCGGCCAGCAGAAAACGCGGTTCCCCAGCGAGCGCCCGGGCGATGGCAACACGTTGTTGTTGTCCCCCTGATAGTTGCGCTGGTAAGTGCTTCATTCGATTTCCTAGGCCGACCATTTCTAAGTTGCGTTCAATACGCTTTTTACGGTCTTGGCGGGAAAACCCACGATAGCGAAGCGGCACATCAACGTTGTCAAATAAATTAAGGTCCGGTATCAAATTAAAACTCTGAAACACGAAGCCAATTTTTTGATTACGTAAGCGGCTTCGTGCTGCGTCATTTTGATGGCTAATGTCGACTCCATCTAATTCAAACCTGCCTTCTTCGAATGTTTCGAGTAAGCCAGCGATGTTCAAAAAGGTCGTTTTACCTGAGCCTGAAGGCCCAGTAACCGCGACAAAATCGCCTTCGTTTACCTGTAAGTTGAAATCACGTAGGGCGTGGGTTTCGATTGAATCCGTACGGTAAATCTTTTTGATGTCTTTCATGGTTAACATGCTGATATTTCCTTGTGCTTGTGCGTTTCTTATTGTTGTCTGCGGGCAGCTTTTCTGAGTTGCCTAGGCTTTTTACATATGATTGTTGGCTTTATTGCGTTATCAGTACGGTTTGGGCGTCATTGAATTGATCTGTGCTTGAAATAATGACCTGCTGATTTGCACTCAAGCCTGACAACACTTCAACGTTTGATAAACTGCGCGCGCCAGTAACGATATTCGTTCTTTTGGCGAGATTGCCTTCAACGACGTAAGCCACTCGTCCTGAGCCGCTTTCTAGAAATTGTCCTCTGGAGAGCATTAGCACGTCAGTCCGGTTTTCCATTAATATGCGTGTGGTTAATCTTTGGTTTTGACGCAGACCACGAGGAGGCTGCAACGCGCTACCGTTTTCATCTTCTTTGGAAAAACGAACACGCCCCGTCACTTGGTTGTTTTCTATTTCAGGCGAAATACTGACCAATTTGGCCAGGTGGTTGCTGCCGTTAACGGTGACGAGAGCCGGCATGTTGATAGCGAGATCATCTGCGTAGCTTTCAGGAATATCCACTTCAAGTTCAAACTCTGACAAGTCAACCACACTTAGAATCGCTTGGTTTTTTGCCACTTGGTTTCTTTGTTCAGCCGCTAAATTACCTACAATACCGCTGACAGGGGAACGAATATCTAGTCTCGCGACTTTGCGTGACAAGTCACTGACCATTAAGGCTTGGCGTTTAACCAATAACTGTTTGGACTGTACTTCAAACGCGAGGCTCTCTTTGCTGAGGTCGGCATCCTGCTGTGCATGTTTGTATACCAGCTTGGCATTTTCTAACTCGTCTTGGGCTTTTTCAAAGTCAATTTGACTGATGGATTGGGTGCTGAATGCTTTGTCGGCTCTGCGCTTTTCACGTTCAGCAGCGGTAAGTGCCACTTTCGCTAGGTCGACTGCTTTTTGATTTTCTAATGCTTGCTTTTTCGATTGTATACGTTGGCGGTCAAGCTCCATTTTGAGTTTTTGTAAGCTTGATTCCTCTTGTTGCAATTCATTGGTCAACTCTGGGCTATCTACACTGGCAAGCACTTGGCCTTTTTGAACCGTGTCACCTGCATCGATAAAAAGATTAATCGTTCCTTGTGCAGGGCTGTATAGGCGCGGGCTGATAGCTGCAACGACTTGGCCCTGTACGGATAAATCTCTTACTAGATCTCCACGAACGACTGTGGCTAAGTGGATACGTTTGGCTGAAATGCTGATATCAGACGATCGCCAACTGCTAAAAGCCGGCTCTACCACCCAATACAAAAGGAGTGTGCAGATCACGCCACAAGTGGCAAGCCAGTAGCGTTTTGCAGATTTGTTTTTAGTGATTGTTATATCTTGGGCGCTGGTATCCGATATACCAATACCCCCAGTGTTTGGCGTGTGCATTTTTATCCCCGAACTAGATGGCGTTATCTGGGAGTAAGTCGAGGGGAATGGTCGAAAGGTTTAAATTTGAAAAAATAAAACTGCGTGGGTTGATGAGCTAGGCTCAACCTACTCTAATAACAATATGTACAACATCTTTTCTAACAAACAGACTGCGAGTGCTTAACGCCCTTAATGAGGGGGCATTTGTGCTGCTTGCGTATTTAAAATAACAGGCTCATTTAATGCGGTTATCTCTTTGGGTTTATGAGACAGCACAGGTCTTGCACACATTGACCAATATTCGTGACATCCCTGCACGATCTTCAACAATGCATCGAACGTATTGGGTTTTACGATATAGGAAGCAGCCCCAAGATCGTATGCGTTCGCCACCAGTGATTCATCCATCGAGTTAGCAAAAATAACCACAGGAACGCGTCTAAATTCACTCGATTTTTTCAGTATAGTGAGCGCGTCAAACGTCTTATTTGTGGGGGCCCGTAGTTCTAGCAATATGATATTAGGTAAAGGGTAGAGCTCTCGGTTTTGATACACGCCACGTCCATCTAAGTAGTCAATAAGTTGTACTTCATCTTTAACGCAGTTCAGGTGACTTAGACTGTTCGATTCAGCGAATGCCTCTTGCATTAAAACGGTGTCATCTTCATCACTGTCTACCATTAAAAAGTGCAGATGCTGACTGCGGTTGAGTTTCATGTTTAGGCCCTTAACGACGTATGCTCACCATTGAGCTTTAGCGTAAAAGGTAAAACGATTGATGCGTGAATTAGGATCATCGAAAATAAAAAAATATTATACTTTCGTCGAATCAGGCTTATTGAGAGGTGTATATCGAATATATTCGCCCTAGCGTAGGAGAGTACTTTGAAGGGAAGGGCGACATTAGCGGGTAATGGCTAGTCGGCGATTAACCGCCGACTACATAAAGCGTGTTGCGTTAACCGCTTATAACCTAACCTTATCGTGTTCACCCATTTCTTCAGGTTTGACCTTACCACCAAATGTGATATTTACCTTGGCAGAAAAGTCTGCATCTGCTTCCCAGATTTCAGCTTCATCTAGGTCAAATCTTAGCATTTTAAGTGAGGCGTCTTTACGGCCATCCTCATACCAAGCAGAAACATGTTTAGACCAATATTTATCGATGATACCAGGATCGGTTTCTTCTACTAAATTGCCAGATATACAGGCAAAAACTTTGTGATCTTTACTGGCAAATTGCGCCATTGCCTTGCCGCCCGCAGCGTTACGATTAGTTTTCGTAGTGTAAAACCAAAACGCACTGTTAGCGTCTTTATCGAGTTGAGCGTGCATAGGCTCATGGTGCGCGTTTGAGCCCGTTAAACCGAGCATAACAATGGGGCTATCTGCCATCGCTTTCCACATTTTTTCACGAATATCATGTGACATATTATTCTCCTTATTTTAGTGAGGATACGTGTCAATGCTGGCAAGTCGTGCCGCATCTCATTTACGTATCTCACTAGTGAGCAAACAAAAATAAACTTGTCTTTGATAAAGCACGGCTTATGCCAAGCAAACAATAAATTTAAGCGAATAACGTGTACGCCAGACGATGCACCATGTGTATTGATTTCTGCTCATCTCTAAGTCGTTAAGGTGAGGCGGATAAAGTGGGGTTAGCGTAAATATGGGCAGAAAATTATTCACGCCTAATATAATAGTTACTGACGCCCCAATAAAATAACATTCGGCTGAGTTAAAACTGGTACGTGGCACCGAAATTTACCGTCATGCCCAGCCCTTTATGATTATAGCCATCGTAGGTGTAGACTTGCGAGCGAGCAGGGTAGTAATCATTGTTGAGTAGGTTTTCGATCCCCATAAAGACTTGCCACTGATGATTGACAGCATAACTGCCATTAATATTGACTAAATGGTAGCTATCGACCGGCCCTTGATCACCGACATATTCGCCTTCAATTTGTGCAAAGCGCTTTCGTGAACCAACGTAGAGGTAATTTAGCGCGAGGCGAGCTTCAGGAATCGGTTGCCAATTTACATTAATCGTTCCTTTTGGTGCACCAATATCTTTACCGCCTAAATACACATCTAACTCTGTATTTTTACCCTCTACCCATGAATAGGTCCCTGAAAGGTCGAGATTTTTCGACACTTGGTAGGTGGCTAAGGCTTCGTAACCATATATCTCTTGAGGGGCGCGAACAGGCAAATACACGCCCGTTTCAGCGTCAAACGAGTTTGTCGTTCCCAGTTCTGAGGTACTGCGATAGGCTGAAAACTCGACACGTAGGGAATCAAACTCAGAGGTAAAACCGATTTCGTAGTTATCAATAATAGATGCTTCGGTACGTATAAGGGCAATATCAGTAACCGTTGCTGTGCGCAGCAGACGTCCAGTATCTGAAATGTCAGCGCCTTGTGAGTAACTGATAAAGGGCCTAAATAGGTCACTTAAGTTATAGCGAATGGCTGCATTATAGGTGGTTGCCTTGTAATCTAAGGTGTCACCAACTACATCAAAGGCGACTGAACATTGGTCGGCAGTGCGGCACAAGCGAAGCGTGCTAAAGTCATCTACTGATAAATCGATGTTTTCGTGACGTACCCCAGCTTTAATGATTATGTTATCTTGTAAAACCCATTTTCCTTGGATGAATGCGGCAATGTTATCCATGTCCATTTTAGGCACCCATACACGCCCATCGACCAGTGGCTGCGACGTGATATCGTTTAACGCATCGATACCATAAATCAGGGTGGTGTCGATGTCGTGCAAAGTGAACTGACTGTTGAAGGTGGCACGTAAACCTTTTTTCTCAGACTCGATAATGGATTGTCCGCCATCAAACCCTTGGTCTGGGTTGGCTAAATTCGTGGAAAAGAAAAAGACGTTTTTAATGCGCTGGGTGTAGGCATCAATGACTAATTGCGTTTGAGTAAATATCTCGTCATCTGAATATTTAAGCATGACATTATGGTTTTCTGGGCCTTGAGGCTCGCCGATAATAGACGTGCCGTCGAGAGATTCTATAGCATAGGTTTTATCACCTGAGTTGATATTGCCCACGATATTAATTAAGTCGGTATCCTGTTTTGACTTAAAATAATTGTAGGTGAGTCGCAGTGCTTTTTCGTCATCAAACTGATAACCAAATTTGCTAAAGTAATTTTCTGTATCAGTATCTGTTAACCCATAGGTCAGACCGAGAATGTCACCTTGGGCATCCCGTTGAACGCCATTTTCTTCATAGCTTGCGTTAAGTACATAGCTGAATTTATCTAGCTGCCCGTTAAGGCCTGCATCTAGCCGTCCGCCTAACGAATCGTCAAATTTGACACCGCTAAAGCGCGATGAAGCGGTTATATGACCGGACATTGGTGTGTTACTGGCCGCTTTTTTCGTTATGTAATTAATGATCCCCCCCGCGGCGCCATTACCATATACGGAGGTTGCTCCTTTGATAACTTCGATTCGTTCAATGGTACTGGCATCTAAACTTCGTACTCCGAGAGACCCGTTTCTCAGTGGTGTTGATTGGGGCACTCCGTCAATCATGATTAAGGGTGCGCGACCACGTAATGTTTGCCCCGAATTACTAGACGTGCCGGTAGAAGGTGCCAATCCAGGCACAAGAGTTGAAAGCAGCGACTGTAATTCACTGGTCACTTTTAACTGATCTTGAATCTGTTGTTGGGTGATGATCACGATTGAAGCAGGGACTTCGTCAATGCTCTCTACAATGCGGCTACCGGTGACGATCATACGTTCTAGATCTTGGCCGTCACTTGGTGTATCACTTTGTGCCTGAAGCGTTGTACTGACCAGAAAACTGAGAAGAGTTAAAGAAGAGTAGCGCATAGAATATCCATTTAGCCTTGCGAGAAAGTGTGCAGATACTAATGGTAATAATTATCATTTACAAATTAAAGTTGAACTTTTTAAAACATTTTTTACACGTGGATCTAATCGATTGCGACGTGCACTACAGCTACATGTGCTGTTAAAGAACAATTTATTAGGTTGTTTTAGCTGTGTAGGCTAAGAATTCTGGCTACACGCTAAAGAGTAAATGTTGTATGATTTGCGCCTAATTTTGCATAAAACGATAGATAATAATGCTCAAAACCCTCTATTTACTTCAGGCGAATGTCATCCGCATCAAGCGTAAATCTTTAACGTGCGCTGCCATGTTAAGCATAAGTTCTACCGTGTTTTTGACAGGTTGCGCGACAGGTCAACATGACAGAATCGATGATCCAGTCCATGTGTCTGTTGGGCAAAATGAATTCAGCGGGGAGATTGTCAATGAGGTGTACTCAACGACTGATTTACATGATGCCGTTGTTCAAGCGAATAGCCTAGACGCTCAAACTACGCTGGTGGTATTCGATATTGACGATACCTTGTTAACGGCAACGGAATTTTTCGGTAGCGACAAATGGTACGACTGGCAGCGTGGACGCGCGCTAAATGAAAGTGGAGTGGTGATCCCGACCCGCGAAACTGAAAAAGTAAATTGCTTGTTTGACACCCTAGGAATGGTATTTGAGATTGCGACCAATAAACCAACTCAGCCGGACATGGCCAACTTGGTGCACAGTGTGAGCAATGACGTGGTTATTTTAACCGCCCGCTCTGGTGCATACCGCGCCGGTACAATGCGCGAGCTAGCGCGCAACGATTTAGATTTCACTGACAAGTCGTTAACCTCTCCTGATGTGGGCCTGCATTACGATTATACCCTAGATGGCCGCACAGCAAGGGTAAGCTATGTAGACGGTGTATTTATGGTTCAGGGCATGAACAAGGGCGTGATGTTACTTGACTTACTTGAGCGTACCGGCCACGAATATAGCTCAGTGGTGTTCGTAGACGACAAACAACACAATATCGACAACATGGGTGATGCGCTCAAATCGGCCGGAATTAATTTCTACGGGTATCATTACACGCGTATTTCAAAAGCGGTTACCCCAGAAGAAGTCGTGCAAGCCAATGCCTCGCGCGCCGCATTAGGTGAATTGCTCAATACGCATTTTGAAGACAGGGCAGAGCATATTAATCACCGCCAGTGTGATTATTAAATAAAGATTGCTATCGCTACTAGAAAACCGCTAAAGGCTTTATGCCTTTAGCGGTTTTTTAATATGTCGGATTTTATGCAGTTACACGCGTGGGAAAATGCGATGGGTAGGCAAACGAAAACGCTAAATCGACGCTGCTAGTTCAGCACCTTGGCGAATAGCGCGCTTGGCATCAAGCTCTGCTGCTACATCTGCACCACCAATAATGTGCACGGGCACTTTAAGGTCGAGTAAACTGGTGTGTAATTCGCGCAGGGGCTCTTGTCCTGCACAAACGATGACATTATCAACCTCAAGCGTTTTAGGCACGCCATTGATGTTAATGTGTAGCCCATTGTCATCGACTTTTACGTACTCTACTGAGTTGATCATCTGCACGTTATGCTGGGCGAGAGACGCTCTGTGTACCCAACCTGAAGTTTTGCCTAATCCCGCACCAACTTTGCTTGATTTGCGTTGGAGTAAATACACCTCACGGCCACTGTGGGCAATATGTGGCTGAGTGAGGCCGCCAGCAAGGGAAACACTTTTATCAATCCCCCAGTTGGCCAACCACTTATCAATATCGGTTGCTAGATGCTCTTGCTCCACTAGGTATTCTGCCACATCAAAACCGATACCACCGGCACCAATGACGGCGACTTTATTGCCGACAGCCTTATGATCCCTAAGTACATCAATGTAACTGAGAACTTTAGGGTGATTGCTACCTGGGATGGATAATTGACGAGGTTCAATACCAGTAGCCATAACAATTTCATCAAATTTATATTCTTGTAAGGCATTGGCATTGACCTTTATATTTAAGTGCAGATTAACACCGGTTTTTTCTATCATACGGGCGTAGTAACGCAGGGTTTCGTAGAATTCTTCTTTACCCGGGATCTGTTTTGCATAGTTAAATTGCCCGCCAATTTCACTGGCTTGCTCAAATAAATGTACTTGATGCCCGCGCTCTGCGGCATAGATTGCAAAGGCTAAGCCAGCAGGGCCTGCGCCGACTACGGCCACTTTTTTCGGTACTGCCACCGTTTTAAAAATTAACTCAGTTTCATAGCAAGCCTGTGGGTTTACAAGGCAACTCGCACGTTTTTGTGCGAAGGCATGGTCAAGGCAGGCTTGATTGCATGCGATGCAAGTATTGATGAGTTGTGATTCGTTACGCATGGCTTTGGCGACAAATTGAGAGTCGGCTAAAAAGGGGCGTGCCATCGACACCATGTCTGCATGACCTTGGGCCAATACGGACTCGGCTACTTCGGGAGTGTTAATGCGATTTGTGGTAATGAGAGGGAGCGCCACTTCCGCTTTCATTCTTTTCGTTATCCAGGTAAAGGCTGCTCTGGGCACAGATGTGACTATGGTAGGAACACGTGCTTCGTGCCAACCGATGCCGGTATTAATAAGAGTCGCGCCAGCCTGTTCAATAGCTTTGGCCAGATAGACCACTTCGTCCCAAGAGGCGCCGCCCTCAACCAAGTCGAGCATAGATAAACGGTAAATCAAGATGAAATCGCGACCGACTTTTTGCCGGGTTTGGTTGACTATTTCAACCGCTAACCGGGCGCGGTTTTCGAGGCTGCCACCCCATTCGTCGTCTCTGTGGTTGGTTCGCTCACAAAAGAACTGGTTTATCAGATACCCTTCAGAGCCCATAATTTCAACGCCGTCATAACCCGCTTCTTGAGCATAGCTGGCACAGGCGACGTAATCCGCGATGGTGCGTTTAACGCCCCGAGATGATAACGCTTTTGGTTTAAAAGGCGCTATAGGGGCCTTCGAGGCTGACGCAGACACGTTAAACGGGTGATAGCCGTAACGCCCAGAATGCAAAATCTGCATGCATATTTTACCGCCTTCTTTGTGTACTGCATCTGTGATCACGCGATGTTTCTTAGCGTGGCGAGAACTGCTCATGCGCCCAGCAAAGGGTGCGACCCAACCAGCAATGTTAGGGCTGATGCCACCCGTTACGATTAAACCCACACCGCCTCTGGCACGCTCTGCATAAAATGCGGCGAGTTTATCAAAGCCGCCTTTCTCTTCTTCTAAGCCCAAGTGCATTGAGCCCATGAGGGTACGGTTTTTTAAGGTAGCAAAACCCAAATCCAGAGGGCGCAATAAGTGTGGAAATGCAGAGTCACTGGGTGAGTTTGTTTGCGTGCTTTGATCTGGCGTGCTTTCAGCTGATGTGTTTTGAGTTTTTCGCTCTTGGGCGTCGGTTTCTTCGGTATTAAACGATTCAGATAGGGCTTTAGATGTTGGCATGGTCTCGACCTATATAATTTATGATCATTATTATTCTATTATCAAGGGTAAGACGCTTAAGCCCTAGGTGCAATACACCTATTGGCTAGGGCAAAAGGGTATTGTCACTTGGATACGGTAATGTTGCCGCGGACGACCGCCAGCGCCGCTATTCTCGCGTTCGTAATTTTCGCTCAGGAAACGGTTTGAGCCCGAGGGGGCAGTATATTTATTGGATGATGCATGAACCGAAAGACAAAGCAGTATGCTTAAGCAGCTCCACAAGGCGAGCCGTGGCGCCTAATATAGCTCGATAGGTCGACGCGCTGAGTATGTTAGATACATGTCACTGGCAATGGCTAGCCAATAGCTAAAAGCTAAAAACATAAAATAGAAAGCGCAATTACAGATTTTTTGTTACAGGCTCAACCTCATTCCATTCCTGTGTTGTAGACGCCTTACCTCAATTGACTGTCTTTACTACCACGGCGATTAATAGATGATGTAACACTTGCATATTTCTCTATTTCTGTTTGGCAATTGATACACAGTTGAACACCTGGCAACGCGACCCGCCTCCGCTCAGGAATAGGTTCGCCGCACTCTTCACAAAATTGAGCGCTCTCACCTTTGAGCATTTGGCTTTTTGCTCGCGCCACAGCTTCATCAACGCTTGCGTCAATTTGATCTTGTACTGCACCATCTTTCGCCCAACCTCCGGCCATATTGCCTCCTTCTTGCTAATGATGAGTAAGAATACTTACTGCACTGCTAATGTATGAGTCACTACGTGGCTAAAATCGATTTAAGTATGTCAGACTAAGGTTAAAGCAAGGAAAGTACCGTATTGCAATTAGCCGCTGAGTTACCGTCGCATATGGCATTTCATCATAAACTTAGATTTGAGCTCCCCCGATACATATTTTTTGGCTGTATCACTTACCTGAAGGATTGCATATTTTTCACAGCAGTTTTCTATTACAGATTCACTGTAGGGAGAAGCACTTACACCACGCCTCACTCCGGTTCTCCATGTCATGACGATGCCTCGAGTGTGCTATGTTTTTAATTATTGATCTGAAGTGTGACAAAGCTTTTCAATCAGGAACCTTTTAATTGAATATGGTCTTTGTATCTACAAAATAATAAAACTGTACATTAACGCCTATGCATTTTGACCCTATTTTACCCGCCGTGGTGGGCACAACCTTAATCGGCTTGTTGCTCTCTTTACTGTTTAGACAGTTCAAACTACCTCTTGTGCTCGCTTATATTCTGACCGGGCTTATTGTTGGCCCTCAGTGTTTAAGTCTGATTAATGACATTGATGTGATTGAGACAATGGGCTCGTTAGGTGTGATATTGCTGTTGTTTTTCATCGGAATGGAGGTCAGCCCAGATAAATTGCGCCGCAGTTGGCGTGTCTCTATCACCAGTACTGGATTGCAAATAATATTGTGTGTGGCGTGCGTTTACCTTGTTGGTAGCCTGCTTGATTGGTCACTTCAGCGAATCGTGTTGCTCGGGTTTGTGCTGAGCTTAAGTAGCACGGCTGTGGTGCTCAAGTTAATGCAAGACAATAACGAGCTGCACAGTGAACAAGGCCAGCATGTTCTAGGTATCTTACTGGTGCAAGATTTAGCGGTGATCCCTATGGTGATTGTGATTGGCATAATGGATGAGACAGGTGTTCAATCCGACGTGATTGCTATGCAAGTGGGTGCGGGCATTGGAGTGTTGATATTAGTGCGCTGGTTACTGAATCAAGAATATGTTGAGTTTCGTTGGCTGAATAAGCTCAAAGTGAACCACGAGTTACAGGTTTTCGGGGCGTTACTGTGTTGTTTTGGCTTGGCGTTAGTATCTGGCTTAATGCACCTGTCGACGGCATTAGGGGCATTTGTTGGCGGCATGCTGGTGGCAAAGATGAAAGATTCACTGTGGATCAGAAGCAGTTTAGAGGCCTTTCATGTGGTGTTTATTGCGCTGTTTTTCATGTCTATAGGTATGTTGTTAAACGTGCACTTTATTGTTCAAAACAGTACGCTATTGGCATCATTACTGTTCTTAGTATTGGTGGGGAATACGTTAATTGCCACTGTGACTCTGCGTTTGCTAAAAATCAGTTGGGCAAAGAGTCTTTATGCCGCGGCTATGTTGGCTCAAGTGGGCGAGTTTAGTTTTATTCTGGCTACACTCGGTCGCCAATCTAAGCTTATAAGTGACTATGGTTATCATGTGACGGTTGCGGTGATTGCATTGAGTTTGTTCGCGAGCCCCTTTTGGGTGGCACTAGCACGCAAAGTTTTACCAGCACCTTGTGTTCCTATTGCAGAAGACGATAATAAATAGTCGCATGTCTATCGACTTCAAATAAAAAAGAATGCAAAATTTTACGTGCATGTGAGTCATATGAAAGGATAAACTAATGCTGTAAGGGCTAGGCTGGGTGCATTAATACCCGCCAGTACCGTGTTTTTCGTTGATAGTCTGTCATTGTTTTTTTGCATTAAACGAGTATGTGTATTTCATGAGCCATAAATTTACATCCTACCTTTTGATTGTGTTGCTGCTTGCAGTACAGTCGTTTGGCGTAAATGGAATGGCATGTGTTGCGATGGAAATGCAGGCGAGTCAGCAAAATACAAATACAACTATGAGCACAAGTTCAGGCATAAGCACAATGTCGCATGCCAATATGCCTATGGGGGATGTGACGAAAGCGCAATCTGCGCAGTATGAAGCGAACAAGCCCTGTGCGATGCAACTGAACGATGTTTCCAATTTTAACGCAGCGAATTCACATGCATCGATGGATAACGACGACAAAGACAGTGAAATGAACATGGAATGCTGTGATAAAGACAGCGTTGAGTCGTGCCATTGTCCCGAAGCCGCTTGTAGTGCGGCAGTCGTCATCGCCTATCAAGGGGTGATACTGAGTTTGCCCTCAGAGGATAAAATCATCAGTGTTTTATTTTCTACGCCTGACCCGTTCCAATCAAAAGCGAAACGCCCTCCCATATTCGGTTAGCACATTCTAATTGGGTTTATTTTGCCCAATTATTGTTTTAATCGAGAAAGTGAGGCGGATCATTCACGTTATTCATCACGCTTTCTCTTCGAAATAAAGCCAGTGTTGCAAGTCTGACTGTTTATAGACTGTCCTGATGATATTCAGGTTGTTAACGCTGAAAAATGTTTGCCGAGATACATCATGAAATTGACTATGTTATTGCCCCCTTTACGTTACAACGTATTGAGGAAGGTCAAAAACACATTTATAACGGCAGTTTGTTTGCTGTCAGCAACTTTATTTAGTGCACCACACAGTAGGGGAATGACGCTTATTGACGCGATCTCCCGCGCTCAGCAACAAGATCCTTGGCTATCTGGTAGCCAGCAAAAAGAACGGGCTTTGCAAGCTCGGGGCGTGGCGGGGGATACACTTGATAACCCAGAGCTTTCTTTTGGTTTACTGAACCTGCCCAGTGATGGTTTTGCCTTAGATCAAGAACCTATGACCCAGTTTAAAGTGGGGATAAAACAGACCTTTACCCGTGGTGATAGTCGCAGCATCACTCGCCAACGCTTTAACCAATTGGCCGCGGCCCAGCCACTTATGCGTGATGACAGGCGTAAGCAGATTACCCAGACCATTACCTTATTGTGGTTAGATTTATATTACGCCAAGCAAAGTATTGCCCTAGCTACCCAGCAAAGTGACGTATTGCAGCAACTGATTGATATTGCCCAGCGAAACTATGCCTCGGTGTATGCGAATGGCAGTGGCCAGATTACCCAGAATGATGTGCTAAATGCACAGTTAGATAAGGCAACGTTAGGAGATCGCATTGCAGAACTTAACGTCAGCAAGCGCACTATTGAAGCAAAATTATGCCAGTGGTTAGTCAATGAGCGTTCGTCACATGCAGGTTTATCAAACCAGTACGCGTCAGTTAATGCCTCTGATTCTTTCTCAGAGACGCTCCCCCAGGATTTTACATTTGGTAAGCATGAACTTGAATTTGATAACTGTGAGTTAGCCAGTGATGCCGCGGGTGAGCAGCCAGAAATAGCTTCTTTACCTGACTTTATCATCCTTGATACGCAACACATGACTGCACAGTCAAATACCGCTGATAAGCAAGGGCCCCTGGGGCGACGTAATGCAATGTTAGCGTTACTCGTTGAGCACCCGCGTATCCAAGCGCTTAAGCAGAACATCACAGCCAGTGACAGTGACGTAAAGTTGGCCAAAACCCAATACGACCCGAAGTGGGCTGTTAACGCGAGTTATGCTCAACGACAAGACGACGCGCAAAATAGTAGTCGCGCAGATTTTTGGTCATTGGGGGTGAGTGTGGATTTACCGTTGTTTTCTGATCAAAAACAAGACAGCCTTGTGGCTGCTGCCCATCATCAAAAAGAGGCTCTTAGAACAGATTATCGCCTACTTATTCGACAAATGATGGCTCAGCTTGATGTGTTATCTGCTCAGTTCGTGGAATATGCAAAACGTATACGCCATTACGAACAGATTATTTTGCCGAATGTTGTTGAGCAAAAAGAGGTGAGTACTGCCAATTTGAGTCATGACTACGGTAGTTTACACGCTGCTGTAGAGGTGTCTATTACTGAACTGGATGCAAAGCTGGCGTTACTCAAACTGCGTATTGAACAACAAAAAATTCACGCGAAAATCAACTATTTTTTACCCCATCAAGATGTACGTTTATTGTCTGCAGATGATGCTTCTCCGGTCGCGCAGCAATCACATAAACAGTCTGCTTCCGACAACTCACCCTCATCAGTAAACCCGTCGTCTGCAATATTATCAGGAGTACGCCCATGAAAACTCATTTGCGAATAGCGATCGCCTTACTTATTGGTGGTGTGATAGGAGCGGCTATAAGCACGCTGCTTTTTTCATCGCGCGGCATGAACGAGCATAAACAAGTAGACAATCAGACAGCGAAGGGGACTAAGGGGAGTAGCCAGCAACGGGAGCCCTTGTATTGGGTTGCCCCGATGGATCCAAATTTTCGTAGAGACAAACCGGGCAAGTCACCAATGGGGATGGATCTTATCCCATTTTATGGCAACCAAAGGGGGGCTGATGAAAGCATGTCTGCGCAAGCGGGGTCAGTAAAAATCTCTCCTGATGTGGTGAATAATTTGGGGGTACGCACAGCGCAGGCGAAAATGACCACCTTAAACAATACCATTGAGACGGTGGGTTACATCAAATACAACGAAGACACCATAGTGCACATGCACCCGCGAGTTGAAGGCTGGGTCGATGCGTTATACGTGAGCACAGCAGGAGAGACCGTTAGTAAAGGGCAAAAAATGTATGGTATTTACTCCCCCCAATTGGTCAGTGCTCAAGAAGAGTATTTACTGGCCAAAAAGGGGAAAAGTCGCGTCATTATTGACGCAGCACGGCAAAGGTTGTTAGCGCTGCATATGCCGCAAGAGGCTATGCAGCAGTTGGATAGCGACGGAAAAGTACTGCAAAGTGTGACCTTCTACGCCCCTCAATCTGGGGTATTAGAACATTTAAAAATTCGCCATGGATTTTATGTCAAGCCGGGAGACACGCTACTGTCGATTGCGAGCCTTGACGAGGTATGGGTAGAGGCTGAAGTGTTCGAGCAACAGGCTTCACTGTTAGAGGAAGGACTTGCTGTTAACATGGACGTGGCATACCTGCCTGATAGGCAGTGGCAAGGCAAGCTAGATTACATTTACCCTTCCCTTGATATATCTACTCGTGCCCTGCGAGTCCGGTTACGTTTTGATAACCCTGAACGATTACTCAAACCCAATATGTACTCAAATATTACGATCCAAGGTAAGCCCAGTGCCGCGACGCTAACGGTACCTCGTGAAGCTGTCATCCGTACAGGTAATCAAGACCGAGTGGTGCTGGCCTTAGGTGAGGGATATTTTAAGTCTGTTGCGGTCACGTTAGGCAAAATGTCCCGTGAGGCAATTGAAATTACCAGTGGGATTGAAATGGGTGATGAAGTGGTCACCTCGGCTCAGTTTTTAATTGATTCACAAAGCAGTATTTCATCTGATTTTGTGCGTATGGATCACGACAACGGATCTGCCAGCACCCGCCAAAATAATAACAGTATGCAGGCTCACATGAAAATGAGCATGGACATGGAAAGCAAAAGCCAAAGCAAAAAACAAAACGTTAAAACGGCACCAGAGCAGGCACAGGTTCGAGGCACAGTAAACTCGATTAATATTGAACAACGCAGTGCAAATATTAGCCGCGGTCCTATCGAAAAATGGGGGCGAGGTCCTGCAACTATGGTATTTAGCTTTGCTGAACATATTGATGAGCATGTGCTTCATCAGCTAAATGCAAATAGTCGAATAGAATTCACCTTTGAAATTAGCGACGGCGATTTTGTGATTGTAGCCTTATCCATTATTGATGAGGGCGCGTCATGATCCTGCATATCATTCGTTGGTCCGTCAATAATAGATTATTAGTTTTGCTATTAACCGCTATGGTTGTAGCCCTGGGCTTGTTTAGTATTAAGCAAACGCCTGTGGATGCCATACCGGATCTGTCGGACGTTCAGGTTATTATTAAAACCAGTTACCCTGGGCAAACGCCGCAAGTGGTGGAAGATCAGGTTACGTACCCATTGACCAGTGCAATGTTATCGGTGCCTGGGGCAACCACGGTTCGTGGCTTTTCGTTTTTCGGCGATTCCTACGTTTACGTTATATTTGATGATGATACTGACCCTTATTGGGCACGTACCCGAGTGCTAGAGTATTTATCTCAGGTGAGCCCAAGCTTGCCTTCTCAAGCAAAACCTCAGTTGGGGCCCGATGCTACAGGAGTAGGTTGGGTGTATATCTACGCCCTGAAGGATGAAAGTGGAAAGCATGATTTAAGCGAGCTGCGCTCATTGCAAGATTGGTACTTAAAGTTTGAATTACAAACTGTACCGGGTATCTCTGAGGTAGCCGCAATCGGTGGCATGGTCAAGCAATATCAAGTAGTGGTAGACCCAAATAAGCTACGCGCCTATAACATTCCACTCAGTTTGATTCAAACCGCAATTCAAGCAGGTAATCAAGAAGTAGGCGCTTCAGTGGTTGAAATGGCCGAAGCGGAATATTTGGTCTCCACCAATGGCTATTTGCAAAGTATCGAAGATTTAGCACGTATTCCACTTGGGTTTAATGACAATGGTATACCTGTGTTACTGCGCGACATTGCAGATATTCAGTTAGGGCCGCAGATGCGCCGTGGCATTGCCGAATTGAACGGCGAAGGGGAAGTGGTTGGGGGCATTGCGGTCATGCGTTTTGGTGATAATGCGCAAAAAACCATAGACGCTTTTAAACAGAAACTTGAGGCACTGAAACAGGGGCTACCAGAAGGGGTAGAAGTGGTACCGGTTTATGACCGCTCTGAACTTATTACCAGCGCGGTGGATCATTTGTGGTCAAAGTTAATTGAAGAGCTGCTAATTGTCGGCTTGGTATGCGCCATATTTTTATTTCACGTGCGCTCATCTTTGGTCGCCATTGTCAGTTTGCCACTAGGTATTTTAGTCGCATTTATCATCATGTACTGGCAAGGCATTAACGCAAATATTATGTCTCTCGGAGGGATTGCTATCGCAATTGGGGCAATGACTGACGGTGCTATTGTCATGATAGAAAACATGCATAAGCATATGCAGGACACCGAACTGACAGACGATAACCGCTGGGATATCGTCATTCAGTCGGCGTCAGAAGTTGGGCCTGCATTGTTTTTCAGTTTGTTGATTATCACGGTCAGTTTTTTACCTGTTTTTATGCTTCAAGCGCAAGAAGGGCGCATGTTTGCGCCGCTGGCGTTTACGAAAACCTATGCTATGGCTGCATCAGCGGGCTTGGCTATAAGCGTGGTGCCTGTGCTAATGGGATACGCGATCCGCGGTAAGGTGATCAGTGAGCATAAAAATCCAGTTAATAAAGGGCTTATTGCTCTTTATATGCCAGCCCTTAAAACCGTTTTACGTTACCCAAAAAGTACAGTACTTGTCGCATTGATGGTTACTGTTGTTGGTTTTTATCCTCTTAATGACATAGGCAGTGAGTTTATGCCACCCCTTGATGAAGGGGATTTAATGTATATGCCAACCACTTATGCGGGGATATCTGTGGGCAAAGCGAGGGAAGTTCTTCAGCAAACCGATAAGCTCATACGTAGTGTACCAGAGGTGAAAAATGTGTTCGGCAAGATTGGTAGAGCAGACACAGCTACTGATCCTGCGCCTTTGACCATGATTGAGACATTTATTCAATTTAAACCTCAAGACGAGTGGCGTCCGGGCATGACTAAAGCAGATATACGAAACGCACTGGAGCAGGCGGTCAATTTCCCTGGGGTGACAAACGCATGGGTGATGCCGATAAAAACGCGTATTGATATGCTCGCTACAGGAATTAAAACCCCTGTTGGTATCAAAGTGGCGGGTGAGGATTTAGCGGTTATTCAAAAACTAGGGCAAGACATTGAACGTATCTTATCGCCAATGCAAGGCTCTGCTTCTGTGTATGCAGAGCGTGCGGTTGGTGGGCGCTATATTAAGGTAGATATCGACCGAGAAGCCGCTGCCCGCTTTGGCTTAAGTATTAATACTATTGGGCAAGTGGTTTCGATGGCAATCGGCGGGGTTAATGTAGGGGAGTCCGTTGAAGGGTTAGCTCGTTACCCGATTAACGTGCGTTACCCTGAGGCCTATCGCGACTCGCCTGAGCAAATCCGTTTATTACCGATTGTTACCGCAAGTGGTCAGCATATTACCTTGGCAGACGTGGCCCGTGTGTATATCGATGATGGACCTGCGGCAATCAAAAGCGAAAATGCGCGGCTAAACGGTTGGATATTCATTGATATTGAAGATATCGATGTTAGCCATTATGTAGAAAACGGACAGGCTTTACTCAAAGATAATCTCGAATTGCCACCAGGCTACAGCGTCACTTGGGCGGGGCAATATGAGTATATCGAGCGAGCAAAAGATAAACTGAATTATGTTATTCCGTTAACTCTTGCCATTATCGTTTTGCTTTTGTACCTGAACTTTAAGCGCTTTGCAGAAGTGGCTATCATTCTGGGGACTTTACCTTTGGCGATGATTGGTGGCGTATGGCTGGTATATTTAGCGGACTTTAATCTATCGGTTGCAGTTGGGGTTGGTTTTATCGCTTTGGCGGGCGTCGCTGTTGAAATTGGCGTTATCATGCTGGTGTATTTAAATCAGGCCTATCAAGGGCTAACCGATAGAGCGCAAAAAGAGCGGGAGCGTATTAGCATAGAAGCGCTGCGCGAAAGTGTGATGCAAGGCGCAGGGCTCAGAGTACGCCCTGTGATGATGACGGTGGCCACGGTCATTATTGGATTGTTGCCCGTGATGTACGGCAGCGGCACGGGTTCAGAGGTTATGAGCAGAATTGCCGCCCCTATGGTCGGGGGAATGGCAAGCGCGCTAATATTGAGTTTATTGGTCGTGCCTGCAGTGTATTTCTTGTGGCGACAGCACAGCTTAAAAAATCAGTAATGTGTTGTATTACCGTTCACTCGCGCGCCTTAAGGCTGTTTTTTGCTTAAGGCGCTCTTATACCAATTGGTCTTATCGCGGCTCAATGGATTAAGCCGCTTGATGATGTGACTGCTTGACGTATTGGTCTACTTGATAAAGATATTGGCTAATTTCCGTGTCTTTTAACCAGGCTATGTTAAAGGCATTCTTTACCATAGTGATGATATCTTGTGCGCTAAAATGTCCTTCTTTTTGCAGTGCGATAAAATTGTCATTTAGGTAAGCACGAAAATAGGCAGGGTCATCGGAGTTTATGGTGACTAATAATTCGTGCTCAAGCATCTGACGAATTTCGTTTGAGGTTAATGACTGTACGACGAACCGATTAGATACTGGGCAAACCGTTAAACCAAGTTGTTTTTGTTTGATAGAGGCCAATAAAGCTGAGTCTTGTAAGGCATTTACCCCGTGGTCGATGCGATCCACTTGAATATCATCTACACACTGCTTGATATGCTCTAAGGTATTTTGTTGGTTGACGTCGCAGTGCATTGTTAGTTTTAAGTCCAGCGCGCGAGCGTATTCAAACACCTGAGCAAATTTAGATGGTGGGTTGTCTTGCTCGTTAGAGTCTAGTCCTACACCGACTAGCCACGGCAAATAGGGCATGGCGAGCTTGAGATGCTCCATTGCTGACTCTGCGCTGAGCTCGCGCAAGAAACACATGATGAGCTGGCTACGTATACCGAGCTTTTGCTCTGCATCAAGTTGCGCCTTATGAATACCGGTAATGATGGTTTCAAAGCTAACTCCCCGGCATGTATGCGCTTGGGGATCAAAGAAAAGCTCCACATATACGATATTTTCGCTAGCTGCTTTGGCTAAATAATCCCAAGTGAGTTGATAAAAATCTTCTTCATGCTGCAGTACGTTCATGCCTGCGTAGTATATTTTTAAAAAAGAAGGTAAGTCATGAAAGTCATAAGCGGCAACAAGTTGCTCTGGGGTGTCATACTCTAATGGAATATTGTTCTTAGTGGCTAAAGCGAAACTTAACTCAGGCTCAAGGGTGCCTTCAAGGTGAACATGCAGTTCAGCTTTAGGCATATTGCAAATGAACTGCTGCATATCGAATGGTTGAGTTTGCATTGGACTGATCCTTTTTATGATACTGAGTAAATAGCAAATTAATTATGTGCTAACGTTTACAGCAAAGTTCATGCCCGAGAAAAATTCTGCTATAGGCTTCACTAATTAGACTTTTACAAGGTGTAGAGATGATCGATAAGTGAAAACTGCACCAGTTTTGCCCTGAACTGAGGTAAATGTACAAAACTGGTGCAACATGCATAGCGTGGATGGTTCAAGATGAAATTGCACTTAATCCAGTGCGAATACGTCACTATGATTTGACGCTAGGTAACCATTTTTGCAGCTTGGCTTGGTCAGTGACGGTTAAATACACTGTGTCTTGTATGGCCGCTTCTACTGACATGAGTAATTGTTTTAAGCGCTGATGGCGTAATACATCGAGTGTTACCTGTGTACTGGGTGAAAATTGATGGTAGATACTTAATAAATTGCCAGTGGTGACTTGCCAGCCATCCAAGGCGATTAACTGATCGCCAACTTGCAGACCGGCCCCATATGCAGGGCTGTTTTCAGTTACTTGGGTAATGATTACGCCAGTATCTGCGGCTTTAAACGCTGCGCCAAATTGATTTTTTGCGACACGCGGAGCCGGTTTTCCACCCAAATCGCTGCCATCGATGCGTGGGCGCTTGTGCAAGGTGACCCCAAACTCATTTAATAAGGCCGCCACGGGTAATTCCTTGGTGGTATACAATGCATCTTGTAAAAACGAGGCTAAGGGTAGCGCCATGTCGTCAAGTACGATGCGATGAATAATATCGTCTGGGGTACCTTGGTCTTTCTTGCCGTGGTGTTGCCAGAGATAGCGCATAACGTCATCCAAACTTTTTGTATGCTGGGTGTTCATGCGTATGTGTAAATCTAAGCACAAAGCAATCACAGCCCCCTTAACGTAGTAACTAACAATATTGTTGATCGCGCTGGCGTCTTGTTGGTAAAACTTGGTCCATGCATCAAAACTCGAATCTGTCACTGTTTGTTTGAAGCGACCCGCGTTACGCTCTAATCGCGTAAGGGTTTGCCCCAAGACTTCTAAATAGCTCTCATGGCCTGTGACATAGCTGCGCGTTAAGCTGATGTCGTCGTAATAACTGGTGAAACCCTCGTAGATCCACAACTGGGGTGTATAGGTTTCTTGGCTCAGTTCGCTGGCTTGCAATACTGCCGGTCTAGTGCGCTTCACATGCCATGTATGTAAAAATTCATGGCTACATAGGCTCAAAAATGTGCGATAGCCATCAGGCATATGGTCAGCTTGCGCCAAACTGGGTAAATCATCGCGACTGTACAATAACGCAGTGGATGATATGTGCTCTAAGCCGCCGAAATCTTTGCCGGTTAGCATGGTGATAAATAAATAGCGATCCACGGGAGGGGTGTCATCGAACAGAGCAAAGTGATGTGCGCATAGTTTGCGTAAATCTTCAGCCATGCGCTTTGTATCACTGCGATGCCCACCGGCTAAAATCAGTTCAAATTGGCAGGTATGCTGCGCATCTACGCCTTCTGTTTGCTTGACAGGTGTCACCACGTCGAAGGGGATAGCGTCATAATTGCCGAGTAAAATGGGGTGGTCGATTAACTCGTTATAATTTTTTGCCTGATATTCACCGAACTCGTGGTGCTTTGTGGTGTTCGCTAGGGGGAGGGTCGTGGCAACACGCCATTTATCGCATGGCGCAAGTTGCGGCTTAACCAATGTGACCAAGGAAGGGACATCTCGATGGTTTTTCAGCGCCAAGAACACACTGGTTCCATTGAAAAAAGCAAAGTCATCGAAGACATAAGCACTGCGCACAGATAAGTCGTGCGCATAAACGCGATAACACACTTCAATTGGCCCCGTATTGGCGGCAAGCTTCCAGGTTTGCTTATCGAGTTTGCGTATTTCAACGGCATTGCCGTCTTTGTGCTTTGCGCTTACTTCTACCAGGTTTTTTGCAAAGTCGCGGATCATGTAACTACCAGGGATCCAGGCTGGTAAGCTTAGTTCGTGGCCCTCGTTTGAGGGGAGGTTAATGTGCAAGCTTACGTCAATCAAATGACCAGCTAGAGATGAGACATTAACAGTGTAGTGGATATCAAAAGAGTCATGTGACATGAACTAAAACCTTTAAAAACAGAGAGATGAATAGCATACATTTCAGTCGTTTGGATTCGACTATTGGATAAATCTTAACGAAATTACTTTATATTCTGGCCAATTTTACGTTAAATGAAGTAAGTACACCTAATTTTGTTTTCTTCATACACAGGATGCTGACTTTTGCCAAATAACAGCGGCTTATCAGGGGATGAATTGTTTAAATTGCGATCGATGCGTTCGGGGATGATCGTTGACTTACAAATTCATTCACCCACGTTAAAGAGACGGGTTAAAACCGAATTTGTTGGAATGGATGGAAATCGTAGTTTGATTTTTCGTTTTCCCGATGAAAATAAATGGGCGGGGTTAGGCGGTGCCATTTATATGAACAATACCATGATAGTGCGCTGCATACTGGAAGACGAAACCGGTGAAATTGTGGCATTTAAAGTCAAAATCATCATAGTGATCACGAAACCGTCAAAGCTGATTTTTACCTCATTGCCAGAAAGCTTACAAAGCCATGGTTTGCGAACAGAGCAGCGCGCCCAAACGCGGATTGCCGCCTTGTTGATAGACAGCCAAGAGCGTAGCCATATAGTGCCCTGTTTAGTGCGTGATATCTCTAATCAAGGTTGCATGATCAGCATAGGCCGAGATGCCAAAGGTGTAAGACCAATTGTTGATCAAGAGCTTGAATTGCTCATCCCTAATTCTGAAGGGGACGATATTAGTCTGTCAGGGCATGTACGCAATAAAAAAGAAGACGATAGTCGTCACTATTTTGGTATTAAGTTTTGTGATGATGAAAATGATGTGGCTAAACTGCTGTCGCAACTACTGATCAATATTGATTAAGCTAAAGGACAATAGACTGGTTTTGTGGTTTTAGGTATTCTCAATGTTATTATGTTAACTAAATGTAAAATAAGAGCGAGATAATCAATGCGCCAAATTGAAATACTGTTAAATGAGTACGGGCATAGCCATACCAATAAATTCAATATCTTGATCCACGCGGTGGCGGTGCCTGCCATTTATTTTGTAACTTTAGGGTTAGTGTGGTCTATTCCTCGTCCAGAGGTGTTAGTGCATTTTGATGTCACTTGGGCGCATATCGCAGTGATCCCAATGTTGATTTACTATTTTCGTCTGTCAGGGCCAATCGGCGCTGCAATGACGCTGCTCAGTGTGGTGTCCTTGTACGGCATAATGCTCATCGAACGTTCTATGTATGAAGTATGGGTGGTGTGCTTAGCGTTGTTTGTGGTGATGTGGATTCTGCAATTTGTCGGTCACAAAGTAGAAGGTAAAAGCCCGTCATTTTTAAAAGACGTGCAGTTTTTGCTCGTGGGGCCTGCATGGTGGTGGGTGCACTGGCTTAAACGTATGAACATTCCTTATTGATTGCTTCTCCCCGTTTATTGATGCGGTTCAACGTAATATGCGATAAACGGGGAAGGGCGCACGCCCAAGCGTCAACATTAAGTTTACCTTTCCCGTATAATGCTTATTTCATTGAATTTTAATGGTATTTCGAAAATGAAGTGGCAGGCTTTATTTGAAACTCGCGAACGTCTTTTTTGGACGTTACACACCCTTGGTTGGGGCGGTTTCGCAGTAATTTATTACATAGGCTCTTTTTTACATGACATGCGCAGCGTTTGGCTGTTTGTGATCATCTTGAATGCTTATGCGGGTTGGCTGTTAACCATACCATTGCGCTACATTTTTGCCCGGGCGATGAAACTCAGTCCGTTGAAAATGCTAATGGTGGTGTTAGCCAGTGTATATATCATTGCATTGATGTGGGCGTTGGTGAAAAACGTTAACTACTGGGAGATATATAAAAAGGGCTATCGCCCAGAAGAATGGTATATGTATTTCACTAACACGGTTAACTCATTGATCATGATCGGTTGTTGGACAGGCCTCTATTTTGGTATTAAGAACTACCAAATGTTACTCAAAGAGAAACAAAATAGCCTTCGAGCCTCTACTATGGCGCACCAAGCGCACATAAAAATGTTGCGCTATCAGCTTAATCCACATTTTTTATTTAATACCTTGAACGCTATCTCAACGCTTATTTTAATGAAAGAAAATAAGACCGCAGAGTCTATGGTCAGTCGTTTAAGTGACTTTTTGCGTTATTCGCTGGATAAAGATCCGATTAAAAAAGTCCCCCTTCGACAAGAAATAGAAGCGTTAACCCTCTATTTGGCCATTGAAAAAGTGCGTTTCGAAGATCGCCTCACCGTTATATGGGATGTACAGCAAACTGCGAACGAGGCACTGGTACCGAGCTTGATTCTACAACCGCTTATTGAGAACTCCATTAAATATGCTATCTCGAAGCTCGAGGATGGCGGATGCATTGCGATTTCGGCTAAAGTGTTCGGGCGAGATCTCATGCTTGAAGTCACGGATAATGGCCCAGGAGCTGATATTCAAGACGGTCAAATGTATCGTGAAAATGGTGTAGGCTTACAAAATATTCAAGAGCGATTAGGGTCGCTATACAAAGATGATTTTTCATTTAGTATTTCAAACAGTCAACCTTCTGGTATAAAAGTGTGTATTCGTATTCCATTTGAGACATAAGAAGCCGTGCATGAAAATTAACACTCTAATAGTTGACGATGAGCCGTTAGCAAGAAAAGGCCTTGCGATGCGCCTATCTGACTTCTCAGAAATCAACCTTGTTGCTCAATGTAAAAATGGGTTGGAAGCGGTCGCGCTTATCCCTCAGTTACGTCCGGATTTAATATTTTTGGACATTCAAATGCCGGGTTTAAATGGTTTTCAGGTCATTAATAAGTTGCGTGAATTAAACCAACCTGTGCCGATGGTGATCTTTGTTACCGCATACGATACCTATGCTATTAAGGCATTTGACGCTCACGCATTAGATTATGTACTTAAGCCTGTTGACGAAGAGCGCCTGCGTGTTGCTGTTGATAAAGTCATCAATCATGTGTCTTTACACAGCGAGTCTGATCATAAGCAAACCTTAGCTAAGATTGTTGCTGATTTTACCGGTGACGATTGTGAAGACATCTTACGCCGGTTAGCCAGCGGTGAAGTATTAAATACGACTCAATACGGTGATGTATTAGCTATTAAAGACGGGACGGAAGTCACACGCGTCTCTTTGGCCGATGTACAGTGGATTGATGCGGCAGGCGATTACATGTGTGTACACGCGCTGGAACAAACCCACATTATGCGCCGTACTATGAAAGAGCTAGAAGAAGAACTCGACCCTCGTGTCTTTGTGAGAGTGCACCGGTCCGCCATAGTGAATATCAAATATGTGCAAAAATTGGTCAGTCATGTGAGTGGCGAGTACCATCTTATTTTATCTAATGGCACCGAATTAAAGGTGAGTCGCAGCCATAGAGATAATGTTAAGAGTATGATTAATAATTGGTAATAGATTGGTCGACAGTTAAGGAAAATGTATAACGACTTTGATGACGTCAGTGTTTATATTCAATGAAAGGTGTTGGTGTTACGCACACATCTGTAAACATTTAGACGATCGCAATACCCTTAGTCACTCATTCAAGCTCGTCTGGCGTCATCATTTGTACTTTGCTTCGGTTATATGGTTGATATATTTATGAAAAAATTGATTTTGTTATTATTTACCCTCAATTTTCTGCTTACTGGGTGTAGTTCAAAGTTTGCCTATAACAATATTGATTGGTTGATGTATTGGTATATTGACGACTACGTGGAGTTAGATAACAGTCAAAAGTCATTGCTTGATGGTCATGTTGAGAAATGGATGCACTGGCATCGTCAAGACGAATTAAGTGAATATAAATCCCAGCTCACAACATTGTATAAACAGATTTCATCTGGACCCGTTAGCCAAGCACAATGGTTAGCGCATTTTGCGCTCGGCAAGGAGCACTGGGTGCGTTTTAGAGATCATGTTAGCCCTGAATTAGCAAGCCTTGCCCCACATTTGACGGATAAACAAGTCATTGACTTATTTGCTGAGTTAAATGAACTAAATGAAGAACGAATTGAAAAGCGCAAAGAGCGCACGTTGGAAGAGCGTTTAGAAAAAAATATTGAAGATACCCAAGATAACGCCAAGGAATTTATTGGTAAGCTAAGCCCAGCGCAAAAAACGATAATCGTCACGTATGCGGACGAGTTTAAAAGCAGTTTCGATCTATGGATGGCCTATCGTCAGCGAATTCAAAAAAACGCTTTTGAGATGCTACTCAATGAGCGCCATGAACTTGATTTCCCTCAGCGGTTCTTAGATTTACTATCACATCCTGAGCGTTACCAAGACGATGAACTTGTGACGATATCACAACACAATAATCAGGTTTACGCGGCCATGTTAGCTGAACTTGGGCAATCCCTTAGTGCTAAACAAAAGAAAAAAGCCTTAAATGAACTGCAAAACCTTATTGATGACATAACAGATCTGCAAGAAGACTAGATTCAAAAGCCGCTAGATGTTCACTGTATAGGAAATCGCGTGAGGATAGGCAGTTCGTTACTTGTAGCCTTTAGTAACAGCCAAAGTGAGCTCCCTGTTATAAGCCGATTTCGATCAAGATTTTACATCACTTTTTAAAAGGTCTCTTCTTTTGGCAACCATGCACCAGCATTGACCAATTCACTCATTAGCTGCACCCAAAAATGATTTACCGAAAGTGGCGTGGCATCATCGATTGCCGCTTGGTACTGCCATGAAGGCATGCTCAGTAATTCACGTACCTTAGGGACATATTTAGCGGGTGCGAAAAACGCTTGGCCTTCAATAAAGAACTCTAGAGAACGTTCAGGGTTATTTTTGGTGAGATATACAGGGCGTATCCCGGGTTGGCGCTCAAATATTGTGTGTTCATCGAACAAGGCGAGTATTTCGCTTAACGTGTAGTCAGGGTTATGCTGATCATCATAACCTTGATTCAGCTGAGTATGACTAAAATGAGACGTTAACCAGCGTTCAAAGTGAGCTGAGTCAATTGTCTCGTGAAGCATCTTTCTAAAACTGCTTATTTCTGGTTGTGCTAATTCACTTGGATCGCGTCTTGGTGTTAGTCCTCGGTCTTGATACCGAGTTTTAAACAAACCTAAATCAATACTGTAGTCTGCAAAAGAAGAAAGTAAGTCTTGTTGTGATGGCGCTCGAAAGCCTACCGAATAATTCATGCAATCTTCTAAGGCTACACCATTGTGAGGACAGCCAGCAGGGATGTATATCATATCACCGGGCAGCAAGATTTCATCTACGATAGGATCAAATTGCGTAATTTGGCTGAGATCTGGGTGAGGATAAAACGTAGGATATTCGCCTTTTTCACCTGCTTGCCAACGGCGGCTGCCTTTTCCTTGAATAATGAACACATCGTATTGGTCAAGGTGAGGCCCAACACCCGCACCTTCATTGGAAAAACTAACCATTAAGTCATCTAGACGCCAGTAGGGAATAAAGTTAAACATGCGAATAAGCTGGTCTGCTTCATCTACATGTTGATCGACACTTTGTACTAATAGGCTCCAATGCCCTTTACATGCTTGTTCGAAGTTTGCAATTGGACCGTGCTCAACCTGCCAGTTAGTTTTTTCAAGCGATACGACACGTGAATCTATACGAGGGTCTTGTGCCAACCCTGCGAGGTCATGTTCGTCAAGGGGGTCTACAAATTTCTTGAAGGTACGTCTGAATACGGCGGGACTTTTTTGCCAGTGATAATCTAAAAATATTTCTGGGTCAAAATTGTCAAATACATACATGGTTACTGCAGCCCTTGTGCTGGTTGTAATTTCGCTTTTTGAAGCGTAAAAATGAGCAGGATTTATTCTTTTACGCCGCGCAACCAATAGGTTTGAATTTGACCTAACCCTTTAACACTGACTTCACCTCTGGGCTCAAAGCAATATTTGTGTTTGGCCATTTCGTAAGTCGATTGGGTTACTTGAATATGGTCACTGCGGCCATGGCTTTCCATTCTCGCTGCAAGGGTAACAGCTTCTCCCCACAAATCGTAACAGAATTTGCTGCGCCCAATGACACCTGCTACGACTTCCCCTGAACCGATACCAATACGAAGTCCCGTTTGTAGGCTATATTTGATTTGCAGCCTTGCGAAAGCCTCTTTTACTGCCAGCGCATAAGCGCAACATTGCAGTGCGTGTGCATTGTTACTTTTTGGAACGCCGGCTGCGGCCATATATCCGTCACCGATAGTTTTTATTTTTTCTAGTCCATGATGAGTACTTAACGTATCAAACTGGGTAAAGACATCATCAAGCAAGTCCACAAGTTCATGGGCTTTTAATGATTTGACCAATAAACTGAAACTCTCCAGATCAACAAAGCATATCGAAGCTTGTTCATATTGGTCGGCAATCTTACCTTTTGCATATTTCAAACGCTGGGCGATTGGTAAAGGCAAAATGTTCAGTAATAGAGATTCTGATCGCTGATTGGCTAACGACAGCTTTTGCTGGGTACGGGACATATTACGACTGATATGAAAGCTCGTTAACGTGCAAGACAAGGCTAGAAATACCGTACTTGATACCCTGACTGTCTGATGATATTCAGACAGATCCTGTGGGTTAATATACAGGATGTAAAATGCATCGATTAATAAGAAAAACAATACATGGGATAAAATGCTTAGCCACATAGTGACTTGCTGCGCACTAAAGATGAAGGGACAAACAAATATGCCTAACAATAAATAGTAGTGCACGTGAACATTGGCTTGCCAGATAACGCTAGACCAACAAATGTAACTAATAAAAATAAGCACAAGCGTTATTTTTGCTAGCTGCTGAAGTTGAGCGCGATTTAGCAGAGGGACAAAGCATAGCAGCGCGCAGTGACTTAAGATTAAGCCTAATTTGTACAGTCCATCGTAGCGCCAGTAATACGCACTGATGGGTACCTGTAGCAAAAGTACAAAGATAACCATCAAGCTAAGGATATTACTGATCCGGGTAGGATTAATATCATACGAGGGATTAGCCGGAATGCCGCACCATATCCATGCGTGTAAAATGCGAATGATCATAAGGTCTTCCATTTGACCGTGAGGGATTGAGTATAGGCTAAAATGATGGGGAGTAAATTTAGGCTAAAAAGAACAGGTGTTTTGCTTGAGAATGTGGCGAAAAGTGAGGGGATAAGCATCCCCTCGATTAGCTATATCTTAGATCTGGTTAACAAGTTCGACCGCTTGACCTATGTAGTTAGACGGCGTTAATTTTTTTAGCTGAACTTTGGCTTCATCCGGTAATTCAAGATCGTCTATAAACTCGGCCATAATCTGCTGGTTGACCTTTTTGCCGCGTGTGAGCTCTTTTAATTTCTCGTAAGGTTTTTCAATGCCGTAGCGACGCATAACGGTTTGAATTGGCTCTGCAAGAAGTTCCCAGTTGTTGTCCAGCTCGTCCAATAAACTCTGCTCATTGACTTGCAGTTTACTGATCCCTTTTAGTGTCGCTTGATAGGCAATTATGGCATATCCCACACCCACGCCTAGATTACGTAATACGGTTGAGTCCGTTAGGTCTCGCTGCCAGCGAGATACTGGAAGCTTACTCGCAAGGTGACCAAACAATGCATTGGCCAGACCTAAGTTTCCTTCTGAGTTTTCAAAGTCAATCGGGTTTACTTTATGAGGCATGGTTGATGAACCGATTTCGCCAGCAATGGTTTTTTGCTTGAAATGCCCCAGTGCGATATAGCCCCAAACGTCCCGGTTGAAATCGATCAATATGGTATTGAATCGCGCTACAGCATCAAATAATTCAGCAATGTAATCGTGAGGTTCAATTTGGGTGGTAAACGGATTCAGTGTTACGCCTAAACTTGTTACGAATTCTTGGGCAAACTGCGCCCAATCTAGGCTTGGGTACGCCGATAAATGAGCGTTATAGTTACCCACTGCGCCGTTAACCTTACCTAATACGGCAACGTCTGCTATTTGCTTGCGTTGACGCTCTAGGCGATACGCAACATTGGCCATTTCTTTACCCATAGTCGTGGGTGAAGCAGGTTGACCGTGTGTTCTCGCCATCATAGGGATACTTTGGTATTCCTTTGCGAGACGCTTTAATTCATCAACTAGTTTATCTGTGTAGGGCAATATTACGCTGTCTCGGGCTTCTTTGAGCATGAGGGCATGTGACATATTGTTGATGTCTTCCGAGGTACAAGCAAAATGAATAAATTCGTTAACCGCGTTTAATTCCGCATTTTGCGCAACTTGCTCTTTTAAAAAATACTCAACTGCTTTTACATCATGATTAGTGGTGCGCTCAATTTCTTTAATACGCGCCGCATGGTTTTCATCAAACGTGGCCACGATGTTATCCAGTATCGCATTCGCCTCAGCACTAAAAGCAGGAACTTGTTCTATAGCTGTGGTAGAAGCCAATTTCTGTAACCAGCGAACTTCAACTTGTACCCGGTACTTTAATAAGCCGAACTCACTAAAGATGCTGCGTAACTCTGCTGTTTTGTCAGCGTAACGTCCATCTATGGGGGATACGGCGGTTAATGCGGATAACTGCATGGAATGTGTGCTCCTAACGTGATTGGTTGATTTGCGCTAATGCTTGCTCAGCGCAAACTAAAATGCGCTGTCGGTTGAGTAATATTTGTCGGCGCTTACCGCCTAGCTGACGCCATAAGACGGCTGAGCGAACGCCCGCAAGAAGCAAGGCGCGCACCTTATGTTGGTTATCAACTTGTTTCAGTAGTTGAGGGTCGCCAGACACCTGTATTTTGGCGGTAACTGGGCTCACCACGTCACTGTATACACTGGCCAAATTGGCTAACATTTGCCCTGAAAATAAATCTAAATGGAGTTGTTGGCGCTTTATGTGATTAATTCTGTCACCCAATTCAGTCATCCGTTTAGACGAGCGAGCGAGCTTGCGCTCAATGCTCAGTAAGTTCGCAATATAACGCGTAATGACAGTGTCCTTCGGGGTTGAGCTGTTACCCAATTGCGCGTGTAGAATATCAAAGCCCAATTTAAGATTGCTCATTTGACCATATACTTGTTCGGTATTATCGGAATCTGTGATAGTGATACTTTCTATGCTGGCCCTATAGGCTTGTTCGTCGCAGCTACCGTGTTTAGAGATTTCTTTAACTAGCGCAGCTGCTTGGCAAACACCTGCAAGGGCTAAGCATTTTTCAATTTCACTGGTATTGATGGCTTTTTTTGGCGAATTTTGCATTAACGAATATAGCTCTCTATTATCCCACCACCTAAGCAGACTTCATCTAGGTAAAACACGGCAGATTGGCCAGGTGTCACTGCTTTTTGTGGTTCATCGAATATAACGTGTACGGTGCCATCTGGCTCGGGTGTGAGTGTGCAGGCAATGTCTTGTTGGCGATAACGTGTCTTAACACTGCATTTCATTGGGGATGAAGGGCCAATACGGTCAACCCAATGCAACTGATTTGCCACTAAGCCTTTTGAAAACAGACGAGGGTGATCGGCACCTTGGCCTACAATCAATACATTTCGTGCCATGTCTTTATCGACCACATACCAAGGATCGTCGCCAAATTCTTTCATACCACCGATCATTAAGCCTTTTCGTTGGCCTAACGTGTGGTACATCAAACCTTGATGCTGGCCTATTTCTTGACCTTCCGGTGTTTCGATGACACCAGGTTGAGCAGGAAGGTACTGAGATAGAAAATCAGTAAATTTGCGTTCACCGATAAAACAAATCCCTGTGCTGTCCTTTTTATCGTGGGTGATAAGCCCTTGTTCTTGGGCAATTTCCCGCACTTGTGGTTTTTCAATATCGCCTATTGGGAATAAAGTCTGACCAACATGTTGCTCACCTAACGTATACAAAAAGTAGCTTTGGTCTTTGTTGTCGTCCATGCCGCGCAGCATTTGCCAATGACCGTCTACTTCACGGCGACGCACATAATGCCCAGTGGCGATGTAATCGGCTTCAAGTTCCTCTGCAGCAAATTCTAGGAAGGCTTTAAATTTGATTTCTTTGTTGCACATGATATCTGGGTTTGGTGTGCGTCCAGATTTATATTCTTCCAAAAAATATTCGAACACATTATCCCAATATTCGGCCGCAAAGTTTATTTGATGTAGTTCAATACCGAGTTTATCTGCTACTGCTTGGGCATCTTTTAGATCTTCAGCCGCGGCGCAATATTCATCGTTGTCATCTTCTTCCCAGTTCTTCATGAATAGGCCTTCAACTTGATAGCCTTGCTGCAGCAATATATACGCTGAAACAGAAGAATCGACACCACCAGACATACCAACAATAACCTTTTTCTGGCTATTACTGGCTAACTCGGCAGCACTAAGGGAATGAATATAAGGCATGATAAAAAGCAAAGTCTCAATAAAAATGGTGGCGAATTCTAGCAAATTCCCAAGTACAAATCATCTGCAATGTACACATAATATGTGACAATATGTTGTATAAACGAACCTAGTCAAGTTCTCGGTAAGTGCCTGAGGCGATGCCGTCTAACGTCCAGTTACCCACTCGATAACGTACCAACCTCAAAGTGGGAAAGCCGATGTGAGCTGTCATCCGCCTCACTTGACGGTTTTTCCCTTCACTGATGGTAATAGACAACCAGCTGGTAGGTATGGATTGGCGAAAGCGTACAGGTGGGGTTCGCGGCCATAAAGAGGGCTCTCGCATTCGTTCAACTTTAGCGGGTCGTGTCATACCGTCTTTTAGCGCGACGCCGTCACGCAATGCTTGTAGTTGGTGCTCTTGCGGTTCGCCTTCCACTTGAACCCAATAGGTTTTACTGGTTTTCTTTTTAGGGTTCGTCAGTTTGTGCTGTAATTTTCCATCGTTGGTCAAGACCAATAAACCTTCACTGTCTTTATCAAGACGCCCAGCAGCGTATATATCTGGGATAGGAATGAAGTCTTTCAATGTTTGTCTGCCTGTAGCATCGGTAAACTGAGTTAAAACATTGAATGGCTTGTTGAATAGTACGATTTTTGAACGACGAATAGGCGCTTTGGGCTTTTTATATTGATCAATGTTCATTTCTTGTAACTTATTATGAATAAAATCGCTGAGTTATTTTGCACTCTGCGATGAATTGTTTATTATCTTCCAGCGAATTTTTCAATGTAACTTTACCCTGATGTCAGGATCGGATGTGTTAATTCCTGATAAATTTACTAAATGACCGCTATTTAGCAGCAAATAATGTGCTTTATATCAGTCTACACTAATCCGGTAGCTCTCTACCGCAACATTTGAGGTATATAATGACAACTCAGAAGTCAAAGATTATCTATACGAAAACTGATGAAGCCCCAGCGCTAGCAACTTATTCGTTGTTACCCATAGTAGAATCATTTGCTTCATCTGCTGACATTGAAATCGAACTTAGTGACATTTCATTAGCGGCACGTATTTTGGCCAATTTTGCTGATTATTTGAGTGACGAGCAGAAAGTACCTGATGCCTTAGCAGAGTTAGGCGAGCTCACACAAGACGCAGCAACAAACATTATTAAATTGCCTAATATCAGTGCTTCTAAGCCGCAACTAAAAGCGGCTATTAAAGAATTAAATGATAAAGGGTTCAACGTTCCTGCTTACCCTGAAGATCCAACTACCGACGAAGAAAAAGACGTTGAAGCGCGTTATTCTAAAGTATTGGGCAGTGCGGTAAACCCAGTGTTACGTGAAGGTAACTCTGATCGCCGTGCGCCTAAAGCGGTAAAAAGCTATGCGCGTAAAAATCCACATTCAATGGGCGAGTGGAGCCAAGCTTCACAAACACATGTTGCCCACATGCGTGGCGGCGATTTCTACTCAGGTGAAAAATCAGTTACCGTTGACAAAGCGGGTCACGTTCGTATCGAGTTCACTGATGCAAATGGCCAAGTAACAGTATTAAAGCCCCGAGTTGATTTACTTGCCGGTGAAGTGATTGACGGCATGTTTATGAGCAAGAAAGCCTTATGTGATTTCTTCGAAGAACAAATTGAGGATGCAAAGCAAACGGGTGTTCTATTCTCACTACACGTGAAAGCCACGATGATGAAGGTATCTCACCCAATCGTATTCGGTCACTGCGTAAAAGTGTTCTACAAGAAATTGTTTGAAAAGCATGCTGCTTTGTTTGAAGAGTTAGGTGTTGATGCAAACAATGGCTTAGGCAGTGTTTACGACAAAATTGCAACGTTACCTGAGTCACAGCGTGCTGAGATTCAAGCTGACATTAATGCTTGTTACGCTGACCGTCCGCCTATTGCGATGGTCAATTCCGACAAAGGAATTTCTAACCTTCACGTACCAAGCGATGTGATTGTTGATGCGTCAATGCCTGCGATGATCCGCTCTTCTGGTCAAATGTGGGGCCCTGATGGAAAGCTGCATGACACCAAAGCCGTTATTCCAGAAAGCACTTACGCAACGATTTATCAAGAGATGATCAACTTCTGTAAAACCCACGGTGCATTTGACCCAGTGACTATGGGCTCTGTATCAAATGTTGGTTTGATGGCACAAAAAGCGGAAGAATACGGCTCACACGACAAAACATTTGAAATGGCCGGTACCGGTACCGTGCGTGTTATCGATCAAGACGAAAATGTGTTGATGGAGCACAATGTTGAAGAAGGTGATATCTGGCGTATGTGTCAGGCTAAAGACGCGCCAATTCAAGATTGGGTCAAACTTGCAGTTAACCGTGCTCGTCAATCTGGTACACCCGCAATTTTCTGGTTAGATGATGAACGTGCCCACGATGCACAGCTAATTGAAAAAGTGAATACGTATCTAAAAGATCATGATACTGATGGTTTGCACATTGAAATTATGGCACCTGTACGCGCCATCCGTTATTCAATGGAGCGTGCACTTCGTGGCTTGGACACCATCTCAGTAACAGGTAACGTACTGCGTGATTATCTAACTGATTTATTTCCGATCCTTGAGTTGGGCACCAGTGCGAAAATGCTTTCTATTGTGCCATTAATGGCCGGTGGTGGTTTGTTTGAAACAGGTGCGGGCGGCAGTGCACCTAAGCACGTTCAACAGTTTGTTGAGGAAGGCCATTTGCGCTGGGATTCGTTAGGTGAGTTCTTAGCAATTGCCGTTTCAATCGAAGATCTTGCTATCAAAAACGACAATGCTAAAGCAAAAGTATTGGCTAAAGCGTTAGATACTGCGACCGAGAAACTATTGAATGAAGGCAAATCGCCTCAGCGTAAAGCGGGTCAACTGGATAACCGAGGTAGTCATTTCTACCTAGCGTTATACTGGGCTGAAGCACTTTCTAGCCAAAGTGAAGATAGCGCACTTGCTGACAAGTTTGGGCCTTTGTTTGACGCGCTAAGCAGCAATGAAGCGAAAATTGTTGCTGAAATTGACGCAACGCAAGGTTCGCCGGAGAACATTGGTGGGTACTACTACCCAGATGATGCACTTTTGACACAAGCCATGTGCCCAAGTACAACCTTGAATACTATCCTAAAAGAATTTAAGTAATAAATTTTAATTAGGCATTAAAAAGCAGACCTTAAGGTCTGCTTTTTTTATGACTAATTTTTATTGCTCAGGCTCACCGTTGAAATCGATATTCTCAGCATGAAGCCCTTTAGGTCCTTGCTGTACATCATATTTCACTTCTTGCCCGGCTTTTAAAGAGCGGTAACCTTCCATCTGAATGGTCGAATAATGAGCAAAAATGTCATCTCCACCATCTTCAGGAACGATAAAACCAAACCCTTTTGCATTGTTAAACCACTTTACTTTGCCAACAGCCATACTTCTGCTTCCTTTTAATCCCTTGAACTGACGCATATTTATCCCCACAATGAACTATGGGAAAGGCGAAAATGTTAAAATAACAAATGTCGCACTAGAAAATGTAGATTTTTTAACCTGTTTTTGTCAAGGGTAAATTGATAAATAAACGAATGTTAATAAAACTGCAAAATTTGCACTAAGGGCACTATTCTTCTTATTATGAGCAAAGACAACACGATTAACATAGAGCGCGAAAAGCAGCTAGATACGGTTAAGCAAAAATTAGCGCCACCACCCATGTATAAAGTTTTGCTGAATAACGATGATTACACACCGATGGATTTCGTGATCGAAGTATTGGTTAGGTTTTTCAACTTGGACTCAGAAAAAGCTCATCAAATTATGTTGACTGTGCATTATCGTGGTCGCGCAGTGTGCGGTGTTTATACCGCTGAAATTGCCGAAACAAAAGTAATGCAAGTCACCCAGTATGCCAAGAAGCATCAACATCCGTTGATGTGCACAATGGAACAGGTTTAGCGCAGTAAGAGGGTCTAAAAATGTTAAATAAAGAATTAGAACAAACGTTGAATGAAGCGTTTATTTTTGCCAGAGAGCATAGACACGAATTCATGACGGTCGAGCACCTTTTATTAGCCCTGCTTGATAACGGCTCTGCCACTGAGGCACTGCAAGCCTGTGGTGCTAACGTAGACATTATTAAAAAAGAGTTGACGGATTTCGTCAAAGACACGACTCCTCTGTTACTTGAAGATGCCAATAATGAGCGGGAAACTCAGCCTACTTTAGGTTTCCAGCGCGTTTTACAACGAGCTGTATTTCACGTTCAATCATCTGGGAAAGAAGAAGTCACTGGAGCGAATGTACTGGTCGCAATTTTTAGCGAGCAGGAATCTCAAGCCGTTTACATTCTTAAAAAAGCCGATGTGACCCGTCTTGATGTGGTTAATTTTATCTCCCATGGTGTATCTAAAAGTGATGATGAGAGTACCCATTCCGTTGAACAAGACGAGGAGGGCGCAGGGCAAGAGGCTGGGTCATCTATGCTTGAGCAATATTCGACTAACTTGAATGAGCTCGCCAAAGAGGGAAAAATTGACCCGTTGATTGGGCGAGATTTCGAAGTTGAGCGCAGTATTCAAATATTGTGTCGTCGTCGTAAAAATAACCCCTTGCTCGTTGGAGAAGCCGGTGTGGGTAAAACCGCCATCGCGGAAGGGTTAGCTTTTCGGATTATTCATAACGACGTGCCTGATGTCATCGCTAACGCCGTCATATACTCTTTGGATATGGGAACCCTACTTGCAGGCACAAAGTACCGTGGTGACTTCGAGAAGCGTCTCAAAGGTATATTGAAGGAGTTAGCTAAAGATCCCGATGCTATTTTGTTTATCGATGAAATCCATACCATCATTGGCGCGGGGGCAGCGTCAGGCGGTGTGATGGACGCATCAAATCTACTGAAACCCAAACTAAGCAGTGGTGAACTGCGTTGTATGGGGTCGACTACCTATCAAGAATATCAAGGTATATTTGAAAAAGATCGTGCGCTTGCGCGGCGCTTCCAGAAAGTGGATGTCATTGAGCCATCAGTGGCTGATACCACAAAGATTTTGATGGGATTAAAGTCTCGCTACGAAGAACACCACAGTGTGCGTTTTACACACAAGGCTATCCGTGCCACGGCTGAGCTATCAGCTAAATACATTAATGAGCGTCATCTGCCGGACAAAGCTATTGACGTGATGGATGAGGCTGGAGCAAGTCAGCGGTTGTTGCCTCCGTCAAAACGTAAGAAGACGATAGGGGTGACAGATATTGAACATATTATCTCCAAGATCGCACGCATCCCTGAAAAGTCAGTATCCTCTAGTGATAAAGAGTCACTGAAAAACCTCGATAGAGATTTGAAGTTAGTGGTATTTGGACAGGATCAAGCAATCGATACCTTAACAGATGCAATCCGTCTGTCTCGAGCTGGATTAGGCGCGGAAACCAAACCGATCGGCAGTTTCTTATTTGCTGGCCCAACAGGGGTCGGTAAAACTGAAATCACCCAACAACTGTCGAACATCATGGGAGTTGAGTTATTACGTTTTGACATGTCGGAATATATGGAGCGCCATGCCGTAAGCAGGCTTATTGGTGCGCCTCCTGGGTATGTCGGCTTCGATCAAGGCGGCCTGTTAACAGATGCTGTTATTAAGCACCCTCATTCTGTTGTGCTGCTTGATGAAATCGAAAAAGCCCATTCAGATGTGTTTAATATTTTATTGCAAGTGATGGACCACGGTACGCTAACTGACAATAACGGCCGTAAAGTGGACTTTCGTAATGTGATCTTGGTCATGACGACCAACGCAGGTGTGCAAGAGACGATCCGTAAATCGATTGGCTTTAAACAGCAAGACCATAGTCATGACGCAATGTCAGAAATCAACAAAGTGTTTACCCCAGAGTTTAGAAACCGGTTAGATGCGATAGTTTGGTTTAATCACCTTGAGCAAGAAGTTATCTTACAAGTGGTTGATAAATTCATTGTGGAGCTTCAAGTTCAACTTGATAATCAAGGAGTCTCTTTGGATGTGACAAATGAGGCGAGACAATGGCTAGCGAAAGAAGGCTATGATAGGAACATGGGTGCACGTCCTATGTCTCGTGTAATTCAACAGCACGTTAAGAAAGAACTGGCTAGCGAATTGTTATTCGGCGAGTTAAGCCAAGGTGGTAGTGTTAAAATATCACTGAAGAATAAAAAATTAGTATTTACATTTAAAGCAGTAAAAGAAGAGAAATCTGAAGCTTAATATCTAGGGCAGGGGCACAACTGACCCTTGCACCTAAATCTCAGGCATAGAAAAAGGCCCAATGTTATACAACATTGGGCCTTTTCTTTTACTGTATACTAACGAGCGCGGTAAATAATACGCCCTTTAGATAAATCATATGGCGTCATTTCACATGTTACTTTGTCGCCTGTCAAGATACGGATATAGTTCTTACGCATCTTTCCTGAAATATGTGCAGTAACAACGTGACCGTTTTCTAATTCGACACGAAACATAGTATTTGGAAGGGTATCCAACACTGTACCTTCCATTTCAATACAATCTTCTTTCGCCATGTAGCTCTGTTACCTCTGTAAATAATAAGTCTCAAAAATGCCGCGCAGATTTTGCCCAATAACGGCGGCCGTGTAAAGCTTTACCAGTCTTTTTTTAAAATTAGCTGCCATTTTTGTTCAATAAAACGCTCGTGGGGTAAAAAATTGCGCTTATAGCTCATTTTTTGAGAGTTATCTATCTGGTAGCCTAAATATAAATGTGCTTTAGATAAACGCCGAGCGATCGCTATTTGTTGTAAGACGGCGAAAGTACCTAAGGAACGATGAGCCAAAGAAGGTTCAAAAAACGTGTAAACCGCCGACAAAGCTTTTTCCAATGAATCGGTTACGGCAATACCCACCAATTCACCATCAAGATGCAATTCTATAAACAGCGGCTTCAGCCAGCCACCATCGGCAAAACTTGCGTATTGATCTGGTGTTGCTGGATACATGCTGCCATCTTGGTGTCGGGTATTGATGTATTGCTTGTACAAACCGTAGTAGTGAGGTTTATTTTCTTCACTTAATACCACTTTTATGTCGTTGTTACGTTTGAGAATACGCTTCTGGCTTTTAGATGGGGCAAAGTCACTCACAGGGACCCGTATTGCTTGACAGGCATGGCAGTGCGCGCAGTGGGGCCGATAAAGTTGTGAGCCGCTGCGCCGAAAACCAGCTGCCATTAGCATTTCGTAGTGAAAACTATGTCCTGTTTCCTCTGCATAAACGAGTAATGTTTCTTGCTCACCTGATAAATAACTACAGTCAAAGCTTTGACTAATTCCAAATTTCATTACGCTTGCGTGAGTTCCCTTGGGCGCCACAAGGACTGATTTATCGGTTCTTTTACAACCTCTTTAAGTTTGCTTAAGAACACGGTTCTCGGGATTTCAATGCACCCAAGGCTTGCTAAGTGCTCGTTTTGTAACTGGCAATCAATAAATTCAGAGCCGTTTTGACGCAGCAGTTCGACTAAATAAAACATAGCAAGCTTTGAAGCATTCGTCGCATAATGAAACATAGATTCCCCGCAAAAGAGATTACCAGGGGTTACACCATATAAGCCGCCAACAAGTGTCTCAGCATCCCATACTTCTATTGAGTGTGCAAAACCATTGCGATGCAGCTCGATATACGCGTTGATCATTTCGTCTGTTATCCACGTGCCAGACGATTGACGAGAAACGTTAGCGCATGCGTGTATTACCTGAGCAAAATGTGTATTTACCGTAACGCGAAAGGACGTTTTACGAATGAATTTTCTTAAGCTTTTCGACACATTGAAATTTTCTAAAGGCAATATGCCTCTGGGATCAGGTGACCACCATAAAATCGGTTCATTGCTACTGAACCAAGGGAAAATACCTTGTTGATAGGCGTACATTAGTCGGTTAACCGATAAGTCTCCGCCGAAGGCAAGCAGACCGGGAGGGTCAGATAACGCTTGAGCGGGAGATGGGAAATGCAGTGATCTATCTAACTGAAACAGTTCAATCATACTGGCTCATTGAAGTGAAAGGCCTCAAACGAGGCCTTGGATCTTTAACGCTTATAACGCGTCTAAAAATTTTTCAGCATCCAGTGCTGCCATACAACCCGTTCCAGCTGAGGTGATTGCTTGACGATATACGTGGTCGCTTACATCACCTGCGGCAAAAACACCTTCAACACTGGTTTGCGTAGCGTTGCCTGCCGTACCACTGTTAACCTTGATGTAACCGTCTTTCATGTCTAACTGACCTTCGAAGATGCCAGTATTTGGTTGATGGCCAATAGCAACGAATAGCCCCATAACATCTAACTCTTTGGTTTCATCTGACACTGTCGATTTTATACGAACACCAGTCACGCCCATTTCATCACCCAGTACTTCATCTAGCGTACTGTTCAAGTGTAAGGTAACGTTACCATTTTCAGCTTTGTCAAACAGGCGCTGAGATAAGATTTTTTCACTTCTGAACGTATCACGTCTGTGGATGACATGTACTTCTGAGGCAATATTCGAAAGATAGAGCGCTTCTTCAACGGCTGTGTTTCCGCCACCGATAACGGCTACTTTTTGATTGCGATAGAAAAATCCGTCACAGGTGGCACAGGCAGATACGCCTTTACCCATAAACGCGGTTTCAGATTCCATACCTAAGTATTTCGCTGAGGCACCAGTACAAATTATCAAAGAATCACATGTATACGTTCCAGCATCACCAACTAGGGTAAACGGACGCTTTGTTAGATCCGTTTTATTAATGTGATCGAAGATAATCTCAGTATCGAATTTTTCAGCATGTTGCTGCATGCGAACCATCAAATCAGGACCCGTTAACCCTTCTGCATCTCCTGGCCAGTTTTCAACTTCGGTCGTCGTGGTAAGTTGACCACCTTGCTGGATACCGGTTAGCAATACTGGGTTTAAATTAGCACGTGCTGCGTACACGGCTGCCGAGTATCCCGCTGGGCCTGAGCCTAAAATAAGTAATTTTACGTGTCTTGATTCAGACATGAATGTCTCCAAAATGAATTTGTTGGCGATTTTATTCAATAGCGCCAATGAGGTAAAGAAGTTCTCTTGTTGTTACGCATAGAAATGCGTCTCTACTGGAAACTTTCAATCTCTAAATAATAAAAAAATGACGATAAGTTATATTTCAATGATATTTAGCAGAACTAATGCCTTAGATAACTTTCTAAAGAGTGATCTTTTCGCTAATATTCTGATGACACCTTAGAATGGTGAATCATTAAATTGAGTAGGTTGCCATGGCACAAACCGTTTTTACTTTATTCAAAGATGGCCAGCAGTATATGCAAACTTGGCCAGTCAAAAAGGAACTGTATCCACTTTTCCCTGAATGCAGAGTGATTTCTGCCACTAAACTTGCCATTAAAACCATGCCGCCACTGGCAGTATTAACGGTTGCGTTGGCTTATTCTGCGACAGGCTTAGCAACGTTACCTAATGCGGTAGCTATGGCCATCTTCTTTTTATCTATCCCGGTACAAGGCCTGTTGTGGCTGGGGCACAGATCAAATCAATGGCTTCCTCCATCAACTTCGAGTTGGTATCGTGATATTCATCAAAAGATGCGTCAGCAAGGGTGCTTTGTGGCAAATATGAAACCCCGGCCGAAGTATAAAGAATTAGCGGCACTGCTTAAAACTGCATTTGACGATTTAGACAAAGCCTTTACACAGCGTTGGTTTTAGACGCTGCTAGACGGTTTGAAGCTAAGTACCTGATGGCATTGGCGGCAGATATACTGTTGTTGCTGTCTTAGCACCTTATTATGGCGTCTGACACTCAGTTCAATATCACCACATAAACATTGATAGGTAAAACGTTTTCCACTGACTTTTGTCACGTCCATTTTGTGATATGTATGTCCGTTTAATCCGAATACTTGCCGCATAATGGCTTGCCATTCTTTTCCGTGGGGTTTTACTCGACCATAAAGCGCATACGCGATTAAGTGAGCGACCTCATGGGGCACCACTTCATCTATAAATGCTTGATAGTTGTCAGCTAGCAGTACGGGATTAAACCGCAACTCATTTGTTTGCAGCCGCGCACAACCGGCAATTTTACCTCTTTGATTAAAGGTTATCGCCGGTAAGGCTAAGTCAACTGATAGTGACCGGTTAGCTAATTGAACGCAGGCATGTACACGATCAACGACATGGGCTTGAATATCTGATTGATTAAGCTGGTTTTGATGGAAAGAAGGGTTGTTCAAAGGTTTCATTAATATGGAGGGCGGGTAAACCCTAAGTTTAAAGGCAGCGTCTTATCAGCAAAGAATAGGACGCTGCCAGTGATATATTAAGGGTTAAATTTCACAGGTTAAGCAAAAAGCATAAACGCCGCGAGGATCATTAAGCTTAATTACATCGTCAAAATCCGCCGTTACTTGGCTAATTAAGCTCATTAATTTGCTATCACTCTGGGCAAACTGAGTTTTTGCTAACATCACAGATACATTAGAAAAGAACTCTTTCCAGAACAATTCACTGCTGTTTAATGAGCGTTCAACGTAGGTGACATCGTATTCAGTTAAATCAGCTAGTTGTGCTGCAGCTGATACTGCGTCATCTATGTAGCCAAGATGGTCGACTAAATTTAACGATAATGCTGTTTCACCTATCCAAACGCGGCCTTGTGCGATGCTGTCGACGTCTTCTTTGCTCATATGGCGTTCGTCTGCGACGAGTGAAATGAATTGGTCGTAACCATGCTCGATACTACGCTGCAAGACTTGGCCCATTTTAGGATCGATACCGCGAGTTATGCCCATGCCTGCAAAATCTGTGGTGCCCACACCATCGGTATGTACACCTAAGTAATCTAGGGTATTTTCGAAACTGACGAACATGCCAAATATACCTATTGAACCGGTAATGGTGCTGGGCGCTGCCCAAATTTCATCGGCACTCGCTGATATCCAGTATCCTCCGGATGCCGCGTATGTGCTCATCAGGGCTACGACTGGTTTGCCTGCTGCTTTGAGGTTTTCAATTTCTTGGCGAATAATCTCTGAGGCAAAAGCACTGCCACCTGGTGAGTCTACATATAACACGACCGATTTAATGTTGTCGTCTAAACGAGCCTTACGTAATAAATTTGCAGTGCTGTCACCCCCTACTGTACCTGGCTTTTGGTCACCATTTAAAATGGTACCTTTAGCGACCACAATGCCGACCTTATCAACATTTGTATCTAAGTGGGGAAGCGGCGGGTTCACTATGTGTAAGTAATGCTTGAACGTTATATTGGTGTAACCACGTTTGGAGTCGTCTTCTCCGACGACGGAAACCAGTTCTTGCAATACTTGTTCACGTGTTTTTAATCCATCAACCCAGCCATTTTCTAACGCATACTGGGCAAAATCACCATTGACGTCTTCGAATTTAATCATAAATTCGTCAACCTTTTCGTCGAAGTTGTCTGCTGATAAACCACGTGCTTCGGCTACATTATTCTTATACTGAGACCACATGGCATTTAGCCAAGCTTTATTCGCTTCTTTTGCCGCCTCTGACATATCATCACGAATTAACGGTTCTACTGCTGACTTGTAGGTGCCTACTTTAAAAACATGCGTAGTCGCCTTGATCTTATCTAACGCTGATTTGTAATACATGCCAAACCGGCCATATCCTTCAAATAGCATCCAACCCATAGGGTTCATATATACGTGGTCAGCATGACTGGCAATGTAATATTGCTCTTGCGTGTAATAGTCACCGATAGCGTAAACTGGTTTTTCACTGAGCTTGAAATCATCGATGGCTTGGGCGATTTGTTCTAGTTTATCTAACCCCGCACCGTTGAGTTCTTGTAAATCAAGTACCAGAGCTTTGATACGCTGATCTTGTTTAGCGTTGTCCAAAGTAAGCAAAATATCTTGTAACAATACCTCTGGCTTTTCATTTTCTTGACCTAAAGCTTCTTGCATAAACGCTTCAAAAGGATCTATTGCGTGTTTTTGGATGACAATATCGCCTCTTAAATTCAGCACAAGAGCAGAATTTTGTTTCACACCTATTTGACCGTTATCTTTGAAAATTAACGAAATGATGCCGATGGCTATGACTAAAAAGATAATGTTAAAGAATAACTTGCGGCTAAAATTGAGAACTGACCAAATACCGCCAAACAGGGCTTTGGTCCAACTTTTATCGGTTGACATATTAATTCGGGTTCACTTACTTAAAAACAATAATGCATCCTAACTAAAATCTGAACTCGATAGAATCCACAAGTGTAAATTAATGTAACTTCTGCTCTTTTTAACCGCAAAAATTCTTACGTTCGCATCATTTCGCGCTATTTGCTTTTTATTTGTGTGTTTTTTAACCTAGGGTTTATACCAATTCCATCAAATTCTCGCTGAGAGATTAATTAATGGAATTAGTATTACTAGCTAGAGACGGTTGATTAAACGACAAGATTTGGGTTAATTAGCGAGGGACTTTTCACTTATTATTCAGGAGTATTAGGATGTCTGCACATCACAAAATTAATTATATCGAAATCCCCGTTAAGGATATAAATTTAGCCAAAGCGTTCTTTAGCTCCGTTTTCGGCTGGCAATTTATCGACTATGGGCCAGATTACTGCGCTTTCGACGGAGTGGGAATTGACGGAGGGTTCTTTAGCGCTAAGCAAGCGGTTTCAACGGTCAATGGTAGTGTTTTGGTCGTACTTTTTAGCGATGACCTTATCGTCACTCAAGGCAAAATCGAAGAAAGCGGTGGTAAAATAGTGCAGGCTATTTTTAGTTTTCCTGGAGGGAAGCGTTTTCACTTTACTGACCCTTGCGGTAACGAATATGCCGTTTGGAGCGACAAATAAAAGAGCCTGATGCTGGCTCTTTATACTTGACCGAGAATAGACCTATTTGGATTACCCCTGAAAGCCTTCGTCGGCGAATAAGTCTATGCTAGACGCTGCGTTTCGAGCTAAAACATCACAAAGCTCGTTCATGGGATGTCCAGAGTGGCCTTTAACCCAGTGCCATTGTACTTGATGCTGATTGACTTGCTCGTCTAAACGTTTCCATAAATCGACATTTTTAACCGGTTTTTTGTCTGATGTGCGCCATCCATTCTTTCGCCAGTTTTTTATCCATTGATTGATACCATTTTTTACATATTGGCTGTCCGTGGTTAAATCGACTTTACAGGTTTCGGTTAAGCTGGCTAATGCTTCTATGGTCGCTAATAACTCCATACGATTATTCGTTGTGTGCTTAAACCCTTTGCTAAGCTCTTTTTTATGTTGTCCAAACAAAAGAACAGCCCCGTAACCACCAGGACCTGGATTACCTAAACAGGAACCATCGGTATAAATTTCTATGTGTTTCATTTCAATTATCAATCATTTAAAATTTTTCGCAGTATAATGTAATCGCATCTTAACGTCAGCCTGAAACAATTAGAGAAACCATGAGACAAATCGTACTAGATACAGAAACAACCGGTATTGATCCTAGGCAGGGTCATCGAATAATAGAAATAGGTTGTGTAGAGCTGTTAAACCGCCGCCTCACAGGTAACACGTTTCATGTCTACATAAACCCTCAACGTCTAATTGAACAAGAAGCGATAGAGGTTCACGGGATCACAAATGAGTATTTATTAGATAAACCCGTGTTTGCGGATGTTGCTGCAGATTTTGCGCAGTTTATTAGTGGTGCTCAACTGGTGATTCATAATGCGCCATTTGATGTCGGTTTTATGGATCATGAGTTTGACCGAGTTGCCTCAATGGGCGGTAAAAAAACCGCTGACATGTGTACTGTGCTTGATACGCTGGAAATGGCGCGGCAAATTCACCCAGGGCAAAAGAATAACCTTGACGCTTTATGTAAACGTTATGGTATAGATAACTCACACCGAGAGCTCCACGGCGCATTGCTGGATTCCGAGATCCTCGCCGACGTTTATTTAATGATGACAGGGGGCCAGACGGCACTGAATTTATCGGGTAAATCAAACTCTGAAGGTGGCAGTCAGGTTGAACCAATTCGTAGGCTTGATCCTAGCTTAAATCAGTTAAAGGTTTTGCGTGCCACAGCCGATGAATTAGTTGAGCATGAGAAACGTTTGGATTTAGTCACTAAAGAAGGCGGTTCTTGTTTGTGGCGTGAATAGGCGCCAAACCATTATTCATTTGAGATGCTATGTTAAAACCTCTGTTATTTAGTGCGCTATTCTTATCCACTATTATTAACGCACAAACGCCTCAAGCAGAACGACAAGCACCAAATCCGCTTATATCTTTAGGTGATGATTTTCAAAATAGCATCAAGTTATTGCAAAATCGTTTCCGAATTGATCATGAAGTGGATGAGATCACCATGGTTTTCTTTCGCGAATACGGTAGTTTGCCTGTGGTCTTGGTAAGGCCAGATGGCAGTAAAATCTATCAGTCTCAAGCAGATGGTGAAGGTGTTTTTTGGTTTGATACCGCCACCTATGACATGGTGAGTATTAAAAAGCCCATGCCGGGTCCTTGGCAAGCTGTAGGGGATATTGAGCCAGAAAGCCGAGTGATGGTGATCAGTGACCTGTCATTGCACGCAGAGCCGTTACCCAGCGTCATTTTTTCTGGTGAAATTCTAAAACAAACTGCCCACTTAACCAATGGCGGTGAACCAATCAATTATACTGAATTTCGTGATGTTGTTACCCTAAGTATGCAGTTCTTTAGTACCAATAATCCTGACAGTAATAATTTTGGTGCTGACTCACAAACCATAGCGACCTTTGAAGACAATGGTCAAGGCATGGACGAAATACCATTAGACGGTACGTTCACTGGTCAATTCAACTTGTCGGTAGCAGCAGGTGAGTGGATCCCGACTTTTATGGTATCCACACCTATGTTCTCCAGAGAACAGGTCGATGACGCTGTGATGCTTTATCCGAACCCGATACATATCTCGGTAGATCAACATGGCGGGGCAGGCGGGTATCATAAGTTAATGATCGATGCAGACCGTGAACACATTAATATGTCGACCTTGCTGATCGACGGAAAAGTTAAATTTCCTAATGGCGATATTCAAAATTTTTCCATTACTGACGCGTCGATGGATATTCGTGAACACCTTATTGTCAATTACGAATACGGCGTGTATCGCATTAAGTTAACAGCCTTTGCCAACACGATTGATGGGCGCGACGTGATTCTAGATGTACCGGAGTTTAGCTTTCTCACTGAAGAGCCAATGATTGCTCCGACATTAGACGAGCAAACTGCCAATGGCACGAACCAAGAAAGTTCACAAGACGTCATAAATCAACAACAGCCAATCTTGCCAGCTGAAGCCGTGTCCACAGAGCCAGAAATGGCCACGTCCACATTAATACTGTTGATTATTGGAATAAACGTGTTCTTATTAATAGTAGGTGGCGCATTAATTTGGTTTGTTACGCGAGACAAACCTGTTACGGTCACTGAAGCTTTGAGTGAGATCGCTCCACCAGACTCAGAGAAAAATAGCAAAGCGGGATTTATAACGCGTTTCAAACAACGTATTACTGGTAATAAAGCGCGCCTTGAAGAGGCAAATGATATCAATGCAAACCCGAAAAAGAGTGGGGCGAAAAAAGACAGCAGTAACAAAACTGCGTAATGTTGTTTGCATTTTGGTCAAATCGCTCACTGTATAGGCAAACAAACGAAAAAATTGAAATTAAGCGATAAAATGCAGAAAAAGCTGTTGACTCGATACAGGGTTAACCGTATTATCTGCGCCGCGGTTGAGGGGAAGGTCCTAGATTAACTTCTTAACTCGTTGAAAGTATTAAAGAAACTGGAGCGGTAGTTCAGTTGGTTAGAATACCGGCCTGTCACGCCGGGGGTCGCGAGTTCGAGTCTCGTCCGTTCCGCCAATTTCTTTTAATATTTTCGGTTTTGAAACAGCGGAGCGGTAGTTCAGTTGGTTAGAATACCGGCCTGTCACGCCGGGGGTCGCGAGTTCGAGTCTCGTCCGTTCCGCCAATTTCAAAACAACGAAAATTATATGGGGAGCGGTAGTTCAGTTGGTTAGAATACCGGCCTGTCACGCCGGGGGTCGCGAGTTCGAGTCTCGTCCGTTCCGCCATTAATTTTTATCTCTACATTATATTTATTCCATTCTACTTTATCTCAGCCAGTTCATGACAAATTTTTGAAACAACTTATCTCATTTTGCTTTTAGCTATGTGGCTGAAATTCATGTCTTTAGTGTGTGCTTCAGGTAAACTGCTTGCTCTAAATTTTAGCGTGCAGATAGCTTACTATCTGCACCAATGATTGACGAATAGGTGTATTAGCTTGATCTTATTGTTGTTTTATATTGCGTTGGCCTTAGGTGTCTCGTTTATTTGCTCTATCGCTGAAGCGGTTATTTTGAGCGTATCCTCTGCATATATTTCAGTTCTTGAGAAAGAGCAGCATAAAAGTGGCATCTTACTGCGAGAACAAGTTCAAAATATCAATAATCCACTGGCCGCTATTCTGACATTAAATACAGTTGCTCACACAATGGGGGCTGCAGGAGCCGGCGCGCAAGCTGCGGCAGTGTTTGGTGAAATATACATGGGGGTCATTTCTGCCATTTTGACCTTATTTATCTTGGTTTTTTCAGAAATTATTCCTAAAACCTTGGGGGCGACGTTTTGGCGTAAACTGGCGCCAGCCACCGCATATTTTTTAAAATACCTCATTTTGTGCCTTTACCCTTTTGTATTGCTGGCCAATAAGCTCACCGCTGGCTTTAGTGATGACTCGCCTTTGAAAGGGTTAAGCAAGGCTGAACTGGCAGTGTTAACAGATGAATCTTATCAAGAAGGGCAAATCGCCAAGCAAGAAGCCAACATATTGCAAAACTTACTTTCTCTTGATGAGCTAAAGATTAAAAATGCCATGACTCACCGTACCGTTATTTTTTCTGTATCAGAAGAGATGACAGTGGAAGCTTTTTATCATAAGCACGGCACCGTAGAGTTTTCGCGCATCCCCATATACGAACATGCTGAGCCAGAAAAGATCACCGGTTACGTTCTTAAGAAAGATATTTTGTTAGCTATGATCCGCAAGAATGAGAAAAATCCGGTCAGTGTATACCGCAAAGAGATGGTTACCTTGTTAAGTAGTATGCCTTTGTCGGCAGCTTTACACCCATTACACACGAAACGCGCCAATATGTTATTGGTGGTAGACGAATATGGTGGGTTAGAAGGCATTCTCACAGATGAAGATCTGACTGAATCTTTATTGGGCGTAGAAATAGTTGATGAAAATGACAAAAACGTCAGTATGAAAAAGCTTGCACGACTCATGTGGAAGCGTCGAGAGCGCGCTGCGTTGCATAAATCAAATCAAACGAAAGCTTAAGATGTCGTTGAAAAAATCATTAAGGACTAAGCAAACATATGCATGAACTGTTGAAATGTAATCACTTATCTAAACAGTATGATGACGGCAAAGATAGCGTACATATCCTAAATAATGTGAATTTAACCGTTCACACTTCAGAACAACTCGCGATTATAGGCAGCTCTGGTTCAGGCAAAAGTACCTTGCTGCATTTATTGGGAGCTCTTGATCACCCAACCTCAGGAAGCGTGTTATTCGAACAGCAAGACATTTTTGCTTTTTCAAATGCGCAGCAAGCTAGATTTCGAAACCAATCATTAGGATTTGTTTACCAAGCGCATCACTTACTGCCTGAATTTACTGCGCTGGAAAATGTAGCTATGCCCCGTTTAATCGCGAATGAAAAACGTGAACAGGCTTTGCATCACGCTGAAGAGATGCTTAAAAAAGTTGGATTATCGCATCGCTTAACCCATCGACCGAGCATGTTATCCGGTGGAGAGCGACAACGTGTGGCGATAGCGAGAGCGCTCGTTAATCAGCCTAAACTTGTATTAGCTGATGAACCCACCGGAAACCTAGACACCAAAACAGGTGAAGGAATATATCAATTGCTCAATGAGCTACGTGATCTTAGTCAAACTAGTTTTATTGTGGTCACTCACGATATTCAGTTAGCTAAGCGTCTGGATCGATCCCTTAGTTTAGTAAACGGGCAATTAAGCTCGCCCGATGTTTAAGGCCAGAGTTAAATGAAGCTAATTCTTCAACTTGCGTGGCGTTTTCGCAGCAGTAAGCAGCAAAATGGTTACATTTCCTTTATTTCGGCCTCATCTACCGTCGGTATTGCGCTAGGATGTTTTGTTCTGATCTTGCTGCTTTCAGTTATGAACGGCTTCGAACGTGAGTTAAAAGACCGTTTATTGTCAATTATACCTCACGGTGAGCTCTATGCTGTGGGCAAGCAAGGGATTGCAGATTGGCAAAATGAAATTGCGCAGCTAGAGAAAGACGCGCGGATCGAGTCGATTCAGCCGTATACCAAGGCAACAGGCATGCTGCAAAAAGGCAAAAAAATGAAAGCGATTGAGTTGGTAGGAATTGATCCTCAATATGCCGAGAATGATGGAATGTTAAGCAGTGTGGCTAAACACCAATGGCAAACGTTTTCGAATGACACTCAAGGTGTATTATTAGGTGCAGGCGCGATGCATAAACTTGGTATTGAACTGGGTGACAAAGTAAAACTGTTGCTACCTCAATTGAGTGATGATTTATCCATTAAAGCCCCAAAAACCCTGTGGCTGAATGTACTGGGAGAGGTAAAAATTGGTGGTGAATTAGATAACCATATCGGCTATATGCATTTACCTCTGGCCTCCGAGACATTGGGCGTAACTCATGGTGTTCAGGGGTTACGGTTTCGTTATCATGATCCGTTTGCAGCGCCATTAATTACACGGGAGATAGGGTTTGGATTTTCCCAAGAAGTTTATATGTCAGACTGGACACGGACCCAAGGCCACCTTTATCAAGATATTCAGCTGGTTCGAGTGGTCGTCTACATCACCCTGATATTAGTAATTGGCGTGGCTTGCTTTAACATCGTCTCTACCTTAGTCATGGCAGTAAACGAGAAGCAATCTGAAATTGCCATGCTAAAAACAATGGGCACAACCGAGCAAAAAATAATTTTAATATTTATGCTGCAAGGCCTAATAAATGGGATTATAGGTACCGCTATCGGGGTTACAAGTGGTGTATTGATGGCATTGAACTTGTCTTCTGTCGCCCAAGGGATAGAGCGGTTAACTGGGTTTCACTTTTTGTCAGGTGATATTTACTTTATCAATTTCTTACCGTCAGCGCTTAAATGGCATGAAGTGTATATTACTGCGTTTATCGCTTTAGCCTTAACCATAATCGCAACGGTTTATCCTGCCAGAAAGGCGGCTAGTGTTAACCCCGCAGAGGTACTTGGGCACTAAAATAAAAAGGCAGTGCGTTTTAATGCACTGCCTTTATTGATAGTAATATGCGTAACAAACTTACCTGTTCTTTTGCAAAAGTTAACTCGCCTTTGGTGAGTGAAGTGTTTCTTCCTTTTTACCCGCGTCAGGATCATTGTACCTGTCGATATCAAATTCCCCCTCGCTTTTGCCCACAATACAGGCCACCATACAATCGCCAGTAACGTTAACGGATGTACGGGTCATGTCTAGCAAGCGGTCAACTCCAATAATCAATGCTATACCTTCAACCGGCAGGTTGACTTGTTGCAGCACCATAGCAAGCATGATTAAGCCTACACCAGGCACGCCGGCGGTCCCGACAGAGGCCAGTGTGGCAGTCACAATTACCATCATATAATCCCCAAGCGATAAATCGATGCCATACACTTGAGCAATAAATACCGTGGCTACACCTTGCATAATAGCGGTGCCATCCATGTTGATGGTTGCGCCTAAAGGTACAGTGAATGAGGCCACAGAGGATTTTACACCCAGCTTGTTGGTGGCGGTTTCAAGCGTAACAGGCAGGGTTGCGCCACTGCTTGAAGTGCTAAATGCAAATATCGCGGCATCGCGCATTTTCTTAAGCAGTATAACGGGATTAAGCCCACTTAATAATTTCAGAATAATGGGATAAGAGACAAAGGCATGAACCATTAAAACAAACATAACCAATAAAAAGTATTTGAGTAACCCAGCGATAGTATCAAAACCAATTGTGGCAAAGAGTTTAGCCATTAATACAAACACACCGTAGGGCGCTAGATTCATTAGTATAGTAACCAATTTCATGACGACTTCGCTTAAGTCTTCAAACATAGACGTTAACCGCTTACCTGCGTCACCGGCCATAGACATGGCGACACCGAATAAGACAGAAAACACGATGATTTGTAGCATGTTGCCTTGTGCCATAGCGTTGACTGGGTTGGATGGCATCATATTGATGATCACTTGTCCTAAACTCGGCGCTTCTTTTGCCTGATAAGCTGCATCAGTGGTCATGCTGATGGACTCGCCAGGCGAAACTAATAGAGCAAAACTGACCGCAAGGGATATCGCTATGGCTGTGGTGCCTATGTAAAGTAAAATGGACTTACCACCAAGACGACCTAATTTACTCGGATCCGATAAGCTGGCAGTGCCGCACACTAGAGAAACAAATACCAGGGGCACAACGAGCATTTTGAGGCTGGCGATAAAAATTTGCCCAACGACGTTAAATATACCATCGACTAAAAGTCCATACGTAGAAACCTCTAAGCCAAATACACTAAACGAAAAATCTCCGCTATCATCAAACAGTTGTTGGAGAAGGCTACCGATAACAATACCGGCCAGCATGCCAAAAAATATTCTGGCAGTTAAACTGAATTTTTGGCGGTTGGGGGGGAGGGATTGGCTCATGATTTTCCTGAATTTATTATTATTGCCTATAGGTTAGCAAGTTTGCTCAGTAAGCTGAACAATTAAAATGTTCAGATATGTGACACACCACTTAGGTTAACCCTTAAAAACAAAGGACTATTTGTATGTATCTACACACAAGATTGCTTTTAAGCAGCTTTATGATTTTTTCGTTATTAGCCTGCGGAGGGGGCGGTTCTGACTCTATATCCAGAGACGGTTCATCTGATGGAGACGATACACCAGATACTATCACCTATTCGGTTAACCTAAGCCTTATGAGTGCAGATGGGCAAACTGATTCACAACTTAGCGCATCAAACCCATTAACCTTGACTGCCAGCGTCAGAGACAACACAGGTGCGATCGTGACCGATCAACTCGTCACCTTTACCTTTAGCCCCCAAGGGTTAGCCGAATTTAGTAATGACTCAGGTACGGCTACGACGGGTACCACAGGGGATGCAACAATTACCTTGCTCGTTGGTGAAGATTCGGGCTCTGGTGAGGTTATTGCAACACTCAGTGACGGGCAAAGCGCCAGTACCACTTTCACATCGCAAGGAACAACGCAGGAGAACGTGCAGGCAAGCTCCCTTGATCTATTTGCTGGGGCAGTGCAATTACCCTCAAGTGGCACAGACAGTATTGAACTAATCGCTTTGGTTAAAAACGCGCAGAATGTACTTATGGAAGGGATCGATGTGGTCTTTTCGGCCGATGCCGATGCCGCGCTAATGATCACGCAAGGCACTACCGGAGCAGATGGTCAAGCAACCGCAACGCTTACGACACAGAACAATCGTCAGAATCGAGATATTCAAATCACAGCGACAAGCGGAACGTTAAGCCAAACGGTATCCATATCAGTGGTCGGCACCACAGTGAATATTGATGGGCCTAGCTCAGTGATTTTAAACGATCCTGTTGACTTAACCGTTAGTTTGCTTGATTCAGATGGTAACGGGATCGCAAATCAGCAAGTTAATCTTTCCACTGCAAATGGTTTACTTAGCTCGACTACACCCACTACGGGTACGAATGGTCAGGTGACAGTGACTTATACCGGTAATACAGCGGGTATTGATACGATCAGTGCCAGTGCATTGAATGACGAAAGTGAGTTTAATGTATCGGTGCAAGCCGACGATTTTAGCTTCACCGTTGTTCCAACAGACGAAGTCGCCCTTAACCAAACGGCTTCTCTTGGTTTGACGTGGCTGTCCAATACCATACCAGTATCAGGGACGCAGGTCACTCTAACCACCTCAAGAGGAGTGATAGCTACAAGCACCAAAACAACCGATAGTGATGGCTTGGTAAGCTTTGCAATTTCAGCGGATAATGCAGGCTTTGCCAGCATCTCTGCTACAGGCACTGACAGTGACGGCAATCAGGTGACTGCTCGCACACAAGTAGAGTTTGTTGCAACCCAGGCAGATAACATCATTGTCGATGCCACGCCTGACTCAATTGGCCCTACAGGAGAAATAAGTACTATCAGCGCAGTGGTAAGGGACGCTCGGGGGAATTTGGTAAAGGGTAAAACGATTAACTTTTTGCTAGATGATGTCAGCGGCGGGCAAATCTCACCGAATCAAGCCACTACGGATAGAAGCGGTATTGCAAAGACTGTTTACACGTCTAACGCCCTAAGTACATTTGAGGGGGTTAAGGTATACGGCACAGTGGATGATACTCAAACCGTGTCTGACTTTACTCAACTGACCGTTGGCGATAAACCGTTTGACATCGTCTTTGGTACGGGCAACACAATTCAGTCACCCACTGAGTCATCTTATACTAAGGAGTTCTCAGCCTTTGTCACCGACCCGGATTCTAACCCAGTGGAAAATGCTAATATTACATTCTCAGCACCACCCAAAGCGTTCAACGTCGGTGGAACATATCAGAAAGGATTTTGGACCTTCAATACCACCGCCAATATTTGGAATAAAAATGTCACCGCTGTGTGTGATAACGAAGACACAAACGGCAATGGTATTCTGGATGAAGGTGAAGACATTAATGGTGATGCACAGCTCACTCCCGGCAACGTAGTCGCAGTACAATCGCAAGGGATCACAGATGCAAATGGCCAGGTTTTATTTACCTTGAGTTACCCTAAAGCGTTTGGTGCCTGGACAACGGTATCCATAACTGCAAATGGGGAATCTCAAGGCAGTGAGTCATCTGAGCAACATGACTACGATCTTGGTATAGCATCTGGTGATTTGACCGATTCAGCTTCACCGCCGCCAGACAATCCTTATGGTGAGTCAGCCAATTGCAACGATATCCTATAAATCTTCGTTGCAGTTGCAAAGGCTAAGTGTCTGGAAGTATGACCTTTTAACCTTAAGTAAAGACAGACTATAGTCTGGGGTATAGGTAAAGGCTGAATAGAGAGAGCACGATCCATAGCCAAGGTATCGCAATATAGAAAGCCCAGTAGCTTACTACTGGGCTTTTCTGTGTTTGCGCTTATGACTGGCGTTGAATGCCATTCAAAATATCGCTATCGGCTTATACTTTTTGGAACGGGTATACTGACCCTAGCTTCAATAACTGAGTCAGTTCGTCAAGGGCAGTACGCGACTCATTTAATAGTGCCACGTCCCGTAAATCGTCAACCGATAAGCGATCCCGATAATGTTTGTCGACCCAGTTGTTTAAGCGTTCAAATTGCGCGTCGTTCATCATAGTACTTTGATTGACGGCCGCTAATTCAGTCTCATTCATAGCTACGCGTAACCTCAGGCAGGCAGGCCCACCGCCGTTTCGCATACTTTGCTTCACATCATAGTAACGAATGTGTTTAATTGGCGTATTTAAGGTGACCAGTTCATTCAAGTAAGCTGAAACTGCTGGGTTTTCTTCACAATCAGTAGGGGCGATAATGGCCATCTCTCCACTGGGAAGTGTGATTAGCTGAGTATTAAATAAGTAACTTTTTATCGCGTTTTGGACACTGACTTGCTCTGTTGTAACCTTAATAAAATGTAACTCGCTGGCACCGTATTTCTGCTTAATTTCAGCAAACGCCTTGTCCGTATCTAAGAATGCTTGCTCGTGATAAAACAACACGTTTTGGTTGCCGACAGAAATAACGTCATTGTGAAATACGCCTTGATCAATTAACTCAGGGTTTTGTTGAATAAAGACCACGTTCTCGTCACTTAATCCATGTAAGCGTGCAACCGCTTGACTAGCTTCTAGGGTTTGTCGAGCAGGAAACTTGACCGGTGCAGGTTTGCTTTTGTCGAATGCATATCGCCCGTAGACGAACAACTCGACACCTTTTTCGCCATATTCGCGACATAAACGCGTATGGTTTGCCGCCCCTTCATCGCCAAAGTGTTCATTGTCTGGTAGGTGCGTGTGATGGCTAAAATGGGTTGGATTGGCAAACGTGGCCTTAAGAATATTGCCTGTGACCTGAGGCTCTAATGAGCGATGGTATTTGTTGGTCAGATTGGCTGGGGTGAAATGCACTTTGCCATCCGCGGTATCTGCGCTTGGTGAAACAGTCGCAGCATTGGCTGTCCACATACTTGATGCTGAGCAGCAGGCTTGAAAAATCGCCGGCGCTTGCTTGGCAGCTTGCTGCAAGACATTGGCATCTGAGCCAGAAAAGCCTAAACGACGTAGCGCATCCACGTCAGGACGCGCTTGAGGCGCCAACACGCCTTGAATCATGCCAAGGTCAGCTAGGGCTTTCATTTTCTTTAAGCCCTGCTTAGCGGCCTGTTTAGGGCTGCTCTCGGCACTCGCATTACTTAACGAGGCAACATTACCGTATGATAAACCCGCGTAATTGTGGGTCGGCCCAACGAGTCCGTCAAAATTCACTTCAAACTGCTTCATTTTATCCTCATATGCGCATCTGTATTCGCTAAACCAAAAGCGAAAAAGTTGACCTTGAAAATGACCAATCCATCTTCATCTAGGTGTGTCATGGACGGCATTATACTGGTTTTAAAGTCGCTGCCAATCGAGGTGGTTGAAATTTGAACAGTGAACTGGGCTTGGGTATGACGATTATCGGATAAGTATGAAGAAGAACTTGTTTTCTATTCACTTTGTCGATATATGTTAAAAAGCATTTTATAGCGGTGAACGAGCAATTCTTCTACGGTTCATCTAAAAACCCTAATAAATACAAAGGTTAAGACTAATTATATGGCAAAGTCTCTGGTCATTGTCGAATCACCGGCAAAGGCGAAAACAATTAATAAATATCTCGGGAAAGATTTTATTGTTAAATCTAGTGTAGGCCACGTTCGAGACCTTCCAACGAAAGCTTTAGGCAAAGTTCCGCCTAAAAAACCGGCAAAAGAGCTAAAGTTATTATCCGAAAATAAGCGAGAATCGTATTTACGCGAGCATGAATATCGCAAATTAGTCGACCGTATGGGTGTCGATCCAAAAGACGATTGGGCAGCCCATTACGAAGTGTTAAATGGCAAAGAAAAAGTCGTTAATGAACTTAAGAAATTAGCCAAAAATGCTGACACTATTTATCTCGCGACGGATTTGGATAGAGAAGGGGAAGCCATCGCATGGCATCTACAAGAATTGATTGGCGATCCTAGCAAGGATTATCAGCGTGTGGTGTTTAACGAAATCACTAAAAATGCCATTCAAGAAGCTTTCTCTGAACCTGGAAAAGTCAATGTTGAGCGCGTTAATGCGCAACAAGCACGTCGTTTTCTTGACCGAATTGTTGGCTTCATGGTGTCGCCGCTTTTATGGAAAAAGGTCGCCCGAGGGTTATCTGCAGGTCGAGTACAATCTGTCGCCGTGCGCCTTGTTGTCGAGCGTGAACGTGAAATTAAAGCGTTCGTACCAGAAGAGTTTTGGGATGTTCATGCCAATCTATTAACGGCTAAAGACAGTGATTTGCGCATGCAAGTTGCTAAGTACAATGACAAAGCGTTCAAGCCAACTAACAAAAAGCAAACGGACGCTGCCTTAGCAGAGTTAAAAGACGCCCAGTACACCGTTATTAGTCGTGACTCAAAACCTACTCAGTCTCGTCCATCAGCACCATTTATTACCTCTACTTTGCAGCAAGCGGCAAGTACCCGCTTAGGTTTTGGTGTAAAGAAAACCATGATGATGGCCCAGCGCTTGTATGAAGCGGGTCACATTACATACATGCGTACCGACTCGACTAATTTAAGCAAAGAAGCGGTTGATGCCTGCCGTGATTACATTGGCGACAATTTTGGTGCGAAATACTTACCAGAAAATGCGCTGAAATACGGCAGCAAAGACGGCGCCCAAGAAGCTCACGAAGCGATCCGACCGTCAAATGTATTGCTTAAGTCTGAAGCATTATCAGAAATGGAACGCGATGCGCAGCGTTTGTATGAGCTTATTTGGCGTCAATTCGTTGCCTGTCAAATGACACCTGCTAAATATGATGCAAGTACGATCCGCGTATCTGCTAAGGGTTATGAACTCACCGCGAAAGGGCGTGTATTGAAGTTTGATGGTTGGACAAAAGTTCAAAACCCTCAGCGCAAAAAAGGCGAAGAAGACTTCTTGCTGCCAGATGTTAAAGAGGGGGAGAGTCTGAGCCTGAAACAGCTCGATCCTAAACAGCATTTCACCAAACCAGTTGCTCGATTCAATGAAGCCTCTTTGGTAAAAGAGTTGGAAAAGCGGGGGATTGGTCGCCCGTCAACCTACGCCAGTATTATCTCGACTATTCAAGATCGTGGTTATGTGCGTCTTGAGAGTAAGCGTTTTTACGCTGAAAAAATGGGTGAGATCGTTAATGATAGATTGCTCGAGAACTTCGACAATCTACTGAGTTTTGATTTCACTGCCAAGATGGAACAAGAGTTGGATGAAATCGCTAACGGCAAAGTATCTTGGAAAGACGTATTAAATGATTTTTACGGCGATTTTGAGAAGAAATTACATCTAGCGGAAAAAGACCCAGACGAAGGCGGTATGCGCTTAAATCAGGCCGTACCCACAGATATTGAGTGCCCTAAGTGCGGTCGCCCCATGAATGTGCGTACTGCGAGTACTGGGGTATTTTTAGGTTGTTCTGGTTACAACTTACCACCGAAGGAGCGCTGTACTGGCACCTTGAATCTAACGCCTGGTGACGAAGTCATCAAGGTAGACGACGAAGAAGAGCTAGAAACAGAGCTGCTTAGATCCAAACGGCGTTGTCCAATTTGTGCAACTGCCATGGACAGCTACTTGGTAGATGAAACACGCAAGTTACACGTGTGTGGTAATACACCTACCTGCCCAGGTATTGAAGTTGAAATGGGTACCTTTAAAATTAAAGGTTACGATGGCCCAATTATCGAATGTGATAAATGTGGTTCAAACATGGAACTTAAAAACGGTCGCTTTGGTAAGTACTTCGGCTGTACGAATGAAGAGTGTAAGAATACCCGCAAGTTACTTAGAAACGGTGAAGCTGCGCCGCCTAAAGAAGATCCAGTGGACTTGCCTGAACTAGAGTGTAGTAAGTCAGATGCGCACTTTGTATTACGTGACGGAGCGTCAGGTATTTTCATGGCGGCACATAATTTCCCTAAATCTCGGGAAACCCGTGCCCCACTTGTTGCTGAGCTTGCTCGTTTTAGAGATCGCATTTCACCTAAATTCTATTACTTAGCTGATGCGCCAGCGAAAGATCCCGACGGAAATGACACATTGGTTCGCTACAGTCGTAAAACAAAACAACAATATGTGATGAGTGAAAACGAAGAAGGCAAAGCCACAGGCTGGTCTGCTTGGTACACAGATAATAAATGGACAGTGGAAGACAAGCGCAAAAAAGCAAAATAGCGCTTTTGAAACACAGTACTGATTCTTTATAATCAAAAGCCGGTAACTTATCCTTACCGGCTTTATGCATTTTACAACCTATAGGCACGAGTATGGCATTGTCACTCCAAGAACAACTTTTGCAAGCAGGCCTCGCTGATAAGAAAAAAGCGAAGCAGGTACGTCAGCAAAAACACAAACAAGCAAAAGAAAAAAAGAACCATAATATTCAACAAACGAATGAAAGTAAGATTGCGGCTGAAAAGGCCGCAGAGCAGAAGAAAGCCCGAGACAGAGAATTAAACCAACAGGCTAAAGCAGAGGCTGAGAAAAAAGCCGTTCAAGCACAAATTGTGCAAATGATTAACGTAAATAAGCAGTCGCGTAAAGTGGGCGATATTGCGTGTAACTTCAGTGATAATAACGTCATTAAACGTATATATGTGGATAAAAATATCCACACTCAAATTACTCAAGGCCAACTTGCGATTGTTAAGTTAAACGACGCTTATGAGCTTATCCCCATGCCGGTGGCGGATAAAATCGCCGAACGTGACGAAAGTTATGTGTTATATCGCGCCGATATTCTGCCAGAAGAAAAAGCCAAAAATAGCGAAGATGAAGACTGGTATGCAGACTACGAAATTCCAGATGATTTGAGTTGGTAGCGCAGGATTAGTCGGTTGATGAATACTATTGAAACGCATTGAGTCCATAATCGCTGGCAATTCATTGCCAGCGATTATGCCATTTATCATTATGACACGTCAGTTTGGGCACTTTCAGTATGTGCTGTTTTAATAACAACAATGCGAAAACCGTTAAATTGTTTGCCTATGATTTTTTTCATGGCCAAAATACCAAAAAATATGCCTATGCCGGCTCCAGTAGTTTGAATATAAGGGGTAAAGGGCTCCACTGATAATCCCAAAGCTGCCAGCGTCAAGCCAATAGCAAAACCAAACAGCACAGCAGTGGGGACAGTCCAAAGCAGAGCGCGCCACGCCCAGCTCCACCAAATTCTTGCTGCGCGCCACCACGTTACCTCTATTTCTTCCATGAATCACCTTTGACGTTAGTCAGTTCGCGTTAACCTACTTTTCGTTGAACGAGTACAAGCAATAGTTAACGCAATATTTAATGGAATTGGTATAAGCTATTTAAAAAAGCGCTCAATCATGGTTAGCGCCGCGTGGTTATAACCTACCCGTGACTCAAGATCTGCGTCTTTAGGGCGTACCCCTAATTTAATACCGATAATTGAATCTTGCGTCAGGGCATTGCCACAAGCAGCCAATGAGCGGTGGATCTCTTGTTCAGTTAATAGCGAATGCTCAGCGCCAAAAGCTACGCTTGGATTTTTCGCAGCGGGCATATGGGTATCTTTCCAAATGCCATAAGGCGATTCTTGATCCGTTACCCCAGAAAACATAAGTCCTTTAAGCAGCCCTTGAGCTTTAACTTTTTCGATGTGGGCTAATACGCCAGCAGTGCTCATAGTTTCAATCGCTGAACGGCCCCAATTAATTAAAATGCCTAGGTTTGCCTGTTGCGTTTGATTTAACTCGCTCACTACAGCAATTTCGTCCTCTAGCGATAAAAACCCTTTGGCCGGCGCGTGATCAGGTGTAAAGGCATCACAATGTTCAATAACGATATCCGCGCCATGCCAATCCCAGTTGAGCATAGTAGCCAAAGATGCTTTTAACGATTTGGCTGAACCGCTGGCTTGACTTCTGTTTGGAGCGGTCTGTATTTCGATGGCTTTTACTGCTTTTCGCCCAAGTCCTTGATTAAGCTTTCCTATGGCATCGCACGCTGTTCGCATAAAATCGAGCGCAGCTTGTCGACCCTCTTCATCATCTGAAGCAATGCCAAAGTGTGGGTTTTTGCCTAACGCACCCATGGTACCGGGCACGCAGGTGAAAACAAATTGCCAGTCTGGGCTGACATTAGCGATAAACCAATCGTCATCATGTGGGTGCAATGTGCCGGTGAATGGATGCTCTAAACCTTGTAGGTTTGGCATCGCTTTTAACTGTGCGAAGTACGCGTGTTCAGCTTCAGCATCCCATTGTTCCCAAGCAGGGGAGGTGGCGTAGGACCCGACAAAATAATTCATGTGAATTCCTTTTTGAAAAGTGAAGTTAAACAGTCATTTATAAAAGACTTTAACATGAAGCTGGAAGCTTGCGAATAGCTTTACTAGCGTTAAAAGTGTAAAGGTTTTGTGCTGTTTTGTGCTGTTTTGTATCTGAGGTTCGACGTTCCTACACACAAGAATGTATCGCGCCAAGGGCGGTTGTCAGGTTTTTTGGATAGTGGTTCTTAGTTGGCTTACGGTTTGCTATGTAAAACTAAACAGCTGTAGATGACCGCGCAGTAAGCAGTTTAACCTTACTGGAATAATCGTTTTTATTGCGCTGATACCAGGAATTAACGCGATGCAAATCCAACAATCGAAGACTTCACTATTTGATTACCTAAACAACACAAGCGATGCCGATGCGGCATTGCAAAGCGTAGTGGATGCACAAAAAAATAATCTCTATGCAGGGCTGTCAGATGTTGAGAATAACCTAGCAACGGGAAATATTGACGATGCACTAGAGCGTTTAAAATCAGGTGAGAATGGGGTAAACCTAAAAACGCTAGACAACATGTTAAGCTTTAACATGCGCGGCGTCACTGAAGATTTAACAGACAGGGCAAAAGACTTAGGCCTTACCTTTGATGTTAAGCTAACACAAGTGGACGGGGCGTGGGTTGTCAGCAGTGAGCACGCACCAGAACACAAAGGTTTAGCGCAGCTTCAGCAATACCTTGATAGAAACCCAAAGCTGCAGAGCAAGCTCGACGATTTAAATTCGCTGTCTGAGTTCTATGAGTTAGGACAATCTCAAGAATACGCCAAAGAATTACAAGCCGCCGATGTGCATGAAGACGACGTGGTGACTTACCTGACGCAAAGTCGAGAGTATTTATTTTCACTGGACAGCTTTTATCTATCTGATGCGGGGCTGTCGATTGCCTCTCGTGGGGAGTCAGAAGGTTTGTTTGAGCAAGTGAAGAATACCTTAGGGCTAACGTCAGAAGAAGCGTAATTTTTACCCCTCAACGTATGTGTTTTTGTATTCAATAGGCTGTACGTTGGGCGGCTACTGTTTGCCGCATTGACAGTGAAATATTCTGCTTTTTGCCGTTTTATAAGCAGAGCATAAAGTAATTTATGCTTTTAGTAGCTAACTTACATTCAGCCGTTCTAGCTAGAGTGTTGTTTTAACCTAGGATCATAAATTAGAATCCTGCCTCATCATTTTTACGTTTTGGTCTTCATGGATCTTCAATCACTTCTTTACGAGTTCAAGCAGCTGGTCGGCATTTCAGCCAATACTACAAGTCACAATGAAAAACTGATTTCTGCGCTAGGTGGCACACTGGGAATTGCAGGGATCATGTGGGTAATGCATTTTGTTGCACAGGCTCACGTGCTCACCACGCAGAGCAGTGTCATGATTATCGCCTCAATGGGGGCCAGTGCCGTGCTCTTATTTGCCGTGCCTCACGGGGCGTTGTCTCAGCCTTGGGCTGTTGTTGGCGGGCACTTAATTTCTGCGCTGCTGGCCATTACCAGTGTGAAGTATTTAGGCCATGGACCTTGGATTGCAGCGTTTGCTGTGGGTGGATCAATCGGCGTGATGTACTACTTGCGTTGTATTCACCCACCTGGCGGGGCAACGGCACTGACAATTGTCATTGGCGGCGCAGATATCGACGCCTTAGGATACCAGTTTTTGTGGATGCCTTTAGGCATAAATATTGTCGTTATTATAGCTATTACGCTTCTATTTAACGGTTTGTTTAGCTGGCGTCGTTACCCTGTCCATCTGGCTCACAAACTAAAAAGGGCGGTTGGGACACCGTCAAATGAACGTGAACATGAGTTAACCCAAGAAGATTTTGCCGCTGCAATGCAGAAGCTAGACTCGTATGTCGATATCACCCCAGATGGATTGACTGATTTGCTTGAACTGGCCAAGAAGCATGCGGAAAAAAACATCACTCATCCCGAAAGCATCATTGCTGGGCGGATTTACAGTAATGGGAAATTGGGACGCCTGTGGAGCATTAGACAAGTGGTTGATGCCGCGCCGGTCAATACTCACGCGAGCAAAGACAAGGTGATTTATAAGGTATTAGCGGGACACGGCGGTTATGAAACCCATATGTGTCTACGCAGTGAGTTTCATAAGTGGGCACGTTTTGAAGTCGAAAAATACAATCAGCAATGGGTAAAGGTTGAAGAACAAAAAGCTTAAGCGCGGATGCATGAACACCAGCGCTTTGCTATTTTCCACGACAACCTGAGAGTGTTTTACAACCCGCGTTCGGTGGTTAGGTAGGTAGCAAAACTGCCCAACCAATGACTACCCATGTAATGCATATCGTGGATCACTGAATCAATACCCGCCGTGTGATGCTTTTTCGCCGCACTATTTATCGCCGCTAATCTCTTATCGTTTTTTGGCAACGCAGAGGCAATGCCTTCTAACATCCATGCTCTGCTTAAATTAAGCCCATCTAAGTGGGCCAGTTTGCCATCGCTTTTATCGACTACCGTGGCTACGCTCAACCAATCACTGCTTCCGTCGCTAGGGATTGTGGGCAAGAACTCACTCAGCCATTTGCTGTAGTCGGTCTTAGGTAAAACGCGACGCATTAAGTCTGCTTCGGCAATACAGGGGGATAAAAAATCTTGTCCTGATGGTTCGTAAGCGAGGGGACAATTTACGTCATTCGCATACAAACGTGTAACTGTGCTCTTAAGTAGCTGATTAAAAGCTGTATTGTTCGCGGTGTTACTCCAATCCAACATTAGGCCAAATGCAAACGCGGTTTGACTGTGCTCACCTACGCGAATGGGAAATGAAAGTTTGGGCAACCAGTCGGATAGATTAGCAACAATTTTGTTTTCTAACGGCGTCAATGTTGCTAACCATTCTTTAGCTTGAGGATTGTCCCATTCACGTAATTCGCTGGTGAGTTGTAAAAACCAAGCTAGGCCGTAAGGGCGCTCGAAACTGGTGCCAGTGCCTTCTCGGTTGAAATAGGCTAATTCACCGTCGATATGCGCTTGGCTAAAGCTTTGTCCTAAGCTTGCCATTATCTCCTTGTAATGCACCGAGTCAGGGTGTTGGCTAGCGATCCTAGTGAGCAACCAATGCCCATGGACCGAAGAATGCCAGTCGAAGCAACCATAAAAGGCAGGGTACAGTTCTTTTGGCGTTTTTACGTCTTGATCGCCTGTCATCATGTGTTTGATGATATTTGGATATTCTTTGTGCACACACTCAAGGGCGAGTTCGGCAAAACGGTCACTCATTTGGTCTTGTGTAGGAACCGTTGATTGCTCATTTTGCGCCGCGAAGGCAATGCCACAATACATGGCAATAGATAAACTTATTGCTTTGATTTTCATCGTCATCTTATATCTCTTTACTGGTTGAGCGCAGAATACTCGCTCTGTCATGGCGATGCAACGTGTGCAAGGGGCTGCTCAAGAAGGTCAATAGTGAGGAAATTGCAGCGAGCAAGCCAACAAGCGTGCAAACGCAACGCTCTTTGAGCTTACTTGAAGCATGTTTGGCACTGAAGCGCCCGTCGCTCCGCAACGTATCAACTGAGGCATACAGTGATGTTCACTGGTAAGTATCCGTCAATCTGTCATCACAACTTGCGTCATAATCCTAAAACTGGTTAAAATACTGTATAAACCACTGTATATTACATCGACCTATCAAAGTAGGCGCTGACCATTAGATAATGAGCGTGTCATCTATGAATCTTTTTAAAATTAATGCAAGCGATAGCTGGAAATCGGTAAACGACGGCGTTATGGGTGGCATATCAAAGTCTCAATTATCCCATGTGGACAAACTCGCCGTGTTTAGTGGTCATGTTTCTTTAGAAAATAACGGTGGCTTTGCATCCGTTACCAGACGTGTTTTTGTGTTAGATGTCACTCACAATGCAGAGTTATCAATTCGTGTTATGGGTGATGGCAAACGCTATCAATTACGCTTAAAACCCAGTTTAGATAAAGGTGTGCCTTCCTATGGTGTAGGCTTTAGTACTCAAGCTAATGTTTGGCAGACCTTCCGTTTTAAACTGAACGAGTTCAAAGCGACCTTGCGCGGTAAAAAAGTAGCTGATGCCCCCATGCTGAATTGGCAGGATGTAAGACAGCTTGGTTTTTTAATAAGCGATCGCCAACAAGGGGACTTTTGTTTGCTGATTGACAGTATTACCTTAGATGAATGATATAAATAAGGTTTCTCAAGATGTGACTGCCTTGGCAAAGCCAGCCAATTCAGTGTTAGTGCTACCAGAAAAATACTATCTTGATCATTTCAATGAGTTCATTGCTTATGCTGAAATGCATTGTGCATCCCTTCTATCGTCGTCTCATATCGAATTTATTCATAGGTTTAAACAATTCGAGCACAATACTCAGTGCATGTTTGTTCGTGCAGCGAATCGTAAAGGGCCGTTTATCGCGTTTAGCAAGATGCTAGCGTATGGAGAAATTGAAAACTGTCAGCAGCAATTGGATACCTTGATAGAAATGGGGGCATTGCGACACGCTGAAAATAATGACGTTAGCTTACTGTTAGGTACACTGAATAAGACGCAACTAGTCGAATTGTTAAGTGCTCAGGATATATTGTTTAAAAAAAGTGCTCCGAAAGCCGAGCTATTGAGGTTAGCCAAAGTTCTTGCCCCTAGTGCTGTCGTTCAGCATGAGGTGTGTGATGACATTAAAGTGAAAACCTTTGTTAATGAATGGCAATACTTGCTGTTTTTATTTTTCGGCAATCTTAAAAGTGCCCTTGATAAGTTTTCGATGCGCGATTTAGGCGTACTCAAAACACGCCGTAAATCGAAACAGCAAGGGCCGCGCTTTGATGACATTGAGCATGCTCAAAGTGCCTTTTATTTTGCCCAATTACAACAGCAGCTGGCAACAATGAGTGACCAAGAGCTGCTTGTATTAGCACAAAACCGCGCCATACAGAAAAGCCCCGTCGGGATTATAGCCAATGAATACGCAGCCCAATTTTGGTACGAAATAGGCTGCGCATTATTTATGCTTGATGATGAAGATGCAAAAAACAACGCTCTGGCATTTTGGCGACTATCGTCACACCAAAAAGCACAAGAACGCCTGATAAGAGAAACCTATAAAATTGATAAAGCACACGCCAAAACTGCTCTTGAAGCGATACTTGATTCACCAAAAGACGATGAGTTGAGCTTATTCGCATTTGATTTTTACCAGCGTAAATTCAATCAAGCAAAATTAAGTGTGCGGACCCAGCGCCTTCGTGAACACAGCAGTAAGCTGTACATAGATGAAGTGTATAAAGATCGTGTGGAATTAGGCGTAAAGCGTTATTACGAAGCACTAAGTTTGAGTGATGAAAAATACGCAGCTAACGAAAAACAAACCAAGTATCAAACTGAATTTAAAAGCGAGCAAGTGCAACCGTCTGTGCAAGATATCCAAGAGCTGCAACATGCTCAGCACAGTACTGCCCATACACGGGTTTCACATACGCAGGTTTATCGAACCGAAAATCGTTTATTTAGGGCGTTGTTTGGATTGACCTTTTGGCACGAACTTTTTAATGAGGCCGAACGAGCTACGGGCTCTGAATTTGATCGTAAACCACGTCTGATCAAAGAGAATAGCTTATATCAAGAGCTCGAAAAGCAAGTCGAGGCGCGCTTAGCACTGTTTACGCAATATAAGCCGTATTCTGCTACCAGCCATGCCATGGAATACATCACTCAAGTGGCCACTGGTAATTATGGACAGCCCAACGGCATATTTCGCTGGCACAGCAAAATACTCGAAATCATAAGCGTGTTTCTGCAACATGTTGATGGGCAATGTGTGGCGAATCACTTAAGGGCGATGGCAAAAAATTACCAAGGGTTAAAGGATGGTTACCCTGATTTAATGGTCATCGAACATCAGCAATTACGCTTTGAAGAAGTCAAAGCGCCTGGAGACCAGTTGCGCGCCAATCAATTAGTCAGCATTGATGCGTTGCAAAATGCCGGTTTTAACGTAGGAGTATGCCAAGTTGAATGGCGTTACAACCCTCAGCAACCTTATGTGGTGGTTGATGTTGAGACCACAGGTGGATGCAAGCCAGGGCACCGCGTTACAGAGATTGGTGCCGTTAAAGTGATAAACGGTAGGGTAGTCGACAGCTGGAGCAGCCTCATCAACCCCGAGCGTCGTATACCCCATTTTATTACCCGCCTAACGGGGATCAGCAATAACATGGTTGAAGATGCGCCGCTATTTTGCGAAGTGATAGATGATTTAGAGTGCTTTATGCAGGACTGCATTTTTGTTGCTCATAATGTCAATTTTGACTACGGTTTTTTTAAATTAGAATACGCCCGTTTGGAGCGTACATTCACAATGCCAAAGCTGTGTACGGTACGTGAAATGCGTAAATATTTCCCGGGCTTAAAATCCTATTCTTTAGGTAAACTAACCAAAGAATACGGCTTGTCTCTTGAAAACCACCACAGAGCACTATGTGATGCCCAAGCGGCGGCAGAGTTACTGATTATGGTCAACGAAAAAAAACACCATGCCTGATATAGCCATAGTGTTTTTTTGTCTGTTTTGATGTCGTAAATGTTGGTTTACTGCCCCAATAAGAAAATGAGGGGGATGGGCAAGCGGGCATTCCACGCATCTTCTGTATGTGCGGCACCTTCAAAGGTGAGGGTTTGCCAATTATTACTGTCATAGCCCTTGTCGCGCATTATTGCGTCAGCACGTTTTTGTAATGCTGGGTATTTAGCATCTAATGTGGCAGTGCCATGATCAAAATAGATCCGATGATTATTGGCAGTCGGCAGATGCTCTTCCATGTAACTAAAAAACGCTTGTGGAATAAGCTGGTCCTCAGAATCAAAATCACCAGGCCAGTGAGTTGAAAGACAAGCCGCAGCACCGAAAACATCGGGGTACTCACTGATCGCGTACAGCGATATTAATCCCCCCATACTTGAGCCCATTAGATAGGTGTTCTCAGGGTCAGTATGCACGTTGTAGGTTGTATCGATGTAGGGTTTTAGCTCAGTGACAATGAATTTTAAGTACTCGTCTGACTGCACTTTATTGCCTGAGAACAAGGATTGCGAACCGTTATGTGTCCCTTGATACAGTGCCTTTCGTTTATCACTGCTTAGACTTTCAAATGGTTTTTGGGGAAAATATTCAGCGTGCCTGAGTGTTGCTCCGCCATTGTCGATACCCACGACAATAAAGTGTCTAAGCTTAGATTTTTCCAATAGCGCAGAAGCAACCGCATCTACGCCCCATGCCTGACCATTCCACGTTGAAGAGCGATCGAACAGCATTTGCCCATCGTGCATATAAAGCACTGCGAACTTTTCACCTCGTTTAGTTGATTTTGCGTACTGTTCTGGTAACCAGACATGAACATTTCGAGAGGCGACGTAGTTGGATTTAAAATCTTTAATAGTGATCAAATTACCACTTGTGACTTTACTTGCTGAGCTCCCTCCAGAATATAGAGTGAACATCAGAGCAAAGCTTAACGAAAACAGCAATATTTTACGCATTTTAGATACCTGTATATGTAATAACAGCTTGTCGCTCAGTGCTCATAAGAGGTGTTTATAACCATATGACTCGCGTCCTATAACATTATAAGCACGGCGAAAAACTCGCTAGGACTATAGCAAGCATCAGCTGTTAAATCTGATTCATACGTATGCATTGATTAAAATTGTTGTTTGATAAGTATGATTAGGCATAACAGCAACAAAGCTAAGTCGTTAACAGCAACAAAGTGTAGTAATTACTCAACGTGGAATGGTTTCATATAGCGCTTTGGCGATTCACCGAGTAGGTTTTTAAACATGGTGATAAAAGCGCTCACTGAACTGTAGCCAAGGTACTCAGAAACCCGTTGCACTGACATGTTACTGCTAAGTTTTTGCACGGCGATAATCGCATGCATCTGTGCTCGCCAGTGGCCAAAGGTCATGCCAGTCTCTCGCTTTATTAGGCGTGCAAGCGTGCGTTCAGTCATGGCTAAATAGCTTGCCCACTGGCTGAGCGTCTTTCGGTCATCTGGGTAGGCTATAAGACGTTGCGCTAACTTAGCGATCGTGGGGTGTGTTGATAAGGGCAATGCCATGGGTTGTTTGGGTAGGCCGCTGACTACATCGATTAATACTTGAGCCATTCGACTGGTGTCCCCATAGCTGGGGTAATGTTGATCTAATGAAGCAAAATGACAGATTAGCGCTTTAGCCAGAGGGCTTATAGCAAGCGTGCAGGTTTTATTTGGCATGCGAAGTTCGTTAGGTTGAATAAACACGTGGCAAAGCTGTGCATGATCAGAAGCGCGATTACTATGGCTCACATGAGCGGGGATCCAAATCGCGCTGTGAGTTGGCACCATCCACATTTTGCCGGCAACTTCACACGTAACATAGCCATGCAATGCGAGGATAAGCTGCCCTTTAGGGTGGGTATGTAGAGGCAGTTCGTGGCTATTGTTGACTTTCTCTAAACGGGCAACCACGGGTTGAGGCATAGATTCGAAATGTTGTAGATCACTCCACTGTATAAAGTTCAATAAGCTCATTTGTCAGTAATTAGTGGTTTGTTGTCATTATTTGTAAATTATAAGGCTTGAAGAGCTTTTATAATAGCCACAATTTTGAGACGTTTTTCACAATGTTCAAACTCGATGTGAGTCGCTCGGCCTATGCTGATATCGCATATCGCATATCGCTTATCGCTTAGTGAATAGTGCAGGTATGCACCTTATTGGAGTACAAACTGTGCCTTTCGATCCTGTGCCCTTCAATCATGTGACTGTAAGTCGAGAAATGCATAAAAGTGAAAAATGCGGCGCAAGCCTTAACAGCCATATAGTCAAACGGGAGTAAATGTGCAGTTAGTCAACAGGATAGAGCGGTCGGCACCGCGTAAAATAGCTGCATCAACCTTTGTTTTAGTATTGGGAATACTGTTTGTCGCAGCGAATTTGCGGGCACCCATCACGAGTATTGCCCCTGTTATTGAACATATAATTAACACCTTTACGTTAAGCAGCGCTCAAGCAGGTATGTTAACGACACTACCTCTTATTGCATTTGCTCTCGCATCTCCTTTGGCTGCAAAGTTAGCGCGTAAAATAGGGATCGAAACGGCAATTTTTATTGCTCTTATTCTGATAGGAGCAGGTATTGTTTTGCGGTTAGTTGATGCTATGTGGATGCTATACCTTGCGACCGCGGTTATTGGAGTAGGGATAGCCATAGGCAATGTGCTGCTGCCAAGTTTGATTAAGCGAGATTTTGCAGCGCGAGTTACCATGATGACTTCATGTTACGTGTTGGCTATGGGGATTTTCTCAGGTGGTTTTTCCGCCTTAGTGACGCCTCTTGCCAACGAGCGTGCTCTGCAATGGCAAGGGGCGTTGGGAATATTTGGTGTGGTAACTCTGCTGAGCCTTTTACTCTGGCTACCACGATTAACCAAACGCACCATGCCTGATGATGTTTCGCCTGCAACGATCGATTTGTCCAATAGGGTTGCTCCTAATTCTGCAAAAGCCAGTAAAGTGTGGCACTTCTCGCTCGCATGGCAGGTGACACTGTTTCTCGGGCTTAATTCCTTTATGACCTATGTACTGATTGGTTGGTTACCCAATATTCTCGTTGAAGCGGGTTATACTCGGGTCTATGCAGGTGTGCTGCACGGATGGTTGCAATTTGCTTCAGCCATTCCAGGTTTTGTGCTAATTCCCATTTTGGCAAGGTTGAAAGACCAACGCGTACCAGCGGTTACTATATCGCTATTAGGAGCGGTAAGTATTTTGGGGCTACTGTATGCACCCCAATTTGCTTTTTTATGGACTGTGCTGATTGGGTTTAGCTCAGGCGGTTGCTTTATTTTAGGTTTGCCTTTTATCAGCTTTAGAAGTCAAAACGCACTGCAAGCTGCATCCTTGTCGGGAATGGCGCAATCATTCGGTTACTCGTTAGCGGCAATTGGGCCAATGTTGGCTGGCTATTTATATTCAGCCTTTGGGAGTTGGTCTGGCAGTTTATGGATGTGTGCGCTTGCTTGTCTACTGTGCGCTTTTGTTGGATTAGGCTGTGGGCGAAACAAAGTACTCCCTCATTTTTAGCGGACAGATACTGTAATCGAAAAACACACAGCTCGATTAAGGGCTGGGTGTGTTAGCGCTTTAAGGCGTGTTATCTAAAGACTTTACATTCCAGCCTTGTAACATTTACTGTCATTTTTGAGGTAAGTCGTGATTCGTTTCACACTGTCCATCCATATTTCATCAATACACATTTTATTACGTTTGCTCAAGGCCCTTGGTTATCGAGGTTCTGGCACGTTATTGCATTTGTTTCTGCTTGAGAAACACATTCTGGCTTTGCACTTGCTCCTTCAAACCTCGACTCCACATTCCATTCATTTTAGGAGAGAGATTATGTCAAACACAGTGAAAACAATTAACCCTACCACTGAAGAGCAAATTAAAGAATATGCGCTACTTACCACAAAGGAGGCTAATCAAGCTGTGGATCAGGCTGATGAGGTATTCCAACAGTGGAAGCTCACCAGTAGCGAAGAACGTGCGAAATTACTGAACAAAATGGCCGATGTGATAGATGCCAACAAAGATGAACTTGTTAGCCTAATGGTAGATGAAATGGGCAAGGTAAAAGAACAAGGTTATCAAGAAGTAGAGCTGTGTGCTGCAATCTGCCGCTATAGCGCTGAAAATGGCCCCGATTTACTAGCGGATGAAGAGCGGGAGTACGAACAAGGCAAAGCGATCGTCAGTTATCGACCAATCGGCGTAGTGCTAGGTATTCAGCCTTGGAACTTCCCTCTTTACCAAGTGATTCGCTACAGTGCATCTAACTTGATGGCGGGTAATGTCACTGTGCTAAAACATGCTGCAAACGTGTTTGGTATGGCGGTTAAAATTCAGGAAATGTACGAAGAAGCAGGCTTTCCCAAAGGGGCTTATCAATCGTTGTTAATTGACGGGGAAGCGGCAAGCGAGTTGATCAAACACCCGAAAGTACGCGGTGTATCCTTTACTGGCAGCGATGGTGTAGGTAAAAAAGTCGGCGCTAGTGCAGCTGAAAACGTTAAAATATCGGTACTCGAACTGGGTAGTAACGATGCCTACGTGGTGCTTGATGATGCAGACATCGATGTTGCTGTTAAAGCATGTGTAACAGGGCGCGTAATCAATAACGGTGAAACCTGTGTTTCTGCTAAACGTTTCATCGTAACAGAGAAGAACTATGAAGCGTTTAAAACCGCATTCGTAAAAGGCATGCAGGCCCTCAAAATGGATGACCCAAATATCGAGGGAACAGACATAGGTCCCATGGCGCGTGAAGACTTGCGTGACAAGCTACATGACCAAGTGGAAGAATCACTCAAAGCGGGAGCAACGTGCTTGATCGGTGGTGAAATTCCAGATCGCAAAGGTTATTTTTACCCAGCAACTGTGCTTGAGAATGTCGGTGCTGGCTCGCCAGCTTACGATGACGAGTTGTTTGGCCCAGTGGCATCACTCATTAAAGCCAAAGATGATGAAGATGCAATGCGTATCGCCAACGATTCACGCTACGGCCTTGGTGGCGGTATTTTCAGCAAGAACGAAGATAAAGCCATTGAGCTTGCCCGAGACGTATTTGATACGGGTATGGTCAATATCAATGGGTATGGTTTGGCGCATCCTAATTTGCCATTTGGTGGTGTAAAAGAAAGTGGTTATGGCCGAGAACATGGCGGCTTTGGTATCAAAGAATTTGTTAATGTTAAAGCCATTATGGTGACACAATAACCCCGCGGTTCGCGATAATAGCGCTAGGTAGGCAAGTGAACGTCACCTGCGCCTAGCTCTTGTGCAGCGCTTAGGCTTTATAAAGCACTTAGCTTTTATAAAGAGATTGACAAGAGACAGTAAAAGCAATGTAAAAAGGCAGTCAGATTTTTCTGACTGCCTTTTTTGTTTTCTGCTCGCCAATACAATATGTGATTAGGCGAACTGCATTAAAAGTAAGCGGTAGCCCCTTGAAGGTATTGGTTAAACGCCCCCTGATTAGCTTGTTTTAACTTGGCACATTGCTTTGACTCATCTTGCGCCACGTCATAGCTTCGGGCCATGCCATCGTACTTGTCCATGTGCTTTTGATAAAAGCGCTGAGCTAAATCAATGTTGTGTTCGCTACAGCTAGATGACACATATTCAGGCATACGCGCCACATGATAGGCCGGCATTTTAGCAGTTACTTTTTCCATGTTTTCATCCAACCATTGGTACAGTACATCCTGATCTTCTCTGGCTTGACTGGCTGTGGCAATAAACCCCAGTACGTTGGCAGGGCTCACCGCTTCATTTAGGGTCATATCAAGTACTTTGCGCACCGTCACTGCCTCGGGGAACAACATACCAAAGCGGATGGTGCTCTGGGTGTTAGCATCATTAGTGGCAAAATACGCCGCCTGATACTTGTCAAACCACCGCTTGTCGTCATTAACCGCTAGGCTGCGCATGGCATTTCCGGCAATCGCTCGGCCTGTACTTGTACCGTCTTGTAGGAATTTTTCGGTGATGCGTTTGCTCTGTGCAATGACGTCTTCGTTTTGCGTGTAACGGCTAAGAAGGCCAAATACTGCATTACGCAGGCGACTTTTATCGTTGCTGTCACCTTTGCTTTCCACTGTGCCTAAGCGTGCAAACCAATGACTCAATTTGCTGTTTAAGAATTGCGCAAATAAGGCCTTATTGTTGTTATCAACCAAATAGGTAAGGTCGTTCAGCGATGCCACCACAGAGCGAGCAACGACGGGGTCGTTGTCTTTCGCAAGGGCATCAAGCACCGCCATATGCTGATCTAGGCTGATTTTATCTGCATTGAGCAGTGCATCTGAATTATACAGCAGGGATTTTTTCTCTCTGGCGTTTAGCGCTTGCGTGTCTTTGAGTAGGGCATGCAACTGCGATGCTGGGATCTGCCAACGCATGTAACCCATCGCATTGTCGTTAGGGTAAATCCACTGGGCTTCGGCCAACTCGGGTAGATTCGTTTTGGCTTTATCTAAAAACACGCGTGTGTGAGTGATTTTGCCGTTTTTCTTGTAGGTAATTGCAAGGGGCACAATCCAGGTCTGTGGGCTAACGTCGGCGCCAGCCAAATGGTAACGGCTTTGGCTCACATCGCCGTTTTTAGCAAAGCTAACTAGAGGGTAGGCCGGTTGTTCTAAATAGGTTTTCATTAACGCAGGCACGTCAAAATCTGCGACCGTTGAGAGTACTTCCCACAAGTCATCTGCTTGTGCATTACCCCAAGCGTGTTTTTTCATGTAGCTTTGCACGCCTTTTTGAAACGGCACTTCGCCCACTAGTCCTTCGATCATTTGCAACACGGACTCACCCTTGCTGTAATTAAGGCCTAGTCCATCCATGACGTCGGTTTGACTGCGCACTTCTTTTTTAACTGCACGTGTTGTCGGGCTAGCATCGGCGCCAAACGCTCCTTCTTGCACCAGTTGTGCTTGGGTGTTCTGCTCAGGGTAAAGGGCCATGGTTATTTTGCTTTCCATCCATGATGCGAACGCTTCGTTTAACCACAAATCGTCCCACCAGGCCATAGTGACAAGATTGCCATACCACATGTGTGCGAGCTCATGGGCGATCGTTTTGGTTGGCCCGCTTTGCTCCGTTAAACGAGGCTCATCATCAAGTAATAACAAGCTACTGCGATAGGTGACTAAGCCGGCGTTTTCCATTGCACCATGGGTAAAGTTAGGCACGGCGATAAAGTCGAGTTTTTCGTAGGGGTAGGGTGTGCCAAAGTAATCTTCTAGGGCGTCAAGAATTTTCGGGGTTTGCGCCACAGCAAATTTTGTACGATGGGCTTGGCCTTTGGGAGTGTAAATTCTGCCGGGCACGGATAATCCCGTGATTTCAGCTGAATCCATTTCGCCCACGGCAAACGCCACTAAGTAGCTCGGCATGGGTTTGGTCTTTTTAAATACCACGGTTTGCCAGCCGTCAGCTTGGGTTGTTGATTCCACTGGGGTGTTGGAAACAACCGTATTAACCACGGGAGAAGTGATCGTCATTTGATAGGGTATCTTATAACTTGGCTCATCAAACCCTGGGAATGCGCGGCGAGCATGCATGTCTTCAAACTGGGTGAAAATGTAGTTTTTGCCCTCAAACGCAGATAAATACATACCATCTGAGGTGATATTCACCTTGCCGGTAAATTGCATATGCAATTGATAGGTTTTAGCTGGAAGTATCTCTTGAGCCTTACCTTGCTGAATATCATAGGCTTGGCTTTCTACCGTAAGTGGGATTTGACGCGCGCCGTCGATTAGCTCGGCCTTAAATACATCCAGATCCCGTTGATAGAAGCGCACGGTGTCTGTGGCTTTTTCTATGTGTATCGTGATTGTTGTTTCGCCGCTAAACGTCTCTTGATTTGGATCTATCCTCAGCGCAATTTGTTGAAAACTCGGTGTTACGTTATTGCCTAGGCGATAGGCCTCTTCGCTTGCAAACGCCTGTGTCATTAAAAACACGCTAAAGGCGGCTAGGCATCGTTGCATGAAAGTCATATTAAGTCCCTGTTATTGATTGATTTTTACGCAATGCATCAGTCTCTGGGCGATACGCCCGCTTGATGTATCCGTTTGCGGTGCAGATTAGGTTAAATGGCTAGAATTGCAACGATCAAAAAGTTAACACTTGTTTCAACAAATACAGAACTGAATAAGGTGGTCAGAAACGAAAAAAGGCTCATAGAGCCTTTTTTACAGTAGGGTTACGCGTACTTTATGTGCTGCTATCCCGCTTCTGGAAATTCGTAATCTTCAAAGGTTTTACGCAGCGCTAGCTTGTTTAATTTACCTGTGGCGGTGTGGGGCAGTTCGTCCACAAAAACCACGTCATCAGGCAGTGACCATTTGTGTAGCTTGTCTGTTAAGAAACTCAATATTTCAGCGCTCGTCACTTGCATATCGTCTTTGCGTACAGCCACAAGCAGGGGGCGTTCAGTCCATTTAGGATGGTACCGACCAATTGCAGCGGCTTCAGCAATAGCGGGGTGACTCACTGCAGCATTTTCAATGTCGATAGAGCTCACCCACTCGCCGCCTGATTTAATGACGTCTTTGGTACGATCGGTAATTTGCATATAACCGTCTGGATTAATCGTTGCTACATCGCCTGTATCAAACCAGCCTTTGTCATCTACAGGGCAGCCTTCTTCACCTGGGGTTTGCGACATTCCGTAGTAACCACTGATGACCCACGGCCCGCGTACTTTCAAGGCGCCAAATGCTACGCCATCCCAAGGTAACTCGTTGTTATCTTCATCGACGATGCGCATTTCTATGCCAAACACACCACGACCTTGCATGGTTTGTAAATCGGTGATTTGCTCGTCTGTGTAGGCTTCCATACCGGGTTGTAAACCAAAAATTGTGCCTAGTGGGCTGGTTTCTGTCATGCCCCAACCTTGGTATACCATAGTGTTATGCTGCTGTTTAAAGCGTTCGATTATTGTTCGTGGGCATGCAGCACCACCCACAGTGACACGACTTAGTGAAGGGATTTTTTTACCGCTTTTATCTAAATAATCAAGCAGCGCTAACCAGATTGTTGGCACCCCAGAGCTGAAGCTTACATTCTCACTCTCAATCAAGTTTTGTAAGGTTTCACCGTCGCCCATCTTCGGTCCAGGCATGACTAATTTAGTGCCTGTCATTACGGTACCAAAGGGTAATCCCCAAGCATTAACATGAAACATCGGAACGATAGGCAGACAGGTTTCTCTGCCGGATGAATTGGTCACATCGGGTAGGGCGCCCGCATAGGCATGTAACATGGTTGAGCGGTGGCTGTATACTACTCCTTTAGGATTTCCCGTCGTACCTGAGGTGTAACACATACCGCTGGCGGTATTTTCATCAAATTCAGGCCATTCAAACTCAGTCGATTTATCTGCTATAAGTTCTTCATAGCAGAGCACGTTTTGAAGTTTGGTTTGTGGCATATTCGCTTTATTGGTCAATACGATGAAGGTTTCAACGTTTGGTAAATGCGCTGCTAGTGCTTCAATTAATGGCATGACCAGAACATCAACAAATATAAACCTGTCTTCGGCATGATTGATAATGTAATTAACTTGCTCAGGGAATAATTTGGGGTTGATGGTATGGCACACCATGCCGCTACCTGAAATGGCATAGTAAAGTTCAAGGTGGCGGTAATCGTTCCACGCTAACGTGCCAATACGGTCACCAAACTTGGCACCTAATGCATCAAGGGCGTTAGCGAGTTGGCGAGTACGTACGGCGAAGTCTTTATAGGTGTAACGGTGGCGAGGGTTATCTGCAGTAACCGATACGATTTCACGGTTCGGGTAGTTCTTCTCCGCATGTTTCAAAATATTTGAAATCATCAATTGTGAATTCATCATTAACGCTTGCATTTACAGTTCCTTATTCACGTCAAAGGGCAATTAGATTGCCCCTTTAAAATCAGTATTTAACAGCCAAATTTATCGCTACTACCAAGCGGTCACGCCACCATCTAGGGCGATTGATTGCCCTGTCATATAGGTATTGCCCGGCGACAGCACTAATAGCATAGCGTTGACAATTTCTTGTGGTGTCGCAAGACGCTTCATCGGGCAACCGACTGCGAGTTGATTAATGCCTTCTTCTGAAATTTGCCCATCGATATTCAAAATATTGGTAGGGGTATAAAATGGGCAAATTGAATTGGCGCGAATACCTTTTCGTGCATATTCAATGGCCGCAGTTTTGGTTAAACCAATAACTGCGTGTTTCGCCGCTGAATACGCCGCGCCTTTTGGGGCACCGCCTAAACCGGCAAGAGAACTCACATTCAAAATATGACCGCTACCCTGTTTAAGCATGACTTCAATTTGGTACTTCATGCCGAACATCACCCCTTTAACGTTCACGTCCATTTGTTTGTCCATGGTGGCTTCGTCAAGGGTATGCATGGGGGCCATACTGTGGGCGATACCCGCATTATTGACCCCTATGTCGACTCGGCCAAACTTATCCATAGCGCTATCGACCATGGCTTTGCAATCACCTTCTTTGGATACGTCACAGTGTTGGGCAACAATATTGCTCGAAAATTCACTTAGGCTTTCCACTGTTTCGGCAAGGCCTTTAGGGTCGATGTCGCTTATCACCAACTTACAACCACGTTCAGCTAAGCCCTTTGACAATAAACGACCGAAGCCACTGCCTGCACCGGTAATTAATGCCACTTGACCGCTAAAATCTAATAATGAATCCATGTTGATACTCGCTTTTAATTTGTTGAAATTGGGTTGTCGTTGATAAATTGCAGTAGCACTTGTGCCAACTGCTGTGGTTGATCTTCTTGTAAAAAATGCCCGCCATTGGTGATGGTGGTATGTGATTGACCTTGTGTACCCGGGATAAGCTTTTGCATAATTTTGTCGCCCCCTGCGGTAACCGGGTCGCTATCGCTAAAGGCAGTGATAAAGGGCTTTGTGAAACGTTTTAAGACTTCCCATGCAGCGCGATTGTTTTCGGTTTGCGGGTCGTCGGTGGTAATGGGTACCAGCAGAGGAAACTGGCGTACACCGGCTTTATGTTCTTCGCTGGGGTAGGGGGCGTTATATCCTTCAAGTACGCTCGGTGCCAGTTCAGTGACCGTGGCGCCTTTAATAATGCCCGCGACGGGAAATTCTGCTACCTCTTGTGAAAACGTACGCCATTTCATAAATGCGTCTCCAGGAGCGTGATCGCCTGTGGGGAGCATGGTATTGGCAGCGAGAACGCGTGCAAATTTATCTGGATGTTCTGCCACTAATCGCAACCCGAGCAGGCCGCCCCAGTCTTGACAGACTAAGGTAATGTTTTCTAACGATAGCTGACTGAGTATGTTGCGTAGCCAATCCAGATGCCGTTGATAGGTATAGTCACTGCGCTGGGCTGGTTTGTCTGAGCGACCAAAACCAATAAGATCAGGCACGATAACCCGATATCCTTTATCTGTAATTGACCTAATCATATTTCGATACAAAAAGCTCCATGACGGCTCACCATGCAGCAGAAGTACGACTTCACCGTCTTTATTGCCTTCATCAAGGTAATGCATGCGCATTTCACCACCGTCAAAATCATCAACAAAGAGGTAATTGGGCTTGAAAGGATAAGCGGTTAATCCTTCAAAGCATGCATCTGGGGTACGTAAATACTGCATCAATCATTTCCTCAATGGGCTAAATAATCAGGTGTAAACACATTGTTAAATTTGTAATCGTGTTATTAGAAAATCATTTGGCCGATCAAATGTCAACTCGCCTAAATTAATGCAGAAGTATGAATTTAATGAATAATAATAGGGGGGTTTATTATTTCTGCGTTATTACCTCTAATTATTAATCAATATAAAACCAATAAATTTGGATGATTCCGTGCCCTGTCCTAGTATTCATTTACTAATTTGTCTGGTAAGAGGTGTTTATGAGTGAAGCAGTGATAGCTGAAGTACAAGGAAATGTCGCGGTTTTGTATATGCAAAGCCCACCTGTTAACGCGTTATCTAAATCCGTTCGCGTAGGTTTAATTGAAAACATTAATCAAGCACTGGATAACGACAAGGTCGACGCCATTGTTATTTCCTCAAAGCTCGCCTTATTCTCTGGCGGTGCTGATATCAGCGAGTTTTCGGGCGGTAACCTTGAACCCCATTTGCCCACTGTTCTGGATGTGATTGAAAACGCTCCCAAGCCAGTTATTGCTGTACTTAATGGCCCTGCATTTGGTGGTGGTCTTGAAGTTGCGCTTTCATGTCATTATCGCGTTACCTTCGCCAGCAACAAGGTTGGCTTACCTGAAGTGAATTTAGGTATTTTACCTGGCGCCGGTGGAACTCAGCGTCTCCCTCGCCTAGCCGGTGTGGCAAAAGCACTGGACATGATTGTTTCAGGTCGTCCTGAAAAAGCCAGCAAGCTTGGTGGTGTATTTGATTTAGTGGTAGAAGACCCAGCGAACTTACTCAGTGAAGGCATGGCGTTTGTACAAGACGTTATTGCCAAGGGAGCTAAAGTACGCAAAACATCAGATGTCGAGATAGATAAAGCCAGCGCGCCAGATGAGTTGTTTGCTCAGTATCGTCAAGGCCTGAAAAAGCAAGCGCGAGGCTTTTTTGCACCAGAGCGCTGTATTCAAGCCGTGGAAGCATCTGTTGCATTGCCATTTGAGCAAGGTTTAGTGCGTGAGGGTGAACTGTTTATGGAATGTATGGCTTCTAAAGAAGCACGCGCCCAGCAGCATTTCTTTTTTGCCGAAAGAGCCGCAGCACACGTAAGTGATTATGACAAATCTACCCCTACTCGTGACATTAAAAAGGTCGGTATTATTGGTGCCGGCACCATGGGCGGCGGTATTGCCATGAACTTTGCCAATGCAGGCATTCCTGTCGTGATGCTCGAGCTTAAGCAAGAAGCATTGGATAAAGGCCTAGCGTTAATTCGTAAAAACTACGAGAACTCAGCGAAAAAAGGCAAGTTAACCCAACAAGCTGTTGAAGACAGAATGGCCTTGTTACAGGGCTCTACGGAATATGAAGCCTTAAGTGATGTAGACCTAGTCATTGAAGCCGTATTCGAAAAGATGTCCGTTAAAAAAGAAGTGTTTGGTGCACTGGACAAAGTGTGTAAGCCAGGTGCCATACTTGCTTCAAATACCTCAACCTTAGATGTAAACGAAATAGCAGCATCGACTTCTCGCCCAGAAGATGTGATTGGCTTGCACTTCTTTAGCCCTGCTAATGTGATGAAATTGCTAGAAGTGGTTAAAGCGGAAAAAACCTCGCCAGAGGTGATTAAAACGTCGATGCAGATGGCCAAGAAAATCAACAAAGTGGCTGTATTGGTTGGCGTATGTTTCGGCTTTGTAGGCAATCGTATGATTGAACCTTACGGCCGAGAAGCTGCCCGTTTAATGCTTGAAGGCGCCACACCGCAGCAAGTCGACAAAGTCATTTACGACTTTGGTTTGCCTATGGGTCCATTCACTATGGGTGATATGGCAGGTCTGGATATTGGTTACTACGTACGTGAGTCACGCCGTGAATTTATTGCTCATGACCCTAGTTATTGTGTGGTTTCAGACCGTCTGGTGAAGCAAGGTCGAGTAGGGCTTAAATCGGGTCGCGGTGCTTATATGTACGAGCCTGGAAACAGAACGCCTATTCCTGATCCTGAAGTGGTACAAATGGCCAAAGAAGAGGCAGAACGTCTCGGTATCGAACAACGTGATATCTCAGATCAAGAAATTTTAGAGCGTATTATTTTCCCGCTAATCAATGAGGGTGCTTTGATTCTTGAAGAAGGTATAGCGGCTAAATCAAGCGATATTGATGTTATTTACGTGTATGGCTACGGCTTCCCAGTGTATCGCGGTGGACCAATGCAATACGCAGACGAAATTGGCTTGAAAAAAGTTTACGACGCGATGTGCAAATATCGTGATGAACTAGGTGAATACGGTAGTCATTGGTTTGAACCAGCACCGCTATTAAAACAACTGGCTGAGCAAGGCAAACGCTTTGCTGATTTCAAGCAGTAACACCTACTTAACCGATTTAAAAGAGAGAAAAACAATGAAAGAAGCAGTCATAGTATCAACCGCAAGAACCCCCATAGGCCGCGCTTACAAAGGGGCTTTCAACAATCTTGAAGCGCCAAGCATGGGTGGTCACGCTATTCGTGAAGCAGTGAAAAGAGCGGGCATCGACCCTGCATCAGTTGATGATGTCATCATGGGTAGCGCATTAACACAAGGCAGTGGTGGGATGAATATCGGTCGTTTAGCGGGTCTTGCTGGCGGCTTGCCTACGTCTGTTTCAGGGATGACCCTAGACCGCCAATGTAGCTCAGGTATGTATGCTATTGCGACCGCCGCCAAGCATATTATCACTGATAATGTACCTGTGATGGTAGCGGGCGGACTTGACCAAATCAGTTTGGTGCAAAATAAATACATGAATACCCATCGTATGGTGGATCCTGCGTTGGCAAAAATGCATAAAAATATCTACATGCCAATGTTGCAAACCGCTGAAGTGGTTGCCGCTCGTTATGGTATTGAGCGTGACGCGATGGATGAATACGCATTGCAAAGCCAAATGCGTACGGCAGCGGGTCAGGCTGCAGGTAAGTTTGACGATGAAATCGTACCGGTAACTGCCACTAAAGTGGTGGTTGACCGGGAAACCAAAGAAGAAAGTTTTCAAGAAGTCACATTGAGCAAAGACGAAGGTAACCGCGCTGATACCACTATTGAAGGGTTGAAGAGTCTTAAGCCTGTGATCGAAGGCGGTGTGATTACTGCGGGTAATGCGAGTCAGTTGTCTGATGGTGCATCTGCTAGTGTATTGATGGATTCTAAATTAGCTGAGCAGCAAAACTTGACGCCACTGGGTGCTTATCGTGGTATCGCAGTGGCTGGTTGTGAGCCAGATGAAATGGGCATAGGGCCTGTATTTGCTATTCCTAAGTTGCTTAAACAACACGGCTTAACCATGAACGATATAGGCTTGTGGGAGCTAAACGAAGCATTTGCTGTACAGGTTATGTATTGCCGCGACAAGTTAGGCATTCCTGATGAATTGCTGAATGTAAACGGTGGCGCGATTTCAATTGGTCACCCTTATGGTATGAGTGGCGCGCGAATGGTGGGTCATGCACTTATCGAAGGTAAGCGCCGTGGTGCAAAATATGTCGTGTGCACCATGTGTATTGGCGGTGGCATGGGCGCTGCTGGTTTATTCGAAGTTTATTAAATTTTAGGCGCCTTATACAAGGCGCTAAAATGTTAAAGAGGTTACTAAATGGAAGGTTATAAAGCGCCGCAAAAAGATGCATTGTTCGTCATGAATGAATTATTAGGCTTTGAGAAGCATTACGCTGATCTTGGTTTTGAAGATGCATCACCGGATATGGTTGAAGCGATTTTTTCTGAAGCTGCAAAGTTCAGTGAAAATGTACTTGCACCGCTTAATGCGGTAGGTGATGAAGAAGGCTGTACCTGGGAAAACTCAGTGGTCACCACACCTACAGGATTTAAAGACGCTTATCAGCAATATGTTGAAGGCGGTTGGCCATCAATGACGCACCCAGCTGAATTCGGCGGTCAAGAGTTACCTTATTCGCTGTCATCTGCTTTAGGTGAGTGGCTCTCAGGTGCGAACCACTCTTGGGCTATGTACCCAGGTTTGAGTCAAGGTTGTATGGCAACCCTTGAAGCCCATGGCACAGACGAACAGAAGAAGATGTTCTTGCATAATTTAGTTGCAGGAACATGGACAGGCACTATGTGTTTGACTGAATCTCACTGTGGTTCTGACTTGGGCATGTTAAAAACCAAAGCGGTAAAGAATGATGATGGTAGCTATAGCTTAACCGGCACTAAGATTTTTATCTCAGCGGGTGAGCATGATATGTCTGAAAATATCGTGCATATCGTGATTGCACGTTTACCTGATGCTCCTGAAGGGACAAAAGGCATATCTCTGTTTGTTGTACCCAAGTTTAACGTCACCGCTGATGGCGAAATTGAAGATCGTAACGCGGTGACATGTGGTTCGATTGAACACAAAATGGGGATTAAAGGCTCAGCGACCTGCGTGATCAACTTTGATGGCGCTAAAGGTTATTTGGTGGGGACTGAAAACCGCGGCTTGAACTGCATGTTTACCTTTATGAACTCTGCACGCATTGGTACCGGTCTTGAAGGGTTGGCATCTAGCGAAACGGCATTCCAAGGAGCACTTGCATACGCAAAAGATCGCGTGCAATTTCGTTCAATGAAAGGGGTACAAAACCCTGATGGCCCTGCAGATCCTATTATAGTGCACCCTGATGTGCGTCGTATGTTGCTTACCCAAAAAGCCTTTGCTGAGGGGAATCGTGCACTTGCTATTTACGCCATGAAACTGGTTGATATTACGCTGTACAGTAAAGATGAAGCGGCTAAGCAAATCAGTGAAGCGAAACTCGCTTTCCTCACGCCAATTGTTAAGGCATTTTTGACCGAAACAGCCCAAGAGTCGACCAGCTATGGCATGCAGGTGTACGGCGGACACGGCTTCATCAAAGAGTGGGGGATGGAGCAGCTTGCTCGTGATACGCGTATTTGTACCATGTACGAAGGCACAACGGGTATTCAAGCCATTGATTTGTTGGCGCGTAAAATTGTTGGCTCAAACGGAAAACTGCTAGAAGTATTTACCCAAGAAATACGGGACTTCTGCGTAAGCATTCGCGATAAAGGCCAATTTAATGCGTGGTCAAACGCGATTGAAGTGCATTTAGACGAGTGGAAGCAGATCACGGTTGATATTACCAAACGTGCTGCGCAAAACCCAGACGAACTAGGTGCTGCGTCGGTGGATTACCTTATGTACTCAGGTTACGTAACGGTCGGGTATTTCTGGCTTAAAATGGCTGTACTGGCCCAAGAAAAACTTGATGCAGGGACTGATAATGCAGCGTTCTATGAAGCGAAACTGCATACCGCTAAGTTTTACTTTGACCGGTTATTAACGCGTACTCGCTCGCTTGTGTCCGCTATGGAAACAGGTGCTGATAGCCTAATGAGTATGCCGGTTGACCAATTCGACCTAGGTGCATAACGCGCTCCATCATTAACAGAGTGAACTAAGGCGAACGTCTTTTTATAAGCGTTCGCCTTTTTTATAAAAGGTACATACGATGCCAATGACTCATCATTATGCCGATATTAATGGCATATCACTGCATTATGTTGAAGCGACGTGTCTTAGTGACGAACCAAGCCCAGATACCTTGGTCTTTCTGCACGGATTTCCAGAATATTGGGGCACGTGGCAAGTGCAAATCGACTATTTTCGTCAACAATATCGTGTCATCGTGCCAGATTTAATGGGCTACAACTTAAGCGATAAACCCAAAGACGCTAGCGCCTATAGTGTGCCAAATTTGATTACTTTATATGCACAGTTTGTGAAAACCATCAGTCAAAATAAAGCGGTGCACCTCGTTGCTCATGACTGGGGTGGGGCGATTGCGTGGCCATTGGCCGCGTTTCATTCTGCCCTTTTTGGTAAATTAGTGATTTTAAACGCCGCTCACCCGAGCACGTTTACTCGAGAAATGGCAGTTAATCCAGAGCAACAGATAAAAAGCGCGTACATTCATCGTCTCATCGCTGACAAGGGTGTTGAGTATGTTGAACAAAATGACTTTTGTATGCTCAAGGACATGTTGTTTGACGGTATGCATGAAACGCAATTCAGCGAACGGCAAAAGGCCGAATACCTGCGCGCATGGAAGCAACCCGGTGCCGTGAACGGTATGTTGCAATATTATCGCGCTATGCCGCAGTTACCGCCTGAGCCTTCATCGTCGACTAATGATGTAACGACTCTGCAAGGATCGCTTGACGCCACGAATGTAAAGATCCCGCATATTCGTATTGAATTACCCACACTTATATTGTGGGGGGAACAAGACGAAGCGTTTGTCACAGGCATTTTAAATGGCATAGAGCACTATGTACCGGATTGCCAAATCAAACGTTTTGCTGATGCTACCCATTGGTTACATCATGAAAAGCCAGATGAAGTTAATGCTGCTATCGAACATTTTATAAATAACTAGCGTTGTTCGGCGGTTTACATAGTCGCTGAGCTTGCTCTATGAAACATGACCTCTCGTCGCACCAAGGCTATCTTATTGATGTGTGTCAGGGTCGCGGGCAATCACTTGATTACGGCCATTTTCTTTAGCGAAATATAAGCGTTTGTCTGCTTTGGCGATTAATTGATTTAAGCTTTTACCGTCACGGCCATAAGTGGATAGCCCTGCACTTAGGGTGATGTGGATGTTGCATTTCGCGGTTGAAAACGGCGTGGTCATTAAGCGTTTACGTAGCGCTTCAATTTGCGCATAGCCTTCTTCTAAGTTGGTTGCCACCAGTAATAAAGCAAACTCTTCTCCACCAAATCTTGCCAGTAGGTCTGTTTTACGGGTGTTGGTTTTCAAAAAATTAGCCACGTGACGCAAGGCTTCATCGCCCACGGAGTGCCCATGGACATCATTTATCGTTTTGAATAGGTCTAAATCAAAAAGCACTAAGGTTAAGGGCGCGTTGTGTCGAGTCGCTAACGCACTGAGTTGCTGAAATCCTTCATTTAACTTCATACGATTAGCGAGGCCTGTTAGCGGATCTGTTCCTGCTAGCGATAACAAACGCGCTTCGTTTTGCTCTCGCGTTTTTTCATACACATGGGCAAATGCCATCATCAGTAATGCGCTGAGAATGACGTTGGCCGAAATCGCCACATTCAGTGAAAATTGCTGCTCGAGCGAAATAAAACGCCAGTGATAAGAGATAATTCCACACACAATAAAAATCGTCGAATAGAAAAATCCTAGCTTACGTCCAACCAGCAAGTATGAAATAACCGGTATGGTCAATATCCACACGAAAATTGATTCAGACGACTGAGGTAGAGACAGGCCATAAACCATAATAATGAAAAAGGGCACGATATAGATGTTCACCCAGCGCTGAAAATGCACCGTGGTTTTAATGTACTTGAGTAATCCTAATGAAAATAAGCCATAGCCTAGTTCGATTGATGCAAGTAGCCATAAGCCGCGATAAAAATTAATTACCGAGAAAATGATCCCGCCGAATACGGTCACCATAAGTAACACGACCATGATATCCCTGCGGTACTTATAATTCTGAACTAATTGTTCTGTCATTATCCATCTCATACCACTTTTGCATTGCAAGCACCCGTAAACGGGCGTAAAGCAATCGTGGATCCATTGTATTTATAACGCAATTAACACAATTGCCGAAATTACTGCTACTAACGCGACTTCATACCTTCAGCGTGATATTGCTGAGCTTGTTTGAACATAACCATTACGACTCAAGTTATCAATAATTAACGGGGATATTGCGCAAGTATAACAGGAGGTTAAAAGCAAGTTTTTGTGTGGGGTGGCGGTATATATTTACCGGTTAGAATAGGCATGTGGGGAAAAAAACGGCCTCAAATGAGGCCGGCTGCTAAGGCGTCAAGTTGCGTTACCTGACTTGCCATGTTGAAACTATTGGTAATTTCTGGGCCTATATCCGGTCGTTCAAAACTGCAACAATGGGCGAATTGGTTAAACCATTTTCACTTGCCCAAGCCACTACCGTTTTGCCGTCTGTTTCCGGTGAACTCAACTCGCTTTTTGGCATTTTCTTCACCATTAAGGTGCCTGTTTCGACTGCATCATTTAACATTGCCGTGCGGATTAAGCTGTTGCCACCGCAAGTAATGCCTGAGTAGTAATCTTGTAATTTAAGGCGGTAATCAGACTGGACGCGCTTCATTTTTTTACGCAGCTCGCTTTTATCATCCGCTTTAACGATTGTACAAATATTTTGCAGTGCTTCTGCAACGTCAGCCTGTGCTGGAGCAGCAAGCACAATAGAAGTAGCGGCGATAGCGATAGAAGTTTTAACAATTTTCAACATGGTCAATTCCTCAGTAATGTGTAATAAGTATCTCGATTTGATGGGTCTATTAAACGTCATCTAATTCGATTAAAAAATCTACAAGCTAATACTTTGGTATAAGAGTTAATACCTTCGGTTACTCACTTCGGTTAATGAGACAGAAACTGCTGGAAAATAGCCTTTGAATGTCATTGACTAAAGACCAATGAAAATAAAGCTAGGAAAGGGGCTAGCTGTATGCGCTTAGCCAAGATGCATTTAAGGATCCTATTTCGGCTGTAGTGACATTTACTGATAATTTGATGTCGCTCTATAAGGATGATGAAGCTTTTGTGGTGGGTGAACAAGAGTCGCTATTCGAACATAGTCATGTGGCTGGCATCTTTAAGAAGTCTCTGAAGTTGGCTTATCACGTATGTGTAGATGCTAATGTGTTGAGCCGCTCATGCTAGAAATACACAGTTGAACGGCTTATTTGAACTAGCGCGTGAGTGTTTTGATCAGTGCACTGTGTTCAGGAAACGTACTTACGAGCTCGTCTTGCTCAGCGAGTTGCATGTCTTCGTATTCAAAGCCTGGGGCAACCGCTTCACCAATCAAACCGTACCCGTATTCACCGGTCGTAGATATTTTCGATGCTTTCCAAGTTCCGCCTTTTACTACCATTTGCATTTCATGGCCTTGGGTTGGGTCTGGGCCGAGTACGTGGGTTTCAAGGCTGCCGTCCTGATTGAGCAAATAGTAAGTGATTGGGTCACCGACATGGAAGTAATGCATGATGTCAGAGCGGTTCATGTGAAAATGACCAACAGGCGATTTTGCGCTGAGTAAATAGTAGATTGAGGTCATGTTGACGCGATCCCCATGGGCGGTGCTTAACAATGGGCGATGATCTGCTTTAAATGTTTGACGAAAAAAACCACCTTCGACGTGTCCGGTTAAGTTTAACGATTTAATTAGCTCTTCGGCGCTTAGTTTGGCATCCACAGGCTCAGTCGTTGGCGTCATTAATTGATCTAACGTATCTTCATCGGGAGCAACTTTCGAAGCTTCATAGGGTAGGGCGTCTTTGTAGGTGCTCCAATTCGCGACTATGTCATTGACCACGACACTGCCGACGTTATAAGCAGACTCAAGGGCTGATTGCATACCAGCGTAGCCGTTTTCACCGCTTTCCATGGCGAGGTTCTCAGCGGCGGTTAAGCTGTCAGGCTGCATGGCATAGTTACTGGCGGCGCGCAAAACCATAAAGCGCGACTTATCGACTTTATTCGCATTATCAAGGTAAATCATCGATTGGTAGCTGCCAGTGTCTTCCATACCAGAGGTGACAAAGTTTGCTTGTCCGTTACTCCAATATTTTGTCCAATCGTTTGCCCAATCATTTAACAACTTACCATGCCAAAACGTTGCGGCAGCCATATGATCACCGATGAGTACGAATGGACGTTTGCGAGCATTGGGGTAGTTGAGGTATTTCTCACGCAACTCATACATGGCTGGGTAATCACTAAGAGCAGTATCCTTGCTCAATTCATAGGCCCACTTTGTTAGCTTGGTATTGAGCTGATAAGCTTCGCCATTTATGGCCTGAACTGGTTCAACACTTGGCTGTGCATTATCCTCAAAACTTGATTCTGAATTAGCCTCTGAGTGAGATTGAATTGGCTCTACACTAAACAAAGGAAAGTAACCGCTGTTCCAATCGTTAGGAATTTCACGGCCGTCTATTTCGTGAGCTAAGTCACCATCAATTAACCAATTCGCCCATACCGCAGAGCCAATGGATGCGTCCTGAGGATCCACCCCAGCAATGCCAGCGACTAACCAATATGCGTGGGTTAAATCAAAACGTGGATCTAAGCCCAAGGCCATAATAGCCGCAGCTGCTTTTGCTGTGCCCATACCAGTAACGATACCCATAACGCCCGTCTCTTCATTGACGTAAATATCGTGGTGAGACAAGGGAAATGGATAACGCGTATTAAGGTTTTGGCCTTCTTTCCACATTTGAAACTCACCTGGTTTGTCATCGTCGTCTTCGCCGATTTCAAACATAGTGACCACGACGACTTTTATTTCTAAAGGTTGAGTTTCTGACGTTTCAACCGCTCCGCTAGAACTGTGTTGTGGCGCAGTCGCGGTTTGACAGCCGGTGATAAGTGCGCTGAGGAATAATATACTGGAGAGAGAAATGACAGAATTGGAGAACATTTTAAGCATAGTTTTACCATTAGATAAAAAAACAGGCATGCTATTTAGCATACCCGTCCGTTGGAATAAATCACTTATAAAAAATTTATGCGTGATTAAAACTTATAAGCAATTGATGCTTGATAGTGACGTGGTAGTTCAGGCAGTACAATTTGCGCACCAAACAAATCAGGGAAGTTAGCACGATAATACTCTTCGTCCGTTAAGTTTTTGATGTTCAAACTGGCTGACCAAGTATCCGTAGTATATGTCACACCAGCATTCACTAATGTGTACGAAGGCAGTTTCACCGATTGTGAGAAGCTTGAGAAAGTCTCATCAGCACGAACGATACTGGCACTGGCGGCGTAACCATTTAAGAAATCATAGGTCGCATTTAGTGTGTATATGTTCTCAGGAATACCGGCTTTTCTAGCTGTCTCTTTGCTCGCCCCTTCAGGTATCAGTGTTAAACCGATAGGGTTACCACCAAATACCAATGACGGGTCAGTTAAGCTGGTTAAATCTTCAGCCCCTAGGAAACCAAACAATGAACCACCATTCCCGTCATTGTACGCGGTAAGATTATACACTTTCATTTTTGTGTAACCCGCGCCAACTACGAGTTGATCGCTCACTACCCAGCGTAATTCAAACTCGGTTCCTTTGTTTTGCGTGGTCGCGTTAGTCACAATCGCTTGGGCGTTAAAGTCTGAGCGTTCTTGTTCGTAAATGGACAATGCAAAATACAATGAGTCATCTAAGAACGAGCCTTTAATACCAATTTCGGTAAGTTCTGATGTATCAAACGCACCGTTATATTCGTTGCCGTCGTCATCAATTAGCTGACCGTAGCCGATTTCAGCACCTTGGCCGGCGACAAGTGTTGCTTGCTCTGCGAGGGTAATATATGGAATCAAACCGAAATCTGTTTTGTATGAAATACTGGTATTCCATGAGGTACCATCTACTGTTTGACTAGTCGACAAGATCTCGCCTTTATTAAGGAGTAAATCGCCGCGGCTCGTTGTTTCGATATCTATCGAGTCATAACGTAACCCTAATACGATATTTAAGCCCCAGTCCCATGTTAAATCGGTCATGGCGGCAATACCTAAATCGGTATAATTCCCTTTGTCGTAGTTATCGTAATTATCATTAATGCGCGTGGCTAGCTCACGTCTATCAAGGGCAGTTGATTCCATCGTTAGATCGCGACGGTTAAAGTATTCGTAAGTGAAGTCATCCCCATGTAAGAAGTTTGTGTGACGAATTGACGGCGAAAACTGAAATTGTGCTAATAAAGAGTTGCTTTCGTACTCGGTAGAGAAAATCAGTTTGTTTTCGATCACAGAGCTGTTGTGGAACTGTGAGAAACCATAAGCGTTCTCGTTTAAGTTCTCATAATCTTCGTAGAAGAATTGGTTTTTGATTTCCCAACCGTTGTCTGTGTAATAGATGGCATCGAAATACAAGGTTTGCACTGTGTTTAGCAACACATCATCCGCTGCAACCAAGACTTGGTTACGACCTAATGTAGTGGTGCCTACATTTTCTAACTGCATTAAATCAGTGGCATCTGCATCGGTGAATAAAGATGGAACGGCGTAAAAGAAACCGTTGCCAGCAAGGTTGACAGCGCCATATTCGGCATGAGAGATAGCTCCGCTTCCGTCCGTATCAATGTTTTTAGCTGTTCCTGTAATGTAAGTACCGTTATCAATCAAATCTTGGGTTAAACGGTTCCAACCAGCCACTTGGTTGCCATCGTAATCGTGATACATACCGCCAAATTCAAAGCGAAGATTTTCTGTCACGTCGATATTAAACGACCCTTGTAACACGGTTTGGTCAGTACCTGAGTTTTCATAGTAGCTGCCTGAATTTTCCACTTCGCCATACAAATAGAAACCGGCTTCTTTGCCCCCAAGCGTAGCAGGGCCGCCTATTTCAGCTGTCATTATACTTTTATCCCATGAGCCAAGGGTATAAGAGAAACCACCTTCATTTTCTTCTAAGTATTGACCGCCACTTGCACGGGCTGATTTAGGGTTGAAGTTTAAGTAACCACCAATTTTCGCTGGGCCATAGATAGGTGACGCTGGGCCACGTACAATATCAATGCGGCTAGATGCACCTATTGGGGTAGGGTAGTTGCCTGGGTTATCAAGGCGTTTAACACCTCGAAAATAGGTTTCGCCTGGGGTACCACGTACATCAAGTGAGCCGGCAACACCAAAAAAGGATTGGGTGAAGGTACCAGGGGAAAATGCGACGAGATCATCAATATCCGTAACGGCAAAACGTTCAAGCATTTCATCGCTGATGGTTGATGCTGAGCGTGGTGTTTCTAAAATTGATTTACCGAAACCAAATACAGCTTCAACACCTTGCCCTGGTAAACTGCCTAACGATCCCGTTACTTCGATGCGCTCCACCGCTGCAGCTTCCTCGCTGGCCGCTTCTTGCGCTGAGATGGACGGAGATAGCGTCATTGCTAACCCTAATAGAACAGCGTTGCTCAAGGTTGAGCTTTTAAATAAGGGATGTTTCATCAGTATTCCTCTAACTATGGTTCTTATGTGTTTTATAAAACGTGCTTTGTTAAAAGTGTTTCAGTGTGTTTCAGCTTGCTACTGAGGTAAAAGCAGGAAGGGTGCCAAAGACTTGTCCAAATGGTCAGGAAATTAGTATAATGTTTAACTTGTTGATATTTATGAAGTATTCAGGTTTTGTTGTTGAAGAGAGTTAAAAAAATACGCTCAGCTGGCAGGTTGTTTGAATTGCCTGCACCAAAATGGCTCGAATTTCCCCCTATTGCACCGAAACATTCACAGCTGACGTATTAACCGAAGGATAAATAATTTCACGAAGCGAGCAAACTTACGTTAATTCACTGCAGATTGGATCTTTTTCGCTAGTTTTGCATGCTCTGAACGAAGTTCAATTTCGTCAATAGCGAAATGTTGGCCTTCTTCTATCACCCATTTACCTGCAAGCATTAATTTGTCCACCTGATGTGCGCCACAGGTAACCAAAGCAGCTAGAGGGTCCCCCGCACCTGAGAAGCGCAGTGCATCTAAATCAAATAGCGCTAAGTCTGCCTGCATACCCACCGCGATTTCACCGATATCATGACGATTCAACAACGAAGCCGACCCTTTGGTTGCAAGCCCCAGAACATATTCCGAAGTTATGTCGGCTGCACCGTAACGTAGACGTTGCTGCAATAAAGACTGGCGTGCTTCTTGTGCCATATTCGAGCAGTCATTCGAGGCTGAACCGTCAACACCTAGGCCTACGCGGCAGCCGGCGTTTATCAAATCCAGTGTCGGGCAAATACCAGATGCCAGTAACATATTTGAGGTAGGGCAGTGAGCAATGCCTACTTTAGCATTCCCTAAACGGGTAATTTCCTCAGGTGTAAAGTGGATGCCGTGGGCTAACCATGTTTTGTCATTAAGCCAGCCACATTGTTCAAGATAATCTAACGGACGAGCACCATATATGCGTTGACAAAATGCGTTCTCGTCTTCGGTTTCGGCTAAGTGGGTATGTAATAAAACATTGTTTTTTTGCGCCAATATAGCAGTTTGTTCCATTAGTTCTTGGGAAACAGAAAAAGGCGAGCAGGGCGCCAGTGCAATTTGTAACATAGGGTTGGTGTTGTTATCGCCTGACTGGTGGTAGGCATCTATCACGCGCTGGGAATCAGCGAGTATAACATCTTCGCTTTGTATCACAGAGTCAGGAGGCAAGCCCCCTTTGCTTTGACCTAAACTCATTGAGCCTCGGGTGAGTAGCGCGCGACAATTAAGTTCGGCCACGGCCTGCACCTGTACATCAATAGCGTGACTTAAACGCTTAGGGAACACGTAATGGTGGTCGCCAATAGTCGTGCAGCCCGATTTCATGAGTTCAAGGCCGGCTAATTTAGTGGCGCTATAGAGCATTTCTTCATCAAGGTTTTTCCACACCTTGTATAGAAATGTTAACCACGGGAATAATGGCTTGTTTAACGCGCCGGGAACGCAGCGAGTAAGTGTTTGGTAAAAATGATGATGGGTATTAATCATGCCGGGCATGATGACTTTACCTGAGCAGTTTTCTATCGCATCGAAATGTAACTTGGGCGTATTGCCACTTTTCACCAATTCTATGATTCGGTTACCTTGGATTAACACACCGTTTCCCGCATCGCTGGTGTTTGCGGTGAATACCGCTTCTGGCGACTTGAGCCATAAGGTAGGTGAAGTACTTGCTTGCATAGATGTTGTCCCTTTAATGCGAGTGGTTGGAAATTGGATTTGGTTCTGATAATCGTTTCGCCATACTGTGAATCGACCTTGTAGTTAAAGGCCTTTACATATTGCATATAGCGAGAGGTATTGGCCAAACGCTACTCCTTTGAGGAATGAGGTACAGCAAGGTTAGCCTGTTCAAGTATGTCAGTTTCAGAGGCGCCGAACTCTGGGCTATGTTCTGAAGTAGTAGGGAGCTCAGGTGGTGTTTTTTTCTCTGGAATAACAATACTCATAATAATGGCGCAAAAACCGGCAGTCGTGACCGATGACGATAAGATGTTGTTGGCCAGCTGAGGCAATTGAGCAAGGGTCTCTGGGACCATCATTACCCCTAAGCCCAAGCCGAGTGAAGTAGCGATAATGAGGCTTTTGCGACGATCAATCGGTTCACTGGTGAGTATTTTCACACCAGCAACAGCGATGGTGGCAAACATCACTAAGGTAGCGCCGCCTAATACAGGCTTAGGCATGAGTTGTAGCACGCTGCCGATAACCGGAAATAATCCAAGTAATAGTAATAACCCAGCAATGTAAAAGCCCACATGACGACTGGCTACACCGGTCATTTGAATAACCGCGTTGTTTTGACCGAAGGTGGTATTTGGAAAGCTATTGAACATTGCTGCTAGCATTGAGTTGACCCCATCTGCCAACACGCCCCCTTTTATGCGTTCAATGTAAATGGGTCCCTTAATAGGCTCTTTGCAAAATAGGCTGTTGGCGGTCAAATCTCCAGAGGTTTCAATTGCACTTAAAAAGTACACTAGGGCAATAGGAATAAATAACGACCAATCAAACGCAATGCCGTATTTAAACGGCTGCGGGACACTGACCACTGGTAATGGGATCATGTTGTCAAAGGTGAGAATACCTTGCCACCAAGCGATAAAGCAGCCGACTAACATACCAATGAAGATGGCGCTTAAGCGTAGCAGTGGGTATTTTGACGCACTTAACGCTATTACTGTAATCAGAACACTAAGGCCGAGTAACAGGTTATGCACAGCGCCAAAATCAGGAGCGTTGAAGCCACCGGATAAGTCTGTCATACCGACTTTTATTAAGGTTATGCCTATCGTGGTGATCACTATCCCTGTGGTAAGTGGGGTAATCACTGCTTTTAAGTGTTGAATAAAGCGACTTAATATAATTTCCACAAAAGCGCCAAAAAAGCACAGACCAAACATCAATGCCAAAATTTCATCGTTTGACCCTCCGCGACTTTTAATGGTGGTGCCTGCTACTAATAAAGCACTGATAAAGGTGAAGCTGGTGCCTTGCACAGCAATCAGCCCACAGCCAATTGGACCGAACTTCTTTGCTTGAATAAATGTCGAGACGCCTGATGTCATGAGTGCCATGCTGATCAAATAAGGTATTTCGGCTTCAAGCCCAAGGACTGATCCTATGATCAAAGTGGGGGTGATTATGCCGATAAAGCAGGCCATGATGTGTTGTAGTGCCGCGGTGGTACTATGACTAACAGAAGGGACATCTGTTAAGGCGTACAATATTTCACCGTCTTGTGGGCGAGGAGTCTGCATTTATCAACCTTTGTTCTCTTTGATGTTTATTAAGTGCTTTATTTGTCAGTGGCTTGGCATAGCGAATACTGGCGACAAATAAACAAACCATATCGCGATGGCGAATGGGTAAAGCTTTTTTGCCCTTTGTCTATAAACGCGTTTTCAAACGCTTTTATGCGTGCTCGGTAATCCGCGAGCAATGCGTTTTTAGTTTGCTCATCTACAAACGCATGTTTAAGGGAGTTTTCCCCTAAACTAATGAGTTCTGGCCATGACAGGTTGAATTCATTCACGGCGACAAAATACTCGTCCGTCATGTTTGAGTCCCACATGCCTCGATCATCGGTTGATAAAGCCACGGGAATGCCAGTGCGTAAATACTCAGGGAAGGGGTGCTCAGCGTACTGATCAACATATTCAAGCAGTAAATTGCTTACCAGGTTAATTTCAACTAAATAACGCTCGTTGCGCATCAATAGCATAGTGTCAGGATCATCAATTAAGTTGACGCCGTGACCAATCCGGTTTGCCCCTAACAGTAAGGTGTCTCTAACGTGAAAATTTGGCTCATCTACTTCACCTGCATGAATCGCTAGCGGTATGTGCGCAATGCGTTGACGCAGTTTGCGCAAGGTGGATAAAAAGCGCAGTGGGTAGCCTTTGTCGTTGTCTTCACGTCCAACCATATTTATCCCCACATAAATATCTCTGTTGTTATCAACAAAGCGATACATCCACTCGAGCTCTTGTTCTGCATGGGGTAAAAAACGAAGTAACACATATTGTAATCGGGCAGTGACGCCTGTTGCTTGGGCGTCTTTCTTTGCTAAGCGCTGACGAAATATATCAAGGGCCTCGTCTGGCGAGTACGGGCTTCCGTCTGATTTTAAGACGCCTTTGGCATTGGTTTGCGCTTCAATATAACGTACGCCTTCTCTGGCAAAGGCTTGCATGTTTTTAACTAATATTTCAGCCATTAACGTCGGGTTGCGGGTTAAATCCCCGAGTCGGGCCCAATGACGTTCAAAAAATTCCGCTCTGCCTTCAAAGGGTTTATCCAGACGAATGCTATTGAACCAAGCGTTTTTTTGTTCAGAATTTAAATCAGTAAGGGGGCGGTATTCAGATTGTTCACAATGACTCAAGGAGTTGTAGCGGCTGTGTTGAATGGTTTTAAATAACAACAATTGAGGGTTTTGACCAAACTCATTGTTGCCGTAACCAAAACACTGCTTGATATTCACCTTAGTGTAATAACGGTAACCGCCGTTGACGTTTTCATTTGTAGCCAGATCGTACCACCACTGACTGTAGCCCGACCCACTGAGATGATGGTGAAGATCACCGCCTTTGGGCAGCGCATAAAGAAACGCATATAGCGCACTTTTATCTGATTGTTGTTTGAATTGCTCAAACCAGTGAGCTGGGGGCTTAGCCATTGCGTTCATTGCTGTACCGCCAGCAAGTAAAGCGGTGGCCAAAAAAAGTAATGAACGACATGCGCTTTTGATGTGTTGTGCGTAGTGCATAAGTATTTCCGGTTAGCGTTGGCAAATATCAGTTTAGCCAAGTTAAGTGAATTTATTGCAAATATTTGACCAAATGGTCAGCGTATTAATAATACCTAACCTATTGAATTTATTGCGTTAAAATACGCTATTTAGGTTAGGTTGTTTAAACTCGTGACACGCTGCACCCTAGTGGTGCAAAAAAATGTGTTTTTTGAACTTTGTCGATGCAAGGCAACTGCAATCACAGAAGGCCTGGTTTGGTTCCGGCAGGTCATGAGTTATACCAATCCGCATTAATACGTCCCTCTTAGAATGCGTCCAGGGTTATATTTATTTACATATGCAGATCTTATTTTTTGTTAGGCTTATTAGAATAGTGATTGCCACATCCCGTGTGGCGATAGATTAACAAGTAGATTGGAGAGTAAAATGGAAGTGAAGTCTGCCCTTGTTAGCGCACATTGGCTACAAGCCCATTGTGATGACAGCGACCTAATCGTTTTTATGAGCACAATGAACGACATCACCACAGGAAAGCCAGAACCAGCTCCAGAGGGATACATACCCGGCGCCCGATTATTCGATTTTGAACATCAGGTATGTGATCCTATTAGTTCGTTGCCGCACACCATGCCCAGTCCAGAAAAGTTCGAGCAAGAAGTACGAAAGCTCGGTGTTAACAACCGTAGTGTTATTGTGGTGTATGACAATCAAGGGTTGTTTACAGCGCCGCGTGTGTGGTGGATGTTTAAATGCATGGGCCATGAGCAGGTCTATATTCTCGATGGCGGTTACCCTGCCTGGCAAAACGAGGGCGGTAAAAGTATGTCTTCGTTAATCACCTCGCCCCCAACAGGGGACTTCACGAGTCAAGTACAGGGGTCGTTGCTCATTGACTCTCAAGGAGTATCAAACGCGTTAGACATCACTGACAGTTGGGTGGTCGATGCCCGAGCTGCGGCACGTTTCAACGGCACTGCAGCTGAACCTAGGCCGCATCTTCGCGGTGGACACATGCCCAATGCGGTTAATTTACCTTTTACTCACTGTATTGAACAGGGGCGATTACTATCGCCAGCCTCGCTTCGCGATAAGTTCGCAGCATTAGGAGTAAAAGAGGGGGAGCGACTCATTTTTAGTTGCGGCTCTGGAGTGACCGCGTGCGTACTTGCGCTGGCAGCCCATGAAGCCGGGTTTAACCAACTTAGTGTATATGACGGCTCTTGGAGTGAGTGGGGCGCAAATCACGCATTACCTGTGGTGTGTATGCCAAAGAATGCCTAGTGCAGCTTAAGCGTTCAAATGCGGTTAAGGTTTGATGCAGGTTAGTTCAGTTGCTATTCATTTGTGAAATCGCATACTGCGCAGGTCGCGTCATTGTTAGTTATAACAAGTAGTTAGTTTAGATACATGGTTAGTTTAGATACGTAGTTAGTTGAGATTGATTGTAAGGAATGAGAATGAACAAAGTATTCACTTTTATCACGTTGTGCGGCTTAAGTGCTGTCTTAAGTTTTAGCTCTGCCGCATTAGCTAAAACCGATGCGCAAGTACATCAAATTAGCGTAAGCGGACAAGCAAATGTAACGAGTGTGCCTGACTTATTTCAGTTTAGTGTGTATGTGGAAGAACAGGGTGAGCGCGTACAGGATTTAAATAGCGTGGTAGCAGATAAAACACAAACCATTATTAGCAGTGTGTTGGCCTTTGGTGTGGAAAAAAAAGACATACAATCTATGCGTGTACAGCTTAACCCATGGTACGAGCATATCAATAATCAGCGTGTTCAAAAGGGATTTAAACTGTCTAGAGAAATCAACTTCACCTTGCGTGATATTGAGCTCTATGATCAGGTGATTGATGCGGTATTGAGCACAGGTGCTAGTCGTATCGATGGCTTCAATTATGTGGTTGAAGATCCACAGCCACAGTACCTGGCGGCGTTAGAGCTGGCGTTAAAAGACGCTAAACTAAGAGCGACCCGCATGGCTAATACACTGGGGGCTAAGCTGGGTAAAGTGATCACCATCAATGAAAATAGCGGCTATTCGCCCATGCCACGCGGGCGCGAAATGATGATGATGAGTAAATCGAGTGATTCCTTGCCTGGACAAATTAATACTGGCGCACAGGTGAATGTCACATTTGAGTTGGTAGAGTAAAATACGTCGAATTTACAAATGCTTATGTAATATCTTCATGCTTATATGTAAACATGAGAGTACCAATAAGCAGTGAAGCTAACACATAGCGAATACAGTGCATATCATGTCGCTGTATTCGCTTTTTTTATTTGCCTTAATAGTAAAAATCAAGCTCAACTTCAGGCACCGCTACCACGACTAGCCAATACATAAATGCTGCAATAATTAATGCAATAAAAACGGCTAATATCCAGCGTGAGTGCGTGATCCCATTTTTTGATTGCACATCCTTTTTACCGTGAAGCATAGAGCCGATTAATGGCTTTTTCAGCAATAATTCGTAGCTTAAAATTGCGCTAATGTGTAGACCAATAATAATCAATAACACATCAAACAAAGTATGATGCAACCATTGCATGATACCCTGCGTTTCGTCAGTCACGCTAGGGTAATACGGCCCGGTAAAAAGCACATCATCGGTGACGAATAATCCACTTATCCCTTGAGCACCCACCACAATTAAAATAGCCGGTACCATCAAAGCACCCAAAGGGTTGTGGCCAGTGTAAGTTGAGGGGCGTCGACTTAAAAGCGAATGAGCATAGTGATAAATTGCACTGGGCCCGCGCAAGAATGAACCAAACCGTGAATGCTTAGGGCCCACAATTCCCCAAACGACACGAAATATCACCAAGCCTAATAAGCTGTAGCCAAATTTAGCATGAAGATCCATATATCCATCTAATACTTCAGCGGTTAACCACTGTGCAAAAATGAGCAGTACTAACGACCAATGGAAGATACGTAAGGGGAGATCCCAGACCAATGTTTTGCGGTTTGTCATATGTTGGCTCGAATAATGGATAGCAAGAATTAGAGAAGATAAAGAATATTGTTACTGGCGATTAAGCACAACTCAAGAGGAATTATCTATATGTGGTTTTTGTTGCTGTGTATAAGCGGAATCATTCACTCTTGGTAACAGTGTAGGGAGAGAGAATTGAGTGACAATTAGTCAATTTCACCACTTCATTCGCAGCTAACTAGTGAAATAGCCTGTAAGTAATGCGTATGACGATGTAATTTGGCTGATTTTATTAAAAATAAAGTGGCATATTCTCTATTTTCAAGCATAAAATGCGCGCAAAACTACAATGACGTTGCATACCTCATATTGAGGTTTAACAACAGGGTCAACTTGTTACCACGCAGTTGCAGTTGAGCCCATTTTTTCATCTTATTAACACGACAGAGATTTCATATGTTGCAGGCTAACTTACAAGCATTTCGCCAAGCTATTCGAGCTAACACCTACCTTGACGAGTCGGAAAGTGTTGAATATATGCTAAGTACAAATCCTTTGACTGAAGAGGCGCGTAATAAAGTACATGCAACGGCTTTGTCGTTTGTTGAACAATGTAGAGCTAATCCGGACAAACAAGGTTTGTTTGATGCTTTCTTGCAAGAGTACAGCTTATCTAGCCATGAAGGTGTTGTGCTGATGTGTTTAGCAGAGGCATTACTACGGGTGCCAGATAGTTATACGATTGACCGTCTAATTTCGGAAAAAATTCACTTGGGCAAATGGGGCGATCATATCGGCCAGTCTGATGAGTTGTTAGTTAACGCCGCGAGCGTGGGCTTGTCACTGACCAGTAAAATTCTAGGCAAAGAAGAAACAACGAACGAGGAGCCTCAAAATTGGTTTCGTAAGTTAATTCAGCGCGTGGGGGAGCCCGTTGTGCGCGGTGCTACGTTGCAAGCCATGAAATTTATGGGGCAACAATATGTATTAGGCAGAGATATCAAAGAAGCCACGAAGCGCGGCAAAAAAGGGAACGTTGAAGGCACTCGCTTTTCGTTCGACATGTTGGGTGAGGGCGCTCGTACATACAAAGATGCGCAAAAATACTATGATGCCTATCTTAGTGCGATCCATTCGATTGGCAAAAACAATTCTGATACAAATGTGAATTTAGCTGACGGAATTTCAGTCAAACTTAGCGCATTGCATCCACGTTATGAATTTAGTCATCACCAGTTGGTAATAGACGAACTGCTCCCTAGTGTTTTGGCGCTTGCCATTGAAGCGAAGAAATACAACATCGGCTTTACTATTGATGCGGAAGAAGCGGCACGCTTGGATATTGAATTAGATGTATTTGAAGGATTGGCGTTTGCCCCTGAATTAGCCAGCTGGAATGGCCTTGGTTTTGTGTTACAAGCTTATCAAAAGCGTGCACTGTTTGTGGTTGACTGGTTGGTTGAGTTAGCCAAAGCAAGCGATCGCAAGTTGATGGTTCGATTAGTGAAAGGTGCCTATTGGGACGCCGAAATTAAACATGCGCAAGAAATGGGCTTAAGTGAGTTTCCAGTCTTTACACGAAAAGTACACACGGATTTAAGCTATCAGGTTTGTGCGGGCAAATTGCTTGATAATCGAGCCAACATCTACCCTCAGTTTGCTACCCATAATGCCTACACCGTTGCCCTTATTATGGAAATGGCTGGCAATGACAAAAGCAGTTTTGAATTTCAACGTCTACACGGTATGGGCGACCTGCTTTACGGACAAATAAGCGAGACAACCGGTAACGCACTTCCTTTAAGAGTATATGCGCCTGTAGGAGTACATCGCGATTTATTACCCTATTTGGTGCGAAGGCTACTAGAAAACGGTGCCAACGGTTCATTTGTGAATCAGTTTTTAGATGGCAAAATTGCAGCCGCTAATTTAGTCCAAAGTGTTGAAACAACCATCAGCAAAGCAAAAGGCAGACGTAATACTCAAATTCCTTTGGCCCAAGATATATTCAATGCGTTTGGCGAAAAGCGTGATAACTCTCGAGGTATCGATTTAGACGATCCTCTTGCTTTTGATACCGTTGCCCAGCGGGTTAAGGCATTTAGTGATATAAAATGGCAGGCGGGGCCGATTGTCAGTGGCAAATTTAACACTGAGAACGGCTATCCATTGTACTCGCCCGCTGATACGTCAATTATGATCGGCCATTGCACAGATGCCAACGAGAATGACGTTGAAAATGCCATGCAAGCCGCGGCAAATGCTTATCCAAGCTGGCAATCGACGCCTGTCGAGCAACGGGCGGTCATTCTTGAAGGTGTGGCTGATTTGCTAGAAGCGCAAACAGAAGAGCTTACCGCCTTGATTAGTTTCGAAGCGGGTAGAACGCTCAATGACGGTATATCAGAAGTACGTGAGGCTGTGGATTTTTGTCGTTACTATGCGCTGCAAATTCGTCATTTGGTCTCTGATAGCCCCACTCAACCCAAGTTAGCTCAAGGTCAGGGCGTATTTGTGTGCATCAGCCCGTGGAACTTCCCATTAGCAATATTTGTTGGGCAAGTGGTGGCAGCATTAGTGGCAGGAAATACCGTTATTGCTAAGCCTGCAGAGCAGTCACCTCTTATCGCAACCCACGCTATTAAATTAATGCACAAAGCGGGTGTGCCGGCAGATGTATTGCACCTACTTACTGGGCCAGGACGAGAGCTTGGGCCACTGTTAATGAAAGACGAGCGGGTAGCAGGCGTAGCATTTACCGGCTCAACGGCTACTGCACAAAGTATTCAAGGTGAGTTAATAAAACGAGGCACGTCCTTGCCACCGTTTATTGCTGAAACGGGCGGACAAAACGTCATGCTCGTTGATTCAACCGCGCTGCCAGAGCAGGTTATCGATGATGTGATCCAATCGGCATTTTTAAGTGCAGGGCAGCGATGCTCAGCGTTACGCGTATTGTATGTACAAAATGATATTGCTGATAATCTGCTAGAAATGCTTAAAGGTGCCCTAAACACATTAAAAATAGGTAAGCCTTGGGAGTTAAGCACCGATCTTGGCCCTGTTATTGATGATAATGCATTAAATACGCTACAAACGCATTGTGAAAACATGACTAAGCAAGCCAAGTTAGTCGCCAAAGCGAATCCGCCTAAGGGGTCTGAACATGGTTATTATATGCAACCTCAGGTGTTTGAAATTGAACACATCAATGTATTAGAGCGTGAGGTGTTTGGGCCGATTTTGCATGTTATTCGCTACGACGCAAAAGACTTGGATCGTGTGCTGCAAGATATCAATGACACGGGTTACGGCTTGACCCTAGGTGTGCACAGCCGTCTTAAAGAGTTTGCTGATAAGGTGTATGCCAACACACATGTGGGCAACACGTACATCAATCGGAACATGGTAGGCGCCGTCGTGGGCGTTAATCCGTTTGGTGGGCAAGGCTTATCTGGTACCGGTTTCAAAGCAGGTGGCCCGCATTACTTGTTGCGCTTTACGCAGTTATGGGCCGCGGAACCTGTATTAGGTTCGTTGCCTGACGTAAACGGCTTGTCAAAACAAACTCAAACCAGTTTACGTGTAGCAGCCATGGGGCAGAACGCATGGCAAGCAACACCTATCGCACAGCGTATTAACTTATTGGAAAACGCTTTTGCTGGCGCACAAAACCTACCACAGTTTTTAAACATCTCGCCAGAGAACCAAAAACAAGCCTCTCGGATGTTCGCACAGGCCAGACACAACTTTACGGGCGCGATTGAATTGCCTGGTCCGACAGGGGAAACCAATGAATTGTCATTACATGGGCGAGGAGTATTTCTAGCCACCCTTAATGAAGGGGATGAAACACGCAATGTGTTACAAGCCATCGGCGCGCTACTTGCGGGTAATAGCGTAGTCTTGGTAAGTTTGGGGCAAACAGTGGCCAGTCGCAGTGCTGTTTATCAAGCGTTGGAAAGTTTCGTTCCCCCAGAAAGCTTACAATGTATTGATGATAAAAAGGAGCTCCATGCATTATTACTCAATGATGCCATCGCGGGTGTAACCGGAACCAATACTGATGGGCTTATCAGTGCTTTAGGCGCAAGAAAAGGCGCGATCATTCCGTTTATTGGTAGCTTAACTGCAGACTATAGCGTGCTGCGTTTTGCGACTGAGAAAACCAAAACCGACAATGTTGTCGCCACTGGGGGCAACGCAATGTTGTTAAACCTTAAAGAGTAAATTAGGCTTCTAGAAAAGGTTGTTGTGCATTTAAGCAGCACTTATCACTGGTTGAATAGTGATAATGCTGCTCAAATTAAGCCTTTTGGGTAATTTACCTGACACTAATTCTGTCTATGATGAACATGAGCGAAACTAAAAACGATAAAATCGTGTTACTACAAGGCAATAAAAATGAAAAAAGGCCAAGATACGCTAGACCGCACAGACTTAAAAATACTCGATATACTGCAACGAGAGTGCCGCATTTCGAATGTCGAATTAGCTAATCAAATCCATCTAAGTCCCACTCCCTGTCTAGAGCGAGTTCGCCGCTTGGAAAAAAACGGCTACATAGAAAAGTATGTTGCTCACTTAAATCCCAAAAAGTTAAAAGCCAATCTGACCGCTTACGTTCAGCTTTCATTGGCGAGCACCAGTACGGAGTCGGTAAAAGAATTTAATCAACAAGTCAGTGAAATTGACGAGATTGTCGAATGTGCCATGGTCGCTGGTCAATTTGATTATCTGATCAAAATTCGTATTGAGAACATGGATGAGTATTGTAAATTTTTGGGCTCTAAGTTGGCTTCCATTAAAGGGGTGACTCAAACGCACACCTACGTGGTAATGGAAGAAGTAAAGTCAACTCATCTAATTCAATTATAATAAATAAACGATTGGCCTGCTTGTATGGCTGAAAGCCTGATGTAAATCAGGCACAATGTCGTCACTGAATCATTTGACATACAAGCAGCATGAATAAAATTGCAATTTTTGGGGCCAATGGCCGAATGGGACGCGTGTTAATTGACGCGTTAGATCAAGCGCAGAACGCAACGTTATGCGCGGCATATGTAAGAGCAAGCTCATCTATGATGGGCGTTGATGTCGGTGAGTTAGCCGGTATTGGTCAGCGTGGTCTTACTGTCAGTGACGCCAACTCAGGCGATTTCAAGCAAACTGATATTCTGATTGATTTTACCCTACCTGAGGCACTTGAAGCCAACTTAGCGCTGTGCGTAACGCACAATAAGCCCATTGTGATTGGCACGACCGGTTTAAATCAACAACAAAAAGAAGCGCTGCAACAAGCCAGTCAGCACATTCCTATCGTATTCGCCGCGAATTACAGTGTTGGGGTCAACTTACTGTTGAACCTTGCTCGGCAAACTGCACGTGTCATGGGGGATACGGCGGACATTGAGATCATTGAAGGTCATCATCGTTTCAAAAAAGATGCGCCATCAGGTACCGCTGTAGCAATTGGTGAAGCCATCGCTGATGAACTAGGCCGCGACCTTGCAACTTGCGCGGTTTATGGTCGTGAAGGTGACACGGGAGAGCGTGATCAAAAAACAATTGGTTTTGCCACCGTCAGAGCTGGGGACATAGTAGGCGAACATACAACACTTTTTGCTGATATCGGTGAGCGTATTGAATTAACCCACAAAGCGTCGAGCAGATTGACCTTTGCCAAGGGGGCGGTAAAAGCGGCGGTTTGGTTGAAAGACAAGCCCGCGGGCTTATATGACATGCAGGACGTTTTAGGCTTAGCATAACTTAGGGTTTTAACCCTTAGCACGGTAAATACGATTGAAAGCGGTATTTTAACAATTTTCCCAATTGGGAATAGACCTTAATCCGGCTTTCATGTATATTATTGCGAATTTGCCAAATTTTAGTGGTTTTTTTATAAATCCACGGAATTAATAGCTGCAAATACGGTAAAGCGGGATGTAATTCAAACAGTTACAGCCCGTTTTTTATAGGTTTTTGCACATTGCCCGTGTAAATACCTTAGGTTAACTATATTCGGAGGTTGACTTGGCTAATTCCGCCCTTTTAGTGCTAGAAGATGGGTCTGTTTTCAATGGCACGGCTATCGGAGCGACTGGTATGTCTGTTGGTGAAGTGGTGTTTAACACCTCAATGACAGGTTATCAGGAAATTCTTACTGATCCCTCTTACGCAGAACAAATTGTAACTTTAACCTATCCCCATATTGGTAACACCGGTACCAATAGCGAAGATTGTGAATCGACTAAAGTGTGGGCCAAAGGCCTCATTATTAGAGATTTGCCGCTGCTTGCGAGTAACTTTCGTAACGAACAATCATTGTCTGAGTACCTACGTGCAAATAACATTTTAGGTATTGCAGATATCGACACCCGCCGCCTAACACGTATATTACGTGATAAAGGCGCGCAAAACGGTTGCATTATTGCCGTAGATGCGAGCTCTGAGCAAAGCCTTGATAGTGACGTGGGTTTAGAAAAAGCCAAAGCGTTTCCTGGTTTAAAAGGCCTAGATCTAGCCAAACAAGTGACCACAGAAGAGCTTTACAGCTGGACAGACGGATCATGGACGCTAGGCCAAGGTTTTAATGAAAATCAAACAGACTTGCCTTTTCATGTGGTTGCTTACGACTACGGCGCCAAGCACAATATTTTACGTATGTTAGTAGACAGAGGCTGTCGATTAACCGTAGTGCCGGCTAAAACCAGTGCTGCAGACGTATTGGCGTTGAACCCAGACGGCGTGTTTTTATCAAACGGCCCTGGTGATCCTGAGCCATGTGATTACGCGATAGACGCGATTAAGACCTTGCTTGATAAAGACTTACCTATCTTCGGTATCTGCTTAGGCCACCAGTTATTGGCGTTAGCCAGCGGTGCCAAAACGGTTAAAATGAAATTTGGTCATCATGGTGCTAACCACCCAGTGAAAGACATTCAAGGTAAACGCGTGATGATCACCAGCCAAAACCACGGTTTTGCGGTAGATGAGCAGTCTTTGCCAGATAACCTGGACATTACCCATGTGTCATTGTTCGATCAATCTTTACAAGGTATTCACCGCAAAGACAAGCCAGCGTTTAGTTTCCAGGGTCACCCTGAAGCAAGCCCAGGCCCACATGATGCGGCTCCTTTGTTTGATCACTTTATTGAGCTGATGCAAGCAACACGCTAAGACGACCCTTAAGCCCCAAATTTAGAGTAATAAGCACAATGCCAAAACGTACCGACATAAAAAGTATCTTAATTATTGGCGCTGGACCGATTGTTATCGGCCAGGCCTGTGAATTCGACTATTCTGGTGCGCAGGCGTGTAAAGCACTGCGCGAAGAAGGTTATCGAGTTATTTTGGTTAACTCTAACCCTGCGACCATCATGACCGACCCTGAAATGGCCGATGCAACATACATTGAGCCGATTCATTGGGAAGTAGTCAGAAAAATTATTGAAAAAGAACGCCCTGATGCGATTTTACCGACCATGGGCGGTCAGACGGCACTTAACTGTGCGTTAGACTTAGAAAAGCACGGCGTGCTAGCTGAATTTAACGTAGAAATGATTGGTGCTACCGCCGACGCTATTGATAAAGCAGAAGACCGAGAGCGTTTTGATAAGGCGATGAAATCAATCGGCCTTGAATGTCCTAGAGCCGAGATTGCTCACAGTCTGGATGAAGCGTTCGATGTGTCAACGCGTATCGGTTTCCCTTGTATTATTCGCCCGTCTTTCACCATGGGTGGAAGTGGCGGCGGTATCGCTTATAACGTTGAAGAATTTGAAGAAATCTGCCGCCGAGGCCTTGATTTATCACCTACTTCTGAGCTGCTCATAGATGAGTCTCTGATCGGTTGGAAAGAGTATGAGATGGAAGTGGTTCGCGATAAAGCAGACAACTGCATTATCGTGTGTACCATTGAAAACTTTGATGCTATGGGTGTGCACACAGGTGATTCGATCACGGTTGCACCAGCGCAAACGTTAACCGACAAAGAGTTTCAAATCATGCGTAACGCTGCCATGGCGGTATTACGTGAAATCGGCGTTGAAACAGGCGGTTCAAACGTTCAGTTTGGTGTTGACCCCAACACTGGCCGTTTGGTTATCATAGAGATGAACCCTCGTGTCTCTCGTTCATCTGCGTTAGCGTCTAAAGCAACGGGTTTCCCTATTGCTAAAGTAGCCGCAAAACTTGCCATTGGCTACACCCTAGATGAGCTCGCAAATGACATTACTGGTGGGTTAACGCCAGCGTCGTTTGAACCGGCTATCGATTATGTTGTGACTAAAATTCCACGTTTTAACTTCGAGAAATTTGCCGGTGCCAATGACCGTCTTACTACCCAGATGAAATCAGTGGGAGAGGTAATGTCGATCGGTCGTAATCAGCAAGAATCATTACAAAAAGCGCTGCGTGGCTTAGAGGTTGGTGTTAACGGTCTTGATTCAATTATTGATTATACCGACCCTGAAAATAAAGCAGCGATTATTCGTGAGCTTCGTGAACCTGGTGCAGAGCGGATTTGGTACGTTGCTGACGCGTTTAGAATGGGGATGGATATTGAAGAGCTATTCTCTTTAACGAACATCGACCGATGGTTCTTGGTGCAAATTGCAGATTTAGTCAAAGAAGAGCAAAATGTTGCCGAGCTTGGCTTATCAGGTATTGATGCAACATTGATGAACCGCCTGAAACGCAAAGGCTTTTCTGATGCACGTATCGCGGATTTAACCGGTGTAGACCAAGGTGATGTGCGTGAATTACGCCGCGGGTTTGATATTCACCCTGTATACAAGCGCGTAGATACCTGTGCGGCCGAATTTGCCAGCAGTACTGCTTACATGTATTCAACGTACGATGAAGAATGTGAAGCTAACCCGTCAGATAATAAAAAAATTATGGTACTCGGCGGGGGACCTAATCGCATAGGTCAAGGTATTGAATTTGATTATTGCTGTGTACATGCTGCACTTGCCATGCGTGAAGATGGTTATGAAACCATCATGGTTAACTGTAACCCTGAGACCGTTTCAACAGATTACGACACCTCTGACCGTTTATATTTCGAATCGGTTACCTTAGAAGATGTACTTGAAATCGTGCGTATCGAGAAACCAGTGGGCGTTATTGTTCAATACGGCGGGCAAACTCCGCTTAAATTGGCCCGTGATTTAGAAGCTGCAGGTGTCCCCATTATTGGTACTTCGCCTGATGCCATTGACAAGGCAGAAGATCGCGAACGTTTTCAAAAGATGGTGAATAAGTTAAACCTTAAACAACCAGCGAATGCCACGGTAAGTAACCTTGAAGAAGCGTTGTTGGCAGCCGAAAAAATTGGTTTTCCTTTGGTTGTTCGTCCGTCTTATGTACTTGGCGGCCGCGCCATGGAAATCGTTTATGATCTTAAAGATTTGAAACGCTACCTGAACAATGCGGTAAAAGTGTCAAACGATTCGCCCGTATTGCTTGATCGTTTCCTTGACGACGCTATTGAAGTTGATGTTGACGCGATTTGTGACGGTAAAGAAGTCATGATTGGCGGTATTATGGAGCACATTGAGCAAGCCGGTGTTCACTCAGGTGACTCAGCATGTTCACTGCCACCTTACTCATTGAGCGACGACATTCAAAATGTGATGCGTGAGCAAGTCAAAGCTATGGCGCTTGAACTAGGTGTCGTGGGGTTAATGAACACCCAATTTGCGGTTAAAGACGGCGAAGTGTACTTAATTGAAGTTAACCCTCGTGCAGCGCGTACTGTGCCGTTTGTATCTAAGGCCACAGGCTTGCCAATTGCTAAAATCGGTGCCCGTGCGATGGCGGGGCAATCACTCGCTGACCAAGGCTTAAGCAAAGAAGTCATTCCACCATTTTACAGTGTAAAAGAAGTGGTATTGCCATTTGCAAAATTCCAAGGTGTTGATCCTTTGCTGGGGCCAGAAATGCGGTCTACCGGTGAGGTTATGGGGGTAGGTGATACGTTCGAAGAAGCTTACGCAAAAGCTAATTTAGGCGCAGGTGAACCTATTCCTGCCGGTGGTAAGGCGCTTTTATCCGTTCGTTTGAATGATAAGAATCGTATCATTGAATTAGGCCGCGCTATGGTCGCCAAAGGGTTTACCCTAGAGGCGACGCGGGGCACGGCTGCGGTATTAAATAAAGCTGATGTACCTTGTTCAATTGTAAACAAGCTATCTGAAGGTCGTCCTAATATTGTAGATTCAATTAAAAACGGTGAATATTGTTATATTATCAATACCACCGAAGGGCGTCAGGCAATTGATGACTCTGTGTATATTCGCCGAGAAGCATTGCTGAATAAAATACCGTACACTACGACCATGAATGCGGCTTTTGCTACTGTTAATGCAAACAAGGCAGATGACCGAGCTCGGGTAAATTCAGTTCAAGAGTTACATAAACGTTTACTCTAACCTATGTTTAATTTGGTGCTGGACGTTGAATTTATACGCTCAGTACCTATTTAATATCTAGGTAATATCAAATAAAAATAAAGTGAGCTATTGATCAATGACTCAATATCCAATGACAGCAAAGGGCGCAGATATGCTGCGTGAAGAGCTACAACATTTAAAGTCGGTTAAACGTCCGGAGATTATTAAGTCTATCGCTGAAGCACGCGAGCATGGTGACTTAAAAGAAAACGCTGAATATCACGCTGCCCGTGAGCAGCAAAGCTTTTGCGAAGGTCGTATTCAAGACATCGAAGGTAAATTGTCAAATGCGCAAATTATCGATGTCACTAAAATGACTAATAACGGTAAAGTGATTTTTGGTACCACTGTTACTATCTTGAATTTAGAAAGCGACGATGAGATAACCTATAAAATTGTGGGTGACGATGAAGCAGACATTAAGAACAACTTGATCTCTGTTAGTTCGCCAATTGCCCGGGGATTAATTGGTAAACAACTTGACGATGTTGTCACTATCCAAACGCCCAAAGGGGCAATTGAATTTGAAATTATCGAAGTCGAATATATCTAGTCGTTTTTGAGTTTCAGCCAAAAAATAGCGCACAGTTTGGTGCGCTTTTTTATTTCTACCGCTTGCGTCAAATTTGCTATCACTTCTAATGAGTGTGGTGCTTAGTTAATTGCTGGATAACCTGTTGATTCAACGCTGCAAGGTTATGCGAGCTTCGACTAGTATACAGCCCTTTATCGACCACTAAATCTCGATCGACTATCTTAGCCCCGGCATTGCGTAAACGATTTAACACGGTGGGGAAAGACGCAACTAAGCGGTTTTTCAAAACGTCTGCTTCCAGTAACATCCATGTGCCTTGATTTATGGCTACAACGGGTTTGTCTTTCGCATCGCTAAAGAACGCTTTCACAAAATTGATAGCGTCTTTATCTTGCAACAATGCATCTGGGTTAAACAATCCACCGGGTAATATCAACGCATCGTAATCTTCGGCCATCACATTAGAAACCACTCTATCGACCTCAATTTCTATGCCCCATTTGCTGCCATTCCAACCTATGATTGTACCAGGCTCTATCGAAATAACATGAACCTTAACCCCTGCTGAAACAAGGGCATCACGGGTTTCGATAAGTTCACATTGCTCAAATCCATCCTTGGCTAATATGGCTGCTGTCTTATTATTTGATAATGTCGTCAACATGCGTTTCTCCTATTTGCATGAGTACTTTAATTGATTAATGGTCAAAAAGTACAAATTATGCGTTCAACTACACCTCTGCAAAAAACGAACCAACTTGGGTCAGTAAACTGATAAAACGGCGTTAGTTTTTATTGTTTGATTTATAAAGAGTTATTTGAAAACCTATAAAATTAGACTGAATTTATAGCGCTTAGTTTTATTAGAATAATGAAAAGTTGTGTAAATTTAATCACGAGAAAATGGTGAATTTGTCACAATCGTTTACAGTAAAGAATGATTTAGGTAGTAATATTTACCCGAAAGCAGGTTTTCTTACGTTGATCATATAATTCTGTCGTTACTTTGACACATGTGGCGATAATGTTTGCTAGAAACAATGGCTTGTATCAAGGCATTTGTTGGCACAAACGCGATATTCGCAACCAAGCGCTAAATTTTTTATAAGACAAGAACAATACTGATATTTCATTGTATGAGTGTCTAATCAATGTGCTACCTTGGCGGATTACCTCAGTAAACAGGAACCTTTGTTGTGAGAAGTGCATTGTTATATACGACTACCGTGTTGATTTGGGGCTCAACTTGGTTAGCAATAGAGTTTCAATTGGGTGATGTCGCGCCTGAAGTCTCTTTGGTTTACCGTTTCGCTTTAGCCGCCATATTTATGTGGGGATATTGTTTTTTCTCTCCTTTAAGTATGCGTTTTCCCTTGGCAGACCACGCCTTCTTTATTGTGTTAGCGTTATTTAATTTTGGTTTAAACTACTTAATTTTGTATAAGGCTCAGCAGTATTTAACGTCTGCGATGGCGTCCATCGCGTTTTCAACGTTATTGCTAATGAACATTATCAATACACGTTTATTTTTTGGTCGTGTTATCGCCAAACGTATTTACTTTGGTGCAGTGCTTGGTGTATTTGGTTTAGTTGCGCTGTTTTGGCCGGATATTAAAACGCTCGATTTCGCCAGTGAAGCAATGTATGGACTAGGATTGGCCTTAGGTGGTACTTTTTTGGCCTCATTAGGCAATATGGCGAGCGTGCGCAACTCTTCCCGCCATATTGGGGTAATGCAGGGAAATGCGTGGGGAATGCTGTACGGTACGATCGCCTTGATTGGAGTAACGCTCATAAGTGGTGCTGAATTTAAAGTTTCAACAGAGCCAAGCTATGTCGTCTCTCTTCTTTATCTGTCTATATTTGGTACGGTAATCGCGTTTGCGAGTTATTTTTTATTACTCAGAGATATTGGGCCAGAAAAAGCGAGTTACTCTATTGTACTATTTCCCTTTGTGGCTGTTTTACTCAGCACCTTGTATGAAGATTTTGTCTGGCACACCAATACCATACTTGGGTTTTTGTTAGTCATCCTTGGCAACGCCATTGTGTTAACACCTGTTGAAAAACTCAAGTCTTGGCAGGCCAAGAGAAGGTAGAGAAAAAGGTTCTGTGATTGCCCCAAGCTTGCTGGTCAGGCGTGCCTTGGTGCTTATTTTGTACGGTTTAGGCGAATTGCGATAATAAATGCTAGCACAGTCAATACCCAAGGCCCTAAGTCCCCTATATATCGATAGGGTGTTGTGCCGCTTACACGTTGTACTTCATCGCTTAACACGCCGGTTTCAAACTGGGGTAGGCGGCTTTTAATTTCGCCATCGGCATTGATAAATGCAGTAATACCATTATTCGTAGAACGCATTACTGGCAGGCCAAACTCTTTTGCACGTACTTGCGCAATTTCTAAATGTTGTGCCGGCCCATGAGAATGGCCAAACCATGCATCGTTACTCACGGTAATAATGAAATCTGTGTCTTCGTACAAGTTTTGTCGAATTTGACGTGGAAATGCGATTTCAAAACACAGCGCAGGGGCAAAATGAAAGCCGTTAGCAAGTAAGTTCACTTGCTGATAATCCCCTCGTGTAAAAGATGACATAGGCAAATCAAATATGGGAGCCAAACCGCGTAACCAGTCTTCCATAGGAATAAATTCCCCTATAGGAAGTAGATGATGTTTGTCGAATCGATTGCTTTGGGGGTAGTGGTAATGCCCCTCGCTATCAGTTGATTCTTTAAGGCCGACACCAATGATACTGTTATACGCTTGGCGGGTTTCGAAATTATAATTAACGATCCCAGTGAGAAGGCCCGTTTTGTTTTCCGCTGCTTCTTGATCAAGTTGCATTAAATAATCGGCGGCAATCGGCTCTAATTGCGGTATAGCCGCCTCAGGCCAAATGATAACTTGGTTATCCCAATGGGCTTCAGTAAGCTCAAGGTATTTCTTCATGGTGGGCCAATCTTGCTCTGGTGCCCAACGTATATCTTGAGGAATGTTGCCTTGCACCATGGCAATGTGAACGGGTTCTCCTGTAGGGGACACCCAATTGTGTTGATTTAGTGTCCAACCACTTAGATAAACCAATATGCTCAAAATAATAGGGGGGAGGTAGCGCTTATTTATTAACCATGTAGCGCATGCTGCACAAAGCGCCATGAGCAACGCACTGACCCCAAATTCGCCGATGACAGGAAACCAGCCAGATAGGGGACTTGGCATTTGGCTGTAGCCAATAGATAACCAAGGAAAGCCAGTTAAAAATATGCCTCTGGCCCACTCACACAATAGCCACAAAAAAGGCAGGGCTAGTGCCCAGACTTGCGGGGAAAAGTAACGCTTGGCGAGCTTGCTGAACAGCATTGGGTACAAAGATAAATAACTGCACAGTAGCACCATTAATCCGATAGAGCCGGCGAGTGGCAGGCCTCCGAAATCAGCAATGCTGACATGGACCCAACTAATGCCTGCACCAAACCAACCTAAACCAAAAGAGAAGCCTAGTTTACCGGCGTGTTCTAATCGCGCTTTATGCAACAAATATATAAAGCTAGTGAGTGCGATAGGCATGACTGCCCAATAAGAAAAAGGAGCGTAGCTTAAGGTTAAGCTCGCTCCAAGTAGTAAAGATAAAATATACAGCATGCGCGTTATGGCACCTAATCTTCGGTGTGGGGAAGCGTGACCTTTAATTGAATAAGGCGTCTGGCGTCAGAGTTAGTAACGGCAAAAACAAAACCGTTAATACTAACCTTCTCATCACGCATCGGCATATGACCAAATGCTTTAAGTACTATGCCACCTATAGTGTCAGCTTCTTCCTCGTCAAACTCAGTACCAAAAAATTCATTAAAATCTTCTAGCTCTGTTAAGGCTTTTACTGAATACGTATGCTTGTTTAGCGCGCGTATGTTATCGGTATTGTTATCTTCAGCATCGTGTTCATCTTCAATTTCACCCACGATCAATTCGAGAATATCTTCGATGGTCACTAAACCTGATACCCCACCGTACTCGTCCACAACTATCGCCATGTGGAAGCGCTTTTGTTGAAATTCTTTTAGCAAAACGTCAACACGCTTACTCTCAGGTACGATCACCGCAGGACGTAGAACTTGTTTAAGTTCGAATTCTTTGCCAGGTAGAAATGCATATTTAAGCAAGTCTTTGGCGAGAATGATCCCTTCAATGTGATCTTTATCTTCACTGATCACAGGAAACCGAGAGTGGGCTGAATCGAGCATAATAGGCAAAAATTTATCGACTGTCTCTGTGATGTCAATGGTGGTCATTTGGGCGCGAGGGATCATTATCTCTCTGACGCGCATTTCGCTGACTTCCATGACACCTTCAATCATTTCTCGGGTTTCTTGATTGATGACTTCTCGTTGTTCTGCATCAGTGATAACAGAAAAGAGTTCATCTTTGCTTTTCGGTTCTCCCGTGAATGATTGGACTATTTTATCCAACCAACCTTTATTGGCAGAACCGTTCGTAGAGGGGGGGTTATCTTCGCTCATGATCTCGTTAAATTATGGTTTGAATGGGTATCATCATTGATCTTGGTAAGGGTCGTCAATCGAAAACTGCTTAAGAATGATAACCTCTATTGCTTCCATCTGTTGTGCTTCATCATCAGTTATGTGGTCAAAGCCAAGTAAATGCAAGGCTCCATGAACAATCATATGCGCCCAATGGTGAGCTAATGCTTTGTTTTGCTCTTTGGCTTCGGTTGCAACGACACTTGCACACACCACCAAATCACCGAGTAGATTTAAACTTAAACCTGGTGGTGCTTCGAATGGAAAAGACAGCACATTGGTTGGCTTGTCTTTTCCTCTGTAGGTGTAATTAAGGTCTTGGCTTTCTTTTATATCAACAATTCGGACGGTGATCTCTTGATTTGACAGCTGTTGATAAGCCAGCACTGCATCTAACCAACGCTGAAAATCTTCTGCTTTGGGCAAATTTAATGCGTCACTGGCGATTTGCAAATCAACAATCGCGGTCATGAATTATCGCTTTGCTGCTGAGCATGCTCGGCTTTCTTTTGAATTCGAACCCGCTCTTGTTCTACTTCGTAGTCTTCATAAGCCATTACGATCCTAGCGACAACGGGATGGCGCACTACATCATTGGCATTAAAGAAATTAAACGAGATATCATTTACGTCTTTTAATACTTCAATTGCATGGCGTAAACCAGAGCGTGCACCTCTTGGCAAATCGACTTGGGTGATATCTCCTGTAATCACTGCTTTTGAGTTAAAGCCAATACGGGTCAGGAACATTTTCATTTGTTCAACCGTGGTGTTTTGGCTTTCATCTAAAATAATAAATGCATCGTTAAGTGTTCGGCCACGCATGTAGGCTAGGGGGGCGACCTCGATTACGTTGCGTTCGATTAATTTTTCTACTTTTTCAAAGCCAAGCATTTCGAATAAGGCATCATAAAGAGGGCGTAAATACGGGTCGACCTTTTGTGATAAATCACCAGGTAAAAAACCGAGTTTTTCGCCGGCCTCTACCGCTGGGCGTGTGAGCAAAATGCGTCTAATTTCTTGGCGCTCCAATGCATCTACGGCCGCTGCGACCGCCAAGTAGGTTTTCCCGGTACCGGCAGGTCCAATACCAAAGCTAATATCATGGGTTAAAATATCCGATACATACTTTGATTGATTGGGATTACGCGGTTTGATAACACCGCGTTTCGTTTTAATGTGCACTTCTTTACCGTAATGGCCAGCTTCCGCTCGCTCAAGACACTTTGCTTCCTGAATGGCTAAATGCACCTGATCAGATTCTAAATCGGGGATCTCACCACGTACGGGTTGGGTTTCTATATACAGCAACTTAAGTAGCTGCGCAGCACCACTTGATTGCTGCGCTTGGCCTGTGACCTTAAACTCGTTGCTGCGATAGGTAATTTCTACCCCAAGGCGGCGCTCAATTTGTTTAATATTGTCATCAAACGGCCCACATAGACTCGCTAGGCGCTTGTTGTCAGATGGCTCTAATAAAATTTCATTACTGGTAAGTTTGCTCAATCGGTATCTCTCGGTTAGTTATGGTTGATCAATGGGCGGGTACAAACTGCGCAACGCCTAAGGCATCGGTCTTATTGGTTTGTTTGGCTAATATAGCCTGGGGGGCCACATTGATACGTAAATTCATATCGGCTTCTTTACGCAGCACGTCACCGCGCAATGAGTTGGCAAATACATCGGTGATTTTGACATCGACGAATCCACCGATCATATCTGGCGTACCTTCAAAGTTAACCACTCGGTTATTCTCAGTACGTCCAGAAAGCTCCATCGGATTCTTCTTAGATGGACCTTCAACTAAAATGCGTTGTTCACTATCGATCATATTACGTGCAATGCGCAATGCTTGTTGGGTAATACGATTTTGCAGTAGCTGCAAGCGTTCTTTTTTCGTCGCTTCAGATACATCGTCCGGCAAATCCGCTGCAGGGGTACCAGGGCGTGCACTGTAAATAAAGCTGAAACTTAAGTCGAAATTCATAGCTTGAATTAAATCCATCGTCGCTTCAAAGTCAGCATCGCTTTCACCTGGAAAACCAATGATAAAATCAGATGACATACTTAAATTCGGGCGGATTTTTCTGAGTTTACGAATTTTCGATTTGTACTCTATAGCTGTATGGCCACGTTTCATTAAATTCAATACACGATCAGAACCTGACTGAACAGGAAGATGTAAATGATCCACTAATTCAGGGATGGTCGCGTATGCTTCGATAATATCATCAGTAAATTCAACTGGATGTGAAGTGGTGTAGCGAATGCGATCGATTCCGTCAATAGATGCAACCATTTCTAGCAGCTCGGCAAAGGTGCATATGGCGCCATCGTGATGCGGTCCACGAAAGGCATTCACATTTTGACCTAACAGATTCACTTCACGCACGCCTTGTTCAGCCAATTGAGCCACTTCAAGTAATACATCATCTACCGGACGACTGACTTCTTCACCCCGGGTATAGGGAACAACGCAGAATGTGCAGTATTTAGAGCAGCCTTCCATGATCGATACGAACGCCGTCGGGCCTTCAGCTTTGGGTTCAGGCAGGCGATCAAACTTTTCAATTTCTGGGAAGCTAATATCTATAACTGATGAACTGCCACCTTTAATTTGATTGATCATTTCGGGCAAACGATGAAGGGTTTGCGGACCGAATACTAAATCAACAAATGGTGCACGCTGGCGAATGACTTGACCTTCCTGAGAAGCCACACAACCGCCCACACCAATAATTAACTCTGGCTTGTCTTGCTTAAGGTTTTTCCAACGACCCAGTTGATGAAATACTTTTTCTTGTGCTTTTTCTCGAATAGAGCAAGTGTTAAGTAGTATTATATCGGCCTCTTCTGCGGTGTCAGCAACTTGATATCCATGGGTTGAATCCAATAAATCAGCCATCTTTTGCGAGTCATACTCGTTCATCTGACAGCCCCAAGTTTTAATAAAAAGTTTTTTAGTCATAACGCCGTGTACTTACCTTTGATGTGAAATCTTTGCTTAACAAAGCAATGCAATCTATTGATGCCCCTAAATACAAATGACAGCTAAAAGACAATATAGCGCCGTACGTGCAAAATTGAGCAAAATCGAACCGCGTATTTTACGGGTTATTATGGCGCTAGGCTAGTTTTATCCGGTTGGAATCGCGGAAAATTCCATAGAATCTGCAGTGTTGTAAACGAAATGTTCCACATTGGCCAATTCGAAAGGAACGCGTCGAGAGATAGACCAGTTTAGGATATGAATAACTATGCATTTTTGGCAAACGCTTTGTAACTTAAAATATAAATTTAGCTCGCTCGCTATTGTGCTTCTTTTCGTAAGAACTAAGTGAAGTTCATCGGTGCTAAATGCTATTAAAGCGCATGAAGCCTTGGTATTCTTGCGCTTCAGGATAATTCTAAGGCGTAATAAATGAACAATTTACACACTATCGCTGTTGGCGATATTCAAGTTGCAAACGACAAACCATTCGTACTTTTTGGCGGAATGAATGTTTTAGAATCTCGTGATATGGCGATGCGTATTGCAGAACATTATAAAGAAATTACTACCAAACTAGGGATCCCTTACGTCTTTAAAGCCTCATTTGATAAGGCAAATCGTTCATCGGTGAATTCCTATCGCGGCCCAGGTATGGATAAAGGACTAGAGATTTTCGCTGAAATTAAAGCCACATTCGATGTGCCTTTGATTACAGATGTTCACGAGCCAGCCCAAGCCGCGCCAGTGGCAGAAGTAGTTGATGTTATTCAGTTACCTGCGTTTCTGGCTCGTCAGACAGACTTGGTCGTTGCCATGGCTGAAACAAACGCCATTATCAATGTGAAGAAACCACAGTTTTTAGCACCGCATGAAATGCGTCACATCATCACCAAATTCATGGAAGCAGGAAACGATAAAATTATCTTGTGTGAGCGTGGCTCTAGTTTTGGTTACAACAATCTTGTGGTTGATATGCTCGGCATGGACGAGATGAAACAATTCGCACCTGTTATTTTCGATGCCACCCATGCGCTGCAAAAGCCAGGGGGCAGAACGGATTCGGCAGATGGGCGAAGAGCTCAAGCTGCACAGCTGGCAAGAAGTGGTATGGCGTTGGGGTTAGCTGGTTTGTTTATTGAAGCACATCCTAATCCGAATGAAGCGAAGTGTGACGGACCTTGTGCTTTGTCGCTCGACAAGCTGGAACCCTATTTGCAACAAATGTTGGCGTTAGACGAACTAGTGAAGGGGTTTGCACCATTAGATACCAGTGCGAACTAACAGATATACACTTGGTTAGCTGAGAGGTTTTGAGCATACCGGAAAACTCGGCACGCTCAGAACGTCTAGATAAGAATGCGTTAATGCTTTAAATGAGTAACGCGTATATTACTCTGATAAGCTCGCTGTTTGTGCAGTATTGCCAGCGCGCTTGTCTTGTGCAAGAGCAACGTCTTGTTGGCTTTCACCTAAGCTTTTTTCAAGGCCCGTAGCGATGGCGTGTAAAGCGTGTGAGCTGTCGGTGTTGCTGATTTCAGCTAACATAGATTGTAAATTTGCTTCGATTTGTTCTGTCACATACATAGAAGTAAGATCGAACTCTTGAGCGAAAGTGGACTGACTGAATACTAATGCAAATAAACTGCTTAAAACTAAATTTTTACGATTTTTCATCATTATCACCTAAAGTATATTAATGTTATATGTAAACATATTTATCTAATTGTTAAATAAATACGCATATTGTTAACCCTTGTTTTAAAAGGGTATTTATCTTTGACGGATTAAATAATATACAATTATTGCGCGTTATAAAAATGACAATAAGTATGGTTATGGATTAGAAAAACTAATGATGGTACGCTTAGCTGATATTCCTCAAATGCAGACGTTATGAATCGTAGGTTACCACCACTTAATGCACTTAAAGCCTTTGAAGCGGCTGCTCGGCATTTGAGTTTTACCCGCGCTGCAGATGAGTTGTTTGTGACGCAAGCCGCAGTGAGTCATCAAATCAAATCACTAGAAGAATTTTTATCGATGAAACTCTTCATGCGGAAAAATCGCTCTTTGTTATTAACGGAAGAAGGTCAGGGGTATTATTTAGATCTCAAAGATATTTTCCAAGCGTTGCATGAAGCAACCCAGCGGTTACTTGCGAGAGGTGAAAAGGGCGCTATTACAGTGGCATTACCACCGAGTTTTGCTATTCAATGGCTTGTACCGCGTTTAAATCAATTTAGCCAGTCAAACCCTGATATCGATATTCGCATTAAAGCCGTTGATTTTGACGAGGGCTTTTTAACGGACGATGTAGATGTCGCTATTTATTATGGTCGTGGCAAATGGCCGAATGTATATGCCCAAAAACTTCATACTGAATATTTGACGCCGGTATGCTCACCACTGCTTTTCCAAGGGCAGAAGCCGTTGGAAAAACTATCTGACTTAAAGCATCACTTATTGCTCCATGATTCATCAAGAGAAGCATGGAAAAACTGGATTAAGCATTTTCATATATCCGGTGTGAACGTTAATCAAGGCGCCATATTCAGTCACTCAATGCTGGTATTACAAGCGGCCGCATTAGGCCAGGGTATCGCTTTGGGTCACAGTGTGCTTGCGCGCCCTGAGATTGAATCTGGGCGCTTGGTTTGCCCGTTTGATGAACGCCTGATTGCCACCAATGCTTATTATGCTGTGTGTCATCAATCACAAGCTGAATTAGGTAAAATAGTGGCGTTCTTGCAATGGCTGCAAAGCCAAGTAGAAGATGAGCAGGAGAATGATGATTTTAACGGATAACGCACAAGCGCCTATTGCCCACTTAATATTAGCCCATGGTGCTGGGGCAGGTATGAACAGTGATTTCATGGAGACGGTGGCAAGGTTATTTGCTAACCGCCACGTGAGCGTTACGCGATTTGATTTTGAATATATGCAGAAAGCTGCATCATTAAACCGTCGTCAGCCACCGGATAGAATGCCTAAACTACAAGCATATTTCGAGCACATTATTGCGTCATTAGAGTTATCGGTGCCGCTTTTTATCGGTGGTAAGTCTATGGGCGGTCGCGTCGCATCCATCTTGTTAGATACATCACCAGCAGCAGGGGGAATTTGTTTTGGCTACCCATTTCACCCTCCCGGTAAGTTAGACAAACTAAGAACAGCACATTTAGAAGTGCTACAAAAACCATTATTTGTCGTTCAAGGTAGCCGCGATACTTTCGGCACCCAAGACGAAGTGAAAAATTATTTGTTGCCTAATAATATTGAAACGCATTTTTTAACCGATGGTGATCACAGCTTTAAGCCACGTAAGCGTTCAGGATTCACCCAAGAGGCGCATATTTTGGAAGCGATTAACGCAAGCGTTGCGTTTATTGAGCGACAGGTAGCCTAATATAGCGCTCTCAACGAAATGCGTTATTGACGTAGTTCTTAATGATGAATAGCCAGGTGTGAAAGGAAAGTGAAATGAAGATTTATCTTGTGATTGGCACTGTGAGTGCGATGCTTGCCGTTATACTCGGCGCATTCGCCGCTCATGGTTTGAAAAATCAATTGTCGGAGCCGCTTTTAGCGGTGTTTCAAACGGGCGTTCAGTATCAGATGTACCACAGCTTAGGGCTTATTTTGTTGGTATTAACAGCGCAATTTATGCCGAGTGCGCAGCTTGTATGGTCAGCTGGATTTATGAGTGCTGGCATGGTGCTTTTCAGCGGCAGTTTATATTTATTAGCCATTACAGGTATTAAATGGTTCGGGCCAGTGACACCCCTTGGTGGGCTTTGTTTTATCATTGCGTGGGGTTTATTTATTTTTGCAGCATTCAAAGGATTAAAATTGTAGATGGCTGGATTAGCGTTATATTGTCGTACGGGTTTCGAGAAAGATTTAGCCAATGAAGTCTTAGAAAAAAGCGCTGCGCTGAATGTTTACGGTTATCCTGAGCTCAAAGCCAACAGTGGTTTAGTACTTTTTCATTGTTATCAAGAACAAGATGCAGACGCATTAGCCAAAAGATTGCCTTTGTCTAGCTTGATATTTGCCCGCCAGCTTTTTGCTTTTAGTGAACGCTGTGAACAGTTAGACACCAATGATCGTATTGGACCAATTTTAAACGGCTGCATTGAGTTTCCCGAATGCGGGGAATTACGTGTTGAACATGCTGACAGCACTGAAGGGCGCGAAATTTCAAAGTTTTGCCGAAAAATAAGTGTCCCTCTGCGCCAAGCCCTCAGAGGTAAGCGCATTTTAACCCCGTTAGAGCGCAGCAATTTACCCGTGTGCCATGTATATTTTGAAGACAGCACTACCGCAATTGTTGGGTACTCTTATCCCGACAATAATTCACCACACCCATTAGGCATTTTACGTTTAAAGTTTCCAAATGAGGCGCCTAGTCGCTCAACGTTAAAACTTGATGAAGCATTTCAATTATTTATCCCCAAAAAAGAACACGGTAGACGCTTGTCCGGGGGATTACACGCAGTGGATTTAGGCGCTTGTCCAGGTGGCTGGACTTACCAACTGGTTAAAAGAGGGATGTTTGTCGAAGCGGTTGACAATGGCGCGATGGACGAAGCATTGATGGCGACAGGCCAAGTTCGTTACTGTCCAGAAGATGGTTTTAAATTTCAGCCGCGCAAGAATAACGTGTATTGGTTGGTATGCGACATGATTGAGCAGCCACAGCGCGTTGCTAAATTAATGGCAACGTGGATTGCGACTAAGCGCTGTGAAGAAACGGTGTTTAACCTTAAGTTACCGATGAAAAAACGTTACGAATCCGTTAAAGAAGCATTGGAAATCATCGATCAGTGTATTGATCAACATCGCGCTGGGCCGTATGATCTGCAAGTTAAACACTTGTATCATGATCGAGAAGAGGTAACCGTTCACCTAAGGTTGAAAACGTAGTACAGCGAATTACTTATAGGTAACGAAACTTTACACTATAAAAAACAATAAGTTATAAGTATTGTGTAAGCTGATGATATGTTGAGCTCGCTGAATTAAACAGTGCGTAGATGTAAGCGATCAGTATAATAATGAACAGAACATAGACAGTAGTGACATTAAATGAAGAACATTGAAATAGAAGATGATTTATACGCCTATATAGCGTCACAAACGCAGCATATTGGTGAGACGGCCTCAGATATTCTGCGCCGTTTGGTTATGCCAGAAAACACAGTTGTAAAAACGGTCGTTGCGCCTAAACCAAGCACGACAACAAAAACGCCGACAGGGGATGTATTTAGTCAAATTACCACAAAAGATTTGCTTGAATACCCCAAGATGGTCGAGCGTTTTCTAAAGATTTTGTCAGTTCTGGAGAGCATACATGGCTCTCAGTTCGACGAAGTACTCACGTTAAGTGGCAGAAACCGCGTTTATTTTGCAAAAGATAAAGAAACGTTGTTGCAAGCCAGTAGCGTGACAAACCCAAAACAAATCGGTGAGTCCGCGTTTTGGGTCATGACTAACAATAATACAGCTAAGAAAGCGTCGTTAATTAAAGAAGTCGCAGAAGTATTAGGTTACAACGCGAACGATAGTCAACGCTTAGCCGCATTATTTGCACCGGAATTATATGAAGACTAACTAAAGGATCTACATGGCTATTCACTCAGAAGCAGGTAAACCCGCGTCACAAGAACAACTCGTTAACGTTGCGCATTTAATTAGTGCCTATTACAGCAATAAACCTGATAAAAGTGACGTCAGCCAAGGGGTAACGTTTGGTACATCAGGGCACCGTGGAAGTGCATTTAAAAACACGTTTACCGATACCCATATTGCGGCAATTAGCCAAGCATTAGCTGAATATCGCACGGCTAATAAGATTTCTGGACCTATGTATGTAGGTATGGATACCCACGCTTTATCTGAAGCGGCCTTCACCACTGCTATTGAAGTGCTCGCAGCGAATGAAGTCAATTTGGTAGTGCAACAGGACCGAGGTTACACGCCAACGCCTGTTATTAGCCATGCCATTCTTGATTACAACGAAGGAAGAACGTCAGCCTTAGGGGATGGCGTGGTCATTACACCGTCGCATAATCCCCCAGAAGACGGTGGGTTTAAATATAATCCACCGCATGGCGGCCCCGCCGACAGCGATGTAACGAATCAAATTCAAGCCCGGGCCAATGAATTAATTCAAGGTGACTTGCAAGATGTTAAGCGTATGCCTTATCAAATTGCATGCGATACGGGCTTAGTGCAAGAAGTCGACTTTGCTGATAACTATATTAATCAGTTGGATCAAGTTATCGACATGCAAGCTATTGCTGATGCTGGGTTAAAACTGGGAACAGATCCTTTAGGTGGTGCGGGTTTACATTACTGGGAGAAAATAGCCAAACGTTATAATTTGGATATAGAAGTCGTTAACCAAAAGGTCGATCACCAATTCGCTTTTATGCGCCGAGACAAAGACGGCAAATTGCGTATGGATTGTTCATCACCTTATGCCATGGCTGGCTTAATTGATTTGAAAGATCGATTTGACTTGGCTTTTGGTAACGATCCAGATTTTGATCGCCACGGTATTGTGACGAAAACAAACGGATTGATGAACCCAAATCACTACCTTGCAGTGGCAATAGATTACTTGTATTCACACCGCAAAGATTGGCCCGCGGGTTTGAAAGTGGGAAAAACACTGGTCTCTAGTAGTATGATTGACCGCGTAGCACAGGATACGGATTTAACCGTGGCAGAAATGCCGGTTGGTTTTAAATGGTTTGTGCAGGGGCTACTCAATAGTGAAATTGGTTTTGCGGGTGAAGAAAGTGCCGGCGGTATCTTCTTGCGTCGCAACGGTAAGCCATGGGCGACGGATAAAGATGGCATTATTTTATGTTTGCTAGCGGCAGAAATACTTGCGGTAACGGGTAAAGATCCAAGTGAACATTATCAAGCCTTTACTGAAAAATTTGGCGCTCCTTTATATACCCGTATCGATGTTGCAGCCACACACGCGCAGAAGCAAGCCCTGAGCAAAGCTGATAAGAATGCAATTACATCAACTGAGTTAGCAGGTGAGCCTATTGTGTCGATTCAGACCCATGCAGCAGGCAATAATGCGGCTATCGGGGGGGTTAAAGTCGCGACTGAGAATGGTTGGTTTGCTGCACGCCCATCGGGTACCGAAGAAATTTATAAAATATACGCTGAGAGCTTTAATGGTGAAAAGCATTTACACCTTTTGATCGAAGAAGCACAGAATCTCGTGGCGCGAATATTTGAAAGTGTCGATTAAAAAAAGTTTGTTTATTTTATGTTATCAATAATGAAGTGATTTGTTGTATAGCCATTTAAGCAAGGCGGTTGAATACGTATTCAGCCGCCTTTTTTGTTTTGTTAACGTATTTTTAACAGAAAACTGTGCTTTTTCCTGCTAAAACTATCTCAAGTTTATTTTTGTAATTTTATTACGGTTTGTAATAGCTGCATGTTAACCATATTTTAACAAATGAAGATGAGATAGCATTATGACAACGAAAAGCCCTAAACGAGCAACGGTCAAGCAAAAAGCCAGTAAGACAGCTTCGGCTAGTTCTGTGCCTTTAAGTAAAGCTGACCTTAAAGCATCAATTGTTAAGCACTTACATTGTTCCTTAGGGACAGATGAAAACAAAGCAAATAACCACGCATGGTGGAAAGCCACATGTGCCTCTGTTCAAGAGCATGTTTTAGAAGGCTTGCGTAAAACGCAGAAGTCTCATTACTTAAACGATACTCGTGCGGTGCATTATTTTTCCGCTGAATTTTTGATGGGCCGTTTAATGTCAAATAACCTGCATAATCTGGGTTTGTTTGATGCAACCGAAAAAGCTCTAAATGAACTTGGGGTCAATCTCACTGATATTATGGAAGAAGAGCCTGATATGGCCCTTGGCAATGGCGGGTTAGGGCGTTTGGCTGCTTGTTTTATTGACTCTCTGGCCACGTTAGATTTGCCTGCTGTTGGGTATGGCTTACATTATGAACACGGTTTGTTTCGCCAAGAAATAAAAAATGGTGAGCAAATTGAAAGACCGGATAGCTGGCGTGATTATGGCAACCCGTGGGAAATTTGTCGTCCTGAATCAATTCAAGATATACCGTTATTTGGCTATGTAGAAACAAAATACGGTGAAAATGGCAGGATCAATAAAGAGTGGCATCCAGGCTCTATTGTTAAGGGCCTGCCTTGGGATATCCCCGTAGTGGGTTATGGCGGCAAAACCGTCAATGTTTTACGTTTATGGCAAAGCCAAGCATCAGATTATTTCAACTGGGATGTATTTAATGCAGGTGGGTATGTGGATGCCCAGAAAGAAAATGTGCAAGCCGAAACCATTTCCAAAGTACTGTACCCGAATGACGAAACGGATGCGGGCAAGGACCTGCGCCTCATTCAGCAGTACTTTTTTAGCGCATGCTCACTGAAAGATATTATTCGCCGCTATAAACGAGCCCATGGAGATGATTGGAGCCGTTTCGCGGACCAAGTGGTGATTCAGTTAAATGATACTCACCCTGCGGTAGCGATCCCCGAGCTGATGAGAATATTAATCGACCGAGCCGAACTAGATTGGGATTACGCGTGGAGTATCTGTAGCAAGACGTTTGCTTACACGAATCACACCTTGTTGCCTGAAGCCCTTGAGAAATGGCCTGCACGTATGTTTGAAAGAATTTTACCGCGTCATTTAGAGATTATTTATGAGATTAATCGCCGATTTATGGATGAAGTTGAGGCTGTTTGGCCTGGGAATAACGACATCAAACGCAAGTTATCTATCATTGAAGAGGGTCCCGATAAGATGGTGCGTATGGGGAACCTGTCGGTTATTGGCTCTTTTGCGGTCAATGGTGTAGCGGAAATCCACTCGGAATTGGTTAAAAAAGATCTGTTCCCTGAATTCAATCATATGTGGCCCAATAAGCTAACTAATGTTACCAATGGCATTACGCCCCGGCGTTGGTTAAAAGCGTGTAATCCTGCGCTATCTAAACTGATTGATAGCAAGATTGGTGCTGACTGGCCGTTAAATTTAGATAAGTTACAGGGCTTAACTGAATATGCTGATGACGCGAAATTTAAAAAACAGTTCATGAAGATCAAGCGTGACAACAAGGAGCAGTTGGCCAAAGAGGTATTTGCACTTACCGGTGTGGAAATAGACCCTGATGCGATATTTGATGTGCAGATTAAACGCCTACACGAATACAAGCGTCAACACTTAAACCTTTTATACATTATGGCCTTGTACCGTCGTCTGTTGGAAAATCCCAATTACGATATGCACCCTAGAGTATTTTTATTTGGTGCAAAAGCAGCACCTGGATATAAATTAGCTAAGGATATTATCTATGCCATTAATAAAGTGGCTGAAAAAATCAATAATGATGCGCGGGTTAACCATAAACTGAAGGTCGTATTTTTGCCAAACTATCGAGTGAGCTTGGCAGAGAAAATGATCCCTGCGGCCGATATCTCTGAGCAAATATCAACCGCCGGGAAAGAAGCATCGGGTACAGGTAACATGAAGTTATCGTTAAACGGCGCTTTAACTGTTGGTACGTTGGACGGTGCAAATATCGAAATTGCTGAAGAAGTGGGTGATGAGAATATTTTCATTTTCGGCTTAACTGTGGATGAAGTAGAAGCGCTTGATAAGAAAGGGTACAACCCATTTGATTACTACGATAATAACCGCGAATTAAAAGCAGTACTTGATTGGCTAGACAGTGACTATTTCACTCCTGGAAAACCGGGGGCATTATCGTCGTTAAAACGCAGTATGTTAGAAGGGGGGGATCAATACAAAGTCCTTGCTGATTTTGTGTCTTACAGTGAAGCTCAGTCACTTGCTGATAAAGCATACAAAGACACGGACAAATGGGCGAGAATGGCGATCCTAAATACTGCCAAGATGGGGAAATTTACCTCAGATCGGTCTATAAAAGATTATGTAGAGCGTATTTGGAAGCTTGATCCATGCAAAGTTGAGTAGTATTAATGCTTTCTTACCTTTAAAGGGGGAATGGCTTTAACCCCAGCCATTTTCCTGTAGACTATTACGCTATATGTAAGGCTCTAACGCTGTTTAGGGCCTTTTCCTAATCAAAAATAGACACTCAGTGTCAGAAGTATTTGGGGTTGATTTATTTGCATGAAGCCTGTTCATGATTCATTGCGAACGTTACCTAATCGTCATATTTTTTTAGAACAGATTGACGTTATGCTAAAACGCAATCCTCATCATTCTATGTTGTTGATTGATGTAGTGCGTTTTTCCGATGTCAGCAGTAGCTTTGGCTATGAATTAGGTGATGAATTACTGCTCACAATAGCAAATAGAATCAGTTATTTGTTTACTGGCCATCACGCCCATTTGGGTCGCATAAGCGGAGATATATTTGGCTTGGTGATCCCAGGCAAATTTAGTCAAGTTCAACTTCAGCGCTTTTATATCCATCTTATCGAACATTTTAAAACACCTATCGCTGTTGGTGATCATTCCTTCATTGCTGATTTTAATGTGGGTGCCGTTTCTAATGAAGAATCTGAAATTGCCGCAAGCCAGTTTTTCACTCGTGTAGAAGCCGCATTAAAGCAAGCCAAGCAAAATCGTTACGATAACTTTTGCTACATGAGCCTCGTCGACAAAACAGATAACAGTCGCTCTATTACCCTCAAAGCAGATCTTAAACGGGCGTTGTCGCACCATGAACTAGAGATTTATTATCAACCGAAAGTCAATTTACGCACGCTTGAAATAGTCGGAGCCGAATGTCTATTGCGCTGGAATCATCCGCTGGACGGCGTACTGTTTCCTGGTGCACTCATTGAAGCCGCTGAGTCATATAACATGATGAACGAGATGGGCTATTGGGTACTTGAAGCGGCTTTTAAAGGTGTAAAAGAATTAGCTGCGGCCAATGTCCGCCTGAAACTTTCAGTAAATATGTCGCCTACCCAGTTATACGACCCGCATTTTGTGGATCAACTCGCTGAATTTGCTCGGGTCCATGAGATTGACCTTGGACAAATTGAAATTGAATTGACAGAAGATGTAGCGCTGTCTAACTCGTTTGTGGTGACGTCACAATTAACCCAAATTCGAGCCTTAGGTGTGTCAGTCGCCATTGATGATTTCGGGAAGGGATATTCAAATCTTGCCTATATGCGCAATATTGAGCTTGATACCATAAAAGTAGACAAAACATTTGTGATGGAATTGTCTGAAAGTCCAATCAATAGAGCGGTAATTGAAGCATCAAAATTGATCGCCACCGCAGCGGGTTGTGAATTGGTTGCAGAGGGAATTGAAAATATTCATCAATTACACGTTTTACGAGAGATTGGAGTGATGGAAGGCCAAGGCTTTTTGTTTTCACCTGCTATTCCCATAAACGATTTTATTAGGCTAACTCAACAAGAGTTGATCGTTGGAAATTCTCACGCGCGTTTGTCGCAAGTAGGGAATGCAGTGGAATAGCGACTACCGTGGAATAGTGGCAATAACGCTATAACCAGCACTGCAGAACAAAATCTCAATTTTTGTATTCTAGCTCATCATAGTAAATTCGTACGATTCGGCTTTAATATCGTACCTTGAAGAGATGATTATTAAGCTTTAAATGCGCAAAAGGCAAAGTATGTACACTTCAGAAACACACCAACTTATGAGTAAATTAGCAAGCGAAGGCCAATTTCTGTCACTGTCGCGACGCTCACCCGAGTTATTTACAAGTGAAAAAAAACCGCTTGAGTTCACCTTATCCAATGGTACTTTAGTGCATATTGCCGGACCGGGAATCATTGCCTTTACGCCAGAAAATAAAGGCGATAAGGCAATTATTTTATCCTGTGGCATTCACGGCAACGAAACCGCTCCAATTGAGATATGCGACCAATATGTGGTAGATATTTTGACTTGCAAATTGGTACTTGGGCATCGGGTATTGTTTATTTTTGGTAATTTACCGGCTATGGACAAAGCCACACGCTTTGTTGATGAGAACTTAAACCGTTTATTTAGCCAAGCGCATAACAGTGCCTCGGTGAACCAAAATGGTTATGAATGTAAACGGGCAAAAGAATTAGAAGTGGCGGTTGCTCAGTTTTTTAACGCTTCGCTGTCTAATAAAGCTCAGTCATCTAATACAAGCCGGCAAAATGATGAAACGCGTTACCATTACGATCTTCATACTGCCATACGCCCTTCAAAGAATGAAAAATTTGCGGTCTACCCATATTTGCATGGCGAATCACACAGTAAAGAACAGTTAAGTTTTTTGCTGGCCTGTGGTGTCGACACCTTCTTATTATCCGGTAGTTCTACCACTACCTTTAGTTATTACAGCTCGCGTCAGTTCAATGCTCATGCGTTTACGGTTGAGTTAGGAAAGGTACAGCCGTTTGGACAAAATGATATGTCGCGCTTTGCTGCAGTGACAGAGACGATGAAACGTTTCATTTGCGGACAAACCATTGAGGCAAAACCGTTTGAAAATAAGGACATGTTAATTTACAAAGTTAATCAAGTGATTAATAAACATGCAGATGATTTTGTTCTCGAGTTTTCTGATGATTTACCGAATTTTAGTACCTTTGAAAAAGGAGCGTTATTAGCCCGTGAAACAGGTGCTGAGTATCGCGCTCAATACGATGGAGAAGCGGTGGTATTCCCAAATGCCAATGTCGCAATTGGCCAACGCGCGATATTAACGGTTATTCCAACGACACTGGTGTAAACGTAGAAACAATAAAATGTATTTGTTACAAATATGGATGTAATGAACGCACGTTACCGCCATATTTTTGCTAACGTAAAATAGGTCAAATTGATTTAATAAGGATAATAAAAATGATTATGACAACCACGCCTAACATTGAAGGTAAAAAAATAGAACGCTATTGCGGTATCGTAGTGGGTGAAGCTGTTATGGGCGCCAACGTGTTTCGTGATATTTTTGCTGCTATTCGCGATGTGGTCGGTGGCCGTTCAGGTGCTTACGAAGACGAGTTAACCAATGCGCGTCAAATTGGTTTCAGAGAGTTGGAAGCAGAAGCTCGCTCTATGGGAGCTAACGCAGTGGTTGGTATCGATATCGACTATGAAGTCGTAGGAAAAGGCGGCAGTATGCTGATGGTCAGTATCAGTGGCACGGCAGTAAGTTGCTCCGATATTTAATTGACGACGGAACAACTAGCAAGATAGCGCTTTTTTGTCCTAGGCTGAACACGCGTTCAGCCTAGTGACATTCAATCCAGTACAACGCTTGTTTAATATGCGAAGAAGCGTTTATTTCTTCCCCCAATCATCATCATCAAAGTTTTTATTGTTATCTTTGCTAGGCTTCGGCAATTTCTCTTTGGCAGTTTGATCCAACAACATAATATTGCCAACAATAAACCCCAACACCACGACAATAATGGCAACAACTATCCAAATATTCATTTAATCACCCAGTGATGTTTTCACGCTCTGTTGGCGTGCCCTGATTCAGTATGTACCTGCGATATATTGTTGGCAACTGTTTAAGCACCACTTCTTTGCCTTCAATATGTTTCCCCAACAGGCACTCTTTTAGTGCATCGCAGCTCATTGCATTTTGCATCTTCTCAGCCACAGGCTGGAAGCTTAAATGCCAAGGCTCGACTGACACCCCGCCTGTGTATTGTCGATAAGGGCGATAAAAACCAAAATCAGCGGCAAAACGATCTAACCACTGGTTAAGCGCAAAACAGGGGCCGTTTTCAGCATATTCGGAGGGAACAAGCTGGAGTCTTTGCCCTGTTTGTTCAACACGAGGACGATCATAAACATCGAGATCAGTGCCCCAGTGATGGCGACTGCCACCAGGTAGGGCAGACCAGGTTAATATTGCATGCAGCTTTTCTTCGGGCGTAAGTGTTGCTGGGTCGAGCAGTTTCCCACTAGAAGAATACAAGGGGCGCAAACCTTGCCATTTGTTGTTCCAAATGAGCTGTTGGCGTGAAAAATCGCGAAAACCACTGGCGATATTTATGTCAATTTTATCCAGCTGTGCGGCACGTTGTATAGACTGAAAGGCTTTAAAAGTAAGTACTTCAAGCCTATGTCCGTCTTGCGCCTCGCATAAGTGCGAGGCGTCAGTTCCTAGTACATGCCCGATCAAGATCAAGCCAATAACCTTTGCAGTATGCCCTGGTAAATTTTAGCAAGTTGCGCTAAATCTTTGATATTTACGTTTTCGTCAATTTTATGGATGGTCGCGTTTACAGGGCCCAACTCGATCACTTGGGCTCCGGTTGGTGCAATGAAGCGCCCGTCAGACGTGCCTCCTGCAGTTGACAGTTCTGTTTCTCGTCCCGTCACTTCTTTTATTGCCTCTTGGGTTGCTTCAACTAATTTCCCTGAGTCAGTTAAAAAAGGCTGACCGTTGAAGGTCCAATCGATTTCGTACTCAAAGTCATACTTATTAAGTATGGCGGTAACCCGCTCGATAAGTTGTTTGTCAGTCACTTCGGTTGAAAAACGGAAGTTAAAACAGGCGGTTAGATCACCAGGGATGACGTTGCCAGCCCCCGTGCCTGAATTGATATTGGATACTTGAAAACTGGTGGGCGGAAAAGACGCGTTGCCATTGTCCCAATGGGTTTGAGCTAATTCTGCAAATGCCGGTGCTGAGAGGTGGATTGGGTTTTTCGCCAAATGAGGATAGGCCACATGGCCTTGCACGCCTTTAATGACGATATCGCCTGTAAGTGAACCACGACGGCCATTTTTGACCACATCCCCCACAAGTGTTGTGCTTGATGGCTCGCCCACTAAGCACCACGTCATTTTTTCATTGCGCTCTTCAAGGGTGTCTATTACTCGAGTGGTACCATTGATAAACGGGCCTTCTTCGTCGCTGGTGATCAAAAATGCAATCGACCCTGAATGTTCCGGAAATTGGGTGACAAATTCCTTAGTTGCTACCAGCATAGCGGCTAGACTGCCTTTCATGTCTGCTGCACCACGCCCGTATAACTGTCCTTCGTGCTGGGTCGCCTCAAATGGCGGAAACGTCCACTTTTCAGCAGGCCCACTGGGCACGACATCAGTGTGGCCGGCAAAGCAAAACACAGGATCACCTTTGCCCTTGCGTGCCCACATGTTTGTGGTGTCTTCGAACACCATAGTTTCAATCTCGAAACCTAGCGGAGCTAAGTAGTCAGCCATTAACTGTTGGCAACCGGCATCTTCTGGGGTCACAGATTGGCGGTTAATTAATTCTTCGGTTAGGGCTAATACTTCACAACTCATTTGAATATCTCTTGGTATTGGGTGTCTTTGAAACCAACAATATGCTGGTCATTATGGATAAGAAGTGGGCGTTTAATCATCGCCGGGGCCTCAAGCATTAACTCACGTGCCGTTTGTGCGTTGAGGTTTTCTTTTTGCTCATTGGATAATTGACGAAAGGTGGTACCACGTTTATTCAATAAGGTCTCCCATCCGACTATTGCTTCAACTTCTTCAAGCCATTTTGCATCAATGCCGTCTGCACGATAATCATGAAACGTGTATTCAACATCATTTGTACTTAGCCACTTACGTGCTTTTTTTATCGTGTCACAGTTTTTAATTCCGTACATGGTTGTCATGAAACTACTCGTTATTCTCATTAATTTGCTCAGCCGCTAACTATAGCGAGACACACAGGGTAGGGTAAAGAGTAAACCTATATTAGCGCGTAATTGCTGCATGGATAATAACCATGCGTTTTACTTTCAGCACATTTTTCGCTTTCTTAGTACAAATGATTTTGCTGAGCTGTAAGTAGCGACCTTTTAATTTCGATTTTGTACCATACATTAAGTAAATGAACTTTTCTAAACGATTATCCAACAGTATATTGGCCAGCTCTGGGTTTGTGTTGTTGCTATGGTGTATTCAGTCAGCTGAAATATTGTTTTCTCTGGATATGCATATGTTTGCTGTTTATCCGCAAAGACTTAGTGGAGCACTGGGGGTGATCACTGCACCCTTGATTCACGGTTCATTACAGCACCTATTTAGTAATAGCTTGCCGCTATTGATACTGTTAACGGCGTTAATATATGGCTACCCGAAAACCCGATATAAGGTGTTGGCCAGTGTTTGGATTTTATCTGGCATTGGTGTGTGGCTTTTTGCTCGAGAGTCATATCATTTAGGTGCCAGTGGTATGACACACGGGATTTTCTTTTATCTCTTGGTGGTAGGGATTTTGCGCCGAGATAAGTCGTCAATTGGGATCATGATGATAGCATTTTTCATGTACGGCGGCATGACGATGAGTATCTTTCCGAGAGAGCCAGGCATTTCCTTTGAATATCATTTGTTTGGTGGAATAAGCGGCGCATTGGCCGCGTTGATGTGGTTTCGGTTAGACCCCAAACCACAGGTGAAGCGCTACACTTGGGAGCGTGACGGCAGTGATATGGACGACCCGATCATTCAGGACCAATGGCGAGATGATGTCGAGCAATCTCGCCAGTTTGAGAGCGAGCTAACAAGGCACACATTTTCCATCGATGTTGATGGCACCACAGAAGTGGAAAAAGATAAGCACGCTAATAAGTAAACTAAGCACACAAAATACAAAGAAATCATCAGTATTTCATGAGGTGAATAACTGTATTTGCCGTTTTATTTGCCCTTTTCCAAGTCCTTAATCTAACAATAAGAAATCTTATGGAATGTCTATTTTTGCTTATTTTATTCGCTTATGGTGGTTACGCGTAGCTGTATTTGCCCCTGTGAAATATCACTGTGCCTAACATTATCGCCATTCATCAGTCAGCGAAATAGTTGTTTAGCATTGGTATGAATTAGTGCTTTATTTGCTATCAAAGTAAGATGATTTTCTATTGTTAGTGGCAAGTTTATTTAGTTTATTGGACGTTCGAATGGCAGATTTTAATTATTACTTTCGTGTGCGGTATGGAGAATGTGACGCACAAAGTGTGGTGTTTAATGCGCGTTACGCGGATTATGTCGATATTACTATGACTGAGTATTTTCGGGTTTTTTATGGCGGGTTCGATAATCTGATCACTCAAGGATATGAAACTCAAGTGGTCAACTTAAATATTAGTTGGAAATCGTCTGCGCGATTTGATGATGTTATACGTGCGACTGTAGAGGTTAAAAAAATTGGCAACTCTTCTTTTACGTGTCAGGTGCATCTAACGCAACTGGATAGCGAAAAACCGATTGCTAGTGCTGAAATTACTTATGTGTGTGTCGACTCCAAGTCGTTTGAGAAAACAGCAGTGCCGCAAAGTCTCAGAGACGCATTTGATGCGCCTATTCAACCCATCTCAATTAACCATGCGGGTGATGTATTCTAACCCATTATTTTAAACCGACCTAGATTAGACCTTAGTCGGATACTATCAGAGCCATTACCTTTTTATAATAATACTACAGTTGGTGTTGGCTATGATTTCTAAGGACTCACGCTAAACGACTGTCATTTAGGCTAAAAGTACCATTTAGTTAAATGAAATCGCCTGTTTAAAAATAAAGTTAACTACCCAAATAATAAGAATATAGGGTTTGATATGGTGCCTCAAAATAGAAAAAGTGATAAAGCGCTGCTTGGCGCGTTTTCTGCCAGCTCAGGTGCGTCTGCTCGCTCACGGCTTTCTGCTAGCTCACGGCTTTCTGCTCGCTCACGGCTGTCAACACATCGTTTAGAACAGTTATTAGCGAAAACACGGTATCAGCCAGAGACAATCGCGATCTTTAAAGCGCCTTTATTGGCAAGCATGAATGATATTATCGATGAGGTGTATCGAGAGTATCCGCAAATGGTTGGCGTAAACCTGCATACGGATGAATATAATCTTTCAACCGATTTACGCGATTTACTGAGGCAGTATATTGAAGGCCTTTTTGTTACCGCACGTTATGATCACGCCTATATCACTGAGCGCGTTGAATTAATCGTTCAGTATAAAAACATCGGCGTCCCCCCATTAGATTTCATTCAGATTATTAATACCTTAAGTGGGTTACTCTCTAGTTTGGCTCAGCAGCGCTGTGCGCTTGGTTCTGCCCAAGCCACTTTTTGTCATTTCATAAGGCAGCTACTTCAGTTTGATATTGAGCTATGCGTTGATACCAATCTAACGCATCTATACGCTGAGGTTGACATGCTAAGACAGCAAAACGAGAGTTTGTCCCGTGATATTGAGGCGAGAATAGCGAAACGTACAAAAGACTTAATGGATCAGGTACGTTTGGATCCATTAACGAAAATCTATAACATCAGTGCAATGCAAGAAATGCTCGACAAAGAATTAGCATTAGCGAAGCGACGCAAAACGAAAGTCTCTTTAGTTTACTTCGATGTTGACCATTTTAAAAAAATCAATGATACGGAAGGACACATCAAAGGCGACGAAGTGCTTAAAGAAATCGGCCAAACGTTGCGCCAGTGCGTTAGGCAAACCGATATTGCTTGTCGCTACGGTGGTGATGAATTCTGTTTGGTATTATTAGAATGTAACGCGCAAGAAGCACAGAGGGTGTGCGAGAAGTTGATTGATACCTTTCGCGGACGCTACCCGACTTATTCTTTTAGTATGGGGATTGCAGAAACCGGCGCTTCTGAATTTGTTAGCGTGAAACAACTGATACATTTAGCAGATCAAAAAATGTATTTAGCAAAAAAAGAAGCAGGGTTTACCATCGTTATTTAATGGAATTGGTATAAAGGGTGAACACACCCTAAATAGGGTTGTCATTTTTTGGTGAATCTTTTTGTTAAACCCACAATGTGCGTTTGAGTAAACGCACCTTGTGATCTCTTACCCATCTCCACAATAGCTCCCTTTTCTTATTAAAAGTGGGGTTTGGTTGTGGGAAGTCATTACAATTTCTTAACTCATTTCTACGAACTCGCTTATATAGCCTGTTATCGCCTTGAATACGTATGCAAAAACTTGTTTAGATTATGTTACAAAGGATAATCTTCATGCTGTCAAACAGCCGTCACCCTTAAACTAGTTTCATAGAAAACGTCTAGTAACATATGGATGGGACATAACATAAAAAAATGTAATGGGTAGACTCGAGTTGTCCATCTGTATTCGCCTGTTTTTTACAACCTAACAACATGTATAAGAAGAGAAGGTTTCATGCAGCAAACAAAACCACAATTAAGCTTTTGGCAAATTTGGAATATGTGCTTTGGCTTTTTAGGTATTCAATTCGGTTTTGCTTTGCAAAATTCAAACGTCAGCCGAATTTTTGAATCTCTAGGAGCAGACTACAGTAACCTCGCTGTGCTCTGGGTTGCCGCCCCCATTACCGGTCTTGTCGTGCAACCCATTATTGGCTATTTGAGCGATAATACTTGGAACCGTTTAGGCAGAAGGCGACCGTATTTTTTATGGGGAGCCATAGCGGCAAGTGGCGCGCTATTTATTATGCCCAATTCACCTACTTTGTGGTTCGCTGCGGGTATGCTGTGGATTATGGATGCCTCTATCAACGTGTCAATGGAGCCTTTTCGCGCATTCGTGGGTGACATGCTCCCGCCTAAGCAGCGCGCCAGTGGTTATGCTATGCAAACCTTTTTCATTGGTATAGGCGCCGTCGTTGCCTCTGCGCTACCTTGGATGATGACCAATTGGTTTGATATCTCGAATATTGCGGAACCGGGCTCAATTGCGGATTCTGTTAAATTTTCATTTTATGCTGGGGGCAGTATTTTTCTGTTGGCAGTGTTGTGGACGGTTGTCTCAACGAAGGAGTATTCCCCCGAGCAGCTGGCGGCGTTTGACGCTGCACAGGCGCAAATCGAGCAGAAAAAAGACACAAACATGACGACTCGCACACAGAAGCAATATACTCGTGGAGGTAGCGTATTCAGTGTCGTAGGCCTGATTTTGCTCGCCGTTATTTATACCAATATTGATGCTCTTGATAAAAATTTATATATCTTAGCTGGGGGCTTGATAGCCTTTGGTTTGTGTCAGTTTGTCGCTGCGTATATGGTTCGCCAGCAGTATACCCAAAATGGGTTTGCGCAAGTGATGGGGGATCTGTTTTCTATGCCTCAGGCCATGCGCCAACTTGCAGTCGTGCAATTTTTCTCTTGGTTTCCACTGTTTGCGATGTGGATTTACACCAACTCTGCTGTTACTTCACATCATTTTGGTAGTCGTGACACAAGCTCAATTGCCTATAACGAAGGTGCTGACTGGGTATCTATTCTAATGGCGACCTATAACGGGGTGTCTATTATTGCAGCGATTGTGATCCCAGTGGTGGTACGTAAGCTTAATTTACAGTATGCCCATTTAATCAATTTATCATTAGGCGGAATTGGATTTATTTCATTTTGGTTTATTCGTGATCCTGCATGGTTGGTGCTGGCAATGGTCGGTGTCGGTTTTGCTTGGGCATCCATTCTATCTGTGCCCTATGCCATATTGGCCAATGTACTGCCGAGCAATAAAATGGGGGTATACATGGGAATATTCAATTTCTTTATCGTTATTCCACAAATATTGGCCGCTAGTATTTTAGGTTTTCTAGTGACGAAAGTGTTTGATAATCAGCCTGTTTTTGCCTTAGTGATTGGCGGTTGTAGCATGCTCATTGCCGGTGTCATGACGTTACGTGTCAACGTCCCAAAATAGCTCATATCGGATTAGATTAAATGATGAAACAAAAACCGTTAGCCCGCCCGTCACATTCCTGTTTTACGAACGCTGCAATGACTATGGCATTAGCCCTAGCCTTAACTGCATGTACTCATACGAATCACAAAGCGTCAGTTGATAGTTCAAAGCAAGGCACAGAACAGTACTACGGCACGAATAACCCGTTTGTTAAAGAAGCCGTCTATTTTGTGATGACAGATCGCTTCGTCGATGGGGATGAGAGTAACAATTACCCTGAACAAGGAGGGAGCCTTCCCAGTTTTGATTTACCGCTTTATGCAGATAATGGTGATACCGCCAATGTGGGCTATTTAGGTGGCGATCTAAAAGGTGTATTAGATAATGCGCAGTACATCAGCAATATGGGGTTTACAGCGGTTTGGCTAACGCCCATAGTGGAAAACCCTGATCAGCAGTTTGCGGGGGGGGAGGCGATAGCGTATGGAGGAGCGTTTAAAGATGGAGGTAAGTCTGCTTATCATGGCTACTGGGCATCTAATTTTTATAAAATAGATGAGCATTACCCCTCCAAAAATCTAGACTACAAAACATACACCAACAAAATGCGTGAACAATTTGGCATCAAAACCGTGTTTGATGTAGTGGCAAATCATGGATCACCGTCGTTTAGCATGCCTATAGAGCAAGACACATTCGGGAAGTTGTATGATCAAGCAGGTCAGTTAGTTGCTGACCATCAAAACTTACCACCTGAAAAACTTGATCCGCATAATCCCTTACACCAGTTTTATCACAACACACCCGACATCATGCAGCTTTCAAATTTGAATGAAGACAATGCGCAATTACGTGACTATCTGATTAACTCGTATCTGTATTGGATAGAGCAGGGCGCAGATGCGTTTCGTATCGACACGATTAAGCATGTTCCTCATCACTTTTGGCAAGAAATGGCGGCAAGGGTGAGAGCAAAGTACCCAGACTTCTTTATGTTTGCAGAAAGCTTTGACTACAATGCGAACTTTATCGCTCAGCACACCCTTGCGAAAAACGGTGGGATCAGTGTGTTAGATTTTCCCGGCCAAAAAGCAATTACTAGTGTATTTGAAACACCGGGCAGTGATTACGCCTCTTTATTGACTTATTTACACTTAACACATGGGCCTTATGCAAACCCCTATGAGCTAACCACTTTTTACGATAACCATGATATGCCACGCATGAACGCCAGCGATACTGGTTTTATTGATGCCAACAACTGGTTATTTACCAGCAGAGGGATCCCTGTCGTTTATCAAGGCTCAGAAATAGGATTTATGCGAGGAAAGGCAGAGCACCAAGGAAATCGGAATTATTTGGGTCAAGAGAATATTGAAATTGCCAAGACTCATCCTATTCAACAGCAGTTATCGGCGATTGCCAATATAAGGAAGAATCTGCCAGCATTGCAAAATGGCTTACAAGTCAATTTAGCATTTAAAGGCGATCATGCAGCGTTTTATCGTGTTATTCAAAAAGGCGACATTGCCCAAACCGCATTAGTGTTACTGAACAAAAGCGACAAGTCCCATCGCTTTGAAATTACCCAATACCTAGATACAGGTACGTGGACCGAAATGCGTTTTAAGCAAAAAACACAAACCATTGCTACTGGGGATGCATTATTAGCTGAAGTGGCTGGTCACAGTGTACATGTTTGGGTTAAAGAAGGAGCCGTGATTAATGAGTCCCTCAAAAAAGAGTTGTCTCAATTAATGGCGTTTAAATAAGTGATAACTCAGCGGTGCAAGTACGTTATTGAGTACTATGCTCCGCTGGATTGACGAATAACAAGATCAACATGCATTAAGTAATGCTCCACTTCTTCTCCCGCGATTAGCCTTAATAAACTGTCTACTAAAATCTCACCGGCTAAGATAGTGTCCTGTTTGACCGTGGTTAAGCTTGGTGTAGCGAAACTTGCTACCGGGACATTGTCGAAGCCAACGACAGCAATTTGTTGCGGAATCGATATATTGCTATCGCGTAATGCCCGAAGCACACCTATAGCTATTAGGTCACTAGCACACACGATGGCATCTATATCGGGATGACGTTTTAGCAGTGATAAAGTCGCGCTGTAGCCAGAATCTTCAGTTGATATTGCGTCTTGCTGGACGGCACATTGGGCTACATCGGCAAGTGTCAACGCTTTATAATAGCCTTGGTAGCGGGCAAAAAACTCAGGTGCACGGGAATCTGCGCCACCAATAAAGGCAAATTGTTTTCTACCAAGATCAAGTAGGTGCTGGGTGACGTCAAATCCCCCTTGGAAATTATCACAACCAATTGAAACCCCCGGATGTTCATCATCAAGGGCACCCCAGCGCACGAAATGCGTGTTTTGTGCCTCAAGCTGGGTCAGCTTAGTACAGTATTCTGTGTAATCACCATATCCTAATAGAATAATGCCATCGGCTTTATTTGAATCTTCATATTCAGCATGCCAATCATCGCTTAAATTTTGAAAAGAAATCAGTAAATCGTATCCAGCATTTGCCGATGCGCGTGTGATACTGCCAAGCATGGATAGAAAGAAAGGGTTGATTAATGAATTGTCAGACGTTGGGTCTTCGAACAACAAAAGCGCTAAGGTTTTACTGTGCTGACGCCTTAGGTTACTGGCGTTTTTGTCAACTTTATAATTAAGTTCACGGGCTATTGCTTGTACTTTTTCACGGGTTTCTTTATTCACTAAAGGACTATTTCGAAGTGCACGTGACACCGTAGACTGCGATACACCAGCGTGATGGGCGATATCAAACGATGTAGCTTTCTCTTTCATTATTAGAAACCTTATTCAACAAACACAGAACAATAGATCATTTATAAATAGGAGTTATACACTAGCCTGCTTTTTAAATCCCTAACAAAATACAAACCCGCAGGGTTTTTGCACGTTTATTATACTAAATGTTAAGTCGCTGATTTCGCTTATTTAAAGTGTCAGTATTATGGCCTATTTAAATGCATCATATTCACTCACCTGCTAATAAAAGGGCTTTTCGGGCGTAGAATACTGGTATAATATCCGCTGTTTTCCATGTACTAGCGTTAGGGGTAATTATTAATGGCCGAGACCGAAAGTCGTCCGACCAATTTCATTCGTCAAATCATCGATAAAGATCTGCAGTCGGGTTTGCATACACAAGTGCACACGCGTTTTCCGCCAGAGCCAAACGGTTATTTACATATAGGTCATGCAAAATCGATTTGTTTAAATTTCGGTATCGCTCAGGATTACCAAGGGCAATGCAACTTACGTTTTGATGATACTAACCCTGACAAAGAAGATATTGATTACGTTAATGCGATCAAGAACGATGTCACTTGGCTTGGTTTTGAGTGGCAAGGAGAGGCACGTTACTCTTCAAACTACTTTGATCAATTGCACGCTTATGCGCTGGAATTGATTGAAAAAGGATTAGCGTACGTCGATTTCTCGAATCAAGAACAAGTACGTGAAATGCGCGGTACCCTAACAAAGCCAGGTACCAACAGCCCATATCGCGACACCTCAATAGAAGAAAATCTTGCGCAATTTGCTAAGATGAGAAATGGCGAATACAAAGAAGGCCAGTGCCTACTGCGCGCTAAAATTGATATGTCGTCGCCGTTCATGTGTATGCGCGACCCAGCGTTATACCGAGTAAAATTCGCCCATCACCATCAAACAGGTGATAAGTGGTGTATTTATCCCATGTACGATTTTACCCATTGTATCTCTGATGCAATAGAGGGGATCACGCACTCTTTATGTACTTTGGAGTTTCAGGATAATCGTCGTTTATATGATTGGGTGTTGGAAAATATCACTATTGATGTTGTGCCACGTCAGTACGAGTTTTCTCGTTTGAATCTTGAGTATACCGTTCTGAGCAAACGTAAACTGATTCAGTTAGTAGAAGAGCAGTATGTGAGTGGCTGGGACGACCCCCGTATGCCAACGATAGCGGGATTGCGCAGAAGAGGCTTTACCGCAGCCTCAATCCGTGAGTTTTGTAAACGCATCGGCGTAACCAAAATGGATAACATGGTTGAAATGGGTATGTTAGAAGCACCACTGCGGGATGAGTTAAATGAAAATGCTCCTCGTGCTATGGCGGTGCTTGAGCCCGTTAAAATCGTAATAGATAACTATCCCCAAGATGGTGTCGAATTATTGGATGCACCTAATCATCCAAATCGACCTGCAATGGGCAGTCGCCAAGTTCCTTTTACCAAAGAGATATACATTGAGGCTGAAGACTTTAGAGAAGAAGCCAATAAGAAGTTTAAGCGTTTGGTCTTAGGCAAAGAAGTACGTTTACGAAATGCTTATGTGATCAAAGCGCAGCGCGTTGAAAAAGACGAGCAGGGCAATGTAACCACCATATTTTGTGAATATGACGCTGATACTTTAGGTAAAGATCCAGCTGATGGTCGCAAGATAAAAGGCGTTATCCACTGGGTTTCAGCGGAGCATGCTGTTGCGGCTGAAATCCGTTTATATGACAGTTTGTTCTCTGTGCCTAACCCAGCGGCTGAAGAAGATTTTGCGGCCTGTATTAATACCAATTCGTTAACCGTAAAGAACGGCTGGGTTGAACCTAGTCTGACCAAGGTTGATTTCGATTCGTCAGAGATACTCGCCTACCAGTTTGAACGTACCGGGTATTTTTGTTTCGACAAAGATAGCAGCAAAGATAAGTTAATCTTTAACCGCACAGTGGGTTTGCGTGACACTTGGGCAAAGATTGGCGATTAATACCTATTCACCTGCGTATGTCACATTAGCAAAATAGCCTTAACGAAAAAGCCCCTGTTATCTTTTATATGACAGGGGCTTTTTTATATCACCTTGAGACGGTGTCACAAGTGCTAAGTGACGATAATTATCTGTTTTGAAAAATTACTTTGGTTGTGCGTGAAATGTTTTGCCAGACTCATGCTTGCTTGCATCACTCATTAAATATAAATAAAGCGGCATGATCTCTTCTGGGGTTTTTAACTTGCTTGCATCTTCTGCCGGATAAGCTTGTGCCCGCATGTTGGTGCGTGTTCCGCCTGGGTTAATACAATTTGCTCGAACTGAGGTATTTTCGTTTTCATCCGCGATGACTTCCATCATGCCTTGGGTGGCGAACTTCGAAATCGAATAACTTCCCCAATATGCGCGACCTTTTAAGCCTACACTTGACGTAGTGAAAACAAGCGATGCGTTTTTCGATTTTTTCATTACCGGTAACAGTGCTTGAGTCATAAAGAACTGACTGTTTACATTGACTTGCATTACGTTATTCCAATCATCTTCATTGATTTGCTGGAAAGGTTCAAGATGACCTAGAAGGCTTGCGTTGTGTAATACGCCATCTAAGCTAGCGAACTGGTTATCAATCGTGTTGGCCATGTCGCGATAGTGCTGCGGGGTAGCACCTTGCAAATCCAACGGAATAATAGCTGGCTCTGGACCACCGTTTGCGACAATCTCGTCATAAACGGCTTCCAATTTACTGACTGTTCTACCAAGTAAAATGACGGTTGCACCATACTTAGCAAATTGTAGGGCTGCTTCTTTCCCTATGCCGTCGCCTGCACCAGTAACAAGTATGGTTTTCGACGTTAAAAGCCCACTGGTTGGTTGAAAATCAAACATATATTTCTAATTCAAGTAAATTTTGCTGATTTTATCATTTAGATGTGAAAATATCCTACCGAAATAGTCGTGGAAGACTGGATTGTTTTACGTTACATGTTGTTAACAAACCTTTGCAAATCAATATCAAACTAAATAAGATGGTTCAGGAAGTAACTGGTCTAACGTGTTATTTATATCGATGATAAATGTGCATAGGTCGAATTGATTCCAAGAACATGCAAAGCCAATTGAAATAATAAAGAGGTAGGGAAATACAATGAATAAACTATTGCTTAGTGCGAGTATCGCAGCTGTGCTGGGACTAACAGGCTGTAATGGGGACTCGGTAGCAGATTTAGAAACCGACAACCCCGTAGAGAAACCGTTTGCTCGGGTAGTATTTGACCCTGCCAATAGCGACCTTAATTTACCGAATGATTTATTGATGTTGCCAAGCGGTAGCTTTTTCGACTTCACCTTAAATACAGAAGGTACAGAGACGTTCGATGGTGGTAATCCTGAGCACGCATTAAGTGCATTAGATGGGTGGTCGACTCAGAATCCATTTTCTATTCGTGTCACTTTACCTACTGGTCTTGATATAGATGCCAGCAGCGTTAACGGTTCATCAATTAAGTTATTTCAAGCGACGCAAGCGTTAGAAGGTACCTCAGAGACGTGTCAAGCAATTGCGGCCGCTGCCGCTGCTCCAGGCGTGCCTTGCGAACTAGGTGACGAATTGGTGTATGGTGAGGATTTCGTCGCTTCGTACGAGTCAGGAGCTGGGACAGGTTCGATCACTGTCATTCCATTAAAACCATTGGCGGCTGGTCAAGGCCACATGTTGGTGGTAACCGATTCTCTTTTAGATACAGACGGAAAAAGTATTAAAGGTTCAAGCTCTTGGGAGCTAGCCCGCCAAGACATACGTACCTTGCCATTATCGACAGAGGAACAACTGCAACTACAAACCTTAGTCAATAGTATTGTTGACGTTATTATCCCTACTGGTATTGAGCGCGAAGCGATTTCATATGCTTCATACTTTTCTACGGTCTCGGCTGGTAGTGTGATGGATTCGGTTAAAAATCTGCAAATTGCGGGTTACGCTACGGCATTCGGGGCGGCAATGACTGCAACTGGTGGTGACGCAGCGACCTCTGCGTCTGTGGCACGTGATTATTTACCCCAGCTTAATGTTTCAGGAGACAATGTCAGCAATGCGTATGAAGCACTTGGTTCACAGTTAGGCGATACGTACACTGCGTTGCAAGCACAAGGGTTAGGTACATGTGCTGGGCTATATGCAGCGTTAGAGGCATCAGCCGGTAGCCCTAGTGCTGAATTAACTCAAGCGGTTACGTTTGCTGGGCCATTCTGTGCTGCTAAACGTATCGAAGCAGAAGTTAAATTACCTTATTACCTTAGCACGACTAACCCGCTAGGGGATTGGTGGCGCGCTATGTGTACTAGCGGTGCAACACTGCAATTAATGGGGGCCGAAACGGTTACCTCTTTAATACAAGGTGGCGCCGTCGGGCCGAATGATGCCCTGTGTCAACAAGCGTCGGGCGGGCAGTTACGGGATCTTGATTTATCCTCTTTGGGGATTGATGATCCACGAAACCTAACCAAGTTTAATCCTTTGCCTATCCCTCAAGGGACAAACACCGATGATGATTCAACATTGATTAATGAAGCAGGCACTGAAACCTTAGGCGTACAATTTACCGTACCTGATGAGTCTGTGATTGCTATGCTTTCGGCAGCGACAAATGGTGCAATTCCTTTGCAAACTAAGCCCGATAATGGCTGGCCAGTAATTATTGTTCAACACGGTATCACAGGGGCAAAAGAAAATGCGTTGGTTGTCGCTGCTGCGTTTTCACTTGCTGGTTTTGCCACAGTGGCAATTGATCACCCGTTACACGGTGGCCGCGGATTTACATTAGCGGACGGTACAGTTGTGAATGCATCGACCCATTCACCAACTGACTATATGAACCTGGCAAGCTTAATCACAGCCCGTGATAACTTACGCCAAAGTGCCGCTGACACACTCGGTTTACGCCTTGCGCTTAATGCCATAAACGATGGTTCAGGTGTGGTGGATATTGATACATCAGAAGTCCATTTTATCGCCCAGAGTTTAGGTTCGATTTCGGGCATGAACACGTTGGCAAATGCGAACACGCCATTTGAAGGTGACTTTGCACCGTTTAGTGACATGTACAAGGTGGACACAGCTGTGCTCAATGTACCTTCTGGCGGCGTGGCTAACTTCCTTTTAGAATCACCGGATTTTGGCCCCCTAATTAAAGGGTCTTTATTGGCTGCATCTTCAGAGGATTTTGCTACCTTTTTAGCTCAATATGCTGAAGCAAATGCGTTGTCAATTGAGGCGGCTATCCGTCCGGCTTACGTTGCGTTTGATGAAGCGCTAGAGGATGATGCGCGCGCAGAGATTGCTGCGACGTTTAGTCAGTTCGTGTTCGCAGCACAAACCATTCTAGATGCAGGTGACCCTATTAACTATGCTCAGCAAATGGCAGGTAATACACCGACACTCATGCAGTTGGTTGTAGGTGGCGGCGTGAATGATGATGGTACAACAGCGCTAACCGATCAAGTGAATCCAGTGGTCACGGCATTGCCGTTGTCTGGTGGTATTCCTTTATCTCAGGTCATGGGTTTATCACAGGTTTCGTCAACGACCGAGAGCGATGCAACCCAGAGTGGCGTTGTGTATTTTTCTGCTGGAGCGCATCAGTCTTTATTTGTACCAACACCTAGCGTGTCGGCGACATTAGAAATGCAAAATCAAGCGGTGGAATACTTCGGCTCTGACGGACAGAACATTGTGATTGCAGATGAGTCTGTTGTTGCAAATTAATTCTTTGCATTATTGATGAAAGCTAGGCCATGCCTAGCTTTTTTTTTGTAAATTAGTCCCAATATCGCTTAAGTCAGTCATTAAGGAGCACATAGAATTGGAATTTTTGTATGAGTACGGTTTATTTATAGCCAAAGCGGTAACCATTGTTATTGCGATATTATTAGTCGTTGGTGGGATTGTTAGTCTAGTTAGCAAACAAAAACAATCCAAAGGGAACCTAGAGATTGATTCAATTTCAGAGCGATTAGATGATATTAAGGGCAGCGTTGATAACCTGATTTGCACCAAGGACGAGCTTAAAAAGAAAAATAAGGAACAGAAAAAAGCAGATAAGGCGGCCAAGAAAGCCGCTAAGAGTAACAAAGCGGAAGATGAAAAAGGTAACTTGTACGTCATTGATTTCAATGGCTCCATGGACGCCCATGAGGTTGAAAATCTTAGGGAAGAAGTGACAGCCGTTATATGCATTGCAAAACCAAATGATGAGGTCTTAGTTCGTTTAGAAAGTGGTGGTGGAGTCGTTCACGGCTATGGACTTGCAGCATCGCAGCTCCAACGTTTAAAAGATAAAAAGATTCCATTAACTGTGTCAGTCGATAAAGTGGCGGCCAGCGGTGGGTATATGATGGCTTGTGTTGCTGATAAAGTATTGGCTGCAAAGTTCGCCATCATAGGTTCAATTGGTGTTATCGCGCAGATCCCTAACTTCAATAAATTATTAAAGAAAAATGATATTGAGTTTGAGCAGCACACAGCAGGGCAGTTTAAACGTACCCTAACCATGTTTGGTGAAAACAATGACGAGGGACGTGAGAAGTTCAGAGACGAGCTTGAAGATGTACATCAAATGTTTAAAGGGTTTGTTCAAGAGCATAGACCAACCTTAGCAATTGATACTGTTGCCACAGGTGAATATTGGTACGGGAGTAAAGCACTATCGCTTGGTCTTGTGGATAAGATCCAAACTTCAGACGATTTTTTACTCAGTGCAAATAGTGATAAAAAGATCTATTCAGTGAAGTATTCGGTGAAAAAGAATCTGGCTGAAAAATTTGGCATGTCAGTCAGCCATGGGGTTGCTAATACACTGATGAAACTTTGGCATAAGACACAAATTATTCCAAAATAGGCAATTAGACAAAAGATTAATTTCGTTGAAAAAATACCGGTTTTTAGCCGGTATTTTTTTGCCAGCTATAAAGCGTTGTACAAATTTTAATTGTATAAAATATCGCAAAAATAGAAATGGTGATATTTTTGACCTGTATAAGGTGATATTTTAGTGATTTTAACTGTTAGTGGTTGCTATCGTCTTTCGACCCCGCAATGTGTTTGTAAGTTCAACTTTTTATCGTTATAAATAATATGCAATTCAATAGAAACCAGAGAGTTTTACTGAATTCTCAACCGCGCAATGCCAATCAGCCCAGCCTGATAAAAGAATAATAAGATGTCGTATGCGCAATTAAAAAACACAATAAAGTTGGAAATAAAATGAACACGTCATTAAACAAATTAACGAAAAGTATTCGCTACGTTATCGCTACCTCCACAGCGGTAGCGGTTACTGCTATTAGCCCTGTCTATGCTCAAGAAGTGAAAGACGATAGCGCTGATGTAGAAAAAATCGCGGTTGTCGGGAGCCGCTCAGCACCTCGTTCTGTTGCCGATTCGCCAGTGCCCATTGATATTATTGGTGGTGATGAGTTAGGAAAGTCAGCCTCTACAGACATGCTAGATATGTTAGTCAGCACAGTGCCTTCATTTACGGCACGTGCGCAGCCTATTTCTGATGCAGCGACACTTATTCGCCCAGTAAACTTACGTGGTTTGTCGTCCGACAGCACACTCGTGTTAGTCAATGGCAAAAGACGCCACCGCGCTTCGGTTATTGCCTTTCAAGGTGGTGGGATTAACGATGGTGCACAAGGTCCTGATATATCTGTTATTCCTAGCTCAGCTTTGAAGCAAGTTGAGGTTCTTCGCGATGGTGCTGCCGCTCAGTATGGTTCTGATGCGATTGCCGGTGTCATGAACTTCGTTTTAAAAGACGATGCTGATGGTGGTTCGTTATCAGTTAAACGTGGTGAGTACTACGAAGGCGATGGTGCTACTACCACGGTAGAAGGTAACCTTGGTCTCCCATTTACCAAAGACGGTTATGCGAACTTAAGTTTCCAACTTAAAAATGCTGACGCGACAAGTCGTAGCGTGCAACGTCCAGATGCCGCGAATTTGATAGCCCAAGGAAACACTGATGTAGGCGACCCTGCACAAATTTGGGGTAATCCTGAAATTAATGATGACATTAGTTTATTTGGTAATGTTGGTCTTGATTTAGGTGATGATAAGAAATTTTACATGTTCGGAAACTATTCTGAACGTGACATAGTCGGTGGTTTTTACTACCGCAACCCGCACAACCGTGGTCAGGTGTATTCCAATGATGGCGGTGAAACGTTACTGGTCGGCGATGTCGCTCAAGCCGAAGGAGCAGAACGTACCTGTGCAACTGTTGCCATACCTAAGATTGTACAAGCGGATGGTTCGGTGGTTGATGGTAATGTACTAGAAACTGCGGCTTATCAACAAATGGTTGCCGATCCGAACTGTTTCTCAATGAACCAGATTTTCCCTGGTGGTTACACGCCAGCGTTTGGTGGAAATATCACAGATACTTCATTAGTTATCGGTGTTGAAGGTGAACTAAAAAGCGGCTTCTTATCTGGTGCTTTCTTTGATTTAAGTGGCTCGGTAGGTCGCAGTGAGTCAGCATTTAACTTAACTAATACCCTTAACCCATCTCTCGGACTTGATACACCAACTGAGTTTGAGACGGGTAAATATATTCAGTTAGAAAAGATGTTCAACTTAGATTTATCTAAACAAATTGATGTTGACGCAATTGATTCACTAAACCTTGCAGGTGGTCTTGAATGGCGTGAAGAGTCGTTTGAAATCGTAGCTGGTGAAGAGGCATCTTGGAAAGCAGGAGACTATGCAGCACAGGGCTTTAACATTGGCTCTCACGGATTTAAAGGCTTTGGACCTGAGTCTCAGGGGACAAATACGCGTCGTAGTGTTGCTGCTTATGTTGACGTAGAAGCATATCTAACGGAAGACTTATTAGTTGGCGCCGCTATCCGTTACGAAGACTTTACTACCTTCGGCGATACCACTAACTATAAGTTAACAGCGCAATATAGCGTGACAGATGAATTTTCATTGCGCGCTTCAACCAGCACAGGGTTTAGAGCGCCCACTGTTGGGCAAGCTAACGTGGTGAATACCCAAACCTCGATTGTTGGCGGAGATTTAATTCAAAGTTTCTTGGCACCACCGACTGATACATTATCAGCGTTTTATGGCGGTAAAGAGTTAACACCAGAAGACTCACAAAGCTTCGCAATTGGTGCGGTTTACCAAAGTGGGGACTTCTTTATCAGCGCTGATTTATATAGCATTACAGTAGAAGACCGTATCGCTCAGTCAAGTCAGATTGATGTAAACCCAGACGATTACGAAGAATTGAGATCTTTGGGTGTACAAAACCCAGAACTTATTTCTGCAGTAACGTATTTCGCCAATGATTTTGATACTAAAACCCAAGGCTTGGATTTAGTGGCTAACTATACGCATCCAATCTTTGATTCTGGTGATACGAAATTCTCACTAGCGTATAACTGGAACGAAACAGAAGTTGAGAAATTCAACCCTGATACAACCAGTGCAGGTAAAGTAAAATTACTCGAGGAAGGGATCCCTCATCACCGAGCCACTTTCACTATTTCTCAAAGCTGGGACACAGTAAGCGCCTTTATTCGTGTTAACTATTTCGGGGAATATTTTGCGGTACATGCTGATGATGCAGAACCAGGTGGCTGGAATGAAGATGCTGGTAGCAGTGCGACAGTTGATGCAGAAGTGAGCTACTTTGTCACCGACCAAATCACCTTGTCTGCAGGGGCCAGTAATTTGTTCGATACTGAAGCGCAAGAATTACCAGCAAGCTCATTTGCAGCGGTTGGTGGTCGTTTTTATGAAAATGGTCCTTTTGATTACAACGGCGGTTTCTACTACGTAAAAGCCAAGTATAACTTCTAAAATATTCAGTAACCTATAAAAAAGCCTTGTCACGATAAACCGTGACAAGGCTTTTTTTTTGCATCAATAGAACCTACTTACCAACCGCATTGGCGGGAAGCGTTTTGTTTATCCAACCACTGCTTCAAAGGGGCGAAATAATTGAGCACCGCGGAGGCGTCCATTTGTTCGCTGCCGGTAAGAAAAGCTAATGCTTTTTGCCAAGGTTGGCTTTTCCCCATTTCTAACATCTCATTTAGCGCTTTACCTGCTTTTTCACTGCCGTAAATTGAGCAACGATGAATGGCTTCCTCATTGCCTGCAATTTCGCATAGTTGTTTATGAAATTGAAACTGTAGAACGTGCGCTAAAAAGTAACGAGTATAAGGAGTATTTCCAGGGACGTGATACTTTGCACCAGGATCAAAAGCGTCGCTAGGACGTTCGATAGGTGCCATCACACCTTGATATTTCTCACGTAGCTCCCACCAAGCCGTATTGTAATTTTCAGGTGTCACTTCACCTGAAAACACCTTCCAGCGCCATTGATCCACCAGCAGACCAAAGGGAATAAACGCGATTTTATCCAAGGCAAGCTTTAGCAACATTCCAATGTCGTTTGATTCATCGGGAATACTATCAACTAAGCCTATTTCCTTTAAATACTTAGGCGTTATTGACAGCGCAATGGTATCGCCAATGGCTTCATGAAATCCGTCGTTGGCAGAGCCGCGATAGAGCATAGGCAATTCTTTGTATGCACGCTGGTAATAGTTATGTCCGAGTTCATGGTGTATTACCGAAAACTCTTCGCCGGTTAACTGAATACACATTTTAATGCGCAAATCGTCTTGTTCATCAATATTCCACGCTGATGCATGGCAAACTACATCTCGATCAGCGGGTTGGGTAAACATGGAACGCTGCCAAAATGTCTCAGGTAATGGTTCGAAACCAAGGGATGAAAAGAAGGACTCTGCCTGCTTAACCATCTTTATTTCATCATATTGATTTTCGGCTAAGGCGGCGGTTACATCGATTACGTCTAATGGTTGCGCAGGCTTCACAATGTCGTAAATGTTGCCCCAACTTTGCGCCCACATATTACCAAGTAAGTGAGCCGGGATAGGTTGGTCTTGTGGAACTATGTCTGTGCCATATTCTTCGCCGAGTTGTGCTCTAACATGGCAGTGAAGAGCATCATAAAATGGTTTTATCTGATCCCATAGCCTATCTAATTCAACGCCAAAATCATCAGCGGGCATGTCATACCCTCCGCGCCACAACTCACTGATGTCGTGAAACCCTAACTCTAAAGCGCCTTCATTTGCCAAGGCTACCTCTTCTTCATAAAGCGCTTTCATGGGCGGTGACACCTCCCGCCAGCCTTTCCATATGTCTAATAAAACAGCAGGGTCACGCTCATTAGCCATGATGTTATTCATGTCTGTCAGGCGTAGGCACTCTTGTTCTGTGCGGCAGTATTTTCCTGCCCCGTAAATCCCTTCAAGCTCTGATGTAATCTGGGCTAAACGTTCTGACTTTTTAGGATCGCCTGGGGCAGGGAGTACGAGCCCATTACACAGTAAATCAAGCTTTCTGCGCGTATCGGCGTCTACGGTTACGTTGTTAAAATCGGCGGCGCGTTTAGCTAGCTCTGATGCTTTGCTCGAATATTTTTCTGATAGGTATGCTGAAACGGCAGCGGTATCTTGATTAATGTAGGTTTGATATGCCCAGGCTGCTTGCGCTGCGGGCTGACTCAATTTACTCAATTCTATTTGCGCTTGCTCGATAAATTCTTTCGCATCGGCTGCATTAGGGGGGTGCTTTTGAACTTGAGACGATTGTTGCTGAATGTTTGTGCTGCTATCACTACACCCTATTAAAGTCATGCCTAGCATGGCTGCGGTCAAATATTTTAATTTGTGTTTGTATTTTACTTGTCGCATATATCCCTCTTAGTATTTTTATTATGCATGACGAAGTATACCGAGTTATTCACATTTACAGAATTCTACTGCGTGTTGTGATCGCGGTTTAGTTAATTTTCGTATACGCGCTAAAGACATGGTTTAATTTGGATAAAAAAAGGGGCGTACGTGAGTGCACTTGTTTGGTTAAGAACCGATTTAAGGAGTAGCTGGAATTCAGCAATAGATTATGCAGTCGCCAATCATGACAAGGTGAGTGCTGTGTATTACGTGACCAAGCAGCAGTGGTCAAAGTACCACATAGCGGGTTGTAAAATAGCGCTCATTTGTCAGCGCTTGCGTAATCTTCAAAAAGAATTACAGGCGCGCAACATTGAATTGCTGGTGCTCGACGGCGATCTTTATGAAGGTCTACCCAAAAGCCTCAATGAACTATGTCTTAAAAACAGCATTACCCATGTGTATTGCAACGCTGAATACGAGTGGGATGAGCGCCAACGGGATGTTTCAGTGAAGCAAGCCCTGAAGAATATCGATGTCACTCTCGCCATGTTTCACGATACTTGTTTGGTGAAACCCACAGAAATCATGAACCTCAAAGGGGAGCCCTATAAAGTTTTCACCCCATATTTCAAACGGTGGTTAGAAGCCACGTTACAGCAATTACCCGGCATACCGGACAATGAGCATGCAAAACAGACGGGTCTTGAATCACCAGCGAATCAAAACCTATCGACCGCGATTAAGCCTTCTGAAACCAGCAATAATGCAAAAGTAATGGATGTTTGGCCGGCTACAGCACCAGAGATAACTCAAAAATTAAACGCGTTTATCATTGAATTTGCGCCTGACTACCCTAAAAACCGTGATATCCCTTCGGTAGAAGGTACCAGTAAAATTTCACCATATCTGTCTATTGGAGCCCTGAGTCCTGCACAATGTTTATTCCATATCTTACAAGAGTACGGTGATGAGGCGTTATCGCCTGACCACGGTGCGTATACCTGGGTAAAAGAAATCGCATGGCGCGATTTTTACCGCTACGTTATGTTTCACTTTCCCCATGTCAGTCGTGGTTTACCTTTTCAAAAGCATTATCAATACTTTAAATGGGAAAACAACCAACAACATTTTGATGCGTGGAAAGCAGGGGAAACAGGCTATCCGATAGTGGACGCTGCCATGATTGCGTTGAAGCAAACAGGTTGGATGCACAACCGTTTACGAATGATTGTGGCGAGTTTCTATTGTAAACATCTTCTATTACCTTGGAAGTGGGCAGAAGATTATTTTATGAGTCAGCTTATCGATGGGGACTATGCTTCTAATAACGGTGGTTGGCAGTGGAGTGCATCAGTAGGAACAGACGCAGCCCCTTACTTTCGAATATTCAACCCAACTACGCAAAGTGAACGTTTTGATCCTAAAGGCGAGTTTATTAAAACCTGGTTGCCTGCACTAGAACATTTGAGTCCTAAGCAAATACACGAACCCAGCAAGCACTGCGATGTACAGCGATTGGGGTATACACTGCCCATAGTCGAGCATAAAGCGTCCGTGGCTCGAACCAAAGAACGGTTTAAAGGTTTCCTAGCAGCACGTTAATAAACTAAATTTTAAAGTACTGTTACTTCTACAAAACTGCCTTATAATGCCGCCGATTTATCAACACACAAGGTAACGCTGTTTATCGTTTAAACGGCTATGTTAGACGTTGAAGGAGCGCAATATGAGTATGAATAATCTGGATTTACTCGACTATTTTAATACCTTACTAATGCCAGAAAAGGTGAAAGACTTTTGCCCAAACGGGCTGCAGATCGAAGGTAAATCAGAGATTAGTAAGGTGATTTGCGGCGTTACCGCTTCGCAGGCATTGATTGACCGCGCAATAGCATTAGATGCTGATGCCATTTTTGTACATCATGGCTTTTTCTGGAAGGGTGAGGCAGCTAATATTTGTGGCATGAAAAAAAAGCGTATCGCTGCGTTGTTGAAGCATGACATTAATTTATACGCCTATCATTTACCGTTAGATATTCACCCTGTTTTAGGCAATAACGCGCAACTAGGTAAGCTATTAAATGTTGAGGATATTCGTCCGCTAAACGCTGCTTCTCCTGAGGGGATTGTCATGCAGGGAACCATAAATGGTGGTATCTCAGGGGCTGATTTAAAGGCTAAATTAAATGCGCGTCTGGGTAGACAACCGTTACTTGAAAGCCCAAACTCAAAGCTTATTCATACTCTTGCTTGGTGCACCGGTGGCGGTCAAGGTTACATTGAAATAGCAGCGCAGCAAGGTATAGACGCATTTATTACGGGTGAAGTGTCGGAGCAAACGATTCACACGTCAAGAGAAATGAATATTCACTTTTATGCCGCAGGCCACCATGCTACCGAGCGTTATGGTTCCCAGGCCGTTGCAGAACACCTACGAGCAGAAACCGCTTTAGACGTGATATTTGTTGATATCCCTAACCCAGCTTAACGCTATATTTATCACTGAGAAAAAAGAATGAGTAGCGAGCGCCATGATCAAAATTTTGATGCGATAGCCAACAAATTTGAGCAGAATATTTATGGCACCAGTAAAGGGCGTTTGCGTCACGAACTGCTGCAGTACTATTTAGTTAAAAACATTAATTTGAACTCATTGGATACTGCATTGGACGCGGGAGGTGGTACAGGCGAAATGTCAAAAGTATTGCTTGATGCAGGTGTTAACGTCACTTTGAGTGATATTTCGAATGAAACCTTGAATATTGCCCAACAAAAATGTGCGAACTCACCGGCGTTATCGTGCATTCACAGTGACATTCTGAGTTTGCCGTCAGTTGAATATAACTTGGTTGTCTGTCATGCGGTTTTAGAATGGTTACGTGATCCTTTTGCAAATATTGAGAAATTAATTGAAATGACAAAAGTCGGGGGGTACTTGTCACTGAGCTTTTTTAATAAAGACGCACAACTGATGGGGAATTTACTGTACGGAAATTTTGATTATGTGAAGCAAGGCATGCAGGTTAAAAACCGAGTACGGTTAAGCCCTAATAATCCATTGCGCCCTAAAGAGGTTATCGACTTTCTGCATCAGCAAAAGGTGACGATAACATCGATGGCAGGTATTCGCTGTTTCCATGATTATTTAAAAGACACTGCGATGCAGCAAAGTCATTATGTTCAACTTAAAGACGCCGAACTCACTTATGGTGATAAGGAGCCATTTATGTGGCTAGGAAAATATTTTCATATCATCATGCGCAGAGACGCTTAAGCAAAGTTGAGTTTACATATGAGCCTTTTTATCGATTTAATAAGGCACGTATGTCATTTTCAATTTGTTCTGGCTTGGTCTTAGGCGAATAACGTTTAACAACGTTTCCATGTGAATCGACCAAGAACTTAGTGAAGTTCCATTTTATTCGGGTGGAACCGAATATGCCAGGGGCATGCTTTTTCAAATACATGAAAAGCGGGTGTGCATTGATCCCATTCACCTCAACCTTAGCAAAAAGGGGAAAAGTGATGGAAAATTGCTTTGTGCAAAAATCCTCGATTTGGCTATCGTCTCCCGGTTCTTGACCGCCAAACTGGTTACACGGGAAGGCTAATACATCAAAGTCTCGCTCGGCAAACGTATCCTGCAGTGCTTGTAGACCCGCATATTGAGGGGTGAAACCACATTTACTTGCTGTATTAACAATCAACAGGACCCTTCCGTGATATATGTCCATGGAAAGGGCGTGACCGTTACTGTGTTTTGCGGCAAATTGGTAAATGTTATTCACGGTTTCATTCCGATTTTTATATGAATGTAATATAGTGGCATTTTTATGAAAACGATCAAGGATTTAAAGCATCATTATGACAACAAAAGTAGCGTTTATCGGACTCGGAGTCATGGGCTTTCCAATGGCCGGGCACCTCACAAAATGTGATTTTGATGTCACCGTATTTAACCGTACTCAATCAAAAGCCGATAAGTGGCTAATCTCTTATAATGGACAAGCTAAGACTAGCCCAGCAAAAGCGGCAAAAGACACAGATATTATTTTTATTTGTGTGGGTAATGATCACGACTTGCGTTCGGTCGTATGTGGCAGTGATGGGGTTTTATCTACAGCAAAAAACGGCGCTATAATTGTCGATCATACTACCGCCTCAGCAGATGTTGCGCGAGAGCTTGCTGCATTATCGGCCGCACAAGAAGTGGCTTTTTTAGATGCACCCGTGTCAGGCGGTGAGGCTGGGGCAATAAATGGTCAACTGACCGTTATGATCGGAGGCGACAAGCAGGCCTTTAACAAGGTTAAACCCGCTATTGATGCGTATGCTAAGTTTAGTCAACTTCTCGGCCCAACTGGCAGTGGGCAGCTTGCTAAAATGATGAATCAAATTTGTATTGCAGGTGTTGTTCAAGGGCTTGCAGAGGCACTACATTTTGGGCAGAACGCTGGACTTGACTGCGAATCGGTAATCGATGTGATTTCAAAGGGTGCAGCGCAATCATGGCAGATGGATAATAGATCAAAAACCATGTTGGCGGGAGAATATGAGTTTGGCTTTGCTGTAGATTGGATGCGAAAAGATTTAGGCATCGCCCTCGAAGAAGCGCGGCGAAATGGCAGTACATTATCGTTAACCGCGTTGGTAGATCAATTTTATGCCGATGTTCAGCGCCAAGGTGGCAATCGCTACGATACGTCCAGCCTTTTGACTCGATTAAATCAGCCATGACAAACCGCTTTTGTTATCGTGACGGTCATTTTGAATCTAAAGCTAATTACGGATGCTGCACGCTTAAAAGGAATAGAAATGAAGAATAAAATGCTAATAGTGCTGGGCGCAATAGTTGCGCTAAGCGCCTGTACCACACCATACGGCTATCACGATCCTGCGCCTGATACGTGCGATGGTGCCCCCGGATGTGCCGTGTATGCCGTATACAAAGGAATAACCAAAACAAAGCCTAAACAAGGGCAAAAGTGTGGGGAAATGTCAGGTGAACAAAAGCGCGAATGCGCTGCCCAAGTCGATGCGATAAAAAGTGCTATCGATAATGCCAAGCGCAACAAATAAAACAAACTGAAGAGAGAAGATAAGAGACTAGGGCTCGTTGGCCCTAGTTTAATTTAACTGACTCTGAGCTAAGTGCTGGCATCACATTGCCATTGATGACCGTGGAAACTAATATTAGCTTTTCCGTGTTCACGTTCAGCTCGCCAAGTACGATTATTCAACTTAATGACCACACCTGGGTAAATGCGCTTATTAGCAGAAACGACAATTTGCTGCTGATAGTTCTCTTTACTTGCGGCCAGTTCTAATGCTTTTTGCTCAAGCCACTGCATTAATTGATGTTCATTTTCAAACAACTCTTGGGCAGCGTTGACTTTGCCTTGCAGATCTTCCGGTATAAATTTGCTACGAATTATTTTCATACGGTCTTCATGGCGGCTACAGTTTTGCCTAATCTGCCGTACTAGCTCGTCTAAGGAGTCTTTGCGCGCTAATAAGGTATTGAACCCATCGCTGAAATCTATGGTTAAGTTGCTACCTGACACCGCACCAAATGTACCTGCTTGTACTCGGTTTTGACTAAATATCGAGCAAGCGAATAAATTGCCATTGGGTTTATCGATAGGGCCAACAGACAACTCTTTTCGGCACACCACTTTGCTAAATGCCAATTGACGGCCGATGCTTACGCCTCCATCACATTTTATATCAAGGCCTTGTCCATGCTGAATATGAATGCTTCCTTTGGCTCGCAATGTGGTGCTGTATTCGGTCCCCGCATCGTTGACTTTCCCCATGGCGCCCTCGGTGATAATGATATCGCCACCTGCGTGAATAATAGCTGACTCAACGAAGCCATTAACGGTTACGTCACCCGTGGCATACACTTCCATTTTTTCAGTGATATCTCCATTCACCAGAACGGCACCATCGTAATTTACATTACCTGTTCCAACGTTAACCCCCTTACAGATATAAGTATCATCCACCCACATTTTCTGATCTTTAAATTTAGGCATGCCAGAAATTTCAGCGATCAGAATGTTTTCATCTCTTTCACTTATGGCTGTGCCATCACCAGGTCGCAGTTTGAGCCATTCACCGGCTTTGGGAGTGATCGTTTCACCTGTTACGGTATATCCGGCCCGTCCTTTTGAGGGGGGAAGTCTTCTTAATAATTCTGTCCCGACTTTAACGCAAATAATGTCGCCCAAATTACGCATGTCTACACGGCCATGTTGGGATGCCTGCGGGCGCAAGATACGATCCAACGCATTTTGTACTAGGGGCTGTAACTTAGAGGAGCGTCCGGTTTTTGGAGGTAGGCCTTTGGCAATCATGCTACTAACTGATTCTCCAGCTAATGCGCCTAAATATGATTGCAGAAGAGCTGCTAAACGTTTGCTACTTACACCTCTGACAATTTTATGATGCTTCGCCTGTCGATATAAGTCGTCTAAGGTCAGAGTAACAGCACCGTAACCTTTAATGATTGTCATGGTGGCACTGAGTTGCCCATCTTCTATTTTACATTTTATTTCGTTGTCTTTGCGCTCACCTACGCGCTCAATCACTGTGTCACTGGATTCAGATTTTACGGCTTTTTGTGTATTCTCTAATAAGGTTAGAATGGCATCATCATGAATATAAAAATCTGCAAATTCGCTTTGTTTTATCGCGTTTTGCATAAGATGAATATCGATTTTACCGCTTAATTCTAGCGGGTTGATGTGCACACTTAAATGCGTACCTGACTCATCCAGTTTTAAGGTAACTCCTTGCATCCTAACCACCTACATTTTCAATATAAAAAACATACAGACGTTACGAATGTATAGACAGCTATACAAACGCACTGTAATTCATACTCACTTATCGGTCATACTTAAAATTGCATGATGTAATTTTGACTATACCTCGGATAATATCCAGCTCAAAGCTGTTCAGCGTATGTATATAACGCTTTAAGTATGGCTAATTTATCGCTATTCGAGTGATATTGTTCACAGAGAAGCTCTAAGGTCTGCACATAATCAGACATAGTGATGCTTGATGGAGAAGCGTCATCTAACAAGCGGAACTTACGATGATTTTGCCAACGTTGCATTTCCTGCTCATTTAAAGAAGTAGGAAAGTTACGTGCTTTATAATAGAACAATAAGTTGGCTAATCGTGAGTCTTCAAACGGTAAGGTTAAATCTGCTAACTGTTCGGGTGTGCTTTGTCGCACTTGGTCTATTAACGAGCGATCCCTAGGGCTAAAGAAACCGCCGCTGTACAAGGAATGATCGGCTTCTTGGGGAGCATGCTCTGATTCGGAACGATGGACTTCAATGAGCTTTTCAACTAGCTCGGGGTGTTGCTTGAGTGTCTGTAGGTTTTGTAAGCAGGCTTGGCGATCTATGCCTAATCTTGCGGCATTTTCTTCATTCAATGTTTTGGCTGGCGCAAGCACTGGGCTTTTATTCACATGTATTAATTTTATGGGTAATCTTTGTTCTCCCTCATTGAGCATGCTTGATGGTGTGTATAACTTTTCAATGATTTCTTCTACCGACAGTGCTAGCAATGGCTGAATATCAAGGGAAAGGTTTAGAACAATAAAGGCGTTTTTATTCGTAGGATGTTGAGCAATCGGTGCCACCCAAGTGCAGCAGCCATTGATTGCCGGCAATTTAGATGAAATGTGCACAAGGGGGGTATGAGCTTGTGTATCGATTAATGCAATAACATTCTTCTTAAGTCGCAAATTAAATAGATAGTCATACAGTTTAGGCTGCGCCGCTTTAACGAGCTTCGCTACGCCAATCGTTGCGTAGACATCTGACATGGCGTCATGGGCCGCTGAATGTTCAATATTATTTGCCTTACTTAAATCTTCTAGTTTAAAACTTGGGCTACCATCTTCCTTTAACGGCCACTCAATTCCGTCAGGACGTAGGGCGTAGCAGGCTCTTACCACGTCGATTATATCCCAGCGACTGTTGCCGTTTCGCCATTCCCGTTCATACGGGTCATAAAAGTTACGGTATAAGGTGTAGCGTGTTACCTCATCATCAAAACGAATATTGTTGTAGCCCGCAACACAGGTTTCTGGTTGTGAGAATTCATCATGTATTTTCTCAATAAATTCAGGCTCAATCATGCCATCACGCAAGCTGTGTTGCGGCGTAATGCCAGTGATTAAACAAGCCTGAGGATGAGGTAAATAGTCATTGGGAATTTGGTTAAATATCATCAAAGGCTGGGAAATTATATTTAAATCAAGATCCGTACGGATACCGGCAAATTGACAAGCGGGATCTTTTTGCGGATTGACGCCCCAGGTTTCATAATCGTGCCAGTAGATTGAGGGTGTGGACACAGTATTCCTTATCGTTTTCATTCTATGACGATCTCAACAGAATTATCCTGCAAACTCAAATTAAACCCTGTTTTTTGCGCATAACTATGTAATTTGATTGAAGATTGTATTTAATTATCTTCAACATACTAAAGTTGTATCGGTTAAGCCTATTAAAAATGGCCGTTTGTGCTTAACTAAAGGTGTGTGTTAACAAATTGTTGTACAAATGGTAGTTCACCTTTGGAGTATTTATGCAATCATTACGTGTCAGCGATTATATGAATTGCCGCCCAGTGACATTTTCCATTGAAATGTCCGTTGCCGAGGCGGTAGAACGTTTGTTACAAAGTGGTCAAACAGGAGGGCCTGTAGTTGATGATCACAATAAAGTGGTCGGTTTCCTGTCTGAACAAGATTGTTTAGTACAAATGATTGAATCTAGCTATTACCGAGAGCAAGTGTGTCGAGTCAAAGACATTATGCAGACTGAAGTTATATCCATTCGCCCTTATGTGTCTGTGATTGAACAAGCCCAGAAAATGCTTGTTGCTAAGCCAAAAGTGTACCCGATAGTGGATGACGATGGGTATTTAATGGGAACGATAAATCGCTCGCAGTTATTAAATGCAATCGACATGCAGCTTAGGGATGGTTATCGCATTGCAGGCTGAGCTTTTTTAATGCTTTTCCCGTACAGGTACTAGTATTTAAATACTCATTCTTCTAGGATCTACACCCATGATGGTTGTCCCCTAGTATGAGCAAATTTTATTGTCTTCACATGTACCTGAATCGGAAGTCGCTCCGTTTACTTATTCTCAGTTAACCGAACTGACGTCATTATGCATGACGTCAGATCGGTTTCGTTTTCAACGTCGCTTTAAGCAAATTCAGCGACTCGAATCAAACAAAAAAAATCAAGCATTCGCTAAACTAAGTAACGATATTGATCGCTCGATATTGCTAAAAGAACAAAGGCAAGCAAATCTCCCCAAGGTAGAATATCCCGATTTACCGGTCACTGAACAAAAAGATAAAATTTCAGATGCCATTCGCGATAATCAGGTTGTGATTATTGCTGGTGAAACAGGTTCAGGAAAAACAACCCAAATCCCTAAGATTTGCTTGGAGTTAGGACGGGGTGTGAACGGCTTGATTGGTCATACTCAACCAAGACGCCTTGCCGCTAGAAGTGTTGCAACACGAATTGCTCAAGAGTTAAACAGTGAACTGGGGAATGAAGTTGGATTTAAAATCCGTTTCTCAGATCAAGTTAATGAGCGCTCCTATGTAAAACTGATGACTGACGGAATTTTACTTGCAGAGATCCAGCAAGATAGGTTTCTCAATCAGTACGACACCATTATTATCGATGAGGCCCATGAGCGCAGTCTTAACATCGATTTTATTCTTGGCATTTTAAAGCAATTGCTTCCCAAGCGGCCCGATTTAAAACTCATCATTACCTCGGCTACGATTGATCCCGAGCGTTTTTCCAACCATTTCGACAATGCACCTATCATTCAAGTAAGCGGCCGTACCTTCCCAGTAGAAATGCGCTACCGACCGCTGGTTGATGATGAAGGTGAAAATGACCGAGATCAAACACAAGCCATCATTGATGCGGTAAATGAACTAGGTAACCACAGTCAGGGCGACATTCTGGTGTTTCTTAGCGGTGAGCGAGACATCCGAGATACAGCTGATGCATTAACGCAGCAAAAATTTCGACATACGGAAATAGTGCCATTGTATGCAAGGCTATCGGCGGCTGAACAGAATAAAATATTTCAGTCGCATTCGGGCAGACGGATCGTACTTGCGACGAATGTTGCGGAAACCTCATTAACGGTTCCGGGCATAAAATACGTTATCGACCCTGGTACGGCACGAATTTCTCGCTACAGTGTGCGCAGTAAAGTTCAGCGGTTACCGATCGAACCCATTTCTCAAGCATCTGCGAATCAAAGGGCAGGGCGCTGTGGTCGTGTATCAAACGGGATTTGCATCCGTTTATACAGCGAAGATGACTATAACAATCGAGACGAGTTTACTGATCCTGAGATCTTAAGAACCAACCTGGCGTCGGTTATTTTGCAAATGATGGCATTAGGGTTAGGTAAAATTGATGAATTCCCATTTGTACAAATGCCCGACTCACGCAGTATCAATGACGGTTTTAACCTGCTTGAAGAGCTAGGAGGCGTCGCAAAAAACACTGGGCGATTATCGTTAACTACGATTGGCCGACAAATGGCGCGATTACCGATAGATCCCCGTTATGCCCGTATGATAATTCAAGCTGAAAAACAAAATAGCTTACGTGATGTATTGGTGATTACCGCGGGATTGAGTATTCAAGACCCAAGAGAGCGTCCGCAAGACAAGCGACAAGCGGCAGATGAAAAACATCAAGCATTCGCCAATAAAGATTCAGATTTTCTTGCGCTATTAACACTCTGGATTGCATTTAAAGACAAGCAGCTAGAACTTACCAATAATCAATTGCGTAAATGGTGTAAGCAAAACTTTATAAACTATTTACGTATGCGTGAATGGCAAGATATTGTGAGTCAACTTAAGAAATCCATTGCCGAGCTGGGATTTAGTATCAGCCAATCAGATACTGACTATCAAGGGATCCATCAGGCAATGGCTTCTGGACTGCTATCTCACATTGGTAATAAAGATAAAGACAAAGAATATCTTGGTGCGCGTAACAGTCGCTTTATGTTGTTCCCCGGCTCAGGTATTGCTAAAACCAGCCCGAAGTGGTTAATGGTCGCAGAGCTGGTTGATACTTCTCGTTTGTTTGGGCGTATGGGCGCAAAAATCGAACCCCAGTGGTTAGAGTCTCTTGCTCCACATTTAATCAAGCGCAGTTACAGTGAACCTCATTGGTCAAAAAAACAAGGCGTTGTGCAAGCATTTGAAAGCGTGACTTTGTACGGTTTGCCTTTGGTGACCAAACGTCGCGTTGCCTATAGCCAAATTGACCCGGTCGTTAGTCGTGAATTGTTTATTCGTGAAGCCTTGGTTAATCAGGATACAAAACTAAATGATGACTTCTTAACAGAAAACCAGCTAGAAGTGGACGAAATTAAGGGGCTAGAGGATAAAACACGGCGTCGTGATTTACTTGTGGATGAAGACGCCTTAGTTGAGTTTTATGCCCAACACATTCCCGCTCATGTATGTAGCGAAGCCAGTTTTAACAAGTGGTGGCGCAAAGCTAAATCGACTCAGCCAGATTTGCTGACATACTCAAAGCAAATGTTGCTGAAAAACTCACCTGTTAAATCACACCAATATGATTTTCCAGAAACCTGGCAGCAAGGAAATATAACCCTGCGTCTTGACTATCATTTTAATCCTACAGATATAGATGATGGCGTGAATTTACTCGTACCGCTTTCGCTATTAAATCAATTGTCTTCAGAAGGGTTCGATTGGTTAGTACCTGGTCTTCGTCATGAGCTAATTGTGACACTGATCAAATCGCTTCCAAAGCGCCTACGACGTAATTTTGTGCCCGCGCCTAATTATGCTGAGGCATGTTTAGCGGATATATCTCCGTTAGATAAAAAAGGTCAGGCAGTCGATTTTTTAAGCGCGCTGAGCCATAAGTTAAAGCGTATGACTGGTGTTGACGTTGAATTAGATGATTGGCAGGTGGACAGTTTACCATCCCATTTACGCTTTAATTTTAAAGTGTTGGATGACAAAAATAAGGTAATTAAACAAGGTCGAGATTTACTGGCTTTACAGCATGAATTACAAGGGAAAGTGAAACAAAGCCTTAGCAAGATAGCGAAACCAGGTTTAGAAAAAACAGGTATAACTCAGTGGGACTTTGAGCAATTACCAACAGAATATATTAGTAAGCAAACCGGATTTGATGTTAAAGCGTATCCTGCATTAGTTGCTGAGAAAAACGCAGTAGCCATTAAGTTATTCGATAAGCCTCATATGGCAGAGCAAGCTCACCAACTCGGATTAAGACGATTAGTTTCATTGTCTATTCCATCGCCCATTAAATACCTGCATGAAAAACTGCCTAATAAAGCCAAGCTTGGGCTGTATTTTAATCCGTTTGGTAAGATAGCAGCATTGATTGACGATGTGATAGCCGCCGCAATCGATGAATTACTCGCGCAATATCGAGCGCGTCACGGTGATATTCGCACGGCAGAGGCTTTTGAAGCGTGTTGTGAGCATGTCCGTGCAGAGATTAACGATAGGGTGTTGGTGATCGCGCAAAAAGTAGAAACAGGCTTAACCAAAGCACATCAAATCAAGAAGAAAATGAAAGGCAATGTGCCTATGACAATGATCAATGCATATGGAGATATTAAACAACATCTCGATAGTTTGGTGTTTAACGGCTTTGTAAGTGATATTGGCGCCGAACGTTTAAATGATTGGCAAAGGTATATTGAAGGGATAGCGCGTCGAATAGACAAATTGGTCATTGACCCTACAAAAGATAGGTTACATCAATTAAACGTAGAAAAGGTGGCTAGTGAATATACCAAGAAATGCCAAAAAATTCCTGCCGGCGCACCAGTTCCGCAAGAATTGAAAGAAGTACGCTGGATGATTGAAGAACTCAGAGTGTCATTTTTTGCTCAGCAATTAGGCACTGCTATGCCAATATCGACTAAGCGTATAATGAATCAATTAGACTCAAATTAACGCGTTTATTTTGAAATACATGGATTTAAATAGTGGATCACGCAAAGTCCGTTGACATTGCTTAATCCGCGCCCTATAAACACAGAGTAGGCAATAAACTAGGACGGAATTTTTGATGTTAGGCTACAACGACAAACGTAATTTTTTTCGCATGATGGTTAACTCAGCCTGCGAGATAGTGGTTAACGACGATGAGTCGAGTCGTACGTTGCACGCTGTATGTAAGGATATTAGTGCGACTGGCATGTCATTTGAGGTTGAAGAGCAATCAGTCGAAATTGGCACCGCGGTGGATGTATATATTGAATCTACTAATAGTCAAATTCCTTCATTATCGGCAAAGGCTCGCGTGGTGCGCTCTGAATGTAATGATGATGCAACTTGCGTAATAGGCGTCGAAATAACTGAAATGAATTAGTGGGCTAAGTGGTCAGCATCGTTAACTGGCTCGTGTTAACGAATATCAAGTCTGATGACAAACACACTATAAGCGCTCGCTTTTCAGCTAGCGCTATCAGGCGTTATAGTACTTTTTGTGCAGAGCGCTCTTTTTGTGGCGAAAGCACTTTTTATGGTCAAAGTACTTTGCAAATCAAGCCTTTCAGGTAAAACCCTTCAGGATAGTTTGTCGACACAGGATGATCGCCAGCCTGAGACAAGCGTTGAATAATTTGCACTTCACGGCCAGCGTCTAACGCGGCATCAGCAACCACCTTCTGAAATAAATCAAACGGCATTAACCCTGAGCAGCTAAAGGTCGCGAGAATGCCGCCTGGTTCCATAATTTGCATCGCGAGCATATTAATATCTTTGTAACCACGGCACGCCCTATTGAGGGATGCTTTAGAGTCTACAAATTTAGGTGGGTCGAGTATGATTTGTGAAAAATGTTTCGATTGCGTTTTGTACTCACGCAATGCTTGAAACACATCGTGATTGATAAACTCACATTTTGTATTATCAAGCTGATTAATTTCTACGTTTCGTTTGGCTGTTTCTAAGGCTAAGTCTGATACATCCAAATTAGTGACACTGTTGGCACCCGCGGCCAGCGCATAGCTACCAAATGTACCTGTATAACAAAAGCAGTTTAGTACATCTCGATCTTTTGCGTATTGCGCGGCAATTGCTCGATTGTCTCGCTGATCTAAATAGAAGCCAGTTTTGTGACCTTGCTTTACGTTTACGATTATTTTTACGCCATTCTCTTCGATAATAACTTCGTTTGGAATATCGCCAGCCAGTACTTGAGTGACTTCTTCTAAACCTTCTTTTTTGCGTACTGCAACGTCACTTCTCTCATAAATTGCATAATCAGGAAACTGGGATTTTAATGCCCATACTATTTTATCTCTATGTTTATCAGCCCCTGCTGAAAGCAATTGGCACACTATAACATTGGTATAGATGTCGATGGTCACCCCTGGTAGTCCATCAGACTCAGCAGCAATGAGACGATAGCCAGTTAAGCCGTGCCGCTCAATGAGCTCTGCTCTAGATTGCTGAGCAGTGGCAATGCGTCGCTGAAAAAAACCATTGTCGATACTTTCATTTTGCGTAAATGTCCATATTCTTACTTGTATCTGAGAATGTGGGGAATAGGCACCGCGACCTAACCAAACTTCATCATGACTATATACATCGACGGTATCGCCAAGATTCATGCGTCCTTTGGTGCTTTCAATTGCACTGGCAAAGATCCAAGGGTGACGACGTAATAAAGATTTTTCTCGACCTGGGTGTAGTGTTACGCGTGATGACATAGTGTGGTGGTTTCCGGTATACAAAATTAAAGTAGATGAGCGTGGTGTAAATTCACATCGACGTGCGTCAAATTAAACAAGAAATTCGACGGAGAATTCATGCAATTTATCGATTTTGAAGAAGGAACAGCAGCAGACACGCTTTTTGTTAATGATACTACAAAACCTACGCTCAAACAGGGCCAAGTGTTAGTAAAGGTGCATAGCTTTGGTATTAACCGTGCTGATACATTACAACGACAAGGAAAATATCCAGCTCCTCGAGGAGAAAGTTCAATTTTAGGGCTTGAAGTGTCAGGCGAGATTGTAGAGATAGCTCAGGGAGAAGAATCAACTGCTTCTCGCTGGCAAGTAGGAGATAAAGTTTTCGCCCTTGTAGCCGGGGGAGGCTATGCACAATACGTGGCAGTATATGCCAGTCACCTAATGCCTAAACCTAAAAATGTAGATATGCCGAGCGCAGCAGGGATAGCAGAAGTTTTTCTTACTGCCTACCAAAGCTTATTTCAAGTGGGTGGACTCAAATCAGGACAAAGGGTGTTGATTCATGCGGGGGCGAGCGCAGTAGGTTTAGCGGCTATTCAATTAGCAAAAGCAGACGGTTGCCACGTCAGTGTAACTGCATCTAGCGAGAAGAAACTGGCCGTGTGTGAAAAGTACGGCGCGGATCGTTTAATTAACTATAAAATGCAAAATTTTGCCGAATGTTTTGAACAAGGTGGGGTTGATGTCATCATCGATTTTGTAGCGGGAGACTATGTTAATCGTAATCTTAAAATACTCAATAATGATGGCACCATCGTGTACTTGGCAATGTTAGCGGGGCGGTTCGCAGATAAATTGGATATGGCGTTAATGCTGTCTAAACGCGCCACCATAACAGGCTCGACGTTACGCAGTCGAAGTGATGAATACAAAGCCTCGCTTATTTCAGATTTTTGCCAGCAATTTTTTGCTGATTTAGAAAGCGGTGCCTTAAGGCCCGTAATTGATACTCAGTACGCTATCAACGAAATTGGGTTAACTCATCAACGACTTGAACAGAATGACACGATGGGGAAATTGGTTGTTTCGTGGGACTAGCGGATAGTCGTAATAGTATTTAAGCAGTATGATCGCTATAGGCAGTGTCTCTGAACGTGAGAGCACTTAGATTAAAGGAGACTATTCTCCTTTAATCTTGAGTGAATTAAGCGTTATTGTTGTTGCAACACACTGAACTCTTTCTTAGAGACGAAACCGTCTTTGTTGCTGTCCAAGTCATTAAAGATAGTCGCTAATGTTGTATCAATGCTAGCCTCTTTGGCACTAAGCATATTGTCTTCGTTGACATCTAATGCTGCGAAAATATCCGTAGCGGCCACTGTGCCCATTGAAGTCATGGCAATTGCTAAAGCGATAATAGGTTTTCTCATTTGTTTCTCCTCATTATTAAAAGTATGTCGGTTGTTCATCTAGACGCTAATACTATTCGAACCGCTCGACTAATTTTCAAGCTCACTTGCACTTAGGTAACCATCCTTGTTGACATCTAGTTCGGTAAATACTGATGACAGCGCAGCATCCGCAGACGCTTCTTCTAAGCTAATACGTCCATCATTATCAGTATCTAATGCTTCCAGTATGTCGTCTTGCGCTATGACACTCGCAGAGGCAAGAACAAGGCTAGTTGCAACAATTAACTTTTTCATTTTGTCGATTCCTTATGGCTAAATAATGTAGCTAGGTTTTCGTTTTTTGCCGCATTTTTGAGTCTATTTAAGCTTATCTTTAGCTTACTGAGCGACAATGCTAAATCATTCATCGCAAACGAGGACAGGCAAGCCTCTGTGCAGCGCTAGCGTGAATATAATCTAGCTATTTCATAGATTATGCCAATTCGTAAAATCATATAAATTTCAAACACTTAAGTGTGATGTGACGTGTTACCAACGAAATGGAAAAAAGGGATGACTAAATTATTGTGCTCATACGGTTACACAAAAGGCAGGAGTTATTAAAAAGTTATTTAAAACAGTAGGTTACATCGAAGCAAATGCGCTACGCGTAGCCTAAAAGCGACAAAATGAAAAAGGATCCGCGGTGCGAAATGCTGGCTACCAAACCGCGCATTTCATCACACCGTTTATTACATTGTGTCCTACAAAGCAACGTCACATAAGGAAACAAGCGCGAAGCGAACATTGACGCCTATCGTTTAGGTAAGTTGCTGATCCACATCGTTTGATAGGGAGCCAACTCTATGCTGCAATCAGTTGCATAAATTGGCTGCTTGGTAATGAGATCGATCCATTCATCCGTGCCTACTAAGTTTATGTCACTTAGGTGGACCTCTTGTATCTCATCACATATGTTACTTAGGCAAAATATACTTTGACGCCTATCGATGCTTTGCCGCCAAAAACCAAAGATCTTGCTGCCTAATTGCAGGGTAAATTGAGTCGCATTCGGATGAAAAGCGACTTGCTGTCGACGAATAGTGAGTAAGTCACCCATTGCATTCAATACACGATGGTGTTGAGAGTAAGGGGAGTCTAGTTGCTCTTTTAACGTATCATACTGCCATTTGTGGCGATTTATCGCGCGATTATGACTGGTGTTCTTGACACGTTCATAGTCGTTGCTTGTGGCTAGCAAGCTATGAATATAAATGCCTGGTATTCCTTCCAGTCCCAACATGATGGCATGGGCACACATGAAGCGTTGGAAGCCCCATTTGTCTGTTCCTTTGGTAGTGCCTTGCAGCGCATCATATAAGGCTATATTAATTTCATAGGCCTTCTGTTGCCCATTTTCTGACGCTCGCCAAGATATTCTGCCGCCAAAGTTTTGCATTGTATTAACCAAAACGGTGAGTTCTTCATCTTCTAATAACCCTTCAGCGGGGCGCAGACCTATGCCATCGTGGGAGGCAATAAAGTTAAAATATGTTGTACCATTTTGAGCCGGCGGCATGCTCATTAACCAAGACTTAAGGTAATGGCAATCCCCTGTAATCAGTGTGTTTACCAATAACGGAGGCAGTGAGAAATTGTATATGGCATGTGCTTCATTTGCATTTCCCAAGTATGCGAGGTTCTCGCGATTTGGAATATTGGTTTCGGTAATGATAATGGCGTCAGGTTGAGCGTATTCAATTAATGTACGCAGTAATCGCACTGCTTCGTGGGTTTGCTCTAAGTTTATGCAACTCGTACCAATTTTTTTCCATAAAAATGCGACAGCATCCAACCTGAAAATGCGTACACCGTTATCTAGATACTGGCGAATAATAGACACAAAGGTTTGCAGTACTTTGGGATTACGAAAATCAAAATCGACTTGATCGTGACTAAAGGTACACCAAACGTGTTCAATACCCTTGGCTGTTTCGGTCTCTCGAAGTAGTGGAGAAATGCGAGGTCGAACAACATTCGATAAGTCTTCATCTGGACTAGCGGTGAAGAAAAAGTCGCTGCCAGGGCCTTCACCCTTGACGAAATTATCGAACCAAGCACTTCGCGAAGAACAGTGATTAATGACGACATCTGACATTAATCTAAAGTCTGATGCGATGCGTTTTATATCATCCCAATCCCCTAATGATTCATTGACGCTCGAATAATCGATCACTGAAAAACCATCATCTGAACTGTAAGGGAAAAACGGCAATATATGCACACTGTTTATATTCTTAGCGCAGCAGTCGGTTAAAAACGTGTGAAGCGTACTCAGCGGTTTTTCTCCTGGCGATTCGATTGAATCGCCATACGTTATCAATACCGCATCTTCCTGCGTCCAATTGTTATGGTGTCGCAATGGGGGAGTGATTTGCACATTCTCTTTAAAGCCCATGGTATCGAGCAATTGATGCGCTATCTCTTGATAGGATTGAGCTAATTCGATGTCGTTGTAAATCACAGCTAAGTGATGTTCGACTAACTCAGTTAATTGGTTATAGGTACTTTGCATTACTTCACCATTTATTTTTATTGTTCTAAAGAGATTATTTACACTCGTTGTAATCTTGCTCAACGGCATCTTTTAGTCGCTCGAGTACATTGGGCATTGCGCTTACGACACGGTTCCAACTTGGGATGAAAGGTGTTTCCATTGGGTTATCTAAGAAGCTTTCGCCAGCTTTCATAATATTTTGAGCAAATAATTCAACGGCTTTTTCTTCATTATGAATATCAAGATTTAGCCCGTTCATGACGGCGTCGTTATGGTAGGTTTCGACGAAGTCTAACGCGATGCGATAATAGGTTGCTTTGATTGAGCGGAATGTTTCCATGTTAAAAGTTTCACCTTGAGTGGCAAGCTTTCTAAACATAGCTTTGGTGATATCGATAGACATTTTAGACAAGCCGCCAGCATCATTGTCTGCAGACAAATCCTGATGCTTATGGTCGTAGGTTTTCGCGATGTCAGCTTGGCACAAACGATTACTGGAATAGTTGCGATGCATTTCTGACAACACACCAATTTCAAGCCCCCAATCACTAGGAATACGAATGTCATTCAGCACATCTCGCCTAAATGAGAATTCTCCGGCAAGGGGGTAGCGAAAACTATCCATAAACTCCAAATAGTCTGTATTGCCGATGACGCGTTTTAATGCGCGAAGCATAGGTGTAACGAGTAGCCGAGATACACGACCGTTGATTTTACCGTTAGCAACCCGAGCGTAGTAGCCCTTACAAAATTCATAGTTAAACTGAGGGTTGGCAACAGGGTAGATAAGTCGTGCAAGTAGACTTCTATCATAAGTGAGAATGTCACAATCATGGAGGGCAACAGATTCAGCAGTCCCAGTAGCTAAAATGTAACCCATGCAATACCAAACGTTTCGACCTTTACCTAGTTCTTTAGGGGCAAGCCCCAGCTCAGATAATTCATTATCGAGTGCTTTTAAACGCGGTCCGTCATTCCATAGGATTCGGTGGTTTTGGCCAAGATTATCGAAAAAACCTAACGCATGCTTATATTGCTCTTTGTCCGCTCGGTCGAGACCAATGACGACTTGAGACAAATAGGGGACTTTGGATATCTCCGATACAATATGTGGCAAAGCTTCGCCTTCTAGTTCTGAAAACAGCGAAGGCAAAATGAGGGCCATTGGGCGTCTGCGTGCAAAGCTAACTAATTCTTTCTCTAAATCTTCTACAGGTCGCTCAGATAGATTATGTAAGGTGGTAACTATGCCATTTTGATAAAAGTCAGCCATGATGATTCCTTTAGTTCTAGGATAAAAAGTAAATATTAATTAATGATAGGGATGATGAATCACTACGCTTCATTAATTAAAATTTTGGTTAAGCACTCGCTCCATCCAGATGGACCATATTGCGTGCTATCGTAAATATTCTCTGTTCGGGTAAGGGGAGGGTAAGCATGAGATTGTGATTTAATGCGTACAGCTATGTCACTGGCTTCAAGCATAGCGACATCGTTGCCACTGTCTCCTAATGCGATACTCAAGGTAGCTTTATGCCCCATTGATGTTTGAAACGCTCGCACTAGCCATTGTAGTGCTTGGCCTTTATCACAGTTTCCGGAAACGCCTAAAAAGCGCCCTCCTTGTAATACTGTAGCGCCAAGTTGCTGCAGTTGGGTGACAAATTGCGTTTTACGCTCAGGGGATCCAATCCACTTGACGGGTTCACTAAACATTCGTGAATTTGCCAGTTGTGCATGGCACTCATTTAACCCTGTATGTTCCATTATCTGTTCTGTACTCATAGTGGAAAATTGCAAAAATTCGTCTTTAAATTCATCTGAGAGTTCATCAATAAGCGCTAGCCAATGCTCACGAGGCTGAGCAAACGCTTTAACCCAAAACCCGTCACTGTCTGATGTATCATTAGGTTGATTTTGAAAGACATGTTTAGGCACGTATACCGCCGCTCCGTTTTCAACGATAAATGGACCGTTGAGTTGCAAGTCTCCCATCAACGAATCTAGCTCAGCTTTGGTCTTACTCGTAGTGGGGATCACAGGAATATGTCTACCCCTTAATGTATCGAGCATATTAAGTGCTGGCGCATAACCATAATCATGGTGATCAAGCAATGTGCCATCCATGTCAGTAAATACGAGTAGTTGTTTAAGCATGGGAACCTCTGTTGTGTTGTGCGGTTATTCTGCGCTGTTCGTTCAGGGTAAATACCACATCGCACTTGGCCGGTAATGTACAAAGCCCATGCTCTGTTAGCCTCTGATAATATTGAATAAAGGCTAAAACTTGAGCGTCACTCATTACGCGGCTACCGACAATAGTGTCGTTTGCAGCGAGCGCCTGACGTAACTTCTGTTCTTGCTCTAAACGCCAGCTGTAAACACAATCAAACGAGGGCGCTTTTAGCATAACCCAATAATCCATAGTGGCATACAAAGGGGCATAATATTTGGCGAGTTGTGTATTTACGAACCTGCGCCAAACGCCCGTTTCGTCTTGATCTAGTTCAAGTTTGTTAATTGGCTTGTCAAGTTCACGTTCTTCCTGAGATTCAACTCCCCAGCACCAGCCTTCAAAAATAACGACATCAACTGGTGCACTGACATGTTGCCAATGTTCTTTCGGTGCAGGATTATCTGTGCCTTTGTCAAATCGCGGTATAGCGACAGGCTTATGCTGTTGAAGCGCTGAAATTACATCGGACGCGAGATTCATATCATGGGTCCCTGGTACCCCTCTGGTCGTAAACAGAGGATGAACTTTAATCGCAATTGCATTGCGCTGAGATTGATCTAAATAAAAGTCGTCTAGAGACATCACCACGACGTTTAAATTATGCTCTTGTTCCAAGTAATCACAAATAAATGCTGATAACGTCGATTTTCCGGAGCCTTGGCAACCGTTAATGCCTAAGAAATAGGGCGCGTCTGCACCGCTTTGGTGCTTTGCGATATTCTTCGCAAGGGGGATGTACCATTTTCTTGCATCATGTAAAAATTCCTTACTTAACTGATGTTTATCAGCAAATTCGGTTAACATATAAACGCTATCTCCCTTGTTGTGCACCAATATTGTTGTTCGTTTACTAGAAACAAATCCTCATCACACCATTATCTAATCAACTTACATGCCAATCACTCTAAACGCCTGTGAACTAAGTTAAGTCATGCCAATTGCGTGGAGCTTGAGCGTTGTCGTTACGCCTTACTTGGTTAATTAATAAAAGATATGGGGGGAAGCATTCAGCACGGGGACGATACATATTTACACACAACTATTTGTTAGCATTTTATCGCGACGAATAGCCTTGGCGCCCTAAAGTATGGTAAAAATAACCGTGGTTTAACTCCGAGCCTTCATACCTACCTCATAAGACAGGGTGTGCTGGCCGCGGATAGCATTTAAACGAATGTTATTCGCCAGGGTTGCGAGAGAAATCGGACAGCCTCCCCGCAAGTGTCACAGCAAACATGCGTGACGACTTCAATTTGGAAAGGTGTTAGTGAATATGTTGCAAGATAAGTTCGGTCGTCGATTTCATTATCTGCGGCTGTCGATTACAGATGTGTGTAATTTCAGTTGTGAATACTGTTTGCCTGATGGCTATCAGTGCGATACACCGAGAGACTTTTTGTCTTTGAATGAAATTAAACGCATTGCCAGTGCATTCGCACAGTTAGGCACCAGTAAAATTCGTATTACAGGCGGCGAGCCTTCATTACGTAAAGATCTGCCGCAAGCCATTCGTGCCTGCGCATCTACCCCAGGCATTGATCAGGTCGCCATTACCACCAATGGCTACAAATTACCTGAGCATATTGATAGCTGGGTTGATGCTGGGCTCACATCAATGAATATCAGTATTGATAGCTTAGACCCTCGTATGTTTGCCTCTATAACTGGGCATGACAAACTAGATGTGATCCTGCGCGGAATCGATCGAGCCTTAGAACGGGGGGTAACGGTTAAAGTTAACGCTGTGCTGATGCGTCATTTTAACCAGCATGAATTGTCTTCATTTTTACAGTGGATTAAAACAACGCCAGTCACCTTACGCTTTATCGAGTTGATGCAAACGGGTGACAATCAAGTGTTCTTCGATCGAAATCATACCTCCGGAATGCCCATAAAAGAACAGCTTACTTCAGATGGTTGGCAGCAAATTATTCGAGATAAAGCGGCGGGGCCAGCACAAGAATTTTCTCATCCTGATTATGCAGGGCGAATAGGGCTTATCATGCCTTACAGCAAAGATTTTTGCGCCAGCTGTAATCGCCTGCGCATTTCTGCTTTAGGTAAACTTCACCTATGTTTATTTAGTGAGCACGGTCTTGATATTCGAGAGTATATAACTGATGACGATACCCATCGCCTGCAGGAAGAGCTAACAGTACTGTTAGGGGGTAAAAAATCGACACACTTTTTGCACGATGGCTACACTGGCGCGACTAAACACCTTGCGATGCTTGGTGGTTAGCCAAAATTGCAGTCCGATGGAAGTATTGCGCGCAATATAACCTCAATTAAAGAAAACAATTGATTTAATCTCAATGACTTAAGCAAATGAATAGAACAACTGCTGTGGCTGGCGAAGCTGCCGATTTGACTATATGCACAGATAAGCGCACCGGTGATCAGATGAACAAATCCAACGTGCTAGGCTTGGTGTTAGCGGGGGGGTTGTCGACTCGAATGGGACAAGACAAAAGTCGCCTTTGCTTGCGTTCGACTAATCAATCGCTCGTTGAGCATGCGCATAATTTGCTGTCGAACGTTTGTAATGGACGAGTCATCGTAAGTGGCAAGGGGGCTGAACAGATACAGGATGTATATCCTGAATGTGGTCCGCTAGCGGGTATTCATGCTGGCTTCATGTATGCTATCAATCAGCATTCTCAAGGTGTTAAACCTGCTACAGCAGAGCAGTTCAGTGCCTTATTAGTCACGCCCGTTGATATGCCAAGTTTAACCGCTCAAACGTTGACCTTATTGATTGAAAACGCGCAAAAAAACAGCAGTTTGGCGTACTTTGAAGGTTTCAACCTGCCACTTTACGTGCCTTTACACAGAAGTATCTTCCAGTATCTAGCGCGTGTATTACAAGATAGGTCGGCATTGTCTATTTTCCGAATGCTTGAGATGAATCACGGGCACGCAATATCTATTCCCGACACAGTGAATATGGATGAGTTTATTAATGTTAATTCACCTAAGCAGTGGCATAAATTAAATACGAATTCAGTGAATATTTGAAAAATGCTTATGCCGAAAGAGTATCTATAGTCAAATGATTGAAGCAACATTAGCTCATAAAACGTAGTCGTTAATCATGACTGGAATAAAGAACAGACCGAGAGAAAAACAACCTATGACACATACTTCAAGTAATAAGCACGTAGCTCTGAATATAGCCGTGCTTACTGTTTCGGACACAAGGGATGAAGAAACTGATACATCAGGAGCTTATCTGGTAAGCGCGTTAGAGGCTGACGGACATAGATTAGTTGAAAAGTGCATCGTAAAAGATGATAAATACCAACTTAGAGCCACTGTCTCAAACTGGATAGCATCAACACAAGTGCAAGTTGTGTTAGTTACCGGGGGAACAGGCTTTACAGCACGTGATACTACACCTGAAGCGCTATCGGTTTTATTCGATAAGGAAATTGAAGGTTTCGGTGAGTTATTTAGATATATTTCTTATAACGAAATTGGCACCTCGACTGTGCAGTCTCGTGCGCTAGGAGGCATGGCCAACGGCACAGCAATATTTTGTATGCCAGGGTCGACGGGAGCGTGTCGCACTGCGTGGAAGGGAATATTGCAAGAACAACTCAATGCTGCTCATCGGCCTTGTAATTTTATTGTTCATTTAAAAGCGAGCGAGGCGGCGCCTTGTGATAGTCGAGGTTAGGTTATGACACAGGAAAAGACCTTATCCCATGTTAATCAACATGGTGAAGCAAATATGGTAGATGTAACAGATAAATCTGTTACACAAAGGGTGGCCCACGCAGAAGGCTATGTGTTGATGTCACCACAAACCTTATCACTAATAGAAAATCAGCAGCACGCTAAGGGTGACGTATTTGCTGTTGCGCGTATCGCGGGCATTCAGGGGGCAAAGAAGTGCAGTGATTTAATTCCTTTATGTCACCCGCTTATGTTAACAAAAGTACAAATAGATTTTGCCACCCTTGAAGATGAAAGCGGCATTAGAATTAGCGCGATGTGTAAATTAGCTGGTCAGACAGGCGTTGAAATGGAAGCGCTAACCGCTGTTTCTGTGGCGGCGTTAACCCTGTTTGATATGTGTAAGGCTGTTGATCCATCAATGACGATAAATGGAATTCAGGTTATTGAAAAGCACGGCGGTAAAACAGGCCACTGGCAGAGAAAAGAGGCGCAAGTATCATGATCCAAGTGTTATTTTTTGGCCAGTTGAAAGACCAAGTCAACACGCCTTCTGTCAAAGTTGATGAGGTCGCTACACGTGTTGCCGAACTAAAAAAAATCCTCGGGTCTATGCACCCTCATTGGCGACCGTATCTGTCGAACCACTCTACTTTGGTCGCGGTTAATCAGACTATCGGCGATGACGAAACACCGCTTAGCGACGGCGATGAAGTTGCCTTTTTTCCACCTGTTACCGGAGGGTGATCTAGTGCAAGATGTGATTGAGGTGCAAACTGAAGACTTTGATCAAGGTGCACTCTATGATGCACTCAGGCATGATAGCCTTGCAAATGGTGCCATTGTGACCTTCAGTGGGCTAGTAAGGGACTTTAACCAAGGACATGAAGTTGGCGATTTGTTCTTAGAGCACTATCCCGCGATGACGAAAGTCAGTTTGCTAAATATAGTAAGCGCCGCTCGTGCTCGTTGGCATTTCGGTAAAGTCATTCTTATTCACAGAGTGGGGAGACTCGCACAGGGTGAGCAGATTGTTTTTGTTGGCTTAACGTCAGCTCACCGTAAGGACGCCTTTGACGGGGTGCAGTTTATTATGGATTATCTCAAGACCGAGGCACCGTTTTGGAAGAAAGAGTCCACCTCTGAAGGAGATAAATGGGTAGCAGCGAGTGCGTGCGATACCCAAGCGCGTCTAAAGTGGGATAAACGTGATGAAAGGTAAAGCAGCATTTAGGGCCGCATTGTTATGTTTATTAGGAGTGTGTATGCCAGTATTTGCTCATGCTGAGGTAAAGGTTGCGGTTGCCGCTAATTTTAAACCCACATTAGTCACCCTAATTGAAGAATATACACGATTACACCCTAAGGCAGACATCAGTGTTTCAAGTGCTTCTACGGGGGTACTTTATGCTCAAATTAACCGAGGTGCTCCTTTCGATATATTTCTATCCGCTGACAGTGACCGTCCAAAGCGACTTGAAAAAAAAGGGCTCGTTGAGACCAATACTCGAAAAAACTACGCTTTGGGGCAGTTAGTCCTCTGGCGCAAAGGGTTTACTTCGGTAAACGCTGAATCGCTTAATACCTTAACGGGTAAACTTGCCATTGCTAATCCAAAGCTTGCCCCTTTTGGCCAAGCGGCAAAACAAGCACTGCACAAATTAGGAAAGTATGCGGCACTACAATCGCGCATTGTATTGGGTAATAATGTGTCACAAACCGCTCACTATGTGCAGTCTGGCGCGGCAGAAGCAGGCTTTATCGCGCTCAGTCAAGTAATAAAAAACAGTGGGCAAAGCAAAGATTATTGGCTTTTGCCCAGCCATTTATATTCACCAATAAACCAACAAATGGTTGTTCTAAAGCAATCGGGGCGGTCAGCGGCTGAAACACGAGAAGTGATGGCATTTCACCATTTTATATTAAGTGATACGGGGCGAAGCATCATTACAAACAGTGGTTATCAAAGTAGTGAAATGCAATCTATTCCTAGAGTAAAACCGGATGCTCAGTGATCTCTTTGCAAATGAAATTTGGCTTGCGACCTTACTGACACTTAAGCTAGCGACATCGACAACTTTAATTTTACTGATTATTTCAATTCCACTGGGTTGGTGGCTTAGCCAATCGAGTAACCGATTAAAACCCGCTATTGAAGCATGCATTACAATTCCGCTCGTGTTACCGCCTACTGTGCTTGGTTTTTATCTATTAGTGTTATTTTCACCGCAACACCCTTTAGGGGCTGCTTGGGTTTCGATGTTTGATGCAACCCTAGTGTTCTCGTTTTACGGATTGCTTTTCGGCTCTATTTTATACAGTTTGCCATTTATGGTTCAGCCGATCCGTGACGCGTTTATTAAAATTGATAAAGATTTATTAGATGCCAGTCGTACATTAGGTGCGAATCGGCTTCAAACCTTTAGATGGATTATATTGCCGTTAAGTAAGCATGGAATAACGACAGGCTGCATATTGGCGTTTGCACATACCATAGGTGAATTTGGTGTAGTGTTGCTGATAGGGGGCAATATAGAAAGTGAAACGCGAGTCTTGTCTATCTTACTGTATGATCTAATAGAAACAAATCAGATGGAGGAGGCTAATCAAGTCGCAACGGTATTGGTGTGTTTCGCGTTTACTGTTCTTTTGACCCTTAGTCTGGTTAGAAAAAGAGAAAATACTACGCTTTTGTGAGCTTTCTGTGATGTTATTCAGCGAACATAGGCGTACCTGAGCTAACTTACAGTAGGGTCTATTTTGAAGCGCATAATATTACTGTCCTTTAGCCTCTTTTTTATTTGTAAAACAAACATCATCCAAGCATCTGAATCAGGTGTTATTCACCTAACATCTGAAGGGAAAAATACCACTTTGTTAGAAGTGTTTTCTTCCCAAGGTTGCAGCAGTTGTCCTCCAGCGCAAAGGTGGGTGAATAAATTTTTAGACGACCCCAATGTGTGGCACACCCTTGTACCAGCGGTTTTTCATGTTGATTATTGGGACGATCTTGGTTGGGCTGATCCATTTGCTTCAAAGGCATTTAGCCAACGACAACGACACTATAAACGCACTGGCAATGTGCAGTCAGTTTACACGCCGGCTTTTGTGGTAGAAAGTAGAGAATGGAAAGGTTGGTTTAGTGGTAAGCCTATACCCTACATTCATTCACATCATAAGGGACAATTAGCGGTAACAATACAAGACGCTTCTATCGATATAGCATACTCGCTCACGGACATAGGAACAAATACGACTAGCGCGCCAATGCGGTATTACAACGTAGCGCTACTTGGCTTAGGTGTGACCACTTTAGTCAAACGCGGGGAGAACAAAGGCAAAGCGCTGGAAGAAAATTTTATTGTGCTTGAACACCAGCAAATTGAAGACAGCGGAGCGCCTTTTATTCAAATTCCAATATTCAAAACGGATATAGATGCCAAAGGTTTCGCTGTTGCTGTGTGGGTAACAGACTCAGATTTGACCCCTTTGCAAGTTGTTGCAGGCGAGGTACCAAATAACTGGGTCGTTAAAAAATAGAACAGTTTGTACTGAAAAGGCCAAGATGAGTCAACGTAGGCAGATTCATCTTGGGAATTCACGCAGATGCAACAAGGGGTTGCAAAACTTATTACTCTTCACCACCGCAGTCATCTTGGCATTCGCCATAGAGATACAAACTATGGTGAATAAGCGTCATATTGTGACGTTTTGCCACTTCTTCCTGACGTTTTTCGATAACTTCATCTTCAAATTCGATCACCTTACCGCAATTTAAGCACACAAGGTGATCGTGATGTTTTTTATGGCTAATCTCGAAAACAGATTTTCCGCCTTCAAAATGATGACGATTTAGAATACCAGCATCATCAAACTGATTTAAAACACGATAAACGGTCGCCAAACCGATTTCTTCGTCTTGTTCAATTAGGATCTTGTATACATCTTCAGCGCTGATATGTTGATTATCTGGATCTTGCAGTATTTCAAGGATTTTTAAACGAGGTAACGTGACTTTCAATCCCGCTTTTTTGAGTTCTTTATTTTGGTCCATAGATCCAACTTAACTTTTAATGTAAACAACTTAATCCCAAACTGTACCGATAATATCGGCAGTGATCCAGTCATATCATTGTTTACGAATTTTACTTTGTTATAAAAAGGCGTTTACATTGCTTTTTTGCATAAATACACCGTAAAATTTTATAACGTGAAATTTTACATAAAAAAGGAGCTTTCGCTCCTTTCAAAGAAAATGATTATATAAATGTGATCACTGAAGCTCAGCTAAACACATTTCTTCATGTATCTGTTTGCACCAAGCTTTTACTCGGCTCTCGGTCAACTCGGGTTGGCGATCCTCGTCAATACCCAGTCCGACAAAATGATCTTCGTCAGCCATGCCTTTTGATGCTTCAAAGTCATAGCCTTCGGTAGGCCATTGTCCTATAAGAATCGCTCCTTTAGCTTCCACGATGTCTCTTACCATACCCATGGCATCAAGGAAGTACTCGGCGTAGTCTTCTTGATCACCGCAGCCAAATATTGCCACGAGTTTGTCGGCGAAATCGATTTCTTCCAACTCTGGGAAAAAGTCATCCCAATCACATTGGGCTTCACCATAATACCAAGTAGGAATACCGAACATGAGTAAATCGAACTCGGCAATATCTGCTTTACTGCTTTTAGCTATATCGTGTACATCAATTAGGCCTTTGCCCAATTCTTTTTGGATCATCTTGGCAATATGCTCAGTGTTACCCGTGTCACTACCAAAAAATAGGCCTACGCTCGCCATTGTGTTGAATACCTCAAAATCTAGTTATATCTGTCTGGACGTTCACCAGAACCATTAAGTTGCTTGCCAAAAGTATTGTACTACGCCTTTAAACAGGAAGCCCGCAGCACCTAAAAACAAAACTAAATAAACAACCACTCTACCTATCATAGGTACGTTATTCTTTTTTAAAACATCATGCACTGCGAAGCCCATGAGTAAGAATAAACCAACCAACGCCAAGTCAAGAGCGATGGCCTCAATTTGTTCATAATTATCGCTTAACATGGTCTCTCGCTACATTTCATTGCGGCGCTACTTTAGCATATTGAGGCAGGGTTGAAAAAAACTAATTTCGTAAAAATGTGCGTATATGTTTTGCGCATTCTGCTGGTTTTTCAGCGTGCAGCCAATGACCTACACCAGAAATGACTCTGACCTGACTATTAGGAAAAAATTCAATGGTCTGTTTTGTGAAACTAGCCTTTAAGTAGTCAGAGTTTTGACCTTTCAAAAACAACACGGGTTTACTAAATTTTTGCTCACTAACAATACCTTTTGAGAGCAAAGCATAATCACGGTCTAGCAGAGCTAAATTAAAACGCCAGTGCCAATCTCCAGTCTCATTATCTTGATACAAGCTTTTCAATAAAAATTGCCTGACTGACGCTTCAGACACAAATTCACTCATTTGTTCGTCTGCCTCTTTGCGATCATCAATTTGTGCCAAATTAACACTTAGTAGAGCCTTAAATACATTCGTATGTCTAGGTTCATAGGTAACAGGCGCAATATCCAAAACGGTTAATGTCGATATTAAATCCGGTTGGAACAATGCCATCTGCATAGCGACTTTGCCGCCAAGAGAATGCCCAACTAAATGAATCGTGGTGATATCCAGTGACGACAGCAAATGAATAATTGATTGTGCATAAGTTGCGAAACTGAACTGCTCAGAATGTTGTGATTTACCGTGATCGGGCAAATCTATGGAAATAATATTAAACTCTTTATTTAATTGTCGGCGCAACATAGCAAGGTTATCTAAATTACCGAATAGACCGTGAATTAATAATAGCCAAGGCTGGTCTTCTGCAGCGAGATCAACTTTATGGTGGATGTGTAAAATGGAAATAATATTCCCCTATTAATAGATAAATAAGGTTTACTGAATAAAGTAAGAAAGGGGCGTGGTCACCCATTAGTGACCACTAAAGAGGATTAGTCAATTAGGTAAGATTCTAATGATTTACCACTATCAAGTGCTGCTTTGAATACTTTAGGCATACGACCTATGCCGGTCCATTTATGCTCATTTCCGTCACTGTCTTTTAGGCTATATTTGACCGGACGTTTCTTACCGACCTTTGCCGCTTTCTTCGCAGGCTCAGCTTTTTGCAGGTCATTCACGTCTAACCCAGCTTCTTCTAATTGAGCAAGGATTTGATTTAACTTTTCGTTTTTCTCTCGCTCCGCTTCTTGCTGTTCTAATTCTTTCGCTTTGCGATTCTCAATAATCGAATTTAGCTTATCTGAAACGGTTTCCAATTCCTCAATAGATAATTCCTTTACCGCTCCTTGCAAACGTCGTCCATGAGTCAAAATGCTAATGAAATCACTCATAATTTACCTTTTAATTTAAATGTATACCTAAGATGAAACATATATTTTTACGTGATAGTTGGCAATAAGTTTATCGAAATAATTACTTTTTCATAAGCTAAATATTTAAAAATTGGAATTATTGAGTAATATAAAAAAAAAGGCGAAATAATTTTCGCCTCTTTCAGGTTTACCGTTTAATTACATATTAGGATAATTTGGACCACCAGCACCTTCTGGCACTACCCATTTAATATTCTGGCTAGGGTCTTTGATATCGCAAGTTTTACAATGCACGCAATTTTGGGCATTAATTTGCAGCGCCTTTTCTCCTTGATCGTTGTCTATAATTTCGTACACTCCAGCAGGGCAGTAGCGCTGTGCAGGCTCGTCGTACAAGGGCAAATTCACTGTCGTTGGAATAGCGCTATCTTTTAACTTAAGGTGCGAAGGCTGATCTTCTTCGTGGTTAGTATTAGACAAAAACACAGAAGATAATTTATCGAAACTTAATACGCCATCGTATTTAGGGTAATCGATTTTTGCGCAATCTTTAGCTTGTTTGAGTTGTTCAAAATCTTTCGCATTATCTGACAAATTGAAAAACATTTTGCCATTAAATATATTTTGCTCAACCGTGTTGTAAGCGCCACCACCAAATGTGCCAAATTTATGCAATGCGGCTCCAAAGTTGCGTGAACGAAATAGTTCATCAAAAACCCATGAGTCTTCAAAACGTTTTGCATAATCCGTTAAATCTTTTCTTCCTTGTTCTTCTGCTCCTAGGGCATGAATGAGCGTTTCGGCTGCTAATATGCCGGATTTCATGGCAGTATGATTACCTTTAATTTTGGCGAAATTGAGCGTGCCTGCTTCGCAACCAACGAGTAGGGCGCCTGGTAATGTCATTTTGGGCAATGAATTATAGCCGCCTTTTGCGATGGCTCTCGCGCCATAACTAACGCGTTTACCACCTTCTAAATATTGTTTAAAGACTGGGTGATGTTTCATGCGTTGAAACTCATCAAATGGGCTCAAGTGCGTATTGCTATAATTCAGGTCTACAATTAAGCCAACAAAAACTTGGTTATTTTCCGCATGGTATAAATAAGAGCCACCTGATGCCTCGGTAAGTGGCCAGCCAGCACTGTGAACCACTAGACCTTCTTGATGTTTGCTTGGGTCAATATCCCATATTTCTTTAAAACCAATAGCATAATGTTGAGGCGATTTTCCTTTATCTAATTCAAACTTCGCGATTAACTCTTTGCCTAAATGCCCACGGCAGCCTTCCGCGAATACAGTGTATTTCGCGCGTAATTCCATGCCTGGCATGTAACCGTCTTTATGTTCTCCGTTGTGGCCGATACCCATATCACCAGTAATGACCCCACCGACACTACCATCATCGTTGTAGATCACTTCTGCGGCGGCGAAGCCTGGAAACACCTCAACACCTAACGATTCAGCTTGTTCTGCTAGCCAACGTGAAATATTGCCCATGCTTACAATGTAGTTGCCTTCATTATGCATGGTTTTTGGCGTCATTATATTTGGTAACTTAGTTGCTTTTTGCTCATCGCGTAGATAATAAATATGATCTTCTTTTACCTGAGTATTGAGAGGTGCACCCATTGATTGCCAATCCGGAAACAATTCATCTAACGCGCGGGTTTCAAACACCGCGCCAGATAAAATATGTGCACCCACCTCTGAACCTTTTTCAACGACGCAAACCATGAGCTCTTGTTCTTTTTCCTGCGCTAATTGCATCAGTCGACATGCGGTTGAGAGTCCAGCTGGACCAGCACCGACTATCACTACATCAAACTCCATCGATTCTCGTTCCACCGGTATCTCCTCTTTTATCAATATGTATTCATTAAAAAAATGCGTGCGTTTTGTTTGTTACACAATTTTTACAAATTAGTTGGGTGTTGTTTTACGGACAGAGCCGATAAAGCGCAACTTATTTGTATATATATTTTCTATAAGTCACAGTTATAGAGGGCTTCGCCGTTACTTATCGCAATGCCAATGATTATCTACCATCGGGCAATATTTAGGCTAATCACTGCGTTATTATCTACATTTTACGCTGTAATTGGATGAATTATCACTGTGATCCTACCGTTAAATCGCCGTATTTTGCGATTGGTCATTTGTGAGTATTGTGCACGGGTTGACGTGCACGTCAACAGAACGTAAATTAAATGCATTCCGTAAATGTAATGTTAAATTGCATTTTTTGTTGCTCAAACGCCTGTCAAATGAGGTGAAAATGAAAATATTAGTGCCGGTAAAACGCGCCATCGACTATAACGTTAAAGTGCGCGTTAAAGCCGATAATAGTGCAGTGGATTTAACCAACGCCAAAATGTCTATCAATCCATTTTGTGAAATTGCGGTTGAAGAAGCAGTTAGACTAAAAGAGAAAGGTGTAGCAACAGAGATCGTCGTCGTCTCCATTGGTGACAAGTCTTGCCAAGAGCAAATCAGAACAGCATTAGCACTCGGTGCTGATCGTGGTCTGCAAATTGACACTAGTGAGTCACTAGACTCATTACAAATTGCCAAACTCCTTAAGAAAGTCGTCGAAGAAGAGTCTCCTGATTTAGTTATTTTAGGAAAGCAGTCGATCGATTCTGATAATAACCAAACCGGACAAATGTTAGCCGCGTTAACAGGTATGCCCCAAGGAACGTTCGCTTCTGAAGTGAACATTGAGTCCTCTAAGGTGAAAGTGACTCGCGAAATAGATGGTGGTTTACAAACAGTAGAGTTGAATCTGCCTGCCGTGGTTACAACTGATTTACGCCTAAATGAACCTCGCTATGCTTCACTACCGAATATTATGAAGGCAAAACGTAAGCCTCTTGATGTTAAATCTGCGGCTGACTTTGGGGTTGAATTAACGTCTAACGTTAACGTGCTTAAAGTTGAGCCACCAGCGCAACGCTCCGGCGGGGTAAAAGTGGCTGATGTGGCTGAATTGGTTGATAAATTGAAAAATGAAGCGAAGGTGATCTAATGGCGATACTTATATATGCAGAGCACGATAACAGCCAATTAAAGTCTGAAACCCATAAGCTCGTTAATGCGGCGACTAAAATGGGTGATGACCTTCACCTACTCGTTGTGGGACATGAATGTGCTGACGTCGCATCTCAAGCAAGCGAAGTTGATGGTGTCAGTAAAGTACTTGTCGCTGACAACAAAGCGTATGAGCATCAGCTAGCTGAAAACGTTGCTGAGTTAGTTGCTGAATTAGGTAAAGACTACAGTCACGTGGTTTGCGCAGCGACTACCACAGGTAAGAACTTTATGCCCCGCGTTGCCGCATTGTTAGATGTCGCACAATTATCTGATGTGATTGGCGTACAAAGTAGTGATACGTTTGTACGTCCTATTTATGCAGGTAACGCTATTGCTACCGTTCAATCAAGTGACAGCATTAAAGTATTAACAATACGTACGTCTACTTTTGATGCCAATGGCACGGGCAATAACGCCCCAGTTGAAACAATTGATGTGGTTAAAACCTCAGAAATTTCAGCCTTTGTTAGCGCAGAGCTTACTGAATCTGAACGTCCTGAACTGACCGCTGCCGACATCGTCATTTCCGGTGGACGTGGAATGCAAAACGGTGAGAACTTTAAATTGCTAGATGGTATTGCGGATAAGCTCGGTGCGGCGATGGGCGCTTCACGTGCTGCCGTTGATGCAGGCTTTGTGCCGAATGATATGCAGGTTGGGCAAACGGGTAAAATAGTCGCACCGCAATTATATATAGCAGTGGGGATCTCTGGCGCGATTCAACACCTTGCGGGTATGAAGGACTCCAAGGTCATAGTGGCGATTAATAAAGATGAAGAAGCGCCTATTTTTCAAGTCGCTGACTATGGTTTAGTCGGTGATTTGTTTGATGTATTACCTGAATTAGAAGCTGCTTTATAATGTAGACTCCGTTAACATTCGGATGAAATTTGCCTATAGAACTAGGCTAAAGGCCGCTGTTTACAGCGGCTTTTTTATAGGCAAATAGCGCACAAACAGTAGGTAAAGGTATTTAATATAGGGCTATCATTCTAATTAAACCCTTTTAAATTTTCGCTGAGTGGTTAATTACTTATTGGAATTGGTGTAATACTAACTCTATTTATCCCGACCCGCCTATATTGAAAAACGAAGAATAATTAAACGAATGGGTGTGCACTGCTAAAATAATCTTTGCGTTCATTGTTATAACTCTATATTTTCCTCACATCATATTTATCATATAAATTAACGCGAGAGGCAGGCGATTATGTCTACTTTAAATAACGACACTTTGAATATTGGCGTGTGCGATTACCCTGAACACGTACCTCAGAATGAATGGGGAGTACACGCAGAACAACAACGCGCTTTAGGCTTAACGTATGTCCGATTAGCAGAGTTTTCTTGGGCTAAAATTGAGCCAAAGGACGGTGTGTTTGATTGGCAATGGCTAGATGAGGCCGTTGCTACGTATGTTGCAAAGGGTCTTAAGATAGTGATGTGCACGCCCACAGCTACGCCACCTGCTTGGTTAGTGAAAAAGTTTCCACATATTTTAGCAGTTGATGCCCAAGGGCAGACCATGAGATTTGGCTCGCGTCGTCACTATGACCATGCCAGTGAAACATACCGTAAAGAATGCAAGCGCATTACCACTGAGATAGCGAAGCGTTATGGTCAACATGCTGACGTGATAGGTTGGCAGACCGATAACGAATTAGGCCATGAAGGTACAGCGGTGTCGTATGGTGGAGCGAGCGCTGAGCGTTTTCCTAAGTGGCTTGAAGCGCGCTACCAAACTTTAGAAGCATTAAACGAAGCCTGGGGCTGTGCCTTTTGGAGTCAAGATTACTCTGATTGGTCGCAAATTTGCCCGCCAAATTTAACAGCTGTTCGCCAGCCTAACCCATCGCAGGCGTTAGATTATCAACGCTTTTGCTCAGACATGATAGATGAGTTTCAACAACTGCAAATAGAGGTGCTTAGAGCATTATCACCTGATCGTTTCATCACACATAATTTTGTGATTTTTGCCCAAGAATTTGATTTATATAAAGTCGCTAAAAACCTAGACTTTGTTGCTTGGGATAGCTATCCAATCGGTATGCTTGAGTTTTTCGCGACCTGGGAGAGCGAGGAAACAAAAACAGAGTTCGCCCGCACTGGTCACCCTGACTTGGTTAGTTTTAATCACGATTTATATCGCGGCATTAAAGGTGGGAAAGATTTTTGGATAATGGAGCAGCAATGCGGTCACGCGAATTGGGCGCAGTATAATCCGTTACCCGCTAAAGGAGCAGTGCAATTATGGACAGCACAGGCTTGGGCTCATGGGGCAAGCTGTGTGACTTACTTCAGATGGCGCGCAAGCCATATGGCGCAAGAAATAATGCATTCCGGATTATTGCAACAAGATGGCCGTGCTGATCGAGGCTATCAAGAAGTGAAAGACTTTGACCCTAGCCAATTCGCGCTTGAAAAAGTAGATGCAAAAGTTGCCCTGTTACATGATTACAACAGTCTATGGGCTTACAATTTACAGCCTCACAATAAAGATTTGAATTATTGGCATCAATTCATGATGTTCTACAGTGCTCTTAGAGAGTTAGGGGTAGATGTGGATATTATTCACCCTGAACAACTGACTGATAAGCAATATGCACTCGTCGTTGCGCCGGCTCTCACATTAATGACAGATAAAACCGCGTCAATACTAAACCTTTGTGCTAAGTCATGCCCCATTGTTTTTGGTCCACGCACGGCGTTTCGTCATGACTCTGGGCGCGTGGCTAATAAAGGGCAATTCGAATTTATTGAAGAATTAGTCGGGATCAAATTGGCTAATTTTGATTCGTTGCGGCCTACATTAGAGCAAACTATTCGTTGCACCAACCACAACACGGACTTTACCGCGAAACTTTGGTGTGAAAGTTATGAAGTAAACAGTGCTGTTGCCACTCATACTTACACGCATGGACCTATGGCTGGTTTAGCTGCCGTCACCCAAAAAGATAAGGTAAGTGTCATTGGTGCATTGTCAACAGGGTTAATTAGCAGCGTCTTAATGGAAGCATTACGTGGAGCGGGAATAGAGACTTACCGTCTACCCAAAGGCCTAAGGTTGAGTAAAAGAGGCAATACCACGCTGGTACAGAATTTCAATCAACAAGCCGTTGAATGGCAAGGTGTAACATACCCTGGCGTTTCATTTACAACGCTTGAGTAATTTATATAGCGATATAAACACCCTGTGTTTCGTTTGAAACGCAGGGTGCCTGCACTAACTATAGTTTTATCACCGAGTTTTCTTCATTTGACATTGGCGACATTGTATAAGCATCAGCCTGCCAGTCATTTTCGTATGCTTCATCATCTAACAAATATCTGAATTGGTATTCATTCTCTACTGGTAAGTCCATCGCTGCAGAGAAACTACCGTTTTTAAGCTTCTTCATCACAGTCGCACTTTTATCCCAGTCATTAAAATCACCAACAATGCTGACGGTATCTGCCTGTTTTGCTTCTTCCTTGCTGATTTTAAATGTGACCTTACAAACAGGTTTAGATTTTAAATATTGTTTCTTAAAAGCCATGATTTTCCTCTCGCGTGTAATTAAAGAACAGATTTTGTGCATTTATACACCAATATTCCGCATTTTTATAATTAATTAGTAATAAAATAACGAAATATTTAAAAGTATTACTCTTTACCCAGTATGAAATGACAACAATACACAATTAAATTGCCCTAAATTGATGCATTTCTCTTCATGTTGCAACTGCTTATCGAGCAGACACGATTGAAACCTTAAACTGGGATAAACACGTATATTTTTGATTTAAAATACATTTATTCAATACGGGAGCTAAGTTGCTACTTAATGTAGCTGTCTTTAACGTTCAAATTAGCTATATGATATTGGTATAAGCATAAACTGTGCTCAATGTTTCGTTTTTAGATGTAAATCTTCGACGACTTATATGACGTTAAGATGGCAATACGGTGGAAACTGACTGATTAACTAACGTCTTACTTTACCGACTGAATTTTTTACTGTATTGGCTCGGAGATAAACCCGTGTGCTTTTTAAATAGGCGAGTGAAAGAACTTAAATCGTCATAGCCTACCAAATTAACAATTCGCTCAACACTGTGCGTTGCTGCTTCTAAGTACTTTTTAGCCGCTTCTACTCTGACGCCTTGTAAATAGACAAGAGGGGACTGGTCAGTAGCACGTTTAAATCTGCGCACAAAAGTACGCGGCGTTAAATTCACTTTGGCGGCTAATGACTCAATCACAATTTTTTGCGCGTAATGCTCTTCGAGCCAGTGCTGCACCGTAAGGATCTCAACATCCTGATGGTATTTTTTAGTGCGCAGAGATGCGTAGGCAGATTGTTCACCTCTGGATAAATCAATCACGTGGGCTTTCGCTGTCGTAGTAGCGATATCATGCCCAGCGTAGCGTTCAATCAATAATAATGCTAAGTCAAACCAAGCCATGCCGCCGCCAGAGCAGAAAATATTATCTTGTTCTGTTATTAAACGATCGATGAGTAAATCAACTTGTGGGTATAGCGTGCTAAATAGTTCCGCGTAGCCCCAATGCGTTGTCGCCATGCGTTGATCCAATATACCTGCTTGAGCAAGTAAAAATGCGCCACTACAGTTACTCGCTATATCTGCGCCGAGCGCATAATGGCGGCGAATATGAGGCAGTAAAGCAACATTGTTTTTCAACACTTCAAGGGGATCACCACCTATAGTCGGAATTAACAGCAAATCAGTTTTCGTCACATTCTCGATTGCAACGTGGGCGCTCAATTCAAGCTGATTTATGCATTTAACCTGGCGTCCTCCTAATGACGCTATCTGAACGTCAAATAACGGTTTAATAGGTTGTCCTTGCATACGTTGCCAAGTTATTCCTGCTAAACCAAAAATATCCAATACACCTGTTATGGCACTGGCATAGGCTTGATCGAACCCTAAAATGGTCACTTTAAACACAAAATATTCCTCACTATAAACCGCTGTTTTTAACGGCTATCATCCACTTTTATAACTGTCTAAAATCACCATTATTATGTCATATATGACAATTAATCGCGCCGCTTTTATCTGCGAAGCTACATTCTGTTACGAGAATGTTGCCTAATTGGCGTCACAATAATATGTCGTTTTTTTGTGGTTTTCGCAGATAAATATCGACAGGTAATTAAAGGTATCAAAATGAGTGAAGAACTGGTCAGTCGTAAAGAGTTAGCATTCCAATTGTATGAAGTGCTCGATACTGAATCCTTATGTGAAAGAGAGCGATTTAGTGAGCATAACAAAGGCACGTTTGACGCAGTCATGGATACGGCGGATAAAATAGCCAGAGAAAAATTTGCACCTCATAACCGCAAAGCAGACTTAAATGAGCCAACATTTGACGGTGAAAGGGTGCACATGATACCTGAAGTCAAAGAGGCCTTTGACACCTATGCTGAGTCTGGCTTGATAGCGGGACGCTTTGACTTTGAAGATGGCGGTATGCAGCTACCTGAAACGATTATGATGGCATGTTCAAGCTACTTTACCACGTCAAATCCTTCAAGTACGGGCTATTCATTTTTGACGGTAGCGGCCGCTAATGTGATTAAAAACTTTGCCAGTCAGACCATTAAAGACACGTTTATGCCACGCATGTTGACCGGTGAGTTCACCGGAACGATGGCATTAACTGAGCCCCATGCGGGCTCTTCTTTGGCGGATATTACGACAAATGCGAGACTTGCGGATGATGGTAGCTATCGAATTAAAGGCAGCAAGATGTTTATCTCGGCGGGCGATCATGAATTATCAGATAATATAGTGCACCTTGTGTTAGCGAAAATTCAGGGAGCGCCGCCTGGGGTGAAAGGCATCTCACTATTTGTTGTGCCTAAATATCGTTTAGACGAAAACGATAAACCAAGCCAGCGTAATGATGTGTCTCTTGCGGGGCTTATTCACAAAATGGGCTATCGTGGTACCACGTCTACCGTGTTGTCATTTGGTGAAAAAGACGATTGCCACGGCTATTTAGTGGGTGAAGAGCATCAAGGATTAAAGTACATGTTCTTGATGATGAACGAAGCACGTTTAGGTGTAGGATTCGGTGCCGCTATGCTGGGTTACGCTGGATATCGCCATTCTCTGCAATACGCTAAAGAGCGCACTCAAGGTCGCGTTGCACCAAACAACAAACCGACAGATAAACCCGCTACGATTATTCAACATGGTGACGTCAAGCGTATGCTTTTAGCGCAGAAGTCTTACGTGGAAGGCGGTATGTCATTGTGTTTCTACGCAGCTCGATTAGTTGATGACTTGCATACGGCTGCTTCGCCAGAAGAAAAACAAAAGACTGCTGAACTGCTTGATTTACTGACTCCTGTGGTAAAAGCATGGCCCAGCGAGTTTGGCCCTAAGGCCAATGATTTGGCGATACAAATACTCGGCGGCTCCGGCTATACGCGGGAATACCCAGTGGAGCAATGCTGGCGTGACAATCGCTTAAACCCTATTCATGAGGGTACCAATGGTATTCAAGCGCTAGATTTAATGACCCGCAAATTGTGGCAAGCCAATGGCGCTGGTTTAGTACAATTGCAAAAGGTCATGAGTGAAGATTTTGCTAAGGCAAAGCACAGTATTAGTCAGCAACTTATCGGGGACCTACAGCCTTATTTAACCAAGCTACAAGCCCTTATTCCTTTAATTGGATCAGAGCTTCGGGGTGAGAACCAGAACGCGTTATTGGCTAACGCAAGTTGCTTTTTGACGATATTTGGACAAATTGTTGTGAGTTGGATATGGATACGTCAAGCCATTACCGCGGAAGCGGCGCTGGCAAAAGGGCAGCTACCACAAGACGATGAAGCGTTTTATCGCGGCAAACTGCAAGCGGCAAAATATTTTATTGATTGGGAGCTAAGTGCAATCAATCGTGATTTTACGCTATTGACGAATATGAACGATAGCTGTAGCGCGATGCAAGAATCATGGTTCTAGCTTCGCCAAACCATCACCAGCGTGTTTCTATAGTGAAGGAATTTTTTTATGAAAAATACACAGTTTTTATTGGCCAAGCGACCCGTGGGGACACCAACGAGAGATAACTGGGAGCAGGTAGAAAGTGATATCCCTGAGTTGGGCCCAAACCAAGTATTAGTAAAAATCGCTTATATTTCTCTCGATCCGGCAATGCGTGGCTGGATGAATGACGGTAAATCATATATTGCCCCAGTGAAAATAGGCGAAGTAATGCGTGCCAGTACCGTTGGTGAAGTGATTTCATCAACGTCCCCTGATTACCGCGAAGGGGACTATGTTTTCGGTCATGGTGGAGTACAGCAATTTGCTGTTTCAGATGCTAAAGATTTACACAAAATTGATATTAGTATTGCGCCATTAGAGCGCTATTTAGGTGTGCTGGGCATGCCAGGCATGACCGCTTATTTTGGTTTGCTCAATACCGGACAGCCTAAAGAAGGTGAAACGGTAGTCGTATCAGGCGCTGCTGGGGCAGTCGGCACGGTTGTTGGGCAAATTGCTAAATTAAATGGCTGTACTGTTATTGGTATCGCAGGTGGTAAAGATAAATGCCAATATCTTGTGGACGAATTAGGCTTTGATGGCGCGATAGATTACAAAAGCGAAAACGTAAAAAAAGCGCTTAAAACTCTGTGTCCAGAAGGCGTTGACGTCTATTTTGATAATGTAGGCGGTGAGATTTTAGATGATGTACTCACACAAATTCGTATGCATGCGCGGATCGTAATCTGTGGTGCTATTAGTCAATATAACAATACAGCATCGGTTAAAGGCCCTTCAAATTATTTGTCGCTACTGGTGAATCGCGCACGTATGGAAGGCATTGTAGTTTTTGACAATGTTAAACACTACGGTGAAGCCGCTGAGCAAATGGCGAAGTGGATTGCTGAGGGTAAATTAAAGGCCAAAGAGCATGTGGTAAAAGGGATTGAGCATTTCCCCGAGACCTTACTCATGTTATTTAACGGTGAAAATACAGGAAAGCTTGTTCTGAAGGTGGATAACGAATAATGAGTGATAACAGCGTAGCTGGAAAGCATATATTAATCACAGGCGGAGCGTCAGGTATCGGTGCTGAGTCCGCATTATTGTTAAGTAAGCGCGGTGCAAACATCACTATCGGCGACTTGAATGAGCCTGATGGCAATGCCTTAGTTCAGCGTATAAACGATGAAGGCGGTCAAGCACGTTTTTGCAAAGTGGATGTCAGCGTAAGCGAATCGGTTGAGGTATTGTTTAGAACCGCTATCAGTGACTTAGGCAATATTGATGTAGTCATCAATAATGCCGGTATTGATCACGATCCCAAATTCATGCTTGAAATTGATGATGCGACATTTCATAAAAATATCGCCGTGAACGTCAATGGTGTGTGGTACTGCATGAAACACGCACTGGCGCACATGATGGGAAATGGCGGTGGTCACATCATTAATATTTCATCAGTGGCAGGCATTCGCGCTGCCCCCACTTTGTCAGCGTATAGCGCAGCAAAACATGCGGTGGTGGGGTTAACGAAAACAGCGGCAGTTGAATACGCTAGACACAACATTCGTTTTAATGCCGTTTGTCCAAGCTTTGTTCGTACCCCTATGGTGGAGAATGTACTTTCAAAATTAGATGAACGTGGGCAAAAAGCATTGGTGAGAGCAAATCCTATGAAACGCCTAGGTGAGCCACAAGAAATTGCTGGAGCAATCGCCTGGCTATGCACTCCAGAATCAAGTTTTATGACTGGGCATACAGTGGTCTTAGACGGCGGAATGACCGCGTAACAAACGATTAAAATAAAGGACAAAAAATGAAAACAGAATTATTTGATTTAACGGGGAAAGTTGCGTTAGTCACTGGCGCGAGTCGTGGAATTGGTGAATCAATCGCAAGATTACTTGCTACGTATGGTGCCCATGTGATCGTATCAAGCCGTAAAATTGATGGCTGCGAAGCGGTCGCACAGAGCATTCGTGATGCAGGGGGAAAAGCCACTGCATTAGCCTGTCATGTAGGTGAGATGGCACAAATTGATGCAACGTTTGAGAGTATCAAAAATGATTTTGGTAAGCTGGATATTTTAGTCAATAATGCCGCAGCTAATCCGTACTTTGGCCATATTCTAGATACGGATTTAGCAGCCTACGAAAAAACGGTTGACGTCAATATTCGTGGGTATTTCTTTATGTCAGTTGCTGCGGGTAAAATGATGAAAGAGCAGGGCGGCGGGGTAATACTCAATACAGCTTCGGTGAACGGTATTTCTCCTGGCGCTATGCAAGGTATATATTCTGTCACCAAAGCAGCCGTTATCAGTATGACTAAAGCGTTTGCCAAGGAGTGTGGCCCGTTGAATATCCGTGTTAATGCTTTACTTCCGGGACTCACTGAGACGAAATTTGCTTCGGCGTTAACGTCGAATGATAAAATATTAAAAACGGCATTAATGACAATTCCATTAGGACGCGTAGCACAACCTGACGAGATGGCTGGTACCGTTCTGTACTTGGTATCCGATGCATCGACCTATACCACAGGTACGACTATTACCGTTGATGGCGGTTATTTAGCTTAGAAACAGCCTTAAAAAACCGCCAGTGTGAGCATTTTCGCACTGGCGGTTTTTTACACCTGATACCTATTTTTTCACCCAATTGCCGTTTACCAGTACATAGTGTCCTGAGGCGGTTTTCTCATAGGCTTTTTTCGCAGCGAGTTTTTCAACTTGCTCTAGTGTTAAGTTGTTCTTAGACGCTAGCTGACTGTATTTCGCTTTACGTTTGTTATTGACCTCTTTGATGAGCGCAATAACATCGGGTTGACTGACCACAGCTCCCAGATAGCCGTCTGTTTGCTCACCAACTAAACCTTGATCTTTAGCATCGTCCAATTCAATGGCAAATGTCATGCTAGTGAACAATAAGGATGTAGCTGCAACAAATGTGGTTAATAGGCTCTTTTTCATGGTGTCTCCTTAGAATAATTCACTGTCATCGCTGAAAATATCATCTAACTCTTTATCCACTTTAACGCGGATTTCGTGGTCAATTTTTACATTGATATTGATCGTAATCGGTTCCTTCGTTTCTACTTGCACTTTATGTGTGCAAGCACCTAACGAAATACATGCCATCATTAGCCACACTATTTTCACTGTACACCGCCTTGTTTAATTTTGTGTTCAATTTGATTCTGTACTGAATCTGTCAACCTAAGTGAGCGTAATAAGGTTAAGACATTTTCCTCATGATGGTAATTAAAATTAACCGCCTGTTGTTGATTGGGGTTTTTGCCTAAAATAGCAAAGTCTAACAATAATAAGCCGTCAGAATGTAACGTTACGTTACTGCTTAATTGTTCAAACTGTAAATCTCTCAAGTAGTTTAACTCAGATTGTTGTTCAGCAATCGAGTCAAATGCTGGGTTACCGTCGATTTTTAAGGTTCCTGGCCCCTGACTTTTTAGTAGTCCATCGTCAATATGCACTTCATTGTTATCTATGCTCATGGGTAAGATGCCTGAAACGCTACCGGTAACCTCAATACCTGATTGCTGCTGCAACGCCACTGCCTTTGCCAAACTAATATCTTTTACCCTCACTTGAGTATCTTGGTTACGTTTATCTAACCATAATTCACCTACATTAAAGGTTCCGCCTAATACGTCACCACCTGCATGGTTGATTTTGGCCTTGCTGTTATGCAACGCATATTCAATTTCGATATTTTCAATTGGTACACCTGCATTAACGCTTTCAATATGTAATGTGCTCTTTTCTAGCTGAAGACCCGCTGAATTAAGTTGAATATGTGCCGTGGTAGCAGCCCCCTTTGCAGTGTATTCCTGATATTTTAGCGCCCCATTCGCTAGGGCAATCTTTCCGTCGAAAGTGGCGTTTTGAAGCTGAAAAAGTCCTTTAAGGTCAAGCGTACCTTCTTGCAATGTCAGTTCTGGCATAAACCGACTCATAACACTTTGAAAATTACTGATAGCTTGCTGCTCGGCACTAACAGTTAAGGTTTGTTGTTGCTGTTGTATATGCAGGTGAATAGCTTGATCAATTGTCAGTTCATGCTGGCTGACTAAAGACTTATCTTGAATAGCAGCTTCTATCGTGTGCTCGGCAGAGAGTGTGGCAAAGGTTAAGTACCGATCTTCACTAAGGTTAACTGCAATGCCATTGATACGCGAGCTACCAGTCAAATCAATTTTACGCAACTGATTGATTTTACCGGACATCTGATTGTTTAGCTTATTGACTAACAGGGTATCGCGCTTAACTTGCGTTAAATGGGTACTTAACGACGTGGTCAGACCTTGTTCATGGTGCCCCAGCAATGTGATGTCGGCCTCCACTGTCTTTATCGTAATCGGTACCGGCTCAACGTCAGATGAGGTTGGAGCGGGATAATACGCGGCATTTTTTGCCTGCACATCAAGTGTTAGTTCAACGCCATCGGATTCGGATATTGCCCCTTGGATATTCGCTGAAAGCGCTTTAGCTGACAGGTTATATTGTGAAATACCCTCAGCTTTTAGCGCAATATCTATATTTTCGAGTGACCACTTTTGACCTACAAGACTTAGCTCTGAACGTGAGGTAAGTGCTAGGGTATTAGCGGCAGATTCCTTTACTTTACCGTATTTTTCGTTGGACTTAAGCTGTAAAAGACCTTCAAGGCTAACGTGAGTCGAAATCTGAATGGGCTGCTGTGCGTTTGCTAACACAATGCGTGACTCAGCCAACATAAGCCTGTTGTCGTCGTGGTTGATTAAAAAAGAGGGGATGATCACAGTTTGCAGGTTCACCCTAATTGGCTCGGGGATCTCTAGCGAAAACTCATTAGGAAGCTCAAAAGGCAATTGTGGGTATAGGGTAGTACACTCCTTGTTTAGCTCTGCTTGTGTGTGTAATTTCGTCAGATCTAAGTCAATCGATTGGCTTATCAAAGATACATCGATTCCTATCTGGCCGTTAACACGAGAGCGTATTGAACACGGCTCAAAAGCATAAACAAAATGACTGGAGAGTTGATGATTAGACGTAATAACAGCACCATCAAATAAAATATGGCTGTGAATAGGAGCATTCATTAATACGTGCTGATTCAACACGGGCTCCAGAGACGCTAGCTTTTTCGTATCTAGTGGAATCAAGTCAACAACGTCAGATAACGTCCAACTAATATCACCTTCTATGACAGTTTTGCTTTTGTCGGCTTTTGCGTCATTTTTTTTGTTCAGCGCAAGTGTCGCCTGTAAATCGCCAGTTAATGTCACTGAATGAGGTGTGGGTTGCTGCAGGCTTACATGTATAGGGTGGTTAATCTGATCGCTATTAAAGCTCGCCTTATCAATTCGTATGCGTGGCAAATTAGCTGGTAAGTGCCATTGGTGTAAATCCACGGGCGATATTAATGAAGGACTTTCATCTGTGCTTTTTTGCGTGGTGTGTGCAACTTTCAGTAAGGCGATGGATACACTATTCTTCTTATGTGAAAAGTGCGCATTGTGAATATCGACCTTTAAGCCTGGCAGGTGAATACATGCTTTTTCTATATGCACGTTAAGACCTCTACTTATGTCGAATGAGAGGCAGTTGACCCGGATTGACTGCTCACTGACATAACGCTCAATAAAAAAGATGGCTAGGGCGTTTCTGAAAAGATAGGCGGTGATGAGCGAGAAAAGTAGAAAGGTTAGGCAAACTATTGGTAAAAGGTAGCGCTTTTTTGAAAACAATTTACCCACAGAAGACAGCCTATATTAAACAAAATGAATGGCTGTACATTAACAAATAAAATGGGAATTAATCTAAGAAAATATATGACGTTCTTTGTGCTCACCTAAAGTAAACACAAAGAATGAGATTGTATTTTACTCTATTGAGACGCTGAGCGACGAGGGCTGGCGTTTTTTGGGCCGTTTCCTCTGCGTTTACCTGAGTAATGACCGCGAGCATTATCACCGGAGCGCTGCCCGTCCTTGTGTTGAACACGAGGCTTTTTGGGCTTTTTAGGTTTGATTGGTCTGGTATCTAAGCGCGACTCAGGTAGGGCATGAACGGGTTCAAAGCCTTCCATTCCTTTACGTGGAATAATTTGTTTGGTAAAACGCTCGATGTCGGCCAGCAATGAAAATTCATCTGCGGTGACTAATGATATTGCTTGGCCACTTGCCCCAGCACGACCTGTGCGACCGATGCGGTGAACATAATCCTCTGCTACATTCGGTAAGTCATAGTTTACGACTTGAGGTAACTGACTAATGTCTAATCCGCGCGCAGCGATATCTGTGGCGACTAAAGCACGCACTTTACCACTTTTAAATTCTGCCAACGCCTTGGTACGTGCCCCTTGGCTCTTGTTACCATGAATCGCCGCTGAAGTGATGCCACGTGCTTCAAGTTGTTTGGCGATTCGATTGGCGCCGTGTTTAGTGCGGCTGAAAACTAACACTTGCTGCCAGTCATTGTCTTTTATCATGCGAATCAAGGCGGGCGTTTTTTGGTTCTTATCTACCGGACAAATAGATTGATCAACGGCTTCTACTGTCGTATTCGCAGGAGAAACAGACACTTCAACCGGGTTATTCACCAAGCCTTTGGCTAAAGCGCGAATATCGTCCGAGAAGGTCGCTGAGAATAAAAGGTTTTGACGTTTCGCTGGAAGCAGCTTTAACACTTTTTTGATGTCATGAATAAAACCCATATCTAACATACGGTCCGCTTCATCAAGTACAAGCACTTCAAGGTCGTCGAATCGAACAGCGTTTTGATTATATAGATCCAGCAAGCGGCCCGGCGTGGCGACTAAAATATCAACACCTTTACGGAGCTTAATCATTTGAGGATTGATACCGACTCCACCAAATACTACCGCTGAACGTAGGGGTAAATCCTTACCATAATCGACGACGCTTGCACCGACTTGGGCCGCTAGTTCACGAGTAGGTGTCAATACAAGAGCACGGGCTTGATTGCCACGCGCATGCTTGCCACGATTGAGCAATTCGAGCAAAGGGAGAGTAAATCCGGCAGTTTTACCTGTGCCAGTCTGTGCGGCTGCCATAATATCTTTACCTTCTAGTATGGCGGGAATTGCTTGTGCTTGGATGGGCGACGGGTCGGTGTAGCCTTTGGCTGTAACGGCAGACAAAATGGCGGGGGATAAGCCTAAATCGGCAAAACTCATATTTTACTCGCTGGTCGTGAATTAATAATCAAAGTCTATGCTGCTTTTTCAAGCGTTATAGAGAGGGCGCGAGGATACAGTATATCCCGTGATTAGCAATCTAGAATACAAAAAAACCGCTGTTAGTCTCACTAACAGCGGTTTACATCATTTCAAATAACGCCTAGGCGTATCGAATTTAGTCTTGTGCGACAGGACGCGTAGCAGGTGCTGTTGCACGAGTTGACGCAGCAACCATCGCCGCTGAGCGACCCGATGCATTCACTGAAGGTCTCGCCTCATCGCCTAACGAACCGATATTTACTGAGGTAAATACATGTTCAACGGGAGCTGGCGTTGCCATTGGGTGAGAAGCTCGAGCTTTGGCAACCGATGCACTGACCTTTTCTGCTTTAGGTGCGCTTTTCTTCGCTTTAGCTTGGGCCGGCTTGTTGTCTTCCTGCTCTTTATCAGCAGCAGGCGCTTTACCAGCAGCAGGCGCTTTATCAGCAGCAGGCGCTTTACCAGCAGCAGGCGCTTTATCAGCAGCAGGCGCTTTATCAGCTGCAGGTGCTTTATCAGCTGCAGGTGCTTTATCAGCTGCAGCGGCTTCATCGGTAGATGTTTCTGAAGCAGTCGCGTCAGATTCTACTGGTTGTTCAGCCTCAACAGGCGTTTCTTGAACTGTGGGCGTTTCACCTTCCGTTGAAGCCTTAGACACGTCAGATTGTGCAACATTTGATTCGGCTTGCTCTGTTGATTCAGGCTTTATCATTGGCTGTGTATCTTCAGATTGAAGCGCAGTTACTTCGGGTGCTTTAGGTTTGTCTTGTCCTTTCGAGATTGTATCCTCAGGTTGAGAAAGTAAATCACCTTGGGCAGGCGCAGGAGTTGCAACATCAGCACTTACTTCTGTAACAGGGGCGTGCTGTGGAGCTTGAGCTACAGACTCTGCAATAGCTTGTTCAGTTTGCACTGGAGCAGCTTGTGCTTGTGGGTCGTCAAACTGCAATTCATCTTGCTTCGCTGATTGCTCTTCATTGCCACTGTGAGACGCTTGTGCATCTTCATCTTTACGTCGTTTTTGACCTGCTGCACGAATATGGCGAGGTGAACGGCGACTACGAGTACGCTGGGTTGTACTGTCGTTTCTTTCGCTGTCTTGACTTTCGCTAGACTCAGGTTTAGCTGGGTCCTCATGGGTTTCATGGGTGGCTTCTTGAGCACGCTTTTCTTTGACCTTTGCTTTAGGCTTTTTCGCTGGCTCATCACTGTGAGCAGGAGCCGATACAGGTATTTGTGTATCAACTATTGCTGTTTCTTTGGCCGTAGTCGTTTGTTCAATGTTTTGTGCTACATTGGTTTCAGCAGGTGCTGACGATTGATTACCCGCAGATGCTTTCGCATCAGAGCCGTTTGTTTGAGTGCTATTGCTCGTTACCTGCTCTTTATTGTCATCGACACGCACGCTACGTCTATTATCACGACGTTTACGACGCTCAGCGACCTTATGCTCTTTTATTTCTTTACGCGGCGCTGCTGGTTTCTGCTCTTTCTTTTGATCCGGCGTGTTATTTGTCGAATCTTTTGCCGTTTTATTGTCGTTACGAGGTTTACGATTATCGTTGCGACGAGGCTTGCGATTATTTGGCTTCTCATTGCCGTCACGACTGTCCGCTTTTTCACCACGACTTTCACTACGATTGTCATTACGACCTTCTGAGCGATTATCACCTTGCTTACCACGACGTGGGTTGTTGCGGTTACGACGTTGCTGCGGTTTACGTTGTGGTTTAACTTCTGGCTCTGGCTCAGGTTGTGGCGCAGGCGCGAACAAGGATTTTAGCCAACTTGCGATTTTAGTTAGCAGGGAAACACCTTCAACCTCGGTTGTTTTCGGTCCTTGAGTTTGTGCCGGTGCTGCTTTTGCGGGTGAGACAAAACTTTGCAATACAGGCTGTTCCTTAACCGGAGTGGCAGTGACTGCCTTATCGGCTTCAGTGTCCTCGTTTTTCATCAATTCGACGTTATAACTCATGTCGTGTATCGCATCATCAGGGCGGCGACGCGCAACGTGATAATGCGGCGTTTCCATATTCGGATTAGGAATAATGACTAACTGCACTTTATGACGTTTTTCAACGCTGGCAACAGCGCCACGCTTTTCATTCAGCAGGTAAGTAGCAACATTGACAGGTAGCTGAGCTTCAATCTGACCTGTATTATCTTTGATGCTTTCCTCTTCCATGATGCGTAGTACAGATAACGCTAATGATTCGGTCCCGCGAACAGTACCGTGGCCGCTACAACGCGGACATACATTGTGGGCAGAATCACCCAATGACGGACGTAAACGTTGACGAGACATTTCAAGTAAACCAAAGCGAGAAATGCGGCCGAGTTGAACGCGAGCGCGATCGTGTCGTACGGCATCTTTCATTCGATTTTCAACTTCACGTTGATGGCGAACAGGTGTCATGTCGATGAAGTCGATCACAACCAAACCGCCTAAATCGCGAAGACGCAATTGACGGGCGATTTCATCGGCAGCTTCAAGATTGGTATTAAATGCGGTTTCCTCAATATCGCTGCCTTTGGTGGCACGAGCTGAGTTGATATCAATTGATGTAAGCGCTTCGGTAGGGTCAATAACAATAGAACCACCTGAGGGTAAGCGTACTTCACGTTGGAACGCTGACTCAATTTGGCTTTCGATTTGGTAGTGGCTGAATAAAGGCACATCCCCACGATACAGTTTTACACGATTAGCAAAGTCAGGGCGAACCAACTCAATGTGCTTCATCGCTTGTTCGTATATGCTGGTTTTATCAATCAGAATTTCACCAATATCGCGACGTAAATAGTCACGTATAGCACGCACGATTACATTGCTTTCTTGGTGGATTAAAAACGGAGCAGGGCGCGAATCAGCGGCCTCTGAAATGGCTGTCCAATGGGTTAACAAAACGCTTAAATCCCATTGTAACTCTTCGGCCGATTTACCCACACCAGCAGTACGCACAATTAAACCCATGCCATCAGGTAAGGTTAAATTGCTTAACGCTTGTTTAAGATCAGTACGTTCATCACCTTCGATACGGCGAGAAATACCACCTGCTCTTGGGTTATTTGGCATCAATACCAAGTAGCTACCGGCTAAACTGATAAAAGTTGTTAGTGCTGCACCTTTTTGGCCGCGCTCTTCTTTATCAATTTGAATAATGACTTCTTGACCTTCTTTGATGACATCCTTGATGTTTGGACGGCCTTCAAATTTGTAACCTTGGGGGAAGTAAGTGCGTGCGATTTCTTTCAAAGGCAGGAAACCGTGACGCTCTGCGCCATAGTCGACAAAAGCTGCTTCTAAACTGGGTTCGACGCGGGTAATAGTGCCTTTATATATATTGGCTTTTTTCTGTTCATGGCCTGGGCTTTCAATGTCTAAATCGTAAAGCTTCTGACCATCAACGAGGGCAACACGCAACTCTTCTTGCTGTGTTGCATTGATTAACATTCTTTTCATTCTTATTGACTCGGTGGTGTACCGATCGCCACGGATGAAAGACATGCGTTGAGTTTCGACAATTTTTTGTCATGCAGCCTCTCGGCTGTATTTAACTAATTTTAAGTTTTTGCCTAAGTACCTTATGCGTTATTTAACGCATATTTATATTAAATACTTCCCACTTGGGTGTCAGTTTCGGCTGCTTCTGACATCTGTAAATTCGTTTCTTAAAACGGTTAATACTCGGTGGTTATGCGTTGAAAAAATTGGGCATAACAAACCCAGTATGTTGTCAATTCAATTACATTCTTTACATCGGCCGCGATCAAATAGTTATTTATCATCGCTGATGTTTTGGTTCTGTTTTATCACATTTACGAAAAGTTACTCACTTCGCAATCGATAGGGCAGTATTAAACGACTAATTTGTGTCGCACTGCTACCAGAACGGATTATTACATCTGTTTGTCTTGCTCGGTAATAACCTTTAGCAAGACTGACGCATTATCACATTAAAATCTAAACGCTGGCAAGCGAATAAAGTGCTGGTCATACATGGGGTGATTCCAGTTATAATACTCTGATGATTACAGATACCACATTCCAGAAAGTTCAATTTATTGAAATAGAGCCAGACCTTGAAGGTCAGCGCATCGATAACTTTTTACGTACCCTATTAAAAGGGGTGCCTAAAAGCCTGATATATCGCATCGTGCGTAAGGGCGAAATAAGAGTAAATAAGAAGCGGGTGAAGCCTGAATATAAACTCCAAGCGCATGACCAAATACGCATTCCTCCTATTCGTGTCTCAGAGCCTAACGAGGCTCCGTCGACTAAATTAGATAAAGTGGCATCACTTGAGTCGCATATTCTGTTCGAAGACGATTTGCTCATCGTGCTAAACAAACCTTCTGGCATGGCTGTCCATGGTGGTAGTGGTTTGAGTTTTGGAGTCATTGAAGCACTTCGAGCTCTGCGCCCTCAAGCACGATTTCTAGAATTAGTTCATCGCTTAGACAGGGACACATCCGGTTGTTTGGTCATTGCTAAAAAGCGCTCTGCTCTTAAAAATTTACACGAGCAACTACGCGATAAAAAAATGGACAAGCGTTATCAAGCGTTAGTTGTTGGTGAATGGCCAGAAAATCGATATAAAGTTAATGCCCCCTTATTAAAAAATATTTTAAAGTCGGGTGAGCGTTTAGTGTCTGTTGACAGTGAAGGAAAGCCCTCTGAAACACGCTTTCGTGTATTAGATAGATATATCGGCGCAACGTTAGTAGAAGCGTCACCCATTACAGGTCGAACGCACCAAATTCGTGTGCATTGCTTACATGCTGGTCATCCCATTGCCTGTGATGATAAGTACGGTGATGCTGAGTTTACCGAGATGTTGCATAAAAAAGGATTGAAGCGTTTGTTTTTGCATGCATATTCTTTGGCTTTTATTCATCCTAAAACAGAGGATAGGGTAAGTTTTCAAGCGCCACTTGATCAACAATTAACCAAGGCGTTAAGTGCGTTAGAAGCGCGTAATTAATCATTCAGACATGATGTCACTATAAGAAACAGTAAAAGGTTTAATTTTTCATGAAGATACTTGTAACCGGTGGAGCGGGATTTATCGGCAGCGCTGTCGTGAGGCACTTATTAAAGAACACACAAGACAATGTGATCAATGTGGATGCGTTAACATACGCAGGGAATACTGAGTCAATCCCTGATGAGCTGCAAGGCGGCAGGTATACGTTTGAGCAGGTAGATATCTGTGATGCCGCAGAAATGAAGCGCGTGTTTGAGACCCATCAACCTGATGCGGTCATGCATTTAGCAGCAGAATCTCATGTTGATCGCTCAATCGATGGACCCGGCGCGTTTATTCAAACCAATGTGGTAGGCACCTATACGTTACTGGATGCTGCACGGGAATATTGGCAGAATCTAACAAAAGAGCGCAAAGCACAATTTCTCTTTCATCATATCTCAACAGATGAAGTATACGGTGACTTACCTCACCCTGATGAGTTGCCCTCTGGCAGTGAATTACCCTTATTTACCGAAGATACACCTTACGCACCAAGTTCTCCTTACTCTGCGAGTAAAGCCAGTTCCGATCATTTAGTCAGAAGTTGGCAACGTACCTATGGGCTGCCCACCGTCATCACGAATTGTTCAAACAATTATGGCCCTTACCATTTCCCTGAAAAATTAGTGCCGCATATTATTCTAAATGCTCTAGCAGGAAAGCCGCTACCTGTGTATGGAGACGGTAGTCAAATTCGTGATTGGTTATTTGTTGAAGACCATGCTAGAGCACTATGCCTTGTTGTGAAATCAGGTAGAGTCGGTGAAACCTTCAATATTGGAGGTCATAATGAAAAGCGGAATTTGGATGTGGTGCGGACCATTTGTGCATTATTAGATGAATTAGCCCCAGAGCAAAGAGCAGCTGATATTTCAGCCTATGCAGATTTAATTACGTTTGTTAAAGACCGACCTGGGCATGATGCACGTTATGCTATAGACGCTACTCTTATTCAAAAAGAGTTAGGCTGGTCACCAGAGGAAGATTTTGTATCAGGCATGCGTAAAACCGTTCAGTGGTATCTTTCTAATGAGTCTTGGTGGCAACGCGTTCTGACAGGGAAGTATAAATTAGGCCGTTTAGGCGAAGGAGAATAATGATGGCGAACCATATGACTCACTATAAAGGTATCATTTTAGCGGGAGGTTCTGGTTCTCGTTTACATCCCATTACTCAGGGGACATCAAAGCAATTACTGCCTATTTACGATAAGCCTATGATTTACTATCCGCTTTCAGTACTGATGCTCGCGGGTATTCGTGAAGTAATGATTATCACCACGCCAGAAGATAAAGAAAACTTTCAACGTTTATTAGGCGACGGTAGCCATTTTGGTGTTGAGATTGAGTACGCAGTACAACCAAGCCCTGATGGACTTGCGCAAGCTTTTATTATTGCCGAAGAGTTTATCGGTGACGCGAATGTGAGTTTAGTGTTAGGAGATAACATATTTTACGGTCAGCACTTTTCCGATAAGTTAAAAGATGCGACCAAAGTGACAAAAGGCGCTACCGTTTTTGGCTATCACGTTACCGATCCAGAGCGCTTTGGTGTGGTTGAGTTCGATAAAAATAAAAAAGCCGTCAGTATTGAAGAGAAGCCTCTTGCTCCTAAATCTCAGTATGCGGTAACAGGTCTGTACTTTTACGATAATGATGTCATAGACATTGCAAAAAATATTCAACCGTCTCACCGAGGGGAATTGGAAATTACCGACGTCAATTTGGCCTATTTACATCGGGGCGATCTTAATGTTTCGTTATTGGGACGCGGATTTGCTTGGCTCGATACGGGTACCCATGATTCTTTATTAGATGCAGGTCAATTTGTACAAACTGTTGAGCACCGCCAAGGCCTTAAAGTGGCGTGTTTAGAAGAAATTGCCTATCGCAACAAATGGATAAGCAAAGAGCAATTATTAGTTCAGGGTAACAGTCTCGCTAAAACCGGATACGGACATTATTTATTGAACGTGGCCAACGGTTACGAATAACCCCATTAAATTATAGAGTTTTAATATGCAAATTAGCCAAACGCCACTTAATGACGTATTGATATTTGAGCCCAAAGTTTTTGGCGATGAACGGGGCTTTTTTATGGAGACCTTTCGCGCTGATCTTTTTACCGAAACAACGGGTGTTGAGTCACTGGTTCAAGATAATCATAGTAAATCCCGTCAAGGGATATTACGCGGCTTGCACTATCAGCTAGAACACACTCAAGGGAAGTTAGTTCGAGTGACACAAGGCAGTGTTTATGACGTTGTTGTGGATTTACGTCAATCGTCTTCCACCTTTGGCCAATCATTTGGACTCAAATTGTCCGCACAGAACAATAAACAGTTATGGGTACCCGCTGGTTTTGCCCATGGTTTTTATGTGACCAGTGATACCGCCGAGTTTGTTTACAAGTGTAGCGATTATTATCATCCTCAATCCGAGGTATCTATTTTGTGGAATGACCCTGAATTGGGTATCGAATGGCCCCTGGTAAATGGTGATGCTCCTGCATTATCAGAAAAGGACAACGTTGGCTGCTTATTTAAAGATGCACCGAAATTCGACTAGCAGGGCATTTGTTTGCTTATTCTACATTAATCAAAATACGGATATATTGTGAAAGTACTTATTATCGGTAAAAATGGTCAATTAGGTTGGGAACTGGGCCATCGCGCACCAGAGACTGGCATTGACGTCTTTGCTTATGGCAGTAGTGAGCTTGATATCACCCAGTCAGGCGAAATCGCGAAAGTCTTCAAGTCTATAAAACCAGACGTTGCTATTAACTGTGCGGCCTATACCGCTGTCGATAAAGCTGAATCAGATAAAGAAAACGCTTTTTTAGTCAATGAAACTGGCGCAATAAATGTCGCCTATGCGTGTAAAGAAATTGGTGCTCGTTTACTTCACGTATCGACGGATTTCGTTTTTGATGGCACTAAACATTCCCCTTACACAGTGACTGACACGCCCAACCCACTTGGTGTATACGGGGCTTCAAAGCTAGCGGGTGAGTTAGGTGTACAAAATGCGTTGCCAGAGGCGGTGATCGTGAGAACGGCATGGGTCTATTCAACTCATGGTAACAATTTCGTGAAAACCATGCTGCGCTTGATGCAAGAAAAGCCGCAACTGGGTATTGTGTCTGATCAAATAGGCACGCCCACGTACGCGGCAGGGTTAGCAGACTGGCTTTGGTCTGTAGTGAACCAAGGTGACATTAAAGGTATGTATCATTGGACTGATGCAGGGGTGGCCAGTTGGTATGATTTTGCTGTGGCGATTCAAGAACTGGCGATAGAAAAAGGATTACTGAGTAAGGCTATTCCTATTCTTCCAATCTACGCGACGCAATATCCAACGCCGGCAAAACGCCCAGCATATTCTGTTATCGATAAAACTACTGCCGAAAATGATACAGGTATACAAACAATTCATTGGCGTAAACAGCTGTCTAGCATGTTAGAGCAACTCAAGTAGCGGACGCTACGTGAGTTGGTAAGTCTGTTATTTTTTTGAGAGTTTAGTTTTCAAGGCATTTATTGGAAATACTACACTTAGCTTAACGTTTCGTGAGCTAGGTGTTTAGGCAGGCTGCATATAATCAAATACATCAAGGCCGAATACTGCCAAAAGTTCTATCAGTGCAATAAGAGGAAGTCCAATGAGCGAATTTGGATCCCGCCCTTGTAATGAGGAAAATAAGGCGATACCCAGCCCTTCGCTTTTAAAGCTACCGGCGCAATCATAAGGTGTTTCAAGATCGAGGTATCGATTAATTTGCGCCAAGCTAAGCGCTTTAAAGGTTACATCAAACGTTTCCACCACAGTTTGCTGACGCCCAGTGTCACTATCCAATAAAGACAAGCCCGTGTAAAACGTGACGGTTTCAGTGCTTAACATTTTAAGCTGCTCAATTGCCTTGGTCTTATTTCCGGGTTTTCCTAGAATCATTCCTTTCGCAAAGGCCACTTGATCTGAGCCGATAATAAGACCTTTATGAGTCTTGGCTACTGACTGGGCTTTTTCTGCCGCTAATCGCTGCACTAACTCAGTAGCGGTTTCATCTTTGCTCGGGCTTTCATCTATGTTTGGCGCAGCACATGAAAAGGGAATACATAGTTTCTCGAGAACAGTTCTTCGATACGGTGAGGTGGATGCAAGAATTAGTTTCATCAAATAGGCGACCTGTATTATTATTGATGGCCGACATAAAAGCATAAATTGCTTATTTTACATAGGACTTAAAATTATATTTTCTTTGACTAAAACCATTTCAGCCTTTATGATGCGCGCGCTATGCAGAAAGTAAAATTACCTAAACAACTCGATCCAATCAAAAGTGCAACAAAACGCTCTGAATATCAGGGGGTAATGTTAACCGCTGATATGCCGAGATTGCTAAGTACAGTTGCTGGCGTAGACGATGAAGTTGATATCGAAGTGAAGTTTTTGAAAGACGAGCAGGGTCTTTCCTATTTCGAAGGTCATCTCCATTGTGAAACATCACTTGTCTGTCAAAGATGTAATGGTGTTTTTACTCATCCTTTAGATGTGTCTTTTTGTTTTAGTCCTGTGCAGGGGCATGAAGATGAAAAGGCCGATGAGTTACCGGATATTTACGACCCGGTAGAGGTCAATGACCACGGAGAAGTCAATTTACTTCAAGTTTTTGAAGACGAGATGATCATCTCTTTGCCTATTGTTGCCCTTCATGCAGAGGAGGATTGTGACATTAAAGCAGAGGACATGACGTTCGGAAAAATTGAACCGGTCGATGAACGTCCAAACCCGTTCGCGGTTTTGAAAGAACTTAAGCGAGACTAGGAGCAAACTAATGGCAGTACAAAAGAATCGTAAAACTCGTTCTAAGCGTGGCATGCGTCGTTCGCATGATGCGTTGGGAACTGCGACTATGTCTGTAGATTCAACATCAGGTGAGACGCACGTTCGTCATCACGTTACAGCTGATGGTTACTACAAAGGCAAAAAAGTTCTCTCATTATAATTTGAGATAACTTTGCGTCATCTAACCTTAGCGTTAGATATTATGGGGGGCGATAACGGCCCCCATATTATTCTATCCGCCGCTCTAAAAGCACTGAATGAATTCCCTCAACTTAATTTCATCTTTTGCGGTGATGAAGGTGTTATTACATCTTGGTTAAAGCAACACTCATCTATTTTATCTAATCGTTATTCCATTGTTCATTGTGACCAACAGGTTTTGATGGACGACAATCCGGTTACAGCCCTTAGACACAAGAAAGATTCCTCTATGGCCTGTGCGATAAAGCACGTAAAAAATGGTCAGGCAGATGCTTGTGTTAGTGCAGGCAATACAGGAGCTTTGCTCGCAATAGCATGCTCACAGCTTAAGACGCTTTCAGGGGTAAATCGCCCGGCGTTAGTGTCTAGTTTACCCACAGCTAAAGGTCAAAAGGCGTATTTATTAGATTTAGGCGCAACCGTCCAAAGCGATGCGCAGACCTTGCTACAAAACGCGGTGATGGGGTCTGTGTTAGCGCAAGAAATCGGTGGCATTAAACGGCCTAAGGTGGCTATTTTAAATGTAGGTGAGGAGCAAATTAAAGGCCCGGCTAGCATCAAACAAGCAGGTCGCTTATTAGCCGACAGTGAGCACATCAATTATATCGGTTTTGTTGAAGGTGATGATATATTCAACGATATAGCAGATGTAATTGTAACGGACGGTTTCTCAGGAAATATTGCCCTGAAATCATGTGAAGGGTTAGTTAAACTACTGATAGAACAAATAAAACGTGACGCCAGACGGAACTTTTTGAGTAAAATCATGGCGAAATTGGCCATGCCTTTATTACGTCGGCTTTATTTACGAGTGAACCCCGACCAGTATAACGGTGCGAGTCTGATAGGATTGCGCGGAATTGTGGTCAAGAGCCACGGAAATGCCTCTGATGAGGCTTTTTTGTATGCGATCCGCGAAGCGGTTCAAGAAGCTAGTAGGCAAGTTCCCACAAAAATTAAAGATAAGATAGAAAACCTCTTGATGGAGCGCTCTTAATAAATGAATTCTAGAATAATTGGTACCGGTAGTTACTATCCAAGCGACGTGCGCACCAACGCAGATTTGTCCTTGATGGTTGATACCTCAGACGAGTGGATAACGGACCGTACGGGTATTAAAGAACGCCGTATCATCGGCGAGCACGAAACGGCCGCCACTATGGGTGCTGAAGCGAGTAAAAAAGCGCTAGAAGCAGCGGGAATTGACGCTAAATCTTTGGACATGATTGTGTGTGCCACAACCAGTGGGCGCTATGCGTTACCCAGTACTGCCTGTGAAATTCAAAAAGCGCTAGACATTGATGGCATTCCTGCATTTGATGTTGCCGCTGCATGTGCTGGCTACTGCTATGCGTTGAGTGTTGCAGATCAATATATTAAATCCGGTATGGCAAAGCGTATTCTGGTGGTAGGCACAGACTGTTTAAGCCGGATGATAAGTCCTGAAGATCGTACCATGGTGATCTTATTTGGTGACGCGGCGGGTGCTACGATTATTGAGGCAAGTGAAGAGCCTGGTATACTTTCAACCCATATTCATGCGGCAGGCTCATACGGCGATCTATTAGCTATAGGCAACCCAACCCGTGGGGATGAGTTATCTATCCATGAAAACTGGGGGACTATGAAGGGCAACGAAGTATTCAGAGTGGCGGTAACCAAATTGAGTGAAGTCGTCGAAGAAACATTAGCGGCGAACAATATGCAAAAGTCCGAGTTAGACTGGCTTGTTCCTCATCAAGCTAATTTCCGCATTATAAAAGCAACCGCCAAAAAATTAGACATGTCTCTTGACCAAGTTGTGCTGACCTTAGAGCGGTATGGCAATACTTCAGCGGCAACCGTACCTACAGCACTGGATGAAGCGATCAGAGACGGACGTATCAAACGTGGTCAAAACTTATTGCTAGAAGCATTCGGTGGTGGTTTCGCTTGGGCGTCAGCCTTGGTGCGTTATTAATAACCGCGCCTAGGTGCTCGTCGTTATAAATATTTTAGTGAGAAAATGAAAGGAAGTTTTATGTCAAAACGCGCGTGGGTGTTCCCAGGTCAGGGGTCACAAACAGTGGGTATGTTGAAAGACTTAGCGGCAAATCATCCGCAAGTAGAAGAAACATTTAGCCGCGCAAGTAACGTATTAGGTTATGATCTTTGGGATGTTGTGCAAAATGATAGTGCTCAAACATTAGGACAAACGCAGGTAACTCAGCCCGCTTTGTTAGCAGCCAGTTTCGCGATATTCCAAGTACTAAAGGCGCAAAGTGTTAACATGCCACATTACTTAGCAGGTCATAGTTTAGGAGAATATTCTGCTTTGGTATGTGCGGGTGTTTTGTCATTTGAAGACGGTATTAAATTGGTTGAAGCACGTGGTCAATTTATGCAACAGGCTGTACCTGAAGGGGTAGGGGCGATGTATGCAATTATCGGGCTTGATGACGCAAAAGTGATACAGGCATGTAAACAGGCTCAAGATGATACGCAACAAATCGTGTCAGCAGTTAACTTTAACTCTCCTGGTCAGATTGTAATTGCTGGTAATACCGCCGTTGCAGATAAAGCCGCAGAGCTGTGTAAAGAAGCTGGCGCGAAGCGGGCGCTGCCATTAGCAGTAAGTGTTCCATCGCATTGTGCCTTAATGAAGCCCGCGGCCGACAAACTGGCCGAGTTGTTTGACTCTGTACAGTTTAAATCACCGGAAATTGGGGTTGTCAACAATGTCGACGTTGCTATTGAATCTGACGTTGAAAAAATAAAATCTGCGCTTTTACGTCAGTTATACAGCCCTGTGCGCTGGACAGAGACAGTGCAGAAACTGGCATCTTTAGGCGTGAGCCAAATTCATGAAATCGGTCCGGGGAAAGTATTAACTGGATTGATTAAACGCATTGATAAATCGTTAAACTGCGAGGCGGTAAATAGCGCTGAAACAGTCTCCATTATTCAATAATATAGAGATAATATATGTCTGGATTCGACGGAAAAATAGCCCTAGTTACGGGCGCTAGCCGAGGAATTGGTAAAGCCATTGCTCAACAGTTAGTCGCTGATGGCGCGACGGTTATTGGTACAGCAACGTCAGAAAACGGCGCTGCGGCCATTAGCGAATATTTGGCCGACAATGGTAAAGGCATGGTGCTTAACGTATCACAGCCAGAGTCCATGACTGCTTTGTTGTCTGATATCGCGGCGCAATTTGGCGTGATTGATATCTTAGTTAATAATGCCGGAATCACCCGTGATAACTTGCTTATGCGTATGAAAGACGATGAGTGGCAAGATATTATTAACACTAACCTCACGTCAGTGTTTAATATGTCAAAAGCAGTTTTACGTGGCATGATGAAAAAACGTTGTGGTAGAATCATTAATATTGGTTCCGTGGTTGGTAGCGCAGGTAATGCAGGCCAAGCAAATTATGCTGCGGCTAAAGCTGGTGTTATTGGCTTTAGTAAGTCGATGGCGCGTGAAGTTGCTTCAAGAGGGATCACAGTGAATGTGGTTGCTCCAGGTTTTATCGATACTGATATGACTAAGGCACTGAATGACGACCAACGAGAAGCCATTTTTAAAGATATTCCAGCGAATCGCTTAGGCTCTGTTCAAGAAGTAGCTGCAGCGGTTGGCTTTTTAGCTAGTAATAGCGCTGCTTACATAACGGGTGAAACCCTGCATGTAAATGGTGGAATGTATATGGGGTAGTGTGTTTAATTAATAACCTAGGTTATTAAAACATTACTTGCCTGTTATTTTTTTGTTGATTATTATATAGTTTTTAGTGGTTCGACCAGTAAAAAACTTCAATGTCTTGCTTGCAAGGCGGTGGGTTGGTGAATACACTACTCGAAATTTATATCTAGCGACTTTTAAGGGAAAACTAGAATTATGAGTGACATCGAAGAACGCGTTAAAAAAATCATTATTGAACAACTTGGTGTTAAAGAAGAAGAAGTGAAATCAGAAGCCTCGTTTGTTGATGATTTAGGTGCGGATTCTCTAGACACAGTTGAATTGGTTATGGCTTTAGAAGAGGAATTCGATACTGAAATTCCTGACGAAGAAGCAGAAAAAATTACTACAGTTCAATCTGCGATTGACTACGTTAACGCTCACAAAGACGCGTAAACAGTTTTTAAAAACGGCTCTTTCTGAGCCGTTTCTCTTATCTAACACACCATATATATTTTACGTTCGGAGGCCAAAGTGGCTAAACGTCGGGTTGTAGTAACCGGTCTTGGCGTACTCTCTCCTGTGGGCAATGATTATGCATCCACGTGGCAGAATATCGTCGAAGGCAACAGTGGCATAGGTCCTATCACGGTGTTTGACGCATCTGATTACACGACGAATTTCGCAGGTGAAGTGAAAGGCTTCAACGTTGAAGACTACATCGCAAAAAAAGAAACCAAAAAAATGGATAAATTTATCCAATTTGGTATTGCCGCTGGCAAACAAGCATTAGCGGATTCGGGGTTAGTGATCAACGAAAAGAACGCGCCGCGTGTTGGTGTTGCCATTGGTTCAGGTATTGGTGGTTTAAGCTTAATCGAAGAAAACCATACTAAATTAGTGAATTCTGGCCCTAAGCGCATTTCACCGTTTTTCGTACCTGCTACCATCACAAATATGATTTCAGGCTTCCTGTCTATTATGGAAGGTTTGAAAGGCCCTAATTTAAATATTGTGACTGCCTGTACCACAGGAGTACATAATATGGGGATTGCGGCACGGACTATTGCTTATGGCGATGCTGATGCGATGTTGGCCGGTGGCGCTGAGGCTTCAATTTGTCCTTTAGGCTTAGGTGGTTTTGCCGCAGCAAGAGCGTTATCAACGCGTAATGATAATCCACAAATCGCCAGTCGCCCATGGGACAAAGACCGTGATGGTTTTGTTATGGGTGAAGGGGCGGGCGTTGTTATGCTTGAAGAGTACGAGTCCGCTAAGGCGCGTGGTGCGAAAATCTATGCAGAACTTGTTGGTTTCGGTATGAGTGGCGACGCTTATCATATGACTTCACCACCTGAAAATGGTGAAGGCGCAGCTGCCGCGATGCACAATGCATTGAATGATGCATCTGTAAATGCCCAACAGGTAGGCTACATTAATGCCCACGGCACATCTACCCCAGCGGGCGATGTTGCTGAAGTTGCCGCGGTGAAGACTATCTTTGAACAAAGCGCTAAAAAGGTATTGGTCAGCTCAACAAAATCTATGACAGGGCATCTTTTGGGCGCAGCTGGTGCAGTCGAAGCGATTTTCACTATTTTAGCGTTAAAAGACCAAATTGCCCCGCCGACAATTAATTTGGATAATCCTGGCGAAGGATGCGATCTCGATTTCGTCGCAAATGAAGCTCGTTCAATTAAAATGGATTACGCGCTGTGTAACTCATTTGGATTTGGCGGTACTAATGGGTCATTGTTATTCAAAAAAGTGTAATTCAGAACACGCTAATAGTATCTAAGCTAAGCCTGTAATATCATTGCTATTACAGGCTTTTTTGCATCAATTGATTACGTTTCTACGAAGATATATACATGATCGTTAATGGTTCACCCGCTACTCAGCTCGACATTGCCGATAGAGCAACACAATATGGAGACGGCTGTTTCACTACCATGCTCGTCAAAGACGGGACAGTTGAGTATTGGCAGGCGCACTTAACACGTTTAAAAACTAGCTGTGAGCGATTGTTTATACAGTTTACAGCATGGGATGATTTAACCAGCAATGTATTTGCGATGGCCCAGCAGGGTTCGAGCTGCGTTTTGAAAGTCTTGATTTCAAGAGGTTCAGGGGGAAGAGGGTATAGCCCAGAAGGCGCTAACCAGCCAATTTATATTATCAGCGAACATCCGTATCCCTCCCATTATGATGATTGGCAGGCGAGTGGCATTGAACTTAATGTAAGTCGTGTCGCTTTAGCAAAGCAACCTCTGCTAGCAGGTATAAAACATTTAAATCGTCTAGAGCAAGTGTTGATAAAGCATGAATTGGCAAATGACGCGTTTCAAGATTGCATTGTACTGGATACCGATGGAGTGATTGTTGAGTCTTCTGTGGGCAATATTTTTTGGTACCATGATAATGTCTGGTATACCCCTTCTTTACATTTTAGTGGGGTTGAGGGGGTTATGCGTAACCATGTTGTTGATTATTTTTCTGCTAATCAGATTACAATTCATCAATGTCGTGAAACACAAGAAGCCATTCAATCCGCCTCAGAGGTGTTTGTGTGTAATAGTTTGATGGGCATCGTGCCCGTCTCGGCTATTGAATTTAGTGATGGTCATCGCGCGTATTATTTGCATGACAGAACGCGTGAGTTACAAATGGGAATAGATGACTATTAAGTTTAGAAAACAAGGAACGAAGTTTTGAGAATAAATATTATCAAAGTGTCCTCGTTATTGATTACCGTGGTGATTGTTACGGTAATGACAGGCTTACATTACTTGAAGCAGCAAGCTGAAAAGCCGCTGACGCTAAATGAACCGATTTTACTCACGATTAATAAAGGTCAGTTTTCTAATAGTATACTGAAACAATTGCGGCAAAAATCGCTTGTTAACGATACGCTTGGTTTAAAAGTCATGCTTAAAGTCATGCCTGAATTGGCAAAAGTTAAAGCAGGGACTTACGAGTTGCAGCCTGGCATGAACGGAATCGACGTTTTTCAACTTATCGCCAGTGGTAAGGAAAAACAATTCGCTCTTACCTTAGTAGAGGGCCTGAGGTGGCAAGACTGGAAACAGCAGATCATTCATCACCCTTATATCCGTGTTGGCGAGGATTTCAACGATAATATAAAGGCGTTTACGCAAGATATTGAGGGCCAGTCGTTAGAAGGCTGGCTGATGCCTGACACCTACCACTTCGTTGCCGGTACCAATGCGTTTACCATCGTTAAATGGGCTTATAACGAGATGCGCAAAGAGCTTGATGTACAGTGGCAAAATCGCTATCAAAATTTACCTTATGCCTCTCCTTATGAAGCCCTGATTATGGCCTCTATAATAGAAAAAGAGACGGCTAAAGCCCAAGAGCGCAGCCGAATTGCCGGAGTTTTTGTAAATCGACTTCGGCTTAACATGCGACTACAAACCGATCCCACCGTTATTTATGGTATCAAAGACTTCGACGGTGATATAAGACGTAAAGATTTACGGCAGGCAACGCCTTATAATACCTATGTGATAAAAGGCTTAACTCCCACGCCAATAGCAATGCCAAGCAAGCTTGCGCTACATGCAGCACTAAATCCGCTGGCCACTGATGAGCTGTATTTTGTATCTAAAGGGGATGGTAGCCATCATTTTTCCCAAACGCTGCAAGAACATAATCAAGCGGTGCGCCAATATCAGTTAAAGCGTTAATACGTTTAACGGCTTATTTTTATAAACACGCTCTGTCGAGTGTAAAGGAAATCAAATTTGATACACACAGGTAAATTTATAGTCATTGAAGGGTTAGAAGGCGCAGGAAAAAGCACTGCTGTGAGTATCGTGAAATCCTGCATAGAGCAAGCTGGGCATAGTTTAATTTGCACCAGAGAGCCAGGTGGAACCGCCATGGCTGAAGCCATTCGTGAATGTGTAAAAAAGGATTGGCAAAATGAAACTGTAACTACCGAGGCCGAGTTGTTGCTCATGTATGCAGCTCGCGCTCAGTTACTGCATAATGTTATTCACCCCGCGTTGGCAGCAGGTGATTGGGTATTAGGAGATCGCCACGATATGTCATCTCAAGCCTATCAGGGCGGAGGGCGTGAAATACCACAAGCGTTAATTCAACCTCTGCGTGATATTACCTTAAAAGGGTTTGTGCCTCATTTTACTTTCTATTTAGATGTTGAACCGAGTGTGGGGTTGCAGCGCGCGCGAGGCCGCGGTGAATTAGATCGTATAGAACAGCTGGACATCTCATTTTTTGAACGTACTCGCGCTCGCTATCTCAGTTTGGCTAAGCAAGATGATAATTGCGTTGTCATCAATACTATGCAACCAATAGAAAGTGTTCATCAGGATATTCAATTCGCCATACAACAGTTTTTGGCGGTGTGACGTGTATTCATGGTTACAGGCCTCTTTGCAGCAGTTATCCCAGCGTGCTATGAAGCAATCGTTACATCATGCACTGTTATTAAAAGGTGCTAAAGGTATAGGCAAAACAGAATTTGCTGAGCAATTAGGGCAGTTTCTCTTGTGTGTGAATAAAGGCGTTAGCGCACATACCGTCGCAGCAAAGCGTCATTTAGCACCTTGCGGTCATTGTCAGTCATGCCTGTTAATAGCTGCTGGAAACCACCCTGATCTTTACGAAATTCGCTCTGAGAAGCAAATTGGCGTTGATGCTATTCGTGAGGCGATTAAAAAACTATCTGGTTCGGCGCAGCTTTCAGGTGCAAAGATATTAATCATCCATGACGCCCATACCATGACAGAGTCTAGTGCCAACGCTTTGCTTAAAACGCTTGAAGAGCCAACCAACAACACCTTTTTATTGCTCTTAAGTCATCAAAGCGAACGTTTACTGCCAACGATATTGAGTCGTTGCGAAAAAGTGGCTTTGCCAAGCCCAACACGACAAGGCTGTATCGATTGGTTGTCAGCGCAAGGTTATTCCAATGTTGATGACGTAATGTTACGTTTATATGGTACTTCGCCCTTAGAATTGAAAGAGCATTTAAAAAGTCCGCCTAAAGTCGGTTACAATGAAGTTGTCGAAAATATTGGTTATCTAAGCCTTGGTACACTCAACGCCGCTGTATTAGCGACAAAGTGGCAGGACGACGCAATAACAATTGTTCAATGGTTGCAAGTTTGGTTAGTAGAGCAACTAAAAACTGGCCCGCATAACATCGACGCCCTATGGGAAATGCAAAAAGGTTGTATCAGCGCAAATGAACAATTGCGCAACCCTGGTGTCAATAAATCCCTAGTGTTGGTGAATGTATTGCAATCGATAGCACAGCGTTAGTAGTGTAAACGTCGCATATAAATGAAACTTAATGATTAAAGTAGGAATATTTTTTGTTTGTAGATTCACATTGTCATTTAGACAGATTAGATAAGAGCCCAGAACAGCTAGCTGAAGTAATACATTTTGCCCAGCAACGAGGAGTAGAGCATTTCTTGTGCGTGTGTGTATCGGTTAATGACTTTCCAGCGATGATGCAATCTATTAAGCCGTTTAAAAATGTTTCTGCCTCGTGTGGCGTGCATCCCCTTCATCAAGATGAAGCGTGTACCTATGACGAGCTTCTTAGTATGGCCAGCTCGGATAACATAGTCGCAATTGGTGAAACTGGTTTGGACTACTTTTACAGCGCAGACACTAAAGACGTTCAACTGACGTCTTTCGTTGACCATATAAAGGTAGCCAACGTGCTAAACAAGCCCTTAATTATTCATACCAGGGACGCTCGCCAAGACACGATTTCGTTGTTGAAGGAGCATAAAGCGGAACATACCACAGGTGTATTACATTGCTTTACTGAAGATTGGGACATGGCGCAAGCTGCAATTGAATTAGGCTTTTACATTTCGATTTCTGGCATTGTGACATTTAAAAGTGCGCAGGCGCTGCAAGACGTAGTAAGAAAAATACCGTTAGAAAATTTACTAATAGAAACTGACTCGCCGTGGCTCGCACCGGTACCTTATCGCGGTAAACAAAATCAACCAGGTTATGTGCGAGAGGTAGGGGAGTTTATCGCTCAACTAAAAGGCATATCCGTTGAAGAGTTAGCTCGGGTCACCACAGAAAATTTCTATCGCTTGTTCAACATAGCGAAAGCGTAACAGTTAACATAATTAAAAGAGCCATCAAGCTAGTCATTAACTTGGTGGCTGCATTAAATGCTATAAGCTACTCGATACCGATAGCGCACTTTTACCAAGTATGTCGTAAATCTGCTCAGTTTTTTCATGGGAAGGGCTATTCACGACTACGACCCACTTGCCGTTGTGAGTGGCGTCACGAGTCTGATTCACTACACCATCTTGATCTGGTCTGAGTGAAATGAAGCCAGCAAGCATTAAACCAATAAAAAAACCTAAAATGGAAAGCGCAATGACGGTCATGATTGGACTGTTTTGTGTATAACTAGGTCCATAGAACGCCAGCAGCACGGCAAAAAACGCCCCCAGTACAACGCCAATGAGAGCAAATGCCATATGCGCTTTGAGCATAAAAAACCCAACCTTCTTATCCTTGTTTTCTAGCTTCTGATCGAACTGAGAGTCGTGAGGGCCGATAATCGTGACTTCATCGGGTTGTAATGCAGCTTTATTTAACACAGCCGCAGCCCCTTTCTTTGCACTGGCTTCATCTGCATATGTAGCACTCACTTTTCCTCTGATTTCATTACTCATAATATTTCCTTTTTGTAACGTCCAGTTGCTGCTTAGCAAAACTGGATATACCTAGACTTGATAGAAGGTGCAAAACTCATTCCTAGAAAAAATGTAAGGCGAAAAGGACTTGAAACTGTTGGTTTGGTCTGTGCGCAGCACTGCGTACAGAGGGGCATCAGATAAATGCAGGCTTGCTTGTAAGCACGCAAACCGCCGACAAATTTACCCTTGGTTTGCAAATATTACCTATTACCCCGTGCTAGGAAATCAAGGTAAAAGATAATACCAGGAGTAGAACACGGTATTGGCTACTAATCTTGCAACGCACGTTTCGCCGTATAGCACTGTAGAATGCCTATTATTTCTTAGTAGCCGCCATGTTGGCGCACTTTGCGCTTAGTGAAATGCTCTATATTTCAACTAAAGAGAGCGCTCCTATGCCAAACGATAATCACCTTCCTTTGGGAATAAGCAAGTTAGACAAAGGGCATGCCGTAACTGTTTGGGCACCCAATGCCGTTAACGTTTCGATAACCGGGGAATTTGACGATTGGAGTGACGAAGGCGTTGCTCTGTCTCAAAAGGAGGGGGGGATTTGGGCCGGACACGTGCCCAGTCTAGCCAATAGCCAACAATATCAATTTAGCATTACCAGCGAATCTGGTGATGTATTAAAGCGAAATGATCCAAGAGCCCGCTTGCTTACCAACAGTGTTGGCGCTTCAATTGTTTACGATGATGATTATGAGTGGCCACAAGACTCTTTTTCGATGCCCGACAAAAAGTCACTGGTTATTTACGAGCTGCATATCGGCACATTTCATTGTAAAGATAGAGACGACAATGGCGTGGCAAGTAAACCAGGCACGTTTCAAAGTGCTATCGAAAAACTCGATTATCTTATTGAGCTAGGCATCAATTGTATTGAGGTGATGCCCGTTAATGAATTTGCTGGCGACTTTAGTTGGGGCTACAACCCTGCTTACCCATTTGCAGTAGAAGAAGCCTATGGTGGCCCTAATGGCCTAAAAGATCTGGTTCGCGAAGCCCATGCTAGAGGGATCGCGGTTGTGCTAGATGTCGTTTACAACCATTTTGGACCGAGCGACCTTCACCTTTGGCAATTCGATGGTTGGTCTGAAAACGATAAAGGGGGAATTTATTTTTATAATGATTGGCGAAGTGACACACCTTGGGGCGATACAAGACCTGACTATGGTCGCTCGGAGGTGCGTCAGTATATATTCGACAATGCGATGATGTGGTTAGACGAATATAGGCTAGATGGCCTGCGTATGGATATGATCCCATATATGCGTTCGGTATCAGGCTCAGAGAACCCTGATGATAGCATCGACGAGGCCTATGAATTAATTCGCTGGATCAATAGTGAAGTTCAGCGCCGTCACCCTGAAAAAATCATTGTCGCCGAAGATCTTCATGGAAACGACTTCGTAACCAATAGCACAGAGGAAGGTGGCCTAGGTTACACTGCACAGTGGGATGCGGACTTTGTTCATCCGATACGAGACGTATTAACCCAGCCAGAGGACGACAGCAGAGATATCGCCATCGTTGAAAAAGCCCTTATGCGACTTTACTCCGACAACGCTTTTTGCCGTGTAATTTATGTCGAATCACACGATGAGGTGGCAAATGGCAGTGCTAGATTAGCAGAAGAAATTGCTCCCGGTAACGTGGATAAAGACTATTTTGCGCGTCAACGCTCTGTCATTGCTGCTGCGCTCACGCTAACAGCACCAGGCATTCCCATGTTGTTCCAAGGTCAAGAGTTGCTTGAAGATCTGTGGTTCAATGACAAAGACCCAATAGACTGGAAGCGAAAACAGAAGTTTCCGCAATTACATCAAGCATACCAAACACTTATCTCTTTACGTAAACAGTGTCCCAGTTTACAAAGCCAAGACATTAAAGTGAGTCACTTTGATCAGGAAAATGGCGTATTGGCCTACACCCGGGGTAAAAACATTCGTGATGATTCATCTAGCGACACGAGTGACGAGGTTATGGTGCTCATCAATTTCAAAAACCAAACGCATGAAAACTATCAGGTCCCAGCTTTAAACAGTGGCCAATGGCATTGTGTTTTTAATTGGTATGGTGGTTACCACGACCCGCACACTTTTTCGGGTTTTGAGAATGGTCATAACGAAAAAAATCCAAACCTAGTACTCAATCTCGAAAACTATCAGGTTTTAATTTTTCAATTGGGCCACTAACAACACGGATTTAGACATTGGAGTAATAGTGAGTTATTAGGTCGTTAGGCCAAGTAATTGTTACACCCGCCGTGAAATGATTTCATTTTAGGCGGGGCATTTTTTGCACTTTCCCCTAAGTTTCCTTGAATTGGATATGGTGCGTGCTTTGCATCGCCTTGATTTGATTATGTCTAAGAGCGTAAAAAAGGACTGTTCTGGCGTAAGGTTAATTTAGGTTCTCATCAACCTAATTTCACTTTCTTCTTTCCAACTTCAAAAAGGAAATGGTAAATGCCTTCTTCTTCAAACCGACGCATTGCTAACTTACCGTTACGGATCTTCGCCGTGGTAAACTTTTTTATCGGGTTATATTTAGCGATAGGAGGTCTGTGGTTAATTTTAGAGAGCGGATCTTACTATTATGCTATCGCTGGCGCGAGTTTATTACTAACGAGCGTATTACTATACTTTAAACAACGTCTAGGACTATGGGTATTTACGCTTATGTTTCTGGGAACCCTCGGCTGGACTATTTGGGAGTCAGGGTTAGATTATTGGCGATGGGTACCACGCATGGGCATACCTGTAGTACTGGGTTTTATATTAGCCCTGTTACTACCAAGCTTTGGCATATCAAAACGCGCTAGCTTCTCACTTGCTGGGGCTTTCTTGGTTATCTTTGTAGGTGCATTTAGCATGGCATTCGTGCCAATGAATTGGACACATAACGGGACTGTGGCCGAAGCGGGAAGCAGTTTAATTAATCTCGGTACGAAAAACGGCATCAGTGATATTAATCAGAATGATTGGCCAGTATATGGGCGAGATAACAATGCCAGCCGATACTCGCCAGTGACTGATATTACACCCGAAAATGTCGTATCTTTAAAGCGTGTATGGCAGTACAGAACAAAAGATATTCCTCCCAAGCGTTATGGAGCTGAGACCACCCCGATTAAAATTGGAAACAAACTTTATTTATGTACGGCGAGAAATCAGTTGATCGCTTTAGATGCCCAAAGCGGTGAAGAAATATGGCGCTACGATCCTAAAGTCGCAGACGAAGACATTCCTTACACCGCAGCGTGTAGAGGTGTCACTTACTATAAAGTGCCGAGCAACAATGATATTCAATTTCAAGATACCAACCAAGCACAGACCACTGCGCTAGGTGCATCAATGAAGGCGCTGGTATGTAATGAGCGGATCGTAAGCGGCACATTAGATGGAAGAATCATCGAAGTTGATGCTAAGACAGGTAAGCCATGCCGCAGTTTTGGTAATCAAGGTGAAGTCGATATTAAAAAGCACATGGGGAAAACCCCCAGTGGATTTGTGGCGATCACGGGGGTTCCAGTGATTGTTCAAGGGGTGATAATTACGGGCCATCAAGTACTTGATGGTCAGAAGCGTTATGCCCCCTCAGGCGTTATTAAGGGGTTTGATGCACAAACCGGTGAGCTGCTATGGGCGTGGGATATGGTGAAACCAAATATTAATAGATTGCCTCCAGAAGGGGAAACCTATACACGCGGCACACCAAACATGTGGACCACAGCCACGGGGGATAATGATTTAGGCTTCGCTTATCTACCAATGGGAAATTCTTCAGCAGATTATTGGAGTAGCTCACGTACTGAAGAAGAGCTTCAATACTCAACCTCGCTCGTTGCCATGGATGTTAACACAGGCAAACCGGCTTGGACTTTTCAAACTGTGCACAAAGACGTATGGGATTACGACTTGGGCTCTCAAGTCAGTCTAATTGACTACCCAACTGAAGATGGTGTAGTGCCCGCATTAGTGCTGCCAAGCAAGCAGGGAGATATTTACATCTTAAACCGTAAAACGGGCGAAGTACTGACCGGTGTAGAAGAACGTAACGTACCTGTTGGGGGCGTTGGGCCTGAGAAACGTTCTAGTACTCAACCCTTCTCTACATTTCACACACTTAGGAAACCTGATCTTACGGCCAGAGACATGTGGGGGGTGACTATGTTTGATCAACTCGCTTGCCGTATACAGTTTCAAGAAGCCAGCTACCAAGGAATTTATACTCCCCCTACAACTGAGCAACATTGGATTCAATACCCTGGATACAATGGTGGGTCAGATTGGGGAAGCGTCGCAATCGACCCATCAAGAGGTGTACTAATTGCCAATTACAATGATATGCCAAACTATAACCGGCTCGTCAGCCGGGAAGAAGCTAACGAACGAGGTTGGAAACCGCGAGACGAATTAGAGCATGACGATGGTGGCCCCGAGGGTGCAGGCGATCCCCAACAAGGCACACCTTATGCGGTAGATGTTAATGCTGGCTGGCGCTTGCCATTTACCGGTTTGTTATGCAAACAACCTCCTTATGGTGGAATACGCGCAATAAATTTAGAGGACGGTAGCACTTTGTGGGATCGCCCCCTCGGTACTGCGCGAAACAATGGCCCCTTCGGCATTGCGTCTGGTTTACCGCTGACAATAGGGACACCAAATAATGGTGGTAGCCTAGTGACCAAAAGCGGCTTAATTTTCATCGCAGCAGCAACTGATAATCTTATTCGCGCGATAGATATCAATACAGGGGAAACGGTTTGGCAAGACGTGTTACCCGCTGGGGGGCAAGCGAATCCGATGATGTATCGACAAAACGGAAAAAGCTACTTAGTTATTGTTGCTGCCGGCCATCACTTTATGGAAACGCCCCCAGGAGATTACGTTATTGCCTATGCATTGGATGACTAACGTTTAAGCATCATAGGTAAGCCCACGCATTTTGTGGGCTTACTTAAGGCTATAGTGCGCGGGGGACAGTCGCCTCGGCTTGTTGTTGTATATCTGTTGAAATATAAACAGAAAGGGTGGATAAATCAGCATGGCCTGCGTTTTTCATCACCACTTGTAAAGGCGTACCCGCTGCAATTGACGTAGTTATGCCTGTATGGCGCAGCGAATGCACACTGAACTCCCTAAGCTCATTTAATTCGTGAGCTTCTTGAACAGTGCTATTCTGCGAATCAGCGACCTCATCAAATACCAAGCGCACTATATCTCTAATCGCTTCGATCCCTAATTGCGCGTTCAAAATACCCGTTTCGCGCCCGTGCGTACCCGCTCTATGACGCACAAATAACGGTACTTGTTCATGTGGAGCAGGGTAATCAGTTAAGCCCAAATATTGACGATAAGCCCTTAAACACTGCATTAATTCATCAGGGCAAGGGATCAGGCGGCTTTTACCACCTTTACTTCTAGGTATTTTAAATACCCAATGGCCACTTCTGTGGCGTGTGAAACTACTCATCATGGGCGTGTAACCTGGGCGCGCCGCAATCTCCGATACTCTTGGGTACAATAAATACAATAGAGCGAAGAGCAACCTAGTCCGCTGGTGCTTCTCAGGTTGGGTGTTTGCTAGGTGATTAACGTGTTGCCATACACGTTTCCACTGACCATCACTTAAGGCTTTTTCACCGTCTGATGATTCAACTACGTGGGTGTTATTAACATTCAGTCTGCGCAACAACACTGCTGCTGGGTTTTTATCTACATACTCCATATCGCTCAAAAATAGAAAAAAACCACTCAATAAAGATAGCTGGGCTTTAAGGGTAGATGTTTTACGTACATATCGGCCCTCACGGCGCATAACGAAGGGCCGCCACTTAGGGTTAGGCTCTAACGTACCGTCTTGCTTGTTTTGTATAAAAAATGGATATGACGCCTGAGTGATAAGTTCACTAGGTGGTTGATTACAAAAATCGATGAACTTACGTAACTGCACACGATCGATATCTGAGATTGAAATGTGCTTCACCACCCATGCCCAATTAAATAAGAGATTTAATTCACTGCGTATAGACTTAAAGTTATTGGCATTAAACTTATTTTCACTCAGATACTCAATGGCTAATTCATAACTGTATGCAGCATCGTTAATTGAGCTATCTAGCTCCATTACGTACTGATTGATATAAGTAACGCCAATATCTAATTGTTCAGCATGGGGAAATAAGGGCGCAAATATTACGGTCATGTCTAGTCAGATCTTTAAATAAAATAGAATGACATTATAACTGTATAAATAAACAGTTATAAAGGCTTTACGATTTTAATTTATCAAAACGACATTAGTTATTTTTCAACTTTTGTTTAAACATTAATTTTTAGCGGCTGTAGCTAGCCTGTTAACGCTGAAAAATGGCATACTCTGTACGAATAAATGAGTGGCAGCAATGTGCGATTAAGCGCAGAGTTTTATTAGGCATGCTCAATTAAGATATATCAGGGGGATCGGCCGCGATTGTTGAAGCAGCTCTTGAGATACCACCTTTTGCCCCCATTAGTCAGGCAAGTGCTTCAAAGCCATTGATTCAATGACAATATTATTCAATAGCCGTGCCGTTATAATTTGTAATTTTGGCATGGGTTATTTTTACTCTACACGTTATTAAGGAATGTGAAATGAAAAGTAAGTCGGACATCGGTTTAGTCGGTTTAGCCGTTATGGGTGAGAATTTGATCCTTAATATGGAATCAAAAGGCTTCACAGTAACCGCCTACAACAGAAGTTACTCTAAAGTCGAAAAGTTCATTGAAGGGCGTGCAAAAGGTAAAAATATTCGCGGTGCTGACAGTGTTCAAGCCCTAGTTGAATCATTAGCCACTCCTCGCAAAGTCATGTTGATGGTAAAAGCCGGCCAAGCGGTTGACGATTTTATCGAACAACTTATCCCGTACTTAGAAGAAGGTGACATCATTATTGATGGTGGCAATACACACTTCCCTGATTCTAATTGCAGAACGCAATACTTAGAAAGCAAAGGCTTACTATATATTGGTACGGGCGTCTCAGGCGGGGAAGAGGGGGCATTGAAAGGCCCATCAATAATGCCCGGCGGTTCTAAGAAAGCATGGCCTATCGTAAAAGATATTTTCCAAGCGATTTCAGCAAAAGTAGCCGATGAGAACGGTAACGAGGTAGTGCCTTGTTGTGATTGGGTTGGTGATGCTGGTGCAGGCCATTTCGTGAAAATGGTGCATAACGGTATTGAATACGGTGACATGCAATTAATTTGCGAAGCGTATCAGCTAATGAAAGTTGTGCTTGGCTTAGACTCTGATGAAATCCAAAAAGTATTTGCTCACTGGAATACCACTGAGCTTGACAGCTATCTGATTGATATTACCAAAGATATTTTTGCCTTCAAAGATGAAGACGGTGAACCACTCGTTGAAAAAATCTTAGATACTGCAGGTCAGAAGGGCACAGGTAAGTGGACAGGTGTTACAGCGTTAGATTTAGGCGTACCACTTACATTGATTGCTGATTCAGTATTTGCTCGTTGTATTTCTGCTAAAAAAGAACAGCGTGTTGAAGCATCGAAAGTGGTGACTGGCCCTGAAGTTAACTTTACCGGCGATAAAGAAGCTTTTATCGAAAATCTTCGCCAAGCCGTGCTTGCCGCTAAAATTGTATCTTATGCGCAAGGGTATATGTTAATGCAAGAAGCAGCGAAAGAATTTGGCTGGGAGTTAAACTATGGTGGCATCGCACTTATGTGGCGTGGTGGCTGTATTATTCGTTCTGCATTTTTGGGTAAAATCAAAGAGGCTTACGATACGAACCCCAAACTTGAAAATTTATTGCTAACTCCGTATTTCAAAGACACCGTTGAATCGGCTCAGGCAGGATGGCGAAACGTAGTGGGTACCGCCGTAATGAACGGAATCGCTATACCATGTTTGAGTTCAGCGCTAACTTACTTCGATGGATTTAGAACGGAGCGTTTGCCAGCAAACTTATTGCAAGCTCAGCGTGACTATTTTGGAGCTCACACGTACGAACGCACTGATAAACCAAGAGGTGAGTTCTTTCACACCAATTGGACTGGTCGCGGCGGTGACACAGCTTCAACAACGTACGACGTATAATTTACATATTCACCAATAAAAGACGAGTTAAGGGCGGGGGATTAAGCTGCCCTTAACTTTATGTACTGCCCGCCAGTATCAGCTTTACAAGATCATAATTTATAAGTCTTTGCCTCTCTTCGTTGTGAGCAATCAAGCATTACACATATGCTTGGCTACCATCCTAATTGCTTAACTTGCCTATATACCAAATACCAAAAATAACGCGATAATTTTCAATGGTTCTGAGCAATTAAATTTATTTACCTTACGGATTTTACGCCCTTATACCCGTATAACGCTAATTATATGGGTGTGATAAAAAGTGATACGATTAATCGAAAGTGCCACGTAGTGATAACGTCATTATTAGTGATATGATTAGATTTTCAGCAACGTTATTCGTTATTTACTAGTTAAACTGGGTTGAATATTGAGATCAAACCAGTGATTTATTTTTGTATATTCACTAGTAGACTTCTTATGAAATCAATATAAGGCCATGTTTTGTCATCAATCACTTTGGGTTCTTTTGCGCTTCCAGTTTCACCCATTATTTTGCTTTTTAGTTTAATTATCGGGTTGATAGTTGTCGCCATTTTGGGCAAAAAACAAAGCATCTCCGTAGGAGATTCATTAGTCAGCATTGTTATTTATAGCTTGGTCGTAGGCAGGTTGGTATTTGTTATTAAATTTTTTGATAGCTACGACTCCTTATGGCAAATATTGGATATACGCGATCGAGGTTTTGACACATTCTCTAGCTTTCTAGCTGGGCTATTTATACTGCTGTTTCATTTGCATCGTTATCCATTGCAGCGAAAAATACTGTTAACGGGCACAGCGACGACTATCTTATTATTTACCAGTATACAAATGGTGATTAATGCCGGTAATGAACAATCAGCTTTACCTAATTTAGCATTCAATACACCACAAGGTAGCACGGTTAACTTACACCATGTTGCGAACCAAAATATCACAGTTGTTAATCTTTGGGCTTCGTGGTGCGGGCCTTGCAGAAGAGAAATGCCAGTATTGGCTGCTGCAGAAAAGCGGTTTCCCCAAGTCAAATTCATTATGTTAAATCAACGGGAGCCAGCGAACGTAGTATCTGAGTTTTTAACGGGTATTAATTTACAGTTTAATTATGTTTTGCTCGACACCAAAGGTGATGTTGCGACTATGATGGGCGCTCATGGTTTACCAATGACATTATTTTACGATAGAAGTGGCAACATGGTATCAAGCCACTTTGGTGAAGTGTCTGCAGCTAGTTTACAAGCGGAGTTGGAAAAGCTAACGACTGACTAAACATGACATAAACCTAGAAAGTTTATAGGCAGCGCTTCTTGTTTTTCTACAGGCTCTTTGAAGCGAGAGATTTGGGTACAGGTTGGTGTTTAAATGATGAAAGCACGCGACACACTTAAGATATATTTATTGCAGAGTAACTCATATAAGGGAAACCTTTGTATGGTTACAACGTAAGCGAGTCGGTTGTTCTTTCATGCTAGCTCGATATTTAAAACATTTATGCTGTCCATCTCAGTGATAACCTTAATGGATAAGCTAAGTAGTACACTTAAGGGATTTGATATCCCATAAAGGTAAAGAGAGGTATTAATCTTATAATATAGCTAATTTAACATAATATACATTATACGAATATTGGTATTATTAGATAGGTGGGATAAATGTGGTGTTATCCGATCGCATATTTTAACTTATTTGCGCTGATTTGGTTAATGTGTGTTGCCACTAAGTTTGCTCCTTGAGTTTACGCTTTCGCGCTTACTCGTATATATATGCTGGATACCGAGCTAATAAATATGCTTCTGGTTCGTAATGAAAATGTACGTAGCGAAAATTTTGTTTCGCAGGCTGCACACATAAGCTTAATGTTCTGCATTGCATTTGTTTGATTCACTTAGCCGCGTCTGTTCGTTTTGCACGATTTAGATTTCACTGGAATGCGCCTATCAACTTATTTTAAATACCGTTTTAGGTACGTTTATCCACTGTTTAAATACGTGTTGCTGTAACTCAACAATAAAAGAATCTCATCATTGCTTCGCCACTTATCAGCACAGTAATGTGTTCGATACTAGCACTCGTGTTTGCTTAACCAAATTAAGGTAAAGATTGCTAACGATTTCCATATTTAAGGATCTCATCGTTCGTATAAACAACATGCTCAAGGGCTTCAAATTAAGGGACGGCTGCGTCTTCGAGCGATAAAAAATAGCATCGTTCCAGCCAACAAAAAGCCACCGAGTGTCTGCCATTGATGAATATTGGTTTGTGTCGCTAACCAAAGGCTTAGTGAAAGTGCTATCGGAGCTGCAATAAGAATTGTCAGGTTAACAGCAGGTAAATTTGCTCGTTTGCGCAATATGGGCAGTGCAATAATCGATAATATATACGCTAGCAATCGTGCCAGTGTGCTGATGGCAGCGAGTACTAAGAAATTGTCCCATAACGAAAATAGTACAGCCCCTACCCCAAAAAAGATAATTGAGTTGGCGGGCGTACCCCAGCGTGAGACCTTGGCAAACCAATCTGGTAATAACCCGTCATCGGCCAGCGCTGGCGGCATTCGGCTGGCTGAGGTATGCCCAGCAGTTAGGTTGGCAAGTACGCTCATGACAATGGTTGCAGCAATAAGCGAAGCACCGATATCGCCCGCATATTCTCTGGCTAATGCGGTGAGCGGCGCATCCGTGCCGGTACCCGCAATGACACTATAACTGTATGCCCATTGCAACCCGAAATACATTAGCGTGACAGCGGCTAACCCTATCATCAGAGCCCGTGGCATAGCGCGCTGAGGTTCTTTAGTTTCACCTGCGGGTATTGTTGCATTTTCAAAGCCGACAAATGCGTAAAGCGCCGCCAGGGCTATGCCTTCAACAGCGCTGAATTGTGGTAGCACTAGATTCGCTGGGCTTGACGCTGCGCTAACCCCCACGAATATCAGAATTAATAAAGGCAAAATTTTAAACAGCGTCATGGCGCCTAGTACAGCGACTACCCACTTTATGCCGACAACGTTGATAATGGTGAGTCCTCCAAGTATGGTGACGATCAATGCGATTTTTGCTGGCCCTTCGCCAACAAGTGGCCATAGCGCTGCAGCATAGGCAACTAACACCAGAACGTTGGCGCCTTGACTTATCAGCCTAGCGGCAAAGAACGTCCAACCGATGACAAAACCCGGATAGTGACCAAACGCGTCACCAACGTAGCGCTGAGGTCCGCCCGAGCGATCGGTTAGCTTCGTCAGTTGTGCGAAGCATACAACAATGGCCATAACAAGAAGACCCCCTATCAATAGCAGCCAAGGGGCAAAAGTGCCAACGGCTGCATGGAGGGCTTCGGGCAGACCAAATATACCTGCTCCAATCAAGCCGTTAATCACAATAAAGAGAACGCCAAGCATTCCCATGTCTCGTCGATACTTTGAAGTGACGCTCTTCAAACGGAGTCTCCTAAGTGCAGTGATAAAATTGATGCAGTTTTTGAAAAATCAAACACTTAGCAAAACTATAAAGCATAGCAATCTGACTTAATAGCGTTAATACGACGTCCGCTACTATGCAGGTAAGCACCATACTCATACTCAATCAACGAAATTCAATTGTTACAATAAGCCTACCTGCTCAGAACTAAAATGAATCAATTGCAGGCATACCCAATATATCGTATATTTGATATATACGATATTGATTGGGAGAAAAAATGTCCATTGAAACGTTTATTCAGGCATTTATTGGAGGCTGCTTAATTGGCTTAAGCGCATTTTTACTGCTGTTATTTAATGGCCGTATCGCTGGGATTTCTGGTATTACCTTTACAGCTTTGTCAACTTCAGGCGCAGCGAATCATTGGCGCTGGTATTTCATTGCGGGCCTCATAATGGGTCCTATTGTAGCTCAGCCGTTTGGCTTTACATTACCTGATTCTATTGTGGGGGCTTTTAATGCATCTGATACAATTTTAGAGAATATCTTGGTTATGTTGCTCGGCGGTATTCTAGTGGGATTTGGTACACAATTAGGCTCTGGTTGCACTAGTGGCCACGGTATCTGTGGCATCAGTCGCTTGTCTTTTCGCTCTATTTTGGCTACCTGCTTATTTATGCTAAGTGGGTTCGCGACTGTCGCGCTTATTAAACACGGTCTTGGAGGTATATGATGGGTGAGATTAGTGATAAAAAACAGGTAGTTGCCCCGCCAACCGTTGAGGCTAACAATACTAAACTGAATTTTATGGCTTTGTTTACGGGAATACTATTGAGTGTCGGCTTAACCGTTTCGACTATGGTTGATCCTGCCCGCGTAATTGGCTTTTTGGATATTTTGGGTGCTTGGGATCCAGCCTTAGTGTTCGTTATGCTTGGTGCCATCATTGTTTACATGCCATTGTATTGGTTACTGATACCTCGAAAACGTAAGCCTTTACTAGGCAGTGAATTCCATTTACCAAGCAAAGTAAAGGTCGACCGCTTCTTAGTGATTGGTGCCGTTACGTTTGGCATTGGATGGGGAGTAACGGGTATTTGCCCAGGCCCTGCGATCGCCAATATAAGCAAAGGTAACTTCTTTATATTTATTTTTATACTTTCGATGGTCGTTGGTATGCTTGTCGCTTCAAAAGTTAACAGCAGCATTATGTGCTCAGGAAAATCGATTTAATGAACCTTGAAGAGATGCGTGAGAACGCCCAAGAGGCAGCCACTCTATTAAAAGCAATGGCCAATCAACATAGGCTGTTGCTATTGTGTTTATTGAGTAGAGGGGAAATGTCGGTATCAGAATTAAACGAGCAAGTGACTATTCCTCAGTCAAGTTTGTCTCAACATTTGGCGGGTTTGCGTCGAGAAAACCTTGTGATTACAAGGCGAGAGGCACAAACCATTTATTACTCCTTGGCCAGTAGAGAAGTAAAAGCGATTATTGATACTCTGTATGCATTATATTGCACTTCGCAGGATTAATTGACTCAAATACACACATTCTAGCGTTAAACGTAGGCTGCCAAGAACACTAGCCTTGACCCGCATGATAAACAGATAACGTCCACTTAGTGACTTTTTCTTTCATTGTTACTTCGTTGACGGGCTTAGTCAGATAATCGCTCATGCCTGCACTTAGGCATTTATTCCGTTCTCCTAGCATTGCATTAGCAGTCATGGCGATAATAGGCATATTTGTATAAGACTCCCCTGCCTCACCTTTTCTGATTCTCTGGCTGGTTTCATAACCGTTCATGATCGGCATTTGACAGTCCATCAATACACAATGAACCGCTTCACCTCTGCGCTGCGCTAAAATAAGTTGTTGCAAAGCTTCTTTGCCGTTGGTTGCCTGAAGCAGCGTTATGGGTAAGCCTGCTAGAATTCCCTTTGCCACTTCAATATTGATTTCATTGTCATCGACGATGAGTAATCTGGCACCTTTAATCTTTTGTATATCTGGGTGAGCCGTGTCGAAGTGAGGCTGTACATTTGACCGTTCTGCGTCTTTCTCAGCTAACGCTGCTTCGTCTGGATTCAACAGCGCCATTTTTTGAATGAATTCTGAGCGCAATATTGGCTTAGTTAATACAGTAGGCTTGATATTCTCAAGCCAAGCTGTGGGCTCTCCATCTCGCTTGAGTAACACGACTTTAGATGCACCATTGTTAATATTGATCGTTTTCGTCCATGCGTTATCAAGTTTCAGCAAAAACGGGTGCTGTTGATCGACTACAAAATAATCGGGTAAAAAAGAAGTATCTACTGCTGTTTGAGCAAAGGCATGGGTGAAATCATTACGGTCGATGATGTTTCCCCCTAAGGTTTCTATCATACGACAGGTACTTTGATAGAGCTCATCTTGCTCGATCAATACCACACTAGACGTGTTGACTAGTTGTTGCTCTGGAGCCGCAATTTTACATTGTTTTAGATCGGAACTAATAGAGAAGTAAAATGTACTTCCTTTATTTTTCTCAGATTCAAAATGCACATCGCCATTTAAAAGCGTGACCAGCTGTCGACATATAGACAGCCCTAAACCCGTTCCCCCATGTTTAGAAGCAATGCTACTGTCTTCTTGTGAGAATGCACTAAACAATTTGTGTTGGTTTTCTGTTGCGATACCGGTGCCAGAGTCTTCAATCGCACAATTCAATATGACGTTTCCGGTGTCGGTTTGTTCGGTGTAAGCAGAAACTTTTATATAGCCTTTCTCGGTAAATTTAATCGCATTGTTGACTAAATTCGTCATGATTTGAGAGAACCTATGGGGATCACTAACCATAGAAACACAATCTAAACGCGATACATCGATGACGAATTCTAACCCCTTTTCCTGGGCTTTGACTGCCATACTGCCACACAGGCTTTCAATCAAATTAATGGGGTTAAATGACTTGAAATCTAAATCGAGTTTACCTGCTTCAATTTTAGATAAATCTAAAACATCATTCACTAGCGTGGACAACGTGTTGACACTGACCTCAGTCATTTCAATATAACGTTGTTGACTTTCAGTTAGAGGTTCGCGCTTGACTAAGTTTAAAGTGCCAATAATACCGTTTAACGGGGTGCGCATTTCATGGCTAATATTTGAAATAAAGGCGCTTTTAACTCGACTTGCTTTTTGTAGCTCTATGGTTCGCAGCGCAACCTTTTCTTCTAACTCGGCATTAGCTTGTTTGATTTTATCATCGGCTATACGCTCATTCGTTACATTGCGTGCGATGATAGCAATGCCTTTCACTTCACCAACATCATTAGAAATAGATGAAAAAGATAGGGATAGATACCGCTGGCTACCCTCTTTGCTGTCAATTTGGGTTTCGGCTGTTAACTGTGTATCTTTGTTTGACAGCTTATCGAAAATATCCCCTAGTTCTACGTCGTCAAATACATTGAGTTCAATAAGGGAATTTCCCATAACAGATTGAGCACTGAGCTCAAGCAACGACTCGGCCGCATAGTTCCAACTGATAACCTCACCCGTAACAGTCACACTGATGATGGCATCTTGCGAGGCACTTACTATGGCCTCTGATTGTGCTCTAGCGTCCGCGAGTTGTTGGCTTTTTCTCGCACTGCGATTAAAAAAGCTGAGTACGATCAGCATGATTGCTGTTATCGACCCCAAAAATGCGTAAACGGTGGTGCGTCGCTGCATTTCAATTGTGTGGACATAGGATTCAGGTGCCATTAGTTTGGCAAATAAAAAGCCGGTTTCTACATCTCCAGTGACTAAAATTTTACGGCTCAATACATAGTAATTTTCGCTATCATCTTCGCTAAAACTTACCTGAGTAAAGTGATCACCTAAGTTACCATAGTGTTTAAAAACCGTGTCCCATTTATATTTAGGTGCTAAGTCACGACTGTATTGGTGGTCATGCTTGGGCGTCACTAAGAAATAGCCATCACTGTCGGTCATAATTAAATAACTTGGTGCTTCAGGTACATTTTTTATTAAATCCAATAGCTTACGGGCATTAATGTTGACAATTAAAAAGCCAAAACGACCGCCGTTATCATCAAAAATCGGTAGCGATAAGCGCAGCATAGGCCGATAAGGAAAGTCTAATTTTCCAAATTCTCGATTTAATGTAATTCTCGACATATACATTTCGCCAGGAGCAAGCTTTGCGCTTTTTTGCGCATATTCACTGTTGCGTTTGCTCTGTAAATGTTCAGGTGGAACAACTTCAATTTTACCATCTACGCGATCTACTCTAACGAGTTCCATCGCACGTTCGTCTGCACTGATTATCCTTAGCTGATCATACTCACTGTTACTTTGCAAAAATGCGGCAAAGGTCGACTCTAGGCGTGTTTTCCATTGCTGGGTTGTCGCGCTATCGAAAGGATCAATACCGTTGTTTATTAACGCGCGAGGCAGACCTCTAACGGGTGGTGTGGCATGAAGAAAGCGCAAATCATGGCGATAATTATCAATTTTTTCTTGAACCTGCAGGTTAATTTGATCCCCGGCGGTAGATAATGTGCTTCTTACTTCACTCGTAACTGATTGACTTAATTGCGATTCGAAAACGGCAACGGCTACTGCAAAAAGGAGCAAAATAGAAACTAGGCTAATTAACAAAGCATGTTTATGAAATTTGAACCCGGTACGAATAGAAGAGCTAGCTTGCGCCATCAAGAGGTCCTTTTTTATTCCTAATATAAATCAACGGCTTGTATACCGAATAACATTACACTTATAGCGTATATACTTTAGTCTAATAACGCTACTAAAATGGCAAATTTGATTGAGCCAAATTGATACTCAAAAACGTTATCGGCCAAATCGCCACTTTTTGCATAGTATTGAGGTTCAGCTAAGAAAAATGCAAGCAAGATGCGGTATAATTTTTTACCTCGCAAAACACGTCATTAAAATGAAAGTAGTTTTTGCGTAAAACTTGTCTTACATCATTTGTTAGGGCTAAACCTAAGTTAATATAATGAGTAAGAGTCAATAGTTTGGTCTATGAAATAAGGAGTAATACTGTGAATGTTAACCACATATTAGTGATTGCCGATCGTAAAGAGTCATTACAAAAAGCAGTGGGCCACAGCGCAATATTAGCGAGTCAGTTTAATGCATCTGTGCATGTTGTGGGTTTCTGTTATGAGCGCTTATCGATTTTAGCGGATAACACGCCTGAGCAAGAATTAGAGAATGCTAAACAGAAAATTATTCAAACAAGCCAAGCCTGGTTGGATGAAACAGTTGCAGGCTCTTCCCTACCGTCGTCCACCACAGATGAAATGGTGTGGAGCAAAGATATTGCTGGCTGGGTTACCCAACACTGTGCTGACCATCAATATGATTTAATCATTAAAACGGGTCATCGCAGTGAACATGCTTTTTATGTTCCCACAGATTGGCATTTGTTAAGAAATGGCAGCGCACCTTTGCTGTTAGTAGCAGATAAAAAATGGCGAAAGAAACAATCCATCATGCTCACGCTGGATCTTGCATCTAGCAAAAAAACCAAACAATCGTTAAATCAAAAAGTGATCGATGCGGGGATACAATTGGCAAACGTTAATAATATGACGCTGCATGTTTGCTTCGGACTGGCACTGTCACCTGTTTTGAAGGATCTCGGCATAATCAATAAGAGCAAGTTGTTACAAGAGGCGAAGGAAAAATATATCCCTCAGATCAAGCAGATGTTTGGCGAGACGAAGATAGCTGAAAAGAATATTCATATTAAATCAGGCTACCCAGATAAAATCGTGCCTAGTGTTGCATCTGATATCGGCGCTGCGCTCGTAATAATGGGCAGTGTCGGTCGTAAAGGTTTAAAGGCTAAAGTACTAGGAAACACTGCAGAAAATGTTCTGACATTGCTAAAAACCGATGTCCTAATAATACAACCCTAGAGTGAACTTCTATTCTTTTGCTTCAGCTATAGAATGTGCAAACAATGAAAAAAGACCCTAGCCAAGTGGCCGGCGTTTCATTAATGAATTTCCGAGAAAGTCAAAATGAGTAAGCGAGAAAGCCAACGCCTATCGCTAAATAACGCTATCAAAAACATCAAATATTCGTTAATTTTGTCACTTAGCGTTCTTCAATCTCTTTCAACAGAAACGTATAGGCCTGAGGCGAGATTATTTTAGCTGACAGGAAAAAGTATTTAAGTGACCAATCCTATTAATCGACTCTCTTCAACTCAGTCAGCGATAGATGCCAATGCACAATTAAATGCGTTATTGGATGCCGCCGTTGATGCCATGATTATCATTGATCACAAAGGTGCAATAGAATTATTTAACACTGCCGCGCAGCGTATGTTTGGTTACTCAATAGAAGAAGTGATAGGTCAAAATGTAAAGATATTAATGCCAGCGCCTTATCAAGAAGAACACGATACCTATCTTAATAACTATATAAAAACGAATGAAGCAAAAATCATCGGTATAGGCCGCGAAGTCAAAGCATGTAAAAAGGACGGCAAGGTGTTTCCAATTGAATTATCCGTCGGAGAAGTGAAAGACTCAAGCCGAAAACAGTTTGTGGGTATTATTCGCGACATATCCGAACAGGTAAAAGCCCGTTCTGATGCTATAGCGAGCCGAGAAAAATTAGCACATGTAACGCGCCTGAGCACCATGGGTGAAATGGCTGCGGGGATTGCTCATGAAATCAACCAACCATTGTCTGCCGTTAGTAGTTATGCTCAAGCGTGTAAAAACATGTTGCTTCGCTCAAAGAGCGTCGTCAACCCAGCTGAACAACAGCGGTTAACCGACACGTTAGAGAAGATCAGTCATCAAGCACTCAGAGCTGGAGAAGTCATTCGTCGACTGAGAGCCTTCGTTAAAAAACGTAACTCAGAACGAGATTATGTTGATTTTAATGCGCTAATTGAAGAAACAATCGACTTGGCTAAAGTCGATACACGATTGCTAGATCATGGTGTTGAGGTCACACTAAATTCATCCCCTGCCCCTTTTTTAATGATTGATCAGATACAGATACAGCAGGTATTGTTTAACCTTATTCGCAATGCCATAGATGCAATGGAAGAACAACCCACTGATCCGGTGATGATTGAAACGCGATGGCTCAATGAGCAATACCTTGAAATTAGCGTGACTGATACGGGGTATGGGATATCAACACAAAACGCTGAACGCTTGTTTCATCCGTTTTTTACTACGAAAACATCAGGGATGGGTATGGGGTTGCCAATCTGCCAGTCTATCATTCAATCTCACGGCGGTGAACTTAAGCACAAACCCAATCATCCGAAAGGTAGCATATTTAGTTTTACCTTGCCGGCAAAGCCGCAAATAACCAGTTACAGCGAAGAGCAATAAAACAATGAAAGAGAGCAATCCCCCTCCTAGTTTTGAGCAGGTAGTTCACATCATTGATGATGATGAGGCGGTATTAGATTCTTTAAGCATGCTCCTTGATTCTGTCGATATCAAAAATGCCACATACCCAAATGCACAGTCCTTTCTAACTGCCCATGAGGGTGACAGAATCCAACAATTAAGTGGTTGCATCGTACTGGATATTCGTATGCCAGGAATGAGCGGCATGGAATGTCAACAGCGCTTAGACGCACTGAAGTGTCCTTTACCGATTATTTTCATTACTGGCCATGGTGATGTGCCTATGGCGGTAGAGGCAATGAAAAAAGGTGCAATAGAGTTTATTCAGAAACCTTTTCGTGAACAGGAGCTACTCGACTGTATTCACCATGCATTGACGTTAAATAAAACGGCACAAAAACGGGCTTTTCAGTCACTCGATATTGTACAAAGATGTAAGTCACTCACAGTACGAGAAAAAGAGGTGATGGAACGCGTTGTAGCAGGCCAACTCAACAAAAATATTGCCAGCGAGCTTAATTTAAGCCAACGAACTATTGAAATTCATCGTGCAAACATGATGGAAAAGATGCGCGTTAAATCCCTAGCAGAATTGATGACGTTGCTTTTAACGAATGAATAAAAGTAAAAATAACATTAATTGTGACAGTGTTATATGTCAGCAGAGTAATGATTATTTGATCTAGCGCAATTCACCAATCTTAGAACGATATATTGTTAGCTGGGTATCGATATTAACTTAAAGCGTCAATGTTCAACCATCATAAAAATCACCCAAAATTACCGATTATTTATCTAGTCGATCATCAACGAAAAGCGCTCTTAGCACTTACAAAGTTACTGACGCCCTTAGGCGCAGAGATAGAAAGCTTCGTCAGTGCAGAACGCTTTTTACGGCATGCTATTAATGATGAAGCAGCCTGCCTGCTACTAGAGGCAGATTTACAAAATAATAAAGGGAGCGGTATAGCGCTGCTAGAACAGATGGCAGTTCGTGGAATATATATCCCAACTATTATTCTTGCGAGCTCCAGTGATATTCCTAGCGCTGTAAGGGCTATGCGTGCAAACGCTATTGATTTCATAGAAAAACCTTACGTCGAACACATGTTAGTTCGACAAGTAAAGTCACTCTTGAGTCAAACCCACAGCACGCAGTTGCATACCCCTAGCGTTTAACGCGTCGCTAGTTTATCGCTCTGTATAATGTGTATCGCATTACCTTGCCGTAAATAAGAAAGCGCCCTTAGCACTGCACAAACAAAACTATTTCGCGATTAACTTGCCTTTGTACATCTGCATCTGGCAATGAAAGTCGTATTCGCCCTGCTCAAGTGCAGGGAGTGCTAGTTGGTTGTTTGTTCCCATTGTCAGTTCTTGACTGATGTCTAACTGAGGAAATATTACCATTTCAGCACAAGGTGCAGCGTCTTGTCGGTCAAATCGCAAATTTACCTTTTCCCCTGCATTTACTTTAATATTGCTTGGCTGATAGACGCCATTATTAACGACAATATTCACTTGGTTATTATTCGATGCGACTTGCTGCGGTTTGTATAACCAGAACCACCAAACAATTGCTGCAATTAACGCTATTCCTAGGACATTTACGTAAAGCATGGCTTACCCTCCTTCTTGCGGATAAAACTGAGTTATTTACGATTTTTGCGCTTTAAAAAAGCGTAAACGGTTGGCATTACTGACGACGGTTAATGACGATGCCGCCATTGCGGCCCCCGCGATAACCGGATTAAGCAATATGCCAAATATCGGGTATAGTAGTCCCGCAGCAATAGGTATTCCCCCTACGTTATATATAAACGCCCCTAACAAGTTTTGTTTGATATTGCGAATAGTGGCTTGGCTTATCGCCAGTGCATCAACTAAGCCATGTAAAGAGCCGCGCATTAAGGTGATATCGGCACTTTCTATTGCCACATCGGTGCCTGTTCCAATCGCGAAACCCACGTCAGCTTGCGCTAAAGCTGGCGCATCATTGATGCCATCGCCTGTCATACCAACCACTTCTCCATTTTGCTGGTGTTTTATCACTTCATTGACTTTGTCTTGTGGCATCACTTGGGCAATAAAATTATCGATTCCGACACGTTTTGCCACCGCTTTCGCGGTGGTTTCATTGTCACCAGTAAGCATCACCAAATGTACCCCTTTCTTCTTAAGACGCTCAATAGCATCAACGGAGTCGGATTTAATGGGATCTGAAACTGCTACAATTGCACTTAACATATCGCCGCGGGCGAAGTACATAGGAGTTTTCGCCTCATTCGCCATTGTTTGGGCTTGCTCAGCCCCACGGCTTACATCTATGTCAAATTGGTTCATCAAGGCTTGATTACCGAACAATAATCTCTCGCCGTTGAGCTCCCCCCTCACGCCTCTTCCTGTAATAGCATCGAAATCACTGACTTGACTGGTTTTATATTGTTTGTCTGCTGCATAGCTTAGAATTGCCTCTGCTAACGGATGTTCAGAGCCACTTTCTAAGCTGGCAATTAGCGGCATAATGTCATCTTCTTTGTGTTCATTAAACAATATGACATCGGTAACAGTTGGGGTGCCTTTGGTAATCGTGCCTGTTTTATCAAGGAGCATGGTCGTAATCCGAGAGGCGGTTTGCAGTGCTTCGCCATTTCGAATCAAAATACCCGATTCAGCCGCTTTACCAATTCCAACCATTATCGACATAGGTGTTGCAAGCCCCAAAGCACAAGGACATGCGATAATCAGTACAGTAGTAACAGCCATGATCGCATAAGCTATTGAGGGCTGTGGCCCAATGTTCAGCCATGCTAATCCAGATAGCACCGCTAAGATCATGACAATTGGAACAAAGTAACCTGAAATAACATCTGCTAATCGGCCGATCGACGGTTTCGAGTTTTGTGCCCGCTTGACCATATTAATAATATGCGACAACGTTGTGTCTTTACCCACGTGGGTTGCTTTAAAAAGAACACTGCCGGTTTTATTTATGCTACCCGCAACAATCTTATCTCCTGAAGCTTTACTCACAGGCATGGGCTCGCCTGTTAGCATGGATTCATCTACAGTCGTTTTTCCTTCACATATTTCTCCGTCTACAGGCACTTTTTCACCTGGACGTACACGAATAACATCCTTTAGCTGTACTTCCGAAATGCTCACATCGATTTCTTTATCGTCCTTGACTATGCGCGCGGTTTTCGATTGTAATCCTATTAGACGCTGGATAGCTTCAGAGGTGCGTCCACGTGCTTTAACTTCGAATGCCAACCCAAGATTAATTAACCCAAGAATCATAGCTGATGCTTCGAAATACACATGGCGTGCCATCTCAGGTAATATTGCAGGCGCTACAATCACAACCATGGAATATATCCAAGCCGTGCCCGTTCCCAGGGCTATCAAGGTATCCATATTAGCAGAGTGGTTTTTGAATGACTGCCACGCCCCGCGATAAAAATGGTTTCCGGTTTTCACCATTACGGCCAGGGTAATCAAGCCCACAACAAACCAGACTGCGCGCTGATTCATTGTATCGACGCTCATATCACCAATAAACAGGCCGTAAAGCATCAAGGGGACTCCAACGAGCAAAGCAATATACATATTACGCATCAGATCCCTGTAATGCGCCTCGTCGGCGTGCGCTTTCTCATCTAGCGCGTCTTGCTCAGATTCGCTGTCCATTGGTTTCGCGTTATATCCGATTTCTTGGATCGAGCGAATAATTGACGCTTGATTTACATTCCCATCGATACTGACAGTGCGCTGCGCAAAATTCATTTCAACAGCGTCGACTCCTTGCAGGTTATGCAGTACTTTTTCAATTTTACTGACGCAACTGGCACAACTGGCGCCTTCAATAATAAAGCTTTGGTTTTTTACGGATGGGCTACTCTTATTCATCATTCAGCTCCTTCTCGTTTGAGTCGACAAAGGTTTCGATTAGGCTGCAAACCTGATCAGCATTCGCACCATTTGGCGCTGAGTCCCATTGGTGCAACGCGGATTTCATTCGATTGCGTAACCTTAAGGTTTGTTGAAATAGCGCCTCGGTTTCCACAAGCCGCTGAGCAATTAACTCTCTCGTTAACGGGCACGGACAATGACCTTGTTCTGACTCATGAATAATGTCTTTGATATCTTTTACTGAAAACCCAAGGTGCCGTGCGCTTAAAATAAACCTGAGGCGTTTTTGATCAGCTTCACTGTATTGATGATAACCATTGCTGGTGTCGCTGGTCGGATTAAGTAGTTTTATCCGAGTGTAATAGCGCACAGTATCCGGGGTAACCGACATTTTATTTGCAAGTTGTTTAACTAACATGAGCACATCCTCATTTTAAACTGCGCTCTAACGATAGCGTTGAGCGAAGAGCTATATACCTGATGTATTGATGTTAAACCTAGGTCTAACTCACAGGTCAAGGAGAATCGACATCAGTTTAAAAATAATTGAGATGGTACAAGTGACGTAATCTTGTATCACAGTACCTCAATATGAGATTGCGACGGGTACTTCGTTTTAAAGGAGATATAGAAGAATAACTAAGTCAAATCGCTTTATTTCGACCAGTGTGCTTGGCTTTATATAGGTTTTTGTCAGCAAGTGCAGTTAATTCAATATTATAATTTTGCTTGGCTTCAATTGTCGCTGTGCCAACACTTACTGTTAAATACTTGTGCGGAGACAATTTATGAGGAATTTCTAACGCTCTTATATTATTAAGAATAAGTTCTGCCACGTGCTTTGCCCCTTCAGCCCCAGTATCGGGAAGGACGCATATAAATTCTTCTCCGCCGTACCTAGCGACTATATCCGTGGGTCTGTGCAAAGATTCTTTTATCGTATACGCGGTCAGTTTTAACTGATCGTCTGCCACTAAATGACCATATTCATCATTAAATTGCTTGAAATAATCAATATCTATCATTAAAAGGGAAATAGCGTGATTGGTGCGTTTAGCTTGCGATGTTTGCCTAGCAAGATAGTCGTCAAGGTAGCGCCGATTATACACTCCTGTTAAGCCGTCTAGATACGCCAACTTTTTCAACAAGTCTGCTTGGAATTTCTGTGTTAAATGAGCATTGACGCGATTAGTTAGTGGCAAAGGGTTTACCGGTTTCGTCATATAATCAATTCCGCCTGCTTGCCAGCATGCATTTTCTTCCTCTGCTTTTTGTAAAGAGGTAATGAATACCACAGGGATATCACTAATATTTGGGGTGTTTTTAATAATTTTGCAGGTTGTTAGACCATCTAAATCGGGCATAATGACATCCATCAAAATGAGATCAGGCGGGTCTGACAAACAAATATCTAGCGCTTCTTGTCCCGATTTTGCAAACCTAAGTTGAAAACTGCTTCCTAATATCTGGTTAATTACTTGTATATTAATAGGTTGATCATCAACCACAAGTATTCTCGCGTTTTCCAAAGATACCTTTGCTAATGTGTCAGTCGCTAAGTTCACAATTCACCTCTTAAATACATGTCTGAATGAGTCGATGCGCTGTCATATACTCGCTTTATTTCACTTGCGTTAACTGCAATAAACGTTCCTTTTGTTTAAAACAGTAACTTTGGCATGTACTTTTCATTATTGCAAAATCTTGGTTTAGTTCGTTATAAAGAAAAGCAGTAATGAATACGAGCCGAAGTCCCTATCGGTTCATGATCTGTCGTTCATTGAGGCAAAATACGATGAAACATCGCTCTTTTAAAGGGAACTTGTTTGGTATCAAGGTTCCCGCACAATAACTTGGGTAAGTTAGTAGCACTTTATTCATATAGGGTTTATCACTAATGAAAATAGCCTTTTTCAATACTAAAGATTATGACCGTTTCTATTTTACCCAAGAAAACAGCCGTAACGAACACAGTATTCGCTTTATCGAGACACATTTAAATGAAAACACTGTCCATCTGATCACGAATGAAACCGCGGTGTGCGTATTTATCAATGATTGTTTAAATGCAAATGTATTAACAAGTCTAAAAAGCAAAGGGGTTAAATTCATTGCGCTTCGATCGGCTGGGTTTAATCACGTCGATTTAGCCACAGCAAAAAAACTAGGGTTAGTTGTTACTCGGGTCCCTGCTTATTCCCCCTACGCGGTTGCTGAGCATGCAGTAGCACTGTTAATGACTCTAAATCGTAAAATTCATCGGGCACACAATCGTGTACGCGAAGGCAACTTTTCATTGAATAACTTACTGGGGTTCGATATTCACGGAAAAACAGTGGGCGTGATTGGAACTGGCAAAATAGGCCAGATTTATAGCAACATTATGTTGGGGTTTGGTTGCCATGTTTTGGCCTATGATGTCAAAACCAACGCAGAATGTATTGCTGCGGGTGTTGATTATGTGCCATTAAACGAGTTGCTATCACGAAGTGATATTATTTCCCTGCACTGTCCCCTCAATGATGAAACACATCACCTAATCGATGAATCCGCTATTAATTTAATGAAACCGACGGTGACATTAATTAATACCAGTAGAGGCAAATTAATTGACACTAAAGCAGTAATTAACGCGTTAAAAGCACAGAAAATTAGTTTGTTAGGCTTAGACGTATATGAAGAGGAAGAGGTATTGTTCTTTGACGATTTTTCTTCTAGCGTTATACAAGACGATGTGTTTGCGAGGTTACTTACTTTCCCTAATGTGTTGGTAACAAGTCATCAGGCATTTTTTACCCAAGAAGCCTTAACCCAAATTGCCCATGTTACGTTACAGAATATCAGCGAGTTTGAACAAAATGGAGTAATACAAAATGGCGTCGATAACTTCACCTGACCAATCCAATGAGCTATCAAATAAGCCCTCACGCGTCGCGATATTAACCGGTGGCGGAGACTGCCCAGGCTTAAACGCTGCCATTCGAGGGGTCGCGAAAACCCTGATGCTCAGGACTAAAACAGAAATAATTGGTATCGAAGACGGCTTTTTAGGCTTTATTGAGCGGCGTTCTCGAACACTTACCTATCAAGACTGTAGCGGTATCCTATCGTTAGGCGGCACTATGATAGGCACCCATAACCGCGCCAATCCATTTGATTATAAGGGAGAAGATCATTCAGCGGCCGTCAAACGATACTATGATGAACTCGCCCTTGATGCGCTCGTTATCATTGGCGGCGACGGCACATTAAGTATCGGCTATGAATTGACGAAACTGGGTATGAATATAGTTGGCGTGCCTAAAACCATTGACAACGATTTAATGTGCACTGAACGGACATTTGGTTTTGACACGGCCGTTAGTATAGTGACCGACGCAATTGATCGTTTGCGCACCACGGGGCAGTCTCATAAACGGATTATGATCGTCGAGACTATGGGGAGAAATGCAGGCTGGATTGCCCTTCATGCTGGTATAGCTGGTGGAGCTGATAGCATTTTAATACCCGAGCACCCTTACGATATAAAATTAGTCGCGGACGCCTGTAATAAACGAATGGGTACCCATCATTTTTCCATCGTCGTGGTCGCAGAAGGTGCGAAACCGATTGACGGTGAAGTGTGTACACGAGAAACGATAAAAGATAGTCCTGAACCTACGCGTCTCGGAGGGATTGGCGATCAATTAAAGCAGCAATTAGAGCAACTTACAGATGCCGAGATCCGTTCTACCACATTAGGCCACATACAGCGAGGGGGCTCTCCTACCTCATTTGATAGAATTTTTGCGACTAACTTGGGCAGCTATGCAGCTGAATTAGTGATCAATAAGCAGTATAACTGTGCTGTTATTCAGCGAGGAAACCAATTGTCTGAAGTGTCTCTTGATTGTGTCGCGCACAAAACCCGCAATATCCCCAATGATGATCCAACGTTGCAAACGGCTTTATCAATGGGCATATGTTTTGGAACAAAAGCGTTGTTTCGACGTAGCGCTAAATCGAGTGAGTATGAATGATACTGGATAATTCCGCTGTTACGACAAATACATTTTTGTAACCAATACGCATCAACTTTTCAGCACTGAAGGCGGCGCGTACGGCACTGGCACAATGAAGATATATTGGTCGAGTTAATCTGACTGTAAGGCAGGTATCTTCATCTCTAACACTCCATGAGAGGTAATCATCCATCTGTTAATAGAACTGCGCTTCACATATTGGTGCCTGATAGGGGATATTCAGTCGCAGAGCGCAACATAGCATGTTGCATCACATCATATTCTCCTGCCGTTTGACTGAATGGGTCGCTCAGGCATATTTTGTTCATTTCTGGCATATTCAGCAGTGTTATTTGGCGACGCTGAACGTGAATCAACCCCTGTTGTTGCATAGACGTTAGCAATCTGCTGACCGTTTCGATCGCCATACCTAGATAATTGGCGATATCGATACGTGTCATACTTAAAGTCAATTGTTGTGACGATAAGCCTCGCTTAGCGAGCTTGAGGGATAAATCAAGTAGAAAACGGGTCAGGCGCTGAATCGACGTCATGCTGTGTACGTTCATCAGTTGCTGCTGTTGATTCAGTGTATTGAGGCTCATAGTGCTTAATAATTGCTGACGGCCTACCTCAGAATGGGCAACCAGCGCATTCACCGCATTTAAGCTTATGTAACACACACTGCTTGTTTCTAGAAAGGTGACATTGTGGGCATGTAATTTATGAGCAAACCCGTCTGTACCAAGTAAATCTCCAGGAAAATAGAAATCAACTATTTGCTCATCGGCCTCAAAAGTCATAGTACTCGCTTTAGCGGAGCCTGAACGCATGATGTACAAAGCATTAAATGCATTACCTGCACAAAATAGTGTGTCTCCCTTGTGATAGATTTTATGCGTCAACACCTGAACTTTTTGCATCGCACTTGTACTGTTTATATTTTCTGTGCAATTTCTTGACAGAGCACAATATTCACACGTAGGGCTAGACTTACAATGAGATGTAGACATGTAAACTTCCTTAGGCCGTTATAATAAATAAGGTGAGCCGTGATCATATCTAAAATACTATTTCGCTGATATTCGGTCTAATGCGTATTGTGTTTCGGTTTATACCTAACTCGAGCTAGTCGTGGATATTTATGGGCTTAGCGTTACGCACATCTTCTGCCCATAATTGGGGGGGGAAACGAGTTCCTCTTTTTCGCTTCGTTATTTTATTATGTAGCTGCTTTTTCTCAGGAAATTACGCCTAAAGTAGCAGAGATAAATAAACAAAAGAAGCTATTCTCTAGCAATCGAAGTAGTAGCAGGCATCGTTATGAGAATCACATTCACAGGTATTGCGATATTAGTGTCTTTAAGCTGCTCCGCGTTTGCTGTTGAGCAGCACAATAAGCACAGAGTCTCCGTTAGACAAATTAGTCATCAACTTAACCAACAATTTCCCTTCACGTTAGACTTTAATGGCATTAAAGCGGCATTCGAAGATCCAAAGATTGTTTTAGATGTACTAGAGCAAAATATTGAAATCGAAGTTTCTATGTTTGCACAAAGCCAAGGTGCTTGGGTCAAAGTACCGTGTAAGTTAACAGGCCATCTGACGTTTGATCCAATAGATAAACACCTTATTTTAGATAACCTGTTATTTGATAAGTTAAAAGAAACAGACGATGACAAAAGTCTGTTTGCGGAATCTTCGCAGCTCATCACCTTTATTCAACAAACCATAGTCAACCATTTACCTGATTTAACATTAGTAGATTTCAATTTGTTAAACACACCTTTAACGCCTGAAGCAACGAAAGGACTACTTATTCAACCTCGCCACGTTCAACTTATATTTTAGTGATCTTAATCGAGTTTACCCATTTGAAAATCACATTTAAAAAGGTCGCTGGATCGTGAATATTGAACGAATTGTTAAGCGAAAAATAAGACGCTGCTACTTTGTGTATGCTACTGTTAGCATAACACTGTTGTCGTTGCCATGGATTTACACCTACATTACTGCTCAACAACGGTCGTCCTCTCATCAATTTGTACAAACAACAGGGCATCAGTCCCTTATTATTCGAGATATCACGCTAAACCTATACAGGTTTGAACATGAATCTGACTTAGAAAAGAAGATCGCTATTAAGCGCCAAACGATTGCGTTAATGGGCCTGTTTAATGATAACCATGTGTACCTAAGTAACGCTGAACTCCCTAGAACGCTTTATCAAGGGACGTCTAAGTCACTATATGATTTGTTCTTAGGGGAAACAGAAAACATTGATAGTCTGTCAAAAGCGTTTTTTACGCATACCCAGCAGATTATCACTTCAGGGTTAAATCAATATCGCGAAGAATTGGATATATTCCCAGAGTCTTATAACTCACTTGTTCAATATTTATCGAAAGCAGAAGAGCAGTTTTTGCGCAACGAAGAACAAATTAATCAGCGTATGATCAATGTGAGTATTCTAGCCACATTAATCAGTTTATTTGTTTTTGCCATTACGATCGTCGCACTGATTTACCCAATTGAACACCTGTTGTTTAGACTTATTGAGAAGTATTCTAGTAATACGAAACGCACTTATCGCCTTAACAGAGAAGCAGGGTTAGATCGGGAAATTAAATCCCAGTTCTTGTCTAATATGAGTCATGAGCTCCGTTCCCCCATAAGCGGTATGTTTGGGATGCTGGAATTAGCGCAGCAAGAATCTGATATTGAAAAACAAAATAGCTATTTACTAAAAGCCCAAAAAGCAGGCCATCAACTGTTGTTGTTAGTCGATGAATTACTTGATATTTCCAAGGTTGAAGCAAAAGTACTTACCTTCGAAAAGGTTGATTTTGAACTTATTAAAGTTTTAGACAGCGTTATCGCACCTATGACAGCGAGTGCAGAAAAGAAAGGGTTAACGTTTTCATATGACGCTTCAAGCTCACTTCCGCAGTTTGTAACTGGTGACCCAATGCGGCTAGCTCAAGCGCTGAGAAATATCGTGAATAATGCCGTTAAATTTACCGATAATGGAGGGGTGTCAGTTAACGTCAATCTCACTATCGTAGATAAGCAGTATATGTTGGATATCTTGATAAACGATAGTGGAGTCGGTATTGCACCAGCGGATCATGAGCGTGTATTTTCCAAATTTGTTCAAATTTCAAAGGGGGTTGATAGTTCAATTAGTGGTACGGGCTTGGGGCTCACGATCGCCAGAGAATTTGCACAAGGAATGGGGGGAAGCCTTACCTTACATAGTGCCGAAGGAAAAGGAAGCACATTCAAATTATCGATTCCACTAGGTGCTAGTAAGCGAAACCATGCTGCCAGTACAACCAATGAACGAATTTCTTCTGCAAAGTTTGCGGTGATTGATGATTTAGAAACCAGCCGATTATACATTTCACATATTCTACAAGAGGATGGGTTTACGGTTGATGTATTTGATTCTGCGACAAAATTTCTACTAAAAAAAGACGAGATACTTGATTATGCAGGCCTAATTATTGACATTCATATGCCGGGTTTTAACGGATACGAGCTAGCAGAAACGATTCACGCGATGTTCGATACCAGCGCCCCGCCCTTTATTTTTATCTCGGCATCACCCGAATCAATTAATCATACACAGTTAAAATTTGTCGATATGTGGCAAGGTTTCGCAAAGCCAATGGATAAAAATCGCTTTATTGACTCAATTCGAGTTTTATCAGAAAAGAACATTTTGAATTCCGAGACATTCGAACCTGCAAATGTATTACTTGTAGAAGATGAACCCATTAATGCAGAGGTCGTTAAAACTATGCTTGAACGACATGGTCATTCTGTTGCCGTTGCTAACACAGGAGCAGCGGCCGTAAACTTAGCAACAACGCAGCACTTTAATTTAATTCTTATGGATATAAATTTACCAGACATGAGTGGCATTGAAACAACACGAAGTATCAAGGCTCACGGGGTCAAAACTGAAATTGTCGCCCTTACCGGAAACGCTTACGAAGAGGATAAACTTAAAACAAGAGAAGCCGGTATGACCTATCATCTTGTCAAGCCGGTTATGTTTCACGAGCTTAATAATGTGATTAAGCTCGCCTTACGTGTACAAGTAACTTAATCAAAAGGCGCCAATACTAATTCAACTATAACTAATGCCTATATATTCATTAAGCAGGACCTTTTATAGCCAATTAGTGAGCTTAACTCCGATCCCTAAGCGCTGAGTATGTTGGTTATAATAGATTAAGCTTTCGCCATAGCCATTAAAATACTCAATGTAACCTCTTAAGTGGCGAGTGATAGGGAAAGTCCAGCCCACCTGAATCGCTCCTTTGTTGTCGCTTCTTAAATTATTTCTAAATAACACTTCCAACGTATTATTATCAGAAATATTCCACAACCCGGCTATTTCTCCATATCCCATATAACGTTCGATATAGGGATTATCGTCACCATCCGGATCATCCGGCGTGAGCTTATCTTCTTCAGGGATACGCCACCAAGTACGAACCCCCCAAGTTACGTTTGCACTTTGCGCAAAGACAAGCCCCCCAATAATACGATTCCAGCTTCTGGACAAGTCTCCTGTTTGGCCATTGGATTGATGATTTAGCGAAAGATAAGTTTGTTCAACCGGTAAGCCCAGCAGTGACCAAGGTTGACTATAATTAAATATAACCTCCGGTTCATAATTTGTTTCACGAAAAGGTGCTGAGATTTCACCATTATAAGCTTGCCAATAACTTTCCACGGTAAACGCGACCTGAACGTCTAATCCGTTCCACATTAGGTCTTCTACTGCCAAATATTTTAATGAAATTTGAAATTTGGCTTCTGTATCTTGATATTTTTCTGCTTTTGGATCGCCGCCGTAAGGGCGTTTACTTATATTGGCAAAGGTAACAGGAAGAAGGTAGTTAGGTTTGTGAGGCAGCAGCGCGAATGGATTTAGCGATGCCCTGTGTTCCAATCGGTTACGTTTACGCAATCGATTATCGTTTTTGTTTGCACATAATGAGCGCAGTTCACCTAAGGTAACCTCGTCACTAGAACGCTCCATTTGCTTTAGTAAACACTGCTCTAGGGTTTTCTCACCAGTACCAAGTTGCTGAGCTGTACTTACACTAGAAAGTAAAACAAGGACGCAGGAAAATGAATAGGGTATGAAAGTTTGCACATTGAATACCTGTGTGGTTATCGACTTAAATCCTTTCAACGGCAATATAATGATTCGTTGGATGGTCAGGCTGTTACATCTCTTTATTGTGCCATAAAAAAGGCACTCTTTTGAGTGCCTTAGCCTAAAAAATTGGCTTTTAGTTTATCGCAAAGTATCCATGCACCAAACGAAGTGACGATTACTTAGAAACAGCAATTTTCACCGTGGCCGTCACATAAGCTTCAATACGGCGGTTTTTCTGATGTGCTTCGCGCGTATTGGCCTTATCCAATAACTTCGTTTCACCATAACCCACAGCTTCTAAACGAGCACTGTCAATATTGTATTGGTCCACTAAGTACTGACGTACTGCTTCGGCACGCTTCACAGACAATTTCATATTGTATTCGTCTGTACCTGGGGCTGAAGCATAACCTTCAATTACCGCATCGGTAGTTGCGTAACGGCGCATAAAATCGACAAACTCTTGGACACTCGTTGCATCGATGTTCTTCAATTTACTTGAGTTGTTATCGAACAGTATTTTCAGCGACATTGTTTTGGACTCTTCGCTAAATATACTACAACCGTTTGCATCCACTTTGTCGTTCATCGGTGTATTGGCACATTGATCTTTAGCATCGATGACGCCATCTTGGTCACTGTCCGTCGCTTTTAGCGTACAACCGTCAGCATCAACGGTTGCGCCAAAAGGCGTATTAGGACATAAGTCACGCTGGTCAATCACGCCATCGTTGTCAGTGTCTTTGCTAACACGTTGCCCGCCTGTTTTACCAAAACTGTATGCCACACCTAGCTTTGCGCTGTACTCAGGGTTACCTTGACCAAAGTCATAATACCCGGCGATCTCAGTAATAACTTTCCACTTGTCACTTAATTGCCAATGAGCCCCTAAACCCAAATCGGCCATACGATAGCTTTCATCTAAACGTTGATTTTTTAGACCACCGAAAATGTAATAGTTACTTTGATTAATAAAATACAAAGCATCCACGCCGATACGCTCACCAGTAATGCTACCGCTGCCTCGTTCTGCGTCTAAATCAAGTTTTGCCACTTCGAAGCGAAATCCCCAATCAGGTGTTAGCTTCATTCCAATTTCACCGCCCCACCCCATGCCGCTGTCGTATGCTGTGTTCGGTTCGAATTTCTCCGGGTAAACGGAATAGTATTCGCCAAATAATCCACCCCAGATTTCTTTCTCTGATGAAGCTTGTGCGTTCGAATATGTGGATAAAAGCGCAATCGATACGCCAAGTGCAAGTGTGTGCTTCTTCATTACCATTCCTCTATCTAACGTTTATAATTTTTATTCGTGGCCAGCATTTAAGACTAGATACACGAGTTATTTTTGTAATAGACGCGGTGACATTTAAAATAGTCACAGCGTTTTAATTTATTTATTTTTTGACACTATTTTTTTAAAAGGAGTAAGCGCCCCAATAATGATGCCGATTAACAATGTACTTAAAATCAATAACAAACGTGGCATGGCAAAATCCCAAAATAAAAAGGTTACATGATCAAGCTGCATATTCTGCAAAACAAAAATGACGCATAGCGCGATTAATGCTATGTATAAATTTCGTTTGAAATGGCCTTTAAATAAATTCATTAAAAACTCCTGTGTTAATCAAACTGACGACTAGACGTAAAGCAACGGTTTTTACATATCTTTGCTTTATAACGATGGGTATTAGACGAGGGAGGCGTGAAAAAAGTCACACGTTTAATATTAAAAGCGTATTAAACCGTTAAATGGCTTACTGATGTTTACGTTGCGTATCGTAAAAATTGTTGCGTATCTTAAAAGTTAGAGTGTTGTTTCCAATTTCAACCTATCCAGAGCTCTGTAATAGCGCATTTTACTCGCACTCAAGGCTAACCCGAGTTGAGCGCTTATCTCTTCAAATGAACACTCTAATACGGCTTTCATAACGACGATTTCACGGTCAATGGGCTCTAAATTTGCTAACATTCTTTCCGTTTCCCCAAGATCAATGTCGTCTTCAGTCTCTGGCTCTTCTTGGTTGAGTAAATAACTAATGTCGTCTACGCGTTTTTTTTCTCTTAGCACATCCATGGCAGTGTTTCGCGCGATGGTCACGAGCCAGGGGAAAAATTTATCATGGTCCTTTAACTGTTCTAACTTGTGCCACGCGGTCATAAACGTATCTTGAAGTACATCATCAACGAGTGACGGATTATATAACACCTTAGCCGCTATGTAGGCGGCTATTTTACGTTGGTAACGGCCGTATAGCTTGGCAAACGCCAACGAAGCATCGCCGCGACGCTGCAAGGTACGTTTGACAAGTTGAATATCGGTTAATGCTTGCAAGTGCGTTATACAACCAAGCGCTTTCTTTCCCTAAATTGTAAACTCAATGAATAGTCAGCCCATCTAAAAAGTTCTTATTATCAATCACTTTTAAACTTTCATCTGGGGTACGTAGGATAGTGACTACTGCGGTGATCTCAACAACATTACCTTGTATTCCGTCCTTCGTTGTTACGCTGTCTCCTACTTTGACGGTGTCTGAAACGTACAATGAATAAATAATATTCTGTGATGCTTCGCGACTCCCTAAGCCTAACGAAATTGCGGTACCTACGCCTAGCGTAGCGAGAGCGATAGCAATAATGGTATCGAGTAAAACAGTATCAATGTCGAGTTGGTTTATCGTCAAAGAGAGGGTCAAGATCGCAACCAGACCATATGCGGCTTTAGACAGTGGACGAGCAAAATCAAATTCAGCCGCTTTAGCGGCATTATAGACTGCATTTTTAATTAAGTTGGCAGCAGCAAGACCAAATAGAAGTATCAGCGTCGCGGCAATAATTTTAGGGATAAACCGCAGGAATTGATCCATGGTTTCACCTAACTGAGACAATCCTAACGAATCTGCTGCAGTGACAATGAAAACTAAAAACGTAATCCAAAAAACCAAGACGGCTAATGTACTCGATACACCAACGTTTTTTCCAAACTTCGATAGTTGTTGGTCAATACCTGTCGCCTGGGCCAACTTGTCAACGCCGACTTTTTTAAGTATCGATGAAACGGCAAAACGTAATAGTCGAGAGACAAAATACCCTACCAGTAAAATGACAAGTGCAGCGAACAATGAGGGTAAAAAACCGGCGACTTCTTCGAAAAGTGCGGTGAGAGAGCCTGACACGGCTTCAAACCAAATACTAATATTCTCTTTCATTGGGCTTTAACCTTTTTCTTTAATAATTTTTTGCTGTGACTCATCATTAACGGTGCAAACAGAGTCAACAGCATCGAGAACACCCCATGTACACCGAGTCGAACAAGTTCTTTAGATTTGTCTTGCTTGACGACCTTAGCTGCAAGCGCTTTAGGTTCTGGCAGTGCTTGCTTCGTTAAAGCAGCTTTAGCCAGTCTTCGCTCAAGTGCCTGGTATTCATCATCGCTCATTTTCATACTCCTCCCGAAAATTATTTTCATCGTCGTGCAGCTCGGTCAGTTCATCAAACACGATCAATTCATCAAAAAAACTAACCTAATGTTAGCTATAAATACTGGACGTAATCCCTCATTAAAAAGTCACATATAAAAGATAAAAATAGAGTTACGTCAAATATGCTGAAATTAATTTCTAACGACTGTGACTTTATAAGCCTAGTTAACGTCATTACTTTGCAAAACTGGACATAATAATGACTAAGTCCATAGTTTAAATATACAATAATATTAGGAGCTTAGCTCCTAGCACATGAGATATAACATGACTGTAGATATACTAATTTGGTTTGGGATTGCATTTTGTGTCACGCAATCTGCTATTTTTTCGGGTTTGAACTTAGCGTTTTTTAGTCTAAGTCGTCTGCAATTAGACGTCGAAGCAAAACAGGGGAACGGTAATGCATCGGTTATCTTATCAATGCGCGAAGACTCAAATTTTCTACTTGCAACGATATTGTGGGGCAATGTATCTATAAACGTCTTGCTCACTCTGCTGTCTGACTCTGTGTTAGCGGGTATGTATTCGTTTTTATTCTCTACTATTGTGATTACGTTTTTAGGAGAGATATTCCCGCAAGCGTACTTTTCACGAAACGCGTTGCAAGTGGCCTCTAAGCTCACGCCCATTATTCGTTTTTATCAGGTTATTTTGTTTATCGTGGCAAAACCCACAGCATTAATTTTAGACGGCTGGTTAGGGCGAGAAGGCATCACTTACTTTCGAGAAAGAGAGCTCACGGCCATCATAAAAGCGCATATTGAAGCAGATGAAGCAGATGTTGAACATGTGCAAGGGGTTGGTGCTTTAAACTTTCTACAAGTAGACAACATCACAGTGAATGAAGAAGGCGAAATAATCGATCCGAAAAGCATGTTAGTGATGCCATGCAAATTAGATTTACCTTTGTTACCGGAACAAGGAACAGAAGGCTTTACTGACTTTGTGAACCGGGTTAATGCCTCTGGACATAAATGGGTTTTGTTGTTGGACGATGCACGTAACCCGCTTTTGATGTTAGATGCCGATGGTTTTATTCGTGCTACCTTGGTGGACAATGCACCATGTGATCCTTATGTGTTTTGTCACAGGCCACTTATTATTGAGGATGAAAACTGTACCTTGGGTGATGCGATGCAACGCTTAAAAATCACTCAAGATATAGATGCAAGCTCAGATGAAGTACTACATGCAGATGTGATAGTGGTGTGGTCTGAGACGTCCCCCCGACTAATTACTGGAGCGGATATTTTGGGGCGTCTTCTAAAAGGTATAGGACGCAAAGCGCTTATCAGCGGAAACGAATCGGATTTTACATCAAACGCTAATGACGAAGTGATGGACATAAAATAACCATCAAAAAAGCACATGATAAAAAGTGAGTTCTAAAGAATATGCAAAAAGCAGTAAACCTTTTGTTTTGATATCGTTATGGTGCTCGTTTTAATTAAAGCTTGCACCATGTTAAGTTCAGCTTGACTTGTTATAAATCAGTTGATGATTTTCATTAATCCGACCCCGTTAAGAATCAAGATACAATCATCAACTATTCTCATTTTCATTATCTATCTATATGAAATAAAAGGTTTTTTTGATTTATCCTGGTTTATATTCTATACTCCTCGCATTCGGTTCATGATAAGCCTTTTAAAGGCTAAATCAGATTATTAAATAGGTGGAATTATGTTGCGTAGCAAAAAGGTTGTCTCAGCGTTAAATGAAGTTTTGACAGGTGAATTAACCTCAATCAACCAGTATTTTTTACATGCTAGGATGTACAAAAATTGGGGCCTAAATGCACTGGATAAAAAATGCTATAAAAAGTCCATCAAAGATATGAAGCAAGCCGACGCTATCATTGAGCGTGTGCTGTTTTTACAAGGATTACCTAATCTTCAGATGTTGGGTAAATTATTGATCGGTGAAGACACCGAAGAAATGTTGCAATGTGATATGACATTTCAGAAACACCAAATACCAGTGCTCAAAGACGCTATTAGTTTATGTGAGCAAGAACAAGACTATGTTTCTCGTGACTTACTAGAAGACATTCTAGAATACGAAGAAGATCATTTGGATTGGCTAGAAACGCAAGAGTATCAAATTAAACACATGGGCTTACAAAACTATCTACAAGCTCAAGTTATTGAAGGGGAAGACTAATGCAAGGTAAAACAAATGTAATCTCGGGTTTGAATGCCCTTCTCGCTTATGAATTAGCCGCAATGGATCAGTATTTTGTGCATTCACAAATGTACCTTGATTGGGGATTGAACAAACTTTACGAACGTATTAATCATGAGTTTGATGATGAAAAAGGCCATGCAACCAAATTAATCGAGCGCATTTTATTTTTGGAAGGCACGCCGAACATGGTAGACCGTGATGGTTTGGTTATCGGTACTGATGTTCCGTCTATGCTTGAAAGTGATTTACGAGTGGAATATGCAGTAGGTGATAAACTTAAAGAAGTGATTGCTTTAGCAGAAACAGAGCAGGATTATGTCACGCGCGACATGTTGATGGTCTTGCTGGATGACACCGAAATGGATCACGCTCATTGGTTAGAACAACAGCTTGGATTAATTAAACGTGTTGGTTTGTCCAACTACCTGCAGTCTCAAATGTAAATTTTAAATTTATTTTCCATTAAATGCCTAGTCAATCGCTATTGCCTAGGCATTTTTTTTGGTGCTTAGCGTTTTCGTAGCGTCGCAATATACGTGTCTCCTATTTCGCCATTTATATTGAGGGCGGTATTGTTTAATACTGGGTTTCAAAATTAAAAAACACGCGTTTTTCATCACCGCTAGCTTCATTCACAAACAGTAATACCAGTTGCCAGCGCATATTTCGTTCACTGCATGCACCGAGAAAAAAGGTATTTTTCGAGATAATCCGCTCAGCGTTACTTTCCATACTCGTATTCAACAGGGCAGTTTGCCCCATATACATATTAATACCCTGAATATAACTCTGCTGTAAATCGTATTGGCTTGGGTAGATTAGCTCAATCTGCAGCTCCTCTTCCACTTGAGGATTTTGCAAAAGCCGCCCAGCAAACTCACGCCCATCTAAGGCGGCGACACAGGTTTGCGTTTCAATTAACTCACATTGTGCTCCGTGCTGTGTATTCACATTATCTATTGAGTTTAAGTAAACGAAAAAAAGTAAAAGTAAAATGAGGCCAAACGGCCAAAAACGCCTGATTAATGTACGATTCACAGATAGGTAATTTAATAACTTGATTTGCATCAAGTTTGCAACATAGAAACTGCGCTTACAAGTACGTTTGAACCTATCTTTTTAGCCTTGTTTTGATTATCATACGCGGGTTTTTAACATGCTAGTTTTGTGTATGGGTATAGCTATGCTTGTTTAATGTACACATACACAAAACGAACATGAGCTAGGACACACACGAGAGACACATACATCCTTATTGAAGTGGAAGATTCATTAAAATGAGTGAAGCGATTCAAGTACACCCTGACTACAACTATAAAGTTGTCCGTCAGTTTGCAGTTATGACAGTCGTCTGGGGCATTATTGGCATGTCGCTAGGCGTGTTTATAGCGGCCCAGTTATATTGGCCTGCCCTTAATTTTGACACACCTTGGTTAACGTTTTCTCGTTTAAGACCATTGCATACTAACGCCGTTATTTTCGCGTTTGGTGGCTGTGCACTGATGGCAACCTCATTTTATGTGGTTCAGCGTACTTCTCAGGTACGTATTTTTAGTGACAAACTTGCTGCATTTACCTTTTGGGGGTGGCAAGCGGTTATTCTTTCTGCAGTTGTAACTTTACCTATGGGGTTAACTTCAACTAAAGAATACGCTGAATTAGAATGGCCTATCGACATCCTGATCGCCTTGGTTTGGACGGCATACATGATTAACTTTTTCGGTACTATGATTATCCGTAAGGTGTCACATATTTATGTCGCTAACTGGTTCTTCGGCGCATTTATTCTTACCGTTCTGGTTCTTCATATTGGTAACAGTATGGCGATTCCTGTTTCCCTATTTAAATCATATTCAATTTATGCCGGTGCAGTAGACGCTATCATGCAGTGGTGGTACGGACATAACGCTGTAGGTTTCTTTCTAACAGCGGGTTTCTTGGGCATGATGTACTACTTCGTTCCTAAGCAAGCGGGTCGTCCAGTTTATTCTTACCGCTTATCGGTTGTTCATTTCTGGGCGTTGATTTCGCTTTATATTTGGGCGGGCCCTCACCACCTTCATTACACTGCCCTACCTGATTGGACTCAGTCTGTGGGTATGGTTATGTCGATCATTTTGTTCGTTCCGTCTTGGGGTGGCATGATCAATGGTATTATGACGCTATCAGGCGCTTGGCATAAATTACGTACTGACCCCGTTTTACGTTTCTTGGTTGTATCATTGTCGTTCTATGGAATGTCTACTTTTGAAGGCCCCATGATGGCCATAAAAACCGTTAATGCTCTTTCGCATTATACTGACTGGACAATAGGACATGTTCACTCTGGTGCGCTAGGTTGGGTTGCTATGGTATCAATAGGCTCTATCTACCATCTTATTCCGGTGTTATTTAATAAACCTAGAATGCACAGCATCTACTTGATAAACGTTCATTTTTGGTTAGCAACAATAGGCGTGGTGCTTTACATCGTTGCGATGTGGATGTCAGGAGTTTTACAAGGCCTAATGTGGCGTGCGGTAAATGCTGATGGCACGCTTACCTACAGCTTTGTAGAAGCGCTTGAAGCGTCTAAACCTTTCTACTTTGTACGCTTCCTAGGCGGTGTTTTTGTGGTTGTCGGTATGCTTATCATGGCTTACAACTGCTACATGACCATTCGTTCTAAGTCTGAAGACGAGACCGTTCGTTCAGACGCTGAAGTTCAAACCGCGTAGGAGTAGTATTGATGAAAAACGCACACGAAATAATTGAAAAGAACGTTGGCCTATTAACCATTTTAATCTTGGTTGCCATCAGTTTGGGCGCCATGGTTGAAATCACACCACTAATGTTCCAACAGCAAACAATGAAGCCGGTTGACGGACTTGAGCCATACACTGCTTTGGAAATGGAAGGTCGTGATATATATATTCGCGAAGGTTGTGTCGGTTGTCACAGTCAGATGATCCGTCCATTTCGCGCAGAAACAGAACGATATGGCCATTACTCTGTCGCGGGCGAATCCGTGTGGGAGCATCCATTCTTGTGGGGCTCTAAGCGCACAGGGCCAGACTTAGCCCGAGTCGGTGGTCGTTATAGTGATGAATGGCACCGTGTCCATTTAAGAAACCCACGTGATGTTGTACCTGAATCCAATATGCCTGGTTTTCCTTGGTTGTTTGAAAATCAGCTTAGTGGTGAGTTAACTGCTAAGAAACTCGCTGTATTTCGTGACTTTGGTGTGCCTTACACCGACGAAGATATTGCGGGAGCGAAAGCTGCGGTTGAAGGTAAATATGAGATAGATGCCCTAGTTGCATACTTACAATCTCTTGGAACTGCGTTGAAGTAATATGGATTACGCAATTACAGGAACCATATTTACCCTAATCGTATTTGTTGTATTTATAGGTATTGTTATTTGGGCCTACAGCAAAAAATCAAAGTCCGGTTTTGATGAAGCCGCAAACTTAATTTTTGCTGATGAGGACAAAAAAGAAAAGCGGGAGTCAGGCACACATGAGTAGCTTTTGGAGCATATGGATCACAGTTATCACACTGGGAACAATTATTGGATGTTTTTTATTATTGCGTTGGTGTTTAAGCAATAAAACCGGCGTCCCTGAAGGCGAAGACATGCATCATGAATATGATGGCATTCTAGAAATAAACAATCAGTTGCCACGCTGGTGGACAATTATGTTTTACGCCACCATCGTTTGGGGTTTTTTGTATTTTATACTTTACCCTGGCTTAGGCAGTTTTGAAGGCGTGTTAGGTTGGAAGAGCTCTAACCAAGACATTCGCTCACTTGCTGAGTCTGAGCAAGCGCGAATTGATGCAAAAGCCAATGGTGATATTGTGCAATACGATCGCGAACTGGATTTTGCAGAAGAACGCTTTGCCCCTATTTTTGCTGCGTATGCTAAGCAACCTATCGAATCTTTAGCGAAGGATCCGGAAGCATTGAAAGTGGGTCAGCGTTTGTTTAGCCAAAACTGCTCTCAATGTCATGGCTCAGATGCGCGTGGTCAACGTGGTTTCCCTAACTTAACAGATAACGACTGGTTGTATGGCGGCACGCCGGCTAAAATCACTGAAACGCTAACCCTAGGTCGCCAAGCGGCTATGCCTGCACAACTCGCAGCAATGGGTGAAAAAGGTATCGAAGAAGTAGCGGCTTACGCCCTTAGCCTAAGTGGTCGCCAAGTAGATCCAGATTTAAAAGAAAAAGGTAAAGTTCGCTTTGCTATTTGTTCTGCATGTCATGGACCAGATGGTAAGGGTAATCAAGCGTTGGGTGCACCAAACTTAACCGATAATATTTGGTTATACGGTGGCAGCCATAAAGCGGTTACTGAAACGTTAACTTATGGTCGTAACGGTGTGATGCCTTCATTCAAGAAAACCTTGGGCGAAGAGAAAATTCACTTAGTTGCAGCATATGTTTACAGTTTATCGCAAGATAAGTAATCCCGTTTTCGGTTAGAATAAGCCTCGCTTGTGCGAGGCTTTTTTATATTCTTCATTTAATTAAGGTTGTTATGTCCCCTACTTCAGAGCCGTCCATTACAGACAAAAAGAAATGGTACAAACAGTTCTGGCCGTGGTTTCTAATTACGATCCCAGTATGTTCTATGATTTTGAGTTTTAATATGCTGCGCTTCGCGTTTGATGGTCAAGATGCCATGGTAGTCGACGACTATTACAAGCAAGGTAAAGCCATCAATATTAGCCTTGAAAAAATTCAGGTAGCAAAAGCACGAAACATTCAAACCGAATTAACCGTCAATGAAAATGACGTGAGTCTCCGTTTTATCAGCGGAGCACCTGAGACAGGTGCAGCACTTAACCTTGCGTTTTATCATGTGACGCAAGCACCAAAAGATCAAACAGTCGATTTATTCAGAGATGCACAAGGCATTTATCGTGGTAGCACAGAACATGATTTAATCGGTAAATGGCAAGTCGCGCTCACCCCTCACGATAAAGAGTGGAAAGTACAGCAAACACTGTCTTTCCCAAATACAGACCCAATTATTTTTACCCCTTAATGACAAATACTATACCTTGCTACCACTGCGGTTTACCTGCTGTTGATGGCGATAAATACAATGCCCTTGTTTTAGGCACCGAGCGACCTATGTGTTGTCCTGGGTGCCAAGCGGTTGCCCAAGCCATTGTTGAAAACGGCTTAGAGGATTACTACCGTTTTCGCACCGAACCAGGCGTTAAGGCCGATGATAATATTCAAGAGACCCTTGACCAACTAACGATCTTTGATGAGCAAAGTATTCAACAAGATTTTGTCGTGCATCAAGGTGAGGTCAGTGAAATTCAGCTCAGTTTAAGCGGTATGAGTTGCGCTGCTTGTGGTTGGTTGATTGAAAAGCAGTTATCCAAAGTCTCTGGTATTAAACAAGTGTCAGTCAATGTGACTGCTAGCCGAGCGCTTGTTAGCTGGTATTCGGATGCGTTAAGTTTGAGCCAGATTATGGCGTCCATTGAACGTATAGGGTATCACCCAAGTCCATTTCAACAAGAACAACATGAAGCCCTGTTTCAACAATCACACAAAGCGCAATTAAAACGCATTGGTTTAGCAGGTCTTATGACTATGCAAGTCATGATGTTAGCAATTGGTGTGTATTTTGATTTATTTGGCGATCTAGAAAAAGAAACCAGTTCATTTTTTAATTGGATCAGCTTGGTATTGAGTACACCTGTGGTGTTTTATTCCGGTGCGGGTTTTTACCACAGTGCCTATAAAGCCCTTAAAGCAAAAACGGTCAATATGGATGTACCCGTTTCAATTGCACTGCTAGCAACCTACTTTTCTGGGGTATGGGCTACTGTCTTTGAAAATGGTCAAGTGTATTTCGAGTCCGTATGTATGTTTATCTTTTTGCTGTTAGTAAGCCGGTTTATTGAGCATCAAGCACGCCACAAAGCGGCACAGATTTCTGCAAACATGTTGCAATATATACCACTCACGGCAAACCTGATGATAGACGAAGAGATTCAGCCGACGCTGGCAAAGTCACTGAAACTTGATGATGTGATTTTAGTAAAAGCAGGGGAAACGATACCTATTGACGGGCTGGTTTTAAGTGGCCATGCACAAATTGATGAATCCCTTCTTACGGGTGAGTTTTACCCAGTTGATAAGAATGAAGGAGACACTGTATACGGCGGCACACTCAATAAAAGTGGCACATTGACTCTAAAAGTCACGTCACAATTTAAATATGCCTTAGTTAACCAAATTGCCCGCTTGCAAGAACAAGCCATGGCAAGTAAACCGAGAATTGCCACTATGGCAGACCAGTTCTCACAGTACTTTGTGTTGGCCGTATTATTTTTCGCAATAGGCAGTTTTACATTTTGGTGGTTGCAGGGAGAGCCTGACGCATTTTGGATTGCGATTTCAGTATTGATTGCGACCTGCCCGTGTGCACTTGGGCTGGCGACCCCCTCTGCGTTGTCGTTTGCTATGGCAAATCTGAATAAACAGGGAGTGTTACTTAAACGTTCTGACGTACTTGAACAATTGACTCAAGTGGATCACCTAGTCCTCGATAAGACCGGTACCTTGACTCAAGGTGAAGTATCAATTTCTTCTATGCAAAATATTTCGACATTAAGTGATGCTGATCTTTTACAATATGCTCACAGCGTAGAACAATATTCAGAGCATCCTATCGCGCGCGCATTTTCCTCTTACCCAGTGTTTACCCAAGTGGAAGACTTTCAGTTTTCACTAGGGGAAGGTGTCAGTGCAAAGGTAAATCATCAATACGTTGAGCTATTCGCTGCGCACAGTGCGGCATCTAAAAACACTGCCGTACCTGAACAACTCAAAGATAGCAGTATCGTGATGCGTATCGATGGCCAGTTTGTGTGTGGGTTTGAATTAACTGATACCCTGCGCCCTGATGTTTCTGACATGCTCGCACGTTTAAGTCGGAAAGATATCACCTTGCTCAGTGGAGATAATCAATTTAACGTTAGCCAGGTTGCTAAGCATATTGGTATTTCAAATTGGCGGGCTGAACAATCACCTCAAGATAAACTCGCATTTGTCCAAGAGCTTCAACGCAATGAGCACAGCGTATTAATGATTGGAGATGGCATAAATGATGCTCCGGTTTTAGCTCAAGCCGATGTAGCTGTTACGCTAGGCGCCGGTGCTGATTTAGCCAAAACTTCAGCAGATATTATCTTGCTCAAAAACGCGTTAGGCAAACTCCCCTATTTGTTTCAGATTGCGATACGCTGCAAGCAGAAGATCAGACAAAATATGGCATGGGCATTAGGTTACAATGTACTGGTTTTGCCCTTAGCAGTTAGCGGTCTATTAACACCTTGGATGGCCGTTATCGGCATGTCACTCAGCTCTATCATTGTTGTCGTTAACTCCGTACGATTACTCAAGTAAAACTTGCAGGTTATTCTATGAGCATTATTTATATCTTAATTCCCTTGGCGATCATCATCGTTTCTTTAGCGATTGGTATTTTTTTCTGGGCCGTTAAAAGTAACCAGTTTGAGGATCTCGAACGTCACGGATACAGTATTTTGTTTGATGATGATATAAAATCGCCTTCGTCAAGCACCAATAAGCCTTCAGATCCCTCCCCTGAGGCAACACAATATACTGATGAAAAAAATACTAAAGAGAAAAACAAACAATCTTTAACGTCAAATGACCAATCTTAATATTACCGCAGCGTTTTTAATTGGCTTGGCTGGCAGCGTGCATTGTTTTGGTATGTGCGGTGGCGTGGTCAGCGCTTTTCACTTCGCCGTGCCTAAGGGGGCCAAGCAATGGCCGTACGTGTTCACCTACAATGTGGGCCGAATTGCCAGTTATGCCCTCCTAGGGGCGTTAACAGGAAGTTTAGGCAGCATGGTAGAACGCGCCCAAATCATTAAATCCATTCCTTTTTTACACACCATTAGTGCACTCTTTCTAATAGCTATGGCCTGTTATGTAGGAAATTGGTGGCGCGGCTTACATTATTTAGAGCGTGCTGGCGCTAAGTTATGGCGCTATGTTCGGCCATTATCTAAATCGTTGTTACCTTTTAAACACCCTTTGTATGCCTTGCCTTACGGGGTTATCTGGGGATGGTTGCCTTGCGGTTTGGTCTACTCTACGCTGACTTGGAGTTTAGCCAGCGGCAGTGCCGTCAACGGAGCGTTGGTGATGTTATTTTTCGGTCTAGGCACCTTGCCGGCACTTATTGTTATGGCTGCTGGCGTTGAATCAATGAAAACACTACTCACCAATTCCAAAACGCGTCAAATCGTTGCACTGTGTTTACTCGGTTTTGCGTTACACATGTTATGGCGTGCTTATACCTAGCTCACAAGACGGTTGAAGCAGCAAGCGCGTAGTAGTTAACGTTTATCCAACTTCTTGTTTCTTTACGTGCGATCAACAAATTTAATTGCGGGAGTATAAAATAACTTGCGTTAAATCAATATAATAGTAACTTAAATGGCAAATTTAACGTTAGTCTCGTACACTAAAAGTGTCACATCAGCGGCGGAGAATAATGATGAAATATCAAAAAATACTCGCAGTTATCGATCCTGAAGACGAAGAGCAGAAATCGCTTATGCGCGCAATAGAAATTGCGCAAATAACCCAAGCTCAGATTACCGCTTTTTTACCTATTTACGACCTATCCTACGAAATGACCACCATGCTTTCCACCGATGAGCGAGAGAACATGCGCTTTGCAGTGATCGAAGATAAAAGCGCGTGGTTAGCTGAATTGGTGGCGCCGATCGAAAAGCAACACGGAATCAAAATCGACCTGAACGTTGAATGGCACAATCGTGCTTGGGAAAGCATTATCTGCCGCGTGATGAAGCATAACTATGATTTGATTGTAAAGGGAACCCAGTTAAACGACACCCTTAAAGCGGTCATATTTACCCCAACGGATTGGCATATTATGCGTAAAAGCCCAGTGCCTGTTTTATTGGTCAAGGATCATGATTGGCCCATTGGTGGCAAGGTGCTTGGTGCGGTAAGTGTCGGCGTTGAAGACGATGATCATGTTGCATTAAACGACTGCGTCACTCGAAGCGCTAAAGGGTTTGCAAGTCTTCTTTCATCAGAGGTGCATTTGGTCAATGCGTATCCAGGAACCCCTGTCAATATCGCCATAGAGATCCCTGAGTTTGATCCACAAGTGTATAGCGATTCGGTGAAAGATCACCATCATAATGCCATGTTACGCCACGCTCAAAAGCATGAAATTGCACAACGCTGCTCGCATATTGAAGAAGGACTACCTGAAGACGTTATCCCTGCCCTTGCAGAGAAAATTGATGCTGAATTAGTGGTGCTTGGTACAGTGGGAAGGCAAGGGATTTCTGGGGTGTTAATCGGTAACACAGCAGAGCATGTGATTGATAAGCTTAATTGTGATGTATTGGCGATTAAACCTGATGGGTACGTTTCACCTGTGGTGTGCGCTTAATTGAAAGCACCGGAGCCGTCTCTCCGGTGACTTTGTATTGATAACGCTGACCTAAAAATATGGTACCCAAAAAAGTATTTCCTAACACAGACTACCGCTCGTTGCTCACACTGCACTCGTTACTCACACTGCACTCTTTACTCAATATGCTTAATAATATCGATTTGCCACTGCCTTCATCGGTTGCGTAATAAACCTGCGCCCAATTGCGCAGTTGCCATCTGAATCATTAAGGTAGGTGAATTGTTTTTAAATTTGGTAAAACTGAAATTTTCCATGCCAACCGCAAAAGGCATAGTATTCTAGATAGTATGACTGACGTTATTAGGTAATCATTTTATCTTTTCGGCAAGCAATGTCGCTTAAAATACATGAATAATTTCGTTATAATCCGTGCGCATTTTCTTTTCATCATCCAACAGTTGCCCAATTTCATGAATCATGTTTCTAGTACACCATCTAACATCCCCACTGGCCCTAATGTTGCCGCCGACAACGGTAAACGTGTTAAAAAACTTGCGACAAAATTAAGACGTAAAACAGGCCAAGCCATCGCTGACTTTAATATGATTGAAGAAGGCGACAAAGTCATGGTGTGCTTGTCGGGTGGTAAAGACAGCTACACTATGCTTGATATGCTGCTGCATATGCAAAAATCTGCACCAATTCATTTTTCCATTATTGCGGTCAACTTAGATCAGAAACAACCGGGGTTTCCTGAGCATGTTTTACCAAACTACTTGGAAAACTTAGGTGTTGATTATGCTATTATCGAAGAAGATACTTACTCTATCGTGGTTGATAAAGTCCCAGAAGGTAAAACAACGTGTTCACTGTGCTCACGTTTGCGCCGCGGCATTCTATATACCAATGCCATCAAAATGGGCGTGACTAAAATTGCCCTTGGTCATCATAGAGACGACATGCTCGAAACGCTATTTTTGAATATGTTTCATACAGGTCGTTTAAAATCGATGCCCCCAAAATTAACCAGTGATGATGGCAAAAATGTCGTCATACGGCCACTCGCCTATTGCAGCGAGCAAGACATCGCCGAGTATTCAACTCACATGGGATTTCCTATCATTCCTTGCAACTTATGTGGCTCTCAAGAAAATTTGCAACGCAAACAAGTTAAACTGATGTTAGAACAGTGGAACAGCCAATTCCCAGGTCGTATAGAAACCATGTTCAAAGCATTACAGAATGTGGTGCCGTCACACTTGGCCGATCCAAACGTATTTAACTTTAAAGACTTGAATGAAAGCGAGCTTGGTGAAACAAATGGTGACACTGCGTTTGATCCGCTTGATTTAAGCCCGGCAAAAGACGTTAACGTTTCAACCCTTCCCATTACCCGCATAGATTAGGAGCCAAACATTGAAAATAGGCATAGCCCTAGGCAGCGGCGCTGCTCGTGGTTGGGCGCACATAGGAGTGATCCAGGCATTAGAAGAGTTAGGCATTAAAATTGATGTGGTGGCAGGCTGTTCCATTGGCGCCTATGTTGGAGCAGCTTACTCCTCAAACAAGCTCGGCCCTTTAGAGGAATGGGTACGCAGCTTAACAGAATGGCAAGTATTCGCGTTAATGGGCGTAGGCCTATATCGAGGGGGATTAGTTAGCGGCCTAAAGGTCTTCAAGGCGTTGCAAGATAATTTCAGTGAAGAAACCTTTGAAGAACTGTGTAAGCCGTTTGCCTGTGTTGCTACGGATTTATACAGTGGCCGGGAAATCAATTTTTTAACCGGCTCGGTGGTTGATGCTGTTCGTGCGTCATGCGCTATTCCAGGTTTGTTCCCCCCTACTACTTTCAATGATCGTTGGTTAGTTGACGGTGGTGTGGTCAATCCGGTTCCGGTTAATTTGTGTCGTCATTTAGGTGCCGATATCGTATTCGCTGTAAATCTTAGCGCTGACTTTCGTCCTCAAGCGCTAGACAGTAACGAAAAAGAGCGAGAACGAAACCAACAAAAGATTTCCGATGTGTTCAGTAAGAGTCAAAATCAGTTCTCAAAGTGGTTCAAAAGTGACAAAAAACACAAAGAGAGCCCCCCTCTTGATAACGAAGGGAAACCAGATGACCAAGACCAAGTTGAATTAAACAGCGAAATAGCCAAGCCCCGTACAGTGAAAAAGAACCCGCCTAGCATGATTGGTGTGATGGCAGGTTCACTGGACATACTGCAAGCTCGAGTAACACGTTCACGTTTAGCGGGAAATCCACCGGATATTCTTATCGAGCCACAACTACGCGATTTTGGCATGATGGAATTTTATCGAGCAGAGGAACTCATTGAGGAAGGTCGAAACAGCGTCAAGCGAATTGCTGAGCAGATTCGCTATCAATTGCGCTTAGATTAGTTGCCCTGATACCGATCTGCTTACCCGCGACGTGAGAGTTTGACGTACACGAACAAGGACATAAAAATAACGCCCGCACCGATTAATTTTTGCGCCGCAAGTACTTCGTCTAATAAGCTCATACTTAGCACTAAGGTCCAAATGGGCTCTAAAATCATAATAAGCGCAGCGGTTTCCATATTCACAGAAAACTGCCCTACGGTTTGTAATAAATAACGGATCGACGTTGCCACCACAACCGACACAATAAACCACATGATAACGTTCTGGTTTAGCTCAAACTGCGCATTCTTCGAGAACATTGCGTATACACTGCTGACAATCCCCACGGTTAATAACTGACAAAAAATGGAAAGCAAGGGGCTAATATTGACTGTGACTCGCTTGTTAAACACAAAATGAACCGACAACAAGGTCGATGAGATTAAAAAACACCATTGGCTAGGTTCTACCTGCCAGCTGTTTGTTAATGTCATCAATGCTAAACCAATAATGGCGATCGGAAGCGCAAGCCAAAATGCCCTTTGCGGTCTTTGGCGAAATATCATCCAAGAGGTAAAAGGAGCGATTATCATGGCCAAGCTCATAATAAATGCCCCTTCTGAAAGGCTATCGGTAATCGAAACAGCATACACCCAGACTTGCAGTGATAACGCTAAGATTACACCAACAGCACAAACAGCCAGTATGCTTTTTAAGCTTATCTGCAAAATTTGACGGTAACAAAAAGGGAATAAAATAACGCTTGCCAGTAAAAAGCGCACGGCTAAAAAGGTATCTCCAGGCACAACGTCAATGACGAGTTTAGAGGCGACCCAACCGACGGCTGCAAGCAGAGTCGCAGATAAAAGGTGTAGCTCACCACGGATTGAAATAATGTTTTTAACTCCATTAGTAGATTCAGACGTGCAACCTTACTGCAACGTAATAATGGATTCAAAGACTCTTTCAACTATATTTAATTATTTGAATTTTATAACTATTTTGTGAAACCATCAGGTTGCACAGTTATGAATGAAAGGTTACGTAAATCACCATTCTACTAAGGAATACATCGCGAGTTATAGGCTCGCGAGAAAAGTAAAGGGTTCTACACAATACTCGATTACTTGGTCGTGCTAGCGGTTATGCGTAACGGCATGTCAGGCAACGTTAAGCTGTGTCCTCGGTTTATCCACTCTTTTGTTATATGCAAAGTTCCCGCTTCAATGACTAACCCGTTTGCCAACTTTTCGTTTAACCTTGCGTCAGTAAAATGGACGACTAAGCCATCTACACTGGGCATCAAGAAGGACAAAAAGCTGCCCATATCATCAAAAAATGTTTGATATTGCGTGAACAAAGTCGTCAGTTCATTTGCGGAATATTGCGTTTTTAACCACTTAGGTTTGGTTTCAAGCTGGACTGACATATCACATTGATTTTTTGGCTCTACAAATGCTAATACCACTTCGGCTTTTGCCATCTTAAGGGCTTTCTCACTGGGCACAGTAAAACGTTGTTCTTGGCTCACCTTCAACGGAATATCTAGTTTTTGGGTATGAATATACGCCTTGGTGATCGTGCATAATACATCGCTTTGGACCCGTTTAAACCCAAACGCAAACTGTAGCGCGCTGGTCTCTTCGTTATCAAGCTTTCGCACATGACTATAAAAACTACTGTATTCGACGTTCAATGTATCAGTACTGGGTACTTGCTCATTTGTTTGTTGCGCAACTGCTAAGCAGCTTGGAATAACACAGGCTGCTAATAACCACTTTTTCATAAATTCATGTGCTCTTTATTTACCCTCATCATACTTAACAGTTCATCAATGTAATCTTGGCCACGCTCAGAGTAACTCTGTAAGCCATGGACCAACGCTTTAGCGGTAATAGGTTTATCTTGTGCGCGTAAATCAGCGCGTATATCGCGTAATTCTTTGTAGGCGTAATGACGATTTAGGTTTCTAATATAGGTCTTTACCGCGTGAGAGAGATTTTTAAATTTTGCTACTTCGTGAACTGTACCTTCATTCCTGCGTTTAGGAACGAAACCACAGCCTTGTTTAAAACACCACAATCCAAAAAAGTTGTAGCCTTGTCGGGCAAATCGAGACGTTCCCCACCCTGACTCGTTTGCCGCTTGGATCAACACCAATTCTGGAGGGATAATATCAACTCGGTGTAATAGCACCGCAGTGGATTGCAAATCGGTTAAGCCTTTATCGATTTTGTACTCCCGGCGCATATTTTTCAGTAGTTTTCCTGTGAAGGGGCTCAACGTCTGATGTCCTTCAAGCTGCTGGGCGATGCTCATTACCGCTTTGCGCTTAATCAATGTAACCTTGTTTTGGTGACGGATCTCGGGAAGTAAGTATGCGAAAAAAGCCTTCTTTTTTTCAGTGACATCATCGTACTGCTTAAAATTGGGGACTGTTTTTGTTTCATCAGTATGAGATGAAGATGTCGATTTACGATCGATATCATCAATCAATATACGCAGTTCTGTTTCAGTGAGTTTTAACTTTGTGTCAGGGAGTTGGCTCTCAAAGTAGCCGTCAGCAATGTACATAATCGCAAACAGTCCACAGGCGGCAGCGAAGTATCGTAGCTTTTGGTATTTATCATGAGTTTTAGGCATAGAAAACCGAATCTTTATTATTGGAATGAGAGGAAGGTTGTCCTAACACTTCAACACCAAACAAGGTACGGTACAACACACCTTTAGTATGAAGATACCAAGGAACAATCCAAATGAGTGCGATACCGAACGTGAAAAGCCCACCAACAAAAAGAATAAATGAAACAATGTAAAATTGACTTAGCGGCCCCCAGTAGCGATTAAACACGCGCATTGAAACGATTATAGCCTGACTAGGACGATATTTTTTCTCAACTAATAACACCAGAGCGAACCCAGTGGACATCGCCAAGTATAATCCTGGCAAAATGTAAAGCGCCAAGCCAAGGTTAGCCAATGCACCGAGCATTAACGCGCTTAAAATCAATAATGCAGACGTTGCAAGTCGTTTGACCAAACTTAAAAACGGTACATTAACCCCAACGCTATGGCCAATCCCCATCATCATTAAAGCGGTTATTAAAGGAGTCGTCACCAAGGTGAACAAGAGGTTTAATCCATAGCTCAATGAAACAGAGGGGTTTTGCAAGTCATCAATACTGACGAAGTGGCCAATTAACATCAGCATGGCTAACATAATACCTAATGTGAATAACCCGCCCTGTAACGTGCTATAAAAATGCCGCTTTGAAAGTTGCCATCCCTCTTTGACACACGCTTGCAAGTCTAGCGGGGTTTCACCGCGTAGCGACTTATCAACATTACCACCTAGGGTATTTTTATTATCTTGTTCCACCAAACTGCCCTTTTCACTGCACATGGTTAATTTTAACTAAATGACACTTAGCTTGCTAAGAGCAGCGCGTTAATTTTATTAATGGTCCGACTTAATTATTTACACAATCACCAGTTTCGCGGCTAATAACAACAGTACAGCCCCCATAACGCGATCAAACCAATGGCTGTATTGACGAATGAAAGCTCGCACTTTGCGTGTACTTAATAGGTACGATAAAAAACAAAACCACATACCTGTCGCCACTGAAAGATACAGCCCATAGGCTAATTTAATGCTACTCGGTGTTTGCGATGACACAGCAACGGCAAAGACGGATAGAAAGAATAAAGTGGCCTTAGGGTTCAATCCATTGGTTAAAAAGCCTATTGCAAATGCTTTTCGGTTACTTATTTCGTTTGAACTAGCCTCACTGGCAGGTTCAGCAGTGTCTACAGCCTTGCTTTTTAGCGCTCCAACGGCGATGTAAACCAAATACGCAGCGGCTACATAACTAAAAATTGTATATATTAACGGATTTGTCTTTAGCAATAAGCCTATTCCTAACAACGAATAGGTTACATGCAACAAAATCGCCACTCCCACGCCAATACTGGTGATCATCGCAATACGACGCCCATAACTAATACTGTGTTTTAACACAATGGCAAAATCAGGGCCAGGGCTCGCTACTGCCAGTAAATGTACGCCAGCTATCGTTAAAAATTCGCCCCAGTAAAGACTCAAGTCCATTTATTTGCCTTTTAAATATTGTGTTAAGTAATGAGGTACCACTGCACTGGCCAGTCCGTAATGAGCCTCTAAAAAATCATTATTCCCTTCACTTGGCGCTAAGTTAAGTTCTACTGTATGCGCACCGTAATGGTTAGCAATTTGCACCAGCCCAGCGGCTGGGTAGACATTGCCTGAAGTACCAATAGAAATAAACACATCTGCTTCTTGTACTGCACATTCGATTTCTTCCATATGAAATGGCATTTCACCGAACCAAACGATGTCTGGCCTGATAGTTTGACTTGGCGAACAGCACTGACAGCGGCTTGTTCCATCGAAAGGACGCTTCATTATAAAACGACGGTGACTCTGATTACAACGCGCCGATAATAGCTCACCGTGCATGTGTAGCACGTTTTTGCTGCCTGCCCGTTCATGTAAATCGTCAACATTTTGGGTAATAATCAATACGTTTTCAGGAAATGCGGACTCAAGCTTCGCTAGGGCAATATGTGCGGCGTTTGGCTGTACATCGGCACTTTGCAATTGTTCACGGCGCTGATTATAAAAGCGATAGACTAATTCAGGGTTACGGCTAAACGCTTCAGGGGTTGCTACTTCTTCTAAAGCATGCTCTTCCCATAAACCATCATTATCGCGAAACGTTTTCAAGCCTGATTCAGCAGAGATCCCTGCGCCCGTCAAAATGACAATGTTAGGCCATTGACCGTCAGAAGAAGCACCAAAGTTACTAGGGTTAAGATGAGGTGTTTGTTTTCTTGACACAAGTGCTCTCTTTTATTTTTGTACAACCACATAAAGGGAAGGTAAACAGAATACAACGTCGCTATTTGCCATAAGGCAGCGCATGCTATCATTGTCCTAATTTAGATAACAGTTTACGCGAGGTTTATGGCAATACTCCTTAACCAATACGTCGAACAGTTCCTTTATACCGTTAAGTTGGTATAAGCTATAGATCCGTTTTTTATAATGATCATTCTACTTTGGCAAAAATTCCCTTTATTGTACGAATTGAGCAGCAGTATCAAGGACTATCTCCGAACGCCCGATTGATTGCTGACCACTTGCAACATACACCTTTGGACGTACTCAGTTGTTCAGTTGCCGAGATCGCTCAGAAAACCCAAACATCAAAAGCCACCGTGAGTCGTTTTTTTCGGCAATTGGGCTATCAATCCCATCACGATGCAAAGACTGAACTTAATGCTTTTCGTGCTAACGGCTATCCAATGTATATGGAATCGGACCAAAGCGGAGCGCTAAATAGAGAAATTCAACGGATTGAACAAACGTGGAGCAATTTAGATCAAGACCAGTTAAATGGATTGATTAAATCTATTTGTGAAGCGTCTCGCATTACCCTGATTGGCTTTAGAAACAGTTACCCCGTTGCCCTGCACTTCAGGCAGCAGTTGCTACAAATTCGCAGTAAAGTACGTTTGCTCCCGCAACCGGGTCAAACGTTGAGTGAAGAACTAAGAGATATCAGCGATGATGAACTGGTGATACTGGTTGGTTTTCGCCGCAGACCAAAAATATTCAAGCCATTACTTGAAAAGCTGCAACATCATAACGTGGCATTATTAGCAGATCCATCAGGCCAAATATACGCCGAGCAAGTAAAACAACTTATTATTTGCCAACTGGGACAAGAGCAAGCCCTCGATAGTTATGCAGCGCCTATGAGTGTTATTTCTATTATCTGCAATCAGGTATTTAGCCAATTAGATAAAACGGCTGATCGCCGCATTAGCGAAATTTCGTCTTTGTACGAAGAGCTAGACGAACTAGAAAAGTAATTTAGGTCTAGCCTTTATTTTGCGTTGCAGCAGGTACGCAGCTAAGAGCACCTTATTTGCTTACACTTCCCCTTGAAAATAACATATTCACACCAAAGTCTATGTAAGAGAGATATTATTACCTGATCTTCCACTCATTTTTAATCCGCTATTTTACAATAAGGAAGTCCGATGCCTACTTCTGATGATAATGACGCTCCACTATATAAAGAACAAACCTCTTTAGCACTAGAGAATTTTCAGATCAGTGGCACCCCCATGCCCAGTGAGTTTATCCATGCTTTAGCCTTAATTAAGGCCAGCGCTGCAAAAGCGAATGCTGAAGTTGCTGGGCTAGACAGTGAAATAGCCATTGATATTCAACGAGCTGCCATGGAGGTAGCACAAGGTGATCACAACGACGCGTTTCAAGTCGATGTGTATCAAACTGGTTCTGGTACAAGTACCAATATGAATGCCAATGAAGTGATTGCGACCTTAGCAAGTTCAAAGTTGGGAAGGCAGGTACATCCCAACGACCATGTTAATATGGGGCAAAGTTCAAACGATGTTATTCCAAGCGCGATCCATCTCAGCGCGACCTTGGCTTTAAGTCAAAATTTGCTTCCTGCTTTGCAGAGTTTAATGTCGGCTATCGATGCTAAAAGCGTATTGTATCGTGAAACTGTGAAGACAGGCCGTACCCATTTAATGGATGCCATGCCGATCACTCTGGGCCAAGAACTAAGTGGCTGGAGTAAGCAAATTCAATTTTCAATCAGCCGGTTGATTGAGGTACTGCCGCGAATTTCTACCTTGGCACTTGGTGGTACGGCTGTTGGCACAGGCATTAACACTCACCCGAAATTCGCCCAAACGACCTGCCAGCATCTAAGTCAGTTAACAGGATTGCGCTTTAACCCAGCAGATAATTATTTCGCGGCCATCAGTAGCCAAGATACGGCTGTGGAAGTCAGTGGACAATTAAACACGCTCGCTGTCAGTTTAATGAAAATTTGTAACGATCTGCGCTGGATGAATAGCGGCCCGCTAGCCGGTTTAGGTGAGATAAGCCTTGATAAGTTACAAGCGGGTAGCAGCATCATGCCAGGCAAAGTGAACCCTGTTATTCCTGAGGCAGTGGCCATGGTTTGTGCGCAAGTTATGGGCTATCACCAAAGCATTACGATTGCCGGCCAATCTGGCAATTTCCAGCTTAATACCATGTTGCCATTGATTGGTTATAACCTTTTAACAAGTATTTCTATTCTGAGCAAAGGCATAAGTGCCCTAACTCATAAAGCCATAGTGACTATGCAGGCGAATAGCGAGCGTATGTCCGAATATTTAAGTAAAAACCCCATATTAGTTACGGCGCTAAATAATAAGGTAGGTTATGAAAAAGGTGCTTTGATTGCCAAAGCTGCATATGAACAGAAGCGACCTGTCATCGACGTAGCAGCACAGATGACGGATATCCCGATAGATGAATTACGCAAATTACTTGATCTATCATCGTTGACATAACTGTATATTAACCTAATGCGCAGCTCAGCAACGCTAACAACCCAAAAGCGCGAAAAAAGTCTCTGCAGTAGGTATAGTTGTTTCAGCTGGAAAATGGAATTGCCAGCATGTTAAACACTTGTTAACGCCCTATCTTAGGCGGTTAGACGCTTTGAAATGTTAAATTCAGAATATATAACGGCAATTCATAATGTTTCTCTTGACTATTCACTGAAACATTTGTTTCATATAGGACCATTTGGTCAACTTTTTAAGATTTATGAGCCCCAGCGCAGTGCATTTCAGCAGTCAAACTCCGTACGTTTTAAGCGTTACTGAAAAAGATTACCCTGCCAAGCAGGCGGATAATCTAATGTTATCTGGCTTAAGCCTTGCGGTTAAAGATCTATTTCATATTAAAAGCTTGCCTACAACGGCGGGCAATCCAGACTGGTTGGCAAGTCATCCGCTCCCTATGCATACTGCGCCGGCTGTAAGCACCCTGTTAGATAATGGAGCACGGTTCGTTGGAAAAACAATTACGGATGAATTAGCGTACAGCCTAAACGGTCAGAATATCCATTACGGAACGCCGTTCAATATATCAGCGCCGGACAGAATACCTGGTGGCTCATCAAGCGGCTCAGCGGTTGCGGTGCGTGAAGGTAGTGCGCAAGTAGGCTTAGGCACAGATACTGGAGGCTCTATTCGTGTACCTGCCAGCTATAATGGTTTATTTGGTCTTCGTCCCACTCACGGGCGGATCAGTTGTGAGCATATGGTTAGCCTTGCACCTAGTTTCGATACGGTAGGTTGGATAACGCGGGATTTAGACGTGCTTGAGAAAGTTGCATCAGTTTTCTTTGCTGATAAGCACATCGACGATACCAGCAGTTCACAGGACATTGCGCAAAACAGCAAAATTGGTTTTGCGCAGGAATTAGCACAACAATGTGAATACACCGAGGCGTTAACGGATGCCTATCACTCAATGGTCAAGACCCCGTGTATTTTAGAATCGGGCTTGGCGTCAGACAGGTTGACTGAGGCTAGCGAAACATTTCGTATCTTACAAGGCTATGAAATATGGCAGACCCACGGAGAATGGATCACGCAACAAGCACCTAGTTTCGCACCTGACATTCAACAACGCTTCACATGGTGTGCAACGATTGATACGCAACAGCGTCAGCAAGCACTTAAAAAGCAAGCCAAGTTTGTTTCGCACATTAATCATCTATTTACTCAATGTGATGTGATATTTTTACCCACAACACCCGGCCCAGCTCCGTTTATTGATACGCCGAGTGACGCACTAGCAACCTATCGGAATACTCTGATGAAGCTCACCTGCATTGCAGGCTTATGTGGCTTACCTCAATTACATGTTCCGTTACCTATTAACCCCCATGCGCCTATGGGATTTTCATTAATTGGCCAAAAAAATCATGACAAACAATTGATTGAAATCGCTCGCATGTTATTAGAGACATAATGATGAGTCAGACTACACGTCCTGTGGCGTTTACCGCGCCCCATTACGCCGCCAGCCAAGTTGGTCAAAATATATTACAACACGGTGGCACAGCTATTGAAGCTATGGTGGCGGCCGCAGCTTCTATATCGGTCGTTTACCCCCATATGAACAGCATGGGTGGTGACGGGTTTTGGTTGATCAGTGAGCCAGGTAAAGCCCCCATTGCGATTGATGCCAGCGGCTATGCCTGTAAAAAGGCAGATCTTAGCTACTACAGCGGTCAGTCTGCTATTCCTTCTCGGGGACCAAAAGCCGCACTCACGATGGCGGGTGCTGTTGCAGGCTGGCAAAAAGCGTTGGACATCAGTAAAACCTGGCAATCCCCCTTGCCCCTAAGTGAACTCCTAGCGCCCGCAATAGGTCAAGCCGAATGGGGAATTGAAGTGACGCAAAGCTTGCAAGATGCCAGTGACAAGACTTTTGATGATTTATCGACTATTCCTCATTTCGAACAATTCCTAATTAAAGGGAAACGGCTACAGAAAGGCAAGATACTTAAACTACCGGCCATTGCCAAAACCTTAAATAAACTTGCAGAAAACGGTTTACAGGATTTCTATCAAGGCGAAATAGCCCAAGCGTTAGCGGATGATTTGCATGCTGCCGGCTCTCCTATCACGCTTGAAGACCTCAATGCATACGAAGCGAAATTAGTCACGCCATTATCGGTTGATACATCCGTTGCTACCCTATACAACCTCCCCGCCCCGACGCAAGGTATTGCTTCACTACTGATATTAGCGCTATTTGATAAGGTTCAGCATCTCGCCACAACAGAAGCAGAGTTTGTCCATTTATTAGTTGAATGTACAAAACAAGCTTTTATTAAGCGCAATCAATTTGTAGGCGATGCCAGTCGCTTAAGTGTCGATTTGCAATCTTTATTATCGGCCGAATCAATAGTAACAATGCTTGCTGATATTAATGTTGACACAGCACTACCTTGGCCTCATGAAGCCAAACCTGGCGACACAATATGGATGGGAGCGTGTGACAGCGAAGGGCGTATGGTCAGCTACATTCAAAGTATCTACTGGGAATTTGGAAGCGGTGTTGTCTCGCCGCAAACCGGTATTGTATGGAATAATCGCGGTACCTCCTTCTCCTTAACCCCTGACAGTTTGCAAGCGCTCGCGCCAGGCATGAAACCTTTTCACACCTTAAACCCTGCATTTGCAGAACTAAAAGACGGTAGCCGCTTGAGCTATGGCACCATGGGCGGCGAAGGACAACCGCAAACCCAAGCAGCCCTTTTTGCGCGCTATATCTACCAGCAAAAATCGCTTCCTGAATCTATTCGTCAGGGTCGTTGGCTACTGGGTAGAACATGGGGCGATGAAAGCCATAACTTGAAAATTGAACAAGACTTAGCCGATACAATTCAAGCGGAACTAACCGCAAAAGGACACGATATCGCCCTAGTAGATTCATGCAACGAATTGATGGGACACGCAGGCGCTGTGGTCAAACGCGCTGACGGTACTGTTACAGCAGCTACCGACCCAAGAAGTGATGGCAATGCATTTGCTGCACACGTGCTAGATTAATCACCCTAAAAAGATAAAGAACCTCCTTAGCTAATAACAACTTACAGAGACGAAAAATATAATGATGGAACTAGTGTTAAATAACCTGCCCACAATTGCAGCCTTGATTGGCACCGGAGTATTTGCAGGTTTACTAGCAGGGCTGCTTGGCGTAGGCGGCGGCATTGTGATTGTGCCTGTGCTGTTTTTTCTCTTCCAATCTTTTGGCGTGAGCCCTCAAAGCGCCATGTACATTGCAACGGGTACGTCATTAGCCACCATTATCCCCACGTCCATTAGCTCTATTCGTTCACACCATAAAAAAGGTAATGTGGATGCAGCACTGTTAAAACAATGGGGTGTACTGATATTACTAGGGGTGCTGGTAGGCAGCTGGTTAGTGACAAAAGTCGATGGTCGATACCTAACGACGCTTTTTGGCATTGTTGCCACGTTATCTGCATTGAATATGCTATTTAGGACAGGTAAATCAGCACTCGCTGAAAGTCTACCTGGCCGTGTGGGGCAATCCATTATGGCCGGTTGCATTGGCTTTTTTAGCTCTATGGTGGGTATCGGTGGCGGGACATTATCCGTTCCTATCTTAACCGCCTTTAATTACCCAGCCCATAAGGCGGTGGGTACGGCTGCGGCCATTGGGCTGATTATTTCACTGCCGGCTGCGTTATACCTCCTTATATTTGGCCAAGCGCCGCAAGATGCCCCGCTCGGTACGTATGGTTATATAAATCTTGTTGGTTTTATTTGCATCGTGCCGCTTACGGTAATTTGTGCACCTATTGGTGCCGGAATTGCTTCTAAACTCGATGCAAATATGTTGAAAAAGATATTCGCCGTCGTATTGCTTATCACCGGCACCCGTATGCTAGCTCAGCTATTTATATAGCTGGGGCATGCCCTAAATTTTAGTTTAACTTTTTTAAAACCTTGGAGCGCAACACATAGTGAAACACCTTACCCCCCCTCCGCGCCTTTTAATGGGCCCCGGACCAATTAACTGTTATCCCCGGGTATTGAGCGCCATGTCAACGCAATTGATTGGCCAATACGATCCCGTAATGACTGGTTACATGAATGAAGTGATGAGTTTATATCGAGATGTGTTTGTCACTAAGAATCAGGCAACGCTGTTAATTGATGGAACATCACGCGCTGGAATTGAAGCGGTTTTGGTTTCTTGTATCGAACCAGCCGATAAAGTTCTTGTGCCAATTTTCGGTCGCTTTGGCCATTTGCTCAAAGAAATCGCTGAACGAGCTGGCGCTGATGTGCATTGCATTGAAGCCACTTGGGGTGAAGTATTCGAACCAGAACAAATTGAAGACGCGATTAAGCGCGTGCAGCCTAAGGTACTTGCTTTAGTACAAGGTGACACGTCTACCACCATGTTACAGCCCCTAGAACATATAGGTGAAATTTGTCGACGCCATGATGTTATTTTTTATTCAGACGCAACAGCCTCTATTGGGGGTAACCCGTTTGAAACGGATAAATGGCAACTCGATGCGGTGTCAGTTGGTTTGCAAAAGTGTTTAGGCGGTCCCAGTGGCAGTGCTCCTATCACCCTCAGTGAGCGCTACGTAGAATTAGTTCGCGGACGTCAACATATAGAAGCTGGTATCAAAGCAGAACACCACAACCCCGGTTCAGGAAGCCGCATCCGTTCAAACTATTTCGATATCCCTATGATCCTAGATTACTGGGGCGAGGAACGTTTAAACCATCACACAGAAGCCACCTCTATGCTTTATTGCGCGCGCGAGTGCGCAATTAATTTACTCGAAGAAGGCGTTGATGACTCTATTGCACGCCATGAGTTACACGGCAATGCCATGTTAGCCGGTATTCAAGGGATGAACTTGAAACCCTTTGGTGATTTAAAACACAAGATGAACAATGTTGTGGGTGTCTATATACCAGATGGGGTCGATGGTGAGCAGATACGCCAGCAATTGCTACTGGATTTCAATATTGAAATCGGCACGAGTTTTGGCCCACTGCACGGTAAAATCTGGCGCATTGGTACTATGGGCTACAACGCTCGCCAAGACACGGTACTGCATACCTTGCAGTCACTTGAGACCTTACTTCGCCGAGCAGGTCATACGCTGCAACCTGGCCAAGCAATTGACAGTGCATTTACTGTGTACAACGGGAAAGGTTAATGACCACATTAGCCCCCTACGCTATTCAAACATACGAGCGCTGTGATGTGCTCGCACATTTTAGTCAAGATCCTGATTGTATTAATCGGCAGTATCTCACACCTGAACATTTACAGGCCAACCGCCAAGTTGCCCAGTGGATGGAACAAGCAGGCATGGAAACATGGCAAGATGCAGCTGCCAACCAATGGGGTCGTTATCCAAGTAAAGCTCCAAATGCGAAAACGTTAGTTATAGGCAGTCACTTAGATACAGTGCCTAACAGCGGTAAATACGATGGGATCTTAGGCGTGTTAGCCCCGTTAAGCTTAATTCACTATTTGCATGATCATCACATCGAATTGCCTTTTCATCTGGAGTTAGTCGGTTTTGGCGATGAAGAAGGCACGCGCTTTGGTGCGACATTGTTAGGCAGTTGCGCGGTAGCAGGTACATGGCAAGACAAATGGAATGATTTAGCGGATGAAAATGGCATAACACTTAGACAGGCATTTATCGATGCTGGACTTGATATCAGTGAGGTCAAAAATGCCTCTCGTCTTGCAACCAATGTGGATGATTTTTTTGAATTTCATATTGAACAAGGGCCAGTGCTAGAGCAAAACGATCTAGCCGTTGGTGTAGTTAATGGCATTGCAGGCGCAAAACGCTTTTCTATCACCTTGAAAGGCTTAGCAGGACATGCAGGCACGGTACCTATGCCGATGCGCCAAGACGCACTAGCAGCTGCAAGCGAAATGATTTTAGCGATAGAACGTTTAGCGACCCAAAATGGGATTGTCGCGACTGTTGGGCACCTTAAGTGCTTATCTGGGGCGGTTAACGTTATCTCGGGTGCAACCACCTTCAGTCTGGATATTCGCAGTATTGATGATGCCCTGCGAGATGAAACGCTTAAGCTTATCATTGATGAATTAAAGGGTATTGCTGAAACGCGACGTATCCAAATGGATATTACGCCTACACACCAAGCGCCTGCTGTAAAATGCGACGAAAATTTACAACAGCAATTGCTTGACGCATTTGAGGCAACAGATACACCACCTTTTACGCTTGCATCAGGCGCGGGTCATGACACTATGGCAATGGCGGCAGTTTGCCCTGTCGCCATGATGTTTATGCGTTGTGAAAAAGGTCTGAGTCATCATCCCGCAGAAGCCATAGAGGTAGCGGACATAGAAGCAGCACTAAACGTGATGTTTGCCTTTTTAAAGGAATATGTTTAGCTAAGTATTGCCCGGATCGGATAATCGATTCGGGCAATATTGCTTTGAGTTGCTATATACTGCCTTCGCTTTCAATCACTAAAATACGTGCTTCACCCACTGGGCTAGCAACGTGCTCAGTCCCCTCATCTGCATAAAACACGTCGCCTTGATTGAGCAAGCTGGTGTGTACGATGCCATTTTTCATGTACTGCATCTCTACCATTCCATCGAGTACTGCAAAAACCTCTTGCCCTTCGTTTACATGCCAGCGATAAGGTTCGTTTGTCCAATGCAGCTTGGTGGTAATGCCGTTCATGTTAGCGATTTTAATTGATCCCCAAGGAAGTGATGCGGTAAATTTTTTACTTCTGATAATTTCCATATATTCCTCTATATCAATTTTCTGCCTTAGCGTATTTATTATGGTCTATTTAAGGTAAATTTCTGCTCAGAGTTCACTTTAAAATAATCTCCTGCCCCGCCAGCGCGCAATACGGGCTTTGCTAATGCGGTGTTGTAGATACCTTCTTCAATCAGTGAGTTGTCTATATGGACCCCCACAACTTCACCCATTACCATCCATGTATCGACCAATTTTCCATCTGCTTCAGTCAGTTGCATAATTTGCGTCTTTCTACATTCAAACACGCAAAGACTGTTAGCCACATGTGGCACGTCAATTACGTTAGATTTTCCTTGTGCTAAACCAGCAAAATCAAATTCACTTTGTGTACTTGGTAACGCAGCGCTAGTTTGATTCATCGCATCCACCTGCGATTCAGAGACTAAGTTCCAACAGAACACGCCACTTTCTTGAATATTTTTCACAGTATCTTTATAGCCGATACTGGAAAAACCGATTATCGGTGGGTGGTAGTTAAAGGCATTAAAAAAACTATAAGGCGCTAAATTTAAGTCACCAGATAAGGATTTGGTGGATATCCAACCAATCGGTCGAGGAGCGATAATGGCGTTAAAAGGATTATGTTTAAGGTTATGCCCTAGATGAGGCTGATAAAAGTAACGTTGATGGGGCATGGGAAATTCCTAAGTACACATAATAAAACCCGCAACGGGTTAGCATGTTTATTACTAAAACCCGTATCTTGTTATTTTATCTACTATTTTTATAAAACGTAATGATTTAATGGCCAAAAATGGACCAACCAGTTTCATGCACCAACATTTCGAGGGCCTCGGTGCCCAATTTACTATTACCTATTTTGTCTAAACCCGGAGACCAGACTGCAATTGATGCTTTGCCTGGGGCGATAGCAAGGATCCCCCCACCAACGCCACTTTTACCCGGTAATCCAACGCGATAAGCAAATTCTCCTGAACCATCATAATGTCCACACATTAACATGAGTGAATTAATGCGTCGGGCGCGATGCTCAGGCACAACTCGACTTCCCGTACTTTGATTCGTGCCGTTAGAGACTAAAAACAAGCCTGCTTTGGCGAGTTGCTCTGTGGTCATCGAAATTGAACAATGATGAAAATAGGTTCCTAGTACTTTTTCGACTGGATTTTCTAAACGCTCAAATGATGCCATAAAATGCGCAAGAGATGCGTTTCTACTGCCCGTCATCATTTCAGATTGCGCGACTTTCTCGTCTATTGAAATGCTGTCATCATTGGCTACAAAACGCACAAAATGCAATATTTCGGCAAGGCTTTCTTTGGGTTCATTATGACCCATAATGGCATCAGCGATGGCGATAGCACCGGCGTTAATAAACGGGTTTCGTGGTATGCCACTCTCATGTTCAAGCTGCACAATTGAATTAAAAGGGTCGCCAGATGGTTCTCGACCTACCCGCGCCCATAGAGCATCGCCAAGTTTGCCCAGCGCCATGGTTAGCGTAAATACCTTTGAAATACTTTGAATCGAAAATAAGGTATCTGCGCAACCGGCGCTGTAAACCTGCCCTTCTGGTGTTACTACTGTGAGCGCAAATTGGTTGGGATCAACACACGCTAGTTGTGGTATATAGTTCGCTACTTTACCTCGGTCAGTGCGAGAGCACATTTCCTGGTAAATACTGTCAACGATGTTTTGCATCTAGTGGCCTTTCTTCATAAATAAATGTTCGGCCATCACTGGCTAAATAATGTCAGTATTGTGTTTAACATGGCAACGTAACTTGAGTATGTGACAAGTCACAACATTGCATGGAGACTTTTTTATGGGTAAGAACACTTACCTTTTTGTTATCAAATGCGGCTAAGGATGAACTTTTGTTCAGGGGTAACCATTGATAACCCAGCTGTTTAAATCCTAATCGCTGATGAAATTTTGCGGAAGGCTGATTAAGAGGTTCAAGGTTATATTCGCACACCACATGATAAACACCTTTGGCTTTACTCCATGTAAACAAATCTTGATATAAAACACTGCCTAGTTGTCTCCCTTGATAACGAGCATCAAGCACAATTCGATCAATATACATATAGTTTGCTAAATGATGCTTAAACCAAACATAATTATCATTGATGTAATCACTATTTGGCCCCATCACCAGCAAAAAGCCGGCAACACTTTCTTCAACGACTAACACTCTATGATAAGCAGATAGGCTATGTAGTCTAGCGACATCGGCCATATTCATTGCGCTAGTATGCGCCACCTCAGCGAGATTTAATTCAACCACACGCCTAAAATCGTATTCAGTCGCATCTCTAACGTAAACATCGATCATGTTGTATCAGTCCTGCTAACACGTATTTTCTTAATTCATTGAAAAGTGTCGCAAGCATAACGCACATTTGAACGAGATGAATCACCCTCAAGTAATATATGATTTTTGATGCCAGCAATGACATCATCACTGTGATGATTCACATAAATAATTGAGGTGGTTGTGGATTTAGCGATAGTTTCAATCACCGCAAGTATACGTTGACGATTAATCTCATCGAGCCCGTTACAGGGTTCGTCTAAAATTAATAACGGTGGGTGCTTAACCATGGCACGTACAATGAGTGCCAAACGCTGATCGCCAAACGATAGTTGCTGAAAAGGCGTATTTTGCTGATCATCCAACCCAATGAGCGCTAACCAAAGCTTGGCTAGATATATCTGCTTTTTTGTTGGTTGTTGGTATAAGCCAATGCTGTCGTAAAAGCCCGAAAGAACAGCATGAAGTAGGCTACAATTGACGCGGTAGGAAAGATGAAATGCATTAGAAAGGAACCCAATATTTTTCTTGATATCCCAGATACTTTCTCCGCTTCCACGCTTAAAACCGAAGACAAAAATATCGTTCACATAACACTGCGGATGATCACCCGAAATTAGCTGTAAAAGGCAGGTTTTACCAGAACCGTTCGGCCCACTCAATTGCCAGTGTTCACCTAGTTTAATTTCCCATGTCAGTGCTTCAATGATTGCCCCCTGCGGATAGTGAATCGCTACATTATTTAAACGAACCAATGTATCACCATGGCTAAATGGGTTATGCGTAACACTTGAATCTGACGCGGGAAGTGAAAAACGAGTATGTTGAAGCGTTAATAATCGCGCTAAATCACTAATGGCTATCTTATCTTCTATTGTCACAGAAGACTGTAAACACCCCTGCGACACCCACCCATAATGCGTCACAAATGGTGGTATTTCTGACCAGCGATTAATGACAAATACCATGCAAATATCTGCATGTAACTCAGTAATTAATTCAGCTAATTTTTGCTGCATATTGCGGTCTAAACCATCAAATGGTTCGTCTAAAATCAGCAAGTCGGGTTTAGCAATTAATGCTCTTATTAAAAGCAATTTTCGCGTTTCGCCGGTGGAAAGTGCGGAAAAATCACGGGTTAACAAAGGGGAGAATTCGAACAGTTCAATGAGTCGTTTACACAAGGGTAATGACAATAATTCATCAATACTTTGCACATTAACACTGAGTAATTCATACACTTTGGTGGGAACCGGGATCACATCCAGTATGTCTGCGGCATCTTTTTCTCGCTCCTGTTCTATCAGCCCCTGCTGGCTTTCGTAGGATACCAGTTCGATGTGCTCGAAATCACTGACTAATGTCCCCTGTTGAATGTCCCCATAACCGGCTAACACGGCCGCTAAAGCGGATTTTCCTGCCCCATTTTGGCCAACGAGAACCCAGTGCTGCCCCTTTTCGACCGACCAATTGATCCCGTGCAGCGAAAATGTTGGAGAAAATTCAACATTTAAGTCTGTTAAACAACTACGCATAGAAACCCTTTAATGAAACAAATAAATATGCCTTATTGAAAAGGCACTCAACCTACCGCTACGCTATTACACTAATTTATTTAGTACTTCTAGCACGGTAGATAGTTGCTTAGGACTAATATCTTTCACCGCCTCATCAAATGTATTTTTACAACTGAGAAAAGCATATTTATATATATCTCGACCAGTAAATGTCAGTTTAACTAAACTAACACGCGCATCCCGATTATTTTTTTCTTTTTCGACCAAGTGAATTTTTTCCATCGGTGTCAGTAATCGAGTCACCCCTGATGCTGTAAGATTCACAGCGTCCGCAAGTTCTGTTCGGCTCATGACCTGATTTTGCGCATAGTTCAAGTGATGCAACACCATAAACTCACTCAAGCTTATCCCGTGCACACTTAATGCGCGGTCAGCCTTTTTAGATAATTTCCCCACTGTTCCCGATAGTGAAAACAGCAAAGCTAACGATGCAGGAAGTTGGTCCACCATAAAATCCTCCGATTAAAAAAAGCAAACAATTGTAGCGCAAAATAAGAAAGACCCATTAAGCGCATAAGCAAAACATATGCTTGATCACTCAAGGATATATCAACTATATGACAAATACAAATCAATGAAATAGAAGAGATGCTGCAAGTTCTATTCAAGTTTTTATTAGAAAGAAAGTTAGTTATATAGGAAGGTATAGGCGTAGTTAGCACTTGCATATAAATGCAAGAAAAACTGATATTTATAATTATCCGCTATTTTATTTTTTAAGCACTGCTAACCAGCAGTGTAATTTTCTGCAGTGCCGTTAAAAGCAAAGCCGATTTTCTCGTGGTAGAGGTAGACTTTGTTGTACAATAATGGCCTTAATAATTTTCAGTTAGTAGGGATATGTTTCAGCATTTTTTAATTACCCGCTTTAATCTACGCAAGAAAGATTGGCAAACGTCAAAATATAACAAACAAGTATTGACCGATACTTGGATGGAGAATCGGTTAGCACTGTTTGAGGACTACTGTTTTTCTTCTTTACAGGCACAGACAGAACAAAACTTTACGTGGCTTGTGTTCTTTGACACCACCACGCCAGACAGATTTCGCAGTGTAATAACCCGCCTAGAACAAACATTCAGTCAATTCACCCCTATCTATATAGACGGAATGGACGAGTTCTTACCTCAAAGCAGAAAGCAAATAGCTCAACGCTTAACCCAACCTTATGTCATTACATCTCGTCTAGATAATGATGATAGTTTGCATCAGGATTATATTAAGGAAGTACAAAGTCACTTTGCTGAGCAGCAATTTATGGCTATTGATTTTGTAGATGGCTTTACCCTACAAGTTGAACCTCAAGTGCGTTTTGCCAAACGCTCCCACGTACATAACCCATTTCTAAGCTTAATTGAAAAAGCGGATGAGATAAGAACAGTATGGTTTTTAGAGCGTCACGGTCAATGGAGTGAAATCAAAGCGCTTATTCCAGTGCGTGCCAAGCCAATGTGGATGTCAGTCATTCACATGGAAAACAAAGTGAATACGTTTCTTGGGTTTGACAATATACCTTGGAACACAATAGCGGCATTTCACTTAAAACCAGAGATTGAACAAGCGCTTGCGCAAAAACGTTTGCCATTTGAAGCGTGGAAAGCACAAAGTCTGAAAAATAAATTGAAAACCTTGTGGAAAGTTAATTTCAAATTACTTAAGCGCTGTCTTATGAAGTAAAGATGATCTCTAGGTAGGAAAAGTGCAGCATCCCTTTGGCTGCACTTTTTTAATTACATTTTGGTTAACCGTATTTTTAACAGCGTAAGGTTAGCGTTTAAGCACGCTTGTTAACGCACTAACGCAGTAATCAACATTTTTCATATTACTGCCGTAACCCATTAAACCGATTCGCCACACTTTACCTGCTAACTCCCCTAGCCCAGCGCCAATCTCTAAGCCAAATTCACTTAACAACTGACCGCGTACTTCGGCATCATTAACACCATCTGGAATACTTACCATGTTCAACTGGGGTAAGCGATACGCTTCGTCCACAACGAACTCCAGACCAATATTTTCAAGGCCAGACTTTAATGTCTGATGCATTTCATCGTGACGCTGCCAAGCAGGTTGTAGCCCCTCGTTGTGTAAAATGCGTAATGACTCATGTAGGGCATACAAACTATTAACGGGAGCCGTATGATGATAAGCGCGCTTCCCACCTTGCCCCCAATACCCCATAACAAGATCCATATCTAAAAACCAGCTTTGCACAGGTGTTTTACGGGCTTTTATCACCTCAACAGCTGCGTGACTAAAGGAAACTGGAGACAACCCCGGAACACATGATAAACATTTTTGAGTGCCAGAATAAATGGCATCAATTTGCCAACCGTCTACGTCAAGCTCTATACCGCCTAAAGAGGTTACGGCATCGACTATACTTAAGCAGTCGTAACGCTTAGCGAGTTCGCTAATTGCTTTGGCATCATTGCGCACCCCAGTAGACGTTTCTGCGTGAACAAACGCTACAGCTTTCGCATCTGGATTAGCCTTTAAGGCCTCTTCCACTTTTTGCAAGTCTGTTTGTTGTCCCCAGGTGTCTTGTACCATTACAGCCGTTGCGCCGCAGCGCTGTACATTCTGCTGCATTCGTCCACCGAATACGCCGTTCTGGCACACGATGACTTTGTCACCTGGTTCTAGTAAATTAACAAAAACAGATTCCATTCCCGCCGAACCAGGCGCAGAAACAGGCATAGTAAGTTGATTGTCAGTTTGAAAGGCAAACTGAAGCAACGTTTTGACTTCGTCCATTAATCCGATAAACGCGGGATCTAAATGCCCTAACGTAGGACGTGAAAGAGCGTTCAAAATACGAGGATCAACATCTGATGGGCCCGGCCCCATCAACGTTCTAACAGGTGGGATAAAAGTATTGAATTGCGCTGTCATGAATATTCTAAGCCTTATGTTTGTTGATGTGTTTCCCATGTTACCTAGATCTAAGCTAGCAACAAGTGGTCGATAACCGACATAAATAATGTGAATAGAAAAAATGGCAGGATTTATTCTTGTGAATGCACGAAAGCGCGTCTTATGAAGGCGAGATTATCTTGGCGAAACATTTTTGCAGTAAAAATCAACAAGCCCTAGCAAAACTACGTAACTAAACTACACTTGATTTGTACATTGGATATAGTTAGCGCAAGGCTCATATGAGCCATACCCCTCAGCTCGGATCAGCTTTTATGGTCCGAGCATTTTTTTATCTGCTAGTCTTGTACTTTTAGTTCTGCGATAAAACGCTTGGCGTTTTCAACATAGTGTTGACCAGATGCTTCAAGCATTTTCTTTTGCGCATCTGGAATGCTTTTGACTACTTTCGCCGGCGACCCCATCACCAGTGACCCGTCTGGGATATCCATATTTTCTGTGACCAAACTATTTGCGCCAATAACACAATGCTTGCCTATTTTGGCACCGTTTAAAATCACACTGTTGATCCCTATCAGGGAAAAATCACCTATTTGGCAACCGTGTAACATCACCTTATGCCCAATGGTAACGCCTTTACCTACCGTAAGGGGCACGCCAAAATCAGTGTGCAGTACGCTGCCATCTTGAACATTACTGCCCTCACCAATGGTTATTTCATCGCAGTCGCCTCGTAATACTGCATTGAACCAAACGCTGGCGTTGTCTGCCAAGGTCACTTTGCCCATAATGTGACTACCCGGCGCAATAAAAACATCTTTACCGACAGTGACCTTATCGTTCCCTAATGAATACAACATACCGACTCCTTAAACTAAATTTTACGCATTAGGCCTTCTTGCATACTTGACGCAACAAGCTTGCCCTGACGATTGAAGAATTGGCCGCGCACTAAGCCACGCGACCCACCACTAAACGGGCTTTCAGCGCAGTACAATACCCAGTCGTCAAAATCGAACGGATGATGAAACCATACTGCATGATCAATAGTCGCCATGATTAAGTTCTTATCACGCACGGAAACACCATGTGGCTGAATTGCCGTTGACAGAAAGTGATAGTCAGACGCATAAGACAACATAGCTTGATTTAAATGCACGTTACCGTTTAGTGCTTCTTCCGCTTTCATCCAAATGTAGCGTTTAGGCTCATGCACACCTGGGTTAACGGGATCAATTTGCTGTACCGAACGCATATCCAGCGGTTTGTGATAGGCTATGGCTTCACGCATACGCGTCGATAACTTTTCAGGATCCGTATCATCGAAGGTGGTGTCACGAGGTAAATCTTCAGGCATTGGTACGTCAGGCATTACTGCAAACTGGTGCTCTAACCCTACTTCAGGCTGCTGAAATGACGCTGTCATATAAAAAATATTACGACCATTTTGAATCGCTTTAACACGGCGAGTTGAAAAACTACGCCCATCTCTGACGGTTTGCACGTCAAATACCACAGGCTTTTTAGCGTCACCTGGCAATAAAAAATAAGCGTGAAAAGAGTGGGCTACACGCCCTTCAGGCAAGGTTAATTGCGCAGCTGCGATGGCTTGCCCCATGACTTGCCCACCAAACAGCGCCCTGAAACCTAAGTCCCAACTCTGCCCGCGAAATAACCCATCTTCTATTTTTTCTAAGGTTAATAAATCTACTAATTTAATATCGCTCATAATCTCTCAAATGAATAAAAAGTGTGTTGTCGCTGCTAACTTACGAGCCTATTGCTCGCTCGGCATAGGGGTTTCTAGGGTAAAATTTATCAGGTAAATGCGCTTGATGCTCGAAAAAACGCGTATCTTTATAAGGTAACTTCATAAACCCTGACATGCCTACTCCTTGGATCAAGGGCACCAGTTCAATAATTTTACTCAGTAAATATTTAAACTCATCTGCTGATGAATGATCCAGCAAGGTGTAATAGCTATGGATTTTTAAGTGCTTGGGAAGCGCTTCAAAAATAATACACCCCGTGTGATGTATCCCGTTTAGTTGATGAATAATCGTCATAAGATCATCAGGCAAAGTCAATAATTCATCAGGGTCATCGCCATCTTCAAAATACGAATGCATCCGGCTTTGATCTTCTTGTACTGATACCTTATTCAATTCGTAAGGTATGCACATATCTGACGATGGAAGAAATGGGGTATTTTCATCTTCTCGTTCGATGTGCAGGGTATCACGGGCGTTAAACATACAGCTTTTGAATACACCTACCCGATGGATCGAGCGCGCTAAGGTCACAATATTGTTCACCGTGGCATCAAAGGATGGCTTTAATTTGGGATCGTAAATATTCAGGCTAGAGTCGATATACACTCCTTGCGGGGCCCAGCGCACAGCTAAGCCGCCTACTACAGGGTACTTACCGAGGCGGCTTACTTCTGAAATAAAGGCCTTTTCCGTTTCTCCCATACCTTGTAAGTAATTCTTATAGTAACGTTCGAACTGCTCATCATTGAGATAGCGTAACTCCTCACTACTTTGCTCACCTTCGGCGCGTAAAAATGACTTTCGTGAACTGTAGACAACCGTGTCTATCTCGCGAGATTTATGATGACTCCAGCCTGGAATCATTGCTGGAGCTTGGGGCGGATCGTCAGTGCTGAACACTAAATTTTTCAAATGTTGAATATTATTTAAGAGATAATCCCCACCTTGTGCTCTTTTTTGCGCATCGTCACTGAGCATAGCCGTTAATATCTCACCAAGCATTTTAGGTAAGCCCAAGGCGTTAGGCCTAATAACTTGTGCACCAAAACGACTTGATTGCCCAGACGCTAACGCATACAAGGTACTCGCTAAACCTTGCTCATCGAAACGAGGCGACGACAAATTGCCGTTTAACTGCTCAGGCCCAATGAAATACACATCACCAAGGCGGGCATTAGTTTGTTGCATATCACTGGACATTAAATCCATCACATTATTGGCTAAGTAATTTCCTTGTGCATCAAGCTGAGCAAAAACCGATGATCCCCAGTCAATTAAACCGACCTTTTCAGTCAGTGGATCAAACACGATATTTGACGGTTTAACGTCCCCATGAACAATGGGTCTTGACTGACCATTTTCAGAAAATGAGCGAAGTGTTTGTAATATATCGGCCAATTGCACAGCAATTTTTACCACCAGTCTTGGCGAAAGAGGCCCTAATTCCAGTGAGACTTTTTCCAGATCCTTACCTGTAGCCCGCTGCATAACTAAAATAGATTGCTTTTTGATCCGTTGAAATTCGATCAAGCTAGGTACAAAAGGGTGCGCAACATGGCCTAGCATGTAGGCCTCTTCCTCGAGGCGGTCTTGCACATGCTGCGGCAAATTGGCCCGGGAAAATTTAAATACGTATTGCTTGGTTGTGTCATAAGTGGGCGTACCCGCAAACGCAAAGCCAAAAGCCCCCTTTCCTATCAGTTCAATCTCTTGATAGCCAAGACGTTCAAGTTGTTCAGTACACAATTTGAACCAGTCTTTTAGCTTCTTCGCGTCCTTATGAGAGAGCAAATAAATAGATTGCTCATCTGGAATATAGAAATGTTTAAGATCAGTTTGGGCAACCATTTTGCTGTCAGCCTTACGCCTCTTCCACCAGCCAATTCACCAGAAATGACGCTTGCTTGCTCTGTGCCATGACTGGGGTAACTTCGGCTAAACAATCATTAATTTGCACATCAAGTTGCCAAGGTGCATTAATAATCGCCATACCAGAGCCATACATTCCTTCAAAGGTATCAGGGTCTTGTACCGCTAATTCCACTTGCAGTACATTTTTAACGTCTTGCTGAGAAAGTGCCTCCAGCATTTTTTGACTTTTTTTGTGCTTAGTAGTGGCGCGTTCAAATCCATCATTTTTCGATGCATCGCGTTTTGACAGCAGTGGATACCAAATGGCGTAAGTGGCAGTTGGCCAACGCTTATAAGCCTTGCTAATGGCGTCAACGACTAACTGGTAATCTTCCGGGGTTTCATAGGAAGGGTCCGTTAGCACTAAACCCCGTTTTAATTCTGGCGGTGTCATGGCAATAAGCCCTTCATAACCATCCCTGTGATGCACAGAAACATTCGGGCCTTTTATTTGCCGTTTAAGGTTAATGACCTCTTGGTTGTTCCACTCCATCAAGTGCAGTTTATCTTGCTCACGCATTAACATACGGGCAATTTCTGGCGACCCTGGATATTGATGGCATTTTACATAATGACCGGTAAGTTCTTGATAGGCCAAGATCGTCTCTTGTACACCAGCGTAATCAGCCAGTTTGGCGATCCCTTGTTTAAACTCATTGGTTTTCAGGGATTGTTCTGATGTTAAATCATATAAACCCGCACCACTGTGCGTATCGATATAGGTGAAGCCTTTTTCTTTTTGTTTTAATTTGTCGATGATCAACATCTGGCAGATATGCTTCAATACATCTGCATGATTACCCGCATGGTAGCCGTGGCGATAACTAAACAACTGATTGACTCCTTTATGACACAATACGTCATTGGGTTATTAAGCTTTAGAGCGCTAGTTTACCTTGTCACTGGTGTTAAGCAAAAATAAACCCGCTCGAGGCGGGCTTTAATAGGGCGTGTTTAGTTGCGAATTAGCGCGACGAATTAGCGCAATGTGCTTAACATTTTCATCGGTTGCTCAATGTATGACTTCCAAAGGTTATTAAACTTCACCATGGTAGCACCATCAATAATGCGGTGATCACCCGACCAACTGACATGCATAATGTTCAGCGCTTGTACGTTATCATTTTCATCAAAACGTGGTAAACGCTGCATTTTCCCAAGGGCGACAATCGCCGCTTCTGGGTGATTTATTACAGGTGTCGCTACCGTACCACCCAATACGCCAATATTTGAAATACTGATCGTTCCGCCTGTCAGGTCTTGCGTTTTTAAGCGCCCTTCTCTTGCCTGTTCAATCAACTCGGCAGCGCGTTTGGCAATATCGAATATCGACATATCTTGCACACCTTTGATATTTGGCACCATCAATCCGAGTTTACCGTCAACTGCCATACCGATATTGTGATCATTGAAATAGGTTAACTCAGTACAATCAGCGTTAACTTGACTGTTGATAATCGGAAATGCGTTTAACGCCATAGATAATGCTTTAATAAAGAACGGCATAAAACTTAATTTTACGCCTTGTTCGGCAAAGTCGTCTTTTAATTGAGCGCGAAGCGCAATCAAGGCATCCATTTGAATTTCTTCACTGACCGTAAAGTGAGGAATGGTAGTAACACTGTGTACCATTTGTTTGGCCATTGCCGCTTTAATACCACTAATACGCTCAACACGCGTCACGCCCTGCGAGTTACGTTGCGAGGCATCATGTGTTTCACTTTGCGCCTTAGGGTTATCGTCGCCTTTTTCTTTTTGTTGTTGGGTCAAATCGCATTTTAAAATGCGTCCTTTATCCCCACTGCCCTGCACGTTTGATAAATCAATGTCTTGCTCTCGCGCCACGCGTCTGACAGCTGGGCTCGCCAGTACTTTGTGATTAATTTTTGCCACGTCAGCTGATGTGCTTGTCTGTGCGTTAGACGTTGCCTTGGGTGTCGTGACTTTTTCAGCTGTGCTTTGTGAAGGTGCCTGGTGTTGGCCTTTTGCGCCATCAACCTGCATGGTAAATAAAGCAGAGTGGACTTTAGCGATATCCCCCTGCTGATAGCAAAGGCTGACAATCGTGCCATTGTGCTTAGCGGGTATCTCCACTAACGCTTTATCTGTCATGACCTCAACCACAGGTTGGTCTTCAATAACCGTTTCGCCTTCACCTACTAACCATTTAACCAATTCACATTCAACAATCCCCTCACCAATATCCGGCAAGATAAACGTTTCTAGGTGACTGTCGCTTTCTGCACTGTCTGACTTGATATGAGTAGTTTCATTTTCGCCTAAGGTATCTTGTTCTTGGTCTGTATCACTGTGCTCAGTTTGATTAGCACGGCCTTGCATATCAGTAGACGAACTGCTTTCTTGCCCTTCAATATCCATGGCAAACAGAGGCTTATGCACCTGAGCGATGTCACCTGCTTGGTAGTACAATTTTCTAACGGTGCCACTGTACATAGCCGGTATTTGCACCGTTGCCTTGTCTGTCATAACTTCTGCAACGGGTTGATCTTCAACAATGATATCGCCTTCTGATACTAACCATTCCAATAATTCACACTCTACAATTCCTTCACCAATATCTGGCAAAATAAAGTCTTTCATTTCATCTTTCCTCGATATCAGTGGTTAAAAATTCACGCAGCGTTTAATCGCTTCGTAGGTTTTTAGATGATCTGGCATGTACTCTTTTTCGTGTGCCAAAGGGTAAGGTGTGTCTAACCCGCACACTCGGGTAATAGGAGATTCTAAGTATAAAAAACAGCGTTCTTGGACAGTGGCAGATATTTCGCTGGCAAAACCACCCGTTTGAGGCGCTTCATGGTTAATAAGAAGTCGACCTGTTTTCTTAACTGATTCACTTACCGTTTCCGCGTCCCAAGGTAATATGCTACGTAAATCAATTATTTCGCACGAAATACCGTCTTTCTCTGCCATCTCAGCAGCCTTTTCAATCACTTCAACCTGAGCGCCCCAAGCAAGCAATGTAATGTGTTCGCCTTTCTTGACCACCTCAGCTTTACCCAGAGGCAACTCGTAATCCTCTTCAGGCACCTCGCCAACCGATGCACGATACAAACGCTTTGGCTCCATGAATAAAACGGGGTTGTCGTCGCGAATCGACGCTAATAACAGGCCCTTCGCTTGATACGGATTACGTGGAATAACAATTTTCATACCAGGAATATGCGCGAAAAAGGCCTCTGGAGATTGGGAATGATATAAACCCCCTGCAATACCACCACCATAAGGCGTGCGTATGGTTAACGTGCCACAAGTAAATTGCCCACCAGAACGATAGCGAAACTTAGCCGTTTCATTTACGATTTGATCGAACGCTGGAAAAATATAATCGCCAAACTGAATTTCTGCTACGGGCACTGAACCTTGTGATGCCAGCCCATTTGCAAAGCCTATGATGCCTTGCTCGGTTAAGGGCGTATTAAAGCAGCGACCTTTGCCGAATTGTTGCTGAAGATTGCTTGTGGCTCTAAATACCCCACCAAAATGCCCCACGTCTTCACCGAATACCATGACCTTCTCGTCTTCAGTCATAGCGGTTATGAGGGCATTGTTTATTGCTTGTAGCATATTCATTTTAATCATGATTGATTCTCCCTGCCGTTTTTGGATAGGCTTCTGGGTACAAACCAATATGGTGCTTTAATTGGGCTAATTGCTCTCGTAAGTGCCATGGCGGTGTGTCGTATACATCATTAATCAAATCATCTATCTCGCAAATATCCACTTGCTCGGCTTTTTTCATCGCTGCTAACACGTCTTGTCGGGTTTGTTCAACGAATTGCTTATGTTGTGCTTCGTCAATCCAGTCTTTACTTTTCATCCAGTTTTCAAAGCGTTGAACGGGATCTTTCTCACGCCATTTTTGCTCTTCTTCTTTAGAACGGTAGCCTGTAGGGTCATCAGAAGTGGAATGGGCTGCCAAACGATAGGTCATGGCTTCTATCAATACTGGGCAGTTTTCTTTAAGCGCAATTTCTCGTGCTTTTTGCGTCGCCAAATAAACGGCTAATACATCGTTGCCGTCGACGCGAATAGTCTTAACTCCGTACCCTAGACCACGCGAAGCAATGCCATCACCACTAAATTGCTCACTAGCAGGGGTAGAAATCGCGTAGCCATTATTACGGCAGAAGAAAATCACGGGGCAATTTAATACTGAGGCCATATTTAGCCCGGCGTGAAAATCCCCCTCAGACGCAGCGCCTTCACCGAAGTAACAAATAGTCAGTGCTTCATTGCCTGCCATTTTTTGTCCGTAAGCATAGCCAGCAGCTTGAGGAATTTGTGTGCCTAGGGGAGAGGAAATGGTCATAAAGTTAAGTGCTTTATCACCGTAGTGTATTGGCATTTGTCGTCCCTTATTCGGGTCAAGCTTGTTACTGAACATTTGATTCATAAACTGCTCTGTACGATAGCCTCGGTACGCCAGTGCCCCTTGCTCACGATACTGCGACATGATCATATCGTTTTCGCTCAGCGCCGCTGCACTGCCAATTGTCGACGCTTCTTCACCGCTACACGCTAAATAAAAGCTAATGCGCCCTTGGCGCTGTGCCCCAACCATGCGCTCATCTAGCACCCTTATATAGTGCATGGTTCTGAATATTTTCAGTGCTTCATCCTGGCTTATCTCAGGCATATCTGCATCGTCGTGTACGCTACCGTCAGGCTGCAAAATTTGTAGCATCGGCAGATCGACTGTACCCTTACCAATGATATTCACTTTGTGGCTTATCCCCACATCTGAGAGATGATTTCTTTCGTTCACCATAAACCCTCTTTAACGTTTCTCAACACCATCATGATTGACTATGTTTTAAAGTTGTTACTTGAGTGTTAATGCTAGTGTAAATACTAGGATGAGGCGTTTCCAAATTTGGATTGAATTTAACAAAAGAAGGGATAGCTATTCTAATTAAGACGCGAAAACATGATGTTTATCCGCTTTTAAACAATAGCGATTAAAAGCCTTTGTTCTAATAAACAATTTTAGCCGTTGGCACTATGTGGTTTGAACCTAGCCTCAATATACTTGGTGGTATATTGAGGCCAAAATACCGAATGTTTCGTTAGGCGTACAAGCGTTTACGTTTCACTTCAATACTATCAATATAACCATGCCACGTAGCATAACCAATGATGGGCATGAGGATAATAAAACCAAAGAACTGCGTTGCAAAACCAATTAGCACAGCCATAAAAATAATACTCGCCCAAAACAACATTGGAACTTTATTACTCCATACAGTATTCATACTGGACAATACAGCCGTGGCTAAGTCAACTTTTCGCTCCATCAATATCGGCTGGGTAAATGCACTTAAGAAAAATACCAGTAAAGTAAAACCTGCCCCTATGACACCACCGAGGGCTAAGAAAGGTAACAAATTCGCATAGTTTTCATCTAAATAAGGTGGATACAACGCGTGGATCAATGAAGCAATACGCAACCAAAAAATCATGAGAACCATAAGAAGTATGCCTAACCCCCACTCATTTACCGCATTGCGTTTCACCGCTTTAATGCTGTGCCATAAAGACGGTTTATGTCCCTTTTCTAGCTCCCAGCTTATATCATATAGTCCGGCCGCTAAAAAAGGACCAATTAACATAAAGCAAACTATGGCCGGCATTATGACCAGATGCCAACCGGTTAACTTAACTAAGTAGGTAATAAACCACGGAATAGCCGCAAAAAACACACCAAACACCAGGGTTAATATCGGTGCACGCATCGCGTCTTGAAATCCCAGTTTCAACCATGCTATAGGATCAGAAAGCGACAATTGTTTGCATGGTATGACACGGGCGATTCGGCTACTGGTGATCGCATTTTGAGGGGCGTCTTTAAACGATTGTGACATAGAGAGATACTCCAAAACTAAGAAAGAAATTTATCGTCTGTTTTGTCTTACTGCTCTTTTAGATTAATCCTATATACTTAACTTGTCAGGTAAAAAGATCGAACTGTTAATTATTTTTTAACAATAAAAAAACAAAACCATCTTGAATGAGAGCCAAACAAATGCTCTCCTGCTGTCTATTTAACGCTAATATCACCAGTTAAGTATTTTTATGATGATAAAGCGCACAGAACACACATTTATACTTAACATCTCCTATTGCCCTGTATTACTCTTGGTGCCACTTACCGTCAGCTAGTTTAATTCATGCGTACTTTTAACAAATCTAAAAAACTCGATAATGTATGTTACGACATTCGGGGCCCGATATTAGAACAAGCACAGAAAATGGAAGATGAAGGCCACCGTATTTTAAAGCTAAATATTGGTAACCCTGCACCCTTTGGTTTCGAGGCGCCTGATGATATTTTAAAGGATGTGATACATCATCTACCCAAATCACAAGGGTATTCTGAGTCAAAAGGAATATACCCTGCTCGTGTTGCCGTTATGCAATATTATCAGCAACAGCAAATCAAAAATGTCTCAGTGAATGACATTTACATAGGTAACGGCGTAAGCGAATTGATAGTCATGGCAATGCAAGCCTTGTTGGATGACGGAGATGAGGTGCTGTTACCTAGCCCTGATTACCCCCTTTGGACCGCATCGGTCAGCTTGTCATCTGGTCACCCCGTGCACTATCAGTGTGATGAAAATTCGGGTTGGGAGCCTGATATTGATGACATTAGAAGTAAAATTACTGTCAACACAAAAGCCTTAGTACTTATCAATCCAAATAATCCGACTGGGGCGGTTTACAGCAAAGCGCTGTTATTACAAATAATTGAGCTCGCTCGCGAGCACGGCCTGATGGTGTTTAGTGATGAAATTTACGACAAGATTCTTTACGATGGCGCTCAGCACCAGTGTATTGCCGCCCTCGCTGATGACATATTTTTTATCACCCTTGGTGGCTTATCTAAAAACTACCGAATTGCAGGCTTTCGTGCAGGTTGGTTAGTGGTCAGCGGTCAAAAAGCGCTAGGCAGCAACTACATCGACGGCTTAAACATGCTCTCGTCAATGCGTATGTGCGCTAACGTACCTAGCCAACACGCAATCCAAACTGCCTTAGGCGGCTATCAAAGCATCAATGATTTAATTGCCGACGGTGGGCGTTTAAAACAGCAAAGAGACCTTGCCACAACCCTACTCAATGAAATTGATGGGCTTGAATGCGTCGCTCCTAAAGGTGCAATGTACTGTTTCGTTAAAGTAGATGCACAGAAATTTAATATCACCAGTGATGAGCAAATGATCATGGACTTGCTGCGCAGCGAAAAGGTACTTCTTGTGCACGGCAAGGCATTTAATTTAACCGACGGTTGTTACTTTCGTTTAGTTTTCCTACCTCACATTGATGTGCTGCGCCCAGCCATTGAACGTATCGCCAATTTCTTTAAACACTACCGTCAGGCAGAACTTACTTTATGAGTACCCCACAAAAGAGTCACTTTTTTGCCCATTTGGCCCGTATGAAGCTTATTAACCGCTGGCCTTTAATGCGCAACGTACGTACCGAAAATGTGCAAGAGCACAGCTTACAAGTGGCTATGGTCGCGCATTCACTGGCGTTGATCCGCAATAAGTATTTTAACGGCACCGTTAACCCCTATAAAATTGCGACTCAGGCTATGTTCCATGATGTCTCAGAAGTGCTCACGGGAGACTTACCGACCCCAGTTAAATACTACAATCCAGCCATTCAGACTGAATATAAAAAAATCGAGAAAATAGCCGAGCAAAAGCTGATTGATATGGCTCCTCAAGACTTTAAAGAAGATTATGCATCTCTTATTCAACATGAAGGTCAGGATGAAAGTGAAGCATTTATCATCAAAGCGGCTGATGTGATATGTGCTTATCTTAAAACCTTAGAAGAACTCTCAGCGGGTAATCAAGAATTTGTGTTAGCTAAAAAGCGCTTAGACAAAATTTTAAAGGATTATCACTCACAAGAAGTGGATTACTTTATGCGCGCCTATGTGCCTAGCTTTAGTTTAAGCCTAGATGAAATCACCCAAGAAGAACACGATATATAGCGCTTATTGCGCACTTCTTGGATTAATAAGTGGGTTAAAAATGGCGTTAAATGATCGCTTTGTCCCACAGCCCATATCGATTGTGCATTTTTCCTTTCGGTAAACTCAATATGATAAGTAAGACTGCGCAGATAAAACTAGATGCAATGCTGATAGTATCAACACCGTAAACAAAAGGGGTGACAAACAATGCAGTTCCTAACGGGATGAGTGCATATCTCACTGCTCTTCCTGTTTCGGCAAGTGCTGTAACTACCACCGTGATGACTAGCGCACCAATGAGATGATCAGCATTAGCCATCTCACCTTCTGCCCCAAGAGTCATTCGGGTAAACATAAGCCATAAACCAATGGGTAAGCATAAAACTAAATTGGGCGGAAAGGTTACGCCCCCACCCACTAAGTCTTTTATAATAGTGCCTACTGGTCGTTCGAATTCAGAGCGCTCTACTTTTTCAGCACTTCCGTCATCCGTATCACCGGTGAATAAAATCCTCAAAAAAGGCCGACCTTGCTTTTTGCGGCGATATAAAAACTCTGATGTCGCCACAAGTTCATCCAAAGAATACGGGATCTGAATTAACATGGCGGCTGCTGCAATCAAACACAGGGTGCACCAAGTCCCCAATAAGATGGGCTGAATAATGATAAAGAAGATTGAGATAGCGCCCAGTGGCACTATCATGATCCCGAAAAGCATGACTAACCACGGCATGGTTCGCCAGCGCCGCGTAGAGCCCATTATCCCAGTGATAATTTCAAGTGCATAAGTCATTGCCCCAAGACCAGCATCCGGAACTGGCCATGCTTGTGAAAAAGAGGACGTGATAATTTCCTCGGTACCATTTTGAGGATCAGAGGCAAGTCCAGTAAAAAAAGGGTCCCAGATAGCATCAATGTGACCAAGTTGGTAAGCACATAGATAACGTGAAATAAAAAAACCGACAAAGGCTAAAACAATAACGGGCAACCGCTGCAACCAGCCTGATGGGTTGAAATCCCATCCTGTCGGTATGGCTGGGCCTGTTTCTGCAGCGACGTTCGCCACCCCAGGTGTCGGTCGAGAACACACCGCAAAGCCCAGTATCAACATACCTACTAACGTGTCATTTAAATACCCTGCGGCGCTAGGTGCCCAAAACACAAGCGGAGCAAACAATAGCCAAAAACCAACCAACCCGGCTCCCCAACGGGCCCATCCCATCCGCCAAGAAAGGGATAAACAGGAAAAAACCATTAACCCAATTGCGCTTACATAGTTACTGACACTCATGGCTTGTGACTCGTAGCCTAAAATTGACGGTGCGCTCAATAACCAAAAAGCCAGACCTATATTCAAAAAGTGAGCCCACAAAAAACGTTGATGCTCAGCGCGGTAATGTTTTTCATACTGTTTTCGCACCGTATGCGAATTTTTCTCCTTTTCTCGACTCATTTTTATCCAGTCCGGTGGCGTAATTCCATTTTTCTTGTACCAAGCGGACGGATCAGACTTTAAGTTGTTCGTTAAGGTGGCTAGTTTGTCGTAAATGTTATGTTTAGGCTGCCAATCGAGTTGCTCTTTAGCGCGGGAAATATCGAGATGGTAGTGTTGCGAAGCCAAATCGATCATAAAGGGCTTAATAAATGGTTTTTCCCCCTGATCAATCGCATCAGGCACCACAGGCTCGCTTTTTACTTGCAGCCAAGCGCCGGCTTTAGCAACAAAATCGGGTACATTGATGGTATTCCACTGTGACTCGCCGAATAATAAGCTGCCAATCCTATTTTGTAGGGCTTGATAGCTCATCACGTCATCCTCACCTGCAAGCAATACATGCTCTTTGGGAAGTGTTTTACGACGCTCAATGACTTTTTCAAACACATCTATCATGTCTTCTTGGTGAATAAATGACTGGCCAGCCATCAGGTCACCGGCATAAACGTGACTTTTCATATCCCGTTCATACACTCTAGCGATTTGTTGAGATAACGTCGGTACTGCCGTTTCATCGTCGTATAAACCTGCAAGGCGCAATATGCTATAGGGCATGTCACCGTTGTTCTCTATAATGACCTTTTCCGCGCAGGCTTTCGATTTGGGATATTCCCAGGCTGGCTCGACGGGTGTACCTTCAGCCACTTTTTGCCCTGGCACGCCCGCCTTATGTACCAACATAGTGGAAGAATAAATGAACCGTTCGACGTTAAAATTATCCAATGCACTTAAAAGGCGCTTGGTCCCCTTAATATTAACCTGTTCGTATAACGGATTAGGCTTACCTGTAAAATCGAAATATGCAGCTAAGTGCACGACTGCAGCGATATGTTTTCCGTGTTTCTCACGCATTTTATACATAGCTAACTCAATTGAATCGTCCGACGTGAGATCGCAAATATAGTTTTCATCTGTGTATTCACATTCGTCTCTGTCCAAACCTATCGTAGTGTAGTTAGGGTTAAGCTGTTGACAAATGTGTGTTCCGATGTTTCCAGACGCTCCCGTTATTAGAACAATTGGTTTACCATCTTTTTGAGCAATCATTTCATTTTCCATTAAGGCATTCCCGCGATATGACAGAATAAAAAATAAAAAAGCGTGCAGTTAGTTTGCCATATATGCATCACGCTATTTTAACTGCTGCTCGCACCTTGGAGTGTAAAGTCTGTTGGGCTCATCAGACCAATAGTCTCTGTGCAGCCTGCTAGCTTCATCGTTAATCGCACAGTTTTTATAAGCAATATTTTCGCTAATCGGTAATTTTTTACACACCAGAAACCACTCTGGTTCAGTATGCAATGACGCTCATATTTCGGTATACATGCAACCTTGAGACTTGAAGTAAAGCTTTGGGTTATTTCGAAAACAAAAAATCCTAGTTCGGTAGTAAAAAACGTTGAATAAACTATTGATGTGTCGGCCGTTACTACCACTAAATGACGTCAAGTACAGCCACTTATGCGCTTACATGTTCCTACATGAATTTTGCGCAACCTAAATCGATCAGTAAGACTTCAATTTTTTGCCATTTCGCTCGCAACGTTTTGCACTTAAAGACCACATATAAAACAAATAAATTGAAGGTAAAAAGAATAAACTGAATAGTTTTCTATCGATAATTGATTACCATGCTGGGTCAACCAAAAAACGGACAGTATTTATGCACCCTTGCCCAAAAGTTTTAATCATACATTTAAGCAAATTAGTGATCGCCAGTATTATTTTAATTTACTCTTCCTTAGCGTATTCAAGTCAATTTAATGTGTTGCTTTTCACCAAAACGGCTGGATGGCACCACAAGTCAATTAATGGTGCCGTACGGGCCATTGAGCAACTTGGCAACAAACATCATTTTAGTGTTGATTGGCAAGAGGATGCTGGTTTGATATCTGATAAGAACCTACAGCAATACGATGCAATCATTTTTCTTTTAACGTCTGGTGATATTCTAAACAGCCAACAGCAAGGAGCGCTGCAGCGATTTGTCCAATCAGGTAAAGGATTTGTGGGGATCCACAGTGCATCGGATACAGAAAAGGACTGGCCATGGTATAGCCAGCTTATTGGTCATGTTTTTAAAATTCATCCAGAAATTCAAAGTGCTCAGTTAAATGTGTTAAGCAGAAATTTTCCTGGCCTTGAATACTTCCCTGATTCCGTTTTGTGGACAGATGAATGGTATGAGTTTGGCCCACCTCAAGTGGACAATTTAACCTATTTGCTATCTGTAGATGAGCGTACGTTTAAGCCTGATGCAAAGTGGAATGAAAACATAGGTAAAGGCATGGGCGCATTCCACCCCATTGCTTGGTATCACGAGTTCGATGGTGGACGAGCGTTTTATACCGCATTGGGCCATAAATCCATTGCCTATCAAGACAATGCGTTTTTACAGCACATATATGGTGGTATATATTGGGCAGCAACCGGCAAGGGAATCTTAATTGCCCCATAAATAAAAGGTACTTAATAAAATGCAGCAAAGTACGATCTGGTCAGCGCGACACTTTTCACAGCAAATTCAACGTGATGGCGATCACCGCTCACCGTTTCAGCGTGATAAAGCACGGATCCTACACTCTGCTGCTTTTAGGCGTTTACAAGCTAAAACACAAGTATTAGGCGTTGGTATGAGTGATTTCTACCGTACCCGCCTAACCCACTCATTAGAAGCGTCACAAATTGGTCAAGGAATAGCAGCACAACTTCGCCGTAAACAGCCTGAACTAACACAAAGTTTAAATTTAAACGATACCTTGATAGAAGGCTTGTGTTTGGCCCATGACATTGGGCACCCTCCTTTTGGTCACGGCGGAGAAGTAGCTTTACATTACATGATGCGCGATCACGGTGGCTTTGAGGGTAACGGGCAAACTTTTAGGATCGTGACCAAGCTAGAACCTTACACCCCTTCCCATGGAATGAACTTAAGTCGTCGAACCTTGCTTGGTCTTGTAAAATATCCTCATTTTATTCCTTCTTTAACCAACATTAAATCAGCAGCACAGCCGAGCGAGGTCGCCCTCTCTCATCGAAATATCAAGGCGTCTGATTGGGTACCTCCTAAAGGCTTGTACGAGTGCGACAGGAACATGTTCAACTGGTTAATCGAGCCACTTTCACAAGACGACCGGGAGTTATTTTGCCATATCGTCACAAGTACATCTGACGAGCGACAGCACAAAACAAAATTCAAATCCTTTGATTGTTCGATTATGGAGCTTGCAGATGATATTGCTTATGCGATACATGACTTAGAAGATGCGATTGTCATGGGAATTGTAAATTTACAGCAATTTGAAGCACAAATTGTTGAGCCAATAGAAGCCCTAAGTGACACTTGGCTATCAGGGCATATTTCCATGCTAGCGAAAAAATTGTTTAGTCAACATCATCACGAGCGCAAAGACGCCATCGGCGCTTTGGTCAATAGCTTTATCACCCATATCGATATCGCACGCACAGATCCTGCTTTTCAGAACGATTTGCTAAAATATAACGCGGTGTTTCCAGCTGAATATGAGCAGGCATTGGCGCTTTTTAAACAGTTTGTATTTAAACAAGTTATTCGTAAACCTGAAATCCAGCTACTTGAATACAAAGGGCAACAAGTGGTCATGGCGCTATTTGAGGCTTTTGCCTCCGATCCTGAGCGTTTGTTACCTGAAAACACCCGTCAACGATGGCTGACAGCGCAAAACGACAATAATGGCATGCGGGTTATTAGCGATTACATCGCTGGCATGACGGACGAATTTGCCTCTCGTTTGTACAGTAACCTGTTTATTCCTAAAAGCGGGGCGAGCCCCGACAGCATTGGCATTTAGCGGTCAATTAAAAAACAATTGAAATTTTTGGTCTTAATTCATTGTCTTAAGTACTAATCAATATGGTTAATTAAGAATAAAGGCCACTATGTTAATTAAAATTCCGAAAACAAGCGCAGCCAAAGAAAACCAAATCACCGAAGAAAGCGTGTATCACAGACGCCGAGATATCATAAAGTCTATGGGCTTTGTGGGGGCATCTTCGTTGCTTGGCAGCACCTCAGCTCAAGCAAGCTTTTTTGGGAATGATGACAAACCCTTTGAGACGCGAGCTCTTGATTATGCTGCTGACGCCAAACAGGTCAGCACCAAATTAACCCCTGAAGAAAAAATTATAACCCACAATAATTTTTATGAATTCGGTACTGGAAAATCCGATCCGGTAGAAAATGCGCAACAATTTAAGGTTAATCCTTGGCGGCTAAGCATTGAAGGTTTAGCAGAAGCTCCCTTCTCTCTCGATTACGACGATTTGTTCAAACAATTCCCGTTAGAAGAAAGAGTCTATCGCTTACGCTGCGTTGAAGCTTGGTCAATGGTGGTACCTTGGATTGGTTTTTCGCTAGGTGCCTTGATTAAAAAAGCTAAGCCTTTAAGCTCAGCAAAATACGTAGCGTTTGAAACCTTGTATGACCCCAAACAAATGCCAGGCCAAAAGAATCGATTTGCCGGCGGAGGTATAGATTATCCCTATGTTGAGGGACTGCGTATTGACGAAGCGGTTCATCCACTCACCTTGTTATCTGTAGGATTGTATGGAAAAACACTTCCTCCTCAAAACGGAGCACCGATAAGGCTGGTGGTTCCTTGGAAGTATGGGTTTAAAAGCATCAAATCAATTACCCGGATCCGTTTGACAGATAAACGCCCTCCTACCAGTTGGAACCGACTTGCGCCAAACGAATACGGCTTTTATGCCAACGTCAACCCCACTGTAGACCACCCCAGGTGGAGCCAAGCCAGTGAAAGGCGTATCAGTGGCGCAAGCTTGTTTGCAAGAAATAGAATTGATACCCAGATGTTTAATGGTTACGACGAGGTCGCACCTTTGTACGATGGCATGAATTTAAGAAAAAACTTCTAATGGCAAGTCCCTCCGCATTAAAGCTTAAACCAAACCATCTTTTTTGGGTGAAACTGATTATACATATTGCAGCCCTAGCACCTTTGTGTTGGACGTATTATCAAGCCTTTACTGATAACTTAGGGGGGGACCCCGTGACGGCGCTATTGCATTTTACCGGCTTAGGCGCGTTCAAATTATTAATACTTTCATTGCTCATTACCCCCTTAGCCCGAGTCCTCAAACAAGGGTTGTTGATAAGATTACGCCGGTTAATTGGCTTGTATAGTTTTACCTATGCCTTTGCGCATTTCGCTAGTTACATATTATTCGACTTACAGCTCGATTGGTCATTACTATTGAGCGAAATAATAAAACGCCCCTACATCACTGTCGGTTTAATCGCTTGGCTCATCCTGCTCGCTTTAACCCTCACTTCAACAAAAAAAGCCCAACGCTACTTAGGAAAGAAGTGGCAATCCCTGCACAACTGGGTGTACATCGCCGTTATCTTGGTGTCAGTTCATTTTTTATGGTCCGTCAAATCTGCCATCCTAGAACCTTTGATATATATGCTGATAACCACGCTATTACTGCTGTATAGGCGAGAGAAGCTGAAACGGTTATTTAAGAAAAGCTTAAATAACACGCAAAAAAGATAAAAATAACTTGCATGTGTTTTTATACAGTACTATTGTTACTGCAACTACTGTATAAACAGACAGGTAAAATTACATGGCCAGCGTACACGCAATTTCAGCATCAAAAACAAGTCATTTCGAAAGCGTTTCGGTTTTTAATCAACAGCGCTTGCAGGCGATTCATAGTAATGTGAATAAAGCCAAGTGGTCCTATCTTATTGCTAATAATATTGCGTTTAAAGAGGCGTACTCCCATTGTATTAAACTCAATATGCCTGCAACTGAGCAGCTAGTGATTTGGTTGGAAAGGTTAATTACCGGTGGGCAGTGCGCCAATATATTCGTTGAGCAAGTCGTGTTAGACGAAATGAGTCAGGCGCGTCTGACTCAGCTTTGCATTATGCATAATGTAAATTTGATCAATGTAACAACGCATCAACACGGTGAAGTGGTTAAAGGTCCGTGGCTTGATAGTTAAACCTCAGTCCAAAAAATAAGGATTGTCATCTCACTTTTTTAATAGGTTAATGTAGCTAAAAAATGGATTTGTGCTTCGGTTTTATTCACTGCAGCTGTATTGAAATTTCCTGCGCTAATGCGTTGTTATAAGGTGTATCATTCACCTTTAGTTAAATTAGCAGCGAAAGGAAGCAGTAATAGATTTACTGCACAGTTGAATTAATGAATGTACATCTATGTTTTTGCGGTAGTGAACGTCAGTTTGCACAATGTTGCCAGCCATACTTACAAGGTTTAAGTACACCAAGCACGCCAGAACAACTTATGCGCGCTCGTTATAGCGCTTACGCCTCTGGCCATTTTCAGTTCGTATTAGATACCTACACCCAATCCCAGCGACAAACATTAACCCTTGATCATTTAATTCAAAGTGACCGCGAAACGCAGTGGCTACGCTTAGAGGTGATTGATGCGCTTGTCGACCCAATTAGCAGCACAGGCCAAGTCGAGTTCATTGCATATTACCGCTTTAACAATGAGACATATAAAATGCATGAGCGTTCGACCTTCTACCTCGAAGATAATCTTTGGCGTTACGATAGTGGCACGCTATTCGAAGATTGCGGAATTTATAGACCCAAGCGAAATGACATATGCTTTTGTGGCAGCGGGAAAAAATACAAAAAATGCTGCATAACTTAATATCGGTTTCCCCTGATGGTACCTGCATCGACATAAGAATTAAGCCTTGTTCCATTTGACTTTACCTTATCAACAATGAGAGTCCTTAATTCCTCAACCTATTATGTCTTCTAATTGACTGTTGAAACATAAAAGGATTATTTATTATTGTCTTTCAACCATTCATTTAATAACTTAATTTGCCCGCATTTATAGGCTGCATAGGTTATGCGTAACGCATTAGATAAAAGTTCACTGTCTGACCAGCCTGTTTTGGCTGATAGTTCTCGGTAACTTTCCATACCTTGAGGCGATACATAACCACGCACTTGCTGTTTACCCAGTTCTTTTTGACGTTCTCTGAATCTTCGTTGCTTTTCTGCATTAGCAACCATTTTTGGGTTTTTCATTATGGTGTCATTTATTCCGTATAAAAAGAGATTATTTACTGGTTATCATCCTTTACTATGTCAAAGATGTAAAATAAATCACTGTTCAGAGTTGTTTAGCGTACAACTGTTCGCTAAATTACGTCCTTTCAAATTTTAGACTCGGAATACTATGACAATTAATCAAGGCAGTTTTACAAAAGAAGAGCTATTGGCCTGTAGTCGAGGTGAGTTATTTGGCCCAGGTAACAGCCAACTCCCCGCTCCAAATATGTTAATGATGGACCGTATTATCAAAATATCTGAAGAAGATGGCGAACATGGCAAAGGTGTTATAATTGCGGAGCTCGATATTTCACCAGACCTATGGTTTTTTGCATGTCACTTTCCCGGAGATCCTGTTATGCCAGGATGTTTAGGCTTAGACGCCATGTGGCAACTCGTCGGGTTCTTTTTAGGTTGGTGTGGTGGCCCAGGTAAAGGGCGCGCGCTGGGTGTAGGTGAAGTTAAGTTTTCAGGTCAAATATTACCAACGGCGAAAAAAGTCACTTACAAAATCGACATGAAGCGTGTTATTAAACGTAAATTGTTTATGGGAATTGGTGATGGTGAAGTATCTGTTGATGGGCGCGTAATTTATCAGGCCAAAGATCTTAAAGTCGGTTTATTTCAAGATACCAGCAACTTTTAAATGAGTTGCTTTTGTCTTACGTAAATTAAAACAAAGCCCCGTTAGGGGCTATAATTAACGAGAATGGGGTTAAAACTTGAGGCCGGTATTGCGGTCACCCATGGCCTCTCTCCACCCTCCTAGCCATTCTGAACGTGCTTCTGAAGCTTGAAATGGACATATTTCTTTTGATTTACCGGATATGCCTGCGTTGTACCCTTTTGAATGCGCTCTGGAAAGTTTGTCTCTCTTTTGTCTCTTCATTTAATCGAGTTTCCTATATTACGTAGCTATCTGAAATCGTGCTTAAAATAAGCACGTGTATAGAGATAGTTGATCTCGGATTTTGGTTCAATATTGATTATTTAACATAATGAACAATATGAATTAACTTATTGATTTAAAGACATAAATTCCAATAAACTCATTTCGAATATGCAACGGACTATTTAGCCAAATTTGTAATAAAAATGTCAAATAGGCAGAAAAAAGCCCGCTTAATGCGGGCTCTAAAAGAAGGTGTATTTTTTATCCTTTTATGCGTCTACGAAAGGCCATCATCATTAAGCCCATTATCGACAGAATCCCAAAGCCAGCGCCTTTGCGATCTAGGTTATTATTGTCATTGTCTTGATCACCATCTCCAGGCTCGCTGACATCACAGTCTTCTATCGTGCCGCCGGCGATGGGCTCTAGGCGAACCGCGATGATTTTATCAACCAGCACTTCATCACCGTTACTGTCTAATATTACTTCTCCTAAAACATTCTTAGAAGGTACTCGTACTAATGCTGATGCTGCAACAACACCGTCATCGTTAATACTGGTCGCATTAACCAAAGTATATGCAGAGTTACATTGAATTAAATCATTCATGTTGATGAACTCAGAGGTATTGGTATCGTATCTAAACGCGTGACTTCTTCTCGCAGATACCCCCGTTTCTACCTCACCTCTACCCACAACAATACCAGCATTATTTATACTATTAGCGAAACTAGATGAGCCTAAAAAGAAGTCTTCAGGAAACGTGGTTTCATCTGTGTTGATGTCGTGTACGAAGAATTTGCTACGTGAAATACCATTAACTTGCTTAACGCCAGAGCCAACGACTAATCCACTGTTATTGATGTCTGTTGCAGTGCTAGAGGTAAATTCTTCGTCACTAGTAATACCAGTGACAGTATCGCCTTCAAAAACCGCTGCAAAAGTACGAATGATATTTGTGTCACGATATTCATCTTGTGACTCACCGACAGCGATACCGTTGTCGTTAATAGCCAGCGCCTTGCTTTCGTAACTGTTAGTGTCATCTTCTTCGGGCGTATATAGCAACCCTAGCTCTTTCGTGCTGATGATCTGGCCTTGATTGTCTAACTGCCAAATAACACCACGACGCTGAAAGCTAAACTCAAGCGCTTTTTCACCATTAGTAGACTCGGCTAAATTAATACGACGTAGACACACTTCGACAGGCTCATCACCGCGAACCTCGTCATCGTTACAATTATCTACCGATGTTTGTAATGACGTAGAATTTAAAAGTGTCGTACTGTAACCTGCCACTTGATTGTTGTTATTTACATCATAAGCGATACTCAAGCCCCCTGCCGTATCAGCAATTGGAGGTAATTCAACTGTCGTGTTGTTAACAGTAGCGAATGCTCTATTATAAAAATCATTGACCACAAACGTTAACTCAGTCTCGTCTTCTAGTGTGTAGTCTAATGTATAAAACACATCGAAACTGCTTCCCACCGTCGTGCCCAAATCATTCAAGCCACGTACAATGGTATCGTTGCTAAAGGAGTACTCGTCTGTTTGAGGGTTTAACACGTCAAAGCCAGGAATAAATTGAGTGCTTCCATTTGTTTCCAGATATGCCTGGCGACTGGCAAGTTGCTGAGTCGTTAACCCTTCACGATTTTCAGTGATAAGCGCGTACAGTAGCGTGTAATCAGCATCATTAAAGTTACCGACTTTTGCGGCCTCTATATCGGTTAAATTATCGATTAAGGTCTGAGATTCAAAATTTATTAGCGTTTCATCAAGTGGCGGATTATAGGGCGTGGCTACGTTAAGCGCGATTTGGCCGCCAGCATTGATATCTGTTGGAAAGACATTCAAACCTTTATCATTGCTATCAAGCTCAACTACCGTGTATTGAGCGGCATTGGCGATTGAAAGCGTCAATGCTGAAAGGGCGAATACTGCCAGTCTAGTTTTATTCATTTAAAATCCTGATTACTTTTATATGTTTTATTCAGTTAATGCTTCAAGTTCGTCCCATCTGGCGTATGCCTCACTAAGGCTGCTCTCAGCATCAGCTAGTTGCGCCAATGTCTTAGATGTAACGTCGTTATCTTGCTTAAAAAAGTCTCCATCGCTGATCAGCGACTGCAACTTAGCTATCTCTTGCTCTAACTTGTCGATAGTAATTGGCAATTTTTCGAGTTCAAGTTGCTGTTTATAAGATAACTTTTTAGTTGAATTAGTTTTTGGCTTGGTCTTAGGACTATCACTTTGCTTAGAAGTTTCAGACTTCGTTTTATTCGCTTGTTTAGATACCGCATTGGCGGCGTACCATTGATAAATATCCGCATAACCGCCCACAAACTCCTTAATCTGGCCTTCACCTTCAAAGAACAAACTTGAGGTCACTACATTGTCGACAAATTCTCTATCGTGGCTCACGAGAATAAGTGTACCTTTGTAGTTTCCTAAAATGTCTTCCAGTAACTCTAAGGTTTCGACATCCAAATCATTGGTTGGCTCATCGAGAATCAGTAAGTTATTCGGTTTAAGCATGAGCTTAGCCAACAACAAGCGATTTTTTTCTCCCCCAGATAAAGAACTGACAGGGACATTCACTCTTTCAGGCGTGAACAAATAATCTTGTAGATAGCTTATGACGTGCTTACTGTTACCATTGATATCAACTTCGCGCTTACCATCAGCAATCGCATCAATGACTTTAAGCGATACATCGAGCTGAGATCTGTGCTGGTCAAAGTAGGCTAAATCTATTTTTGTACCACAGCGTACTGAGCCCGAGGTCGGTTCAAGTTGCTCGAGTAAAAGTTTAATCAGCGTACTTTTACCACAGCCATTCGGGCCGATAAGGGCTATTTTATCGCCCCTGAAAACGGTTAAATCTAAATTATCGACGATGTTCTTACTATCAATTTGGTACTGCAGATTTTCAGCTTCAAAAATAATTTTGCCAGAACTCTGCCCTTGCCCAAGCGTTACAACCGCTCTGCCCTGCACTTCACGACGTTCACTGCGCTCGTTACGCAATGCTTTTAATGCTCTTACCCGTCCCTCATTACGTGTACGGCGTGCTTTTACACCTTGGCGTATCCAGGCTTCCTCTTGACTTAGTTTTTTGTCAAACAATGCATTTTGGGTTTCTTCCACTTCTAAATCGTGGGCTTTTTTATCTAAATATTCTTGGTAGTTACCCGGGTAGCTGACTAATTGTCCGCGATCTAGGTCTACAATGCGTGTGGCAACGTTACGAATAAATGCCCTATCGTGGCTGACAAACACCACTGCCCCTTGATAATCAAGAACGGTATTTTCTAGCCACTTGATCATACTGATATCAAGGTGGTTGGTAGGCTCATCGAGCAATAATATATCAGGCTGATTCGCCAGCGCTCGTGCTAACGCAGCTTTACGGCGCCAGCCCCCAGACAAAGATGATAACTGCTGATCAGGGTCGAGTTTTAGTTGTGTTAACACCTGCATTATTTTTTGTTCAAACTGCCACGCATTATGATGGTCGAGCTGTTGCTGAAGCTTTTCCAGCTTGTCCATTTGTGCTTCGCTGTAATCCGTTGCAATCACGTGAGTTTGATGAAAATAAGCTTTAAGTAGCTCTCCGACTTCTGCCATACCTTCAGCGACGTAATCAAATAAGCTGCACTCCACACTTTGCGGCGGATCTTGAGGCAGGCGAGAAATTTTCACCTGGTTGCCCACTAAGCGTTGACCATCATCTAATTTAAGTTCGCCGGCAATGATTTTAAGTAACGTAGACTTTCCGCACCCATTGCGACCAACAAGACAAACTCGTTCACCTGGCTGAATCACTAACTCAACGCCACTTAATAAAGGCGGATGACCAAAAATAATACTGGCATTTTTTAGCTGTAATAAACTCAAGACAAAAACTCTCTTAATTGTTGTTCACCGAAAGGCCAGCCGAGCTCTTGCTCTGTATCTTGGCGTTTCAGTACTGGAATACGAGCGCCGTAAAGGTGGTACAACTCGGTTGAGCTTCTAACGTCGAGTTTAGTGTATTCCACCTCTGGGGCGACATGCTGCAGGATTGCCTGTGCATCGTCACACAAGCAGCAGTCCTTGCCTGTATAGAAAAGTAAAGTGACATTAGACATCAAGCGTAAACACCCAGCAGCCGTGAATTTTAGGGTTACGTTTGAAATCTTCAGGCAGTGTTTTTTGGGTGATGTTTTGGATACGTAAACCCAGCTTACCAACCCCCTCTTCGTCCAATTTAAATTGACGCAGATTATTCGAAAACATAATTTCACCGCCTGGGCGCAAACACTTAACCGCATTGCTTAACAGTGTTAAATGGTCCCGCTGTACATCCCATGTAGTGTCCATACGTTTTGAATTAGAAAACGATGGAGGATCAATAAAAATAAAATCATATTGATTGTTATGACGTTCAAGCCAGGTTAAACAATCCGCTTGAATAAACTCATAGGCGCCTTTCAAGTTATTCAACGCGAAGTTTTCTTTTGCCCAATCAATGTACGTGTTTGACATATCAACTGTGGTCACCGATTTCGCTTTACCTAGTGCAGCGTGCACTGAAACACTGCCGGTATAAGCGAATAGATTTAACACATCTTTGTCTTTGACGCTTTGTTGAACAAGCTGACGGGTAATACGGTGATCTAAAAATAGTCCTGTATCCAAATAATCCGTCAAGTTCAATTTGAATTTTGCGCCGTTTTCAAATACCTCTAGCATCTTCTGCTTTTGCGCTACCTTTTCGTACTGACTCTTGCCTTTTTGCTGGGCTCTGACCTTCATCACTATATTTTCTGAAGGAATATCGAGCACTTGTGGCAAAGCAACAATAACTTCATGTAAACGCCTTTTTGCTTTCGCTTCAGGCACGTTTTTAGGTGCAGCATATTCTTGAACCACTAACCAATCACCATAGCGGTCGATTGCCACGTTATATTCTGGCAAATCTGCATCGTAAATACGGTAACAATTTGTATTCTCGCTCTTAAGCCACTTGTTTAGACGTTTAAGATTTTTTGTTAAACGATTGGCAAAGTCATTATGGCTAAGTGATGTTTCCTTAGTCGTGCAGTTCTTTTCATCTAACACGAAATTAACCAATTGGCACTCAAGTTTGCCATTCATCAATTTGTATTCTTTATTAGCGAACATTTTCATGCTGCGTAATAAATCACGATTAGAAGTCAATAAAGACAGGTTCCACCCTTTAAAATGGGCTTTCAAGCTTGCGCCCCAAGTTTGAAATAAAGGAAGCAAAGCGGTGATTTCACTGAGCCTTTCACCATAAGGGGGATTACTGACCAAGTAACCTGTTGAGGTGCCTTTTGGTGGAATCACTTTGCACGCGTCAATAGTATTAAAGGTAATTGCTGAGAAGATACCTGCCGCATCGGCGTTTTCTTTGGCGATTGAAAGTACACCATGGTCAATGTCACTGGCCAAAATAGTACAATTTGCTTGAACAATGCTGGACTGTGCTTGTGCTATCAGGTCTTGCCACACGCTGGGATCGTGCTGCAACCATTGGCTAAAGCCCCAGCGTTCACGCTTAAGCCCAGGGGCGATATTCGCCGCCATCAATGCCGCCTCGATAGCAATAGTGCCAGCGCCGCACATTGGGTCAACCAAAGGTTGAGTGGTATCTTGCACCCAACCACTACGATACAACATAGCGCAAGCAATGTGCTCTTTTACCGGCGCTAAACCTGTTTTGGTACGATAATGACGCTGATGTAGACTATGTCCTGACAAATCAAGATACACAGTCAACTTATCGCTCCACATTCTACCCTGTATGCGAATATCCGGTTCAATTTTGCTAACAGAGGGGCGTGATTCAAATAACTCGTTGAATTGGTCGACTACCGCGTCTTTGATTTTCAACGCACCGAACTGGCTATTATTGATACAATGACTTGCCCCAACAAAATCAACAACAAAGGTATTATCGATTTTAAAATGCGAAGTCCAGTTAACGCTGCTGGTGATTTGATATACGTCATCAGCGCTGTCCACATGCCCTTCGGCAACCTTTAACATGACTCTGTTAGCAAGGCGTGACCACAAGCAAATACGATAAGCTTGTTCGATATCACCGCTAAATAGCACTTGGCCAGGTTTGGTTTTTACCAACAGTTGCGGACACAACTTTTTTATTTCTTGGGCGAGCAATTCGTCGAGCCCTTTGGACGTAGTGACTAAAAATTCAAACATATACCAACTCAGTTAATTCTTCGGGCGCGATTATACGGGAAATAAAGACATGCCGCATTAAATGCGTAAAATCAATTGATTGGTATAAAATACTAAACTGGCAGGATATGGCGAAAGAACGAAAACTAGGCGCGTTTGTACTCGGGAATATCCGCTAGAAAGGGAATAAGACGGTCGTTCATCACTTTAATAATCTCAAACTTTGCCAATGCTTTACTGTCGCTAACCATAAAATCATCTGAAATTAGCATACAAGTGGCGCAGCTATCATCTTGTTCTAATACGACCACTTGACCTAGCTCAGCGTTGTCATCAAAACTGGCCTCAAGCATCGCAAGTTGAAAATGCGCCCCGCTGGTATTTTGCGCTTTGTACAACCAGCTTTTCATGCACACAGGTTTATGAAATTTTAAGGCGGCAGTGGCGTTTAATAAGATTTGAACTAACTGCCCTTCCGTCAAAGGGATACCGTTATTGTCTAAGCTTTCCGCTAGCGCAACATAGTGCTCCGTGTCCTCAAGGCTAAACAATTGTTTTTCCGTAGGCAGATTAACAAGGTTCTTTAATGCAAACGGCACGACAAATGTAAGAGTATCGCCCAAGTCGAGGCGCAACTCATTTTCGTGCGTATACCAAAACCAATTTGTATTCGGAAGTAGCATAATTCCGTAGCCTGTTCATTTCTAATCCTACAAAGAAACTAGCATAAAAAGCTTAGAAATCATGCACTTTCGTCATAATTAATTGTGCTAAAGAGTGACGATCTCACTTTGATCCTTATAACGCGTCGACGATCTCTTTTATCAATTTTGGTCCTTGGTAGATCAGCGCTGAATAAACTTGAATCAGGGGTGATCCCGCTTCGATCCGCGCCTTAGCAGCGTTAGCAGAGTCAATCCCCCCCACTCCTATCACTGGCACGTTACCCGCTAGCTGTTGACACAATGCGCTTACGATCCGTTGGCTTTTCTGGGTTAAGACTGAACCACTTAAGCCGCCTGCTTCATCTGCATACTGTTGACCTTTTACACTGTCGCGATCGAGGGTGGTGTTTGTGGCGATCACCCCATCGATCCCAACGCTTAAAAATGAATCAACCATTGAACTCAATTCTGCGTCTTCCAGATCGGGCGCGATCTTAATTAATATGGGTACATACTTTTTGTGCTCTCGTTCAAGCTTACCCTGCTCTTCCTTCAAACCAGTTAACAACTGAGATAACGCTTCGCCGTATTGCAGGTTTCTTAAGCCTGGTGTATTCGGAGATGAAATATTGACTGTAACGTAACTCGCGTGTGCATAGACCTTACGCAAACAAATTAAATAGTCGTTCAGTGCGTCTTCTTCTGGTGTCGTTTTGTTCTTGCCAATATTAATGCCCAGCACACCTGTATATTTTGCTTTTTTAACCTGCTCTACGAGATAATCAACGCCTTTGTTATTAAATCCCATTCGGTTAATGATCGCCTTCCCTGCTGGCAATCGAAACATGCGAGGCTTGTCATTACCTGCTTGCGGCTTAGGCGTGACGGTACCGACTTCAATAAAGCCAAAACCCATGGCAGCAAATGCGTCGATACACTCTGCGTTTTTATCTAAACCTGCTGCTAAACCCACGGGGTTCTTAAACGTGATGCCAAGAAATTCCACCGGCTTGTCTTCAATATGTTGTTTGTACGCCATATTCAAAACGTTGTGTTGTGTGCGCTTAAGCCAGTTAATCGTAAAATCATGGCTCCATTCTGCATCTTGGGTGAATAAAAATTTCTGTAAAATGGCATACATGGTGTGTGGTTTCCTCAGACAAAAAAAAGCCCCGGTTAGTACCAGGGCATTAAGACCTTACATTTAATATTAAGCGTTAGCATTAATACTAAGCAACATTAATTCACGTAATGCGACCGAAAACTTCGCAAACTCGTGGGTGCTACTGGTTTTGAATTCAGACATCATACTATACCAGCGCTCTAATAACGCCTGATTATGCTCCATCCATGTGCCCAAAATGACTTGAGCGTCATCGCACTCAGGCGCACCTGTTAGTAAAACAATCGCTAACGCCCGTTGTTGCCAATCTAACTCTTCTCGATAAGATGCTCGAGCAAGCGCCTGCCAGTGGTTTGATACAGTCTGATTGTTGATCTGTTCGAGGAACCAATGTAACTCTAAACGTGAGCCTAAACGGAAATACAAACTGGCGACCAGTTTAATACTGCGGTTTTCGGCTTTAGCGATTTGTGCCAAATCCAAACAAGGGAACAAGTTGCTTAAGCTTGCCACTTTATAAGCTATCTCTTTTGGCACTCCCTCTTTGATCAAACGAGTGCAGTTTTCTTCTAGCTCTTTGTATTCATCGGCGACTAAATAGTCTTTAAGGTTTTTAAATAAATCGGCAAACGTCGATGTGTAGCTATCGATCGCATCTTGAATGTCCATGGTTTTATCGCCATGGCGCAGATACCAGCGAGAAGCGCGTCTGAGCGTTCTGCGCATACTTTCTAACATAGCGAGTTGGGTTTGCGCTGAAACTTTATTGTCAAGTTCTTCAACTTCGTCCCACAAACTATCCATATCGAAAATACCTTTTACCACACAGTAAGCATTTGCAATTTCACAGATAGTGGCGCCAGTTTCTTCTTGCATACGGAACACGAAATTCATACCCATGTCGTTAATGAGATTGTTCGTTAACTTAGTGGCAATAATTTCGCTGCGCAGCGGATGCTGCTCCATTTGCTCCGCATAGCGTTTTTGTAATACGTCAGGGAATGCACTGATTAGCAATTTACGGTGATACGGATTATCAGTGATCTCAGGAATGTTGAATCTTTCCTTCAACATCATTTTACCGTAAGCAATTAGCACGGATAATTCAGGGCGTGTAAGACCTTGTGATACCGCTAAGCGATCTGATATTTCATCATCTGTTGGGATAAACTCAATCTCGCGATTAAGGTTGCCCTCTTTTTCTAGATTATGAATAAAACGTAATTGCTCTTTAAGCTGGCTGCCACCACTTAATTGCGTGATAGAAATTGACTCGGTCTGACGGTAGCAATCTTGGATCACCAAATCCCCGACATCGTCGGTCATTTCAAATAGCAGATTGTTGCGCTGCTTAAGGGTTAAATCCCCTGAACTAACCAATGCGTTGAGTAAAATTTTAATATTGACTTCATTATCTGAGCAATCTACACCGCCCACATTATCAATAAAGTCGGTATTCACTCGGCCACCAGAACGGGCAAATTCAATTCGCCCGAGCTGAGTTAAACCAAGGTTGCCACCCTCACCAATAATTTTTGCTTTAACTTGCGAGCCGTTGACGCGAGTATCATCATTTGCTCTGTCACCCACTTGGGAATGGCTTTCTTTACTACTTTTAACATAAGTCCCTATGCCGCCGTTCCATAATAAATCGACTTCCATTTGCAAGACGTTATGAATAAGTTCATTAGGCGTCATTGACTGTTGCTTAGTGCCCAACCATTTTTTCATCTCAGATGTTAATTTAATTGATTTAGATGCACGGCTAAATACATCACCACCATTTGAAATCAATGACTTATCGTAGTCGTTCCAACCTAAAGATGGGTTTTCAAATAGGCGTTTACGTTCTGCGTAACTGGTTTTAATATCTGGCGATGGGTCAAAGAAAATGTGCAAATGGTTAAACGCACAGATGAGTTTGGTGTGCTCAGATAAAAGCATACCGTTACCAAACACATCCCCAGCCATATCACCTACCGCGACACAGGTGAAATCAGTGGTTTGACAATCCACGTCCATTTCGCGGAAGTGACGTTTAACAGACTCCCAACCACCGCGCGCCGTTATGCCCATTTTCTTATGGTCATAACCAATACTTCCGCCCGATGCGAACGCATCGCCTAGCCAGAAATTGAATTCCTCTGAAATACCATTGGCGATATCAGAAAAGGTTGCTGTGCCTTTATCCGCGGCCACTACAAGGTAAGCATCGTCTTCATCCAAACGTACGACCTCTTTTGGATGAACAATTTTCCCGTCAACGATATTGTCTGTGATGTCCAATAAACTACGGATAAAAATTTTATAGCAGGCTTGGCCTTCTTTCTGGAAGGCTTCACGACCTTGGTTAACCGGCAAATTCTTACAGACAAATCCCCCTTTTGCGCCAACTGGCACAATTACGGTATTTTTAACTTGCTGGGCTTTTACCAAGCCTAAAATTTCAGTACGAAAATCTTCTTGGCGATCGGACCAGCGTAATCCGCCGCGAGCAACTTTTCCGCCGCGCAAATGCACCCCTTCAATCCGCGGTGAATACACAAATATTTCAAACTTTGGACGCGGCAGCGGCATGTCGGGAATAAGCTCAGGCAACATTTTAAATGACGCATAAGACTTTTCATTCCCTTGGGCGTCGCTTTGATAGAAGTTGGTACGCGTGGTCGCCAAAATTAAATCCAAATAACGACGAATAATCCGATCGTCATCCAAGTTCGAGACATTATCTAAGTGTTTCTTCACTTCACTTAACAGGGTTTCTTCACGCTTTTTAGAGCGACGTACTTTCGGGTTGTAACGTTGATTAAACAGCGATACTAAAATCTTGGCAATGTCAGGGTAATGCGCCAGCGTATTAGCAATATAATCTTTACTGAACGAGCTGCCTATTTGGCGCATATACTTTGCGTAAGCGCGAAGAATAGTGACGTTTCGTCCAGGTAAACCTGCACCTAGTACTAAGCGGTTAAAGGCATCGTCTTCCAATTCGTTTGACCAAACTTTGGCGAATGCGTTTTGGAAAAGTGTTTGTGCCCGCTCTAAGTCCATACGATTACTGGTGCTATGCAGCATGGAAAACTCCATGATCCAGTTGACTTCTCCGTCACTGGATTTCACGCGATAAGGACTTTCGTCAATCACCCGCAGTCCGAAGTTTTCCAACATGGGTAAAACCGCAGATAAATGGATTGGCTCATTCTTGTGGAATAGTTTTAGCTTGACCACTTCACTGTCGTTGGCTTCTTCTTGTGGGCGATAAAACAACATATCCAGTGTATGTTCGGCACTAAGCAATTCGATTTTTTCTAAATCAACTAAGGCTGCACTGGGTAAGTTATGCTCTTTGTAGCTTGGCGGGAATGCGTCGTCATATTTCTTTTCAAGTACTTTACCGGCCGCTTCACCATAGGTCGAACGAATCGTTGCAGTGAGTTTATCGTTCCAACTTTTTGTGAGCTCGATGATGTTCTTTTCAATTTGCTTCACGTTATATTCCGAATTGTTGTCTTTGACTCTGACAATGTATTGCGTTCTGGCATATACAGATTCTGAGAAGTAGGTGGTGAATTCCACGTCTTCCTTACTGTTGAATGATTTTTGCAATAGTACTTGGGTGTCTTTACGCAGCTGGGTGTTGTACCGCTCTCTTGGCACATACACCATACAAGAAATAAAACGACCGAAAACATCTTTGCGTACAAACAAACGTGAAATACCGCGCTCTTGCATTTGGAAAATACCTAACGCGATTTGTGCAAGTTCATCTTCACTGCCTTGCAATAGTTCATCACGAGGATACGTTTCAATAATGTTAAGAAATGCTTTGTATCCGTGAGAGTCTTTTTCAAATCCAGATTTTTGACAAATACTATCTATTTTACTTTTCAAAACAGGGATTTGAGTTGCACTACTATTATAGAAAGAAGCAGAGTAAAGCCCAATAAAGCGATCTTCTCCTACCACATTCCCCTGCTCATCGAAGCGCTTTATACCGATATAATCCATATACGCTGGACGGTGCACCCGAGAACGACTATTGGTTTTAGTCAGTAACAGTGGATGATCGCTCAATGCTTCTTCACGAGCTGAGCCAGGAATATTTGATAGTACTCTTTCACGATCACTGGCCGAGTTTTTCATTAACCCCAAGCTTGATTCATTATCAGCCAACCAGCGGTAGTCGCCTTTCACCGCCTTAGCGCTGTATGAGCGATAGCCCATAATGGTAAAATTATGATCGTTTAACCAAGCCAAAAATTTAGCGGTTTGGGCTTTTTGTTCATCGGATGCTGGCGACGGTCTGTTTGGAAACTCATTGATGATTGAATCAAGCTTATCACTCATCGCACGCCAGTCTTGAACCGCCAGCGATACTTCATTAACCACTGACATCAATTCATTTGCAAGGCCATCTAATGCTTTTTTGGTCGTTTGGCGGTCAACTTCAATAAGGAATATCGTCTCTTTAGTGGCGTTTTTGACGCTCTTTTTACCATCAACAAACCCAGTAAACTTATGTTCTTCATCTCGTTGTAATGTAATCGGGCTGTGTAGCAATAAATGCGCAGTTACCCCTACACGGTTGAGCGCCATGCGCACAGAGTCCACTAAAAATGGCATGTCCTGAACGAGTATCTCAACAATGGTGTGGGTTGATTGCCAACCGTGCTTACCGACTTCTGGGTTAAAAACACGGATAACCTGTTTACTGGCATCGAAATTTAAAAACTTATTCCACAGACTCAGCGTAGCGCCGTATAAATCGCTGTCATTGCGATTATCTAAATCTTCTGCGGAAATATTATTGAACAAAATACGCGAAAAGTTCTTAACAAGGTCTACTTGGCCCTTGTCTACTTTCTTTTCAATAAGCTGAATTACGTTATCTAACAGAACTGAATGCTGGTGTGTTGCAACCGTCATGAGTTTACCTATTCCTTACTTTTATGGAAGTAACAGTGGTACTGAATCGACGATTAACAAATTGTTACACAATCATTACCGCCGACGACAATTAACTAGACTAGACAATAGACTGACATATATACAGTTTTTCGTCTCTATGGCGCTATTCTCGCTAAAATATCGAGCCATTAAAAGCCCTAAATTTACGCCGTATTTACAATTGAAATAGTTATCTGAATTTAGAACATAAAAAAAGGCCTTACGGCCTTTTTTATGCAAAATTTTAAATAATTATGCGGAATTATTTTTGCTTTCGCCAAAACACACTGGCTAATGCGGGTAACACAATAATGGCACCCATCATATTCACCACAAACATAAACGTGAGCAGAATACCCATATCCATCTGGAATTTAAGTGATGAGAATACCCAAGTGCTCACGCCTACCGCTAAAGTAGCACCGGTAAATAATACGGCACTGCCCCGCTCTTTAAGCGCTTCGAAGTAGGCTTGGCGCACTGCCATGCCCGCTTTTAACTTGGCATTCATGGTAGATAAAATATAAATACCGTAATCAACTCCGATACCCACGCCTAATGCGATAACAGGCAATGTAGAAACGGTTAAACCAATTTGCAAGTAAGTCATTAAGGCTTGCGCCAAGACCGAAACAACATACAGAGGAATGACCACAGCCAATGTGGCGCGTAATGATTTAAAGCTCAGTAAACACAAAAGAATTACGGCACCAAACACGTACAACATCATTGGGTCTTGTGCGGCTTCAACGGCTTCATTTTGAGCAGCCATAACACCAATTGGCCCTGAAGCCAGCTTAAATTGCAAATCAGGCGTTTCAAAATCGCCGCGATATTCTTTTACCGCATCAACTACTCTATTAATCGTTTCGGCCTTGTGATCTTCCATAAACAAAATGATAGGCATCACAGAGCAGTCACCATTTAACAAGCCTGATGAGGTATCCACACGGGCGATATCTTGCACTAACGTTTGCTGATTACGAGGTAGAACTCGCCATTTAGCATTCCCTTCGTTGTAGCCTGCGTTAATGATTTTGGCGACAGAGGCTAAACTGACCGCAGATTGAACACCTTCAACGTTGGACATGCGCCATTGTAGCTCGTCAATCGCGTTCATCACCTCAAAAGAAGTACAGGCATCTTTCGACGCTTCTACCAAGATAGACATGTAATCCGTGCTGATTTCATATTTATCGGTAATCAAAAATGTGTCTTGATTATAACGGGATGATTCGTGTAAAGCTGGAGCCCCAGCATGCAAATCACCTATCTTCATTTTTTGGGCTTGCATCCAGCCGAAGGCAAACAACCCTGCAGTGACGACAAGAATAACGATAGCGACTTTCGGGCTAGAGCAAGCTGCAATTCCATCCCAAAATTTATCAGCGCGGTTTTCTTTACCGGCAAATTTCAGCTTGTATTTATCGCTAAATTTAACGAATGACATAAGCACAGGTAGCAACAACAGGTTGGTTAAAATGATCACTGCGACACCCATACTTGCAGTTATCGCAAGCTCGCGAATAATACCAATATCAATAACCAACAAAGTCATAAAGCCAATTGTGTCAGACAGTAAGGCTACCCCACCTGGAATTAACAAAGTGGTAAATGCGAGCTTCGCCGCATCAAATGAAGAACTGCCTTTGGTCACTTCTTTACCAACTGAGTTGATCATCTGTACGCCGTGACTTATGCCAATAGCAAAAACCAAAAATGGCACCAAAATGGACATAGGATCTAAACCAAAACCAAGTAAGGTCAGCAAACCCATTTGCCAAATAACCGCGATAACCGAACACACCAGCGGCAACACTGTCAGCATCAATGACTTACAGAAGAAGTAAACCAATATAGCCGTAATGGCGATGGCAATAGCAAAAAACACCAACACATCTTTTGCACCATTGGCTACATCGCCAATCATTTTGGCGAAACCGATAATATGAATACTGATATCGTTCGTTTCGAATTTACCACGAAGTTGGGTTTCTAGTTCGTCAGCAAGCGCAAGGGTATCGAGCTTCTCACCTGTATCAGGATCTAAGTCCAGCAACTTGGCATTGACCATGGCACATTGATAGTCGTCAGACACTAAACTGCCCACTATGCCTGCTTTTTCAATATTAGAAGATACTTTATCTAAACCTCTTTGTTCAGACGAGTTAAAATCCGCTGGGATCACCGGGCCTCCGGCAAAACCACCTTCAACAATTTCCGTGAAACGAGTTGAAGAAGAAAACAGCGATTTAACCAAAGAACGGTCAACACCATTAATGAAAAATAACTGGTCGTGGACGTCTTTTAGGGTATCAAAAAAGTTTTGATTAAAAATATCACCATGGGTATCACACACAGAAACCAATATGCTGTTGGCCCCACCAAAATCATTCACATGCTTCATATAATTCTGCATGTACTCATGATTAAGCGGTATGTTTTTGGTAAAACCTGCATCTAAACGCAATTGAGAGGACTGATAACCTAGGAAAACGGTAGCTGCAAGAAATACCAATAAAACAGCGATACGGTTCTTGAAAATCAAGGTTTCTAAAAATTTTATTAAATTACTCATGGACGGTTACCGTGCTTGCTGCAAATGTTTAATGCCGTCAACCGACACTGCGATAATTTGATTGTTGTAAAACACACCATTTACAAGCGTTTGCCCGTCACTCTGTTGCGTGTAGCTGACATCATCCCCTTGCATCGTGACTACTGCACCGTTGTTTCCAAGTAGCACTGTTCGCGACGCGTCAACCGACACAACAGCATTCATAGACGCTTTACTACCCGCGTCGATCGCATTCCATTGCTGCGCATCTTGATCGAAAACAAATACGTTACCGCGTAAACCGGTAGCGATAAGTTGGCCAGATTTGGCTTGCGCGATGTTAAAAAATGAGCCCTGATAATCGATGTCCATTCGTTTCCACGTTTGACCTTTATCTGTACTCTTGGCGAGTAACCCTGCTTCACCCGCGATATAAACGTTTTCGCCAGAAACAGAAATACTATTTAAATGAGGCAAAATGGCGGCAAGCTCCTCCTTATAAAACGCTTCGTCTTCAAGGCGAATTTCATTTAGATAATCTTGATCATATTGACTAACAAACTCAGCGTGCAATTCACTTTGCCATGTTTTACCCCCGTCTTGAGTACGCAAAAACGCACCATAAGCACCAATTGCTATGCCATGGTTTTCATTGAAAAACACTAGGTCCAATAACGGGCGCTCTTGCTCAGGATCAAAGTGCTGCACTTCCCAATTCAAACCATTGTTTTTCGTATGTAAAATAACAAAGTCATGACCCACGGCCCAGCCTTGCTGGCCAATGAAATACACTCCCGTTAACGTTGAAGTAGAAGGCACTTCAACTTGTTGCCAATTCTGTCCGTCCATTGAGCGGATTATATGGCCTCGTTCACCTACCGCAACAAGCTGACCGCTATTCTGGGTAATATCAAGTAAAAGTGATTGATCAACCAAGGGTGCTTGAAAGCTGGTTTGCGCCGCGTGAATAGAAGGTAAAGGTGCAAGTAAAACGGCAATCACTGCACTTGCAAGGGATAATTTCATAGTAAAGGGGTTCCATCAAAATGAAAACGGTTGGCAAAGGCCAACCGTTTCTTGTACTCGATTAGCGTCTACCGGCTCGGCGCATGGCCTCTGGGGTAAATTCGCGATCTTTTAGGTCAGCATCAAATTCATACATCTTTTCCTCATTATCTAACCCTAGGGCTAAATAACGACGAGAGTTTAAGTCGTGATACACATCCAATGTCGACCATTGCGTAGGCACTTCATAATAGTTGATACCATGAGATATACCTACACGATACAATTCGTTACGGTTATCGTACATATCAGCGACTTGAATTTGCCAGCTGTCTTCATCAATAAAGAACACACGCTTTTGATAAATATGGCGAAATTCAGGTTTAAGAGTGGCTTCGACGACCCAAACCCGATGTTTTTCAAAACGCGTTAAATCAGGATTGATATGGCCTGGCTTAAGAATATCTTCATATGACACTTTATCGCTGTGCAAATGGTAGTTATTGTACGCGACATACATCTCTTGTTTGCCTTTAAGCTCCCAGTTGTAACGATCAGGGGCACCATTGAACATATCAAAATCATCAGAGGTACGTAAGCCATCTGAACCTGTACCTGGTGCATCATACGCTACGTTAGGTGCACGGCGAACTCGGCGTTGACCTGTATTGTAGGTCCATGCTTGACGTGGCTCACGTATTTGATCCATGGTTTCATGTACTAACAATGCGGTACCTGCTAAACGCGCTGGCGAGGTCACACTTTGCTTAAACTTTGAGATCACATTTTCTTCAAGTAGCTTCTCTCGTGTCGCATCTTTAGCAGAATACTTTTGCATCAACTCTTCTTCGAAACCGATGACGTTATAGTCACCAGACGCCGTGGGTGCCGCTTGACCAGCATAGCGTTTAACACTTTCTCCACGGTAACGTAAAATGTGATTCCAAATAGTTTCTACACCATTTTGTGGGATAGGAAATGGAATACCAATTGCGGCATTCTTGACGCCATTACCACCTTGAATCAGTTCAGCCATAACTGCATTTTTCGCTGTTTCGTCATACACAAACTGAGGCAGTGACGCTGAACGGCGTGATTGGTAAATCGGCATTTTATAAGTGTCAGGATAGGCTTTAAACAATTCTTTTTGGCCATCACTTAGAAACTCTGCATATTCCTGATAGTTTTTAGCGGTGATAGTAAATAACACTTTATCATCCGCAAACGGATCAGGGTGATGATCACCTTTGCTGTAGCCTGCAGGTGGTTTAGTAATACCACCTGTCCAAGCTGGAATGCTGCCATCTGCATTGCCGGCTTTAACTGCACCGACAGGGGTTAATTCACCACCTAGTTTTGCGGCTTCGGCTTCAGATACCTTGGCTTGAATCAAGCCAGAATTGAACGTTAGCGCCATTGCAGACGCGATGAGAGCAAATCTTCTAATCATAATATAGCTCCTTAGATAGAATACTTGATATTAAAAGAAACATAATCACGGTCCGATAGGGTATTTGTTGTGCCTTGCCCGCCCCAGAACGAGTTATAAGATGCAGTGGCTGACCATCTGCTTAAGTAATCAAAGGTCAAAGCGATACTGGCTGACTTTCTATCTTCTACAAACAAAAACATTGGATCCGGCGTTATACCATTTACATCATGCGCGAATGTGCCCCGCGCCTGTAAATTGACACCTGAAAAAACATTGTTAAACGAGGCGTTAGCGAGCAAACGGTATCCCCACGCACTAGAGGTCGGAAACGGGTTTGTTTCTGGGCCATCAGAAAGCCCTATATGTAGGCCTTCACGGGAATTGCCATCGGCTGTCGGCGCTAATGAAGGAGTACGCACTGAACCAGGACCGTTTAAACGAATAACGTTTGGATCTGGAAAGTCCTGAATACTCACGTACCCTACTTCACCTAACACCACTAAATTATCCGTGCCCAGCGCAGGGCCAAAAATATGCGTGGCTGTCACCTGCATTTGTAAGGTATCAGACTCAATAAAGCCTGTTGCCGTTTCACCAGGGCCAGTGGTGAAACCTTGGAAACCGTCTAATTGAGAGATACCGGCTAAATCAGGGCGTATCCCCGCAATCGCCAATTGTTGTGGCATCGCAGCATACAGTAGTTCAACATCATCTATCTGTAACGGCTCATCAACACGGTAAGCAATTTCACCTGCTAGCGCAGTCGTGCCTACGTTTGTATTAAAGCTGAAACCATATAACTTTAGATCTTCAGGATACACAAAACCTGTTTTGGTAAAGGCGCGAAGATCCGTTACATTCTCTTTCGTAATTTCAGTGGTAGCCAACATAGCCAAGTCAGCTGCAATTGCTTCAGAGGTAAAGTCAGAGGTTAAGCCTGATATTAATGGGCGCTGACTATGGTAATTAAGCATATAGAAATTGAACTCGGTTTCGTTCAACTCCTCCGCATAGTAGCCGATTTTAATCCCGTACTGTCCTTGGTCGTCTGCATTTTCATGAGCTCTATCACTGTAACCACGTACAGCTACTTTAGTGGGGTACGCGAGATAGGCTTGCCCTATTTGTCCCGAATCTGCTCCGGCAGCTAACGCTGCACCTAACCCATTCAAACCACTAAGCAGAAAATCTAAATCAATATCTGGATTACCGCTAAAGCCTAATTGAATATTTTGCGCTTGACCGCCTTCGCCCGCAAAGTCATTGGTGGAAAAATAACTACCGGCTTGCGGCAAACGGCTGCGCTCCCACTCATACTGGTAATACATAGATAGACTGAGGTTTTCGGTTAATCCGAATTGGGCGAACACCATACCCACAGGGATAAAAACTTCTTTTAATTCAGCACCAGGTGCTTGAGCACGAGAGACGTCAACAGGGTTAGTTGAGTTAATACCGTGCTGAATAAAGGTACTTTCCCCCCAACTGACCACTTGGTCACCCACCCGGAAAGTCACAGGCATATCACCTATGTAAAAATCAGAATAGAAATAAGCATCTAGAAAACGTACATCTGAACACAGTTCTTCACTTGCCGTGGACGATGCGCATGGATCTTGAGTAGTGCCGGTAATTGGATTTTGCCAATCACGGGAGCTGTCTTTCATTTCAAAATCGTAAAAATACATGCCACGTATAAATACGCCCATGTTTTTGTACTGAATATCTAACTCGTGCACACCTTTAAACAAGGTAGAAAAAGGATTACCTTTTTCGTAATTTAGGGTACTTAAATCACCGTTAGTGGAATAACCACCCGTTCCAAGCGCCCAAACATCTGCTGAACTGTAAATTGGGTTGGTTGCTGGATTGTAACCAGTCCAATCAAATTGTACGCCATTGCTGTTGCCTACCCGTGAAAAATCACGTTCTTCAACGCGTATACTGGTTCCCAAAGAAAAGTTCGAGTCAAAGGTAACTGACCAATCGCCATCACTCCAACTGGCGGCTTGTGCTGGCATCAATGCTGCACCTATAAGCCCCATCATGCCTAACGCTATAGGCGACTTTTTAAACCCGAAGAATTCTTGATTCATCCTTACCTCCCTTGTCGTTCGTACTAGGTACTAACATTACATTCAATATAACCACTTAAATTTAACAAAATGATTACACCAATCAGCTTGGATAGCAAGTACTAATCGTACCAGTAATTAGTCTTATAAATTCTTTATTTTCAGTGCCTTGCAATTACCTTTGTATAAAAAATAACCCGATCAGACTATTTTTTCTAGACTACTTATCTTATTAGTATCAGTGATGATTAGCCGAAAACGGCCATGAATTCCATTATGTTGGATAAAAGGACGTAAGTTTTTAGCGGGAAGTTGTACTCGTTTGCCATTGTCTGCAAGTACAATCACATTTAGAGTACTGGTGAGGTAAAGTGACTCACAGCGCTCATAACTGAGCGCTAATCTAAAATACAAGGTCTGCATGGTTATGCTTTATAATTAAGGCTCTTGCTGACTTTTTCTATCAAGTCTTTACTGAGTGTTTTGCAATCAGCAATTCTTGCCAATTGATAGCGCATCAGCTCTTGTCGTGTATCATCAAACTTTTGCCACTGGGTTAATGGTGTAATAATCCTTGCGGCAACCTGTGGATTTACGCTATTGAGCTTTAAAATATAATCGGCCAAGAAGCGATAACCGCTACCGTCAATAGCGTGAAACCCTAATACATTATAAAAAGCGAAACTTCCTAACACTGAGCGCACCCTATTCGGGTTGTCTAAGCTAAATTTTTCATGGCTAAGCAACAAAGGTAACCTAGCAAGGATATCGCTACGTTCCATATTCGCATGTAAGGCAAACCATTTATCAAGTACCAGAGGGTCTCGGCGCCAACGTTCTTCAAATTGAACCATTAGATTATCAAACTGCGCAACAGGACCATACTGTGCAGCTTTAAGCACGCCGAGGCTGTCAGTCATATTATCGGCACTGGCAAATTGCGCTGATAACAATTTACTGGCTTGAGGTGCATCGCCTTGCACCAAATAACTCAAACTCAAATTACGCAAGCGACGTTTATCCACATCGTCAGCATTATACTGATAAGAACCAATGATTTGCTTGTTATACAATGCCAACCACTTTTCAGATAACGACGTAGCCATTAAATTCCGAATACTTCGCTGAGCATGGTATAAGGCTTCTACGTGGATCTCATCTACTTGTTGGCTTAACGTTTCAAAGCTAGGCACACTTAACATAGCTGCTGCCAGAGCAGGGTTAGAGTCAGCCAAATCAAACATCCCACTAACTGCAACCAGCATACTATCGAACAACTCTTCATCAGGGCTGTCAGGCGTTGTAGCGAGAGAATGAATACAACGACTGTACAAACTTTGGCTCGCGTCCCAACGTGAAAACTCATCCGAACTATGTAAGATAATGTGGCTAAGTTGCTGATGACTGTACGGGTACTCCACTTTGACAGGAGCACTAAAATTAAGTAGCAGAGATGGCGTTGGCTTTTCACTCAAGCCACTGACACTAATTTCATGCTTGGCTTGGGTTAATTCGACCATTTTCGCCTTAAGTTCAGGAACAGAATCATCATAGATTATCGCCCCTTGCTGGTCGAGCAATTCAAACTTGAACGGAATGTGCAGTGCACCCTTTTGCGCTTGATCTGCAGTAGGCGGTGTACTTTGTGTGATGGTAAGTGTATAGCGTCCCGAACTTTGTTCAAAGGTATCGGTCACTGTTACCTTAGGGGTACCTGACTGACTGTACCAAAGTCTGAAATGACTAAGATCAACGTGAGTTGCATCTTGCATCGCCTGCACAAAATCATCACAGGTTACGGCTTGACCGTCAAAGCGCTCGAAATATAAATCAATACCTTTTCGAAACCCATCTGCACCTAATAGCGTGTGCATCATGCGAATCACCTCTGCCCCTTTGTCGTAAACAGTGACTGTGTAGAAATTATTCATTTCAATCACTTCTTCAGGCCGGATCGGATGGGCCATCGCACTGGCATCTTCGGCAAACTGGTGTTCACGAATAATCTGTACATTCTTAATACGATTAAACACAGGAGAGGACATGTCCGCACTAAACTGCTGATCTCGGAATACGGTCAAACCTTCTTTTAAACTCAATTGAAACCAATCTCTACATGTGACACGATTTCCTGTCCAGTTATGGAAGTATTCGTGACCAATAACGGCTTCAATATTAAAAAAGTCATCATCTGTAGCAGACTGCGCATCGGCAAGCACAAACTTGCTATTAAAGACATTGAGCCCTTTATTCTCCATGGCGCCCATGTTGAAGAAATCCACAGCCACAACCATGTAGATGTCTAAGTCATACTCTAACCCGAAGACTTTTTCGTCCCACGCCATGGCTTTTTTTAGCGACGCAATAGCATGATGACCTTTATCAAGCGCCCCTTTGTCTACGTATAGTTCTAGCACCACATTACGCCCACTTTGGGTGATAAAGTGATCACTGAGTAAATCAAAATCACCCGCCACTAAGGCAAATAAATAGCTGGGCTTATTGAACGGATCTTGCCATTTTACCCAATGGCGGCCGTCATCTAACTGCCCCTTGCCAATTTGATTACCATTTGAAAGTAAATGAGGATAACGTGCTTTATCAGCGAAGATGGTGACGTCGTATTTCGCCAGTACATCGGGCCTGTCGAGAAAATAAGTAATTTTGCGAAACCCTTCAGCTTCGCACTGAGTACAATACGCCCCAGCGGAAAAATACAGACCTTCTAAGGTTTTATTTTCCCTTGGGTTAATTTCGGTTTCCACGCACAAGGTGAATGTGTTGGCAGAGGTTTGAATCGACAACTGTTCGTCATTTACAGTGTAGTCGTGTATGGGATCTTCATTTAACGTAAGACTAATTAATTTAATACTTTCACCATCTAACACTAACGGGCGGTCGTGTTGGCCGTTTCGGGTAATCTGGCTTGTTGTTATGACGCGAGTATTTTCAACGTCTAAATGAAATACCATGTCTACATGGCTAATTAGAAAGTCCGGTGTTTGATAGTCACTGCGTTTTTTTGCGACAGGAGATGAAACCGTCATAGAGTCCTCTTGAAATATGCGAGTAACCTAAGGTGTCGTTGACGCTTGTGGGAGCAAGCAAGTGCCCGTTGAAAAAACGCAACGACAACCTAGTGTTATCTTCTAGATTTTAGTCTGTGTAGGCTCATTCATTGGGATTTTTTCATTACCCACTTCTACTGCTACATCAGGAATAGGAATACGTAATATTTTGACCCCTAAATAAGCGTAAATAATCGCTAAAACAGGGTTAATGAGATTGAAAAAAGTATACATAATATAATCAAACGGGTGAACTAACAGCACCCCCTGCATGTATGCTCCACACGTGTTCCACGGTATCAATGGTGAGGTAATAGTGCCACCATCTTCTAAACTACGAGACAGGTTTAATTGATGTAGGCCGCGCTTAGCATACTCTTCTTTGTACATGCGACCAGGCATCACGATAGAAATATACTGATCTGCGGTAATAATGTTGGTTCCTAAGCAGGTTAAAATGGTGCGACTTATCATGCTGCCCGCTGACTTAGCGCCCCGTAAAAATAATGCGACAATGGCCTTAAGCAAACCCGTGCGCTCAAGCACCGCGCCAAAACTCATGGCACAAATAATTAACCAAATTGTGTTGAGCATACTCGACATACCGCCGCGACTAAGCAGTGCATTCAGATTTTCGTCGGCAGTGCTGAACGCAACCCCATCAAACAGCGATGTCCACACGACAGAAGCCACACCAAGTACGCTTTGCTGACTGTCATCGAGCATACCTTGTATCACGTCAGGTTGAAATATTACTGCCCATACGCCACCAAGCAGCGCACCGATGGCCACAGCTGGAAAGGCGGGCATTTTCTTTATCGCCAACGTTAACAATACTGCCAGTGGTACTAGCATCACCCAACTGATATTAAATTCTTGCGCCAGCAACGTTTGCATTTGCTCGATATTACTCTCCGTGTTTTGTGCTTCCGCTGAAAAACCAATAATGGTAAATAAAATAAGGGCAATGACAAAACTGGGAACCGTCGTCCACAGCATATAACGGATATGTTCGAAAAGCTCAGTTCCAGCTACGGCAGGTGCAAGATTGGTTGTCTCTGACAGAGGCGATATTTTATCACCGAAATAGGCACCTGAAATAACAGCACCTGCAGTGACTGCATCAGACATGCCCATACCAGATGCGACCCCCATTAATGCGACACCGACAGTTGCTGCTGTCGTCCAAGAACTGCCGATACTCATAGCCACTATGGCGCATATCAAGCAGGTCGCCGCATAGAAAAAAGATGGATTGAGCAGTTCAAGACCGAAGTATATTAAAGTCGGCACCGTACCGGATAACATCCAAGTGCCGATTAAGGCACCAACCGCCAATAAAATTAAAATAGCGCCTAAAGATAATGAAATACCTTTTACGATACCTTTTTCAATTTCGGCCCAAGTATAGCCGTTCTTAAGACCAATAACCGCCGCCACGCCCATGGAAAACAACAAGGCGATTTGATTAGGCCCAAACGATGAATCATCAGAAAAGAGGTAAACCGAAGTACTTAATAAAGCCACTAAAACCACTAAAGGGATGAGGGCGTCTAATAAACTAGGCTCTTTTTTTTGTTTTAAAATTATATTTTCCATCGTTAGAAATCCAAAATATTAAGTGAACGGATGAACATGAAAAGAATGATAACCGGACACACAAATTTCAGATACCAAGGCCATATTTTCCAGAAAAAGCTATGCTCTGCTTGCTCATTACCCTGCTTTATTTCAGCTAGAATTTGATCTCGCTTCCAAACCCAACCGACAAAGATACTGAGTGCCAAACCAAGTAATGGTTGGCTGTATTCAGTGGTAATGGAAATGACTAAACCAAACAAATCTTCAAAGTTAAGTATTATGGTACTGCTCATCACGAAAATGATCGCACCAAGCAGCCAGACCGCTTTTTTACGGGCTAAACCTTTGCTTTCGACCACGTAGGCTACGGGCACTTCGAGCATCGAAATCGAAGAGGTGAGTGCCGCTATGACCATCAAGGCAAAAAAGGCGAATGCCACAAAGTAACCCACCATTCCCATGGTGTTAAAGAGTGCTGGAAGCACAGTAAAAATCAGCGAGTCACCAGCGATTAATTGGCCGCTTTCGGAAAATATTTGTACACCATTATTCAGTGCAACGTACATCGCGGGAATAATCAACATACCCGCTAGGATAGCAACACCAATGTCTACTAATGCCACTGATGCGCCTAGTGCAGGAAGGTTCTCATTTTTGCTCACATAGGATCCATACACCAGCATAGTACCGACACCTAAAGACATTGAGAAAAACGCTTGCCCCATGGCACTGATCAACAAATCAGCATTTAATATGGCGCTAAAGTCCGGCACTATGTAGGCTTTCCAACCATCCATTGCTCCGTCTAACGTGGCTACATAGCCGATTAAGAGTAAAATAATCAGAATTAGGGTGGGCATTAAACGTACAGACCAGCGCTCTATCCCGTCACTCACTCCCCCCACCACGATAGACGCGGTAAGCGCAATAAATAAACCACAGAATAGTAAACTTCGCGCAGTAGACGAACCGGTTAGCCACTGAGAAGCGTCTTCTAAACCGATAATTTGGGTAAATGATTCAAAGAAATAGCTAATCATCCAACCGGCAACAATGGCATAAAACGCCAATATCATAGAAACAGTAACGAAACCCCATACACCGGTCGCACGTCCTAAGTTGCTATTGGATATTTTACCTAAGGCATCGACCATGTTCGAGCGTGTCGCCCTGCCAATGATCAGTTCAGCCATTAAAACCGGATACGCCAGTACGAAGGCCAATAATATGTAAACCAACACAAATGCGGCTCCACCATTACTCGCAACTTGAGTAGGAAACCCCCATATATTACCTAAACCAACAGCAGACCCTGCAGCTGCTAAGACAAAACCTATTCGAGATGAAAATTCTCCGCGTGCACTCATCAATCACCTTTATCATTATTGTAGTTTTTATGAGGTTTGTTATGTTCATCAGCACTTGCGATTGAGAACGCATTATTTGGCGGCCGATGGATTTATTATATTTATCGCTAGTTTATCGGTTTGAACACCACCATGCTATTAGAAAAGTACCACAAACAAAAAAGGGGCTAGAATGTCTAGCCCCTCAACATAGGTTAACGCTTATTGCGCGTGAATCGCGTACTTTCCTGTACCCAGTAGATCATAAGTGATGTTTGCTGCTTCGTCTAAGAAGGGATCAATTTCTGGTTGATCTTCTGGCAAGTCATCCAAGCTTTTAACCGGTTCAAGCCCTTGACGTACAAGACGCTCATTAGCCCGCTTAAGGCGTTTTGCATCACGCTCTTCACGCTCTTTAATGCGCTCTGATTCAACCAACGACAACGTTTTGTCATCTTCTTTACTTTTGTATTGAGCAATATCCTCAAAAATATACGCAAATTCAGGATCGGCTTTCACACGTTTTTCATGCATTTCACTGAGCTGTTTAGCGGCTTGTGAAGTATCGCCAAACGTTGAATATGTCGCACGTTTAATGCTGTCCCAAGGTAACGCGTTCTCCTCTTGGCTTTCGCCCCAATCTTCTGGATCGATCGCTGAAGGAAACAATACGTCTGGTACCACACCTTGATGCTGCGTACTACCACCGTCTATGCGATAGAACTTAGCAATAGTAAACTGCACACTACCTAACGGATTTTCATATAGATCGTAAATACGCCCTAAACCGCGATGCTGTTGCACGGTGCCTTTACCAAAGGTCTGTTCACCTAAAATAAGCGCACGACTGTAGTCTTGCATTGCTGCGGCAAAAATCTCTGAGGCTGATGCACTGTATCTGTCAACCAGTACCGTCAGTGGACCGTCATAATACGTTTTGCCATCAACGTCTTGCTCAACGCGAATGCGCCCTGCACCATCGCGAATTTGTACCACAGGTCCCTTATCAATAAACAAACCGGTTAACAGCGTTGCTTCTGTTAAGGAGCCACCACCATTTCCACGTAAGTCGACGATCACGCCTTCTACTTTTTGCTCTTTTAAGCTTTCTAATTCTTTGCGTACATCGACACTCAGTTTATTGTAAAAAGATGGAATCGTAATAACCCCAAGCTTCTCACCTTGGTGCGGCCCCGTTTCAGGTACATACACCTCAGACTTAGCCGCTCGGTCTTCTAATTTAATTTTATCTCTGGTCAAGCTTACCACTTCAGGTACCGTGCTTTCTGAGTCGCCTTTTTCGATTTGTAGACGAACCACACTGCCTTTTGGTCCTTTGATTAACTCGACCACCTCATCTAGCCGCCAGCCAATAACATCCACAAACTCTTCGTCATCTTGGGCGACACCAACGATTTTGTCTTCAGGTTTAATTTTTTTCGATAAATCAGCCGGGCCACCCGGTACCACGCTGCGGATAACAGTGAAATCATCTTCACTTAATAAAACCGCACCGATCCCCTCAAACGACAAATTCATTTCCATTTGGAATCGCTCAGCGTTACGAGGTGACAGATAGCTGGTGTGCGCTTCAATACTGCGCGCAAACGAATTCATCAATGTTTGAAATACATCTTCACTGGTGGTTTGCTTTAGACGCTTTATCGCTCTTTCGTAACGTTTCGTGAGTAGCTCCTGAATTTTTGGCCATTCTTTGTCGGCAAGCTTCAGGTTTAATGCATCGTACTTAACACGCTCGCGCCACAGCTCATCCAATTCTGCAGTATCTTTGGGCCAAGGGGCATCTTCACGGTCAAAGGTAAAGGTGTCGCCCGCTTTTTCAAAATCAAATTCTTTATCAAGTAAAGATAATGCGTATTCGTACCGTTCAATACGACGTTGCATATTCAACTGATAAATTTGATAAGCCACATCAAGATCACCCATTTCGATGGCTTCGTCGAAGTGATCTTGTTCTGCTTTAAACTTCTCAACATCAGCATTCAAAAACACGTTTCGGTTGATATCAAGAGAACGCATATAGCGATCAAACACTTTCTCTGATAACGCATCATCTAAAGTAATTGGCTTGTAGTGCGAGCGTAAAAAATTAGATGAGATGCGTTTAACTGACACTGCATGTTGCGATTCCTGCTTGAGTACAGGAATGTCATCGACACTTTCTGAATGCGTGACCGCAAGTGCCACTGAACTAAACGCAAAAAGTGCTGAAACAGCGGAAACGCGAATTGATTTGATCATTAAACTACCTCTTAGAACGGGCCAACCTCAAGTTATCTACTTGAACCTTTACCACCATACCTGTATCAAGTTGCACTTGAACACCATCTTTACTGACATCAGTGATTGTAGCAGGCATAGGAGATTTGCCTATTTTTACGGTAACGGAAGTTCCCGCAACGATTTGCTCTACCGATAGCTTTTCTGGAGGTGGTAACTTAGCCTTTGGCTTCATATTATCCTGATTAGTTCCCTTAGATGCGGATTTAAATGCAGGAACAGTCTTGGATTTTTGATTTTTCTTTGCACCAGGTTTAGCCGCATTCTGTGCTTTTCGCTTCTCGGCGACCTTTGCTTTGCTCTCTTCTAATTGAGTTTGAGCATGATCAGCGTGCTCTTTTTCAATAGGAGCAGAATGTTGCCCGTCTAGGTCAACTCTGAACGCCCCTTCTTTAACACTGTGCAAATAACGCCAGCTATTTGTATAGTGCCTAAGCGAGGAACGCAATAACGTTTTACTAACGCGTTCTTCTTCTTTAAGGCGTTCAGCTAAATCTTGGAAAATACCAATTTTTAACGGCTTTGCTTCACCGGTCACGCTAAAGCATGCAGGAAACGACTCACTTAAAAAATTGATGACTTCTTTACTGTTTGAAAACTTTTGAGGATTATCCATTAAATATTCTAGTTGTGTGTGGTTAGCGGGGTTCTTGACGCTCATCATCCCAAGTTGACAATAGTTGGTCAACCCAGTCAAATAAATCATCATCGTCTATGTCAAGTAAATGACTGTCATTACGCCAGTTTTCCCATATATATTGAATCATATTTTCTAAACTGACGGTGTCAATATCTTCATCGGCGTTGTCATACAACATATGTAACAACGCGTTGAAACGGTCCATCGCCTCTTCTGCATTTTCGTCCCAAAACTCCATATCGTCTAGGGTTGCTAGGGCAACATGAATATCGACGGAACTTTTCATGCAATTGCATCCTGCAATATATTGACCAAGTTTTGCAAGCCATTCATGTCGTCTTGATCAAAACGCCCTACATAAGGGCTGTCTAAATCTAATACGCCAAGCAATTGGCCATTTTGGAAAATCGGTACGACGGCTTCGGCGTTAGAATCTGCATCGCAGGCGATGTGTCCAACAAAGGCGTGTACATCTTCAATACATTGCGCTTCACCTGTCTCAGCAGCTTTACCACACACGCCTCGGCCCACAGGGATCCGAATACAGGCGGGCTTGCCTTGAAATGGGCCTAGTACCAACTCTTGCCCTTTGAGCAGATAAAAGCCTGCCCAATTTAGCTGAGGTAAACGCATGAATATAAGTGCACTTAAGTTTGCCAAATTTGCGATTACATCTTTCTCACCAGCCATCAATGCCTGTGCTTGCTGGGCGACCTCTTGATATAGGTCAGTCTTACTTAACGTCACGGCTAATACACCAAATAAATTTAAAATAATAACTAAGGGCTCGATATGGCGCTCAAGTTAACTGGATCAAGTTCAAATATAAAGAAAATTACTGAATTTTTTCAGTTTATCTGCAAAACACCTTTAATTGGTTATTTAAAGTGCAATCTAGCGTGATTTGCCTCCTGCTAAAGTACGTTTACTGTCTGTTATTGCATACAATCTTCATCAGATTGAGCAACAAAAAAGGCGCCTAAGCGCCCTTTACTCGTCAATGAAGCAGCGCTTTATTCTGCTTTATAGCTGTCGTGGCACCCTTTACAGCTTTTTAAAACACTGCCAATCGCGCCTTTATAAGCACGTTCGTCGCCATTCATAGCCGCTGTTTTAAGGGCAAGAGATGCGTCAGTTAACGCGTCAACTTTAGTCGCAAAATCTGCACGATTCTGCCAGATTTCAGGTAATGCACCTGTCTCAATATCAAATTTAGTGGTGTCTAGCGCAAAGTAATCGTCCATCATTAGAGATAATTGCTCTAAGCGAGTTGCATTCGTTTGTATGGTGTCTGCGTCCATAGGTATAGCCCCCTTCGCCATCGCTCCAAGTGCCCCCACATTACTACGAACCAATTGCAATAAAGCCTGACGAAATTGCGCAGCGCTCTTAGCCTGCTTCTCTGATTGCGCTTCTTGTGCTGATACGCCTGCTGTCAGCAAAATGCTACTGGCTATCGCACTTATTAGTAATTTTTTCATAGTCCCTCGCGTGATTGATATTGTGGTTTACGCATAATGTTTTAACACTACGTCTATGCCATTGACAGTGATGTAGCAATAAACCTGCCTGTTTGATACAACCTTACTTGTCTTTACCTTTTATTCCTCAACAACTAGCCTCTAGGTCATTGAAAACCAGTGAAATAATACTCGATAAAGAACCTAACTAGGCTAGCAAAAAGTAAAGCCGACATACATTTAAATTTTAATTTTTCCAAATAACGTGCATTGTTGCCTTGCTAAATCGCAAAAAAAAGCCGCTTTTCAGCGGCTTATTTAACATCACGAATTTTGCATTAATTAGTCAAATCATCGAAAAACTTTTTAACACCATCAAAAAAGCCACTTTCTTTCGGGCGGTTCTTGGCTGTGTCTTTACCTGTGCCCATCGATTCTTCGAGTTCTTCCAGTAATTCTTTCTGACGGCTATTCAAATTAACCGGCGTTTCAATAACCACTTTACAGATCAAATCACCGACGCTGCCACTACGAACCGATTTCACACCCTTGTTACGCAGGCGGAACATTTTGCCAGTCTGTGTTTCAGGGGTGACTTTGAGTTTAACTTTACCTTCTAACGTGGGGACTTCAATTTCACCACCGATAGCGGCGCGAGTAAAACTAAGAGGCACTTCGCAATACAAATTATTGCCATCGCGTTCAAAGATTTTGTGCTGCTTAACATGCACTTGCACATACAAATCCCCTGCTGGTGCACCGTTCTCCCCTGCTTCGCCTTCGTTTGAAAGACGAATGCGATCACCTGTGTCAACGCCTGCAGGTACCTTAACTGATAAGGTCTTGGTTTTCTCTACACGGCCCTGACCATGACATTTATTACATGGATCAGTGATAATTTTACCTTTACCACCACACGTTGGGCACGCTTGCTGTACAGCAAAGAAGCCTTGGCGCATTTGTACTTGGCCTTGGCCATGACACGTGGTACAAGTTTTTGCACTCGAACCTTTTTTCGCGCCAGAACCATCACAGGTATCGCACTCAGCCAAAGTAGGCACGCGAATTTCCACGCTTTTGCCGCGTACAGCTTCTTCTAAAGTAAGCTCAAGGTTATAACGTAAGTCTGAACCGCGGGCTGCACGAGATTGACGACCGCCGCCACGTCCACCACCGAAAATATCACCAAATACATCACCAAAAATGTCGCCAAAATCACCAGCACCATGACCTCCGCCATGTCCACGATTCGGATCAACGCCAGCGTGACCATACTGGTCATAAGCCGCACGTTTTTGCGAGTCGGTTAGAATTTCATAGGCCTCTTGAACCTCTTTGAACTTCTCTTCCATAGCTTTGTCACCCTGGGTTCTATCTGGGTGATATTTCATGGCAAGGCGTTTGTAAGCCTTTTTTATATCGCGTTCGGAAGCCGATTTATCGACTCCTAACACTTCATAATAATCTCGCTTCGACATATAGCTTGTTTATCCTGATATTTGTGATCAATGATACTGACCACCTATTCTTCTCTTACAATCTCACTACCTTCAGTCTTAGGCACTATGCCCCAGACCATACCAGGTTTTGAAACAAACGCGGGCGCTATGAAAGAACTCCATGCGCCCGAGCTTGCCCTTGCGCCATCTTGGCGCTCGGGCTGATGTAGTCAACAAAAATTACTTTTTGTCGTCTTTTACTTCTTCGAACTCGGCATCAACAACGTCGTCGTCTTGCTTAGCAGATGCGTCATCTGATTGGCCTTCAGCACCGGCAGCAGCCTGTTGTGCTTGTGCCACTTCCATCAACTTAGCAGAAGCTTGAATCAACTCTTGAGTTTTTGACTCAATAGCTTCTTTCTCGCCAGCTTTAACCGCTTCTTCTAACGCTACAACAGCCGCTTCGATTTCCGCTTTATCTTCGTCAGATAGCGCGTCACCGGCTTCTTCTACTTGCTTACGCGTACCGTGAATTAGACCATCAGCTTGGTTACGAGCTTGAACCATTTCCTCGAATTGCTTGTCCGCTTCTTTGTTCGCTTCTGCGTCCTGTACCATTTTTTCAACTTCATCATCACTCAAGCCAGAAGACGCCTTGATAGTGATTTTCTGCTCTTTGTTGGTGTCTTTATCTTTAGCAGATACGTGCAAGATACCATCAGCATCGATATCGAATGTCACCTCAATTTGTGGCGCGCCGCGCTGTGCTGGGCGAATACCTTCAAGGTTAAATTGACCAAGAGACTTGTTGCCAGCAGCTTGCTTACGCTCACCTTGGAGAACATGTACTGTTACCGCTGATTGATTGTCTTCAGCTGTAGAGAAGGTTTGAGACTTCTTGGTAGGTACAGTCGTGTTCTTCTCGATCAAGGCCGTCATTACGCCGCCCATTGTTTCGATACCTAGTGATAAAGGTGTCACGTCAAGTAACAATACGTCTTTCACATCACCAGACAATACACCACCTTGAATCGCGGCACCCACAGCGACAGCTTCATCAGGGTTAACGTCTTTTCTTGGCTCTTTGCCAAAGAATTCAGTTACGTATTTCTGTACTAGCGGCATACGCGTTTGACCACCAACCAAAATGATATCGTTGATATCACCTACTGATAAGTCAGCATCCGCAAGCGCTTGTTTTAATGGCTCAAGGGTCGCTTTAACCATTTTCTCAACAAGTGACTCAAGTTTTGCACGGGTAAGCTTGATGGTTAAGTGCTTAGGACCAGACGCATCAGCAGTGATGTACGGTAAGTTTACTTCAGTTTGCTGAGCTGAAGACAATTCAATCTTCGCTTTCTCGCCTGCTTCTTTAAGACGTTGCATGGCCAATGGATCTTTACGTAAATCCATGCCTGAGTCTTTCTTAAACTCTTCTACCAAGTAGTTAATTACTTGGTTATCGAAATCTTCACCGCCTAGGTGTGTATCACCATTGGTCGCTAGTACTTCGAATGTGTGCTCGCCGTCAGCTTCGTCGATTTCAATGATAGAGATATCAAATGTACCGCCACCTAAATCGTACACGGCAACAACACTGTCACCTTTTTTCTTGTCCATACCGTATGCAAGTGCAGCGGCAGTTGGCTCGTTAATAATACGTTTTACTTCAAGGCCAGCAATACGACCAGCATCTTTGGTTGCTTGACGCTGTGAATCGTTGAAATAAGCAGGTACGGTAATAACCGCTGCTGTCACTTCTTCACCAAGGTAATCTTCAGCCGTTTTCTTCATTTTTTTCAAAACTTCAGCTGAAATTTGTGGTGGCGCTAGTTTTTCATCTTTTGCTTGAACCCAAGCATCACCATTATCGGCTTTAATGATACTGAAAGGCATGATATCAATATCACGCTGTACTTCTTTATCTTCAAAACGACGACCGATAAGACGCTTGATAGCGAATAAGGTATTTTTAGGGTTAGTGATCGCCTGACGTTTTGCAGGTTGACCGACTAATGTTTCACCGTCTTGGCTGTATGCAATGATCGAGGGAGTTGTGCGATCGCCTTCAGCGTTTTCGATTACTTTTGCTTTTTCACCATCAAGTACAGCAACACATGAGTTAGTTGTACCCAAATCGATTCCAATGATTCTACCCATTAGTTTTTCTCCAAAAATTTGTTTAATAATGCCTGTACACTTTGTGGGGTTATTTCGTCAGTTTTCAATTAGCTGAACGAAAATATTCCCCATTTTGTGAATATTTTTTTAGTTGATTACGAATTATGCTTGTGTATCGACACCGCCTTCAGGGGCGCGGGATACCATGACCATAGCGGGTCGTAATAGACGACCATTCAATTCATAACCTTTTTGCATGACTGCCATAACCGTGTTGGCTGGCAATTCTGCGTTTTCTTGCATCGACATAGCCTGATGCTGTTCTGGATTAAAAGACTCGCCCTGTGGATCGATCACTTTCATTCCGAATTTTTCAATGCTGCTAACGAATGATTTAAGGGTGATTTCTACCCCTTCAACCACGGGTTTAATCGCTTCATTTTCTTTATCCGCTACTTGCAGCGCACGTTCTAAATTATCTGCAACGGGCAATAGCTCAGAGGCGAATTTTTCAAGCGCAAATTTACGTGCCTTATCGACTTCACCTTCAGCACGCTTACGCACGTTATCGGCATCAGCAATAGCTCGCATCACAGAGTCTTTTTGTGCCGCTAGTGTGGCTTCTGACGCCGCTAATGCTGCTTCAAGCTCAAGAATGCGTGTTTGTTCAGCGCTCAACTCTTCAACCACCTCTTCGACTTCTTCAACATGGTTGTCAGTCGCTTCTTCATTTATTGGTTGCGCCTCATCTTTTTGAGCTTGTTCTTCGTTACTCATCTTTTACTCCGTTCTTAGGTGTCGCGTTAAAGCTAAATTCGATTGCAGCTATTAATGGGGTTGCTTTAAAGCTCTTCAAGGGTATTTTTTATTGTTTTAAAAAAATTGTGTCTAAATTTTGCGTCGCTCGATAGTAAACGCAGCTAAAAAGTCGCTTTTACCTTTGCCTGCTTCAAGCTAAAGTACTGATATAAAAATAATATTAGGTGTCTATGTTTAGCGTTTTAAGCTTGATGGCGATTGTTGTTGGCTATTTGCTGATTTTATTTCTGCTCGCGTTTTGGGGAGATAAACGGGCAAAAGCCAATCAACAGCATCCTTATATCTACAGTCTTGCACTTGGTGTGCATTGTACCTCTTGGGCATTTTTCGGTACCACTACCCAGGCCGCACATTATGGGTGGGCATTTATTCCCACCTATATGGGGATTATTTGTGTTTTCTTATTCGCTCATCCTGTGCTTCGCCGCGTCGCGAATGTGTGTCACCAGCACAATATTAGCTCCCTCGCCGATTTCATTAGTTTACGTTATGACAAATCCCATTTTTTGGCCGCATTGGTAACCTTATTGTGTTTTATCGGCGTCGTTCCTTACATCGCTCTGCAATTAGACGCGGTTACCGGCGGTATACGTGTCGTCACAGGCGCTGATAATATTTGGCCAAACAGCGTAGGGTTTTATGTCGCGTTGCTAATGGCATTATTTGCAATTTTATTTGGTACTCGTTCGTTAAATTTAACGGACAAACACCCAGGGCTGATGCTTACGGTCGCCTTTGAATCTATTGTTAAGCTGGTTGGTTTAATGATTGTGGGCCTGTTTGTTTGTTACAGTTTATTTGACGGTATATTTGACTTACTAGGAAAAGCTCAATTAGACCCGCGCGCCAAGCAAACCGTTAGTGCGGACTCCGGTGTATGGGTTTATGCCAGTCAAATGCTATTAGGCGTTTGCTCGATGTTTTGCTTGCCTCGGCAGTTCCATATTAATTTTATTGAGAATAACGGCGACCGAGAAATCACTACTGCTCGCTGGCTCTTTCCGCTTTATCTACTCGGTATGACACTGTTTGTTTTACCGATAGCACTCGCTGGGCACATGTTATTTCCAGGTGGCAACATAAGCACAGACACCTATGCCCTAGCTCTGCCTGTAGCATCAGGGAATACTTGGGTGACCATCATTGCCTTTATCGGTGGCTTGGCTGCCGCGACCAGCATGATCATAGTGGCAACGCTTGCCATGGGTATAATGATATCCAATAACATCGCAACACCGTTATGGTTAACGCTGCAATTACGCACACAACAACGACACCGCTTAAAACCGGCCAGCATTTTGTTGATTAGGCGAGCGACAGTGTTAGTGGTGCTCGCAGTCGCCTATTTTTATCATGTCAATATCAGCCAATCCACGTCTTTAGTGCAAAGCGGTGTTATAGCGATTGCACTACTATCCCAAACATTCCCTATTCTGCTTCTTGGCTTATATTGGAAACGCGGCACACCTTTAGGTGCTCAGTTAGCGCTAGCAAGTGGCGCGCTGTGTTGGGCTTACTGGCTACTTTGGCCAAGTATTACTGCGAGTTACTATTTCAATGAGACACCAACAGACATTCAACTTGCCAAAGGGTTTGTCTATAGTCTCGGGGTTAACATTCTTTGTTTTGTGTTGGTATCTCTTATACAAAACAAACGCAGTCAACCTTCGACGCAAGACCCAATCACCCATAATAGTCAACCCTTCGGGCATGCGGTAAAGGTGGCAAACTTACTCGCTATAACTGAAAAAGTATGGGGGGCTGAACGGCATCGTGCATTACTCGATAAATTGTCTCCAGAGCAATTGGCCGGATATGCCAGCCCTAAATTGCTCTCCAGCATTGAAAGTGAATTAGCCGGTCAAGTCGGCAGCGCCAGCGCGCGTATTTTGCTGTCTGCTATCGGTGAAAAACGAGATGTTGAGTTATCAGAATTGGTTGAATTGGTCGAGGAAGCCAGCCAAACCTTTCAGTTCAATCATGAATTACTGCAATCATCAGTTGAAAATATTCAGCAAGGTATCGTTGTTCTCGACAGACGTCTCAATCTGTTGGCGTGGAATCAACGCTATGTAGAGCTATTTAATTATCCACGTGGGTTTGTTCAAGTGGGTATGTCCATTTATCAGCTATTAGAGTTTAATGCCAAACGTGGTTTGTTTGGGCATAACGCTGCAACAGGACAAAGTAACATCGAAATGGAAATTAAAAAACGCGTTGCTTTCATGCAATCAGGCAGCGCGTATAAATATGTGCGTCATCAAGAAAACGGCCAAGTTATTGAACTCAATGGGCGCCCACTACCTGGTGGCGGCTTTGTAACCACCTATAGTGACATTACAGAATACATCAACATACAGCAGCAACTTGAACAGGCTAAAACAAGTTTGGAATCACGGGTTCAAGAACGCACTGAGCAACTGCAAATAGCCAATCTCGACTTGGAAAAAGCGCGCCGTGAAGCCGAAAGTGCGAATGAAAGTAAAACGAAATTCTTAGCCGCTGCCGGTCATGACTTAATGCAACCCTTTAACGCGGCATCGTTATTTGCTGCCATGCTCAAGCAAAAAGCACCTGCCGGGGAAATGGCTGAAATGAGTGCCAACCTCGTTGACTCACTTAGTAATGCTGAGTCGCTTTTATCCATGCTACTCGATATGACACGATTAGAGTCAGGTGTATTGAACACGCATATACAAACCTTCCCCTTGGACAATATATTACGCCCCATGGTGACTGAGTTTTCAGTGCTGGCACAACAAAAATCGTTACGCATAACCTATGTAAGTACCAGTATTTCAGTAAAATCTGATCCTAAACTACTTAGGCGTATTATCCAGAATTTGCTCTCTAATGCGATTCGCTACACCCACGAAGGGCGTATTTTAGTTGGAGTTAAACGCCAAGCTGGCACGGCGCGTATCTGCGTTATCGATACAGGCGCAGGCATTGCAAAAGACAAACAGCAAGAAATATTCTTAGAGTTTCATCAACTAGACAATACCCCAAGCGCCCAAGGTTTAGGCTTAGGATTAACCATAGTCGAGCGCATTAGTGCCCTGTTAAAACACCCTGTTACCTTACATTCAACAGTCAACAAAGGCACCACGTTTGAAATAGCCGTGCCCATCGGGCATAAACAAAATAACGCTCAACAAACAGCGACGCGTGGAAACAATGATATTAATCTACCGCTACATAAAAGACGTGTATTGATTGTTGATAACGAGCCTCAGATCCTAGATGCGTTACAACGGTTACTAGTTGATTGGGGCGCATTCGTGATTGCCGCCAAAGACAACAAAAATGCACTGCAATTACTCGATCAGCCTATAGATTTAATGATACTCGATTACCAACTCGACCATGGTGAAACCGGTATTGATGTCGCTCGCACTATTAGGCAAGCATATATCGAGGAAGATGGCTCACAGATCCCCTGTATTCTTAACTCTGCGCGCCAAGATGAGCAAATCAGGCAACAAGCGATTGATGAGCAAATGCATTATTTGCCTAAACCCCTTAAACCACTCGCTTTGAAACGGCTGATTAAGCAACTGCTGGCTAAATAAAGTAAAACATGGAAAGCAGCATCAAGGAAAAAAGATGCCCAGATAACGTCGCCAACGAGGCAAGTGATTTTGCAGGATAACAAAGTAAGACCATGCAAAACAACACAATAGTAAGGGCCATAGGGGTTATTAACTCAATCTCATTGCCCCCTGTTTTTACGGACAGACCAATCAATAAGAAACATGTGAAGCGTTAGCTCATTATTGATGCATTTAAACGTGCACATATGACGCATAATAATCCAACGACCAAGCGATGCTCAAATCAAAGGCTGGAGCGTGTCTTGAGCGTGTAGGGTTCGAAGTGCTGTAAAAACCGAACATGTCACATCTGCATATGACTAATTTAACGCTAGCACTGATTCAAACAATCAAAGGTATTATTGCTTTTAGCAAGTGACTTGTGGTCTGATCCAGCTAATTATGTATATTCGTTCTACAAGGATCTCATGTGAGCGACCCAATCATTCCCCTGGTGGCGGTAGGCCTTATTTCTATCGCTTGTCAGTATTTTGCTTATCGCATTAAATTACCCGCCATTCTGCCATTGTTAGTCGTTGGTATTTTAGTTGGCCCCGTATATGGCGTGATCAACGCCGACGCACTGTTTGGCGACTTACTCTTTCCCATAGTATCGCTTTCAGTCGCGATCATTCTATTTGAAGGTTCGCTCACACTGCGCTTTGGTGATTTGGCGGGTCACGGCTCTATGGTGCGTAATCTGTGTACTGTGGGCACGCTAGTCACCTGGCTTGTTACTGCGCCCGTTGCACACTATGCCTTAGGCGTGTCATGGCAGTTGGCCTTTTTGTTCGGTGCCATTGTAACCGTTACTGGTCCAACCGTGATTGTGCCTATGTTACGTACCGTGCGCCCAAGCAGTAAAGTAGCGAATATTTTACGCTGGGAAGGCATTGTAATTGACCCTATTGGGGCATTGCTCGCTGTTTTAGTGTTCGAATACATCATTTCTACCCAAGATGCACTGAGCCATACATTATACGCTTTTGGATTAACCATCAGCGTAGGCTTAGGAATTGGCGCTGCAACCGGTTACTTACTCGGCCTTGCCTTAAGGAATAACTGGATCCCTCACTATCTGCAAAATACTGCCGTATTGACCCTCATGTTAGGTGCATTTGCAGGTTCTAATGTGATAGCGCATGAGTCAGGTTTATTGACTGTGACGGTCATTGGTATGTGGCTTGCCAATATGAAGAATGTCGATGTAGAAGACATTTTAGAGTTCAAAGAAACCTTGAGCGTGTTACTCATTTCGGGGTTGTTTATTTTACTCGCTTCTCGTATTGACCTACATGCCGTATTGAATGTCGGCTGGGGCTCTATATTGGTGCTTGTGGCACTGATTTTTATCGCTCGCCCAGTGGGTGTGTTTTTGTCCTCCCTAGGCACGGGCCTGAATTGGCGCGAAATTGCCCTACTCAGTTGGATAGCCCCCCGCGGTATTGTCGCAGCAGCGGTATCTGCATTATTTTCACTTAAGCTAGAGGCACTAGATTACGAGCAAGCTGAACTTCTTGTTCCTATGGTCTTTTTGGTGATCATTACCACTGTGGTGCTACAGAGTTTAACGTCGGTTACGGTAGCGAAAAAACTCAAAATGCGCGCCCCTGCTCCACATGGTTTTCTCATTTTTGGAGGTGGCTTGTTTAGCCGCCTGTTCGCCAAAGAACTGATGAGTCATGATGTACAAGTGCGTGTCACGGATACCAACTGGAACAACATGCGCTTAGCCCGAATGGAAAACATTCCCACCTATTTTGGCAACCCCATGTCTGAGCACGCCGCGCGTACCCTTGATTTGTCTATGTTTGGCAAGGTGTTAGTCATGTCCCCCTACCGTCAACTTAATCCTATGGTCACCTACCATTTTGAACATGAAATGGGTAAAGGCACTGTGCTTGGCCTTAGCAATAATGAGCAACAACAACGGCCGAGTCATCAGGTGTCTGAATCTTATGTAAAAAAATTAGGCTTGTTTAGCGAAGATGCCACATACGGTAAATTAGCGGGCTTAGTAGCAAAAGGTTCAACGATTAAAACCACGCGCTTATCTGACTCGTTTACCTATGAAGATTATAAAGCGCAATACAGCGAACGGGCTATTAAACTCTGTGCTTTAGATACACAAAATCACGTCCATATGTTCACCACATCAAACAACATGAAGCCCAAATCTGATTGGAAGATTGTCAGTTTAGTGAACCCAGAGAAACCTATAGAGAAAGCAATCGCTAAAGTGGACGTTTCTGCTGAAAATAACAATGATGAGTCTAAGCTGCCAGGTTAAAATATTTCAATAGCGTGTCACATCATGGACAAAAGGCCGGTCACTACACCGGCTTTTTTATGCTAATGCCGGTGCTTATTCAACTTGTAACATTTGTTTGAACAATACCCCTGCTTGGGTGCGATTATTAAAGCCAAGCTTATGCAACACAGCGGAAACGTGTTGCTTTATCGTCGACTCACTAACACCAAGTTCATACGCGATCTGTTTATTTAGCAGGCCATCAGCCATGAGTTGCAGTACTTTTAATTGATGAGGCGTTAACTGGGCAAGCTTTCCGGCAAATGCTTGTTCTTGGCTATCTTCAATCTTTTGCACTTGCTCGAATAACTCACTTGGCAACCATTGCTCTCCTTCTAGCAGTTGTTGCACGGCATCTGAAATAACAGGTAACGGTGTTGATTTAGGAATATAACCGCAAGCTCCAAAGTCCATGGCCTTTCTCACCATGGCAGGGCTTTCATCGCCGGACACTATCGCCACTAACACATCAGGGAAATGGCTACGGATCATCGTAAGCCCTGTTAAACCCTCATTGCCTGGCATATTTACGTCCAAAAAAAGCAATTCAACATCGTGATGTTGCTTCAATAAATCGAATGTTTGCTGGTAAGACGCGGACTCTAAAATATTATCGCCCAGCACCCCTTGAATAGCTTGTTTCATTGCACTGCGAAACAGCGGGTGGTCATCAGCAACAATGGCTTTAGCTTGCATTTGGTTTCTCATTTAACATCTGGGGAAAAAGATTAACGGAGGTTATACAGCTGATTTTTATCGTAATTTCTTGAGTCACTATCAGTTATATCAAATTTTCTGTCAAGTGCTTGCTGTCACATTCGCTGTTGTGAATAGGCGTAAACGAAAAAAGGCAGTTTTCACTGCCAAACGTCATTACCGAGTCACGCTTTATACTTATACTTATACTTATACTTATACTTATACTTATACTTATACTTATACTTATACTTATAGTTATTGCGCGTGTTTTGCTCAAGCACAATAGGCATCAATAAACATATATGCTTTCGCTGTGCCTACTGCGATTGGTTACTTAAAACCGATAACCAAGTGTTAAGCTAACAGTACGTGGGTCACCATAATACCCTATCAAGGTATTGTCACCACCAGTACCTGCTGTGTATCCGGTAGGATCATCTGGGTTTTCAACCACAAACTGGTAGCCACCCACAACATATTCCTCGTCTGTAAGGTTTTTAGCATGAATACCGCCATACCAACTACCGTCTTCACTTTGCCAAGATACGCTTAGATTTACTAAGCCATAACCGTCCTGGGTAATTAAGCTATTGGACGTTTCAGTGATGGTGTAATCATCCCGGTAATAATAGTTAGCATTAAACACAAAGTCGCCGATATCCGTCCCTAATACATAATTTGCGGCGAAGTTAGCCGTGTATTCTGGTGTATTAGCGATAGCGAACGTATCGGCTACGTCAACGCGTCCCTCTAAGGTTTCTTGGAATACTTCTTCGAATTCTGCATCAATGTAACCTAGGGCTACATCAAAGGTTAAGTTGTCCGAGGCAGCAAAAGTAATTTCCGCTTCAACCCCTTTCGCTTTAGATTTACCCACGTTGCCCAATATTTGCTGTAAATCTTCAGGTGACGTAACGGGCAGCACAGAAATATACTGACGGTCGTTGTGCTCTAACGCGAACAAGGTCACGTTAGTACGTAAATTGTCATTCCAATCACTTTTCATACCCAGTTCAATTGAATCCACTACTTCTGGGTCAACCGCAGGTTCATTGATGGTCGCACGTGGGTTGTAGGTACCTGATTTAAAACCTTGAGAATAACTAGCAAAAAACATCATATCGCTGTTCATTTGGTATTCAACACCCACCCGTGGCGTAAAGCGTGACCAACTCTCTTTCGCGGGGGCATCCAGTATGCCGTCACCGTCAGAGTCTGTACCCAATACTTGCGGAACAATCTCTCCTTCTGGGCGCACATAGCCTGGGATCCAGTTTGATTCTGGGTAAACATTGTCAAACACTAAACCATTACGCACCGTTGCTTGTTTTTCTTCATCTGTATAGCGGGCACCAAGGGTTAATGACAATTGCTCAGTTACATCGATAGAAGATTGCACGTAAGCAGCAATACTTTCACTGTTATTACAGCCTGATACTTCACGAGTTAAGCCCGGCGTACCAAAAGCAGCGCGACCAAGAAAACCCAGAATGGCTTCAAACTGCCCACATGACTCACCATCGTAGTAGTAAATACCACCCACAGCGTTAAAACCGTCTCCGGTATAGGCAAGTTGCAATTCATGGGTGTCATTCTCATCTTCGTAAATAGCGGGTACATCAAAGATATCAACAGCGGTATTGTCAAAATCGATATTGGTTGGAGAGTAACTTTCACGATGCGCGCCTATGTATTTAAGGCTGATATCGTCATTCACATCCCAATTAGCCGTTAAACTGTAGCCTTCAAGTTCAACCTTGTTTTCTGTCGGTAAGCTGGTGTAAGAATCAAATACGCTGTCTGGTACTGGGGCATCTGTCAAACGACTTGGCAATAAGCGGTATCCCCCTTTCGCGTTTGAGTCATCTTCGGTTTTATCCCATGCGAAGCGAAAGAACAAATCATCTGATGGGGTAAATTCCACCGTCACCCGAGCAGCGGTGAGATCCTTGTTGTAGTTTTCTAAATCTTGCCCCTCAAGAGCCGATTCTAGGTATTCGCCGTAGCCGTCACGGGTTAAGTCTGCAATCCCAAACCCAATATATAATTTGTCTTCGATTAAAGGTAACTGGCCCGTAAGCTTAATATCACGCTGTGAATAGCTACCCACTGTACCTTGAATGTTCAGGGTTGGGTCGCCGCTCATGGGCTTGGTCACGTATTTTATTGCTCCGCCTATGGTATTTTTACCGTAAAGCGTGCCTTGCGGGCCACGTAACACTTCAATACGCTCCACATCCAGTAAATCTAATACTGCCCCTTGAGGTCTAGCCACATAAACATCATCAATATAAATCCCGACCCCTGGTTCATAACCCCAAAGCGGATCTTGTTGGCCCACACCACGAATAAATGCGGTTAATGTTGAGTTAGTGCCGCGGCTGTTTTGCAATGTGGTATTTGGTGAGAATTGCTGAATTTCAGTCAGCACTGAAATTCCTTTTTCGTCTAGCTCAACGGCCCCTAAAGACGTAACAGAAATTGGCACTTCTTGCAGACTTTCAACGGTTTTGCGCGCCGTTACCTCGATACGCTCTAACCCTTTCTTTTCAGGTTGCGCATTATTGGTAGATTCTTGTGCATGAAGTGCTGGTTGATAGCAAAGCACCGATGCCACTGCGCCAGCGATAATGGTTTGAGAGAAACGTTGTTTGTTCATAGTGTGTGTCCTTGATTAGCAGTTTTCATTATTTTTCATTGTCTGCTTGCTGCGGTCATAATTACCTTAATGGAGTTTTGAATGGCCGTCCTTAGTACCATAGTACTATGGGCATATTCATTGGGCTAAGACACACTTACGCCATCACTTTACATGTTTGCTTGCGGTCACAAGTATTCATTTAAAGGAAGATAATATGCTCAGTTTAATTGGTTTAATAGGCGGGTTATTGTTACTGATAGTGTTGACTATTCGTGGCATGAATCTGTTTATTGCCGCCCCTTTGTGTGCACTGATAGTGGCACTCACCAGTGGTATACCGGTGTTTATCGGTGAAGTAAATTTCGTTAACAACTATATGCAAGGCTTTTCTGGGTTTATTGCATCTTGGTTTTTTATGTTCTTGCTTGGCTCATTGTTTGGCAAATTCATGGAAGACACGGGCGCAGCAGATTCAGTGGCGCAATTTATTATCGCAAAACTAGGACGTAGCCAGGCGGTTGTCGCTGTTGTACTCGCATGCGCTATTTTAACCTACGGCGGCGTTAGCTTATTTGTTGTAGCGTTCTCTGTTTATCCTATGGCGTTAAGTCTATTTAAGGATGCCAACCTGCCCCGTCGCTTTATCCCCGCCGCTTTGGCCTTTGGGTCCGTCACGTTTACCATGACCTCAGCTGGTTCACCTGAAATTCAAAATTGGATCCCCATTAAATACCTAGGAACCTCACCGTTTGCCGCTTGGGAGGTTAGTTTAGTGGTTGCTCTATTCATGGCCGCATTTGGTTTTTGGTGGTTGCGCCGCATGATCAACAAGGCGCTGGCCAATGGTGAAACATTTGAACACTGGGACCAAGATCCTCAATTGACGGAACGTGCCTTACCTAGCCCTATCACTGGTTTAATTCCACTATTGGTTGTGCTCGTTTTATCCTTTTTACTGCATGACCGTCTTGGTCATTTAGCGTTGATCATTGCATTAGGTGGCGGTGTTTTAACCTTAATGATCATCAATTTTCGCTACTTCGTGAATATGCAAAACGCCATTACAGCAGGAACAACAGGTGCGTTAGTCGCTATTGGAAATACAGCTGCTGTGGTTGGGTTTGGCAGTATCGCTAAATCAACTGAGGCGTTTCAAGTTGCGGTTGAGGTGATGACCCACATCCCAGGGAATGAATTGATTGGTGCAGCGATTGCAATCAGTGTTATCGCGGGATTAACTGGTTCTGCATCAGGGGGCCAAGTCATCGCTTTACCTCTGCTCGCTCCCCACTACATCGACCAAGGTGTAAACCCTGAAGAGTTACATCGTGTGGTATCCATTTCATCTGGTGCATTAGACTCTTTGCCGCACAATGGTTATGTGGTGACGTTAATCCGCGCAATTTGTAATGAGACACATCAAAGGTCATATTGGTCCGTTGGGGCGTTAACCGTTGTGGTGCCATTGAGTGGTCTTATTCTGGCTATTGTCTTATTTAATATATTTTAATCGACACATTATTCACTAGAGAATGCATTTCATGTTTATAACACAGCTATTTCCAAAAGGGCTACTGGCCGCGGTAGCCCTACTCTTATCAGCTCAGCTAAACGCGGCTCAAAGCTATTCGCAAACAGGACAACTGGTCGAAAAACAGCGCTTTGAATTAGCGCGCTTTACCACCTTCGGCGGCAAAACAATAAAACAGTTACAGGTCGGTTGGGAAAGCTATGGCACATTGAATGAGGCCAAAGATAACGTGGTGCTAATCACTCACTATTTCAGCGCTACCTCCCATGCTGCAGGTAAATATCAACACGACGATGCCACACCTGGCTATTGGGATGCGATCATCGGACCGGGCAAAGCCATCGATACCGACAAGTACTTTGTCATCAGTGTTGATACCTTAGCGAACTTAAACGCCTACGATCCAAATGTGATCACCACGGGCCCTGCTTCTATCAACCCCGATACGGGTAAGCATTACGGCTTAACATTTCCTGTGGTGACCATACGAGACTTTGTTAATGTACAAAAGGCCTTGCTTGAATCATTAAGCATTGCAAAATTACATGCAGTGATCGGTGGCTCCATGGGCTCAATGCAGGCATTAGATTGGGCCACGGCTTATCCAGATTGGGTGCCGAGAATGATCTCTGTTATCGGCTCAGGGCAAAGTGATGCATGGACAACCGCCTTACTTGAGCAATGGGCTATCCCCATACAGCTGGATAAAAACTGGTCAAATGGGGATTACTACGATAAGACCCCACCAACCCAAGGCTTAACGTCAGCTTTGATGTTTATTACCCAAGATGCCCTGACCCCTGCCTTTTTTAATAAAACGGGTAGGAACTTAGCTTATTCCCCTCTTGAAAAAGGCCCATTAAATGACATTCGACAACAACATAGTATTGTTAAATGGTTAAAAGAACGCGCTCAAAGCCGAGCAAAACTGATGGATGCTAACCATCTATTGTATTTAGTGCGGGCCTCACAGCTTTATATAGCAGGCCATTCAGGAGACATGAAACAAGCGCTATCGTCAGTCAAAGCGAAAACGCTATTTCTGCCATCATTCAATGACTTGTTGTTGATGCCCTATTTAGCCAAAGACGCGGTAAATTCCTTAGAGCAACTCCATAAAAATACCAGCTATCGAGAATTAACTGGCGACCTAGGCCATCTCAATGGTGTCGTAGGTATCGAACAAGCGGCGTCAGACATCAGCGCATTCTTAGCTGACAAACAATAGATTTGTAAGAACAAAAAAGGATTATTATGACTTTCTCATTGTCGGAATTTACCCAGTTAAGTAAACGCAGTTCTCGCTGTTGTTTCCTTACAAAGGCAGTTAGCGCCGCTCTAACCCTGTCATTTAGTGGAATATTAAGTGCCTCAGCCGCTGCGCAACCTGTAAAAAGTGCTCAACAAGCAGCAGTTTTAGCAGATGACATTCGTTTTAATTTAAACTTGGATAAAATCACTTTATCTGGACTATCAAGCGGTGGCTATATGGCCACACAGTTTGAACTTGCGCATTCAGATTGGGTGTCTGGCGTCGGTATCATCGCCTCAGGCCCGTATTATTGTGCGCAAAACAGCATTCAAACGGCCTTGAGTCAATGCGTAAATCAAGTGAAGACACCGTTAGATTTAGCTCCCCTCACAGCGCAAATCAATAAATGGAGCAAGCAAGGTAAGCTACCGGATTTAACCAATCTAAAACAGCATAAAGTATGGATACTCAGTGGCATGCTAGACACTAAGGTGCTGCCTGAAATCAGCGATGCGCTTGTTACTCAGTATCAACAGTGGGTTGAACCGCAAAATATCAAGTACGTGCAAGATAAACCCTTTGCTCATTTATTCCCAACATTAGGCTCCGGTAATCAATGCAACGAATCAAAAACCCCCTTTATAGGGAACTGTGCCTATGATGCTGCGGGTGAACTACTTAGTTTTATTCTGCCCAATGTGCGTGCCCGTAGCCCAGAGCCAAAAGGAAAGCTTCACCAAATTGATCAACAGAAATTCGGCAGTGAACCTGCCAACACGTTAGCCAGTCAAGGATATCTGTATGTTCCCCAAGCGTGTCAACAAGGTGAAGTATGTACCGTGCATGTCAGCTTTCATGGCTGTAATCAAAATGCTGATGCGGTAGGAGACGCTTACGCCACACAGACAGGCCTAAACAATTGGGCAGATAGCAATCATATGTTGGTGCTCTACCCGCAAACGAAAAGTTCTATGATGATGCCGCTAAACCCACAAGGATGCTGGGATTGGTGGGGATACACTGGAGAGGATTACGCCAACAACCAAGGTCAGCAAATTCAAGCTGTTAGCAATATTATTCACGCATTAGCCAAAGAAGAGAGTAGCAATGAGTAATTCATTCCATCCTAAACATAAAACAGTCCTCATCACAGGTGGTGCCAGCGGTATTGGCTTAGGGATCGCCCAACAACTAGGCGCAAGTGGCCATAAAATTATCGTGGCAGATATGAATTTGGACGCTGCTGAACATGCCGCTGCTGAACTAGGGGCACAAGGCATAAGTGCTCGCGCGCTATTGCTTGATGTAACGAACCCTCAACAGATAGCGAGCCTGCCAGATACCTTGCTACCTGACACAGTCGATGTACTCGTTAACAATGCGGGTATACAACATGTGTCTAAACTTGAAGACTTTCCGGCGGATAAATGGCAACAGCTAATCAATATCATGCTGGTGGCACCCGCTATGTTGACCCAAGTTTTACTGCCTTCAATGCGCGAAAAGAACTACGGCCGTATTATCAACATTGGCTCGGTGCACTCCGTCATTGCCTCCCCGTTTAAATCGGCCTATGTGGCTGCAAAACATGGCTTATTGGGTTTTTCTAAGACTATTGCACTAGAAACGGGGGATTGCGACGTCACAATTAATACCCTGTGCCCGGCCTATGTCAAAACCCCATTGGTCGAAAAACAAATCGCCGCCCAAGCTAAAGAGCATGGTATGAGTGAAGAAGACGTAATCAATAAAATCATGCTCGAACCTATGCCGAAAAAGTCATTCATCGACATAGACGAGCTTGCCAGTAGTGCCGCATTTTTAATGGATAACAGCGCCCGTAATATCACCGGGCAAACTATCGTTATCGACGGCGGCTGGACAGCGCGTTAGTTTGTGAAAAAAAGAGCTAGGTTTAACTCACAGTTATCTATATAGGCAGCCGAGGTATATTCGTGGCTCTTTTTCTATCCTAATTTCTCCTTAATTCGTTCCTTAATTTATATCCTATTTTTTGTTCTCTCGAGCGTGAAACTTTCAGTTGAAGGTGTCGGTGTCCTGATACATTAGCCGTCAAGAAAATTTACAATAATTTTACATTACTCGTTTAATATATTTTAGTACCCACCTAATATGTTGATTTTAAACATCTTCTTATTATTGGCCCACTTGTTGCTGAATTGTAAGCGAAGCACCCACACCAGTAATCGAACAGCGTTATGAAGTAAGTTTTTAGCTTAATTTAAAGGAACACGCGATGAGTAGATCTACGAACACCTTAGTAAAATATGTAAAAGGCTTGATGTATGCAGTAGCTTCCACATTTATAATCAGCTCCCCCGCCCATGTAAGTTACGCTTCAATCGTGACGTCAGGATGTGTTAATAACAACAGCTGTACGCTACAGGAATTAGTCGACGGCGGCAGTATAAATATTGACGATATTGTATTTAACAATTGGCAAGAAATAGAAAATTTTTTGTATGAGTTAGACGCGAACGATGACGAAGTAGAAGACTTTATTAATCTATCTGACATATTTGTATTTGGCATCGACGCGGTAGCGACCGCCAACCCAAATGAATACATTTTGGGATTGCAATTTAGCTCTGAAATCGCGTGGACCTTGCCCCAACAAAGTAACGATATTCAAGAAGCCGAATTAGAGCTTGATGTCGACTACGATGTAACGGCATCAAATGGCGCATTGATCACCGCTGCCGAATTATTGCTCGGCAATAGAGTCCTTGAATCTGACGACGCTTTCGTTGAAGTCAATCTAGATTCAAGCGCTGGGCTTAATTTACAAGTGTATGACGAATTTATCGCACCGGATTTTGATGCCGTGGAATCAGACAGTGACACGTTTGCCACCGGACTTACAGATCTTACGCTCACCTCCAATGTGCAAGCGGGCACTTTTGAGTCAGGTAGTCTGTCGCTATTTGATTTTAGTCTCAATTTAACCGTTCAAGCACTACCGACTGATCCCGAGCCCGAGCCTGTTCCTACACCAGGGAACTTTCTATTCATGGTCTTAGGCATCTCACTACTCGCGTTTAACAAAAAACGAAAGCCTACCTCAAATTCTTAATGTACAACGGCGGCCTTACCTTTATTTGACCGCCGTGATCCACACCTCAGCAGATTTGCTCAAATCATATGTAGACGATTTTGAACTGACGTAGCTGCCTGTCAAAACATACATTTAAAAGGACAACCCATGTCTAAAAAACGAAACAGAAACTTGGGCGCATGTGTTTTAGGCGGAATGGTATTATCCGCGAGCCTGCACCTACCCAAAGTACACGCTAGTGTAAATCCTTACATTGGCGACATCATGCTATTTGCTGGTAATTTTTGCCCCAGAGGCTGGGCCAACGCAGATGGACAGCTATTACCTATTAACAGTAATGATGCGTTATTTTCACTTTATGGCACAACGTATGGTGGAGATGGTCGCACGACATTTGCCTTACCTGATTTAAGAAACCGTGTCCCGGTGGGTTCAGGCCAGGGCTCTGGATTGACTACAAGAAATCTCGGTCAAAAAGGAGGGAGTTATTCTCTTACCTTAACTGCAAATAATTTAGCTGGGCATAGCCACACAGCTACCACCACGAGCAACATTATGAGCAGTGATTTACCCGGTACAACCTCTGACCCAGTTGGTACCGTTATGGCAAACGATGGAGGAGACGACGTGTATATCACTAATGAAACTCCTGATGCGACCATGGCGACATCAGCTATTACCTCGCAGACCACTATAGAGCCATCACTTGGTAATTCATCCATCACGGTCGATGCTCAACAACCCTATACCACCATTCGCTATTGTGTCGCGCTATTGGGCATATTCCCATCAAGACCTTAACAGGGCTGCCAAAGAGGACTGTAAAATGACAATTAATCAAAATATATACAAGGTTTCACTTGGGTTAACCACCGCGGTGGCGATTAATATGAGTGTTGCAACCAACGTAATGGCGAATGAACCATTTATAGCTGAAATTCGTCAGTTCCCTTACACCTTTTGCCCCCGCGGCTGGGCCGATGCAAACGGCCAGCTGTTGCCAATCTCACAATACACCGCCCTTTTTTCACTTATCGGTACCATATATGGCGGAGATGGTCGAACAACTATGGGGCTTCCTAATTTGCAGGGTCGAGTGGTAAAACACACAGGCAATGGTCCTGGCATTGGTCGCACGGCACAAGGGCAAACGGGTGGAGCAGAAACATTCACCTTAAATGCGCTACCCAGCCATAGTCACACTGCCAGTACCGAAACTATAGTCAATGTTTCTACTGCTGATGGCAATTCACCATCACCTGATGGGACGCATTTTGCTGATGATGGACGAGACCGAATTTACAATGCTGAAGCCCCAGATGTACAGCTAAGCGAGCATGCAGTGGCATCCGTGACGCAATTAAGTGCCACAGGAAGTAATTCACCCGCCCCGATTAACAGAGCACAGCCTAATATCGCAATGCGTTACTGCATCGCCTTAGTCGGCTTGTACCCAAGCAGAAGCTAAGGAAAAATTATGAACAGTTATATACAAGCAAGCTCCAAACGAATTGCCGCCGTTAGCCTGATGACCTTAGCTGCTGTGGTGACTATGTTGTGGCCAAACAAAAGTCAGGCAAATGCTGATCCCATGCTAGGCGAAGTCCAATACGTTGGGTTTACTTTTTGCCCTCGAGGATGGACACAAGCTAATGGACAACTTTTACCAATAAACCAGTATCAAGCCCTTTACTCCCTCCTTGGCACTAACTACGGTGGTGATGGTAGAACGTCATTTGGTCTACCTGATTATCGGGGGCGAACACCAATTGGATTAACTGGTGGCAACATTAATTTGGGTCAAAAAGGGGGTAGTGAAAGCATCACGCTGATCACAGACAATCTGCCAACCCATACTCATTTTGCAACAACAGTATCCACCTTGCATGCTTCTAGCGCACGTGGACGACTAGCTTCACCTGATATGGCTGTATTAGCAGATGATGGGGCCGATCGGGTATATAACAATGAGGCACCCGATGTCTCAATGGCTGACGATGCACTCACCTCGACCACCTCTATTGGCCCTGCAGGAAATCACCTAATCAACAATATGCAGCCTTACCAAGTGTTGACTGCATGTATTGCGTTGCAAGGACTATTTCCCTCTAGGAATTAGTTTCAATACTAGTATGGTTCCAAAGAGATAAGGCCAGATACCACGAACCATGGGTATCTGGCCTTCACATTTTCGGCCTGCTTCAGGCTTAAGTCATATTACCGTAAATCAAAGCGATCTAAGGTCATGACTTTAGTCCACGCTTTAACAAAATCATCCACAAATTGTTGATGAGCATCATCAGATGCATACACCTCAGCGACTGCTCTTAGCTCTGAATTAGAGCCAAATATCAAGTCCACTGAGGAGGCGGACCAACGTTGTTTGTTGCTTTTGCGATCTATTCCTATATAGAGATCTTGTTTGTCTTTCGCCTTTTCCCAGCGCGTTGACATGTCGAGTAAATTAACAAAAAAATCGTTATTTAAGGTTCCGGGATTATCTGTCAGTACGCCCCTATCACTACCATCGGCATTGGTATTCATAACCCTTAAACCAGCCATTAATACGCTCATTTCAGGAACGGACAAATCTAGGGTATTTGCTTTGTCCACCAACATCTCAACCGGTGATAAGGTATTTCCCTGAGCGTAGTAGTTTCTAAATCCATCTGCTTTTGGCTCCAGTACTGCGAATGATCCCACTTCTGTTTGAGCCTGGGTTGCATCGCTGCGCCCGGGTATAAAGGGTACTTCAACGTCGAAGTCATTTTTACTCGCGGCGTGTTCAATGGCCGCTGCACCGCCAAGCACAATTAGATCCGCTAACGATACTTGTTTATTACCGCTTTGCCCGTCATTGAAGTCTTTTTTCACCTTGTTGAGGAACGTTAAAACCGTGTTCAATTCGTCCGGATCATTAACTTCCCAGTCCTTTTGTGGGGTAAGTTGAATACGAGCGCCGTTCGCACCCCCGCGCATATCTGTCGCTCTGAAACTGGCCGCAGCCGCCCATGCTGTTTTGACTAATTGAGCAGGCGTAACATCGCCATCCAGTAATTTCGTCTTTAGGTGTTGGATGTCACGTTTATCAATTAACGCATAGTCCACGCTAGGAATAGGGTCTTGCCATAAGAAGTCGTCCGTTGGGGCTTCATCACCTACGTAACGCGCGCGAGGGCCCATATCTCTATGGGTTAATTTAAACCATGCTTTAGAAAACGCTAACTCAAATTCCTTAGGATTCGCATGAAAGCGCTCAGCGATTTTTCTGTACTGAGGATCCTCTTTCAGCGCTAAATCGGTCGTAAACATAATGGGCGCATGGCGCTTGGATTTGACATGTGCATCAGGCACCAAATTCGCACCCGCATTACCTTTAGGGATCCACTGAGTCGCTCCCGCGGGGCTTTGGGTTTTAACCCATTCAAACCCAAATAGATTATCTAAATATTGCATGGTCCATTGAGTTGGGCTGACAGACCAAGCCCCTTCCAAGCCGCTAGTAATGGTGTCTTCTGCATTGCCTTTTCCGCACTTGTTTTTCCAGCCTAAACCTTGCTCTTCTATTGCTGCTCCTGCTGGCGCAGGATCTAAGCATTCATCTGGTTTGTGCGCACCGTGGGCTTTCCCAAACGTGTGGCCCCCAGCGATGAGTGCCACCGTTTCTTCGTCATTCATGGCCATGCGTGCGAACACATCACGAATATCGGCAGCCGCTGAAATAGGGTCGTGATTACCATTTGGCCCCTCAGGATTAACGTAAATTAGGCCCATTTGCACAGCAGCCAGAGGCTCCTCTAATTTTCGCTCACCAGAATAACGCTCATTCCCCCCTAACCATTCTTTTTCTGGCCCCCAGTACACCAAATCTGGTTCAAAGTCGTCTTCTCGACCGCCGGCGAATCCATAAATAGTAAAGCCCATAGACTCCATCGCTACATTTCCGGTTAGCACCATCAAATCAGCCCAGGACAAACTGCGACCGTATTTTTGTTTAATTGGCCACAGCAAACGCCTTGCTTTATCAAGACTAACATTGTCCGGCCAGCTATTGAGTGGCTCGAACCGCTGTTGGCCACCTGCCCCGCCCCCGCGTCCATCTGACATGCGATAGGTACCAGTACTGTGCCACGCCATTCGCACAAAGAACGGTCCGTAATGGCCATAGTCTGCTGGCCACCAATCTTGGGATGAGGTTAATAGTGCTTTAATATCGCTTTTCACAATCGCCAAATCTAACGTTTTAAATGCGTCTGCATAATTAAAGTCTCCGCCCAAGGGGTTCGATTTCGCATCATTCTGCCTAAGCGGCTGCAAGTTCAGTTGCTCTGGCCACCAGAATGTATTGGTCTTAGGCATACCATCGGCTAGCGCACTCTGGCTGATGCACAATGAGGCTATTGCCAAAGATACGGCGCTAAGAAGGCGATTTGAGGTTTTTCTAGCAATGCAGTTTGAACGTTTATTTACTCTAGGTAACATGCTGATGTCCTTTAGATTAGTCAATTTGCTTAATGACTATAGGAGTCAACGTAAATTTATTGCAGACGGAAAAACAGATTGCTTCAATCTAAAATGTTAATCAATTGTGAATTAAATGTAATATGTGCAAGGGGGAGTAATCCACCAAAAATAGTCTCAAAATATCGCATTGCGTTAAACCGGCGTATACGTAATCATATCGACCATTCATATAAAAAGAGTTAAAAAATGTCTGCCGTTACCCTTAACTTCACCTTAGAAAAAGAAACTAAAAACAGCGTTCGTTATAAAGAAGTGCCAGAAGAAGGCAAAGCCCCAGTGTTAGGCTCAGTCTATGTACAAAAATGGTACGCAGGCTCATCGAAAAACATTACCATCACGGTAGAGAAAAAAGACTAATTCACCTATCAGGCAAGCGACAAACGCTAGCCCGCTTTCAAACTTTGGATGTCTTCTATAAAGTAATTTAACGCTCTAGCTTCAATTAGCTTGATCTTGTTTTGTTGTGACTCGCTTAACATGTGGTACATGCTGGCGGCGCCGAAATCACCAAAGATAATGTTACCCTCATCGTCAACCAAGGTGTTATGGGCGTACAAATCGCCGTGACAGACTTGATTTCCATGTAGGTGCGAATACACCTCTTGCATCTGAGATATGATTTTATCAATGTGTCGTGGCGACAGTGAAAATCCTTCAGGGAAGGTATCCCGGGTGCAACTTTTTAGTGAGGGCGGCAATCCAAGGTTATGATAGTGTGGAGGAATTAACGCCAACACTAAAGCCAAACATTCTGGCTCAGTGACTTGAGCCAAGGGCTTTACTAAATTGGTATGTTGACCCACTTTTAAACACACCTGAAGTTCGTCTTTTGGGTAACCGTCACTGGTGACCTCTCCTTTAAACACCTTTACTGCGACTTCTTCGGGAAAATCAGTTGACGCAACCCAAGTTGCTTTTGAAATGACGCCAGATGCCCCTTGTCCCAACACGTTATGCAATTGGTAACTTGTAGATGATACATGAGGCACTGTGTCGATATGTAAATCTGCCGCAGAAAATGGGTTTCCCGCAAACGCAAACCAGGCCAATTTAGGTAAATCCAATAGTTGCTCTGGGCACTTGGCTAAATCATTCGCCGAAATCCGCAGTAACTCGAGATTGTGCAATTGGCTCATGTTCTCGGGTAATGTTTTCAGTTTGTTCCCTGCAAGCGCTAACTTTTGCATTCGAGGGCATTCACCTAACGTATTTGGCAATGATTCAATTTGATTGTCAGTTAAAATCAGCCAACGAAGTTTTTTGGGCAGTGAGTTCTCGGGAACATATTTAATGTTGTTGGCTTTAAAACCAATCATCTCAAGATTTTCACAAGCACCTAACACCTCAGGTAAAACTTCAAACCGGTTATTCGACGCAAAGATAATTTTAAGCTTTTTAAGCTTGGCGAGTGCTTTAGGTAATGAGCTTAATTTATTATTTGATAAATCAAGTACCTCCAACGTATCTGCTAAGGTCAAAATCGCTGAGGGAAATTCCGTGAGATTTTCAGACAAGGTAAGTTTTGATAGGCCAGCCAGCTGACCACTTTTGAGCTGCTTAAGTGTGTGCAATGTGAGAAACCCGATATAAAAAGTAAAGAGGCCTTACCTCGATTAACGCGGCGCTAGCCTACTGAAAACAAGACGAAAAAGATAGTTCCACTTTGAGGACAAACGTCAATTGAGGCTCATTAAAAAACAGCGCGGCTCGGCTGTACTTACTCTAAGGGTGATATAACATAAACTAATTCGCCCTGCTCCCTATTCATCACAACAACCTCTTGTAGCAACCATTGACCGGCTAAGTCAGTTGCATATACATACACCTCAGCTGAGGATTTATCGCCTTCAATGGAATAGTTCAAATTAGCCTTGCCACCTTCACCTGAATAGGTAATTTCACCTAACACAAAAAAGCCTGGCTCAGGGTTTTTACCGACCATAGAGATAACTTGCGGATGTTTTTTTACAGCCGTAACAGATAAATGGTACGCCTCCCCTTTCATCATGCTCATCAGTGACACAAATAACAAAGGGAAGATAACAAAAACAAGCACTAAAGCCGCATTACGCCACTTTTTCTGAGTGGCTTTAAAGTGGGCGACATCACGCCACATACGGTTTTGCCATGCCCACTCATTTCCCTTCGCCCCTAATACAAACATCATCACCAAGTTGACCCCGGGCACAAACATCAGCAAAGCAATAAACGTGCTGTTGCCGATACCCCAAATCCAATTTAGTAAAAAAGCCCCCCAGTTCCACCCTTTGATTTCTTCAGGCACCGTTGACGCTTTACCCATGCCTGACGTGTATGCTTGATCCATGTGCTTATGTTCCATTTCCTATCGTGTTCCCTTTTTCTTGCGACTAACAGCAGTTAGCTGTGGGTAAGCGCTTTTCTACAAAGCGTAAGATACTAAAAATACCATCGCTCTTTGACGAATAGTAGCCCGTGTTTCATTCAATAAAATTTCACACTTACACATCTACCTACTGATAGATATAGCAATAAAATATTGCTATAGTCACGATATTAAAAAATAAAGGGCTTAAACGTGGAACAGACAAAAGTCATTATTATTGGTGGTGGTTTATCAGGCTTGTATACAGCGACCAAGCTTGAGGCTTTGCGTATACCTTACGTTTTGCTTGAAGCGAAAAGCCAGCTTGGGGGGCGTATTAGCGCAGTCCCCTCGACAGATATTGACCGCAATGCTGGTGATTTTACTGCTAATGTTACAATTAGCCATGACATGGGCCCAACTTGGATATTCCCACATCAACACAAAATTCAGACCTTGGTGCGAGAATTAGGGCTTGAATTGTTTGAGCAATACACAGCGGGAGATGTGCTTTTTCAGGCGCCTAGCAGTACGACGGCTAGACAAATTTCTGGTGCGGGCGCGATGCAATTGTTTCGTGTTAAAGGCGGTATGTACCAATTGATCAACGCACTTAGTGCAGCATGTGATGAAACAGAATCTAAACATCAAATTAAACTGGACCACTGCGTGAGCAGTATTACGCGCAACGAAGAAAATGGACTGTGGGCTATTTCAGGCCACCATACTAACCAAACTCAATCGAACGAACATAGCGCGCTTGAATATGTACAGCCTACAAATTTAGCTCACCCCCTACAGCGCTTTGATTACAGCGCGTCACACTTAGTACTCGCGTTACCGCCGCGTATTATACAGCGTGATTTGGCCGCAAAAATATGGGGTTCGACTTTACTTAATCAGCGCTTAAGTACAGTGCAAACATGGATGGGGGCCCAGGCAAAGTTTGTGGCCACCTACTCTAAGCCGTTTTGGCGTGACAAAGGTCTTTCTGGCCAAGCGTTTAGTCAAGTCGGCCCTATGATAGAAATGCATGATGCCAGCGCAACCGAAAATACCAGCTTTGGAATTTTTGGGTTCATTGGTGTTCCCGCAAGACAGCGCAATCAACTAGGTGAAAATCAGCTCAAACAAGCTTGCCTCGACCAACTCGCATTTTTCTATGGTGAAAATGCTTACAGTGTGACGGACTGTTATCTAAAAGATTGGGCAAATGATCCGTTTTGCGCTACCGAGCGAGACATTAATGAATCATCTAAGCACCCTGAATTCAATCAGCGAGGATTAGAAGACGAACTAAAAACACGTAAATTGTATCTCGCTGGCAGTGAATTTTCCGTGCAGGACGCGGGCTATTTAGAGGGCGCGCTGCATGCGGCCGACAAAGTCGTTTCTGACATTAGTAAAGCACTGCGCACACCCCTTAATTAGCCCTGATAGCGCAGGGAGTTGATAGCGCTGCGCAAAAAACGTTCCTTGTTTTGGTAAACCCTCATTATCTGGCTAAAAGCGAGCAGTTAAAGTTAAATGCACTAAATATTGGATGGAATAACATTCAAGCTTGTAAAAGCCATTATTCGGTTTGTTCTGGCTCTTCGGCTTGTGCAGCCGCTTCAAGTTTTGCGCGCTCGGCCTTAGACACATAGCCTGATTTCTTTTTACCACTGTTTTTAGCGGCAACGGCCTTCACACGTTTTTTGTGGATTTGAGTGAGCTTTTTCTTTCTATTCATGTTTAATCTTTGTATTCGTCTAAGTGTTTATGATTTTCTGTTTAACGGCCAAAATGGTGTCGTCAAACATCAATTAAAGGGAGCAATTAACACGCGAAGCGCGCGATGTGAGTACATTGTACCTGATCAGTTGCGACCTGTTACCTTTCTTTCGTTATTGTCGTTTTTCTTTATATGACTGAAAACTTAGTTTTCTTTGTATATTTTTTCTTAGTTTCATTAAAGCAGCAGAAAAGCTGTTAGTATGCGCGCGTTAACAGCGTAACCAACATTTAGCCCTCACGTTTTACACGTGTACTTAAATGTTAGCGCCATTTATTTCGCACATTTTTTACAGGTATACCATGACAGAGAAAACAACGAGAAACAGACGTATTCGTAAGAAACTTCATTTAGACGAATGGGCCATTCTTGGCTTTGAATTTAGCTGTAATTTGGCTGAAGCGTCAGAAGATGAATACGAGGCATTCTTCAACACTTTCGCGGATGTTGTAATAGACCAACACCTTTACATTACGCTAAACGACGAAAGCGAAACATTAGAAGGTTTCGTTACCTCTGCTGATCGTTACGGTAATGCGACAGAAGAAGACAAGACCGCTATCGAAGCATTTTTATATGGCCAGAACATCGCTAGCGATGTAAAAGTTGGCCCATTGGTTGATGCAATTTACGGTATCTAATAAGGATATTGAACAACGGCATCTCACAAAGATGATCGAGCGTTGCTGGTGTGTACTCTATTCACAGCAACGCAGTGTTCTTCTTTTACCTAAGGCACATAATTTCAGATCCCGAACGATCGCTTAGTCTGATTTTCATTGTATTGTGCAGAGCCTGACAATAACGCCTGCTGTGCTTCATGCTCGGCAGTTCTTTCACTCGCTTGCTCGACCAAGTCTTGCATCAATTGCGTTAATGCATCTATACGCTCGTTGATCACCTCCAGCCTTTGTTGCTGCGCTTCGTTTAGCGATTCTTTTTCTATCAGACTATCACGCTCTGACTCCAACGCTTCAAGTTCTGCTTTAAGTTCATCAAGTGTACGTTTATCTACCCCTAGCCTGTTCGCTAACAGATACTCAAAGGCCTCCTCACCAAACGTCGTCTCACGCTGCGGGGCGTCGTTGGCGTTAGTAGATTCGGTGATGCTATTTCGTTGCCTTGTTTGTTGATGTGATTGCTGATGTGATTGTTGAACAGCCAATTCAGCGGCAAATGCTTGCCCACTAGCGGAAGGTGTTTGCTTATTATCGCTATCATTGTCTGTTACTTTATCAACGTCATTCGTTCTTGCAGCATATTCGTTTTGCCATTTTTCGTACTCAAAACTGGTCACTATCATGGTTATTCACTCCTTCGGCCAATACGTTCGCGTCCAATGTGCCTAGACACAAACAAGGTTCGCTCAAACGATTAGCATATTCAGCGCCAACATGAGAGCTCATATCACCGCGACAAAAAAAGAAAGACACCCATTATAAAAATGGTCAATTTTCAAGGCTAATCTATACTTGATTTGTGTCTTATTTTGTCAGGTAAATGGACTATGCCTCAATCTCGAAAAAGCCAAATTAGTTTAATCGATACGCCTTATTACCATTGCGTGTCCCGCTGCGTTCGCCAATCTTATTTATGTGGTTCGAACCAGCTTACTGGGCAAAGTTACGAGCATCGCCGAGGCTGGGTAGAAGAGCGTTTATTATTTCTAGCAACAGTATTCGCAATAGACATTTGTGCCTATGCAGTCATGAATAATCACACGCATGTGGTGCTATGCGTAGATAAATCAATGGCGGATAAGTGGGATAGCGATGAAGTGTTGAGACGCTACCACAAGCTACACAGAGGCACATTGCTGACTCAGAAGTTTGTTAACGGCGATACGCTTAGCCAAGCAGAGCTAATCACCTTTGATGAAACCGTTGAAACCTATCGAAAACGTCTTTACGACATAAGCTGGTTTATGCGTGACTTGAATGAGTATATTGCTCGTCAAGCGAATAAAGAAGATGGCTGCACTGGTCGCTTCTGGGAAGGGCGATTCAAGTCCCAAGCACTACTAGATGAAAGTGCTGTGCTAGCGTGTATGGCGTATGTAGATTTAAATCCCATTCGCGCAAAAATGGCAAAAACACCTGAAACGTCAAAACACACCAGTATCAAAAAACGCATTCACGCCGTTAAAAACCAACAATCACAACCAGGCGTTTTAATGCCCTTTGTGAAAAATCATCGTGAAAATATGCCAAAAGGTATTGCGTATTCGCTCAAAGACTATTGTGAGCTCATTGATACCACAGGTCGGTGCATTCGTGATGACAAGGCGGGTCATATCAATAATACTCACAACCCTATTCTACAAAGATTGGGACTAGACTCTGCTCAGTGGTTAACCTTAACTACCGAGTTTGAAAAACACTTCTGCTACGCTGCTGGCGCGGAGCAAATGATGAATGCCTTTAAGCGCCATACTCATCATCAACGACTGCGGGGAATGACCAAAGCAAAAGCGTTGTTAAAACGCGCTTAAAACATTACAACTAACACATCTAATGCATCTCTTGTAGCGTTGGCGTTTGCCTGGAAATTGACCTTACGCACCGTTTCGTTTCTCAACGCTCTATATTCCGGTAAAAAATCCCCAATCATTAAACTCAAAATGTACTTTAACGCTTGTTGAGGGGGATTCCCCCTTCTAAGTAGGAGAGTTTTTATACGATTTTAAAGATGGCTGTCTTTGTTAATAGTTTTAAAGCTTGTAGAGTCTTTATTTGCTTACCATATGCGAGACATAAGGTCCCAAACACTAGTTGCATCAAATTCGAAAATTTAAACCAATACCTGTCGACCTCATATTCAAATTTAGTTTTTTCTAATTTTGACAACGTTGTATTATTTCCAATGGTTATCTAACACTTAAATAATGTGTTCGATAGTTTGGCAGTTTTATTGCGTTGTTTGCAATAAAAATCGACAAACGTATTCGAATCACTATTAATTGATTTGTTATATCTCATTGCTACATTTGTGGCGATATACTACAATCGTTCCTGCATAATCAAAGGAGAGCTGTTATGGCAACTGCAAGTATTAGATTAGATGAAGACTTAGTAGAAAAAGCATCAATCATGGCAAAAGCACTAAATAGAACGACACCTAAGCAAATAGAACACTGGGCTAAAATCGGTGAAATGATGGAGGATAATCCGGATTTACCTTACGACTTTGTTAAACAGGTAATTATTGCTAAGGCTGAAAAAGAAGCCGGAAAATTAGAGGCTTACGATTTTGGCTAAGGTAAGCAAGGTACTTCAAACACCAAGTTTCAAAAAAGCTGTAAAAAAGCTCCATAAAAATCAAAAACAAGACTTAGATAAAGCGATAAAGTTAATAGTGGCGGAGCCCACACTCGGTGAACAAAAGAAAGGTGATTTAGCGTTTATGAGAGTTTATAAATTTAAAATGGTGAAACAATTAACCCTTTTAGGCTACAGCTATGAAGATGGTGCAATTGTTTTAGAATTAATAGCCCTTGGCTCACACGAAAATTTTTACCGTGACGTCAAGCACCTCTTTTGAGTTATAACGAGGCTGTAGAAAAAGTAGATTATAGCTGTTAATTCGATAACTTAGTTTTACTTATTTCATTTAACGCTTCTTCTTTAGAAACTGAAGTCAAGCGAGCATAACCTTCTTCATTTGCAATAGAAACTGTACTACCTGCAACAGTTGCCAAAAACGATTGACCAAATGTCCATACAACGTCCATTTTTATAAAGTATTCATCTTGATTTGTTTCTTTCAACAGCATCGATACTGGCGGAACGCTCCAATTAGCAAACTTACCTTCTTTTGTTCCCACATATATTTCGTTTTCCCCTCTTGGTAGATTTACCTTTAAGTAACCACCCGACTTTAGAGAACCTATATATTCGCCATTAACATATGTATTTGGCCAAGCATTACCTCCTATAAAAGCACCTGGATCAGGTCGAAATATGTAAACCATAATATTGTCTTTCTCTACTTTTTTAGTATCAAGCTGGAAATCAGGGCCACTAGCAGCACAACCAGCTAGAAGACAAATGAACATCAAAAATGTAATACGGTGCATCAAGAACCCTTATACAGCTAACGCCTCAAACAGCGGAGAACGTTAATGAGTCTGGCAGCGATAGCTGCGAACTGATTTGACTTGTTAGGCAATGGTTTCACTAATTATTTCCGGTTCTCATCAGCCAACTCAAAGTGCTGGATTTGATCTGCATATGCTTTCTTGAATGCAGGACGTTCGGTTATACGCTCTATATAAGCTTCCGTAGCTGAGCGGTTACCGAACTCGCGCACTAACGGCACACGTAGTACATCTGCCATTAATAGATCTGCTACCGTGAACCGATTAGCCACCAGCCAATCTCTGTGACTTAAAACATTTTCAAGTTGATTGAGGCGGTTACCCATCCAGCCACTAAGATCATTTTCAGAATTACCTGAAATATTCAGAAACCACCAAGGCACACTTACCATTTCAACCGAATTTAGAGCGGAAAATAACCATTGATAGATGTGCGCTTGATCAATGACTTCACACGGCATCAGCTTGTCAGATTTCTGCGCTAGATAAAGAAGACAGGCACCACTTTCGAATAGCTGAAGATCTCCGTCACTTATAAAAGGAACTTGGCCAAAGGGCTGGCGTTCAAGGTGATTAGTCTCTCTGTCATCAAATGGAATCGTTTGAACAGTGTAAGGTAAGTCAGCCTCCTCACATGCCCAACGTAACCGAAGGTCACGTACAAAGCCGCGTGGGCCTTGGGGCACCCAGTCTAACGTCCAAATTGTCAATTCGCTCATTATCTGAACCTCTCTGTTGACTGCCTAACGAGGCTGTAGAACAAGTAGATTGTGTCTAACCATTTCCTTCGCCTTTGTTTATTTTTATATTCTGTGAACTTTGCCTTGGTCAAGTTGATTTTGCAAAGTTTTTGCTCGAATTACGTATTTTACGGTTTTAGGTTGTACTGGAGTGGAAGTGCTTATTTTCAGTAACTTGAAGGAGGCGATTTTTAGCGGGTTTTCGACTACTAAGCTACTAACTGCCCGTAGTTATTGAGTTTCTCCAGGTTGTGTATCAGACAGAACAAATGCCACTGACCTTGCACTTTGTCTTTACCTCTAAGGCTGAAGTGATTTAGTTTTTTGTTCGTCCCCATGTTACCAAACACAGGTTCAACCACAGACATGCGGTGACTGTAAATTTGTTTGCCCTTCGGACTATCCACCCGATGCATCATCCAGTCGGTATAGGTCGGCGATCTTGTTTCATTTAATGTAAAACTCACTTGCCTGCCGTTGCCTTTTCGATGGTCTGCAGCCTTTGGGTTGTGCATACATTGCTGTTTTTTAGCACAATTACGACATTGGAGTAATCGACCTTCGAAATAGGCGATTTTAATGCCTAAGTCATTCTCGCGAATGCCTCTAAAACTAAGATTTTCGCCTGATGGGCAGACACAGCTGTTGGTCATTGGGTCGAAACTGAATTCGCTGGCTGGAATAACGGCTTTCTTCCGTACTTTGCTATCTTGATGGCGTTTACCGTATTTGGCTTTTTGCTCACTAAACTTGGGATCACGACTTCTGAAATGGTTATCTGGAATATACGCATTGATGTGATTGTCATGCAGGTACTGCATATTCATTTCGTTGGCAAACCCCGTATCGGCGGTGATGATGGTTCGCGCTTGTAAGATGTCGTCACTAATCGCCAGGCGTTTAAACCTACCTTGAATGCCTTCTAATACTGGCTTTAAGGTATGGTGCTCTTGTCCCTCTCCAAATACCGTGGCATCCACTATAACTTGATGTTTCTTGTCCACCGTTGCCACGCCGTTATAGCCTTGAATAGTGCCTTTACTGGTGGTCATTTTGCCTGATTCATTATCGGTAATGTTACTTTTTACTTCCTTCGGTCTTTTACCTTTGCCCATCCGAGGCGCTTTTTCAGTTAAGAATTTTTCTATCTTCTCGTGTGCTTTGTTCAGTGTGTCAATCGCCTGGGCTGCGCGCTGTCTACGCGATTCATCAGCCGCTTCGTTGTTATCTAATTTCTCATGTTCGTTCATGTGATAACGAATTTGACGTTTAAGTTTATCGCGTTTTTCTGCTAGCTCTTTAAAGGTCCCTGACCATTCCTTGGCTGCATTAGAAGACATCTTGCAACCATCAATTGCAAACAACTCATTACCCAACAAACCTTGCTCATGGCATATCAACAGCACCTGCTCAAATACCGCTTCAATCTCGTCCCTACGACCACTGACAAATGCGGCTATCGTCGTGAAGTGCGGCACTGAATCACAACTCAATGCTTTAAAAATGATATTGGTTTCACGGCTCGATGTGATGCCTTTGGAATAAGCAAACAAGATGATTTTTAGAAGTGCAGCTGGGTCGTAAGCAGGACAACCATTATTATCATTTTTGTACTTGGGATAAAACACCGACAAATCCAGCCGAGAATCAATCAAATGATGAATTGCATGTTCAAATGTACCGGATTGGAATTGATCGAGATAGTTGAGCACTACCATTGTATTTTGTTGGTAATTTAGTGGGATAAAGCGCGGCATCATCAAGGCTCCTTTTGCCTAACTGATAACACCTATTTGATCACAAACCGTGATCAGTGGGAAGCAATAATTGTACGTTTTACGAACTAAATTAGAGTTTTTCTACAGCCTCAACGCTTGCCTAAGCGGCAATTAATAATGGGCTAAAATATTGAGCGCAGCGACAATAGCCCATCTTAATTGTCCGAGCTAACTTGTGAGCGAATTGAGGCTCTTGTTAGGTAGCCTTAATCACCACCGTCATCTGAGCCACCAAAATCAGTAGGACTAGAATCATTATCGAAGCTATCAGATGAATTTTTACTTACCAAAAATGTTAAGAATACAAAACTCAACAATCTAATTTTAGGTTTATCTATTGATGGTTTAAAACCAGTTCTATCAATTTGTGAGATAGAAAACACTAAGACTAATATTGCACCGAAAAACGGAACAAGAAAAACGAAAATGGATTGAGCGATTAACTGTTTCTTTGAAAACATATCAGATACAACAGCATAATATATTGCTGATGCATTCAAATATAATAATATGGCTATCGTTATGCTGAGCAATTCCATTAGCTACCTAACACCGTTTTAAGCGGCAAATTTCAGTTGACTAAAATAAGTGAGGCACGAACAAAAAGCCAACTGTAATTTGTCCGACTTGAAAACCCTTGTTAGGCGTATTATTTCGATAAGTATTGCAGTATTGCCTGAGCCATTTCTTTTACAACTGGAGCATCTAGACCTAAAGTGTTTCTATTCAGATTGGCTTCACTCATGTTACCTATGTGATTAAGCCATTTGCGATGATAATTCTCTGTCCTGCTAATGGTGCTAATTCGTGAATTCTGAGTTTTTATCTTAGCCCAGTTATTATGAGCTGAATCTATATGCTGATGATATAGATACGAAACCAAGAAGGTAGCACCAATAGTGGTTAGTTGATCTCCCCCTTCAAATGAAAATACGTGTCGTTCAGAATTTACATTCGTCATTTTAACTTTCTCTAGTTGATAAACAGCATGCCGAAGCAACGGTACCCATACGCATAGACACAATGACTCCCTGTGAAATGCTAGCCTCCGCATTATCGTGGGTTAGCTGAAAGCCACCGGAACGCCGGCCGGAACCATAATTAGTTTGCTAAAGACTAAATCATTTGGAGGCTAGCATGAATAAACATAGCATGATTTTTATCGGCTTGGATACGCACAAAGAATTCCATGAAGTAGCTTATTGTGAGGAACAACGCGGTGCCAGCCCTGTTCACTACGGACGGGTATCTTCATCAAAAGTTAGTGTAAAAAAGCTGCTCCGGCAGTTTGAATCTAAATATCCTAGTGCAACACTTCACGTTATATATGAAGCTGGGCCTTGTGGCTACTGGATTTATCGGCTGATAACGAGTTTAGGGCATTGTTGCTATGTTGTAGCGCCGTCCCTTATACCCAAAAAGCCTGGTGAATGAATTAAGACTGACCGTCGTGATGCACTTAAATTAGTGAAGTTGTTAAAGTCGGAAGATCTCACGCCCATATATGTGCCCGAGCCTGAGGACGAAGCCGTTCGCGATTTATCCCGTGCTCGTGAAGCGGCAATGAAAGATTTAAAAGAAGCTAAGTATCAGCTTAAAGCACTGTTACTACGCAACAACATTCGTTATGAAGGTACGGCAAATTGGTCGAAAAAACATCTGCGGTGGCTGACCGAACTGATATTACCTTATCCAGCGCAGCAAATCGTATTGCAGGAACAGTTGCAGACTATTGAAGAGCGGATCCGCCGGTTAGAAAGGCTGGATAATGAGCTAACCCATCATGTACACCAGTGGCGGTATTATCCTGTCGTTAAAGCGGTTCAAGCCATGCGTGGGGTGAGGCTACTAGTGGCGGTTGGGGTTGTTGCTGAGCTTGGAGATTTACACCGCTTCGACCATCCTAGTAAGCTCATGGCTTATTTAGGTTTGGTACCAAGCGAGCATTCTTCAGGTGGAAAACGACACTTAGGTGCAATAACCAAATGTGGGAATGGTAGAGCTAGGCGCTTACTTATTGAGGGCGCACATAGTTATCGCTATCGAGCCAATATCTCGACGGATATTCAACTACGACAAGAAGGCTTACCCAAAGATATTGTCGATATTGCTTGGAAAGCACAACTTCGATTGTGTAAACGCTATCAGCGTATGAATAAACAAGGCAAACACTACAATTTAATCATTACGGCGATAGCCAGAGAGATGGCAGCCTACATATGGGCTATAGCTTGAGAAATAGTGCTCACGCCGGTTAATCCAAAATTAAGATTAAGTAGAGTACCTGCATGATAAACGAGTTTGAGCTAATGCGTTCGGATCAGGCCGCGGAATGTGGCACAACCTACGAGGGCGTTATGATGGCAATAACTTAACGGTTATTGATCCACGAACATAGACTGATGAGAAAGGCTGAGCGGTCACCGGGCTACGGCGGAGTGAGTAAGGTAGGCGCTGTTCATTGAGAGATGAATAATCCACGGATACCAGCATGACAACCGACGACATTACTGCCTCATCCGGTGCGTTAGCTCATTTATTTAGAGCAAGAAAGCAGCGAATTATGGACCGAAAAAATGTCAGGAAGACACTCGGTTTTTATTGACAAGGGGAGTCATACCAACGCCTCATTCAGAAGTAAATAATTGTTGGCTAAAATAAGCGAGGCACGAGCAAATAGCCAACTGTTATTTTTCCTGCTGAAATGACTTGTTATATGGTTATTGCACCAAAGCTTTTAGCTCTTCTTTTGCTGTAAGCTCAATTGGATACTCAATAAATAACTTAAACCTTTGAATGATGCCATTCTTTACGTAAACCAAATACTTAGCACCTGCATAAAGCTCATCGCCACGTAAATCATAACTCATTGAACAATCAATGCTAATGAGATTTGATTTAAAAAAGTTTAAAACGTGAGTGTTGGTATTATCACCTTTCAATATATCCACTTCTGAAAATACAGGAAAAATAGTAAAACCTGCATCTTGCTCTTCTTTTCTGAAATCAAAAAGCTTAGCTATGAATATCAAATCAGAATTTTTACGTAATTCTTTTAAGTTATTTAAATATTCAACATGTGCCTTTTCCATGCTTTTCTCAAAATCAGCATAAGAACCACGACACGCAAAAGAGTGGCTAGAAATGAATACCAAAATGATGAGGATATACTTCATGATTAAACCATATAACGCCCGCCTAACACGCAATGTGTTGGCGTGGCTTTTTGCGTTGTTTGCCAAAACCATGACAACTAACCATTGTCGGAGTTTAGGCGCTTGTTATACGAAAATTATCGACAATTTTGCAAATTTCTTCGGGAGCAACGTCAATTAGTCGTTGGTGGATTTCAGGCGTACTTCCCATCAAAGGTCCAACCATAAACACTTCAAAACCGTTTGTGTCGATATTATCGATTCGGTCTTTTATCACATAACCCTTTGGTACATATTCAGTATTACTGAATTCTACAGTGCTAATTAAGTGTCCATTCTCAATAACATATCTGTTTGCGTAGTAAGTTATATCTACTCTGCCTTTTGCATCAAATTCATAAGACAAAACACATTTACGCCCTTCTTCAGTAAAACCAATTTGACTGAACCAATAAGGATATCGACCGTCAAATTTTAATTCCCAAGTCCCGACTAGTTGAGAAGGGCTATATGCCACTTGTTTCGTTGTCGATGTACAAGAGCTTAAACACAAAATAATGATAAAAATAAATGTAGGCTTCAACAGAATCTCCTTCTCGTATAACGCTTATTATCGAGCATGTCGTATATGCAACTTCTCGATTCGATTATTTTTTTCGTCATTTTAAGTTCTTACCTTCTGATTTTATTCAGTATTTTTACTATCGTACGAGTAAAACCACTCGAAGTTGCAAAAGCAAAAGGAGACCTTGGTTTAACGAGACTTTTCTGCTACCTATTAAAAACCATGTGAAAAATATTTTCCAAAATTAAATTAATAACTTAGCGTTTTTAAGAAAAACAAAGCGAGACCAACCAAGATTACATAATAGGAAGCGACATGGGCATTATTCACTAAATCCGATTACACCTGATTTTTTATACAGGTCATTTAATTTGATTGAATCCTATTAATCGAATCTGATAGATCACGTTAAAACCTCTTCATCTAATACTGTTAACACCAACGCCATGGAACAATTATCACTCTGCCTAAAAACAAAAAACGCGATAATCAATATCGCGTTTTTGATTTGATAAAGCTTTGCTTACTTTCGTTTAGCTAAAGCTTTATCGCTTGGCTCGTACAACTTAGTTAAAGTTGTAAAGTTACCACTACGTAGCTATAACTGTGTCACCGTGACTGTTGGGGCTGATGGGTCAGGCCCGACAACGCTAAAGCGATAAGTTGCCGTTGTTGGTATATCAATCATTAAATTAGCACCGGCGTAAGTCAATTGCTTAGCCTGGCCAACAATGACTTGAGTGTCATCCCCTACACCGCCCAAATCTACCGTTGACCAATCGCCCGTGGCAATTTTGAATTCGTAACTGCCGGCGTCAATTGCAATATCAACCGTGTAGCTACCGTCAGCGTTAAATACCAGCGCATCAACTTCACCCCAGCCATTCATCCCACCGCGAATAAAGACCGTATTTTCACCAAACATTTCGGCGTCAAATATGCTGAGCGTCGGTGCGGTTTTCTCACTGGCATCAAATACAAAGGTGTATTGCCCATCATAGTCAAAGGTTACTGTCATGTTCGAGCCGCCTGGCGCGAGCGCCTTGCCTTGGCCTACCGTCACATTTGCATCAGCATCTGCTGAGCCAAAGTCCACTGTTGACCAGTCTGCAGAAGCAACCTTGAATTCGTAAGAACCTGCTATTACTTCGATGGTTCTGCTGTATTGCCCGCCAATCGCATAGTCCATAGGGTCATCTTCACCCCAACCATTGAGCGAGCCGCGCACAAATACGGTAGTACCAAAAAATGGCTCTTCGTTATCCACTGTTAATACCGGCGCTGCTTTATCACTGGCATCCAAAGTAAATTTGAGCACCCGTGCTTGGCTTAGGGATAACTGTAAATTCGCCCCCCCAGCGGCTAAGGTTTTATCTGCACTAAGCGCCACTGATTCATCGCCGTTATTGGCGCCAAAATCCACGGTTGACCAATCAGCTGAAGCCACTTTGAACTCATAATCACCAGACTCAATGGATATTGCGGCGGCGTAAACACCATCGCCTTGATAAACCATTTCATCTACTTCACCCCAGCCATTCATCGCACCGCGCACGAACACAGATGTGCTGCCATACGGGACAACATCTGGTGCACCTGATGTCGCATAAGCCGATAAGCCCACACCTTGCGCGCCCATTTGTGGTTTAACAAATACCGCTGTGGTCAATGCAGGTACAGTGAACATGCCCTTGCCTTCATTATCCCCTTCACCTTGGGCAAAGCTTGCACCTCGTACTTGGCTATCAACCGAGTTCATTAACACTGAATGTAACTCAAAGCCTTGTGCGGTTGGCACGCCATGGGTTTGCTGTTCGCTGCTACTGTTGACGATCACCACTAACGCATCAACCATCGGGTCGATGTCAGCTCGTTGTGTTTGGTTTTCTCCTGCCTCGCCATTGTCAGCGGCTAGGCCATCATCAATACTCATCACAATCAAACCTTGGGTTTGACGTGCGCCGATATTATGAAAGCCAACACGGTCGATAATGTCGTCAGCCGTGGTTAGGCGGAATAATGCTGATGAGCTGCGTATTTTAAGCAACTCATTAAACACATTGGATGCAAACTCGATTTCGGTCATGCTGGCCGCGCGCTCAGGGCTGTAAATGAAATTAGCCATTTCTGCCCAGCGACCTTCGTTATCTTGAGCTAACGGTAGCCCCACCAGCCAGTTATTACTGTTCATAGTGAAATCTACATAGTTAAACCAATCGCCTGCATCATAGGTGTTGCGATCCATCGATTTTGAGCGCAAGAAATCTCCGCCTAATTGAAAGAACGGAATACCTTGAGACATCAAAGGAAGGGTCGCCGCAATATTCTGCGCCCTTACCCGCTCGGCCAAGGTCATATCATTGGGTAAGGTGTACTGCAATTGATCCCATAGGGTTTCATTATCATGCTTTGACACATAGTTGATGATGTCAGCTGGGTCAGTTGCGTAGCCACCAATATTACTGGTGGCTGACGCTGCGCCTTTAAAATCTTCCAAAATATAGTCAGTTAACGTGCCTGCTAGGCTCATTTTAACCTTATCTTGAGCGGCTAATGCGCTATCGCTTGGCTCGGTACTGAATATTTGACCTTGGCGTACGGCTTCTCGAATGCGGTCGTTGTAGGTGCCAATTTGTGTGCCTGCCATATTAATTTGCGTGGCTTGCTCGTAGCCTCGGTCTTCTTTTATCCAACCTTCACCATAGAAATAGTTGTCTTCATCCACCGCTTTAACGGCGGCTTCTAAGCGCAGCATGGTGTCTTTGGTGGCTTGACTCATAATGTCGAAACGGAATGAATCAAACTTGTATTGCGTGGCCCACATCACCAACGAGTCTTGCATGAACTTTTCCATCATGCGATTGCGTGGCTCGGTGTCGTCACAGCACGTTTCGCGCACGATGCCACCAGTAACTGTGTCGTATCTGTGATAATAGCCCGGCACGACTTTATCTAGTACCGATTTGCCATTTAAGCCAGAGGCGTTGGTATGGTTGTACACCACATCGAGCGCTACCCGTAGGCCCATTTCGTGTAATGATTGATTCATCGCACGCATTTCTTTTATGCGTGTTACACCGTCCGCGTCAGATGCATAACTGCCCTCAGGTACATTGAAATGATACGGATCGTAGCCCCAGTTAAATCTGTCATCACCACGCATTTGCTCCGTTAACGCTTGGGCTTTTTGTGGCTCAGCGATAGCATCATAACTGTCAAACACAGATTGCAGGGTCGCGTCTGCGTTTTCTTCATCGCACACGGCCGCTTGGCGATTTAGGCGGCATAAATCTGCTACAGTACTGGTCAAGTCAACACTTTGGCTTTCATCTTCTTCGACCGTTGCCATGTCGTTAGCTGGTAAAACATGAAAATGAGTCAAACCGTTTTCAACTAATTTCGCTAAATGCTGATTGGGCACACTGCCCTGTTCGGTGAACGCCAAATATTTACCGCGATTAGCGGCGCTGGTACTCTCATCGCGCACACTAAAATCCCGAATATGACCTTCGTAGATCACAGCATCTTCAGGATTGGTGATGGTGGGAATAACGTGGGTCTCCCACCCTTCAGGTTTTAGGTCTTCGTCATTTAAGTTTACAAACTGCGAGAAGCGGCTATTGGTGGATAAGCTTAACGAGTAAGGGTCGGTTGTGAGCATGGTTTCAAGGGCCATAGTCACTGGATGATAGGCTGTTACTTCGAAACGATACAACTGACGGTCTAGTTCAGCACCGCCTTCATAGCGCCATATACCACTATTGCTATCAAGCACCATGGGGTAGCTGGCAGTCTCTGCTTTTGCATCGTTGTATAGTTTCAAGCTCACTGTCTGCGCTGTCGGTGCCCATAGGTTAACTTGAATCCCCCCGTCGGTATAAACCGCACCTAAACTGGCTTCATCAGCATCATTTTCGCCTTGGGTGTACAGCGCATCTATGACGTTAGCTAATTGAATTTGGGTCGCGCCATTAAGCACACCCTCGGCATCATAAGAGGCTAACACCGCTTGGGTCTTAAGCACCTCTTTTGCCTCCTCCGCGCTCCAATTGCCTGCAAATGCCAACATATTGGCTAAATGCGGCACACGGGCTTTTTGCTCATCGCTTAGCTCGATTTCTTCAAGTTCGATTGCCGTGCCGCTTAGACCCGTGTCCACATCAACGCTTAAGTCGGCATTAGCTGAATAATGCAACTTCACTTGGCTAACAATTGTGGGGTCGATATCCCATAACACAGTATTACCATCTATCCAGTGAGCCGCCGCACCATCAATTTTCACCGGTTGGGGCCCTAACGACACAATGGGAAATTCGAAAATAGAAGCCACACCAGTAAAGGTAAAGTTCATTCTGGCAAAATCAGGATCGTCCTGCGACAAAGGCATTTTAAAGTCACCGCCGCCAAGCTCTTTGCCTGCGTCATCTGTGCCTACGTGAATAATAAAATTACCGCATGCCCCTGTTGTGCCCGCATAATCTGGTTTTAATTCAAGTACCCAATAGGCACCATAGTTAGGATCAATCCCTGTATGCTCCCGGCCATTCGCCCAATCGGTGTCAGCATCAGCGTAGGCATCACACGCATCGTTATTCCAAGTATGCAGGCGATAGCCTGTGTAAGTTTCATCATTTGGGCTGTTATCGGCACCCTTTGCGGCCAAGTTGAAGTACAACACAGCTTCATCCATGGCGGGGCTTGCCATAGGTGCTGGTGCTGTGGGGTCGGCCCCTACCACGCAAGACTCATTTAAAGCATCCGGCACGGTTGGCGGCGCACAGCTAATGGGCTCTGGTGCTACGCAACTGGTGCCAGAGGCATCTGGCACATTGGGTACACTACAAGTAAGTAACGTGGTGCCAGGCTCTGATCCTGAGCCACCACAGCCAGTCAGGCTTAATAAACTGATCGATATTGCCAATAAAGGCAGGCTATTTGTGCGAGTAAACATACGTTTATACTCCATTAAATTTTTATCAAATATTACGCAGCGCAGGCGCAACGAATTAAGTCCTACATCAATGAAAACGTGCTTTTCATGAAGGTGAGCGTCTTTAAAGTGAATATGTCACGCCCAGAAATATTTGGCGCCCAAAGTACTGAATGGTCCCCGTCTGTGCTTCGCTGCCGAAATAACTTTTGGTTGGCTCGTCGGTCAAGTTATTCACTTGAAACAACATGCCGAGGTTCTCGTTGATGTTGTACGACGCCTGATAATCAATCACGGTTTCTGAATCGAAATTAACCACCTGTTCATTAACGGCCACTTGTTTTGACACAAACGCATCACGCCAGCGCACACTTAATCGCGTTTCGAAATCTTCGTATTCCCAGAACACCGTGGCCGCGACCACGTTTTCAGATAAACCCGGCAAGGTTTGCTCTACCGATGCACCGCCTAATGTGGTTTGGGTTTGAATTTCACTTTCTGTGTAGGAATAGCTGGCGCTCATCCCTAAACCTGACCACATGTCAGGAAGAAACGAGTAGATTTGCGTGTACGACAACTCAGCGCCGCGAATATAGCCGCCTTTGTCATTGTTGACAGCGGTTTCATAACCACCATTTTCAGTAGGCACTTGTACCGATAGACGTGATCCATCATCATTAAATAAAGGCTCTCCTTCTTCGTCAGTAACCAGAACGGTAATTTCACGTGGGACGGTGAAACCATTGCCAGTAAAATCAAACGGGTCTTCTTTAAAGGTATTAATAAAAGACTTAATGTCTTTGTAGAATACAGCGGCGACAAATGCACCGTCGGTATCTTCAAAGTACTTCTCATAAGAAATATCATACTGATCAGCATAAAAAGGACGAAGGTACGGACTGTTCGTAGCGCTACCAGAAATGATTGCTGTTGGCTTTGATAAAACAATCTCGCCGGTATCCTGATCACGAAAAGCTTGTACGTCTTCGACTCGCACTGTGGCATTAGCAAATAAGCGATTGATGGGCGCTCGGCCGAGCACTTTTGCCGCAGCAAAACGCAATTGTTCGCTATCAGTCAGCTTAAAATTCAGGTTAATTGAAGGTAAATAATCTCGGTATTTATCAGTCAAAAGCGCTGGGCGATAAAAGTCATTCACTAAACCAGCGTCATCGGTGATGTACTGAGCCCCGTTGGCTGGGTTACCTCTTGTATCAATCACTTCGCCTGTTTCAGGGTCGATGATGTCTTCAGACACGTCTTGCAGTACGGTAGATGATTGCTCGGTTTCTACCATACGCACCCCCACGTTACCGGTAACGGGTAAGCCAAACAGTTCAGTATCTATGTTTGCCATAACGTAAGCGGCGGTGACTTTTTCAAACACTTTACCGCTTTCCAGCATGGTCCAGCTAGTGTTAGGCCCCTCGCCAGGTCCGTTTATCACCCCAGGGCTACCCGCTCCCCAGGTTTTAACTGGCTGTGGTATACCTGAGGGGAACCACGCATTTAGCGCAGAATTTAAGTCAATCGAAAGGTAACTTGGCAAGTAACTAAAATCCCCTTCCCAATCGACCACTTCAACCATGTCATCAGTTAAGCGCAGTGGTGGTTGGCTGGCAGAGAAACTGGAGTCGCTACCATATTCAAACACTGAACGGTCGTTGCTGTATTCACGATCAGAGTAACGCGCACCAAATTCAACTGACGATAAAAAAGCGTTGTCGTCAAAATCATAGGTCAGGTCAAAACGATAAGCATTTAGCTCATCTTCGTTTTCATAAGGATAAATACCGTACTTAGTCACCATCACTTTATCTAAATCCGTGAAAGCATCGGCTTGACTAAATCCAACATCGGGCAAATCTAGACCGTGTAGCAAGTAACTAATCGAGATATCACTGTCAAACGCAGGTAATTCAGCGTTGGCATCTTCACCGACAAGCGCCCACAACAGGCCGTTTCTAAAGTTACTTTTTGCAATGGACTGTGACACATCGAACGCGAGCGTTAAGTTATCTGTTGCTTGCCAGTCCGCGTTAATACCAAAACTGGCCACTTCGTCATAGTCTTGGTTGTCATCGTTAACCAACTCTACACGGGTAAAACTTTGTGAAGTACGATTAAACGTACCTCCGATGACAGCGTTATCGTTTAATATTGGGTTTGCAACCGCGGCTGAAGCACCGCCAAGTTTAACTCGAAAGCCTCGGGCGAATTCTTCTGAGTCAAATTTAGAGAAAAACGCATCCGCTTTTAGAGTAAAGGTATCAACCGGCGCCCATTCAATCGCGCCCATATAACCGTCACGAGTTTCTTCACCGCCTTTGTGTTGAAACTCAAATCCTTCACTTAAAAATTCCTCGTCACCGTCGTTATCCACATCTTTAGTGGCGTTATAGGCAAGCCCGACAAACTGAGTGGATACACTGGGTTGAAATAATCGTGCGTAGCCCAGCGCCACACCTAAGGTATCGTTTAGATACTTACCTTGATAAGAAAAACTTAAACGATGACCAAACTCTTCTGCATCCGATACCTCACCGGCTCTGTCGTTAAACATACCTCTAGCGTTAACATTGAACGTATGCTGCTTATCATTATTTAAAGGGCTGGCGGTTTGTAGCTCTACGCTGCCCGCTACGCCACCTTCAATCAGCGATGCTTTTGGGGATTTATACACCGCAGCTGAAGAGATTAATTCAGATGGATATTGATCGAACTCAATAGAACGCGAACCACTGGTAGATACTTGTTCACGTCCGTTGAGGGTCGAGAAAACAAAATCACCAGACATACCACGAATGTTGATCTCTGCAGCTTGGCCGCCGGTTCTTACAGCTGAAATACCAGGTAAACGGGTTAGTGCATCCGCCATAGACACATCGGGCAAGCCACCTAAATCATCAGCAGAAATTTGCTCGGATACGGTGTCACTAAATCGTTTTTGATTCAGTGATTGAATGAGACTGGTGGCAAAGCCTCTGACTTCAATGCGTTCTAGCCCTTGATCATTTTCTCCCGGTTCATTGGCTCTTTGTTCTTGCTCGGTACTCGTGATAGTAACTTCTTCATTTGATTGCTGTGCGAATACTCCCCCCGTCATTAAGGTTGAGCAACTTGCCAGTAACGCAGCGGTAATTAAATTCGGTTTGAATCTTGTCATGCGTGTGTCCCATTACGTATGACGAACGTTCGCTTCACACTTTCTGGTTTAATTTTCAACTCTAGATAAGTGTTATATTTTGAAACGAAGTACGTCTTGTTGTTTCCAGCTGAGAATGTTAACGCCTAGTTAACAATCAAAACAACGCACTGCATACGTATTCAACAAATTATTAACAAATACAGAGTAAGAGATAGTTCCAAACGTAATTTAACCGCAATTTAAAGGCACTTTAGCTGCAATTAATTACTTTTAACGTCAATATCGCAGGCACTACATATCAGTTGCACGTCGCCTATTATCGCGAAATCCAATGCTGACAAGCTGCATATTGATGCAAAAGATGAACAGCTAGCAATTAATAAGTAAACAAATGTTTAACACTTTGATTGAAGAAACGCGACTTTAGGGACGGGACACAAAAGTGCAGTCGCTTTTTATAGTGATATGAGGCGCATCAATTAGCTTTAACGTAATTGCTCAACGTGGGTACTGAAATTCAACGCGCAGCCTTGAAGGAAAGATTGGATATTCTGTTCTTTGTATAGATCCCCTGTGCCCGGTTGTTTTGCAGCCAGTGGTGGAAACGCACCGTAACCTGCTAACAAGCAATTCCACGACACAGCATTAAAGTGAGTAGAAAGGTCTTGGCGGTTTATTTCCGCTTCTAAATCCCCGCGTTTGTACCAAACATCCAATATTTGTAACAGTGATTCAGACAGGTGCATGTTGTTGCGATTTGCCCGCCAATACTCACTGTCGTTTCGGGTATTGAGCTTGTAGTGCGCCACTATATAATCCCGAGTGCGCTCCGTTCTATATTGCATTTTGGCGTTGTACTGCCCTTGCAAACGGTTAGAAAAACCGCCCTCTTCAAATTCTAATATGAATTGTTCGATGGATATCTGCGTTAGATGCAAAGCCGTTGCTTCAAGGGGCTCGATAAAGCCGGCTGACAACCCAATACCTAAACAGTTATTTTGCCATTGTTTCTCTAACGCCCCCACCTTCATGGATAAATGTCGGCATTCAGCATTTTCATTCAGTTGTAGATGGTTCTTCAACTCCTGTTCAGCGTCGTTTTTACTGACAAAGTCTGAACTGTAAACATAGCCGTTACCGAATCGATTCGTTAGGGGGATCTTCCAGCACCAGCCTGCTGATAAGGCCGTGGATGTGGTTTCTACTGGAATTTGCTCACCTATAGGCGTTGGCACCACAACTGCAGAGTCGTTAAATAGATTGTCTTTATAACTGTTAAATTTGACGCCTAAGGTCTTTTGCATGAGTACACTAGAAAAACCGCTGCAATCAACAAACAAATCACCGCTTATCTCAATGCCTTCTTTATAGTGCAGCGCCGCGATATCACCATTGGGATGCTGCTTGATGCTTTCTACATTTGCTTGAACGTGATCTACACCTAGACCAATAGCATGTTGCTGTAGAAAGGCACCTAGCAAGTGGGAATCAAAGTGATAACCGTATTCTATACTAAACGGAAAATTAGCCGGCGTTTGTGGGCCTTTGTTCTGCTTAGCGAGTACGCCGTTTAATAAAAAATCGCCAGGGTTTGTGTGCGTATCAAGCCCAAGGCGACGAGTGCGGGCGTTCACCATAAATGCCCGTTGGGTGAAAGTGTCTATTTGCGATATAAACGGATGGCTGTAACGCGTAATACCTGATGCAGGGCTGAAATTCTCAAAGGCGATATTCATTTTGTAGGTGGCGTTGCATTGAGGCATCCAGTCGCTATCCCCAATACCAAGCATACTAAAAAAACGTTTCAGTGTGGGGGTTGAGCCCTCACCTACCCCGACAATACCGATATCAGGTGATTCAACCAAAGTTATTGTTAAGGATTTATCCGCCAGCTTGTCAGCCCACTTGTGAGCAAATAAATTAGCCGCCATCCAACCTGCGGTGCCGCCTCCTAAAATGACGATTTTAAATGATTGTGCCATCAGGTTGCCTTACAGAAAATGCATCAGAAACTCGTCATGACTAGGTAAGCTAGTCAGTGGCTCTCGTTTGACATCTCGCATCTTATCTAGCATGCCCATAAGTTGATGCTGTGATAAATTGTTCGCGATCGGGTGAAAATCTTCAGGCTCTATCCCTTGCCCCACCATGACTTGCAACCACGAGCTTTCGAGAAACAAATCGTTTTGCTCCCTAAATAACTTTCCGTTCTGTTTAAACAAAGCCATTTTATGGGCCAACGAATCGGGGATATCCATGCTTTGCATATTCCGCCAAAACTGACTGTCGTCACGCTTTGTTAAGTGATAGTGAAGTACCAAAAAATCACGTATTTGGGTGTATTCGAGTTCTGATTGCTGGTTGTATTCATCTACCGCTGCGCTATCGATTCCCTGATGAGGGAATAAATGTATTAAGCGCACAATCGCAGATTGAATAAGGTGAATACTGGTCGACTCTAACGGCTCTAAAAACCCGCTCGATAGCCCCACAGCCACCACATTTTTATGCCACTGCTTACGTCTGCGCCCCGTTGTAAAATGTATGATTTTGGGGTCGCCGATGGGCGTTGAATCCAAATTATTCAACAGTGTGTGGCTGGCTTCATCATCGCTTAAATGAGCACTGCAATACACCAAGCCATTACCATTTCTGTGCTGTAAGGGTATGCGCCATTGCCAGCCAGCTTTATGGGCAATAGCCCGCGTATAAGGCACGGTTTTGTCGAATCGTTCAGAAGGCACGGCCACTGCGCGATCGCAAGGCAGCAAATGGGTCCAATCATCGTAGCCAACACCAAGGGTTTGCTGAATTAGCAAGCCGCGAAACCCAGAGCAATCCACAAATAAATCACCGTTAATCTGCTGACCATCTTGCAGAGTAACACCAGCGATATCCCCCGACGGATGTTGCTGAACAGAATCAATCATGCCTTCAATGCGGGTTACACCAAGCTTGGTACAATAGCGACGTAGAAACTGAGCGTATAACGACGCATCAAAATGATAGGCATAGGGCAAGTCGAGGACAGGATCTTGTGCTTTGATATGGGCGAATTTACCTTGGGTTGCACACAGGTAGTTTAAATCGTAATCCCAAATAGTTGACTCGTGACCAAGATGCTTAGCACGATTCACAAAGTGGTGAAAATGACAGAACGCCATACTTTTACCCGGCGATCCGAATGTATGAAAATAACTATCGTTGGGTGTACGCCAGTTCTCAAATTTTATCGCGAGTTTGATAGTGGCTTTGGTTTCCCTTAAAAACTCGGCTTCGTTAATACCCAACACTTGATTCACTAAGCGTATAGGAGGAATAGTTGCTTCCCCTACCCCCACAGTGCCAATGGCTTCGGACTCAACCAGGGTAATGTTAATAGAAGTACCAACGACTTTTTGCAGTAACGCAGCCGTTAACCAGCCAGCGGTCCCGCCCCCCACTATGACTACATCTTTAATTGCTGTGTTCATTGAATCACTTCAAACAGAAAAACCCTATCTAATTGTTATATAACCAGATAGGGTTTGAAATTGAAAGCGCGGCACACCGCACTTTAGTCTACAAAGAAGCGAGTGGCTTCCCTGCTGCTTGGTTAATAGCTAACTTAAAACGAATAGTTGAAACCTAATAAGTAGTTAGCCCCAAATGATTGATGACGGGTTATTTGACGTCCATCGTTTGGCGCGGCTTGGATCGTATCTTCGTCTGTTATGTTTTGCGCTTGCAGTGTCACGCGTAAGCCATCCAAAGATTCAATACCTGACTCACTAAAGTCATAACCAATTTGTGCATCCCATAGCTCACCACCTTGGTCAGTAGCATCAACCAATGACAAACTTAAACCACGCTGCTCCGTTAAAAATGGGTCACGTTTCGTACCAGAGATGCGAATTTCGAAACCGTTCATCTCATAATAGGCCGTCAAGCTATAGGACTCTTCTGATAAACCGGGAATACGGGTTTCAGTCTGACCAGGAGCGGCATCTAACTTTCCGGTCATAAAGGTGGCGCTAGCAAACATACCAAAGCCGTCTAAACTTTCGTGGATCATGCTAAACGGTAGGCTTGCTTGGAATTCATAGCCACGCACAAAGCCTTCAAATCCATCTAGCACGGAAGATACGCCACCCAAGAAAGTCACTGGTGCAGAGCCATCAGAGGCTTGATGTAATGTTGGAATATATACGTCTGAGAAATCAGCCACTACACTGGTATCGCGATGCCAGTTTTTGATATCTTTGAAAAAGAATGACACAGCAAAGTAACCGTCGTCTGCAAAGTAGTTCTCATAAGATAGATCAAACTGATCAGCTTCTAGCGGTTTTAGCTCTGGGTTACCTGTACTTCCTCCCCAAGGTCCATTTGCAGGATCTGGGTTAGCAATTTGATTGTCGTTAAAAGCAAAAGTAGCTTGAGTATTTGGGCGCATATCGTCCATACGCGGTCGGCTGATTACCTTGGAAAGTGCAGTACGAATAAACTGGCCTTCGTATATTTCAGCGCTTAAGTTCAACGTTGGTAATACATCAGTGTAATCAGCACCGCCTGTAACAGGCACCGCGACTGTCATGCCATCCACATCACTTGTAGTGCTAAAACCAGTGGATGATTGGTCAGCACTGACTACTTGCAAGCCTACATTACCCTTTATGAACACATCGCCTAGCTCAGTATTTATGTCAAGCTTGGCAAATACCGTGGTCAACTGTTCTTCCACTTCATAGGTATCCCCTAAGCGATCATTTTGCACCAGTCCAGCATCAGTAACTGTGTAATAACCACTGTTGAATAAGCCTAAGCTGTCGTAACCAAGAACACCATTAATACCAATGAAATCTAAATTCACCACGCCTACTGGATCTGGAATTGGACCTTGGCCTGGGTACTCAGGGGCGGTTAAATAGGCGCCATTATTAACCTTTGATTTAGAGCGGTCTGAATAGTTGATACCCACATTAATATTGGTAAAAATACCCCATTCAACGTATCCGTCTAATTCGAAGCGGATACTGTCTAACTCTTCTTCAAATACGGGCTTATTCACGAAACCGTCTTGTGCGTCTGAGCCGATTATGGGGGCCCCCCATGCCTGCGGCCCAGCTAGGCTGATCAAACTTGGATCGGTTAAATCAACGCCTGGCAACGTAGGATGATCACCGTAAACGGCACCGGTAGAGGTCATCGTCCAAGAGCGCGGTGTAATCGGACGCCCTTCAACCCCAGCTCGCCCCACACCAGAGTAGCTTTCGATATCGGTAATGGTTTTATCCACTTTACCACTAGACAAATCAGCCGAAACAGTCCAGTTTTCATCTAATTCGTAAGCGATGTTTAAACCCAAGGTCGTTAGCTCTGCATTTTGCTCTTTGGCATCGTTTCGCACCACCGAGTAGAAACCATCGTGGTAACCTTCAGTGACTAAACCATCTTCGACTTTGGTGATGGTGTAATCTACGCCACCCCACTCTGGGCCACCTTCTTCGAGGCCTCGTTTTACATCGTTTTCAACAAAATCAATATAAAGAGCATCAAGTTGCAACGTTAGTTTATCTGATGGTGCCCACTGAACGACTGCCGCAATGGAGTCTCGCTCCAACATGGCTGAACGTGCAAGTGAATCATGCCCACCTAAAATCAGTGTTCCTTCTGGCACTTCGACACCGGGCGCGGCGTTGTCAGGGTTAGCGGTAGCATAGCCCCAACCACCAAATTGCTCTTCTTGGCGAGGGGACTCCATTGTTGCAAGCGTTAAGGCAACGCCAATTGTATCATCAGCGAAAGAATCAACATAATTGAAAGATAAACGATGGCCATCATTGTCAAAATCTGGATTCGCTGAGTCTTCAGCATTTTTTTCAAATGAACCATTAAGGGTAATGCTTTGCTCCATTCCCAGAGGCTTGACTGTTTGTAAATCAACGGTGCCGCCGATACCTTGATTAATCAGACCGGCTTCTGGTGTTTTATAAACCAGAATATTCGAGACGATTTCAGTGGGATACAAATCGAATTCAACCCCACGGTTATCGCCCATACCTAGTAGTTCGCGGCCATTAAGCGAAGTACCAACGTAGTTTTCATTAAAACCACGAACTGACAAACCACTTGTACGACCGTTTCTGCGCTCACCGGCTAGGCCAGGTAAACGTGCCAATGATTCGGCGACACTGGTATCTGGTAGCTTGCCGATGTCTTCGGCAGAAAGCACTTCAACAATCGAAGTGTTGTCCATTTTTATCGCTTGTGCACGCATAAGGCTGCCACGAATACCCGTGACTTGGATCACTTCAGTATCGTCACCCGCTGCATCTGCTGTTGCTTCTTGCGCGAACGCACTTGGTGTAATACCGAAAGCAAAACCACTAGTGATTAGCGCGGCTTTTATTAAATTAGGTTTAAAATTATTCATGTGTGTCTATCCCGGTTCGAGACTAAGTTGCAAACCTAAGTTTCAGTTAACAACTTGTAGTCAAATGTTACATCTTTGTACGAGTTGTCGGGATAGTACCGCCTCATCCAGCCATGCCTCAATGTCTTGCATACGTATTCAGTAAAAATACACAACAATTCATTAACAGCTACATTTTTATAAACTGTCAAAATTAGCATGTAACCGATTGTATTTATTGAATAATAAAAATAACGCTGAGAATTTATTGAAAATTATTTGTAAACGCTCATACAGATCAAGCTGAGTCCGTTACGCTATTCTTGTACGATTTTCGGTGCTAGCCTATCCGCACGTATTAAATAATTAGATACAATTAACGTCATAAAAAGCATGCAGGATCTTACATACAATATTCATAACCTCCCAGAGCCTAGACGGGTTGAAGGAGTGACAGTTGATAACTTTAAACAACGCGTAACCGATGATTATTCACCTGCCGTGATCCCCGGCTTTGCCGATCAGTGGCCTTTGGTTAACGCTGCTAAAGAATCCGAACAAGCTTTATGTGATTACCTAGTCGATGTTTCGACTAACACCCCCTTACCGCTTGTTCTGTTACCGCACAAAACTAAAGGACGGATGTTTTACAGCGAAGATATGCGCGCTATGAATTTTCAAAAGGCGCAGGCAACATTACAACAAGCTTTAGCTCATATGCAGCATTTTGCGCAGTCAAACCGGGAGTTAGCCGTTGACAGAGTATGCGTACAAAGTGTACGTATTAAAGACGTGATGCCGAAGCTAGAAGACGAGCTGGCCAACCCCTTACGTCCCGGTAACCACCCTTTTATATGGTTGGGTAATCCCGTTACAGTGGCAGCGCATTTTGATGAGGCACATAACATAGCCGTCGTGGCCGCAGGCGTGCGCCGTTTCACGCTTTTCCCGCCGGAGCAAATCGATAACTTATATATAGGGCCCTTAGAGCACACCCCTGCTGGTCAACCGGTTAGCTTAGTTGATTTACATTGCCCTGATTTGACGCGTTTTCCTAAATATGCTGAAGCGTTTAAACACGCTTTGTCAGTAGAATTACGTCCCGGTGACGCGATTTATATTCCGTCACCTTGGTGGCATAGCGTTGAGTCGCAGAGCAATATAAATGTATTAGTGAACTATTGGTGGAGCGGTAATTTCGTTTCTAGCGCTTTACCTTTCCCTATGTTGATCCATGCAATTCAAGCCCTCAAACATTTACCGATAGACCAACAAACAGCGTGGAAACATATGCTTAATCATTATTTAAGCACTGATGAGTCGCTGCATGAGCACATTCCACCTTCAGTGCGCGGTGTCTTAGGCATGAGAAATCAAACGACAATTAACCGAGTGCATAACTGGTTAAAGCACAAAATAGGTCGGTAATACGCGTTTTTACGCTAGCGCCTTTTATGCAAATCGTGCATCAGGGCCAGCGCTCATTCTACAACTCATGCCTTTTTAATACATGTAAAACGAATAAAGGCGTAACATATAAAATGTTCCGCCTTCTGGTTACCTCAAACCGCTTGCTTTGGTATGGCTGAGGTTATACCAAGCCGATTATGCTTGTGAGTGCAAACCGAACATATTGCCTTCAGTATCTTTTACCAAGGCGATAAAACCGTATTCACCAATCGACATTTTTGCCTGCTCTACCGCTCCGCCTGCTTGTGATACGCGTCCTGCTTCTACCGCGCAATCTTCACAGGAAAAATACACCAATGTGCTGTTACCACCGGGTGTCATGCCCGTCATTTTGACTAAAGCACCTGCTGCGCCGTATTTTTCCATGTCAGATGGAAATGCCAGCATATGCGCCTGTTCATCTGTGGGATCTGTCAATGTTTCTAACGTCACGGCTAAGACTGTTTGATAAAATGCTTTCGCTCTGTCCATATCCTCGACATATATTTCAAACCACCCAACTGGATTAGTCATATTCGCTCCTTTATTTACGCAATGAATTGGCTCATGTGAGGTATTAGTCTTGCCCTCAAGTACCAGTTTTTCAAGCACGGTTTGCTAAAAATTTACTTAATATTTTGGTAAGTTGACGCTCTTCGAGCAAGACACTCAAGCCACCATCCAAGCTGTATAACTCAAGATAACCCGCTTCTCTTAACAGCTGGATGGCTTGGTCGCTGCGTTTACCGGATTGGCAGTATATAAAAATAGTCGCTGTTCGATCCTCATACTCAGCGGTAACCTTCTGAACTAAATCATCACTTAAGCTGATGCAGATACCACCTATGTTAAAACCTTTGTGCTCTTGTTCACTTCGTACATCAAGTAGAAAAGGGGCTTCGTGGCACATGAGTCGTTCTACGAAGGCTTTTGCTGTTAGTTTCGTGTTTTGATGACACTCGCTGATTGATTCAGTACTTGTGTGTTTTCCCCCTTTCTCTTTATCTTGCTTTGTGCCCAGCCTAACGCTCACTGTGCTCTTTTCCTTAGGCTGAGCGCAATCACATTGTGTATTCTGGCTAAGATTAATCGTGCGCAATTCATTCGCTCTTCCAGAAAACAAATACAGCTTATTGGCAATGTCACTTTGCTCAGATATTAAATACTGTAAACAACTATTGGCTTGCAGCAAACCTAGCATCCCGGGCAAGGAGCTTAAAACACCAGCGGCATTGCAATCGGGTATATCGGCAGGAATATCAGGGAACACACATCGAAAACATGGTCCGTCTGGTGTAAACAACGCCATTTGACCATTTGTACCTAACACACTGGCATATATCCATGGAGTTGCCTGCTCCAAGCAATACTGATTAATCAGCATGCGAGCTTCGAAGTTATCAGTACAATCAAGCACGATATCTGCTTTGGTAAGCAAACTATGCATATTTTGAGCGCTCAACGACTCGCTGGCACTAAGAACAGTAATGAATGGGTTATTATCATTCAAGCGTTTGGCAACCATGCGAGCTTTTGATTTGCCGATATCCGCAAAGGAAAACAAAACTTGACGATGTAAATTCGACTGGGAAATACAGTCACCATCGACAATTGTGATATGTCCAACCCCTGCAGCACCTAAATACATAGCAACAGGACACCCCAACCCACCTGCCCCTACAATAACAACCTTGGCATGTTTAAGGCCAAGTTGGCCAGCAACGCCCACTTCATTTAATTGCACATGCCGCTGATATTGCTGCCATTCTCCTGCATTAAATAAACTCATGAGCTTAATGCTTCCAATAACGCGCGAGTCTTTTCAAGAGGTGAATCTGCGCGTGTGATTTCGCTTATCATAGCGATGCCAGATACCCCAAGTGCGTGAATGGCTTTCGCTCTTTGCAGATCAATACCGCCAATTGCTACCACCGGGTAGGTTAAACCACTTTGCCAGTAACTAAGTCCGTCTAATCCTTGCGGGATCCACGGCATGTCTTTACTTGTTGTCGCATAAACGGGACCGTAGGCAATGTAAGAAGGTTTAACAGCGTGTGCACGCGCTACTTCAAAGTGACAATGGGTGCTGATCCCTAAGCGCAAACCTGCATTGCGGATTTGGTCTATCGGGTTAGCTGAGTCTTGCTGGGCAGCGATTAAATCTTCCTGACCTAAGTGCACCCCGTAAGCATGGTGTTTAATGGCCAGTTGCCAATAATCATTAATAAACAAACGACACTGGAAACGCTTTGCTATTTCAACCGCGCGTTTGATTTCCTCTTCAAGTGACTGCCCAGCTAAATCTTTTATTCTAAGTTGAATAGTTGATACCCCAAGTGGCAGCAGCATCTCTAGCCAATCAGCACGATCAACAATGGGATATAAGCCTAGCGGTGAATCACCGATATCAGGAAATGGCTGAACTGGGGTCAAAAATGAATGAGACTCAACACAACCCGCCCCGCCATTGTCATCACGTAAATTAGGTAAACTCAGTTGCCCCGAAGGAAAACACCGAATATCAACTGCACCTTTAGTATGGGTGCCTCTATTATTTTCTGCCCCTTTACCATGGATGTCCTTGTAATTTTCTGACCTATTAGTATGGGTGTCTTTGTTATTTTTTGACCCTTTAACATGGGTGTCCATGTAATTTTTAGGGTTAGAAAGTAAGCCCTTGGCGACATATAAACCTTGGGTAATAGCCATTTTTGCTATCACCACTGCATCTTTTAAGCAATAGCCAAGTGCAAGACAACTGGCTATTGCAGAGGCGAGAGCACAGCCAGTTCCTCTTGTATGCCGAGTGTCGACCCATTGATTCTGCAACCAAAACTGCTCCGTAGGACTGCAATAATAGTCTTGACTAAACTGCTTCGCACAAGGGCCGTGACCTCCTTTTATCAGCACTGTAGCGGCCCCTTTATCAAGCAGAATTCTTGCAGCATGTTTTATGTCTTGGTTGCTAAGAATGCGAAACCCTACTAACCGTTCAGCTTCAGGAATATTCGGGGTGATTAACGTGCAATAAGGCAGTAAAACGTCGGTGTAATACCTATGGCTGTCTTCACTTTCATTGGCTGTTAGGTAATGACCACTGGTTGCAGTGCCGACGGGGTCACAAATAAGGGGAATGCCTAACGCTTGTTGAGCATCGATAATACTTTTTGCTTGTGCATGCTGCCCAATTAATCCTGTTTTAATGGCGCTGGGCTGAAATGCGCTAACGGCTTTAATTTGTGCGTCAAACATCTCTTTTTCAACCGCGTTCACCCCCATAACCTGTTGATTATTTTGCGCTGTAACCGCCGTGAGTACACTTAAGCACTGAACGTGAAAAGCGTGCTGCACTTTTATGTCCATTTGCATACCAGCTAGGCCTGCGCTGTCGCTGCCAGAAAAGGTTAAAACCGAGGGTTTTATACCGTTATTTAACGACTGGGGATCGCTGACGATTGCTTCATGGCTTATCATGCTCAGCCACCTAGCTCATGTTTGTCTTGGTGCCAAAACGGCGTACCCAATACCGGTGTGCTCGGCTTAGCTAAATCTCGCTGTTGCATGACGCCTGCTTCGAAGCCATTTCGCCCAGCACAAATTCCATCACGAAATCCCCTTGCCATCATCACAGGGTCGTTTGCCTCAGCCACTGCTGTGTTGAGTAATACACCATCAAACCCCAACTCCATTGCCTGTGCCGCATGGGAAGGCACACCGAGTCCTGCGTCAATAATCAAGGTGGTATCGGGCAAGCGAGCTCTGAGAATTTGTAGGGCATACGGGTTCATGAGTCCTCTACCTGTACCAATAGGAGCCCCCCAAGGCATAACAATTTTGCACCCTGCGGTAACTAAACGCTCTGCGAGCACTAAGTCATCGGTAGCATAAGGAAAGACTTCAAAACCCTGTGCAATCAACTCTTTCGTAGCTTCTAATAGCGCAAAGGGATCAGGCTGCAAATTATATTCATCCCCCAGTACTTCCAGCTTTATCCAGTGGGTATTAAATACTTCCCGCGCCATATTTGCGGTTGTGATAGCATCTTTCGCACTGTAGCAACCCGCTGTGTTGGGCAATATATGCCGGTTAAGATTTTGTATGTGCTGCCAAAAAGACTGCCCTCCTTGTTGTGTTGGTAACTGGCGGCGCAATGAGACAGTTACCACTTCTGCCGAGGATTCAACAATAGCTTGCTGCATGATTTGTGGCGAAGGATATAAAGACGAACCAATTAAAAACCGGCTATCGAGTGTCACATCTGCAAGTTGCCAACTCATTTTAGCCCCCTTGCATCGGTGTGAATGCATCAAGCGAATCTGCATCTTGTAAAATCACACTATTATGTTCATTTTTAGGCACAAATTGACCATTTACCGCCACGGCGCACATCTGCGGAGCCCCTAATTCAAGCAGTACCTCAGGTAACGCCTGCGCTTTCAACTGATGCGGCTCACCATTAAATTGAATCGTTATCATGAAACCTCCTGTATAAGTTCAGAAAAAAGTGACCCTTGTGCCGTAGAAAACAGACGATGACAAGCCTCTTGCGCTAAATAAGGAGCGAGTAAATACCCGTGTCGATATAAGCCATTTATTTGCATCACCTGCTTGTTGCACAGAATTTTAGGTAGATTGTCAGCGAATGCAGGACGGCAATTGGTGGCACAATGAAGTATTTTAGCTTCAGCAAACCCTGTATCAATTGAGTAAGCAGCAGAGAGCAACTCGAGCGCAGAGCGTACACTAATAGGACCATGGTCTTCGCTTTCTATTTGGCTCGCGCCAATTACAAAGTGTTGGTCATTTCTAGGCGCGATATATAGTTTGTATCTGGGGTGCATCATGCGCACAGCTTGCTTTAGTTCAACATCAGGGGCATGCAGGATGATCACTTCACCGCGTACACCACGCAACTGTATATCTTGCTGTGCAGCTAAATCAGACTTTGCACCTAACCCTCGGCAATCGATCACGTGATCAAATATCTGTCTACCTGCGGGCAAATGTACCGCCGCTCGGCCTTTGTCTTGGCCTTGCGAGATGCTCTCAATTTTATCAACATGGCTATTTGCCTGCCAATTGACTCCAGCGCTCATCAAATACCGAGCAAGCCCTTGCATAACTTTATCGCTATCAAGCCACGCTTCTTTGTGCAAGTGCAGTGCGTGGGTAAACCCCGTTGCAAGTGCAGGCGCATAGCGGCGAAGCTCATTATGCTCAAGCATGTGCATATGCGCGGATAATTCACCTCCCATTAAATTCGGTAGTTTAGTGTTTAGCTGCTGGTAAAAACGCTCAAAATACGGCTTATCCTGCTGATGCGCCACCACTAGCGTTCCCTGATTGTATAGTGTTAGTCGCTCGGGTATAGCTGCGTTTACCGTGCGTAAAATATCAGGCCAGCGCTCAAGGGACACCATGCCCATACTAAATACCTCACTTTCTGCGCTTTCCAGCTCACTGTATGGTGACAACATACCGGCAGCGGTGTATGCAGCTGCATGACCTGACGCTACCGGGTCTTTGTCAAACAAGGTTACGGAGACTGGCTCGGGGCGATTAATGAGCTGCCAAGCCAATACTCGCCCCATAATTCCAGCCCCCACGATTGCAAATTGTGTCTTGCTAACCGCTTGCTTCATGGATGAATTAGTCCTTTTGCGCGACGTATATTTGCGCGCCAGAGGCGGTAAACTCAGCTGATTTTTGCGCCATACCGGCTTCAATTTCAGCGTTTTGTAAATCCGCTGAATAATCACGCACCTCTTGAGAAATTTTCATTGAGCAAAATTTCGGACCACACATAGAGCAAAAATGTGCCACTTTCGCGGCGTCTTTCGGCAACGTTTCATCATGAAATTCACGGGCGGTATCAGGATCAAGGCCGAGATTGAATTGATCTATCCAGCGAAATTCGAAGCGTGCTTTTGATAACAAATCATCACGATAACGGGCACCAGGATGACCTTTAGCGATGTCTGCTGCATGGGCTGCAATTTTGTAGGCCATAATTCCTTGTTTCACATCGTCCTTATTTGGTAAGCCCAAGTGTTCTTTTGGCGTCACATAGCAGAGCATCGCACAACCGTACCAGCCAATAATTGCCGCGCCTATCCCACTGGTAATATGATCGTACCCAGGCGCAATATCAGTAGTAAGAGGGCCTAGCGTATAAAAAGGCGCTTCGTGGCAATGCTTTAACTGCATATCCATATTTTCTTTTATCATGTGCATAGGCACATGACCCGGCCCTTCTATCATGGTTTGTACATCGTGTTTCCACGCGATCTTGGTTAATTCACCTAGGGTAATCAGTTCAGCAAATTGTGCCTCATCGTTGGCATCAGCCAATGAGCCTGGTCGCAAACCATCACCAAGAGAAAAGCTCACGTCATATGCCTTCATGATGTGACAAATTTCTTCGAAATGCGTGTATAAAAAGCTTTCTTGATGATGCGCAATACACCACTTGGCCATTATCGAACCTCCGCGAGACACAATGCCTGTGACTCTATCTACCGTCATAGGAATATGATGTAAACGCACCCCAGCATGGATAGTAAAGTAGTCCACCCCTTGCTCTGCTTGCTCAATTAAGGTATCTCTGAATATTTCCCAAGTCAGGTCCTCTGCTACACCTTTTACTTTCTCTAGTGCTTGGTAGATTGGCACGGTACCCACTGGCACAGGTGAATTTCGCACTATGTAATCCCGAGTCGAGTGAATATTTTTACCAGTGGATAAATCCATGATGGTGTCGCCGCCCCAGCGGATTGACCAGACCAGTTTTTCTACTTCTTCCTCAATGGATGAGCGCAACGCCGAGTTACCTATATTGCCATTGATTTTAACCAGAAAGTTGCGCCCAATGATCATCGGCTCAAGCTCAGTATGGTTGATGTTTGCGGGAATAATTGCCCGCCCATCAGCCACTTCTTGGCGAACAAATTCGGCTGTGATTGGTTGCAAATTCGCCCCTAAAGGGTTGCCTTTTAAACGCGTATTTCGTTCTTCGGTTGTAAATTCGTTATTTAATGCCTCACGCGCTTGGTTTTCGCGCACGGCAATGTATTCCATTTCTTTGGTGATAATTCCTTGGCGTGCGTAATGCATTTGGGTAACATTTTTCCCTGATAATGCACGCCTTGGCGCTCGTTGTAGCGCGTCGTTGTAATATTGAAACCCGCGGTCTTCATCAAAGTGGCCATTGTCTTGGGGCTGAACTTCTCGCCCCACGTATTGCTCGGTATCATTGCGCTCAAGCACCCATTGCCCACGCACGTCAGCAATGCCTTTGTTGACATCAATATCAATTGATTCATCGGTATACGGACCGGATGTATCATAGACGGTAACGGCAGTGCCATCGGTGAGGCTAATTTCACGCATGGGCACGCGAATACTTGGGTCATTTGGGGATGACACGTACACCTTTTTACTGGCAGGAAGAGGAGTGCGTGTAATTTTTTGGCTTTCAGCGTCGTTGTTTGCTTGCGCATTTGTTGCACTGGAAGAAAGGACAGTGTTCATTTTGTTTTCCTTTTGTGTTCCTTAAAAAATACAGGCGCGCGGAAAACGAAAACAAACATCCCAAGACAGGATGTGCTGCTCATTCCTACGCCGATACTAGTCGGATCAGGTTCTACGGGTTTGTATTACTACATCTCAGCCAAAAAAGGCGCCCCGAGAGCGAATGCGGATAATAGGACAACAAAATTAAAAATACTAGCCCCTAATTTTTGCGCGAATTTTTAACCAATACTGCCCTCTAATAAGCATTTTGAACTAAACACAAAACGTAATTTTAAGGGAAAAAGGCAAAAAGCAGATAAAACCTAAAATTCACTAAAAACCTTAAAAAATATCGTTATAATGCAGCCAAAATTCATAAAGGTGCGAATATAAAATATGAAAAACAAGACTACCTACTAACACGTTAGCGACGTTTAGCGTCACTTTACATTCAGCAGATTTTTATGAATAACCCTAAAATATTCGCGTTTTTTATGGGGGAAGTACTTTCAGCGAGGAAAAAATTAAGCCTATTTTTTACTTAAACAGCTTCGGCTAAGCTCGTTATCATTTGTCCAACGAGACCAAGTTGAACACGTAAAGCCTCATTAATGAGTGTTCCCGCGCTTAGTAGCACGCTTAAGGCCATTAACTCGTATTGATACAACACAAACGCTGTTATCATAAGTGAATTATTATATTGAAAGGCGTTACCATGAAATTATTGATCCGTAATTTAGACCGCACCACGACACAAGACGAACTGCGCACCCTTTTTGAAGGTTATGGGGTTGTTCAATCATGCACAATCGTAATGGACCCTGCTACCCATAGCTCTAAAGGGTTTGGCTTTATTGAAATGCCAAAAGTAGGCGACGCAAAAGCAGCGACAATTAACTTAAATGGCCACACATTAGGGGCTAATAAAATTCGCGTGAAAAAAGCAGACGATAAGGTTGAAAGCACAGAAAAACCAAACGAATAAGCGAAACTAAGGAAAACCTGTTAACGCCGAAAGGTTAAAAACAGTGAAAGGGCTAACAGAATCAATGTCTGTTAGCCCTTTTACGAGTAGGAAGTATCTCCCTTAATCATATTTCTCGTTATATACGCGCTTTTTTACGCTGTAGATAATTGTCAATTGAATACTTACCTGCCCCTGCAAACAGTAGATAAAGTAAACTGACAAATATCAACATATCGGCTCTAGCTTGATGCTGCGCGCGCCAAAATCCATGGCGGCTTAGCATATCTAATCTCTTTGCTGCGACGTTTAGCGGCGCTTTAAGACAAATTTCTTTTGATAAATGAGCTTTCGGAATGACGCTGCCACGCCTACCTAAAGTCCTATTTAATAATACTCGAGTTGAATAACGCTTTTTAAAATTGACAGTGTCAATATAAAATATATGATGGTTTGTTCCGTTGATCACAGCAGTTTTAAAACAATGCTCTTAAAATTAACAAAGTAAAGGGTAACGATGCCAAAAGTACTGTCTGAAGAAGAGATAGCCTGTTTTCGCAATCGCATGTGCGACCATGCGCTAGCGTCATTTGCTAAAAGCGGCGTCGAAGGGATTTCACTGCGCGGGCTAGCCGCTGATTTACGCTGCAGCCGTACTACGCCGTATCGCTACTTTAAAAACAAAGCTGATATTCTTGCCGCACTGCGCCAGCGAGAGTTCGCACGCATTGCTGATACCCTAGAAAATGCACTGAGTAAAGAGCCAACCCTAAGTAAACAATTAAGCGCGCTTTGCCATGCATACTTTGAATTTGCTTTGGCATTCCCCGATTCATACCGCGTTATGTATAGCGTGTCGCAACCTGATTTGAGCAAATATACCGATCTTGAGAACGAAATATTACGCAGCAGTATGCCAATGCGACAGGTTGTCAAATCCGCTATAAGCGCGGGGATCTTAAAAGGTGACCCGGTCGAAATATGTTATGTGATTTGGGCTGGGTTACACGGCTTAATATCGCTGCACCTGTCTCACATGTTGGGTGAACAGCGAGACGTAGCACAGCTTGCAACCGTTATGATTGACGCTCTATTACGCAGTGTTAGTGATGAGCCGACTTCATCTGAATCCAACAAGTAAACGACAATAAATGAATATCAAGGACAACAATATGAGTAACAAAGTAGATACGCTGTTCACCCCGTTTAAACACAAAGGTCTATCCTTGGATAACCGAGTGGTAATGGCCCCAATGACGCGAGAGTTTTCTCCCGGTGGTGTGCCATCGTCTGAGGTGGCCGATTATTATCGTCGCCGTGCACAAGGTGGCACGGGCTTAATCATCACCGAAGGCACGACCATAAATGATCCTGTGGCGACCATGAGTGAGCGTATTCCTCAGTTTCATGGTGACGCAGCGCTCGCTGGGTGGGAGGAAACCGTTAAAGCTGTGCACAGCGCAGGTGGTAAAATAATGCCGCAGTTATGGCACGTGGGTATGGCTCGCCCTCAAAAGAAAGCGCCGTACCCTGAACTCCCTAGTGTAGGCCCATCTGGTTTGTTTAAACCTGGCAAGCAAGTATCGGAGCCGATGACACAAGTACAAATTGAAACTGTGATTGAAGGCTTTGCAAATGCTGCCGCAGATGCTCAGCGAATTGGCTTTGATGGCGTTGAGATCCACGGAGCCCATGGTTATTTGATTGATCAATTCTTCTGGGAAGGTACGAATCAGCGCACCGATGCCTGGGGTGGCAGCATGGCGAATCGTGGTCGTTTAGCGGTTGAAATTATTAAGGCTATTCGCGCCATCACATCACCCGACTTCCCCATCGTGTTACGCTATTCACAGTGGAAACAACAAGACTACACAGCAAGGTTAGCCGAAACTCCGCAATTACTGGAAGAGTTTTTGGCTCCATTGAGCGACGCCGGAGTCGACGTATTCCATTGTTCACAGCGCCGATATTGGGAAAACGAGTTCGACGGAAGTGAATTAAACCTAGCCGGTTGGACAAAAAAACTAACAGGCAAGCCAACCATTTCTGTAGGCTCAGTGGGCTTAAACGAAGACTTCTTCAGCGCATTTGCAGGAAAAGGCTCAAACACCCGCTCAATTGACGATCTCATTGAGCGGATGGACAAAGGCGAGTTTGATTTGATCGCAGTTGGCCGCGCCCTACTGCAAGATCCTAAGTGGGCTGATAAGATTCGCCACGGTAAATTAGAAGAACTTGAGCAGTACTCGGGCGAAGCGCTGACGACTTTGTCTTAGCCTCATTATGCTTTGACTCGCCTAAGTAGCTCGCTCTGCTTAGGCAATTCAAAACAGATGGATTATGTGTACCCGAAAAATGTCGTCACTGAGTCAGCATTCATATTAAGTATTGTAACGAATATGATTAAGCCATTGAATAATATCGTTAAAATTTATCTCGTACGATACTTGTTATCCAGAAATCAGATTAAATAGAGAAAAAGTGCCCCCTATGAGCCATCCAACCGCTGCCAATGCGTTAGCCAAACGCACGTTACTATTAGCTGCAGCCGCTATGGGGTTTGCACAAACCGTGTTGTTTGCCATTCTTGCACCATTAGGGCGAGAAATCGGCTTAATAGAAGTACAAATTGGCGCGATTATCTCTTGTTCGTCATTAACCATATTTTTGGTCAGTCCCTTGTGGGGGCGAGCCAGTGATATGTGGGGCCGACGAAAAGTGTTGTTGATCGGTTTATTTGGCTATTCATTAGGGACCATTTTATTTGCTGGTGTGTTTCAGGCTGCGCTTCTGGGGTATCTTATCCCCCTTATCGCGCTTGCACTTTTGATCACAACCCGGGTTGCTAATGCTGTCGTGATGGCTGCTGTTACCCCATCAGCCAATGCATATATGGCTGATATCACCACAGTAAAAGATCGTATAAAAGGCATGGGAGCCATTGGTGCAGCAACCAACATTGGCTCTATTCTTGGCCCCGCAGTAGGTGGTTTACTGGCCAGTATTAGCTTGCTAACGCCCTTGTATTTTTCAGTCATACTTACCTTAGGCGCTGCCGTTCTCGCCGTTTACGCGTTACCTGTATTACCCAGGCCGACAGAAATAAAAGTATTACCTAAATTAAAGTACACCGACCCAAGAATTTTCCCCTTAGTGGTGGCTGGGGTGTTGCTCTTCATGGGCTTTGCTATCGTGCAGCAAACCATCGCCTTTCGCTTTCAAGATGTATTGGCATTAGACGGTACGCAAACAGCCAAAATAGTCGGTGTTAGCTTAATGCTCTCTGCCGCAGCAGCCCTTTTTGTGCAACTATTGGTTATACCTAGGCTATCTGTTCGTCCTTTTGTTTTGTTACGCATGTCGATGCCGATGATGATGATTGCCTTTGCTATTATGGCCATAGCCGATACGCAAACTATGTACATTATCGCCATGAGTATTTTAGGTCTTGGGATGGGGTTCGCTGGCCCAGGTTTTATGGCTGGGGCCTCAATTGCGGTATCTGCGGATGAACAAGGTGCAGTAGCAGGTGTTGCAGGTGCGTGCCCGCCACTAGGATTTACTGTGGGCCCGATACTGGGCACCTATCTGTATTCTATCGATGGCACACTGCCCTACTGGTTTGCGTTTGGTTGCTACTTTTTGTTGTTTTTCTTCACCCTGAAGTTTAAAGACAAACACTAATCCCTTTGCCCCAAATACATGGAATGAGATGCATGAGACCTGATGCTTGAGACGTATTGCGTGAAAAGAAACGGCTTAATTGACTAACTCACAAGCGTAAATGCTTATCTCACCTCCTAGCAGACAAGGCCGAAAATTGAAAACACCGGTTAACGAAGTGGGCGTATTCACTGCTTTATTATTTACCTTTAGTTACCACCTCATACACTTTACACAACAGATAAACGCTAGCGCCGGCAGCAAAAGAAAACATATAAGCCGTTATGGGTACAAAAATGTAAGCTATTGCGGAAGTAGAAGATGCATGTTCAGCCGTATACAGCGGGCTAGTTATTGACCAATAACCACAAAAGATAACCCATACGGCGACGAGCAAACTTACACATAAAGAGAGCCTGCCCTTGAGTGATTCAAGAAGTTTAGTGCAAATAGCACACGCAATAAGGCTTACAAACGGAATTAACCGTATAGAGCCAATCAATATTGCTCCAGTAAAACTAGAATGACCAAACGCTTTTTGCGCAGCCTGTTCAAGTTCAAAACCACCGACTATCAAAAGCACCAATAAATGATTGAAATCTTCATAAAGCAATATAAATGACGCGATACACGCTAAAATAAATCCTTTTCTCACATTTTCTCCTTAAGCAGCACTAACGTTCCAAATATATCCCGCATTAAAATTACCTATCAGCGATAAGAAGTGCTTGCACCAATAGGGTTCAATGTTATTTATGTGATATAGACCTTGCTTAGTTTTGGTGCTTCCCTTTGGTGTGTATTCTAGTGGTGTTACGTTAACACTTTTTCTACATTATGCGCAAAACGGTTAAAATTATGCATGATTTTGGCGCACGGTTGGGCATTTTATCAACAAAACGTCGGTTATTTTACGAATTTGGTTATCTTGACATTTAGGCACTGATGTTGCTCTGCCTGTGCATCACTGAATTTATTTGCATGTTTGTTGGGAGGCGCTTTGCATTTAAAAAGTAACGCGATGCAGTTGTCAGCTAAAGAGCGCAGCTGGTTACCTTGGTTTGGTATCAATGGTAAGTTGTCACTTGGTTGGTCATGTTTTGTCAATCGCTCCATATACCCCGCGGTTGAACAAACGTTTGAAGGAATCGCAGCCACCCGAGTCAAACTTCTACAAAACTGGGTTAATAATCAATGGCAACATTTACTCTCAACCGCCAACATTATTGATATTGATGATTTGGCTGCGTGCAATAAGACCCTTCTAGATGGTCTGAAAAGCGCGCAAGATTTTTCTGAGCTGTTTATTATTGATCCCCGCGGCAAAATTTTAGTATCTACACATAGTCAACGTGTTAATCGCCGCCATAGCGAGCACAAAGCGATCGAACAGTCTTTGCAAGGCCAATTCTTACATGGTCCCTATACGGACACTGATACCTTAACAATTGGTCCCTCAAGCTCTAACTTTCATGATGAAGTCACGTTAATGTTTTACCAGCCTATAATCATTAACGAACAAACGTTTGCTCTATTATGTGGGCGCGTACCGAATGATGTGTTAGGTGACTTGATCCAACGAGAAGCAGGCCATGTTTACCGTGAATCTGGTGACAACTATTTGTTTATGGTCGAATCAAGGTTTGACCCTAGCATTAAACCGGGAATTGCATTATCGCGTTCGCGCTTTGAAGACAGCACCTTTTCCCATGGTGAAAACCTAAAATCTGGGGTACATACTGACTTTGGGGTAGTCAAGGTTGCCAAGCATACTGAATTAGAAGTTCGCTTTATCGACCCTGCTACTGGCGAGTTACATCCTGGGATACGTGAAACCATTAAAAATGGACAAAATTTATTTGTTACTTATCCTGGCTATTCGGATTATCGACATATACCTGTTATCGGTAAAGGCGTCACATTTAAACTACATGGGTCGTTAGATTCATGGGGAATGATGTGTGAGGGAGACTTAGAGGAAGTCTATCGACGTCGCTCAATTAACTTATCACTTCTTAAAAAATACTTTGCGATGACAGCCTCAGTCGTTGGTTTGAATATTGGGCTGCTGGAGTACACAAATTTATCTCTGATGACCAGCAATCTAATCACTGCTGCGGGGCTATTACTCAGTGGTGCTTTATTTGCCACATTGAGTACCAATAAGCTATCAAACCGCCTAAATGAAATGACATCGGTGATACGTACCATAGCTGAAGGCGAAGGAAACCTTACCCAAAGGTTGGATCAAACGGGTATAAAGCAAGATGAAACCGGTGACATGAGCCGATGGATAAACAGCTTTATCGATAATTTAGACAGTGTTGTAGGTCAAGTGATCCATGCTTCGCACGATGTTCGCAAAACCAATGACGATATGTTGGATAAAAACGCCGAAGCCTATTCAAGCTCAAATCAAGTACACGAATCTATGCTGCGCATGCAAGCATTAATTCACACGCAGCGAGAGGTTATATTACAGGCCTCGAATACTGCACAAGATATGAAGCAATCAATGGCAACCGTCGTGGAAAAAGCAAAATCAGACTATGAAGATGCAAGGGCCGGTACACAAGCAATTCGAGATATTGTCGAAAACACAGCGGCCAGCGTGCAATCCATAGACGATCGGATGGGAGAAATAGGAAATATCATTGATGTTATCACCGAGATCACCAATCAAACCAACTTACTTGCCTTAAACGCAGCAATAGAAGCGGCGCGTGCAGGTGAGCACGGACGAGGGTTCTCCGTGGTGGCCGATGAGGTGCGCGGTTTAGCCGGTAGAACAGCGGGAGCAGCGAAAGATATACAATCCATGATCCAAGGCTTGCAGCAAGAAACCTTACATGCGGTGAACTTTATGGAATCTGGGGTTAAAAATGTAGATCAAAGCTTAAAGTTAACAGAGGCCGCATCGGGGGAAAATATTGAGCTACATGCCATTGTAGAGAAAATGTTTGAGAGCATAAATGTCATAGAGCAAAATAGTGCTCTCAACGGTGAGACCGCCCAACAGGTTACAGAAGTAACAGAAGCCATGGCCTCATCTATTCAGCAATTGAGTATGAGTTCAGAACAGGTGAATACTAACGCCAATCGTCTTCAGCAATTAATGGGCACGTTTCAAGTGAGCAGGCGTTAAGGATCAATGCTGCAAAATGTCACGGATTTCACCAAGCTCAATACCCTTTGTTTCGCTATTTCATCCGTCACGCATTGGCTGGTATAACGGTCCATTATGTTGTTAATGTCTTTAATCAAAGGCATCAATAATTCTTTGTCCTTGGCTTTTACATCATAATGATTAATCGTGCGCAAAAGTGCAATGGTCGCGTCATTCAAACTAATATTCTGTCTAGGCGTAGGGTTGTCGTGAGCGGTCGCTAAGCCGAGCAAGGTGCTTACTTGCTTTACTATATCGCCTTTATACTCATAGGCAGATACGCTGTTTTGACCAAATATCATTCGAGTTTGTGTGACAAACCCTTGGTAATCAAGATGCTGAACAAACCAAGGTATATCAAGCATTTCGTTAAGAGATAAGTCCTTGCCATAACAGGGATTACTGGTCACTTGGGGATTGCGAATACATTGCTTGTAGTAGCTTTCTACAAAACTTACAGGGTCGCGAAACCATACCCACAGCTTTACATCGAACAACTTAGCGAGTTCGCGCAACAAATCTTTTGATGCCTCAGGAAAATCCCACCAATAATTGTAAATTCCTTCTGATGACAATATCACCGTATGTGTATCGGTTTTTATCTGTGATACGACATTGCTAACATTAGCGATGAAATTTTCAACATGTGTAGACACTAGGTTTTTCTCAAACCACTGGTGAGTAGGCGCTCCTGGGTTATCAGATGCTTCGAGATTATGAGGGTAAAGGATCCCCCTTCCTCGCAGTTTTCGCTGTTTCTTACTTAAGTATGCTTGAACGCTAGTTGTTCCTGTTTTTGGCGTTCCTGCGTGAATGATCAGTTTTCGTTTTTTAAGGGCTATTTCCCCTTCTTCCTCTGACATTGTTACGTCACTAATTTGTCTTAACTGGGAGGCAATCTTATGTGTGAATTGCCGTATCAGATCATTCATTCTTTCGTGAAACCTTTTGTGAATTAGCGCCGCGGCCATAGCGAACAAAAAACCTAGTGCTTAGATTGAGTGAATCAATTTAAGCACATCAAAACCACAAATCTTATTTTTAATACGTGATGGTCAGTGAATTTGTTGAATACCTTTGCGCTTCATATATTGAGGGGCGAAAAATATAGCACTGAGCACACCCAGTGATATAGCAAACAGCATAATGACCGGGACTAATTGTAGGTAGGCGTTCCTCCATTGCATTATTCCCGTGCTATGAATGATTAGCATCAAGGTAAACGTGAACAAACTAGGCTTATGAGTGGTGAAAAACAGGGGGATATCATACCACGCCAGCTTAGTACGTGTTTTGAACCGACTAAAACCCCAATATAAATAACATGCGTAACTTATCCCTAAGGCACTGCTGAACCCGAACATTTCGATATAGCTGGATAAGCTCCCTATAACCTCGTAACTGGTGTGTAATACATAAAGGGCCATGCCTAACCAAAATATCAGGATAGGCAACAAAATTAGTCCCACAGATTGCTCCTCGTGTCGTTTGCGTGCCTACAAAAATGCTAATCGCTCGTAATGCCAACACCTAAACGGTGATAGAGCCCGATGGAATTCGCTTTGATGCTATTCATCATTCAACTAGGTTAAGCCCAGCCTCATCTTCACTGAGTGGGTAACAGTTTCCTAGCGTTGACGTCATCCTCTTGTTGTGGAGGTACTGCACCATATTTTTCGTAGTATTGAGAGATTTTACCGATTTTTCGATATTCAAGCATCTTAGCCGCTAGTGCATCATAAATCGGCATGGCATTACCGCCCTTGACCACGCTGATATAAAACGCATTGGTAAAGCTATCAACGAAGTCCGCCTTTGCAAAGCGTTGCTCAAATAACTCGATGCGTTGTGAGGCAGAGGTGACAACAACATCGATGCGCCCCAATTCAAGCATCGCGACCAACTGCTCTGATGTTCCAACCAATGTTAAGGTATTAGGGTCTAGGTTAGAAAATTTCGGTGAGTAAAACACCCCTCTTATCGCCCCAATGTTGAGATTGGCCAGATCCGCATAGGAGGTGATCTCGCCATTAAAATTGGGGGCCACAAAAAAAGTTAAGTGACGTGTATCGTATCCGTAAGTAATAGCTCGTAAAACGGACTCTCTTTCAGCTGTCATAGAATGGCGAATAAGTATATCCACTTTTCCCTTTTTGGCTTCACGATAGGAACGTACCCAAGGGGCGTTTAACCATTTAATGTCATGACCCAATTCACTCACGATATCGGAAACTAAATCAGGAATAACGCCGATACACTTATTGCCATCAAAATACAGTTCAGGTGGATAGTTCCGACAGTGTGACGTAAAAGTTTCAGAGAAAAGCGCAAAAGGTATTAAAACCAAGAGAAAAATCAGACATTTACCCATCAATAGTCCACGACATTCCTTTTCGACTAAGAAATTAAGTATAGGCATAAAGTGCTTCACATTTCGAACATTTATTCGCTTATCAAACTAACACGACCGAGTCAGGGCCCGACTTGTTGATTTGCTCAGCACGGCCTGAAAAATGCAACTAATTTACGCTGGCCTTGTCTGTAGTGGTAAGGTGATAAAGGTATCATTTTTCATGGTTCCGGCCATCACGGTTTATCGAAAATATGCTCGTTGGCTTTCGACCAAATGACATCTAACGCAAAAGGAACGTTTAATGGCACTAAAACACACCCCCTCCATTGCTCGCAAAACAACTTTATCGCTTGCCATGTTGAGTGCGTTGTTTGCCTCAGGCTTACACGCTCAACAAATGGGTAACCCATTGGATTTTGTCAACTCACAATTAGCGGAACAAATGAAGAATCAAGTACGCGCGATGAGCGATCCCGATTTAATTAAAGCGCAGGCCCAATTGCAAAGAAAGTACTACGAGGCGCTGATTGAAGCAGGGTTTAGTAAAGAGGAAGCCTTGAAAATTATTTTAGCGACCGCAGAGGGAAAAGGAAATTAGGACTAGGCTATCTTCCACCTGCTCTTGGCATTCGCTTAGCGCTTGATGTGGCATAAATTCCCTCTAGCAGAGATGACACATCGACTGGCGCAAAGCGCCAGTCGATACTGCCAAACTTTCTGCACTAGAACGTATATTGAACGGCCACACTGGCGTAATCTACGTCACTGTCGAAGCTATCAATTTCAGACAAAATACCTATTTCATCACGCTCGAATTCTAAGTCAAAACGCGTGTATTCTACGCGCACATCCCAGCCTTCAGAAACAGCAAAAGATGCACCTACTCCGTAAAATAAGTCATCACCGTCAGTACTGTCATTCACTCCCGCGGCGTTAATATCAGCATCCCACCATAACTGGCCGCCTTTTGCGAACAGTGTGATGTATTCATTCACTGGCAAGCCAGCCTTCAGCCCGAGAGTGTACCCATCGACTTCAGTACTAAATGTATCATTGCCATATTCACCGAAGTCGATATAGCCGCCTTCAACAGACAAATACTGGTTGAATTGCGTGCCGACATACACGCTTGCTGCGTTGTCGTCACGATCAAAATCTTCATCGCCGTCCACATCAACTAATCCGTAGCCAGCACCAACATAGATGCCATGGTGATCTACACTGTCATTTGTCGCAGCCAAGGAGGCACCTGAAGTCATGAGTAAAGAGGTCGCTGCTAGTGTAGTAAGGGTAAATTTTTTCATAATTATCTCCGCAGTTCATAATCGAGAGTGTTAGAAAGATGGCCAAGCAACTTAGCTTGCCGAACTAAGCCTAAACAAGTGTTGTGCCACTCATCCCGAAACAAGACAAAAACAATAAAAATCAATATATTACATAATTTTCTTTCTACATGCTTTCAGTATAAGTAGTATCCAGCTATGTACAATATGCATATCCTTAAGCAAGTTTTACTGGTTAAATTTCAACCCGACATTCATTTTTCAACATCACACTCAATCTCACTCGCAGCGTTTTTAATACCTAGCTTGCTAAGCTATATGCGACAACCTGAGCAGCGCGCGGGCTACAGTTTATGGCTCCATGACGAATAAGTGGGAAATTACACTAAACAATCGTTTATTTGACCTCACGCTTAACAAAAGCATTAAACAAAATAAACGTAAACATCTGATTTTAAACCACTAAATTTATTTATTCCGCTATGGCATAACTTCTGCTCTCAACCAACAAGAGGCTACATCTCAGCCCCATGGGGCTAACAGCACACATATTCTAAATACGATGATAAAAACAAAGATACAGGGGAATAAGATGACGATTAAAACGATACCACTTATCGGTTTTAACGCACTGACAGTACTCACATTATTGAGCGCTAGCACAATACTCGCGGGGTGCGGCGGTGCAGATGCCACCAGCACAGAGCCAAAAGAAGAATTGGTTATTTCAGTGCCGGTCGAAGCCGGCGCACTGCATATTGGCGATATTTCCTCAAACTACACCACCACAGCCGTACTCGAAGCAAAAGAAGAAGCTTTCGTCGTCGCACGCGCATCTGGCATCATTGAGCATATCTACGTTGAAGAAGGTGACTACGTCAAAAAAGGGCAAGTGCTTGCTCAGTTAGAGCCAGAACGCTATCGCTTGAACCTTGCTCGGGCCAAAGCAGATCTAGTCGGTATTGAAAAGGAGCTGGCAAAAATTGATAAGGTGTACAATAAAAAGCTCGTCAGCGATGACACCTATGACAAAATTAGCGCTCAGTACGCGTCCACAAAAGCCACCCTTTCCTTAGCTGAATTAGATTTAAAAGAAGCCACCATTGTCGCCCCAATTTCCGGTTATATTGCCACCCGAAATGCCAAAGTAGGAAATTTAACCGAATCGTTCCAACGTGCTCAAATGTTTCACATTGTAGAGCAAAGCCAACTTTATGGTGTGGTGTATTTACCTGAAAAAGAACTTTCAAGAGTGCATAAAAATCAAGCCGCAACTCTCACGTTAAGTGCATTGCAAGACAGCAAGGTCGATGCATTTGTTGAACGTATTAGCCCGGTGATTGACCCTGCAACTGGCACCTTCAAAGTCACCTTACGTGTACCTAATAACGAGCATTTACTTAAAGCAGGTATGTTCGCGCATGTGGATTTAAACTACGACACTCATCAACAAGCTACTCTAATGCCCCGCAAAGCTATGCTAAGCATAGATAACAAAATCAATGTGTTCGTAGTCACGGATGGCATCGCCCACAAACAAGAGATTCGCATTGGCTATCAAGAAGGCGATTATGTGGAAATTTTAAGTGGCTTAAGCGGTGATGAACACGTTGTGATCACAGGCCATCAAAACTTAAAAGACCAAGCACCAGTAGAAATCGTGAATCCAGAAGCGCTGTTGTTACAGGCTCAATCCCATGAGCAAGCGATTTCCAACACTTCGCAGCAAACCAAAGATAAGCCATCACATAATACTAACCACACCAGCTAAGTAAGGACACCTAGCATGAATATTGTTGATATTGCCGTAAAGCGCCCTGTCGCTGTGTGGATGTTTACCTTTGCTGTGGTTTTGTTTGGCATGGTGTCTCTGTCACGCTTAGCGATAAACCTACTACCTGAATTGTCTTACCCTACCCTAACAATACGTACTGATTATGCAGGCGCCGCACCAGGGGAAATCGAGCAGCTTGTGTCTAAGCCGATAGAAGAAAGCATCGGTGTGGTGAAAGGCGTTCGCAAAGTCACCTCTTCATCGACTTCGGGCCAGTCTGATGTCCTGCTTGAATTTGAATGGGGTACTGACATGGATATGGCGAGTTTAGAAGTACGCGAAAAACTCGATATATTGATTTTGCCTTTAGACGTTGAAAAGCCCGTGTTACTGCGCTTTAACCCCAGTTTAGATCCCGTTATGCGCCTTGGTTTTGGCTTTTCTCATCATGCTGTCAATGCAGTTAGTAATGATGAATCTCAGGCACCAGCCCTTGATGTGCATGGCATGAAGCGCTTAAGGGAATACGCTGAACAGCAGATAAAACGTAAGCTTGAGTCCATTAGCGGTGTCGCATCGATCAAAATTGGTGGCGGCCTAGAAAGCGAAATTCAGGTTTTGGTGGATCAGCAAAAAGCCAGTCAATTAGCAATTCCCATGAGTGAAATCATCAAACGGTTAAAAGAGGAAAATGTTAACGCTGCAGGCGGTCGCGTTGAAGATGGCTCCCAAGCATACACGGTGCGTACCTTAAATCAGTTCACTCGCATTGCTGACATGCAAGATGTGTTTATTGCCCGGCGCGACAATAAAAATATTCGCCTAGGGGATATCGCTGTTATTCAAGACGCTTACAAAGAACGAGATTCCGTTACCCGTTTTGATGGCTTAGAAGGCGTTGAAATTGCCGTCTATAAAGAAGGGGATGCCAACACGGTACAGGTTGCGCAAAACGTCAATAACGCGTTACGTCAGCTAGAGGGCGCTTTACCGGAAAACTACACCATACAGCTTATTTACGACCAGTCTGTTTTTATTGCCAATGCCATAGACGATGTAAAATCTGCAGGCGTCATCGGTGGCATATTAGCCATGTTCGTATTGTATTTATTTTTACGCAATATTTGGCCAACGCTGATCATCTCTATATCGATTCCTGTCTCAATTATCGCGACCTTTAATTTGATGTATGGCAACAATATAAGTCTCAATATTATGAGCTTAGGCGGCATCGCGTTAGCCATTGGCTTATTGGTTGATAACGCCATCGTCGTGCTTGAGAATATTGAGCGTCATAAAAAGACTGAAGCAGATATTCACCAAGCCGCCGCGAAGGGCACAAAACAAGTTTCAATGGCAATTATCGCATCAACCTTGACGACCATGGCCGTGTTCTTTCCCTTGGTGTTTGTTAAAGGTATCGCTGGCCAGTTATTTGCCGATCAAGCCTTAACAGTTACATTTGCTTTAGGCGCCTCTTTGATTGTCGCGCTAACGGTTATTCCTATGTTAGCAGCGCGTGAGCGTCACTCTTCAAATCCGAAAAGCGGCGAGTCTCAGGTAGCCATTGACGATAACATGGCGAACTCTCTTGACCTATCTCAAACGGGCTTGCAGGTAAATGCCAAGCTAGATCCCCATCAAGATAGCCCAACTGAGACATCTAAACTGGGACCAGTAAAACGTGTTTTTCAGCTACTTAGTTTGCCCTTTGTGTGGCTCGCACGAGGCGTTTTTTATTATTTTCCGTTGGTTATTTCCACCAGTGTGTTAGTCGTATTCAGGGGCGTAGCAAAAACGCTAAGCTTTATATTGAAACCTGTTTTGTGGCTGTTTGAACGGCTTATGGGGAGCACAACATTAGGCTACTCATCTTTGCTCAAACGAGCCTTACAAGCGCCTGTATTATTACTTATGGCAATGGTAGCAATCTCCGCCAGTGCTTTATTTCTGGTACCGAAATTAGGCATGGAACTGATCCCCAGCATGTCTCAGGGCGAGTTTTATGTGGAGCTTACGCTTCCAAATGGTAGTCCTCTCACTCATACCGACAAAACCCTATCAGACTTGTCGCTATTCACCGCAGCCCAAGTAGGTGTGAAACGCACCTACTCGTTAGCCGGTACTGGCAGTCTGATGAACGCTTCAGCCAGTCAAGGGGGTGAAAACTGGGGCAAACTTAATGTTGTCATGCACAGCGATTCAAGCGAACAGCAGTTATTGCAAGTACAAGACAAGATGCGGGCGTACTTAAGTAAACAAGCGGGTGTACAAGCAGAGTTTGGTCAACCTGAGTTGTTTAGTTTTTCTGCCCCCCTTTCTATCGACTTAATGGGCTACAATTTGGCAAGTTTAGGACGCCATAGTGCAGCCTTGGTAGAAACCCTGCAACAAGACTCGCGTTTTAGTGATGTAACAAGCTCCTTGGTTCGCGGCACGCCTGAACTTAAGATCACCTTCGACCACGCTAAACTGGCGCAGCTTGGCTTAAGCGCACCACAAGTTTCAACGCTTATCAACGCAAAAGTGGGCGGTGAAATCGCCAGTCAATTTAATCAAGACGATCGTAAAATTGATATTCTAGTACGTAGCCTTAATACCCAGCGCGACTCCATTGAGGACATAGGACGTATTATCGTCAACCCTGACGCTGAGCGCGCCATCGCCTTAAATGCCGTTGCTACCTTGAGCATGTCAATTGGCCCAAGCGAAATTACGCGCATCGGCCAACAACGGGTTGCGGTGATATCTGCCAATTTAGCCTATGGCGACTTATCCGAAGCGGTTGAGGCTGCAAACCGACATATCCGTGACATGCAATTGCCTCTAACCATGCAAGCGCGTGTTGCTGGGCAAAGCGAAGAAATGAAAACCAGCTTTGCTTCGCTACAATTTGCCTTGGCACTGGCGATATTTCTGGTGTATTTGGTCATGGCGTCACAGTTCGAATCATTACTACACCCATTATTGATTTTACTTACTGTGCCATTAGCCTGTGCGGGGTCTATCTATGGGTTATTTATCACCCAAACCCACATTAGTGTGGTGGTTTTTATCGGTTTAATCATGTTGGCTGGAATAGTCGTGAACAATGCAATCGTGCTTATCGACCGGATTAATCAGCTGCGCACGGAAGGTGTCGCTAAATCACAAGCGATCCTTGATGCAGCGCAAAACCGTCTTCGCCCTATTCTAATGACCACCCTTACGACCTCTTTGGGGTTATTACCTATGGCGTTAGGCTTAGGAGAAGGTGCGGAAATGCGTGTCCCTATGGCGATTACGGTCATTTCTGGTCTACTGTTTGCCACCCTACTCACGTTATTTTTTATTCCTTGCTTATATGCCTTATTTGACAACAAAAAATTTGCTGGTGAAGCCTCAACATCAAGTCAGTTTGACGGGCCTAAAGGCCATCTTTTAAAAGAGGAGCCTAGCTATGAATAAGTCAGACCAACAAGGACAAACTAAAGATAAATTTTCTGCGCTAGGCGCGGGCCTTGCAGCCTTCGCTATGCGCCGCCCCGTTACCATAGGCATGGTGTTTTTCTCTATGTTACTGTTTGGCATTTTAGCCTCACAATTGTTGCCATTAGAAAAATTTCCCAGCATTGATATTCCCGAAATTACAGTACACATTCCCTATGAAAACGCCACCCCAGCGGAAATAGAGAAAATGATCACCCGCCCGGTAGAAGAAGTGCTGGCAACCATGTCAGGCATAAAGCGTTTACGCTCAAAATCCACTGAGAACGCTGCCCAAATCCAACTTCAATTTGCCTGGGATGAAAACCTAAAAGCAAAAGGGATTGAAGCCAGAGAGAAAATTGACGCGATCCGCAATGACTTACCTGATGATGTAGAGCGAATACTGGTGTATCAATTTAACACCAGTGATTTGCCGATTTTTCAACTTAGGGTGTCTAGCGAACGGGATCTATCGGATGCCTATGACTTACTAGAACGAAACTTAAAAATGCCAATTGAGCGGGTACCAGGCGTATCAAAAGTCGAATTGTACGGTGTGCTTAAAAAGCAGATCGCGATCCGTATCGATACACAAAAACAAGCTAGTTTGGGGATCCCTAACAACACGCTAGTCAATGCACTGCGCCAAGCAAACTTTGCTATGACCGCAGGCACATTTTATGACTTAGAACAAAAAATTAGCATTAACCCACAAGGGGCATTTACTCAAATTGAAGACATCAGCAACCTGATAATTCAAAAAGGTGTACGTTTAAGTGATATTGCGCACATAGGTTTCGAAAGCCCCGAGCGAACTGAAGGCCGACATTTAGACCGAACCTATGCAGTTGGCTTTAACATTTTTCGCGAATCTAACAGTAACTTAGTGGCAGTATCACAAGCTGTAATGAAAGTGATTAACCAAGCTAATGACAGCCCTGCGTTTGCCGGTATCAATCTGTTTGTAATGGATGATGAAGCTGCGAGTGTGACTGAGTCCCTAGCAGATTTGCTTAACGCAGGTTTACTCGGTGCATTACTGTCTATTTTGGTGCTCTACGCATTTTTACGCAATCTAACCACCACCCTGATCGTAGTGTTATCAGTGCCCTTTTCAATTTGTATCACCCTCGGGTGTATGTATTTTATGGGCTATACCATTAATATATTATCGATGATGGGCCTAATGCTTGCGGTAGGCATGCTCGTGGATAATGCTGTTGTCGTTACAGAAAGCATTCAACAAGAGCGAAACCACTTTACCTGCCCAGTAGAGGCCACGAAAGCAGGAGTAGGCAAAGTGAGCTTGGCGGTAATTGCCGGCACCACAACTACGGCTATCGTCTTTTTACCCAATATTGTCGGAGTAAAAGTCAATTTAACGATATTTTTGGAACATGTGGCTATCGCTATATGTATTTCTTTATTCGCCTCTTTGCTGATTGCACAAACCTTGATCCCCCTGTTGACTAGCCGTTTTTCAGGCAAGGCGTCAAATTCAACGAATAACGCGCCCAGTGCCACAGGCGATCATAAAACTTCGGTAGCAAATAGCGGCGATGTTCCCGCCAACCTAGGTAAATTTGCTCGTCGTTATAAAACCGTTCTCACTTGGTCTATGTGTCATCGAGGATTAACCTGCGTGATCGCTGTTCTCATACTGGTGAGTACCGCGATTCCTATGCAGTTTGTTAGTGGTGACGACGATGATGATAGCAATAATCGGTTGTGGCTGAACTACGATATTCAAGGCAACTACAGTTTGCCTGAGGTGGAGAAGTCAGTTGACAAAATGGAGGGCTATTTGTATGCCAACCAGGAGAAGTTTTACATTGAGCAGGTCTACACCTACTTTACTGCAGGAGAAGCGACTTCGGCGATTACACTGAAAGAAGACACGCCTATCTCTAAAAACGAATTAAAAGCACTCATTCTTAAGGATATGCCCAAATTTGCTCGTGCTCGTCCATCATTTAAGTGGGAGCAAGGCAACGGCGGAGGCTTGCAACTTACACTTTTAGGCGATTCATCGGCGTCTTTGAGTCAAGTCGCCGAGCGTGTGCTGCCGATCATCAAGCAAATAGACGGGCTAACGGACGTCGGTATTGAAGGCAATAACCAAAAGTTCGAATTACAGATAGTTGTTGATCGCAACAAAGCTTTTCGTTACGGCCTGTCAGCTAACGATGTCGCTCGCACCGTGGCAAGTGGCTTACGCGGTACTAACCTGCGCACCTATCGAGATAGCGAAAGCGGTGAGATTGGCGTGCGTATGCTGTTCGACCAAGCGCTACAGGAGTCTATTGCTGAGCTAAAAAACCTCACCATCACCCGTATTGGCCAGCAAACGATTACCCTTGATATGGTGAGCGAAAGTAAAATCGTGCCACGGTTAGCCGAAATTCGCCGCAGTTATCGACAAACATCTGTGACCATCGGTGCCAACATGAATGATGATATGACGCTACAACAAGCAAAAGAACGTATTGAAGACGTTATGCAATACCTCACTTTGCCCGATGGCTATAGCTGGACATTTGATGGCAGTATTGACAGACAAAATCAAAATGAATCTGTCATGCAAACCAATATGTTGCTGGCAATTTGCATGATTTACATCGTCATGGCGGCCTTGTTTGAATCACTGCTTCTACCTACGGCGGTTATTACTTCTTTGCTATTCTCCCTTACGGGTGTGTTTTGGGCTTTGTTCGTGACGGGTACCGCTATGTCTGTTATGAGCATGATAGGCATGCTCATACTAATGGGCATAGTCGTCAATAACGGGATTGTGTTAGTAGACAGGATAAATCAACTCATTAGCCAAGGTCATGAGATTAATACCGCCGTTATAGAGGCCTGTTTAACTCGGGTCAAACCCATTTTAATGACAGTGGCAACCACCATAGTCGGCTTGATACCGCTGGCTTTAGGCAACACTTCGATTGGTGGGGATGGCCCTGCATATTCGCCCATGGCCATTGCCATAATTGGTGGATTGGCCTTTTCCACCGTGACCAGTTTAGTACTTGTTCCTCTTGCTTATGTATTGCTATTGAGATTGAGAGCCAAAGCAGCTCAGTTGTTCAATACCTCAAAAATTTGGGCCAATAAAGTGGTAAAAATATAAGCCCTTATGTGGACTTTTTTAGCCCTAAGATGTTCTTTTTTGTAAAGATGCTAGGGCTTGTTTTTACAGTCAGCTACTAGATTTAAAGCCATTTGCTTCTAAGCCTTTAATTTTCATTCATAAATTGAGAATTCAAAGGCTTTCGTTTAGGCTAACGAAAATTTTGTTACCTGAGCGATTATGATCACCCACCAACCTAACCCTAGCTACACACCAAGCGAGTCTCGTTATCAAAATATGCCCTATAAACGCTGCGGTAAAAGCGGCGTTCAGTTACCTCGCTTGGCATTAGGGCTTTGGCAAAATTTCGGTGAAGTAGATGCATTTAGTAATGCCCAAGCTATGGTGCACAAAGCATTCGATTTGGGAATTAATCATTTTGATTTGGCCAACAATTATGGTCCTCCCTATGGCTCCGCTGAGTCGACGTTTGGCAAGTTAATGGCAAAGAGCTTAGCGCCCTATCGAGATGAATTATTGATTTCAAGCAAGGCCGGTTATGACATGTGGCCAGGGCCGTTTGGTATAGGTGGTTCACGCAAATACTTAATCTCAAGCTGTGATCAAAGCTTAAAGCGCACAGGGTTGGATTACTTTGATGTGTTTTACTCTCACAGATTTGACCCTGACACGCCCCTTGAAGAAACCATGCAAGCATTAGACTACATTGTGCGCTCAGGGCGTGCTTTGTATGTAGGGATTTCAAATTACAGTGCGCAGCAAACGAAGCAAGCTATCGCCATATTGCAAGATTTAGGTACGCCATTATTGGTCCACCAGCCGCGTTACAATATGTTCGACCGCTGGATAGAAGACGGCCTTACCGATGTGCTCACAGACAATGGTGTTGGTTCAGTGGTGTTTTCACCGTTAGCACAAGGTTTTTTGACTAACAAATATCTGCATGGGATCCCAGATGGCTCTCGCGCCTCACGCAGTGAACAAATTCATCTGAATGCCGATCACATTACCCGCGATAAAATTGCCAAGGTACAAAAGCTCAACGAGGTAGCCCAACAGCGTGAACAGAGCTTAGCTCAGCTGGCCTTAGCATGGGTACTTCAACCGCAAGCAGTTACATCGGCAATCATTGGAGCCAGTAAGGTCGAACAGATTGAAGATTGCGTCAATGCGCTAAACAATCTCGACTTTAGCCCAGAGCACCTTGTTGGTATTGAAAAGATTTTGGCAGGCTCATGACATATTCAAATGATTTAGCAACATCTGATAAATGCTCTCCTTCAGACGATTCAGTGACACTGTGCATTATTAATCCGAAAAGCCCACAGAATATGGGCAGCATCCTGAGGGCGGCTGGCTGCTATCGCGCAGATAGCGTCTTGTACACTGGCGAACGGTACGCCAGAGCACGAGCTTTTAACACAGATACAAAAAATGTCGGCTTGAATATCCCCCTAGCGCAAATAGACGCGCCTATGCCAGGACCACATATGTCTATGGTAGCCGTTGAATTAGTAGAAGGCGCGACACCGCTGCCACACTTTGAACACCCTAAGCACGCTTACTACGTATTTGGTCCTGAAGATGGTTCCATTGAACAAAACATATTAGATAAATGCCAACATGTTGTTTATGTGCCCACCTCGGGATGTATGAACTTAGCAGCCACGGTCAACGTATTACTTTATGACAGATTGGCCAAGTCAGATACAACGCAATATGGTGACCAAATTATAGTCGCCAGTCGGGACACGAATAATCGTACCAAGGTATGATCAGCAAAGAAATGAAACGGGTATTTGATGGGAAAATAAGCTCATATAGTCTCCATTTTGGTATTCTTTTATAATGTATCGCTGAATTGACACTGGCGATTTGGTTACGTCTTAATTAAAGTAATCATAATAAACAGACACTGATTTTAAATGCGCTCAATGGTTACGCGTAACTTAAATGCGTATTTTGAAGCCATTGTCAGACGATAAAAATTTTATATTTAGGACAAACTTGTGATTAGACCTGCATATTTACTCACCAGCCTAACGCTGGCCACACTTTTTATCGTCACCGGCTGTTCAGAGCAAGAAAAAGTCGAACAAGAAGTCGTTCGCCCAATAGCTTGGACAAAAGTAAAACCTCACGATCTAACCCAGGTTCGCAGATTAGCCGGTGCAACAGCAGCGGTAGAAAAAGCCTCTTTGAGCTTTTTGGTGGGCGGAAAAGTGGCCAGCGTCGCGGTCAATTTAGGCCAGAAAATAACCCAAGGTCAAGTGTTAGCAACCTTAGATCAGCGCAGTTTCAATCTCAACTTTCAATCTGCTCAAGCCAAATATGCTCAAGCGAGTTCAGCATTAAATGAAGCCGAAAATGAGTACCAGCGTTACAAAGAATTGGTGGAGCAAGGGCTAGTCTCAAAGTCAGGTTTTGACAACGCAGAAGCCGCGTATAAATCTGCATTGAGTAATGTAGAAGTGGCCAAAAGTCAACTTGAATTAGCCACCAAAGACCGACAAGACAGTACTTTACAAGCCCCTTATGACGGTGTCATCACCAAGCGTATGATAGAACCTTCCCAGCAAATCTCCCCTGGACAAAGTGTGTTTGAAGTAGAAGGCCATGGTGGCCTTGAGGTACACGTATCTGTACCTGAAAGTTTAATTCAGCACTTATCTGACGGTATGATAGTGCCGGTACGCTTCCCTGCTGCCCCCAATGTAGAACTCACCGGTGTTATCACCGAGGTAGGTACTCGTGCTGAAACGGCGAATGCTTTCCCTATTACCCTAGTACTAAACGGTAGCTCACCAATACTGCGCGCCGGTATGACAGCAGAAGTTGATATCACTTACACCAATGAAGAATATGAAAATGCGCTTACCCAATTGCCTAACAATCAAATAAATTCTTCCAGTCATGAATCCATGATCGTTCCGGTTTCAGCTGTGGGTGCAGGTCTTAATCAATCAAAATTTGTCTTTGTGTATAACGAAGCGAGTCAAACCGTGACCAAGCGCAACGTGATCGCAACCAATATTCTTGGCAATGAGGTATTCATTGCAAGTGGCTTGAAAGCCGGAGAAATCATAGCGATTGCAGGTGTATCATTTCTACGCGAGGGTCAAAAAGTGACCTTACTAGATGACAATGTACAACGTTTTAATTAAAGGCAGGGTGTTATGAATCTCACAGAAATTGCCTTTAAGCATCAGAAACTGGTATTGATGATTGTTGCGATCATTCTCATCAATGGTGTTATCGCGTATTTTACAATACCCGCTCGGGAAGATCCGAGTATTACCATTCGTGAAGCAATCGTTAGTACCTCCTACCCTGGTATGTCCCCTGAGCGGGTTGAATTACTGATCACCAAAACATTAGAAGAAGAAATTCGTAAAATCCCCGAAGTAGAAAAGCTTCGCTCTACTTCATCGACAGGTTTGTCGGTGATCCATGTGGAAATATACGACCGCTATTTTAATCTCGATTCCATATGGCAAAACGTACGCAACAAAGTAGAAGAGGCCCAAGCATCGTTACCAGAAGGAACAAGCACCCCCTTTGTTAATGATGAATTTGGTGACGTTTCCGTACTAACCTTGGCATTGACCGCCGACGGATTCGATTTAGGTCAGATGTTTGATATATCAAAACATACGCGCGATACCTTATACGCAGTGGATGGCACCAAAAAAATTGAGTTGTTGGGGGTGCAAGACGAACGAATTTACCTAGAGACCTCTAACGCAAAACTCTCCCAACTGGGGATCTCACCGAGTACGCTGATGAATGCACTACAAACCCAGAATATTATTAGTTCTGGGGGGCAAATAGACACGGGGCTATTGTCGTTTATCATCGAACCCACAGGCAATTTCAATAGCCTTGAAGATCTTGCAGAAACCTATATTACAATACCCGGGACGCAAGAATCTATTGCCCTTAGCGATATTGCGACACTTCACAGAGGCTATGTGGACCCGCCAAATAATCTTGCTTATTTTAATGGTGAACAAGCTATCGTGTTTGCTATTTCCATGTTGCCCAATTACAACATTTTAGAATACGCACCTCGTTTAAAAGCTGCCATTGAGCAACTTGAAGACAGTTTGCCCGTAGGATACAAACTGCATATCGCCACCTACCAAGCACAGCAAGTTGAGAAAACCGTTCAGGGCGTGTCTATGAACGTCTTGCAAACGCTTATCATTGTTCTGATTGTAGTGGTCTTGTTTCTCGGTATGCGCACCGGTTTAATTGTGGGAACCATAGTGCCCTTTGTGATGCTATCAGCCCTCACCCTCATGCAAATTTTCGAAATTCGTTTAGAACGCATGAGCTTAGCAACGCTTATCATCGCACTAGGCTTATTAGTCGATAACGGCATTGTAATCGCCGAAGACTTTAAACGCCGGCTTGAAGACGGCGAAGAGCGCTTCAAAGCCATGACCCAAGGAGGAAAAGAACTTGCCATTCCTCTACTGAGTTCCTCCGCTACCACCATTTTGTTCTTCTTACCTCTAATGCTGGCGGAGCATGTGGCTGGCGAGTACACACGCTCAGTCTCTTTGGTTATCCTTATCACCCTACTCGCTAGCTGGGTACTTGCCCTGTGTGTTACACCGCTATTGTGCTATCACTTTATTAAAGTCGACGAATCACAAGCAGGAGCAAAAGCCCTCTCCTCGGAGAAAGTCACAGGTCGATACGAGACGTTCCTTCATTTCATTTTACGCTTCAAGCTTCTCTTTATAGCCTCGTTGTTCGGATTATTGATAGCGGCGGTATTTGCTATGAAATTTATCCCTAAACAGTTTTTCCCTGACTCTAATCGGAATCAGTTATTGGTGAATATCGATTTGCCTAGCGGTACATCAGAGCGTCAAACCAACACCCAAATGCACGCAGTCATGGACTGGTTAGACAATGAGTCCGGCTATGACTTCATTGAAAGTCATTCAGCTTATGTTGGCTTTAGTGGTCCACGTTTTGTGTTATCTCTTAGCCCAGAGGATCCCGCTGAAAACAAAGCATTTATGGTCCTTAACATTAAACCTGAAAACGACATTGCAGCACTTGCTCTGAAGCTTGATGAAGATCTTGAGCATCGTTTTGTGAATGTATCCGTTCGCGCCAAAAAAATGTTTTTAGGGCCATCGGATTCGAAAACCATTGAAATCCAAGTCAAAGGACCAGACAAGGACGTGATTTACCAAAAAGCGCAACAGATCATGGATTTACTCTATGAAGTGCCAGACACCCGTGACATTCGTAGTGATTGGGAAAGCATGACCGCGAAAATTGAGGTGCGTGTTGACCAGCAACGCGCGCGCCGAGCATCAGTTACCTCACAAGACATAGCGAATTCATTGCAAGCGTATTTTTCTGGGGCCGCGGTCACTGAGTTTCGCGAAGAAGATGATATTATCCCTATTATGTTTCGGGCCAGTGACGCTGAGCGCCACAATTTAGACCGTTTACGCTCTTTGAATGTCTTTTCACAGGCGACAGGTAAAGCCATCCCCTTATTTCAGGTAGCCGAGTTTTCGCCAGTGAACCAGTATTCGATTATTCAGCGCGAGGATATGTTCACCACTGTCAGCGTTGAAGCGCGTAACAGCCGTATGGCCGCAGAAGACCTAAAAGCCAAAATCGATGCAGATTTGCAAAAATTAGCCGAAGACTTACCTCTAAATCACTATATAGAGTATGACGGTGTCATCGTTCAATCAGAGGAAGCGCAGAAAGCCTTGAGCGCCAGTATGCCAATGGTACTAGGCTTAATTTTAATTTTGCTGGTCGCACAGTTTAATTCGTTTCGAAAAGCCGCAATTATTGTTTTAACGATGCCATTGTCGTTTATCGGTGCGGTACTGGGTTTAGGTGTTATGTTTGCCCCGTTTGGTTTTATGGTGACACTGGGCTTATATAGCCTTGCAGGGATCATCATCAATAATGCGATTGTATTGATTGATCGCATTGATATTGAGCGTCGTGATGGTGCCTCAGATTACGATGCAATCGTAAAGGCCTGTATTACTCGCGTGCGCCCAATCGCCATGACAACCATTACCACAGTAGCTGGTTTGCTGCCGCTGATCCTTAGCCACGACCCCCTATTTTACGGCATGGCTTGTGTGATTGCTTTTGGTTTGGCTGTGGGAACAGTGCTAACTCTGGGCGTAGTACCAGTATTGTACGCAGCTTTCTTTAAGGCATCACGGGAAGAATCAACGAGTTCTTAATAGGGAAGCGCGCGACAGTGTTTAACCAAAAGCCAGCGTTAAAAGATCACATCACAAAGTACCGTCTTTATAACGCTGGTACCTGTTTACAGCGGTTCTATGGTCACAGGAACGCCATTTAACACCGCATTGCCCGATAACTCGTCCACACACATCTCATCGGTTAAATCATTTACACTTACACCACTGTGCTGCTCAGCTAACGTCCAATTGCTGCCCGCTTTGTTATGCCCCCAGCCATGTGGAATAGAGATCACCCCAGGCATGATTTTTTCAGTTAATTCAGCCACTATGTCGACCTGCCCCACCCTTGAAGTAACACGGATAAACTGCCCATTTTGAATATTAAATCGCTGGGCATCATCAGGGTGAATTTGCGCGCTGCATCTAGGGTTTTGCCCTTGTTCGTTACTGTTTAAACCCTTCATCATTCTTGGGCTGTTATGCAACCAAGAGTTATTCGATTTCAAATGACGACGACCAATCAAATCCAAGGTATTTGCACTACGAGCATCAAGGGGCGAAGCGTCTGAAAAGAAGTGCTGCTCTACTCGTGGTAAGTCACCCATGAAGTAATCAAATGCCATGTTGATTTTTTTATCTGGGTGATAGATGGCTTCAGGTAGCTCAGATTGCAACGGGCCTAAATCTATCCCGTGAGGGTGCTCAAGTAAGGTTTGAATACTTAATTGATGTTCACCCTTGCTATAGCGGCCGCTTTTTAGCATGTCGTCAACAACACCTGTGGGCTCTTTTTGCCACAATGTCGCGTAGTGTTCGGTCGCTTTACCATTCAGTTTATCCATGCGCTCAGCTAACCCGAGATAAATCTGCCAATCAGTTTTGGTGTCTGCTTCTTGACTGAATAACGCAGGAGAGAATTTCGCACTGTTACGCACAGCGAAGTTATGAAATACCACATCATAGTGATCGCGCTCTAATGCGGTTACTGGCGGTAGAATAATATCCGCATGACGACTGGTTTCGGTCACATAAAAGTCAACAGCGACCACAAAATCTAATTGGCTAAAAGCATTATCAAGCTGCTTACCATTAGTAGTGGTTAAAACAGGATTACCACCGCCAATCACCATGGCTTTTATTTGCCCCTCCCCTGGGGTGGTAATTTCTTCACAAAGCGCCGCGACCGGGTATTCACCAGCAAATGCAGGCAGCTTTCGTACCCGTGATGCATATTTACCCATAGTTCCGCGACCAGAATGAGGCAACGTATCTGCAGCGGGCTGGGTGAACATCATGCCACCGGGGCGATTAAAGTTTCCGCTGAGCATGTTGAACAACATAATTAAATATTGAGTCAAGGTTCCGAACGTTTGAACGCTGGCACCCATTCTGCCGTAGCAAAAAGCCGACTTCGCTGAGCAAAATTCACTGACCATAATCTCAATATTATCGGCACTGATACCCACACGATTGGCAACGCGCACCGCAGGGTATGCTTTTACGAACTGCTCTACCTTGAGCAAGTCCGGCGCATGTTCTATCAATTCACCAACATTCACCAAGTCTTTGGCGAATAATGTGTGCAACATAGCTAATAGCAACAATACGTCACTACCGGGTTTTATAAAATGATGGTCACAGCTAATATCGGCGGTTTCAGACTTTTTAGGATCTATCACGACGACTTTGCCGCCACGCTTCTGGATCCCTTTTAGCCGCCGTTTAATATGAGGCACGGTCATAATGCTGCCATTTGACGCAAGTGGGTTGCCACCTATGATCATAAAATAATCGGTGTGATCTATATCGCCAATGGGAATTTGCAGCTGATGCCCGAACATTTGCCGGCTAACAATGTGATGAGGTAACTGGTCAACAGATGTTGCCGAATAACGGTTGTGAGTATTCAAGGCGCGATAAAAGTACGGGCCAAATAATATGCTTCCCATGTTATGTGCATTGGGGTTGCCTAAGTATACACCGACCGCATCCTTACCATGTTCAGTTTGGATCTTATGTAACGTGTTCGCCACGGTATCAAGTGCTTCATCCCAACTAATGGGTTCAAAGCCGTTTTCGGTCTTGCGCACAGGTTGACGTAGGCGCTGAGGATCGTCATACAAGTCCTTCATAGCAGCTGCTTTGGGGCACACATGGCCTTCACTGAACGGGTTCATCTTGTCACCTGCAATAGACAAGATATCTCGGCCTTGGGTTGTCACTTCAATGCCGCACATGGCTTCACAAAGTGTACAGGTTGAAAAGTGTTTTTGCGGCTGCGTTTGCATCACAACGTATTCCTCTGACTTAAGTAAATAAGACGTTATAGATTTAACATCTTATACACAAGCATCATCGAAATTTATCTAACTGACTCAATGAATCCCTTTCTACCTAAGCTCCGGCGCCAAACCTTTGAGCATACTGAGCAGTAGTTTGTGTTTCTTCAGATCCACCGGTTTATGCACCACCTCAGTGCTTGCAGGGTAGGTTTGAAGGCAATTATGGTTAACATAGTTGTGCCTTGGTCGAATCGGCCTTGGGCTAAAACCCCCCGCGCAATTAGGACAAACATTTTCCAACAGTTGCTCCACACACACTTGGCAAAATGTGCATTCAAACGTGCATATCATGGCATCTTGTGCGTCTGGCGCTAGTGCTTTGTTGCAGTGTTCACAGCTAGGACGTAGGGCTAACATAGTGTTTATCTCATCCTTTTTTGGTAAATGTAAGAAAGTGTTAAATTGATATATAGACACTCAGGCGCAATTAATTTACCCTTGATAAACAAGACGTTGAAAGGCTTAAGTGCTGAATTAAATGTACGCGCCTATGACAAATGTCACAAGGAACTTAATTGAATATTACTGACACCAGTGCCCAAGATACCCTGCTTGAGAAACCCGCCGGCAAAAAACGACTTTGGCGTGTGCTCGTCGTTGCCTTGGTGTGCATTCTTATTGTCGCTACATTTTGGAGCACGATAACAAATTGGTCATCAGCGGATACCAGTTTATCCATGCAAAATGTCAGAGTGGCCACCGTTATTGAAAAAGACTTTGTGCGTGACTTATCCGTGCAAGGTCGAGTCGTTGCGGCCATTAGCCCTCGCCTCTATAGCCCAGCTCAAGGCACTATCACTTTTGAGGTCGATGCTGGCGATAAAGTCACAAAAAACCAGCTATTAGCCACCATTGAAAGCCCAGAGTTGACCAATAAGCTTAAACAAGAAGAATCAAGCTTACAGCGCAATAAACTAGAGTTAGACCGACAACGTATCCAGGGTAAAAAATTGGCGTTAGAAAAACAAAAAGCCGCTGATTTAGCGAAAGTGGCCATGGTCGCCGCTGAAAGGGAAAAACGTCGAGCAGACAACGCTTATGCCACTCACGCCATCAGCCAAATTGATTTTGAAAAAGCCCAAGATGATTTAAAAAACGCGCAACTGGTACTCAAGCATGCGCTACAAGATGCCAACTTAGATCAAGAAAGCCTCGATTTTGAGCTTAAAACCCAACAATTATTAGTTGAACGTCAGGCCTTACAAGTGGCAGAAACCAGACGCCAAGTGGCTCAACTAGAAGTGCGCTCGCCCGTTAACGGTATGGTGGGAAACTTAGCGGTGCAACAAAAAAATCAGGTCAGTAAAAATCAGCCCATATTAAGTGTCGTGGATTTGTCTGAGTTTGAATTAGAAGTCGATATTCCCGAAAGCTATGCCGACGATCTCGCTATAGGCATGGATGCCCAAGTAAGCTTAAATAATCAATTATTTGCTGCTGTGCTGGTCACCATCTCCCCTGAAATTGAGAACAATCAAGTGGCAGGACGCGTGCGCTTCGCCAAAGAAAATGAACAAGGCGAAGCACTACAACAACCAGCAGGCTTACGGCAAAATCAGCGCCTTAGTACCCGTATATTGATGGAACACAAAGAAAATGCCCTAACCCTAACCCGAGGGCAATTTTTGCAAAGTGACAATGGCCGATTTGCCTATGTGATTAAAAACGACATGGCCTTACGCCAGCCTATTACCATAGGCGCGCGCAGCCTTAGTGAAGTAGAAATTTTAGCCGGGTTAACAAAAGGCGATCTGGTGATCATTTCATCTACCGATGCACTAAAGGGAGCACAAACCGTCATGCTAGCCCGCTAGGTAGACGCTACACATATACACGTTGAATTAAAATAATAACAAGGTGAAGTATGTTAACGATGAATAATATTGGTAAGACCTTTACCACTGACGTGGTGCAAACCCATGCTTTACGGGATTTCAGTTTACAAGTAAATGAGGGTGACTTTTTAGCCGTAACTGGCACCTCAGGCTCCGGTAAAACAACATTTTTAAATGTGGCGGGGTTATTAGAAACCTTTGACAGCGGGCAGTACACCTTAGATGGTCAGGACATTCAAGGACTAAAAGACCGAGCCAGAAGCCAATTACGCAATGAAAAAATCGGCTTTATTTTTCAAAGTTTTAACCTAATTCCTGATCTAAATTTATTCGATAATGTAGATGTTCCCCTACGCTATCGTGGATTTAACGCTAGCCAACGTAAAGAACGTATCATCAACAGCTTAGAACGCGTTGGTCTTGGTAAACGTTTGAAGCACCTCCCTTCACAGTTGTCAGGCGGGCAACAGCAGCGCGTCGCTATAGCCCGCGCATTGGCCGGTTCTCCACGCTTTTTACTGGCCGATGAGCCAACGGGAAACCTAGACAGCGATATGGCAAAGAGCGTGATGGCTTTGCTACAAGAAATTAATCAAAGCGGCACAACCATTATTATGGTTACCCATGATAAAAGCTTGGCAGAACAAGCTCAGCGACAAATCATAGTCCGCGACGGTAAAGTATGTGATTCAACAGGACCTATCGCCCGCCCCGAATCAGTTAACGCAATCAATGTTTAAATATTATGTACAACTTGCCCTTAGCAGTATTATGCGCGCAAAAGTGCATAGCCTACTGACAATGCTCACGATTGCCCTAGGGATAGCTGCGTGTACCATCACCTTAACCCTTGTTAGCAGTATGTCTGCTGACCCTATCAGTCACAAGAGTGGTCAATTGTTTCGCGTACAGTTGGATAATTGGGATCCCAATCAAGCTGCTATTTCCCCAGATTTACCACCAGAATTAGTCACTTGGACCGACGCCAACAATATAGTGAATGCCAAACAAGCAAAGCGACAAAGCGCCAGTGCAATCACTTGGGGTATGGTTAATCCGTCAGAACAAGGCTTAACGCCCTTTTTGGCACTCATGCGCGTGACCAGTAAAGACTTTTTTCCCATGTTTGATACACCGTTTATCTATGGCGCAGGTTGGGATGAAAGCGCAGAGCAAAATAACGACTATGTGGTTGTGCTTAGCAAAGAAACAAATCAACGGGTGTTTAATGGGGTTAACTCAGTGGGTAAAACACTGACAATGCTTGGTTCGACATTTACCGTTGTTGGGGTGCTTGATGATTGGCATCTGTCTCCTAAGTTTTACGATATGTCTTATGGCGCATTTAGTGCGCCAGAAGATATTTATCTGCCCCTTGGTTTAAAACCCGTATTCGAATTACCCCATGGCGGTATTACTAGTTGCTGGAAGGCAGTGGAAAGCGAGCGTTACGATGCGTTTTTGCACTCGGAATGCATTAACTTTCAACTCTGGGTAGAGCTTGAAGATAGTAACGAAAAAGCACAGTTTAACCAATACTTAACGAACTATGTCACCCAACAAAAAACACTTGGTCGATTTGCACGACCGCTCAACAATCGTCTTTTAAACGTTGTGCAATGGTTGGAATACAAACAAGTGGTGAAACAAGACATACAAGTGATGTTTTGGCTGTCGGTCATGTTTCTACTCGTTTGCCTTATCAATGCAGCCAGTTTACTCAGCGCTAAATTACACACCAAGCACAGTGAAATAGGATTACGCCGAGCACTAGGGGCGAATTTCAGTCAAATTACTTTGCAATACTCCGTCGAAATTGTGTTTATCGGCTTATGTGGCGGAATATTAGGCGTATTACTTGCTATTTTTGGCTTACAAGGTGTTGCCACACTTTACGCAGGTTACGGGCAATTGATTGAATTAGATTTAACGGTAGTGACCAGTGTTATTTCGCTCGCTGTTGTAGGCACCATTATCGCAGGGTTAATACCTGTCTACTCTGCCTGTAGGCCTGTCCCAGCTATGCAGATTAAACAATAAATAGGATTTTGTGATGCAACTTTTTCTCAATATGGGTCCTATTTTTCGGGCATTAATGGGCCAGCGTTTTAGCGCTATTTTAGTGGTTGTTCAAATTGCGATTACGATGGCAATCATTACCAATGGGCTGGCCATCACCTGGGAGCGATTTTTACACATAGAGCGTCATACGGGAATTGATGAGCAAAATACCTTTTTTTTAACCAGTTCCGGGTTCACTCAAGACTTTAACCCTCGCGCCACAATCGAAAGTGATTTACGCCTTATTCGCGCCACTAATGGCGTCATCGATGCAGTACAAACCAATTCCTTTCCTCTATCAGATAGCGGCAATTGGTATGAACTACAAACCACAACCGATAAAGACGCAGCGCTTATTCCTGCCGCGAGTTATAAATTTGACGAGCACGGGATAAACACCTTTGGTTTAACCCTAGTCGCAGGTGAAAATTTCAGTGCGCAAGATACCCTTTGGTTAGACGAAGCTGATAGCCAGTGGCCAAGCCATGTGTTGATATCGAAAGCAACTGCAACAGCGTTATTTGGCGAATCACATTGGCAAACGGCTGTGGGTAAAACGCTTTTTGTTAATCAAAATACGCCGCTTATTGTCAAAGGGATCGTTAAACAATTACATGCCCCTTGGGTTGAATGGCCTCATGTTGAGAAGACCATTATCTCCCCTGCCCGGGTGACCCATAACTCAGCGCGTTATGTCATTCGTACTCAGCCAGGTAGACTCAATGACCTTATGCAAAGCGTGACAGCTAAACTTGCAAAAGAAAATACCCAACGTGTGATCCGCAAGGTAAAAAGCATTCAACAAGCCAAGGACGAAATCTATGCAGCTGATATCGCAACGGTAAGTATTCTGTTGGTGGTAATTGTAGTGTTAGCGTTCGTAACGGCTATGGGTGTGGCTGGTCTGGCGAGTTTTAATATTGATAAGCGTCGTCAGCAAATCGGTATACGCAGGGCTCTGGGCGCAAGCAAGGCACAAATACTTCAATATTTCATGCTAGAAAACGCCTTATTATGCTCGGTTGGAGCGGTGCTTGGGGTGCTGCTCACCTTTATGCTAAACCTATTTCTGGTGGATAGATATTCCTTAACGCCACTGCCCTTGCTCTACGTACCGATAGGTGTGCTTATATTATTTTTCATCAGCCAACTGGCCGTTATTAAACCCGCAGTAAGGGCGATGAGTGTGTCACCCGCTATGGCAACTCGCAGTATTTAGCTTATTTTTGGAGGAAACAAATCGCCATTTTTTAGGGATTAAAAAGAAAAACGCAGTCAAATTTGACTGCGCTTCTAATGATTTTCTCTGTGCTGGTTTTATCTCATATCTTACTTATTATCAAAGCGTCGCTCATACATACCTTTATGCAGGCTCTTAGCAGCATTCACCATAGGGGCATAAGGAGTGTCAGTCACGTTGACAAAACCAACATTGTAGTTTTCACCATCATAGGCGCGACCTGTGATCGGCGAGTCCATATATTGAAACCAATGCGCACCAATGAAATATGGGTTGTCGATGATCGTGCCCATATAATCTTGGTACATATCAGCGCGATCTTGCTGATTCGCTGCATGTATCAAACCAGGATGGAATAAACCACTGTCGGTCGCGCCAATATGAAATTCCCCGACGATTGATGGCATGTCAAAGTCATCTAGAAATCCCCAGCCTTTTGGATGTAGGCCTTCTTTGTATATGTTGTAACTCATTACGTCCACGTACTGAGTAGCGGCTTTAGCCACTTCCATCGGCATCCCCCAATCAGCAAAACGCGAACCTAAATACAAGTGATTAGGCAAATAGGTTTGCATGGCGGTATCAACTATTGAGAAATACTTATCAGCATAGGCGTAAAGCATTTCGCTGTAATCCGCCAGTTGTTGCTTTTCTTGTGCTTTGTTGGTGGCAAGAACAGAATCAATTCCTTGATCAAAGTCAGACCACGAAGCAATGTTTTTCCCCCAAGCTGAATTTAATGCTTCAATCGAAATGTATTTGTCTTTAGCTAGTTTGGTAAACGCTGCCTTAGTGGGCACCTTGCTACCATCTCGTTTTAAGGTATTAAATACGATGCCGTAACGTGATTGAGGCGTTTCGCTGCGCCCAAAGCTCTTTTCGTTATCAATAAACACCCCAACACACCAAGGGGTATTTTTTACTTCATCGGCGATCACGCTAACCGTATGCATGGCGCGCGCTTTAAATTTAGGATCGAATACGTCCGGCATGTTGCCCCAAAAATCATCACCACTTGACACTGTTTTAAAGTCACCAATAATCCAACCATTAGCAAAAAACGGCACTTGCTGATTATCGTAATAGGCTGGGTCGGTCCAATTGCCGAGCGAGGTGAATCCCCAACTGCGCATTCTATCTAGCGTCACGTCCTGCCACTTCTGCATATAGTCGTTGCTAATACCGCTATATTTACGGTCCAAATTGGCCGCATAAAAGCTATATGTTTCCCCTTGTTTTAGTGGCCCAGAATGCACTCCAGTGCGATAACCATAGTGTTTTCCCATGGGCTCATCGTAACTAGGTAACCATGTGAATAAATCTTTTCGTAATTCAGATGCCACGAATCGGGCGGGAACAGCACTGTCGTTCACGCGGTTAAGCCCTTGTGAATCAGACGGCGTAACATCTGCGTTATCAGCTTTTACTAATACCTCAGGCGGGAAATCATAACCTGTCATGGTAGAAGAGTTCGCCAAGCGGATAATATCGATACCCGTTGCAAAATAAAGATAGCCGTCGGGGTCCACTAAACTCCACTTGCCATTATATTTCGCTGTTCTGAAATTGCCGGTAGCTTCCAATCTTGGGCCTTCTAACCAACCACCCCACTTTGAGCGAGGAACGTTCCATTTTCCATCGAGTGCTTGTAGTTCTTTGTCACGGGCGTTTTTTAATTCCGCTAACGAATGAACCTTACCGTCGAACTCGCGTTTCGCATTCTGACCAAACTTATCGACCACCCCGGTAAGATAAAGTGTATCCATGGGTGGGTTTTGGCGTAGACGTATATCGTTTATCGTAATCTGCTTATCAAACAAGTTATTTTGCACACTCAAGGAAATTTTGCTGATCCCACTGAGTTTCAGGTTTTTCTTACCCCATAAAGAAATAAATTGCGTATCGTCTGATGTCCAAGTATCTGGGTTTGAACGCAGACCAGAGGTAAAGTTAAATTCATTCTTATCGTCACTGATGGATTTGGCTAAGTCATGGCCGGCCATTTTTGCATAATAAGTACGTTGTGGCCCGACGGGCACACTGACAGAACGAGTATAAGTATCACCGTTGGTATCTGAAATGTTCAAATATAACTGAACGGAGTGCTCACCCTGATTGCCGATATCAAACGCAATATTAAAATTATCCAAGTCGCTCCAATCCCACGGCTCATCAGGAACAAAGTCCACCGCACTATTGATATTTTCTTTACCATGAAACACGACGGTCAAGCCGCTGTTTGGAGACTCAGTTACCGTGCCGGTCGCATTGGTGTATTTAACGTCTTTGAGGGACCCATCGTTAGAGGCAACAAATAAGGTTTCAAGTGTTTTTCCGGCCTTTTCACCTTGCTGGCTTTGTTGAAACTGAGTATCAGAAAAACCACTTTTAGGGTCGTTGGTTTCACTGGTACTACACCCTGTTAACGCACTAACAATTGCGCTAAACAATAGCGTTTTACTGGCATTCATAATTGTCCCTCTGAAAGAATATTAACATAATTTACAATTCGGCATTATACACAGTGAACTCATCATGTAAATTGTTAACAATTAATTAAATTTTGATTTTAATTGCATTGCCGTAAACTTATGCTGATAAATCATATATTTGAATATCTTATTAGAGCAAAAGTCGACAACAATTGATGATAAATGTCTTATACTGCATCGAAAAATAGCCTGTTAATGGACAATCGTGAAACACCCAGCATAAATTTATTAACATTCCGCTGCACGTCGTTAATCTCTTAGCCCACGTAATATCAGTGTGATAAAACCGCCGTGCTAGTTTCATGCATTCATAATAATTAATTGTTAACAATTATCAATTTTTGCGTTAGCATTAAGCAAAGACGATTTGAGTAACCTTGTGACTCAAGCAAAATAGGAACACCAATGAATAATCAAGTGAAACATGTATTCTTCTGCGCCATTGTAGTGGCATTCGGAGGATTCATTTTTGGTCTAGACGCTGCCCTCATCTCTGGTACAGTGCGTTTTATCTCCGCTGAGTTTGCCCTGTCAGACCTACAAATCGGTGCTGTCGTCAGTGCGCCTGGATTTGGTGTGTTATTTGCCTTACTGATAACAGGCGTAATTTGCGATAAGTACGGTCGTCGTCAAGCGTTACTCATTATTTCCTTTCTGTACATATTATCTGCAGTGGCATCTGTATGCGCTTTCTCATTTGAAATGTTGGTGACGGCGCGCTTTGTTGGTGGCTTGGCGTTTACGTCTCTATCCGTGGCGGCCATGTATATCGGTGAAATTGCACCGCCAAAACTGCGTGGTAAGTTAGTCGCCATGATCCAAATTAATATCGTTATTGGCCTCTCTGCGGCTTATTTTGCCAACTACATGATACTGCAAGTCTCACAAATGGACGCGGATTGGGTTTCTGCTATGGGCATAGATACACATACGTGGCGCTGGATGCTGGGTATCGAAATTATTCCTGCCGTCATATGGCTTTTCTTGCTCATTTTAATCCCTCGCAGCCCACGTTGGTTAGTCATGAATAACCGTATTACAGAAGCAAAATCGGTGTTGCAGCAATTTTTAACGACCGAAGAAGTCAATAAAGAGCTGGAACAAATCCAGCATAGTGTTGAACTTGGAGATAAACACACGCTTTCTACCATGGAAGCCATCAAAGCCATGTTCGGAAGCAAAATGCGCAAAGCAGCGCTAATTGGTTTAACCATGGGCGTAGTACAGCAAATTACCGGCATCAATGCGATTATGTTCTATGCCCCTACCGTATTCGAGCAAGTGGGATTGGGTACGAACGCGGCGTTTTTTCAGGCGCTGATCGTCGGGTTAGTCAGTGTCCTATTTACTGTAGCAGCGGTGCTCTTAGTGGATAAACTCGGGCGCCGACCACTCGTTATATACGGATTAGCAGCGGGGACCATTAGCTTATTTATGTGTCATTATGCATTTAGCCATGCCACGTACATGCTAACCCCAGAGCAGATCTCAACATTTGCCAACGAACACAAGATCGCCAGTATGCACAATATGCTAAATACGGCGTTCTCTTCAGATATAGAATTTAAGAATCAATTGCAGACAGTTATTGGCGTAGAGGAATTCAGACGACACGAAGGACAACTGATGCAGATGGCGACCAATGTCAACGCGAACATGATACTCATTGGTGTAATGGGTTATATCGCTGCATTTCACTTCTCGATCGGCCCTGTTATGTGGGTGCTGTTCTCAGAAATATTCCCTATCGCGATCCGCGGTACTGCTATTCCTATGTTTGCCTTACTAGCGAGCATTGTTAGCTACTTAGTGCAACAGTTCTTTCCTTGGCAACTAAGTCACATGGGAGCCAGTAATATCTTCCTGTTCTATGCCATAAGTGGTGCTATTGGTTTTGTGATCTTGTTTAAAATCATGCCTGAAACCAAGAATAAAACCATCGAAGAGATCGAATTAGATTTAGACAGCACTAAACGCAAAGTGAGTGTGGCCTAATATGAAAAACTCACTCTTAGCCATCGGCGAATGCATGGTTGAACTCAGTTTAAGTAACAGCCATTCATTACAGCATTCGTTCGCAGGTGATACGTATAATTCATTGGTGTACGCCAAACGTTGGCAACCTGAAATCGATTGTTTCTTTTTGTCTGGCATTGGCCAAGATATGTTTAGCAGCATGATGACTGAACATTGGAAGGCACACGGTATAGAAGGTCAATTTGTACTCTGTTCACCGGATCATAATGTGGGTATATACGCGATAAAGAATGACCCCAGTGGTGAGCGACAGTTTGATTATTGGCGCAAAGACTCAGCAGCTACCCAGCTAATGTATCTAATTGAGCAAAGCGATAGCGAACCGACTTGGCCACATTTTGACTTGGTATATTTCAGTGGTATATCGCTGGGAATATTAGCGGAAGATGACAAGTCCCGATTTATTGACTTAATAAAGCGGTTAAGAAGTAATGGCAGCAAAATCGCATTCGATCCAAACTATCGTCCTAAGATGTGGTCCACCAAGGACCACGCTATTCAATGGCTTGAAGCCGCCTATAGCGTAAGCGACATTGTACTACCAGGGTTCGACGACCACTATGACCTCTTTGGTCACACGTCAGTTGAAGAGATTGTTGGCTATTGCTCACAACTTCACGTTAGCGAGTTAATTATTAAAGCGGGCAAACAAGGCGTTTTTGCCTTTGAAAACGACCGAGCCGTGTGTCATGTGCCATTTACCCCTGCCAAAGTGCAGCGCGACACAACCGCTGCGGGAGACTCTTTTGCCGGCGTGTACTTAGCATGCAGAATGGCAAGCAAGGATGTTCAAACCGCGATTGAACAAGCAACAGGCGCTGCAGGCCTTGTTGTACAACACCAGGGGGCGATTGTAGAGCACAGCATTTTTGATGTATTCCGCCAACAATTTACTCAAGCGTTTTGACGCTTATTGGATAACATCTTACCGTTAGTACGAGGACAATTTAATGACCCAGGCCAATCAAAAACAAAGCCTAGCCACCAAGCGCGCTATCGAGCGCGGTTACGATTCAAAGAACGCTGACTGGATGATCGAATTCGAAACCAGCCCCCTTAAAGGTGATTTTGCCTTTGAAGAAGGCGTGATCCGTCGAGACCCAACGTCTGTGATATCAGTAGATGGTGTGTATCATTGCTGGTATACCAAAGGTACCGGTGAAACCGTGGGTTTTGGTAGCAGTAACCCAGAGGATAAAGTGTTCCCGTGGGATTTAACGGAAGTGTGGCACGCCACGTCAAATGATGGTGAAACATGGCAGGAGCAAGGCCCAGCGATTCAAAGAGGCGCCTCGGGAGAGTTTGACGATCGCGCAGTTTTTACCCCAGAAGTGCTCGCCCATGAAGGAAAATACTATTTGGTATATCAGACGGTGCAGTTTCCCTACACTAATCGGCAAATCGAACAAATTGCTATCGCGCACGCGAATTCGCCCTTTGGCCCTTGGGTAAAATCAACCGCGCCTATTCTCAGCCCCTCTATGGACGGCGAATGGTTGGGCGAAGAAGACAACCGTTTCCATGTTAAGTCAAAAGGCAGCTTTGACAGTCATAAAGTGCACGATCCTTGTTTGTTGGTTTTCAATGGAAAATTCCATTTGTATTACAAAGGAGAAACCATGGGCGAAGAAATGAATTTTGGTGGCCGGGAAATCAAGCATGGTGTTGCTATCGCCGACGACATTTTAGGGCCTTATCGTAAATCAGAATACAACCCAATCAGTAACAGCGGCCATGAAGTGGTGGTGTGGAATTACCAAGGTGGCGTTGCTAGCTTATTAACCACAGATGGGCCAGAAAAGAACACCATTCAATTTGCTCCAGACGGCATTAATTTTGATATTAAAGCGCATATTAAAGGTGCGCCAGAAGCGATTGGCCTTTATCGCCCTAGCGAAACACAAGACACCCCTGCCCCAGGCTTACATTGGGGTTTGTGTCACAAGTACGATCCGAGTTGGAATTGGAATTACATCTGTCGCTATCGCCTGAAAAAACAAATATTGGACGCTGGCACTTTTCAAAACAGTAACTAGTGGTGAACCAACTGTGGACATCAAAAGTCAATGTTTACGTACAACAGTAAGAGGATGAACCCATGTACAAAAGCATGCAATTAATCGACATGTTGAGGAAAAAATACCGCCTGCGATCTGACAACACCGTTGCCAAAAAGCTTGGTGTATCGCGTTCAGCCGTTAGCCGGTATCGTAACCAAACAGGCTCCATTGATGACAGATTGGCGGTAGAGATAGCTGAAATGCTTGCCCTTGATCCATTTGAGGTACTTGCATCGATGCGCTGCGAACGTGCTGCACGGAACAACAGCCCCACTGACATTAATTTTTGGCGTAAATACACAGCCTAAACGCATTGTTTAGGCTGTTTACGCACGTCCTTATCACCTCGAGGCCTATAACAAATAGGCTTGTCGAGCACGCTCAAGTGCCTCAAGGGTAGCGTCTACATCTCTAGTGTCCATAAACTCAGTGAATATAACCGTCCCTGCACTGCCCATTTTTTCATTGGTATCTCTATCAAAAAATTGCGAAAGACCTGCGGCTTGATTTAACACCTGTTGCCCCTGCTTAATAAAATAATCTTCTTTACTTTTCACATGCTTATTTGGCGAAATCATTGACGACACATCATTATAACTTTTCTGAAAGTCTAATCCGGCAATTGACAATAAGTATTGCTCAACGGTTTTATTCATGGGTGCGTAATTCGGTACCATGAGTAAGTCCATAGGCGCTTCTTCGTAGGCTGGTATTGACGTTTTCATTTGAGGAAATGGAAAAAACCGAAAATCTTCTTTCAGTACCGGCGGTAACCCTCCTGCAAAAAAATTACCAATAAGGGTCATACCTGCCATTTTGTGGTACATAAATGGCATTGCTTGTTGCCAATCCCACCCATTATAGCGTGTTGTAAAATAGCCTTTATCTAATAATACTTTCCATTTCTCGAACACCTCTCGCACCCCAATATCAGTAAAGGGAATGTCGCCTTGCAATAAACGTTGATGATAATCCAAACCGTTTAGCCGCAAATTCAAATAATCAAACCAAGCTGCAGATGTCCATTTATTTTTTGCGCCTATAGTAATAGGCGTGATCCCTGCTTTTTTCAGGGTTTCACACACAATTAAAAAGGATTGCCAATCTTTCGGGGGATGTAAGTTAAGCGCTGCAAATACTGATGCTCGGTAGTAAAAACCCCATTGGTAATAGGAAGTGGGGACTGCATATCGTTTATTATTCAGAGAAATAGCCCCAATGGCGCCCTCACTAAACGACGAATCAAGATCATGCCTTTGCCACATCTGTGTTAAATCTTTTACCTGATTTTTTCGTACATATTGATAAAGCCGAGGTCCGCCTTGCCAAGTTAGCACATCTGGGCCTCTACCTTGCTCGAGCCATTGAACAATTAATTTCTTAAACTCGGCATCAGAATAAAAAGATAACTTCACTTCACTACCTGGGTACTGCTCAGAAAATGATTTAGCATGACGTAAAAAGCTGGTCTTTTGCGGTCCAGACGTACTTAAAATGGCCACTTCTATGGTTTGAGCCGACGCTGGACTTAAAATAAATAAGCTCAGCAGGATCCAAGAATAAAACAAGATTAAAGGGCTTAGCCATTGATGCCGACAACTAAACATAAACATCCTTTTTAGTAACAATTTTATAATACTATAGTTACACTAACCGATTGTTAATATTTATCATACTTTATCAAAGAATAGACTCAGTACTTGGATGTAATATGAATCTTCGTAAGAAACTAAACCTAGTTACCTTTATTGTGGTTACGTTAACCTTGGTTGTTTTTCAAATCATTACCACATCGATAAACCAAGTGAGCTTAGCTGATAAAGTCGCTAAGTCAGCAGAAAATACCACAGAGCGCCTTAGTATTACGTTGGCGGACTCGTTGTGGAATTACAATATTGACAATGCCACTCAAATAGCGACAGCTGAGCTAGGCACAAACGATCTCGTTGAAATGCGCGCCTTCAACCGAGACAACGAGCGCTTATTTAGCGTGACGTGGGATGAGCAAAATCAACACACCACAACAAACGAATTTACCGGCGATGTTCATTTACGAGTTAAAAAAACGATCCAATTCAAAGACCAAGAGGACTTGATCGATGCCGGTAGTATTGAACTGACGTTTTCATCTGCCACATTAGACAACGCGCTATCAGACGCAATTTTTCATTCAATTATTCAAATTGTGATACTGGACGCTGTGCTCATGTGCTTCATGAGTATATTCATCAGTAAGTTGGTGGTAGCGCCGCTAGAGAACATTACCGCTCGCGTACAGGATATTGCCCATGGCAATGGCGATTTAACCCAAAGAGTGAACTATACCAGTTCCGACGAACTCGGTGTGCTAACCACAGGTATCAACCGATTTATCGATAATGTACACAGTGTGGTGAGTGAAATTGTCAGTGTATCTAAAACTTTGGACGCCAGCGCCAACGATAGCCAGACAAACGTTGAACAACTCAATACCCAAGTTCAAGACTTGAACAGCCAAGTGTCTATGATTTTGTCTGCGGTTCAGGCACTTGATCAAACCGCCCTAGATGTAGCGCATAAAGCGTCACAATCATCAAATATAACCCAAGGCACCAGTGCCTTAGCCAGTGAAGGCATGCGCAAAGTTAATAGCTCAAGTGCGTTGATACAGACACTTGCGCAGAATATGCAAGAATCAACAAGCAAAACAGAAATGCTTGAAAAGCACTCTCAATCGATTGATACCGTGATTCAGGTTATTAAAGGTATAGCCGACCAAACGAACCTGTTGGCGCTCAACGCTGCTATCGAAGCGGCTCGAGCAGGCGAACAAGGCCGTGGATTTGCTGTCGTCGCAGATGAAGTTCGCACCCTTGCCCAGCGCACGCAAGTTTCAACCGGACAAATCACTGAGATCATCGAAAAGCTTCAACAACAATCAGCTGAAACATTAGCCGTTATGCAAAATGGTCAAAAGATGATGGCTGAAAATGTTGACTCCGTTGCAGAAGCAGAACACACGTTCAGTGATATAAAACACGCCATTGAAAGCAGTCTTAAGGGGGCACAGGGAATAGCAACGGACACAGACAATCAAAAAAATACCTTAGGCGAAATTAAACAGAACGTTGAAAACATTAAAGACAGTAACGAACGCACGTTACATATCGCCCAGCGTAGTTCTGCCATAAATCAACAAATTGTCCAAATGAGTCATTCTGTTGCTGAATTAAGTGAGAAGTTTAAGATTTAGTCAGATAGAACATGGAGATTCGCAGTACCTCTCTTATCACGCTGCCTGAGGGTGCCTTCGGCTGCTAAAAAGGCCTACCGAAAGACCTTTACCTCCTAAAAATAACAAACCCGTCAAATTGACGAGTTTGTTATTATTCAGCGTAAATCATAAAGTGGAGTGGTATTACACACGCTCTAACTTAATAGGATAACTTTGGTTTGCATTCCACTGGCCAATGTATAGGTTTTCGTCTTCATCGGCACACAAGCCATGGCAGTGATTAAACACGTCCCATGTGCTTTGCATAGGCTGCAACGTGTCATTTATATACTCAGGCACCGTGCCGCCAAGATTCGCCACCACACGATTGTGTTTATCAAACACACTGATAAATCCAGAGTCATCTTGGTTTTTGCCATCAATATGCGACCAACATACAGGCGCGTAAAAATGCTCACCTTTAAATATTGGCCCCCCAATATACGCACCATTGGCATCAATCGTACCTAAATATTCACCCGTCATAGAGAATCGCTTCAAGCACTGTGCCCCGCGTGAACTCACTAACAACTCAGATGAACCGCTTCGTGTGTCAATGCCAATACCATGGGTATTGGATAAGTTGTAATTGGGGTCAGAATTATCATGGCCGCCCCAGCGGCGAATAAATTGTCCTTGAGAATTGTATTGCAATAAGTAATCAGAACCGTAACCGTCGGTAACATACATATCACCATTATCACTGATGGCAATGTCCGTTGGCCTAAAAGGTTGATCCGGCTGGTACACACCATACGTTTGGGGATGCCCAATACTAAAAATTAAACGCCCCGACATGTCTAATTTTGCAATAAACCCTGATTGCGCCACAACGCGATTATACGGAGAATCCCATGCTTCAGTTGAATGCCCGTCCCATAAACGGTTTTTCACCCACCCGCTGTCGATGAGATACATAAAATCCTCACCGTTTTCGTTGATAACCTTTACGCTGTGTCCACCGGGCATATGCGTGCTAAACGCATCCAGTAACTTACCATCACGGTTGTATATCAGGATGTTATTGCGTGGCTCGTCAGTGATCATGACCACTCTGCCCTTGGCATCAATATCTAACCCGTGGCAATTTTCCACTGGTGTCTGATGGGGATCAAGACGCCCCCAGTGCATATTAACCCTATAGGTAAATTCACCTTGACCGACGATCATCCCATGGGGATCACGCATCGTTTTAGGCAACACCCACCCTGGAAGTAAAGCGCTAGAAGCCTCTGGTGCGTTCTGTTGCTTGGCATTTTGCTGTTTAGCGTCGAAAACAGACATTTACGATACCTTGCCTTCGTCTGTTTCTTGCCAATTTATAATGGCGTCATCGCCTACTGGGCTAAACGGGTAAAATTTCGCTTCATTTTCTTGAAACGCTTGGTTGCTGACCGCGTTGTACGCACAAATCATTGACCAGCGAGGCTCTGCCGCACGATTTTGATTTGACTTATGTAGCAGATTGCAATGGAAGAACAATACATCTCCAGGCTCAAGTTCTACATTCACCAATTCATGATACTTCTTCGCTTCTTCGACAAAATCGAGTGCGGCCCCTTTCTGATCACCGGTTTTATTGTGATCTAAGCGCCCTAAATGATGAGATCCTTTTAGGACCTGCAAGCAGCCATTTTCAACTGTGGCGCGATTAATAGCCACCATACAACTGATGGCTTTTGGGTAAAGCATGTAATTGTCGCGATGCCAGTAACCGAAATCTTGATGCCATTCCCATGCCCCACCCACAAAGGGCTCTTTCATCATTATCTTGGTACTGGTGTGATAAATAGGTTCACCAATAAGAGTTTCACATACCTCAGATAAACGACGACTACGGGAAAACATACTGTATAGGTCGTTTCCTGTTTCTTGCCACAAACAAACTTTACTAACGGCCCCGCCTGAATCTTTCTTGTGCCAAGCGCGATCATGTAAAGCGTCATCATTAAATGCTTTTTCTTGTAAACGAGCGATTTCTTGCTCGCTGTAATAGCCTCTAGCGATGACGTACCCATTGCGATGAAAATCTGCAATTTGTTGATCAGTTAATGTGATCTTGCTCATAGATTTGTCCTCTTGTTAATCAAACCTGTAGTAAATTGTTAACAATATTGGCGCAAATTTGCTTTACACGCAAGCTAGCATTCATATAAAAATATAGTATTCATATACAAATATTAATTTATTATTAAAAATCAATGTCATGCTCGTTTAGCCAGCAGATAAAAATGTTAATCCATGTGGCTTTGCTAGGCATTAGGCCCACCAAAAGGTATTATCAGAATGAAGAAACTATGGAGTGATGTTCATTGAGTGACAAGCCAACGAGCAAATACGCGGTCCCAGCCCTTGATAAAGGGTTAGACATCCTTGAGTATTTAGCAAGTCAAGAGTTACCGCGCTCACAAAGTGAAATAGCCCAAGGGCTAGGACGCAGCCCAAATGAAATATTCCGGGTGTTGGTGGGTTTAGAAGCTAGAGGCTACCTACTACGTGATGAGACCTCAGGGCGCTATCGCATTTCATTCAAGTTATATAACTTGTCACGCAGTATCTCACCTATTGAACAAATGCGGCAATGTGCTTTGCCTTACATGGAAGATCTTGCCGTCAAAATCGGCCAGTCTTGCTACTTGTGCATGTTGTATCAGAGCCAAACCATGGTCATTATTCAAGCACGTAGTCACAGCCCCGTTTTTCTGCATATTACTGAGGGATCGTTGTTTTCTACCCGCACCTCTACTTCTGGTAAGGTGTTATTAGCCAATAGCAACTCAGCTGTGCAAGCTATGCTGCTGGAGCACGACGCTGGTTTTTCGAGTTTGAATGACAAACAGCAAGTACACCTTAGCAAAGAACTTTTAAACATTAGAAAAAGCGGCCTATGTGTACAGCCTAATAGTTTAATCGATGGCGTAACAGACGTAGCAACCCTTGTTGGACAACCCGAAGGAAAAGTAATTGCCGCCCTAGCGGTTTCTTCGCTGCAAACCCAATTAGGCAAGCAAGTAGAACAAGACTGTTTAAATAAGCAATTAAAAGAGACCGCTCAGATCATTACTGAACAATTAGGTTGTTAATCTCAATGTGATTGACAGAAGCAAGTTGCGTGTTAGTAAAGGACCAATGTTTGTTGATACATCCATTGTTGGCGTAAGCCTGCTTGTTGCTCACACATAAGAGATAACAACGGCTCCCAAGGCTTTGGACAGCTTGTTAATAAATTAGCTTCAAATTTACGCTGTTCATCAGGGTAGTGTTGTTTGATGAGATTGGTAATCAGCCAGTTTTCGCTGGGCAATAACAATTGTGAATAGCCGCCAGAGCACGCAATTCGCAAACCTGCCAAATCGAAATCACCGAAGTATATACATGGATTGCCTGGACGTGTTTGCTGCCATCGTGTTAACAAAGCACTCGCCCCTGAACTATAGACGCTATCACCGCGATAGATGACCAATAACTTTTTAAGCGATTGCTGCATTGTCTTTTCAAATACATGCCAATCATTAAAACTGTCGCGATTTTCTATCACCAGTAAATTATCGAAATCTTGCAAGTTTAAGCGGGTAATATCCAGTTCTACGTTGACTTGAGAACTAGCGTAAAACTGCTGCCGAAAACCGCGTAACGTTTCAGTACGGCGTTGTTCTGGGGTTGTGTCTGTCAGTGCAATAAGCACCAGTGATTGAGTGGGTTTGATGACCCCCTGCTTTTCATCGGTACTTTTTGCTGCTGCACTTTGATGTGTGTCTTGGCTGAAATCAGCAAAAATATCCTCCCCCATACTCATTAAATACGTATCGCGAATAGCATCTATGCCTGTACGGGTAAAACGGTAGCGCTTTTTATGCGTCAGCCACTGCCCTGGTTGAATATATTCCTGTTCGCACCACCTAAGTATGTGCGATACGGTGGCTATCTTACTGGTGTAAGCTTGTTCATCAAGGAGTAAAGCAAAATACTGCTCTTTGAGCAGTGACTTTGCTTTGGTCATTAAAACATCAGGCATGCGCCCTAGCCTACCGCCTGAAAACCGCCAAAGAAGCGCATCCCCAACTTAACATCTTGAATGATATGCAAATGGTTAAACGGGCTTTTTCGCGCGCTATCTTTTTCTAGCATAAAGCTTTGTTTATTGTGCTGCGGTAAACCTTCGAACTCAGCGACAATTTGGAACAACCACATTTCAGCTTCCCATGACAGCGCTTTCTCAGCGAGGTAATCAACCCCACTGACCGGATCGGTATGCTCAATGACGTGTAAAAAGAAATCTTCTACGTCCTTGGCCAATTGCTTTTGTTCTGTTGCCACTAAATCTTGCACTGCTGTGGCAAAACCTTGGGTTTGTTTTTCTGACTGCGACTCAGGAACCAAATCCCTCGGAATCGCTCGGGCAAGTTCAGCGAGCACATAGCTATCTTGCGGCCTATCTAAGGCCACAAACCCCTGGGCACTGATCCCGTGAGCTTGGTTGATCACTCCAGGTACGTTGGAGCGATGTGGGTAATCACCGACTTTAAAATTCGGGTGTTGACGTAAAAATGCACTCATGCGGTTAACCAACAAGGCACGCTCTTGCTGATGACGAAAGCGCGCCATCAATAACACAAGGCGTTTTTGTACCTCTAACAATGAGCCTGAATGCTCTGAAATACGTGCTTGTAATTGGCTTACCAACAGCTTACGCAACGCTCCATCACTGCCCGCCAGCTGGATCAATTCATCAAAATTGATAATTTTGAAACCATCAAGTATGCGCCTTAACTGGCGCTGGGCTAACTCAATCTCAAGAATTTTATCATCCAAGCTACTCACAAAACCAAATTCAGTATTCAGGCGGTGCCATAGGCTTTCAATGGCATCGCCGAATTGACCAGTCATATCGTGCACCCGCTCAGTAAGTAACTGCATATGGTGCTCGCTGGCGGCATAATCCCCTTTTTGTCTGGCGGTTTGCAATGATTGCACCCGAGTATGAATTAAATCTAAATGCTCCCCCACATCTGAGTTAATTTGCCGTTTACGCTCATCTTGAGTTAAACCGGCAATCAGTTCGTTTACATTAGGGCGCAAACTCAGAGGTTGCTGCTCGTCTGGGCGCCACAAAATTCGCCCATTAATTAATTTTTCTAGAGCTTGTTGGCTAAAGCTGGTTTCATCAACATGCCCCTGTAAATAGCCCTGCATAAGGGCATCAGCGTGTTTACCGATCAGCTCTAAGCGCTCTTTACCTAGTTGGAATAACGGGTTACTTTGGGCACTGCTTTTACCATCATTTGGAGTGCTCAAAACATGGCCTCTTGTTCCGGTGTGTGCTCGTCAATGGGCACATTTTCTTCGTCTTTAATAAAACGTACCAGCTCAATTAGCTGTTCGACCTTTCCTGTCACTATGTAGAACAAACGGTCTTTATGTGGCTGGTATAAATAGCCCAATTCTTTAATACGCTTAAAGACTTGTTTTATTTGCATATCAGACTTATCACTGGTGGATTTAAACAACTTGTCACTTGAAAGTTGCCCCAATCGTTGAATTAGTGATTGGTTATCCACCACTTTTGATTCGAAGTCTTGCAACTTAATGGTGTCGCCAGCACTCAATGCGCCGTCGCGTCCCATGGCTTCTTGAACAAGCTGCATCCACTCCAACATGGGCAGTAGCGACTGTACGGTAGCGTTAAACTGTTGACTGAGCTGTTGCCTTGCTTGCTGATTTAAATCGCAATACGCTAAAAAATACACAGCACCGTCTTCACTTTTCGCCACACGACGGTTCAAGGGGCGCAAAAAGTGATTGAGATCTTCTACCAACTGCTCATTTTGTAGTTTATGAAAGCTATGCTCATCTGTGACTGCACAAATAAACTCACCTTCTAGCAAACGTTCGAGTAATGGACCATTTTCAATCATGCGCTCACCTGTGTCTGTTGATTATTCGCACTGTTGCCAGCTTGACTAGTTTGCTGCAAACGCTCAGCGATGCGACTGAGTTTAGGTTCAATTTTTTCAAGCCGTTGCTTTTGTTTATCAATTAAATATCGATGCTTGAATAACATTAATACGTCTGACTCAGGGTTAGGAAACGCCCCTAATATGTGAATATGGTTGGTATCACAGGCCGCAAAGAGCTTTTCAACATTGTGATACGCTAAGGTGCCAATTTCATCAATAGGCCAGTGAATATCAATATTCGCCTGATTACGCAGTAAGCGGGTGAAGGCCAATAAGAACTTACATAAAATAAGATATGCCATACCGTGACTTGATGACTCTAGTAGCTGCCGGTCGTTTTTGATCACTAAATCTGATCCCCCTTCGTTCAAGTGCAACTCCAAGCGTAATAACGATTCTATGCTGTAGTTCGCATCATTAGGCAATACTTCAACCACATCCGCTAACGTATCCAGGTACGATTCGCTGGGTAAAAAAGCGTCAGATTTATTCCAATTGTCATACTGCTGAGCGAAACGCTTAAGGGGTGTCCAGAAATTCAACTCATCCACAGTGGAAATAATTTTCACTTCAGAGCGGGCGATTCCGTCTAGGGTCAAATCATCGGATACTTCATCCGTTAACCGCTTACTTTGCAGTGAGATCTTGCGATTAATATCGCTAAACACGGTAAAGAATTTGTTTAGGTCCCCGCCTATGGTTTCCCCTTGCTCAACGATTTGGCGCTGACGTGAGGCCAAAATACTCAACAAACGTTGCAATATGGGTAAGCGCTCTCGCACATTGGCGTCTTCATCTAAAACGCTAAAGGCTTGAAGCATGGTATCTAAAAAATCTTTACCCGCATCTTTCCCTAAGTTTGCTTCGAACTCGGTGAGTGCGTCTTTGAGCTTTTTCTCACCGCGACTGCGACTTTCTAATGCTTCTGTACAGCGGCTTATTCGCTCAGCTTGATCACCTAAGTTGATGTCTGTGTCTTCATTGGCTTTAAATGAAAACGTAATGTTAGCCAGTTGTCTGACCATGGGTTCAATTTCTGTGATCAGGGCACCGCAGGCGCTTAACCGTTTTTCAATTGCACTCAGCGCTTGGCTTAACTCAGTACGCTTATTTTGGTATTGACGCTGTAAACTGCTTTGCTGTTGCGCTAATTGTTGTGCTGTAGCTTTAAGTTCACCCTCTTGTTCAAGCAATACGGGGCGCTGTGTTAACCAATCTGATTGCATAAACGCTTTGTATTCGCTTAACTCTTCACGGCGACTGGTCACGTTTTGAATATGAATTTTCAGTGTCTCAGTCTGTTGCTTCAACGCTTTAAGTGTATTCGGGTCGATGTCTTTGTTTGCTAACTCTTGATTGAACGCATCTTCTAATTGTTTAATTTGCTCACGGTTTTGCTGACGCTTCTGCTCCACTTGCTTTTCTAACGCCTCAATTTGCTCATCAAGCACGGCTAATTCATCTTGCCAGCCTGATTTGAATTCTAGCAATTGTTCATCGAAATCGGACTTGAGCACAGCAATCGCCTCAGCCTTTTGTTGTACAATTTGTTGCTTTTCTTGTAGCAAGTCATTTAACGCATCTTGGGCTTGTTTACGGCGTTTATCTAACGCCACTTTAAGTTCATCGGCGTAACGCTGTTTGGCATTTTGTGCGTAGCTGACTTCCTGCTCGGCTTGTTCGAAAGCCCGATTACGCTCAGCAACCATTTCACGTTGCAACTGCGCTTCTTGATGACGTTGATCCAATTCCGATTCTGCTTGCTTTTGTTCTTTTTCAGCAGCCAAAACCTGCTTGGTCGCTTGCTCAATAGCCACTCTTAACGCAGTTTCATCTTGAGCATAGGACGGCGCATCAATAACGGACGTATCGATCTGTACACCCAGTAAGAGCCGTTCATCACCGGTTTCAGCCAACTTAGGGGATAAATCCTTACGTTCCAATAAAGGCTCAACAATCAACTTACCTATGGTGTGTTCCCACCCGGGCTTATTGTCCCGTAAAAACTGACGTAGGCTATCTTGTTCTGGTGAAAGCTGTTTGTGTAATTGTTGTAAGCGGTCCTTACCTTGACGAGCATTTAGACGCGCACTATGCAGCGCCTTGTCAGCCTCTTCGCGTTTGTGCTGACATTCTTGGTATGCAGCTTCAGCTTGTTTCTTCGCACTAGAGCTTTGTTGCCATGCGCGCTGAGCCAACTCTAAACGCTTATCAGCTAAGGCACCGTTTTCCATTTCTTCGTCTGTGGCAGAGGCATGCTTTGCTTGGTGTTCTTGACGCACAATACTACGTTCAATATCCATGAGCTGCTCTTCAAACGACGCTGATTGTTGTTCTTTACGTTGTTCAAATTGGTTTCTAAGCGCGCTCTCTTTGTCATGATGAGTTTGACGTACATTTTCTTTTTGCTGGCGAATCACTTTCACGCTGTCTTGGTTCTTTCGCGACAAACGCTCTAACGACTCTGACAACTTGAACTTTTGTTGTTCAAGTTGACTTTGCAGATCTTTGTGTTGCTCAATGAGCAAATTGTAATGTTCTAGTGTTTGCTCATATTCTTCACGAGTTAGCGGCAATGCATCCATGTCTTTTTGCAACTGCTCTATATCTGAGTCTTGATACTTTTCGTACTGTTGCTGTAAATGGTCTAAACGCGACGACTTCGCTGAAAGCTGCTCATTGGTTTCACTGATACGACTATTCAGTTCCCCCTCAGCTTGTTCAAACAATTCTTTTTCTGAGCGTTGTTGGCTCTTGTAGTTATTTTTTTGTTCTTGTCCGTCTGCTTTTTCGGTGGTTAGTGTATGTAAGTCTTTTTCGAGCAACGGCTTTAGCAATAGTAATTGCTGCTCGATCACGTTGAGTTGTTCTGTTTGGCTTTGAATTTTTTCGTATTCGCCCTGCATGCTTTGCAAGCGCATGGTTTGGCGCATCTGGGTTATCCATTCCCGAGCTTTGGTGTTTTTAACTGTGGTAGTAGGCTGTACCAAACCGTCTTCTTCAAAAATAGCCGCTAACATAGTACGCAGCGTATCCATTTTCCCCTCTTTGGCGTGCACCGCGCTAACAAGCTTTTCCATGTGGCGAATACGATGGGAACTAGACACTAAACTATAGCGACTTGCCAGCTGTCTTAATTTGGTGTTTTCACGTCCTGCCCCGCCGACACTGGCATCGTTTTGGATAATTCCGCGAAACTCACTGGTGGCTTGTATCTTATGGGAAAAATCAATCTGTAATTGCCTGAGTTGCTTTATCCATTGCTCCGGCAACATCGCCTGTGCTTCACCGTTTTCCATTTCAACGAGGATTTGCTCGCTTTTATAAGGCGCGCCAATAAAACGATACTGCACACCATCACTGCCTTTGCGGGTCAGCACCACCTGACATTCCTGACCGTCTTCCCGTTGATATTCGTAAATTAAGTAGCTATTGGCGTGTGGCAAATAGAACTCATCGAATTTTTTACGGGTTTTAGGCACGACTTTGCTCGGCAATTCTCCGTAAAAAACAGGGATCAAGCGTTGCAATGTAGTTTTCCCCGATGCATTGGTGCCACAGATATTACTGTGACCCGATACGTCAAGTTCAACAAAACCAGGAAGGTGACAATTAATAAGAATGATGCGGTGTAACCCAGGCATAGACGTCCTTTACTCAGGGATAGAAAACATAAACCAAACACGTTGGTTAACTTCGTAACCCTAAATTTTACCTAGATTTAGGCCGCTTGAATACCTCGAATATGCAGCGCTAAACAAACCTTCTGCTTTTTACATCATTAAAGCCATCTCTAATACCAATTCCATTAAATAATTGGCCTCTCAGAATTCATCCAGCGGGTTTTGAACAAGGCGTCGGTGTGTAGTAATGGTTGTTCCCTTTCAAATACCGAGAACGTAGTGCAAAACCCGCTGGGGAATTCCCTTCGGGCGAACTTTAAAAGGACTTACTCTGTGTTGCTCAAACTCGAAAGAGCACAGGTTAGTTTTTAATAAAGGGCTATCATTTAAGCGCCTTGATTAAGTCCTTTTAAATTTTCGCTGAGTGGTTAATTATTTAATGGAATTGGTATAAAGCCAAATATTTTTGCTAGATTCGGCTAAGGCCTAACCAACATCTCCCCAACTCCGCTCTGGTAATTCAATAATATAGAGTAAAAGTTACAGGAAGACCTTACATGGACATCCATTTTAACAATGTGATTATCCCAAACGTAAATTGAACATGCATAGAAACTCATTTTTCTGATTTGCCTCCCTTACTCAGACATATAGGGTCACCCCTGTTTGCTCAACAGGTTTTCGTGATCCTGAAGAGCGAGCCCGAGGGCGAGGTTGCTTCTGCTTTTGTTTTTTGCTTTTGGTGAGTATATCTGAAGTATCGGTTGGTTGCGGGAGCAGGATTTGAACCTACGACCTTTCGTGGCTACTAAGAGCGAGCCCGAGGGCGAATTTGCTTTTGATTTTGATGATTATAACTGAAGTATCGGTTGGTTGCGGGAGCAGGATTTGAACCTACGACCTTCGGGTTATGAGCCCGACGAGCTACCAGACTGCTCCATCCCGCGTCCGATGAGGTGCAATATATAGAGACGTTCAACGCAATACAAGAGAAGTTTTGCTTATTAATACCGACTGCTGGTTTATCCCGCAGTTCGCGTTTATTTTGAGCGTTTTTTTCAATTTAACCGGAGCTTTTGATGTAACGAGTAACAACTAGGCACTTGTTTGTTCGCGATTGCATCAGTCAATATCAACAGTCTGGAATGACACCCTTTTATTACCCCAAATTTATGCTCAAACTCAGTACAAGCCGAGGGCGAAATTGATTTTGGTGAGTATAACTGAAGTATCGGTTGGTTGCGGGAGCAGGATTTAAACCTACGACCTTTCGTGGCTATGAAGAGCGAGCCCGAGGGCGAATTTGTTTTTTGAGGATAAAACTTGAAGTATCGGTTGGTTGCGGAAGCAGGATTTGAACCTACGACCTTTCGTGGCTACTAAGAGCGAGCCCGAGGGCGAATTTGTTTTTTGAGGATAAAACTTGAAGTATCGGTTGGTTGCGGAAGCAGGATTTTAACCTACGACCTTTCGTGGCTATGAAGAGCGAGCCCGAGGGCGAATTTGCTTTTGCTTTTGGTGAGTATAACTGAGGTATCGGTTGGTTGCGGGAGCAGGATTTGAACCTACGACCTTTCGTGGCTACTAAGAGCGAGCCCGAGGACGAATTTGTTTTTTGAGGATAAAACTTGAAGTATCGGTTGGTTGCGGGAGCAGGATTTGAACCTACGACCTTCGGGTTATGAGCCCGACGAGCTACCAGACTGCTCCATCCCGCGTCCGATGGGGCGCAATATAGAGAGGTCGGCGATACATTGCAAGCATTAATAATAAATTCCGCGCTGTTTGCATAGTTATCGTACAAAGCAGGTTACAAACAAAGTAACACCCTCGTTTCTTATCAGTACGAAATATTTGAACAGCCCATTCTTAGCGCTAATTAGCGCCCTAAATAATACCGCTAGATGTAGTCATAGAGATTTGTTACATCTTAACAGGGTGTTTTGAAACATATTTTTACCCAAAGGCTACAAAATGTCATTTTTCATCAGTAACATAGCCCTGTCTTAACGCTGTAGCCCAATACTACTTTTATGTACTTAGGAAGAAGATGATATTACTCGCCAAACTCAAACAACAGTTTTCCGATTATTTCTATCTGAGAGATGACAATGTGACGCTAACAAACGTTGAGGCATGGCGCATTAGCGCTCTAAGAATTATGTTGGTGTCTATTATTCTTTTGTGCGCGATTTTTGTTATCCAAAGCGCATGGCGCAGCGTGATAGAGCGAGTGGCTTATGTGATCCCTATGGCATTGGTGTTCTATATTGCCCTAAGCAGTTTGTTACTAATTTCACGACGCTTCTATACGTTTAGCGCATATTGCTTAATTGGCTTAATTATTGTTGCTGCGGTCTGTTTTAATGCCACTCATCAACATCAAGTCCTGTCTATGCTTGGTCCTATAGTCATGTACTCCACACCGTTTGTAGCCTTTATACTGTTAGGGTGGAAAGTAGGAGTATTATGTATTTTACTCAATATAGGCCCTTTATATGTACTGATTAATCAACTAACCCTGGCTGATTACATCTCGCCACTTCCTGTACAAGAACACGCAAACTATTATCTGCATGTCATATTATTTGTGTTTTTCAATGTGTGTATTCCCCTTGCGATCGCACGCTCCAGTATAGCTGCCAAAAGAGGCAATGAGTTCAATATTGAGCGAAACAATGTACTGCACTACCAAACTCAACTTTATCGAGCATTATTTGAAGAAGCGCAAACAGCGAAAATTATTATGGATAAAAAGCGCAGAATTATAGAGGTAAACGATGCGGCCCAGACATTACTTCTATCTAGCTTGCCTAAAAATTGGGAAGGGCATGATATAGAAAGTGTGTTTCCTGAATTGCCCATGGATAGTTCCAAACAGGTTGTGAACCGCACCATAGGTGCAAAAATGAAAGTGTTTGAGTTAAGCCTAAGATCAATTAATGATGAACAACATACTATGATCACAATTCAAGATGTTAGTGCCAAGGCGCTGCTGCACAAAACACTCGCGGTGCAAACCCAGGTAAGACAACGACAGAAACTGTATGACGAAAGTGCCGGTTTACCAAATCGACAATGGCTTGAAAACAAAATAGCCCTAAATGACGACCAAACAAGTGGGAGATTGTTGGTTTGTGCGATTAAGATTAATAATGCTCACTTTATTGAACAAAAATACGGCTTTTTATACCTCCCGAAAATTCTCAAAAAGATAGCCGACACACTAAATCACAATGTTGGGCAGCGTAGCTTTATCGCCGTGTTAGATAAGTACACGCTAGGAGTAGCGTTAACGATTATTGATTCCCAGAAAGCGAAAAATGCCATCGACCAGATTGTGGCCTCTATCCCACGAAATATAGCGTTTCAAGAGCACACTATACATATTGATCTTAAGGCTGGGGTTGCAACGAATCAAGCTGACGTGAGCGTGAGCCAGCTTATCAATAATGCGTTACACGCTGTTACGGTGAATGATGCGCTTATTAACTACTATGAAACCGGAAGTCATCAGCGATTTATCGAGCATCAAGAGATCGGCATTTTACTAAACGAAGCACTGACAAATGAAGAACTGTATGTTGACTACCAACCAAAGGTCAGGGGTGATGGCACACTTATCGGTATGGAAGCACTATTGCGCTGGAATTCGCCTGTAATCGGTCGCGTATCGCCAGGGGTATTTATTCCTATTGCTGAGCAATCCGGCTTAGTACTAAAGCTCACTCACTGGTTAATCAAGCATGTCTGTGCTCAGTTAAAAGAATGGCAGGACCAAGGGCTACAGCCCTTGCCAGTAGCGATTAATATCTCAGGACCTGATCTCGACCAATCAGATTTCAAACGGTACTTGATAAATTGCGTGGTCGAGCATGATATTAAACCACAGTTACTCGAACTCGAACTCACTGAGTCAGCTAAAACACATAATATTCCAGATGCCATCGCGACGGTGCGATACCTAGCCAGTTTTGGATTTTGTATTACCCTAGATGATTTTGGAGTCGGCTATTCAGGTCTTTCAAAATTAACCAATTTCCCTGTGCAACGTGTCAAAATCGATCGTCAATTCATTAAAAATATTCAACGCGATAACAAAAATGCGCAAGTTGTTGAAGCCATCGTGGCCATGTGTCGGGTATTTAAAATTGATGTATTAGCCGAAGGTGTCGAAGATTTGCGCGAGGTTGATTGTCTTTTAGCAATGGGGTGCGCTAGTTTTCAGGGCTTTGCTTTTGCAAAGCCTATGGGTAAAGAGCTTATCTCCAAGCTCCTGAACACGAGTCTCATGCCAAACCTCAAGCTACCCCTAACGCCTCAAACTGCCAGTTTAATGCGCACCTCCCCATAAACACTTGATTTGTTCGCAATGAGCATTCGTGGTGTCACCTTATTTAGCAAATGGTGATAAGAAGTAATAGCGTGCTAAGTACTCGTTATTCCACTTCCCAGCCAATTCGGCAGTCAGCTTAATGACCTTAACCTTAAATACATTTGCCTAATAATCATCATATCTCGTAATACTCATCAAACAGCATAATTAACCAAACGTTAAACCCATTGCCGCGAGTGTCTTAGAGCGTTGTGAAATCCCTTTCGCTTCCTGTTCAACTTTTTCTACTTGTTCTAAATTATGCTTTGACGCATCGCTGATATTCGCAATGTTACGACTGATACTTTCTGACACAGCACTTTGCTGATCTGAAGCCGTTCCGATTTGCGTTGCCGAATCTGCGATGTCACTCACACTATCATATACTTTGTTAATCAAAGCTTGGGTTTGCTTGGTTTCATCCACACAAGATTCCGCCGATGATTTTCCCTCCTCCAATGTTTGCGACCATGCTAGCAGCGTGCTTTGAATTTCAGACACTGACGATTGTATCTGTGTGGTAGCGCTGTGAGTACGGCTAGAAAGTGCTCTTACTTCATCTGCAACCACAGAGAACCCGCGACCGTGCTCCCCTGCTCTTGCCGCTTCAATAGCAGCGTTTAGCGCTAGAAGGTTTGTTTGGTCAGCAATCCCTTGAATTTCTTGCATTACATCGTTAATACGGTTGGCTTCGTCAGCAAGTGCCGCAGCTGAACCAGCAGATTTTGCGACCTCAGTCGCGAGGTCGCCCACTTTCTCCATAGTGCTGGACATGGAGTCAGTCGCTTGACGACAATCTTTATGCGCCCCGCTAACTTTTTCAGATGTATTACCAATATTGCGTGTCACTTCATTAATCGAGGCCACCATTTGTTCTACCGCCGCAGCAACTTGCGTTAGTTCGGTTGTTTCTTCTTCGACCCCAGTTTTAGTTTCAGCCACGGCCTGCTGTAAACTCGATACGCCACGATCGAGTGATGCTGTGCTGTCAATGACTCTGCCCAATATGGTTTTCACCTTACCTTCCTGTATTTTCAAGGCAAAGCCATTGATGCCGTTGACGCCATCTCCGGAAAATATAGCGCGGGATACACTGTCATAGTGTAGTTTTTGCTGTTTAGCATGTTGACGCACATCGAACAACTCTTGTTTAAACACTATGTAAGGTAGCGGAATTAACGCCAATGCAAAGTACGCTGATAAAAATGTCAATCCAGCGAACAGCAAGGCAAACAGAACGAACAGTATATCTTTAGCGTGTACATATTGATCAAACCAGCCAAATGCACTGCCCCCTTTATTCAATTTAGGGTACAGCTGTTGTGCTTTAGTCTTGTATGGAGCTATCAGTTGAGTACGAACGGATTGATAACCGACCAATTGCCCATTTTCAAAAAGAGGCGTAACGAATGCGTCGACCCAATAGTATCCGCCACCATTGCGCCGATTTTTAACGGCACCGCGCCATGCTTGGTTGGACTTTAATTTTCCCCACATATCGGCAAAAGCAGCTTTGGGCATGTCCGGATGGCGCACTATATTATGATGCTGGCCGATTAACTCTTCGCGGGTAAAACCAGATACGCGACAAAAATGGTCATTGACGTACTGAATAATCCCTTGGGTATCAGTGGTAGAAACAAGCTCTTCGCCAACTTCAACCATTACCTCGCGCTCATTACCGTTTGCATTTGGATTGTCCATTATCATTCCTTAGTATTTCAGTATTTCAGTATTTCTATGATGGCTTTAGCCCGCAATAACGCGAAAATAAACTACCAATATTGAAAGGCATAATACCTTTAACATCAAGCCTTGCGATGCATATCCATATATCGACCGCTTTTTAAAAAAACGCACCTGAAGTCTAATACCAATTCCATTAATAGATGTGCGCAAAAATAGACACGGGGCAAGGTAAATTATATAGACTAAAAAATAGTGGGTGCTTGTAGTGCCCTAAAAGCATACTGGGGGTGTTGGGGCAACTCATAGCCCCGATTAATTAGGCGTCTTGCCAACGTTCCTTAATCTCCAAAATAGCCGGTAAACAGCTTTGAAAAAGGACAACAATATTGGGATCAAAATGTTTGCCGCTTTGCGATTGAATAAGATCAACTGCTTTTTCTACGGGCCAAGCATCTTTATAGGGGCGCTTACTTGTTAATGCATCAAATACATCGGCTATTGCAACGATACGCCCTTCAAGGGGGATTTCTTCGCCTTTTAAGCCTTTCGGGTAACCTGAGCCATCCCACTTTTCATGATGGGTTAAAGACACGATTTTTGCTAACTCGATTAAATCAGAATCTGATTCACCCAAGATCTCAGCTCCAATTTCTGGATGCCTTTGCATAATCGTAAACTCTTCATCTGTAAGTTTACCAGGCTTTAGCATGATGCTGTCTGGAATGCCAATTTTACCAATGTCATGCATAGGCGCAGCGTGAAGTAAATTGTCAGCGGCGTTCTCGCTTAAACCGAGTGCAAGCGCCATGATTTTTGAATAATGACTCATACGCAAAATATGCGTACCAGTTTCGTTATCTTTATATTCAGAGGCTCGCCCGAGGCGTTGAATCACTTGCAGACGTGTACGTCGCAATTCGTCAGCTTGTACTAAAGATAAGTGCGTACGTACACGAGCTTTTACAACAGCGGGGGAAACAGGCTTTGTAATATAATCTACCGCACCTACATCAAATCCCTTCGCCTCATCAACGTCATCACTTAAGGCGGTCACAAACATCACCGGGATCCCTTTGCTCATCGGCTGACTCTTTAACGCCTGACACACTTCAAAACCTGTCATACCAGGCATCATAACGTCGAGTAAAATTAAATCAGGCAACTCCCGCTCGACCAAACGCAATGCTTCGTCACCACTTTTGGCAAACGTAAGACGATACAGGTCACCAAGGATCTTTTTCAGAACACGCAAGTTCGCCGGTTCATCATCAACAATAAGCACTTTTTGTTTGTTGTTTTGGTCACTTAACATAGCAATATATTCATTGGTTAATATTCACGCTGTTTGATTAGGAAAGAGCATGCTCTTTAAGCAGTTGTAACTCTCGCACCGCATCTTCGAATTCAAAGTCATCGAGCGCCTCTTGGATCCGTTTACAACGCTCTAAATTCACTTTGCTGGCTCCGGCGACAAGGGAATCAGCGGCATCTTCATTGTATTCATTATTTTGGGCTGATTTTATCAGCAATTCGACTAATACAAGCAATTGTTCTGTAGACATCGAATCCTTGGCCTCAACGTCTGCTGTATCCCCAGAGGATAATAAATCGGTCTTCTCACTATGGGCGGTGATATAGTTTTTCACTACGCTAAACGCATCTTCAATGGTTGAATATACCTTTTTAATACTATCAACAGAGCTCAGCATTGCGCAACGTTCAGCATCACTAAGTAACTGACTCAACTGAGTTAAGGACAAATTTCCGCTTAATCCTTTGAGTGTATGTAATTGCGCTTGGATTGCAGACCAATCTGGATTTTCTAACGCGTCTTTTAATCCCAAAATAGTCGTTTCGTTATTATTTACGAAAAGTGCGATTTCTTTAAGTAGGGTTACTCTATCTCCCCACATAAGAACACCTTTGCGCTCATTAACGATATGCGAATCGCTATTGTCATTGGCTTCAACAGGTTCTATTTCGCAGGTTAAATCGACACCTAAAGCTTGGGCTATTTCGACGTTGAGTAAATCAATATCTACCGGTTTATTGGCAAAACCATCCATACCAGCATCAATGGCTGCTTGGCGATCTTCAGCTAATACACTGGCCGTTAAAGCAATAATCGGAATATGCGTCAACTGCTGACTTTGCTCTTCTTTACGTCGCTCTCGTGACGAGGTTAACCCGTCCATAATAGGCATTTGAACATCCATCAGCACGACGTCAATCTTATCGTTGCGCATTCGTACCAACGCTTGTTTACCGTCACGTGCTGTAACAATATTATGACCTTGTCTTGTCATAAGCAGCGTCAATAAATCGATATTTTGCTGAATGTCATCCACAATTAATATGTCTAGCGGTGGTAATGTACACTTTTGTTTCTGCTTAACAGTCGACACCTCACATTTAGGCGGTGCAAGTGGCAAGCTAAATGAAAAGCAGCTTCCTTCGCCATAAGTACTGGTAGCAGATATTTTGCCGCCCATTAGTTCGATAAGTTGTTTGCTAATGGTCGTCCCTAAGCCCGTGCCGCCAAAGCGCCGACTCATACTCGCATCCGCTTGCCCAAAGGCGTCAAACACGACCGCAAGTTGTTCTGGTGTCATACCGATCCCCGTATCAATAATAGAGAATTCAATACAACCACTGGGTTTCACACCCACTTTTATGTCGACCCCGCCCAGAACAGTAAATTTAATCGCATTCCCTACCAGATTAGTCAACACCTGGCGTATGCGATCTGGCGCTCCATGAAACGCGCCGGCGACCTCAGGAGCTACGCTCACATTCAAGTACAATTCTTTTTTATTTGCCTGCAACCACAGTGTAGAAACAACGGCGTCTACCTCTTCAATTAAAGAGAAGTCGCGCATTTCTAATTCAAATTTGCCTTTGTCTAACTTTGCGCTATCCAAAATATCGTTTAGCAAGTGCAATAACGATTTGGCGGATTGGTTTATAGTGGTTAAATGTTTGCGCTGCTCTGCTTCAAATACATCGTCGAGTAGAATATCGCTAAAGCCGATAACCGCGTTCATCGGCGTGCGAATTTCATGGCTCATATTAGCTAAAAACGCCGCTCTTGAAGCAGCAGCTTGTTCTGCTTTGTCTTTTGCAATCAGTAACGACTGCTCCATTTCTTTACGCTCTGTAATATCCATGATAAAGCCGTCGAGCCACTTTTCTCCGGTTTCAGTGTTTTCAGCATGTGTTCCATAACCAAGTAACCACCGTATTTCGCCTTTAGCGTTGTAAATACGGTACTCTACTTTATACAAGTGCTGTCCGTTGACCTTTGCTACAGTCTCTTCAATATCATCAGGGTGTACATGTTCGTGAAAGTAGCGCTTAGGGGGAGTACCCACATAATCAGAAGCAGGATAGCCAGATATGCTTTCAATGGCATCACTGATAAACACCATCGGACGCTCTTCGTTATCTACACATCGATAAGCAATGCCCGGAATATTGCTAATAAGGGAACGGAACTGAGCTTCGCTTTGACGCAGTGCTCTTTCCATTTCGACTCGATAGCGCAAATCAGATATAAACGCGACAAAATTACTTTCTTGTCCTAATTCAACAAACCCTATGGCTAGACGAATAGGGATCAATCGACCGTTTTTTTGATATATAGTTGTATCGCGCCCTTTGTTCGTTTTGTCCGGGTGTGTACCACTTAATCGCATATCTAAATATTGATTAAATTCAGCGATGCGTTCATTGGGCATTAATATTCGTACATCTTGACCTATTAGCTCATGATCACTCCAACCTAGTAAATCACATAAGGCATCGTTGGCGCTTTCAATGATGCCATGGCGATCAAATCCTAAGACTCCATCTACCGAAGTATTAATGGTGGCTCTTAACTTCGCTTCATTAAATTTTGCTCTTCGTGTCGACTCTTTGTATTTGATGACCATATTGATGGCAAGCACCAAAACGATAATACCGACAGTAATAAAAGCGACTGAGAAACCTAAATAGTGAGAGATGTATTTATCTTGTTGTGAAAACTCAAACCCAGGGGGGCGAACAAAGCGTGCAGCCGCCATACCTGTGTAGTGCATTCCAGAGATGGCCAGCCCCATAATAACGGCGGAAATACCATTTCGGTAATGCTCACCAAATTTGACCTTGTCTAAAAAAGTAAGGCTGAAACGGATCCACAGAGATAATATGGCCAACAACACCGCTACAACGATAGACAATAAAAACATCCCTATGTCGTATCGTAACAACGGTGCCATTTCCATCGCCGCCATACCTACATAATGCATGGTTCCGATGCCTGCTCCCATCAGTACCCCACCAACCATGAGGTGTTTTGCAGAAACTTGATCTTTAATGATGATGCTTAGTGCAACCCACGACGCTCCAATGCTTGGAATAAAAGACAACGCTGTAATAAGCCAATTGTATGTCACTGGCGTACAAAGGGAGAAAGCCAGCATACCTAAGAAATGCATTGACCAAACCCCGCCACCCAAGGTAACACTGCCAACTAACGTTAATGCTCTACGTTTAACCGGCTCAGTGGTAAGTGCAGCTTGAGTAGAAACCTGCATCGCCATAAACGAAGCTAGTACAGCCAGACAAACTGAAATCACAACTAAGAGAGGATCAAAATCCCCTACTATTAGTAAACTATCATCGACAGGAGAAAAAACAGAAGTAACAGCTTCAAACATAATACGGCTAATTAAATAAGAATGTTGATTAGTATAATTAAGATATCGACTTTTCGTAGAAAAAAGCCAGTTTTAATTTTAAAACGGCCCCTGAAATTCTAAAAAAAGAAACGCAATAATGCGTAAGTTTATAAAATTCCCACGACCTTAAGTAAAATTCATTTATAATTCTAGGCTGAAAAACCACGCTTTATGGTTATTCATTAAACAACGTATGTCACACAAATGGAGAGTTATGCAACACTTTGATTATCAAAAGAGTAAACATAAAATTCAAATTCTCAAGCGTCTTTACATTCCCCTTGCACTTTTCGTTTGTTCTTGCGCCTACTTAGTATGGATTCTTGAGCGCTATTCGTGGCAACAAATTGAATTTATGCTGCGCACGTCCCTTATTGTTATTGGGCCTTTGAGCTTGATATCATTAACACTGTATTCTTTGCATTATTGGATAAATCAATTTCGTCAAGTGCAGTTTCCGACATTAGAAATCCATACAGATAACCTATGCCTCAAAGATGGCAATGTTCATGAAACAGTATATTTCGATGATATGCACAGTATCCGCTTACGAAAAGCTGGAACAACTCGAGAAGACATTCAAATTATACTCAACAGCGGTCAAAGCATTGTTATTCATAGTAATTTCCCGATAGATTCAATTAAACCTCTATTAAATCAATATCTAGAGTGCAAATTGTAATACCTTAACCCTGTGTTAACGCCACCCCCTTTATGCTACAGGTAATGAATTATATAAACGCAACTTTACCTCACGCGGTCATTGCCAAATGGCATCAATGCCCACAAGCCCGCTTAGCGTATTTTCGCTAAGCGCTTCTGGGGTTACTGGTTAGGCACAGGGGCGCCTTCAACTCAGGGAGCTTAAGAAAATGATGAATGTATTACTCGTTGAAGATGATATTGATTTAGCCACCACAATCGTCGATTACCTCGAGCTCGAATCAATGGATTGTGATCATGCGAGTAACGGATTGATGGGTCTTAACCTAATTGAAAACTCGGAATATCAGGTGATAATTTTGGACATTAATATGCCAAAAATGGATGGCATCACCCTGTGTAAACGAATGCGTGAAATTGGCATTGATACGCCTGTGTTAATGCTTACCGCTCGAGACACCTTAGATAACAAGTTAGAGGGATTTAATGCCGGCAGCGATGATTATTTGGTAAAACCATTCGCTATGCAGGAGCTCATTGCTCGTATCCAAGTGTTAAGTAGAAGAAGAAGCGGTGAAACCAAACGTCTAATGGTTGGCGGGTTAACCTTAGATTTAACCCAGAGAATAGCCACACTTAACCAACAGACATTAAAATTGTCACCTACCGCTTTGGGGATCCTTGAAGTGCTTATGCGCGCGTCTCCGAAAACGGTCACGCGTCAACACATCATTCAAGCGGTATGGGGAGATGATCAACCCGACAGCAATAGTTTAAAAGTTCATATATATCATTTGCGTAAGCAGTTAGAACGCCATGAAAGCGCAATTTCTTTAGATACCATAGCTAGCGTGGGCTTCGTTATCAAAGAGGCCGCGCAATGAAAAGTGCCATGAAAATCAGACCGAGTTTAAAACTGTACTTTTTTATTACCATGATATTACTCGGCTCCATCATGACAATAGGGCAGTCAATGCTCACGGTCAGTTACTATATTGACGGATTAGATCGGGGATTAAACAGCGTCATGCGCGAGTTAGTCATGACCTCTAAGGTGCAAGATGGTCAACCAGTCAAATTTGCCGATTTTCAGATAGCAAGCCGCTGGGAGGATACCCCCACTATCATTCAAGAACGGTTTTCCCCACCACTTGAAGAAAATGAGCTCTTTAAGTCAAAAGATCAAAACTCATTTTTTTCATTACCAACCAACCTTTACTTTATCGCGATCATACGCAACCAAGAGGGTGAACCTCGGTATATCTCCAAAATTATGTTAGAGAAACTCAATCCACATCTTAAACAGAAGTCTTATTTGTCACGTTTTTACTGGATTGTTATTACCGCAGTTTTAGTTATTGCTATGTTCACCTGCCTTCTTATTGTGTTGATGCGTAAAGTGGCCAAACCTATTGAGTCTTTAAGAGATTGGGCGAAAGCTCTTAGCCACGAAAACGTACAACACCCGCCCCCTGACTTTACTTACAACGAACTGAATACGTTGGCGACGATAGTGCAAAGTAGCCTGCATTCCGTCCATCAAAGTTTGGCTCGAGAGAAAACCTTTTTAAGTTATGCCAGTCATGAGCTGCGTACACCTATATCGGTCATTCGTAGTAACGTTGAATTACTAAAACGTCTATGTGAAAAAGCAATCTTAAACGAAAAGCAACAGCTGACTTTAGCGCGTATTGAGCGGGCGGGACTGACAATGAGCGACTTGACCGAAACCCTGCTGTGGTTAAGTCATGATGAAGCCCAACCCGTCGAACTGAAACAGATTCAGTTGGATGAAAAAATCCATCAATTATCTACCGAGTTACGTTATTTACTTAACAGTAAAGCCGTCGAAGTCAGCGTAGAGTGTAACCCATTTAGTTTGAATACGGATGGTACAGCGTGCCATATTGTGCTGAGTAATCTTATTCGTAATGCCTATCAACATACCCAACATGGACATGTGCACATTGTTCAACAAGGTAGCGTAGTCACAATTGCCAATGAAGAACATAGAGACAATGTTCCTCACACGAATAATCAAATAAAAACGACACAGCAGCCCATATTAGGTTACGGGTTAGGTTTACAATTAAGTGAAAGAATTATTCAACGTCACAAATGGCAATACCAAATCATAGATGAGCCAGGACGTTACTTAGTGAAAGTGGACTTCAAAGTCGAAATATCCTGAAGTTGCATCATACTAAAGGCCATATTTACACCTACGGTTAGTTTGCGTAACGTACGGTATGTAATGTATGGGAGTATATTCTTGAAGCCGGCCCCAAGACCTGACAACGATGCAATGCGTGTTAACGCGTTACATCAATTAAATATATTAGATACTAAAGCCGAAGAACGCTTTGACCGCATCACTCGATTAGCAGCACATACGTTTGGTTGTCAGTTTTCGTCAATTTCGTTTATTGACAGTGAACGTCAGTGGTATAAATCAGTCTATAACTTCGACGCGACCGAATTGTCTCGCGATATTTCTTTTTGTGCCTATACCATCACTAAAAATGATGTTTTCGTTATTAACGATACACACAAAGATGATGACTTTAAAGACAGTGAATTTGTCACCGACGCCCCTCTACTGCGTTTTTATGCTGGTGTAAAAATCAGTATCAATAACTACCATGTGGGTTCTCTTTGTGTATTTGATACCACCCCTAAACAGTTCAGTTCGGCTGATGAACACGCGTTGCAGGATTTAGCCAGCATGGTAGAGAGTGAGTTACAAAAAGAGGTACTTACCCAAGCCGCAGAAGCCATGAAGCGCTACCAAGAACAACTGGATGAAACGCAAAAGTTAACCCGAGTACGCAACACCATCCTTGAAAAAATAGTGAACGCTGAATCACTTCATTCGGTATTGTTGGACATTGTAAAAGCCATAGAGAGTGAATACCACAATCAAAAATGCAGTATTTTATTACTGAAAGATAATTGCCTGTACTCGGGCGCCGCTCCTTCACTACCTGATTTTTATAACCAAGCCATCGATGGCGTCGAAATCGGTCTAGGACAAGGCTCATGTGGCACTGCAGCCTTTACTGGAAAACGTACTATTGTCGAGGATATTACTACCCACCCCTATTGGACAGCTTGGGTTGAACTCGCGGCAAAAGCGAAATTGGGGGCATGCTGGTCCGAACCAATTAAAGCGGCAAATGGAAAAGTACTTGGCTCCTTTGCCATTTATCATTCCAAAAAAGCCACACCCAATAAAGAGGAACTCGCGCGAATAGAAATGTTTGCTAATATCGCAAGCATAGCGATAGAACGTCAGAAAAGCAGCGATTTAATTTGGCATCAAGCCAACTTTGACGAACTCACCCAGCTACCCAATCGCAACATTATGGGCGAGCACCTAAAAAAAGCGCTCGACGCTGCACAACGAAATAAAACACAAGTGGCCGTCATGTTCTTAGACTTAGATAATTTTAAGGATATCAATGACACCTTAGGACACGGGGTTGGCGACGCGCTGTTGATTGATTGTGCCAAGCGGATCTCCAGTTGCATTCGCCATAAAGACACCGTTGCACGTTTAGGAGGTGATGAATTTGTTATCATTTTAAACGATATAACCGATTTCGGCGGACTTGAAAAAACGGCACAGAAAATTCTGAAAGTGATTGAGCAGCCCTATCATTTACAAAGTGAAGTTGTACATAGTAGCGCCAGTATTGGGATAACCATCTACCCAGACGATGCAGAAGACGTAGCAAGCCTGCTTAAAAATGCAGATCAAGCCATGTATGGCGCCAAAGGCGTCGGTAAAAACAACTATCACTACTACACCAAGAGTATGCGGAACGCCGCGTTAAAGCGCATGACTTTAATCACCGACTTACGCCATGCCATCGAACACAACGAGCTATTTCTTGTTTACCAACCCATAGTCAATATGAATAACGGTAACGTAAATAAAGCTGAGGCGCTAATTCGCTGGCAACATCCAACACGAGGACTTATTTGCCCGGACGATTTTATCCCTATAGCTGAAGAAACGGGCTTAATAATAGATATTAGCAATTGGGTTTTTGAGCGAGTGTGCCGAGATGCCAAATATTGGCGCAAAACACTTTGCCCCGACCTACAGCTCAGCATTAATACGTCCCCTGTTCATTACACTGACCCTGATAGATGCATCACCCAGTGGTTACAACATATGTTGGTATCTCGAACGCCTCCACAAGCGATCACACTCGAAATAACTGAAAACCTGTTAATGGATGCAAATACCAGCGTTTCCAATAAGCTATTTCAATTTCGCCAAGCGGGTGTCGATATCGCGCTAGATGATTTTGGTACCGGGTATTCATCTATTTCTTATCTAAAAAAATACCCTACTGACTTTTTGAAAATTGATAAGTCATTTGTCCATTCCATGAGCGAAGTCAGTAATGACAAAATACTTTGTGAAGCGATTATCGTGATGGCAAAAAAATTGGGAATTGAAGTGATCGCCGAGGGAATAGAAACAGAAGAACAGCACAATATTCTCCAGAAAATGGGCTGTAAGTATGGTCAAGGCTACTTGTTCTTTAAGCCGCTAACATATGAAGAGTTCAATGCCATGCTCGAAAAATCTAAATCGGCTATGAATAAAAGCACGATGCGCTCCTCTGGCGATATTCTATAGTTATTGACGTCATCAATTATTGGTCGCTAGTCACTGGATAGCAACGGCGCAATGTTGATATAATCAACCAACATTTCTTACTGGTTTAAACCTATGCATTCTCAACTCATCGAACACATTTTCGCTATTTCTGAGCGTTACAGGTTAACGGTTCGAAGCGCCATAAACGCCAGCGAATTAGGCATAGGCGCTATGCATGTTCGCAGCCTTAAGATTATCGCAGAGACGCCTGACTGCACAGCAAATCACATTGTTATTAAACTGGTCAGGGACAAAGCCCAAGTTGCACGTTTGGTAAAAGAGCTTCTAACCATTAAACTCATCGATAAGAATGCGCATCCAGACGATAAACGCAGTCAAATTTTAACCTTAAATTCTCAAGGCAAAAAATTGATGAAGCAGTTACAGCATGCGCAAGAGAAAATTCAGGCCCAAATGACGCAAGGTTTAAGCGCTGAACAACAACGACAGTTTGAAGACATTGCCCAGCATATTTCACACAATTTAATGCCAAGCAAAGTCTAACGCCCTAAGGCGCGCATTGCTTCTAGCGGATAACGAAGTCCGTGGATTTTATGCTTATCAATGCGCTCAGCGATCTCTTTCCATTGGGTGCCCGTTCGTTTAAGCGCCATAGCACCGGCGTTTTCCATCACCCGTTTCGGGCTGCGCGTACCAGGAATACACACATAGTTTTGACTTTGATGCAGCACCCAAGCCAATGCTAATTGTGCAGGCGTGCAATTTACATCATGAGCAATCGCTTTTATTTCATCAACAAGAGCCAAATTAGCCGAGAGGTTTTGCTCTGTAAACCTAGGGTTGTTCAAACGCCAATCACCCGGCTCAAAATCTTGGCGGCTAGTAAATGCACCAGTTAAAAACCCTCGCCCAAGTGGGCTATAAGCGACTAGGCCAATACCTAACTCATTACAGGCAGGTAATATATGTCCTTCAATGTCGCGACTCCATAAAGAGTATTCACTTTGTAGTGCACTAATGGGATGCACCCTACACGCTCGCGTTAAACTATCGACACCCGCCTCGGATAGTCCTAAATACCTGACTTTACCAAGTTTAACGAGATCCGCCATGGCACCAACGGTATCCTCGATGGGTACATTCGGATCCATTCTGTGTTGATAGTACAAATCGATACAATCAACCCCTAGGCGTCGCAAACTTGCATCACAGGCGTGCTTAACGTATTCAGGTCTACCATTAAATTCTATAAAATTGCCGCTATTATCGCGTACTATGCCAAACTTAGTGGCCAAGGTGACGTTATTTCGTGCCCTAGGATGCTTTTTGAAGTAGCGTCCGAGTAATAACTCGTTAGTTTTCGGGCCGTAGATGTCCGAGGTGTCCCAAAAGGTTACTCCGCTATTGAGAGCTTGGCTAAGGGTCGCAAATGAATCATGAGGCTCATGAGAGCCATAGAAATCCGACATCCCCATACAGCCTAAACCGACACCAGATACCGCCAAACCTTGCTCACCTAACAATCGTGTTTGCATGCTTTTTACCTCTCATTATATAAATCAACAGTCAAAATCCATCTAAAGACTACGCCAAGAAAAAGTTGATTTATGTGGGCGATACTCGAATTAGTTTGCCTAATCCTCCAAAGGCGCTGGGATCACCTTTTCATCGTGTTATGACGTGGCATACTAAATTAAGTATTCAAATGAACATATAACAGAGGGACGTGCTGTGAATAATTTGATTTGTAGAGCCCTAAGCATGGCCTCACATGAAGGTGACTTTGCTACCTGTATCCCCCACTTAAGCCTATTTCGTAGGGATAGCCCCACGCCTTCCCCTATGCCGGTGATCTATCAACCCAGCATTTATATGGTACTACAAGGCGCGAAAGCAGCATTCTTAGGCAAAGAGCGCTATTTATACGATACGATGCACTATTTGGTCAGTTGCGTGCCTCTGCCGTTAGAAGGACAGATATTACAAGCAAGTTCAGACACCCCCTACCTTGCTGCACGCATTAGCCTTGATACTCAAATGATAAATGAGTTACTCGTTGAAATGCCCCTTGAACCCAAGCCTCAATCGCTCTCAGAACATACTGCCGATGCGCTAAGCCCAGCTAGCCGTGGTATTTACGTCAGTGCGATACACTCAGATATACAGAATACCCTATCTAGGTTGTTAGATTTTGCTCAATCCAAGGTAAAAGCCCATGTATTAGGGCAACTCGCCCTTAAAGAACTCATATATTATGTGCTAAATGATGAACATGGTGCATTGCTACGAAGCTTTGCCTGTCAAGATCGCCAGCAATATCAAATCGCCAATGTACTGCAATACATCAATAGGCACTACGCGTTAACTATGGATATACCTAGCTTAGCCAGTAAAGCCAACATGAGTGAGTCTTCGTTTTATCACCATTTTAAAGCAGCAACAAATACAAGTCCTATTCAATATATAAAGACCGTACGCTTACATGCAGCTAAACGAAAGATGCTATTTGAACAATACAATGCTACTGCTGCCGCTTACGAGGTTGGCTACACGAGCACCTCACAATTTAGTCGAGAGTATCGTCGCCTATTTTCTGTGCCCCCTGCACAAGACGCGCGGATATTAACTAGGGTATGATGTGATGTCGATACACTTAGGGTACCTATGCATACATCATCTCTTCTTTCGTTCTGGATCCGTTTTTCGCTTTTATTGTGCCTAGTAATCGCTACAACTAGCTACGGCGATGATAATTTATTACCAAGTGTTGAAGAAATACAGCAACGATTAAAAGCGTCCGCGGATGCAGCTGATATTTCTGATAAAGAAAAAGACCAGATAGAAAAGTCCTACCAGCAAGCAATTGATGACATTAGGGCAGCGCAACAATATGAGCAACAAAGTCTAAAATACCGACAAGCGATTAAAGACGCCCCTGACGCACTGAGCAAAATTGAGCAACAACAAGCTCGCTATTCTGCGCCCCAATTACCCAATGAGCCACTGGATGGCCAAACTGTATTGAGCTTACTAAATGACATGGAGGGTAAAGTCACAAGTTTGCGTGCAACCACATCTGAGCTGAAAGCCAACCTCGATGACGAACGCCGTTTATTACTTCGTCAGATTATCAGTGACACCCAAACGGCAATCGATGCGACTAACAACAACCTGAGCACTGATGATAAGAACAACCCTTACCAATTAGCCGACAATATCGCTCAGACTGCCCAACGAAAAATGTTGCAGTCCAAAATTGATGCAATCAAACAGCGCCTAGCCTATCGACCGGACCATCTCGCACTACTTGAAGCGCAAATATCTTTTGAACAAAAGAGGCTCAATGGCGCTATTAACTTGCGTGATAAACTCACTGCCTTACAGAGTCAATTAGATAGCAAAGCGAATGCTTCTAAATTATCGCAACTGCAGGCTGTTACGGCCTCTTTAATTAGCGCCCCAAAATCGTTGCGTGATATCGCCAAACACAATGAAGTATTAGCCCAACAGGCAGCCTCTTTATCCGAGCAACAAGATAATACCAGTGATGAACTCAATCGAATTCAAACACAAATAAACGAGCTGAATAATAAGTTCTCTTCGCTCAATCGCTTACTCGAGCTCGAGGTTTATGAATCATCGGCGGTCTTTGGTAACGCCCTTCGACAGGAGTGGGAGCAAACTTCGAGCGTAATCAATAGCAGTGAAGCGATCAAACAAACGGAAATGCTATTGGTCGATAACCGAGTGGCTATGTTTAGCATTAACCAGAAGCGCGCACCATACGACGTACCAGAAGTAAAACCCTTAATGGCCCAAATAGGCAAAGACAATACACGCTGGAAGGATGAAGCGCACAACCTGATCAATCAACGACGAGAGCTTATTTCTCAGCTAAGTTCGGCCTATACACAGCACGTGGATACCTTATCAGTTTTATTGGATAAATTAGGTTACTTGAGTCAAAGAAGTCAAACCTACAGTGATCTATTAGAAAGTAATTTATTTTGGATCCCAAGTGCTACGCCATTTAACGTACAAACGGTAGCGGCAGCAGGCGATTCTGCGGCGTGGCTGTTTCGCACGGAACATTGGCAAAACGTAGTACAAGCTATTGTGCGTAATGTGCAACAAGAACAAATTAGTTTATTCACAATACTGTGTGCTTTTGTTCTCACGATAATATTACGAAAGCGTTTAAAACAACGCTTAACAGATATCGCCCCTAATATTGGAAAGGTACAAACAGATGCATTTCAATTCACCCTTGAAGGGCTAGCCATTACGTTAGGTTTGTCCTTACCTCCCGCATTATTGTTGTTTGCCTTAGCACTGCTTAGCGATACCCAAACGGGCTTTTCCAACAGTTTAAGCAATGCATTTTTCGTTGGTGGATTAATGATGATTTACCTTGAGTTCATGCTGCAACTTGTGCGAAAAAATGGATTGGGTGAAGTGCATTTCAGGTGGAGTGAATCCAACCTCGCATTACTGCGAAAGAACAACAGGTTACTCATTATTGTTTTCATTCCTGTTGGCATCATAATGACATTGCTAACCAATCAAGCGAGTGTCGAAATTCGTGAAGATTTAGGGCAATTTGCGCTTATTATTTTATGTTCTTCGCTTGCCATTGCGGGAACAAGGGTTACGCGTAACGCCTACTATCGCCACCGTAGCTCGCTTTATACATCTAAGCGATTTTCTTACTTTGTCTATTCTCTGCTTATTTTGGTACCGGTATTTTTAATCATTTTGTCCGCCATTGGCTATCAATACAGTGCGCAACGCATCCTCGCATTGATGTTAGAAACAGCCGTTTTGTGTACTTTGGCTTTGTTAGTGTATTACACATCAGAGCGCGCTATCTCTGTCAAAGCAAGACGAGTCGCATTTGAAAAAATACGCGCTAAACGCGCAGCCACTTTACTTGCCAATGAGCAACAAGAAGCCGCTGAACAATCAGGTGAAGGCGTTCCTGATATTATCGATACACAAGAGCTAGATAGGCATACCATTACTAGTCAAACCAAAGCTGTCATTCGGCTGATTATTTGGCTAGTACTCTTAGGAGCCCTTTCAATAGTATGGCAGGATATTTCACCCATAGCCTATTCGCTTGACGATATTGTTATGTGGGAAATTAGTAGTGATGATCCGCAAACTCCCGCGCAACTCATCACACTTTGGAGCTGCCTGCTAAGTTTAGCTATTTTGTTTATCAGTGTTATCGGGGTGCGAAATTTACCCGGGTTACTGGAAATGACCGTGCTTGGTCGGTTAAATCTGTCACCGGGTACCAGCTATGCCATCACGACTATGTTGAAATACACCATCGTCATTGTCGGCATCATCGTTTCAGTCAATATTCTCGGTGCCCAATGGTCAAAGTTACAATGGCTTATTGCAGCATTAGGCGTCGGCTTAGGGTTTGGATTACAAGAAATTGTGGCTAATTTTGTATCGGGTATCGTGATCTTATTTGAACGCCCTATCCGCTTGGGCGATACGATCACAATTGCTGGGCATAGTGGCACAGTCACCCGAATTCGGATCCGCGCCACCACAGTAAGCGACTGGGACAGAAAAGAGCTGATCATTCCGAATAAAACCTTTATCACGCAAGATTTCATCAACTGGACCTTGTCAGACCCCGTTACCCGTATCGTCATCCCCGTTGGCGTCGCTTATGGCAGTGATACAGAAAAAGTCGTATCCGTTTTATTAAACGAAGCGAATCATAACCACAATGTATACCAAGATCCCGCTCCTGCAGCCTTATTTCTGGCCTTTGGTGACAGTAGTTTGCTCTTTGAATTACGGGTGTTTGCACGTGCTGTCGTAGACCGAGCTATGGTGACGCACGAACTCCATATGCAAATTGAAAAAGCCTTCAAACAAGCGGGAATTGAAATAGCGTATCCTCAACAAGATGTGCACGTAAATATGCGTGACCCAATCGATATTAATATCGCCACAACCAAATCTGATAGCCCACTAAAATAAACATGCTTAGAAAGTACGGGGCACTTCCCTTGGGGCTTTTTCATTTAAGTATCATTCACAAAGAAATGGGTAAATCGAGAATTTTCTTTGGCACATGAGCGGCGATCCGGTTAGCATAAATCCTTAAGTTTCAGATTTAAATAAGGTATTCATGCTTTCTCCTAAAACCATTTTCCCATTCACTATGCTTTCCATTCTCATACACAGTTCATATGCTGTTGCGGAGCAAACGCCTCCTGTTGAGGTGATTATTGTAAGCGGCGCTCACTCAAAAACAGATGTCATGGCTCTTGATAGTAACGTAGAGCGTATTAATCAAGAGGACATAGAGCGGGTTAATGCAGCACTGGCCAGTGATATCCTAAATCGCGCAAGCGGTGTTTATGTGCAAGCTAATAATGGTGTTGAAAACCTACCTTCATTACGCTCGCCAATTCTTACTGGACCAGGAGCCGGTGGTGCCTTTCTATTTATGCAAGATGGTATAGCAACGCGTGCAGCAGGATTTGCCAACAATAACGGCTTAGCAGAACTGAACTTGGCCCAAGCCGATAGCATTGAAGTGATCCAAGGCCCTAACAGTGCAGTGTATGGCTCTAATGCGGTTCACGGAGTAATCAATGTGCTGAGTTTATCGCCGCAAAACGGCGGAAATGCTGAGATCACATTTGGCCCGAACGAGCGCGTTCAGTTTAATGGTGCCGTAGGCCATGTTGACAACACAACTGAGGTATCTCAAGGGGTTGGCTTAACGCTACAAGTTATTGATGATGGAGGTTATCAAGATGAAAGTGGATTTACTTCCACTAAGTTGGGACTTAGGCATGATTTTCAGCGAGACAAGTTAACAATTCAAAGCACCTTATCGGGATTTGATCTTGACCAAGACACCGCCGGATTTATTGCCTCAGGGGATAACGGCGAAGGCTGCTTCAGTTCGACTTTTGCTCCGAGTGAATTATACAAAGACCGTTCAGCAATGGAAAAAAACTGCGATACAGACGCCTATCGTCAATGGTCATCCTTGCGTGGTGCTAGTCACATCAATTACCAGTTAGACGCCAATCAAGCGTTAAATTTCACCCCCTATTTTCGTACAAATAGCATGGAGTTCAGGCAGCACTATTTGCCTTCAAGAGCAATCGAGGAAAATAGCCACTACAGTGTTGGTCTGAATTCTGATTACCAATGGCAGGTAAACAGTGCCGTTGCACTTGTCGTGGGTTTAGACGCCGACTGGACTCATGGTGAACTGACAGAAACTCAAGAACAAGGTGATATGTTTAGTTTTGGTAAAGCTCGCCAACAAGGTGTGCATTTTGATTATGAGGTTAATGCCACTACTCTCGCCCCATTCATACAAGTTAATTGGCAAGTCAATAACGCGTTAAGCGTCAATTCAAGCCTGCGTGTTGATTATACAGATTACGATTACAACAACTTAATCAGTGATGGCACTACCAAAGCCGACGGCTCTTTTTGCGTCAATAATGATGATGAAGAAGTAAGCTGTTTGTATCAACGCCCAGCAGATCGGGATGATAGTTTCAACAATACCAGTGCCAAAATAGGCGCTAATTATAGGTTGAATGAATATGTATCTTTATTTGCCAACTGGACAAACGGATTTCGTGCCCCTCAAACCACTGATTTGTACCGGCTACAAAATCAACAAACCATTGGCACAATAGAATCAGAAGAAGTAAATAGTATTGAAGCTGGCGTGCGTAGTGCTTTTCAAAACCTACAAATTCAAGCCGTTATCTACAGCATGCAAAAAGATCATTTCTTCTTTCGGGATGACGATGGCTTGAATGTAACCGATGGTGAAACGGATCATAAAGGCATTGAGCTCAGTACGCTATACCAACTACTTGAGAACCTAAGTATTTCAGTAAATTATGCTTATGCGCAACACGAATACGATTTTGATCGTCCAAGTAGCGGCGTGATAAGTGGCAATGACATTGACACCGCTCCGCGTCATCAGGGAAATGCAAGAATAAACTGGCAACCTACCGCTGAAACTGAGCTTGAATTAGAATGGCAACACATCGGTCGCTATTACCTTGACCCGGCAAATGCTCACGAATACCAAGGACATGATTTACTGCATTTACGCGGTCAGTGGCAATTAAATAAACGTGTTAACCTAACAGCAAAGCTAGAAAACCTGACCGACCAAAAGTACGCTAGCAGAGCTGACTACGCTTTCGGATCATACCGATACTTCGGTGGTCAACCTCGCGCCATATACGTTGGGGCCAATTATAGCTTCTAACGGAATCTATGAGTTTTCATCATTAAGCAGCACGAGATGGAAAGCTAAAGAAGTCATTCCCCCCTACTCACGTAGGGGCGTTGCGCATGTTTTCACCCTACATTATTAGAGTGGCGCAGCTTGTTTTTGACGATTAAACTTATCGGCATCAACCCCTTTTTTCCAGTAGCCCGTTGCAAACAAATTTAAACGGTCGTACTGAAGATCATGTAATAGCATCCCTTTGATGGTTCGTACACTTCTTGCTTCGAGGCCAAAGAACACATGAGTTTTATCATTGGGTAACGCTTTAGCAGCGGCCTCAACTCTATCTTCAAAAGAATGTATCGCTTCGTCTTCTATATGCCATTCCACCTCTAAATGCTCCCCCGCATCCATTGAAATAATATCGCTGCGGGTTGGCACCGTTATGACTGACTTTAACGTTGAATGTTTAGGAATATACTTAGCAAACCCATTTACCGCGTTGAGTGACGTTAGATCGCCGATTAACAAGTAATTTTCTTGGCTGAAATCAGTTAGTTTGGGCGCTCCTGGCCCCGCAATACCAGCAAAGTCGCCTACTTTGGCGTTCACCGCCCAATTTGTCGCCGGCCCATCATGCCGATTGACTACAAAATCAATTGCCAGCTCCAATGTTTGCGCATTAAAACTGCGAATGGTGTACGACCGTTTAAAAGCAGGTCGCGATGCGTCAAGCGCTAATTCAGGATAGATTTCACCTTCATGAGGCACGAGTACTTTAACGTGCGCCCCTTCCTTTCCTTCTGGAAAACCAGCTAATTGGTCTGAACTAAAGACAATCCTGCGAAGATGCGGAGAAAGCGATTCTATGCGGATAATTTTAACTAAACGTACTTGGGGTTTCATAATCCCTCCTATATAGTTGACTATATCAACTATATCAGGAAAAATTCATTTATCAAGAACAAATGAGAATAATTATTATTTAGTCAAAAATCTCAAAAATAGAAAACGCCTGATCATAGTGATGCAGGCGCTCTTTACATTGTTTATTGTCAGCATGGGTTTGAACAACCGTCGTGCTAACCGTTTTTAGAGTTGACCTGGAGGCACCATTTTACCGCCCGTGCCAATTAAACTAGGCGGTACAATTTTTCCACCCGTACCGATAATAGCTGGCGGTACCATTTTACCACCGGTACCAATCAAGCTAGGAGGAACCATCTTACCGCCTGTGCCTATAAGAGCCGGAGGAACCATTTTTCCACCTGTACCAATTAAGCTTGGAGGAACCATTTTACCACCCGTGCCTATGGCGAATGCTGAGCTAGAAGCAAGAACAGATAAAACAACAGTGGCAGTAAGTGTTAATTTTTTCATGATAAATATCCTATGTATGATCTTAAGTGGACGAATTTCCACCAAAGTGATTATCAAGGATATTTATCGGCAATGTCACATACAAGGTTAAATTATGAGCATATAAATAGTATGTTTAATTGAACAGGTGTTTACGCTTTAAACCAGTTTTTAGAGATAAGAATGTAGCCTTGGAATAAGACCAAGAGGGCTGAATACGTGGTCAACCCGTGGAAAATATAAGGTGCAGCGTAGTAGACATAGGTGCTAGAGACATCAAAAACCCGGCGCAATATGTATTCCAGCAAAATAAATTGATGCAGCAAAATATAGAAGAAGACTAATTGATACAAAGAGTGATCTAAGTTTAATGAGCGATATTGGCTAGGAAAATACTTCGCCATAATAAAGACTCTGGCGAACAAAAAGTGCCTTACCCATAGATTTATCGTCAGGAGCAACACATACCAGAATATCATTGGTGCATTTTGCTTACTGATGTACCAATAGCCCTCAGTCACTAAACAAAGCACCACCACCAAAACCGTCGGCAAGCGCATACTGTCTTCGCTTACCTTAAGTAGGGTCCAGCAGGCCACTAAGTAAGTTAGTATTTTTAACGGAAATTGAAATTGCTCACTAATAACAAGAGGATACAGCAGCTCAGAGGATAAGTTCGCTCCTGCTGAAATAACAATAATACTCACTAAATTAATGTCGCGAATAAACAACACCGCAACAAAGCCCAACAAAGCAAGATAAATTTTTTCAAACAGTAAGCTGTCGCCGTATGTTAAAAAACCGGCACAGACAAAAAGAATAGAACCAACGAATTTTGGAATGCGTGTAGAGCTAATAAACACGCGGACTAGAGTCTATCGGTGATAAATTTAAAGTAGCCTACAATTTGATTAACGAAGTTGTTACGGGTCTCTTCTTTCGCTTTAGTACGACAAACAGACCACCATTTTTTAACGACTTCAATTTGTAAAGTACGTAATGATTCAGGTTTGTTGTTTTCAATCGCAGAAACAGTTTCTCGGCTTAACCCTACTCTAAGCGCAAGTTCACCCTGTGTGTAGCCCGCCTCTTTTCTGAGGTTTCTTAAAATAACAGGCAGTTCACTACTCTGTAAATCCATATATCTGAAGCCTAAAGTTCAATAAAGAAAGCGGTTAATAAATTCGACACTCAATGGTAACTATTTTACGACAGTCAAGTAAAGATAATTCCCTTTCTAAGCTAGAACAAAATTTCAGCACCTAGCCTTTTGTTATTCTATCTGTTTATATTTTAATCGACAAAACGTCTACTGCAACTAGCTTAATTACTTAGGTTAGGCTGCTCAATTTTCGAGCTAGAGTCTGCGCCAACTCTATGGGCCAAACTTTTCTTAACTAATAATCGCGCTGTTTCATGTTCCGCGTGAACAAACGCGCATATACCCATACCATCCAGTGCTTTTTTCTCTGCCTGACTATTAATCTTGACGATCACTTTCGCATGAGGTGAGAAATCCAATACAGCTTGGCAAATAATTTTTTTCTTCAGTAAATTGGTCACAGTCAGAATAACGCTTGCCGACTCATCCACTTTTAAAGACTCGAGCACAGGGCGTTTATCTAGATGCCCAAAATAAGCCATATACCCCCGTTCCCGCGCTAATAAAACGTGTTGTAAGTTATCGGAGATAATCACAAAACGTATGCCTTTTGTGCTGAGTTCTTTGGCTACAATTCGACCCACGATAGCGAAGCCACATATGACAGTGTGTTGTTGCTCATTAATAGGGGTGATTTTGTCTGATTCAAAAAATTCAACGACAAAAAGCGAAGCCAACTTGTAGATATTATTGACCATAAACGGGGTCACAATCATAGAAAGTACAGTCACTAAGATGAGGAAACTGCCCAATTCATTGGAAATAATATTCTCACTTAGCGCTAACGAAAATATCGCAAACGAAAATTCACCTATCTGACACAAGGCAATAGCCGTCTTAACTGAGTCACTTTTATTCGATTTGCGCCGTATAAGGGCAAAAATAAACAGCGCTTTGACTAACATAGCCAGCGCAAGAACGCCCAGGACCCAGAAGAACTCTTGATAGAAATAGCCAATGTCTATTTTTGTACCAATAGAAAAGAAAAATGCACCGAGTAAAATATCTTTGTAAGAAGCGATATCAGATTCTACTTTCACATGAAAGTTTGTTTCTGCGATGATCATGCCTGCGATAAATGCGCCAAGGGAATAAGTAAATCCCATTTCGTGGGCCAGTATCGACGCGCCGATGACGATGGTCAGTACCGAGCCCAAAAACAGCTCTTCTAATTTCGCATTAGTAGAAAAGTGTAACAACCATTCGATGATTTTTTTACCTAGCGTAAACATAAACACAATCACTAGGGTTGCTGATAGCAAAGTATTTAACAATACATCACCAACAGATAGCTCGCTGTTAGCTAAAAAACTGATCAATAACAGGATAGGAATGACCGCTAAATCTTGAAAAATTAAGATAGCCACCGACTTCTCACCGTAAGGCGTGACGACATCTTTTGATTTCTTCAGGTAACTGAGCACAATAGCCGTAGAGGACAAGCTAAACGCAAGGGCAATAATGACGGACGCGGTAATTGTTTGTGTAAATACATAGTGGGCCATGGCAAATATTAGAGAGGCACTGCCAGCAACTTGCACAAATCCGTTAAGAAACACCAGTTCCTTCATTTTTTTGAGCTTATTAAAAGAAAGCTCTAAGCCAATGGTAAACATCAGAAATACGATGCCAAATTCACCTATAAGGTCTAGCGAATGTAACTTTTCGCTGTCGCCAAAATGGAATATATTGCTGATGATAGTACCGGTAATGATATAGCCAATAATGTGTGACACAGAAAGCTTCTTCAGCACTATATTCAGCACGGTTGCTATTGCCAAAGAGATAAAAATTATTAGTAAAACAGAGTCCATCTATACTTATCCAAATTTTAAATTCAGCCCAGCGCTACATCGCCCTAACAAACTTATAACAAAAAGGATGCGCAAATGATATTTATAGCGAATTTCGGAATAAGTAGAATATACCGCACCTTCTCACATGTCTATTTGAATACAGTGCTAGTCAGAAAAATCTATAGTCATACATAAGAAAATTCTTAAAAGCCCACTATAATTCAATTTATCGCATCACCCGCTTCGTTCGCCTCATTGCGTGTGAAGCACAAAGCGATAAAGAGACTGAGCATCATTCAAGCACGCCTGACTTGGAATACTGTCCTTTCAATAGCAACCAACAAGGACGTAAAGATGAAGCGTTTCAATCGACTATCCACCCTTTGGGCTACCATTACATCTCACACTACACCACACTCATTCAACAAAGTAGAAAGTATCGCAATACCACTGGCGGCTCCCAGACCTTTACCCGCTACTATCTCGGGGATAAAAACAGCGCTGCTAGCCAGTATGTTTTGTCTGCTTAGTTGTTCATCGAATTCGACGGGTTCGGGTGCACTAGCTGATGACCCACTCACTCGAGAACAGGATAATATTGAGGCGTCCACTACGAATAACGTAACCGAAGCCTCCCTACCAACCCCAGAAAAGAACCTTTTTAATGGGCAGATAGCGCCGCTTTTGACAGGCATGGGAGAGCATGGGTTTTACCTTTCAAGGGGGAATCAACAAGCGCAAAAATTTTTCAATCAAGCCATGGCTTTAACCTATGGTTTTAATCATTTGGAAGCTAGGCGCTCTTTCAAACAAGTCGCTATACTCGCGCCTCAAAGCGCGCTTGCATACTGGGGCCAAGCATTAGTGCTAGGCCCCAATATCAATGGTCCAATGAAGTCAAACGCGGTGCGCCCTGCATTCAATGCGATCTCAAAAGCACAAGCATTGAGCCAATATGCTTCACCAAAAGAAGTCGCGCTCATTCAGGCGCTCAAAATGCGTTATTCACAAGATGAGACGTTGTCTGACAGGGCCAATTTAGATGTAAAATACGCCAACGCTATGCGAGCATTAGTCCTGCAATATCCTGACGACCCTAATCTTCGAACCTTGTTAGCAGAGTCGCTCATGGTGATCCATGCTTGGGATTACTGGCATAGTGATGGGCGACCAAAAGAATGGACTCCTGAAATATTAACGGTATTAGAAAAAGGACTTAAAATTGCCCCATTACATGCCGGTCTGAATCACTATTATATTCATGCTGTTGAAGCATCGAAGCAGCCAGAGCGAGGACTAGCCAGTGCTAAGGTGTTAGAAGAAGCAGTACCAGGTGCAGGACATCTCGTACATATGCCCTCACATATCTATATTCGCACCGGTCATTACCAACAAGGGGTTGTTAGCAATGAGAAAGCTATTTTGGTCGACAATAACTATATTGCCCAGTGTAACCAACAAGGTGTTTACCCCTTAGCTTATGTTCCCCACAACCGCCACTTTTTGTGGGCAATGGCAAGCATGCAAGGAAGCAGTCACAAAGCCATCAAGGCAGCTGAGCACATGGCCAAGCACATAGACACCAACTTAATGACCGAAGAAGGACTAGGGACACTTCAGCATTACTGGGTTACTCCTTGGTATGCTTATGTTCGCTTTGGTAAGTGGGAAAAAATAATGAGTATCCCAAGACCGGAAGCTAGGCTCTTATATCCTTTAGCAGTATGGCATTACGCCATGGGTAGCGCATTCACCGCTAATGGGCGGCTCGCACAAGCCAATATCCACTTACAACAGTTACAACAGTTGGCGACGAACCAAAAGCTTGCTGATATCACGGTCTGGCAAATAAATGACGCATACAGTGTTATCAATATTGCTGCCTTAGTTCTTGAAGGCGAATTGGCGGCCAAATCACAAAACAACTCTGATGCTATTCGTGCCTTGAAAAAAGCGGTGGCATTAGAAGACGAGCTAAATTATAACGAGCCATCAGATTGGCATGCGCCTGTTCGTCAATCACTTGGTGCTGTGCTACTCGCATCAGGTGATTTTGCCCGAGCGCAACAGGTTTACCTACAGGATCTACAGATATTTCCAGAGAATGGTTGGTCACTGTACGGTTTATACAAAACGCATTTGGCGCGAGGTAATACAACTCAAGCTGCCAAGGTAAAGGAGCGTTTTTTAAACGCCTGGCAATACGCTGATATTGAACTTGACAGCTCAGTGGTACATTAGCTGCGCACCGTAATATACAAGATTATATTGTTCTTTATCAGCAACTTACGCTTTCACTTATTTTAAAATATACGGACATTAATGGTTATATACAATCATATATTGTGAGACGTTTCGTTAGGTCGTATCATGGCGCCACAAATCAGCCCACTAGAGCTTAACATGACAGATACAAACATCGATTCAGCGGATTTTATGTCCCAGATTAAACACACCCAAGAGTTATGGGCGTTGCAAGATAAAACCAGCGACGGCTGGGTAATACTAGATTCTATTAACTTTGAAAACACTGATGTGATGCCCCTTTGGTCAAACCCACAATTGGCGAAAGAACATTGCATTGATGAGTGGCAAGATTACGTGCCAAAAGCCATTACAGTGTCAGATTGGCTAGAGTTTTGGGTTGAAGATCTTGCGCAAGATAACGTGGTAATTGGCATTGAGTGGCAAGATGGAGGCGAGTATTTAGAAGTAGAACTCGCTGATTTCAGCCAAATGCTCGCTGAAGTTGAAAGATTTTAACGGCTTCTAAACAACACTGAACGCGGCTCACGCTGCGTTCAGCATATCGTTATTCTTCTAAGACAATGCCGTTTTTCAAAACGCCTATGCCTTCTACATCTACTTCGGCAATATCACCAGGTTGTAGGAACACCGGCGGGTTTCTGGGATACCCTACTCCTGACGGTGTTCCCATCGCAATGCAGTCACCAGGCTGTAATGTCATGCACTCACTAATTTGTACTAACGTCGTCACAACATCAAATACCATGTCATTGGTATTGGCGAGTTGCATAACCTGGCCATTCAGTCGCATTTCTATTTCTAATCCCTTCGCCCCAAGAGGTAATTCATCTGGAGTAACTATCCACGGGCCAAATCCACCTGTTTGATCAAAGTTTTTGCCCATAGTCCATTGTGTGCTCCAGCGCTGGTAGGGTCGTACCGAGCCATCATTAAACAAAGAATATCCCCAAACAGCGTCAAGTGCATTGTCCCTGTTAAGGTATTTGGCTTCTTTGCCAATGACCACGAGTAACTCGGCTTCGTAATCAAGCTTTTTATTAACTTTGGGTAAGAGCAAAGGTTGGTTATGCGCCGCTAGGCTAGTAGGCGTACGCATAAAAATTGCGGGATGCTCAGGTACAGTATTATTACCTTCTTTGGCATGATCTACATAGTTTAATCCCAAACACAGAAATCGTTCAGGGTTCCCTACAGGTAGGGCGAATTCAACGTTATGTAAAGGGAGCGTTGTTCCACTATAACTTGAGATTTTTTGGCGAAGCTCATCTAGTACTTCGCTTCCCTTTAAGATCAGTCCTTTCATATCTTGGGGTAAATTCTCATCTACACTATGCAAAGGAATGATGCTGTCTTGACGTTTTACTGCCAGTTTAATCTGTCCGTTTTCGTTATACTGAAGAAATTTCATAGTGTGGAAAGTTCCTGACTAAGTTGACGTAAGCGAAAATGATGTTCGACGGATAATGTTTCGCCTCTGTCAGTGGGAATATAAATGGGTTCATGGGTGAGACTAGGCCTCACTCCGCCTACTGCGTCAATATCAATATATTCACAATCTGAAAAAAACAATTCGGTAATAACAGATTCACAACCAGACGCAGAAACAACCACGTGCAAATGCGCACTGCGCCATGGACTGCGAGCAAACGCGTTTAATAAATCACCCACGGGACCGTCCATGGGTACAGAGTAAGGCTTAGGTCGAATAGTATTCAACGCAAACATTCCTTGATCATCTGTGTATATTCGACCGCGGTTATTCATATCGTCTTGGGTTTCATCTTCATTTGAATACAAACCTGAGTCTGCATTGTGCCAAATATCAAGTAGGGCATTTATAATCGGGGTCCCCTGCTCGTCAGTTACAATCCCTTTAAAGACCAAAGGTATGCCAGGCTCATCAACTCGGCATAGCGATTCACCTTGTCGAATAACAGGTGCATTTTCGAGATAAAATGGGCCCAAAGGACTGGCTGGAGTCACTTCTGGATTTTTTGTTGCGGCGAGTAAATCGACTAAGCTCGTGATCCCCATCACATCAGACAACAACATAAACTCGTCCCGTGTTTCTGTTGTTTTATCACCCACACGGTAGAAAAAATCTAGAAGCTTGACCCATTCGCCGTGAGATAAATCCACTTCGCGAATAAATCCATGCAGGCATTTCACTAACCCTACCATAAGTTCTACGTTTCGCGGGCTCTGGGATGTCTCAAATGAAGCGGCAATATAGTCAGTTATTGTGTCCTGCGTTAAATTTCTCATGTTTTCCCCTCTATTTTTCTGCAGCCGCTTTCTACATACACTTACCTAAATGGGTAATCTGCTGTTTGCTACTAGCGTGGCTCCCATGCTACAACTGCACGCTGAAACCCATCTCGAGCCGCTACTTTGTCATACCATTGCATTAAATCTGCGTATTGCTCTACATGTAAACCGCACAGTTTATATCGGTGAACATTGGCAATCGCGGCGATATCTGCCAAGGAAAATTCGTCACCTGCAAGGTACTTGACTTCACCAAGTCTCGTGTTTAACGCTTTTAAGAAAGCGTAGGCTTCGTTAATGTTGCTTTGTACAAGCTCGTCTGAAAAGCCAGCAACAAAGTCGTTTACAAACTGTAATAGCTCAGGATTTTTTTGATGGGTTAAGTAATAGTCAACTTCTTTAGGATCAGAATAATGGCCTAACTTTTTAAATATTAATTCATAGGTAAGATGCTTTAAGCACCACTGGTTCTCGTTAGATAAATCGACCCATTTTTGCATCTCACGCTTATGATCTTCATTCTTAGGATGTAGTTCGGGCCCGTCGAACACTTCATCTACGTAGGCAATGATATCGACTGACTCTAACAGTAGTTTTCCGTTATGGATAAAAGCCGGTACATAGCCCTTAGGGTGAATTTGTTGATATTCTGACGTCGCGTTTTCCATTAGGTGTAAATTGACAGGGTGGCTTTCCCATTCAATGCCCTTTTCTTCCAAAGTAAATCTTACGCGCTGCGAACAGCTAGACATGCCAAAATGGTATAGGTGAACCCCTTGCATAGATTGAATCAATAGATTGCTAGTTTCGCTAATGGCCATTCATTTGTTCCTGCTAACTGATGAGCGTTTTACCTAACTCATGTACTCTTTAATCGTATTTATGGACAACACTCGCGCCAAAAACACCACCATGCGATACATGCGAACCACATGTTAATTTAATGTACTTATACTGTAAGCTGCTGTCAACAAATATGAGAGGCGTATCCTTTAAATTAAGCAGGTAAAGCAATACACCAAATTCGGGTTACCTAGACTTGAGTGAAGGATATGATTTGCAGGGATTTTCAGAGTGAGATGTCGCGCTGTGAATGAGCATTACAAGTAAAATAATAGGCAAAAGACCATTCAAATTGCTACTAAACAAAGAAGGATAAAATGCTACTCGCTGTTCAGCGTTGAATAAGAGCGTTGTGCTCACTCAAGCTAATAGCCGTTTACTGGCCACTAAGGTAACAGCGCTTTCCAGCGCCATCAATTTGCCCCGTAATAAATTACTTTAAAAAATGAGACTGATACAAAGTGCAAAAATAAACGCCAAACTGCCAAGTAAGGTTTCCATTACCGTCCATGTCTTTAAGGTAGTTTTTTCATCCATATTTAACAGTCGACTAACCAACCAAAAACCAGAATCGTTAAAGTGCGATAAAACAGTCGCTCCGCCAGCAATAGCTATAACTAAACAACATAAATCCACTGCTGATAATCCAGTATTCATTGCCACCATAGGGGTTAACAAAGCGGCCGTCGTTGTTAGCGCTACCGTTGCTGAACCCTGCGCCACACGCAGGCTCGCAGATATAATAAACCCAGCCACAATAATTGGCATACCGGTATCGGCTAGCAGCCCTGCTAATGCATCACCAATACCGCTGGCCCTGAGTACACCACCGAACATTCCACCAGCGCCAGTGACCAAAATCACAGCGCAAATAGGTGCCAAAGAATCACCGCACCACTGCTCTATTTTATGCATGCCAAAGCGTCGGCTAAATATAGTAATAGTGACTAATAGAGTAATCAGCAAGGCAACAGGGGTTTTGCCCAATAAGCGCAGTATGTGCACAAATCCACTGTCACCTTGTATAACATTGGCAGCAATGAGTGTGTTGAGGCCTGTGTCCATAAAAATTAGGCATACTGGTAAAAGTAAAATGAGCATCACACTAGAAAAACTGGGCAGATCTCTTGCTTTATCTTCTTCTAAATTCGAACCATTTTGACTAAAAAGTGAATGCAAAGGGATACCGAAACGTTTCCCTGCATACTGGCCAAATATGTAGGCACCTAAGTACCAAGTTGGGGCAGCGATCACCAGCCCTATTAACAGTAGTAAACTTATGTCAGCCCCTAAAAACTCCGCAGCTGCGACAGGACCAGGGTGCGGTGGTACGAAGGCATGCATCACTGCGAACGCCCCCGCAGCTGGCAAGGCATAGGTTAGTACCGAGCCATTAAATCGATGGGCGACGCTAAAGATAATTGGCATCATCACAATTAAGCCTGCGTCAAAAAAGATAGGAAAACCAAAGCATAGTGATGCAATCCCTAATGCTAGGGGCGCTTTGTCCTGACCAAAGCGATTCACTAAATTTTCCGCCAGTACCTGCGCCCCGCCCGACACTTCGAGCAACTTACCTATCATTGCACCTAGCCCGACCAGCAACGCCACTGACGCTAAGGTACCGCCAAAACTGCCCATCAAGGTAGGCACCACTTCTGTCACACTAATGCCTGCGACTAAGGCTGTGACTAAACTAACTAAAGAAAGTGCAATAAAAGCATGAATACGAACCCGCACAATAAGGAATAACAAGGCGAGTACAGCACCTAGCGCGACGATTAATAAATACCAAGGTTCATGAATAAAGGGCTGATTTTGCATGTTAAAGCTTCATTTGTTGTTAATTAACAACAATTTAACATCAACCAAGGGGAGATTCATCCAATAATGTGAATTAATTGCAAAAAGACTATAAGGGGTCCACGTGCCTGTTGACCCGCTCATTTTTCGGTGCTCATTTTTCAGCGCTTATTGGTATAAGTACTAAACTCAGAAAGTATTAACGGCCTGACCTAAAATGGTATTAGTGTCTCCCGTAATAGCATAAAAAATACTATTTTTGCGCTGCAACCACTGATATTTCGACGAGCAACTCAGATCTTGCCATGGCGGCTTGCACGCATGCTCTTGCTGGTGCATGCCCTTGAGGTACCCATGCATCCCAAACGGCGTTCATTACAGCGAAGTCAGCCATGTCTTTGATATATATGGTCGCTGATAACATGTGTTCACGATCACTATTGGCACTTAATAATAGCGCGTCGACTTTATCCAACATGGTCTGAGTTTGTTCCTCAATGCCCTTGCTGGCATCCGCTGCTACTTGTCCACAGAGATACACAGTGCCTTGGTGTATAACCACTCGGCTCATCCGTTGTTTGGTTTCTTTACGTTCGATTATTGCCACTTTACCCTCTAACTATTCAGCATATGATTAAAATGAAGTGGCGGATAATAGCAATTTAGGCCTAGGTGTGGTGATTTTTTACGTATAAATCCCCCCTCTCTACTCATGGCCGGTTCATGAGTGAGCCATAACATTACGCATTCCTAAGCTGAAGATACCCTTGGTGCGTACCGTTAGGCAATTGATATTGGATGTATCTTAGGCGTAGTCCTGTTTAGGCACATTTTACGATCTCAACATCGAACGTCGGCTCCATAAGTTCTGACACAAAAGAACTTGGCTGATTTCTATCAGCGAGTATATACACCTTGTGCTTCGCTCGGGTTAACGCGACATACAACAAACGCCTTTCCTCCGCATTTGGAAACTCCTCCTCAACTGGCAACAGTGCTTCCAATAAAGGTGAGGATATCTTACTCGCTGGAAAACCGTGTTGTCCTTGGGTCATCCCAGTGAGAATGGCATAGTCCGCTTCTTTCCCTTTCGCAGCGTGTATCGATAAACTCCTGATCTGCAGATCTGAATACTGTTGATTGAGTTTTTTTAACGTTTCTTTATCGGGTAATTGAAACCAAAACCGCCCTAAGATATACACAGTTGAGACTTGCGTAGTATGCCGCGCCCTGCCCCTACCGCGCATTTGAATGTGAATATCTGCCAGCGCTTTATGCAGTAAAAAATCAATGGATTTTGTGTTCACCTCGCTAAAAAGCATGGATACGCTTGGCTTATCTGCCTTGGACAAGGAGCGTATTTCTTTGTTTATCTGCTCAGGATTTTGGCTAACGAACTGTGTTGCGGTATTCCCGATACGATCATTAAAACGAAACGTCTGATCTAGTATACTTTGTGAACTGGGACCGAAATACTGACTAAAACCTGTGGTCAAGCTGACATCTGCACCACTAAAACGATAGATGGCTTGCCAATCATCCCCTACACAAAATAAAGAGGCGGGCTGAGCTCTTTCTAGCTGAGCTCTTTCTAGCTGAGCTCTTTCTGGCTGAGCGCTGTTAAGCCAAGTGCTGTCACGTAGCGCTCGCACTAAACGGGCACGCGGCTCGGAAATGTCCTGAAATTCATCCACCATAATATATCGCCACGGAGCAATAAACTTATTTTGCTCCACGTAATGAATCGCTTTGCCAACCATGTCTTCAAAGTCAATTTGCCCATGTTGGCTTAAGTGCTTTTGGTATTGTTGATAAATAGGCCTTAGCAAGCTAAAGGCGAGGCGGATGTGTTGAATATCAGTTTTTGTGGCATTTCCTGCCACCCTGTTTAGTATTTTTTCTAGGGTTAGCTTACCTTGGCAGGTCGATTTGAATACTGTGATGAATTGACTTAGCAAGCCCGCTAACTTGGTCAAACGCCCTGACTGTCGCATCATATTCAATACAGCTTCATCGTCTATCGGAACACTGTCTAACTGCATTTTAACCACGCCTCGCTTTAACGCGTGGTTTAATCTCCCTTTAGCATACTGATGATAAAACAACTCAATACAGCGGCTACCCCGTTGGCGATACAATTCGCGTTTACTCTGCATCATCTGTTCAAAGTGATGTTTATCTTTATATATTGGTGTATCACCATTTTCATCGATCGCGTAATAATCGATATACACATTAGTTACTGGCAAATAAAAGTCAGCCTTAATTACGCCAACCACACTATTGGCGCCATCAGCACCACTTTTGTGATGGTAATTACTGCTAACACGCTTACCTTTACCTAACGCACCGAACTCATACGTTGCTTGGTAGTGATATTCAAAACCGTTTAAGAACAGCCAGTTCGCAATATGCATATGAGCAACATCACTAACACGCTCACCTTTTAAGGTGCAAATATCGGCGCTTCTTAAATACTGATCTACCTCACTTTGTGCAGTAAACTCAAATGTGTTTTTTGGCTGATAATAAAATTCGCTCACGTATTTTATCAGTTGTTGGCAGTAGCGCGCGTTGAGTAACTGGCGTTCCATCTTAGCCTGTACCCATTGCGTTTTTGCTTCTTGATCATTTACCCAAGCAGATAAGCTCGGTTGTTTGCCCTCAACGTGGCTAATGATGGTTAAACCTAAGCTATGAAAAGTACTGGTTTTGATGTTATCAATACCCAGCTTGTCTTTAATTCGTTCATCCATTTCTGTCGCGGCTTTTTTACCGTAGGCCAGCAATAAGATTTCTTCTGGACGTGCCTGCTCACTCGTTAATAAATAACCGGCTCTTGCGACCATAACACTGGTTTTTCCCGTGCCAGCGCCCGCTAGTAATAAGTTGCTGTCATCATCAATAACAGATGCTCGGCGCTGCTTTTCTGTCATCGGATTTGACTCAACGGTATCAAAATAATGACGGTAAAGACGCAGTTGGTTCTGAATAAAGCACTCTCGTAGCTCGGCGATATCCGTTTCACTCCAATTGTGCATCACGTTAAGCTTTGCAACCGCATCTCGGATTGTATGACTTAAAGGGCTACTTTGTGCCCAAGGCATCCAACGTGGGTATTCTTTGGCTACTCGTAGTTGTATGGCTTGTAAGCGAGAGTGCCTTAGGTATCGCGCCTGTATTGTGTTTTCCACATTACTCACTAATGTCAGTAATCGCTTTTGATGATAATGTGCCCACTGACTTTTAATTTGACCGGCCAAGGCTCTGCTATCGCGGTAGCCAATAAAATGTAGTTCGTGTAAAACCCCATCCACCCGATAGATCAATGTAGCCCCAAGCCAGCGCCATTCAAAGACCGGAGGTACATCGAAGTGCTGCCATAACAATCTATGTCTCTTTCCTTTAACCTCGGCTTTCGAACTGTCTTTAACCGCAAGCGCTTTTAATGCGTTTGGTGGCACGAAACCATCAGGAAAAACAATGCCATGTTCATCGATCATTAGCTCAGACTGCAAAGAGGAAAACAGCCGCCCAAACCAACTAAGTTGAATAGCAAATGATGTTGTGTGTATGGGGTGTGTATTATGATTAGATGAGTTAACTTCAGGTGGAGTAGCCGTCAAAGACGGTGAAACTTTCGAACGCAAAGGAACCTACTATTACATGGTTGTTAATTTAAAAATGTTTACTGTTAGAAGCGGCGAAAAGTCGTGTTGAAACACGTCGAATAATGAAAATCACCCACATCACTTACAATACGCCTATTCCTTTGAATAATCGCGTTCAAGTGATGCGCGTGTTGACCTATGATTAGTACGTTCTTTTTACCCAACCAACTAAATACCAGCTGTCTTCAGCATTTTTTGATTTACGGATCGCGCTGATGTCTTTTAGATTTTGCAAACTTGTCTCAAGTTCACTCTCTGACAAGGCGCTGCGCTCATAACGGATTAAATGAGAATTAATTTTGGTTAGCAAATCCTTGCCGCTGATCGTATTGGTTCGTCTCGCTCTTACAAACCACATGCACCAAATCACCATTGCATCATTTTCACTGATGGTAACGTGTTGTAAATCGCTGATTAAACGTAACAGCTCTATAAAGGCATATATTCCTAGCCAGGGTTCATGCTTTGGGGTAACGCCAAGAGGTTGACTTTTTTCAATGTGCTCAATCAGCGTACTGATACTGAGTTTGATGTTTCCCGGTTTTACCAGCTGTGCTGGATCAACGTCCAATTTTACATCGGAAACACGTTTTTTAGGGGCTCGCACAGCGATCGCAGGATTAAGCGTAGTGGTTATTAGCTCATCTGTAGCCTGTGGCTCTATTCCGACTTCAATCAACGAGTTACGTAATACTTGCGTTACTTGCGACTTTTTATTTTGAGCCTGTTCATAATCGGGTTCCATATCCTTACCTCCGTTATTATTATATTTTTACTCATACCACTGTCACGACTCTGACTTTCCCCAATTAAAGGGTGAACATTAAGATGAATGTTTATCAACAAATCCTGAACAGAAATCGGTTTATCTCGACCTAATAGATTGACTTAGTAAGATAGTTTCTCCCAAATGCAACATCTTTGATGTAAAGCCACACAGCGACCGAGTTAGTTTGGTTACATTACCATAAAAACCACTGCAAATCTTAAAGAAGGCCTGAATTAACACTTATTGCGCCGGTCTTAATAAGCGATCTATCCTAAAAAAAATGCCACTTCATTATTTTAACAACCTAAACACATACAAAGTGAACACTGTGCTCTTAAAAAGCCAGCCCCAAGGGACAATGCTCCCCATGCCATGAAAAACCTACATGATCGCGTCACATTTTTACCTAATTCAACTAAGCTAACTTCGCAATCGTGTGTGAGCCGTGACCTAAGAAAACCTTTCAGTCCCACCAACAATCTAGGCTCGCATCAAGCGCAATGCGAAACGACGCCCGCAAAATCGCTTTGGCACATTAATTGATGAACTTCGCTCAATATTGAGACGTTCAATAGATAAATTGCACACAACGACAAATATCCACTTTGTTCGAAAAGCAACATTTGACGTAACAGGAGGGAAACATGTTTTTTGAATCTTGGGATGAAATCCTGCGGATAGTCATGAGTACATTAATTGTGTACTTGTTTTTATTGATCGCGACACACCTAATGGGTAAGCGATCGTTTGCTAAAATGAACAACTTTGATTGGGTTATCACAGTTACCACGGGCACTATTTTTGGGCTAGCAATATTACTCAAAGACGTCTTACTTTCACAGGTGTTAATAGCCGCTTCCTTCTTGTTCTTTTTACAGTATCTAGTCACACTCGCCAGTGCACACTTCTCCCGTTTCGACAAAGTCATAAAGGTGTCTCCTCAATTGGTCTTTTTTGATGGTCATTACATCGATAAAGCCATGAAGGACGCGCGCTTAACCTGCACTGACGTAGAAGCGGCCGTTAGAAAAGCAGGATTTGGTGACTCGAGTCGCGTCATGGCGGTCGTGTTCGAAGCTGATGGAGAACTCAGTATCGTGCCGAAAAGTGAAATTCATGATCAGCTTATTATGAAGTTACGCAGTGAAGCGGGCTAATGGCTAATGACTAATGAGCAAAACAAAGGGATAATCACTAGGGTCATTCCCTCAATAACCTCAGGTATTGAATATGACCGATGATTACTTTCACGTCCTCAACTTAATTGGCGTCGCTTTTTTTGCTGTATCAGGCACCCTACTCGGATACGAAAAAAAAGTAGGCGGCTTTGGCGTGGTCGTGGTGGCCAGCGTGACAGCCTTAGGCGGTGGCTCTCTGCGAGACTTACTATTAAATGAACCCGTATTTTGGGTGGCCGACCCGGATTATTTGTACTCCACATATGCTGCAATATTTATATCCGTTGCGTTTATCCGCTACTTGCCCCATGTTTCAAACTATTACTTTTTGCTGCTAGATGCGGTGGGTATGGCCATTTTTAATATTGTCGGCATCGAGAAATCTTTAATAGGTGAAACAGGTATGCTTATCGCCATTACCATGGGCACCACCACAGGTATTTTCGGTGGGCTTATTCGTGATGTGATTTGTAGAGAAGTTCCCTCAGTTATGCGAGGTGAGCTATACGCCTCCGCGTGTGTTGCGGGCGGTTTAGTGTACGCTGCATTGTTTACCTTAGGAGCGCCATATATTTGGTGTATTCTGGGCGCATTATTTGCCACTGTCTTTTTGCGAATGGGTGCTCTGCACTGGAACTGGCGTCCAAAAATTTTCAAAAAACGCCATTACACAGAATAACTTGCCTCAAACTCATAGTGACAGAATGTTTGAGCGCTTTAGCAGCTCGCCCAACTGCGCATAAGGTTATGATACACACCAGTTAAGCGTTTTACTTCAGCATCATTACCACCGAGCTCCACAGTAAGAGCTTGAATTGATTGATCTAAATCGAACAACATACTGCGTTGGTCATTGCTGCGAACTAAACTTTCTACCCAGAAAAATGAGGCTGTTCTATGCCCTTTTGTCACAGGGTTAACTTGATGCAAACTGTTTGCCGGATACAAAATCACGCTCCCAGCATTGAGCTTGATTTGCTGCAAACCAAACTGCGTTTCTATACTCAATTCACCGCCATCATAGCTGCTTGGTTCAGATAGAAATAAAGTGGCGGAAAGATCGGTTCGTAACATTTGATGGCTATTGGGGATCGGCATCACCGAACTATCAACGTGCAGACCATAATGCTCACCGCCTTGATAGCGGTTGAACTTAGGAGGGTATATTTTATTAGGTAATGCTGATGACATAAAGAGCGCGTTCGCCGATAGCTTTCTAATCACTGCATTTCTTAGCTCTGTTGCTAAGGCACTTGAATCGTCAAGCTGTTGATTATATTTCACTTTTGACGCCTGACTGCCAGCCGTATGCTTGCCATCTATCCACTGGCCTTTGTCTAATGATTGGGTAAATGTAGCGACTTCTTGTTTAGATAATAAATCTTCAATAACGGTTAACATGCGTCTCTCTTTAAAGCCTAGATTAGTGAGTTTCTTGCTGATTATTCAGTTTAACAACCTTGCGCACGAGTGCGTTTTATGAAAATCAATAAATACAATCTAAGGTAATGTCGTCAATTGTTTCACAGCCTGTGAGTGCCATGGCTAACTCTAACTCTTGTTGTAACAAGGTTAAGCTATGGGCCACACCCAAGGCCCCTGCAACAGCTAGGCCATTTAGCACAGGTCTACCGATGAGCACACCATTAGCGCCAAGGGCAATAGCTTTAAAGATATCGGTACCACGGCGTATGCCACTGTCCAGCAGGATACTGAAATCATCCTGCACTGCATTTCGAATAGGGGGGAGCAAGTCAATGCTGGCTGCGAGTCCGTCTAATGTGCGTCCACCATGGTTCGATACCACAATGCCTGCGCAGCCGCTTTCGGCCGCTAATATCGCATCTTGCGGGTGACTGATGCCTTTGATCCATATGGGTAAACGTGTGTTTTCACGTAACCACTGAAGATCGTTCCAATCTGGTGCATCAGCCATTAAACCGTTAAGCAACACGCTTTGTCCCGGTGAAAGCGACTGGGTCTTAGAGGTTGGGTAATTCACTAAATTGGCTGCTACCACACTGGGGGGTAATGAAAAGCCAGCTCTTTGCTGACGATTTCTAAGTCCACTAACAGGTGCATCAACTGTGACCACTATGGCAGTATACCCCGCATTTTCTGCGCGTCTGACCAAATCTAGGGTATGTTCTGGATCTGGCTGCATGTACAACTGAAACCATTTTGGGGTTTGTTGAGCGCTGCCAATATCTTCAAGCGGAACAGAGGACAAGGTACTGGTCATCATGCCCATGTTCACCGCGTTAGCCGCTTCTACCGTGGCTCGCTCCCCTTCTGGATGCAACAAACTTTGATAAGCAAGAGGGGCAATCAACATGGGCCAATTGAAACGGTCTGAGCTGAGGGTGACTTCTGTTGTGCCTTTGGTAAATTTACGTAGCACACGCTTATTCATGCCGATAGCATCAAATGCACTGCGGTTGCGACTAAGGGTAATGTCATCCCCAGCTCCACCTGCAATGTACTCATAAATACCGTGAGGCATATAGTCTTTCGCTAAGCGTTCATAATCACTGATAGCAATCACATCTGCGGGGATTTGGCTTAGTTTAGGTAACACGTAATGATCTTTTTTCATGGCTAAATCTTAACGTAAATGAAAAAAGGGAGCACGTTGAAAACCAACCTACTCCCCTGATTACATCACGTAAATTGTAATAAAACGTTTTAACTAAATATTAAAACTCATACGTTAACGTTAGTTTCGCGTTGCGTGCTGCACCAATATAGGTAAATGCACCACTACGATATGCCGCAAGGTAATAGTCTTTATCCGTTACATTGGCAACGTTTAGACGCAAGTTGAGTTGCTCATTAAATGCATAGGTTGCAAATACATCGAATGACGTGTAGCTAGGCACTTTGTACGAGTAATCATTGATCTCAGTGTTAAAGCCCGCACCCGAGTCCGGTTGGCCCGCGTACATTTCACTTGAATAGGTCATGGTACCACCGAAAGAAAACGCATCGCTTGCTTGATAACGTAGCTGCCAAAATGCGCTGTTATCAGCAAAATTACTCAAGGTACGGCCGACGCTATCTGTATCAAATGATTCAAGTACTTCAGCATCCATGAAGGTCACACCAAACTGGGTGCTTAAGTCTTCTGTGATATTACCCACTACTGAAAACTCTGCACCTTTCACACGGTTTTTGCCTGTGTTTAGCGTACCGATACTGGCATAGTCATCGTCACCGATGCTTTCCATTACGTCGTCTTTGGTGATTTGGAAAATAGCCGCTGTTAGCAACAATTTGTCGTTAAATACGTTCCATTTCGTGCCCAATTCGAAGTTTTCGGTATCTTCTGGCTTGCTGTCTGTTACTTGTTGAGGGTCACCACAGATGCCGCCATAACCACAGTTGCCACCTAAGTCAGACTCGCCACCGTTGATGTTGCTTGATGTACTGTAGGTTAAGTAAACATTGGCGTCTTCGTTGATGTTATACACTACGCCAACATGACCATTCCAAAGCGTATCAGAATAATCGTATGCGGTATCTACACCACCACTGGTCACGACATTATCGTAATCGAAGCTATCAGCACGCACACCAGCGAAGACTGACCAGAATTCATTGATATCAACTGTATCCATAATTGACACAGACACCGTATCGATTGAGTAATCCGAGTCTTGTGCGCCTTTTTCAATGCTGCGCCCCATCACACTGTTGATGTTATCAATATAGTTACCACTTGCATCGATAAGACAGAAACCAGCAGAAGCACCGCCGCGACCAGATGTCACACAGTTGGTATCGCCGGTATTCGTCACATTGTAAACACCGTTATCAACGTCAAGAGCGCTGTATTCAGCACTGACCACAAAGTTATGCTTTAAGCCGCCAAGGTCACGGGTTAAATATACATTTAGCTGATCTGCGAAATAGTCTACTTCTTGCCAGCCTTGGTGCGTACTCAAGCTAACCGTTGCTGCCCCTGGTGCGTCGGGATCGCTCGCATCACGGTTGGTGCCACGGGCACCCGTGGTTACGTAACCGTTGTCGGTCGTACCGTAACGCATTAAGTTTTCAACACGGGTATTGCTGTCAATTTCATATTGAGCACGCAAGGTAAAGGTATTAATTTCTGACTCTAAAAAGTCTTGGCCGTCTTGGGTGTAAACCGGCAAATCGGCTACCGGCTTACCACCGCCAGCAACGATATACGTGCCTAAGTCAGGCGTATCTTCCGCTTTTAAGTAGTAATAATCCGCAGTAAGTTTTAACTTGTCAGTTGCTTTGTAATCAACAGAAAGGGCAAGACCATTACGCTCTTGATCTGCAGGGCCTCGGTCAGGAATTTCTTTATACGAATGCAAGATGTTCGCGCGCACTGCTAGATCATCATTGATGCGTTTGTTGCTATCAAGGGCAATACGGCGGTAATCATCTGTGCCTAAACCAGCTTCAAGTTTAGAGAAGTCATATTCAGTGCTCGCTTGCTTCGTAATACTGTTAACGGCACCACCTGTTGAACCACGACCTGCAAAGGTAGAGCTTGGTCCTTTAGTGATTTCAACTTGTTCAGTGGCAAAGCTTTCACGGGTTGTCATGCCAGGATCACGTAAGCCATCAACAAACACGTCACTGCGTGCTTCGTGACCGCGAATAATATAACGATCACCAAACGCATTACCGTTTTCACCTGTACCCAAGGTAATACCAGGCTGGGCCGCAAGAATGTCTTTTAAGTCAGTTCTACCAGATTCTTGAATTTGAGTTTGTGTAAGTACACTGATGGTTTGTGGGGTATCAGCTAACTCTTTCACATGGCGTGAGTCGCCTGAAACTTGCGCTTTATAAGGCGCTCCTGCTTGCGCATACGGGTTGGTATCAACCGTGCGCTCTTCAATTTGCATAGTGTCCAGTACAATGGGTTCGTCTTCTTGAGCCATAGCAAACGGGCTCATCAACATGCCGGGAACGCTTAATGCTAACAAGGTTTTATTGGTATTAACCTTGGGTGAGCGAAGGCTCAATGGCGCTATTTGACATGTATTTTTTCTACTCATTGGTAACTAATCCTTAAATGCTGAGTTGGTGATTAACGAATATTCGATGGGGATCACTAACGTGATCTTTTCTCGTTTGATTGAATCGGGTACAAGTGGCAAAGGGTTGGCCTTTTGCAACATATCTAGAGCAGCCCTATCGAGTTCAGCTGAACCTGAGCTTTCTTTGATGCTTGAGGCCAATACATAGCCATCGTGATCGATGGTGAATTGCAATTGCACCACACCTTCAATTTTTTGCTTTTTCAATTCTCTTGGGTAGGTCTTATATTTGCGCAAATGCGCCTGAAGCTCCGCGAAAAAGTCTTTTGCGTTGCCCGCGCGACCACCAGAGCGATTTGAACTCGCGCTGCCCGTGCCCCGAGTTGCGGCCTTTTGCGCCGCAGGTGCAAAAGCGTTGTCGTCAGGCTGAGTCTTTTTTGCTATATCATTGCTAGCCACAATGTTCTGCTGCTCAGCAGAGGTCTGGGTGGGTGTTGGCTTCTCAACTTCTGGCTCAGGTAACGATTCTTTGGGCGCTATCACTTTTTGTATCGCGTTTTGCGCTGATACTTGTTCAACGACGGGTACATCAATTGTTTCTGCAACCGGTGGCACCTTTTCAACAACAGGCGCTACTTTTGGTGCGACTTTCGGCTCTGGCTTGGGTTTTGACTTAGGTTCAGGTTTTGACTCAGGTTTTACAGGGGCGGCGACTGTTTCTTCTATCTGCTGTGACTCAACCAACTCTTGATCTTGATAGGCACCGAGCATTCCAAGCCCAACTTCGATACCGTCTTGGCCTTCGCCGATGGCTGTGCCTTTAACTTCTTTAGAGTTAATCGACAGTGCTGCAAACAAACCTGCGTGTAAGGCGCTAGCAACGGCAATGGCGATCAACCACTGGCGTTTATGCCCATTGGTATGAAAACTCGGTGAAAGCAAACCAGTGATGCCTTGTGATTGACTGGCTACGCCCTGTTGTTCACTATTTCGTTGTGTAGCAGCACGCATCAACTTGCCTCTGTCGTTAGGGTAAATAAGTTGATGGTGCTAAACCCTGAAGCGCGCAAAATATCTAGCACTTTGTCTAAGTCTTGATAGGCCACTTGCTTATCAGCTCGCACTGCGATATTTGCTGGGTGTTCCTGCAATAACTGGGTTAACGCGTCAGGTAACCCATCAAAATCGACCACTTCGTTATTCAGATGAATTTCATTATCTTTTGAAAGCTGCAAGGTGATGGGTTGAGCAAGCGCCGGTTTGCTCTGGCTGTTCTCTGGCAGGGTTAATCCTGCATCCTGAATTTGCTCTATTTTTCCTGCAATCATGAAGAAGATCAGCAGCAAAAAAACGATATTAATCAACGGAATTAAATTATCGTCGCTATTCGCTTTACGTCTTTTGACTTGTGCTTGATTGAATAAACTCATTGGTGCCCCGCGGCCGTATTTGCTTGAGAGCGAGACTTGCCTAATGTTACTTGAGTAAAACCCAAGGTCTTCATGCGCGACAAGGCATCAACAATCACCTGCACTTGGGTGTCAGGCGTTGGCTGCAACACAGTCGGCATGCTTATATCAAGATCACTCGTCAATGCACTGTCTGTTAAGGCCATGGTCTGCTCATTAGATAATTGGCCATCAAGTGCTAAACGAAGCAATTGAGGTTTGCTGTCAGACGCGGTACTCGCCGCCAAGCTTGACTGCATCTCTACTGCACTAAACTTGGTAAATGATGAGGTCAACATAAAGAACATCAGTAGAATGAACACCACATCGATTAATGCCGTGAGGCTAATACTTTGTTTGCGACGTTGTGGTAATACCAAGCCAGACATAGCGACTACTCTGCGCCTTGGTTTGGCGTGCTGGATGCCTTAGTGACACTTGCGGATTTACTGCTGGCTCCTTGGCGACTGCTGCTAGCACTGGCGTAAAGGGTGAAAACACGTTGTAAGTCATTTTGAATGGCTTGTGCTTCTACTTCTGCTTTACGTTCAAAGTAGCTATTGAGCATCGAAACTGGGATCGCCACGGCCAACCCCACAGCAGTCGTAAGCAAGGCTTGCCAGATCCCCCCCGAAAGCACCGCGGGGTTGACCTGAGCACCGGCAGACTCCATGGCTTTAAATGCTTCTATCATGCCGATAACCGTACCGAAAAGTCCCATAAGCGGCGCTAATGTGGCGATCACTTCTAATATACGTAAATAACTATTGAGTTGCGAGATGGCGAGTTGTGCTTGGCGATATACTTCATCTTTAATCTCATCGAGCGCCAACGATGATTTGTCAATGAGTTGCACGGTACTGCTAATAAGGGCGGCACGATAGTTGCGCTGACCATTTACTAACAGTAATGCTTGAGCGTGTTTACCTTGTTGTAAATAGCCGAAGGCTTGCTCAATCGCATCAGCGGGTGTTGGGCGCGTGCTATAAAACTGCCAAGCTTTAAAGGCACCTACACTAAGAGCCACCACGGATAGACTGATCAAAAGCCAGACCACTACCCCACCATTTACCAGTAAATCAACCACGCTAACACCTAACACTAATCCAAATGAGAATGATTATCACTTTATAGTTAATTACTATTCATGACAATACTTTATTGAACTAAAGTCGTAATTTAATGTCGATTTGCATTCTTTTGGGTTCAAAAACAAACAGAAAAAACGGTTGAAGTTGCTGACGCGCTATCAATAGTAAGCTTTGCGTCGCAATTCTTTAGATAAAATTAGAAGTCTTTAGGCAGAGTAAGAAGCACTAATACAAAAATCAGCCCCCACTATGTTAAGAAGGACAATATTAAGATGAACAAGATTGAGTCACCACAGCGGCCGTATAAGAACTCTTTGGCTGGTTAGCATCTTCTGTACTGGAATAATTCACGTAATGCCCGAGGTAAATACCCTTGCATCGATTGCGATAGGCGCTGTTCATGTTTCTGCCATAAAATGCCTAAATAAACAATGACTCCGCCTAAAAGGGTTAAAACGATTGGGAAAAACCAACTATCGTTAAACACATCGTACGCCAAATAGCCAAGGTAACCGCACACCCCGAAAGCCCCAAAAACCACGAGTACTCTTCGCACTAAGATAGCCCCTATCCCGATCATGAAAAGGTTTATGCAGAAATAGATGAATTTAGACAAATGATTTTCTGAGTGCTGCATTGATAAACCACACCAAAACGCTACGGTGCCGAATATGTATAACCAAAACGCGTAATCAACAGTATGGCGCGAACGTATATCAATCCAAAATGCCAACCCCAAAATAAACAGGCCTACACACATCGAAACTAACGCCCGTAGTTCGAATTCAGGGTAATCACCAGTTAACATCATCGCTAGATCCATAGACAAATACCAGAGCGTGAGTGCTATGGGCATAACCAAAAACGGATAACGATATATTCTTGCTAACACCGCTCCCACTGCTAATGTCGCTAATTCCATGTACAGCCAATGCCACTGAATATACCGATGATGTTCGCGATAATCATCATCAGAAGGCCAAACGCCTAACGCATGTTGCAAGCCAAAAACAGCCAGCGGCACCAAACACACCACTAAGGTGGCGCAAATTCCTGCAACGACAGATAACCCCTTGTTCGCCATGCTATTGGCAAGTGTGATCCCAGCGATGGCGTACAACAGACATAAACCAACAATACCCGCACCGCCAAAACGCTCCCAGCCTAATGTCATAAAAACGCTCAGAGAACCAATAGCCAGCAGTCACCTAAGTAGTAGAGAACATGGGTAAAATCGAACGTTACGCTTTTATCAGGCAGCGCTTTTGCGTCGAGTTCTTCGGAGATAAACTGGACTAAGCGTTGCGCTTGTTCTTCACTGACTATTCCTTGTGCTACCGCTTGCGTTAATTGCTGTCGACTGATTTGCATAGTATTTCCTTTGCTTTTTCGAGCCATACATAAGTGCCGGTATACCCAATCACATACTCGTATGTCTTTTCGTCGCTTTTTTAGTACTTACATCATCTAACAGTAGCAATAGCGAGCGATATGGTATCCCACTGTGATGACTCAATCCGATTTCGCAGGTGCGGCTGTTACTGTAGCCCGCTTTACAGTCAGCGGGAATTTGCGCCTGTAAATGACGCAGTGCGCTGCGATTAAGTTCGGGCATAAAAAAACCTTTATCGCCAGCAAAACCACAACACTCAATGCCATTAGGCTCTATTACGGTTTCGCTGCACGCATGAGCAAGGGTTTGTAAGTGCCCAGCAAGCCCCATTTTGCGACTACTGCAGGTAATATGTAGAGCAACAGGCTCCTGTTGACGAGTAATATCAAGATCACCGATCACGTGCTTCACCATAAACTCACTGGTTTCATAAATAGGTAAACCTTGCGTACTTTTAAGTGCATTTATTTGCTGTTTGCATGGGCTGGTGTCAAACACGATAGGAATTTTCCCCCCTTGGCTAATATCCTGCAATTGCTGGACTAACTCCTGACCTTTTTGTATCGCTAAATCAGGAAAGCCTTTACTACTAAAAGGCATACCGCAACACAGCTCGTCCAGCCTTTCTGGCAATATGAGTTGATAACCCGCCTTATTAAAAATTGAACGTGCAGCTTCAAAGGTAGAGCGCTGTTCACCGTCAGAAGGTGCTGGTCCCATATTTCGACTCGCACAACTGGCAAAATAAATGATTTGTTTGGAATTAACCGAGCCATCAATTTTGATAGCCTTACCTCTACTTGGCCACTGACTGTGCCATAAAGGCAGCTTTTTCGCCGACACTCGGTGCATTTCAACCCCAACTTTGTCCGCTTTGGCAGCGCCAAGTAATTTTGTTGCCGTACTTGATAACGCCAAACCAAGTCCAGCCCCTTTACTGACAAGAGAGAAATGTTCGGCACTGAACTTTGCTATCGTTTTACCGAATTTGGACTGGTTTTCGCTGCGTAATTGCCGAATTAGATCACCTGTATTGATCCCCACAGGACAACGCTGTGCGCATAAGCCGGTAGCCGCACAGGTATCTACCCCCATGTATTGAAAATCATGTTCTAATTGTTGAAGTTCCAGCTGTGCAGTATCCGTTGTGCTATTTGACGCACTTTGTGCACGGCGTAATTGCTTAATACGCCGCCAAATCGCGATACGTTGCCTTGGTGTGTAACTTAAATCCTGAGAGGGGCAAACAGCTTCACAAAAGCCACATTCAATACATTTATCGACTATTTCGTTTGCTTCAGGCATAAGCTTTAGATTTTTAATATGACTTTGCGGATCGTCATTTAAAATGACCCCAGGATTTAAAATACCAACTGGATCAATTATTTGTTTTATTTTACGCATTACTTCATAGGCATCGCTGCCCCACTCTAACGGTACAAAGGGTGCCATATTTCGACCTGTACCGTGCTCTGCTTTCAACGAACCGTTAAACTCTACCGCCACCAAATGCGCAACGGCTTGCATAAATTGATCATATCGCTCAATTTCGCGCTGCTCATCAAATCCCTGAGTAAACACAAAGTGTAAGTTTCCAGCCAATGCGTGACCAAAAATAATGCCCTCACTGTAGCCGAATTCATCGAATAATCGATGTAAGCCTTGGATCCCCTCGGCCATGTTCGCAATGGGAAAACACACATCTTCAATGATCACTGTGGTACCTGTTTCGCGCACGGCACCGACCGCAGGAAATGTACCTTTACGAATAGCCCAAAGTTGCTGATTCAATATTTTGTTGTCGCTTAGAGATATGGTGTGCAGCGCGCTGTCGTGACCAATGCAGCGTTCAATGCTACGTATATTTTGCTTAAGCGCGTCTTCACTATCAGCACTGGTTTCGATGAGCAACGCGGTGTAATTATCGTTGTCAGTACAAAACGAATCAGGTAATCCAGGCTGGCCTTTTACCGAATTAAGCGCGCGCTGATCCATTAATTCAACCGCATCAACATTTTGTAAACTTAAAGCAGTCACCAAACCACAGGCTTGCTCAGCAGTGGCGAATAGATATAAGCCACTGGCTTTGTACTCATGCTCAATCACTGTGTTGTAAGTAATATCAGCAATAAAGCCTAAGGTGCCTTCTGAGCCAATCATCAAATGCATTAAAATTTGCAACGGATCTTGGTAGTCAATCAAGGCATTTAGCGCATAACCACAGGTATTCTTCAGACGATATTTGTGCTCAATCCGTTCACGCAACGCTTGATTACGTTGACACGCCAATGCCAACGCTTCTAGCTCACTTAACAGCATTGCATGGGAACGGCAAAATGCCGCCACACTGCCCTCGTCGCTGGTATCGACCACACAACCATCGGCTAACACTATGGTCATATCCTGCACTGTGTAGTAGCTGTTATGAGCGACACCACAGCACATGCCAGAAGCATTGTTTGCTGCTATCCCACCAATCTTACAGCTGTTGATAGAAGCAGGATCTGGGCCTATTTTTCGACCGTAAGGGGCAAGAATTTTATTCGCTTGTGCCCCAATGATCCCTGGTTGTAATTTGACTTGCTGCCCATCATTCAACACTGCATATTTTCGCCAATCATCGGTCAATATGACTAAAACTGAGTCGGTCACACCTTGCCCAGACAAGCTGGTTCCTGCAGCACGAAACGTAACAGCCACTTGATATTTTTGACTCAGCTTTAAAATCGTTTGGAGTTGTTCAATGCAACTTAACTTGAGAACCAGTTGCGGAATAAGTTGATAAAAGCTGGCATCGACGGCTAACGCACGGCGACGACTGATGTCTTGAATAACAGCGGATGAGGGTAAAAAGTGGCTAACCTCATGTAAATAGTCGCTAGGTAAGCGGGTCATTTATTTGTCCTAATACACAATGAAAAGCTGAGACGGGAAATGCAACACCTTGTTTAATCGAAACAAAACGTTACTCTCTCAAAGAAGATGGCATAAAGAATCGCATCTTGCGCCCCTTGCATCAAGTCTTAGTGCACGTTGCGAGTTCCCCCTTTTACAAATCAGTATCTCTGTTGCTTAGCAAAGCGGAAAAACACAAAAACAGAATAAAAATGAAAGCTTTCACAATCAATTACAATAATAATCAATATCATGATTTTCGTATGCTAGCCGTCTTGCGGGCCCTTCGATGAGCGAAACCAGCCCTTTATTATTAACACTTGGTTAACACAAACCGCATTAGGAACAAATTAATACTATAAATCATACAGTTATAAGACTTCACCCTTTTTGTATAATTTCCAATAGCATAGCTAAATTCGCAACTTTGTTGCCGGTTGTTCAGCCACATTTACCTCGAAAACTAAGTTAACAATTGGTTTCATCACAGTTTATCGCCCAAATATGTAACTCATAACGTTTCATTACAAACAGACTTTCACACAAGTACTAAAAATGGTTAGAATATAGATACAGAGCCATTGCCGCTCTATCAGTTCCACCGCCACTATTAAATGAAGGGTTAGTTTATGAATGTACAAAAACTATTGGCTGATTTAGCCAAGATCGGTATCGACGATGTTAGCGAAATTTTACACAACCCCTCGTATGAAACGTTATTTGATGAAACAACAAACCCCGCTCTTGAAGGCTATGAGAGAGGTGTTGTCACTGAATTAGGTGCTGTTAACGTCAACACAGGGAAATTCACCGGGCGCTCACCAAAAGACAAATACATAGTGCGCGATGATGTCAGCAAAGATACGGTGTGGTGGTCTGATCAAGGCAAAAACGATAATAAGCCAATCACCCCTAAAGTATGGAGCGAACTCAAAGCGCTGGTCACTAAGCAACTTAATGGCAAACGTTTGTTTGTGGTAGACACTTACTGCGGCGCAAATGAAGATACACGTTTGAAGGTGCGCTTTATTACAGAAGTCGCTTGGCAAGCGCATTTCGTTAAAAACATGTTTATCCGCCCTACTGATGCAGAGCTAACCGATTACGAGCCTGACTTTGTGGTGATGAATGGCGCAAAAACAACCAATCCTAACTGGCAAGCCCAAGGTCTAAACTCAGAGAATTTTGTGGCGTTTAATTTAACCGAAAAAGTACAGCTTATCGGCGGCACTTGGTATGGCGGCGAGATGAAAAAAGGCATGTTCTCTATGATGAATTACCTACTCCCTTTGAAAAACATTGCCTCAATGCATTGCAGTGCCAATGTAGGTAAAGACGGTGATGTGGCTGTATTCTTTGGTTTGTCTGGCACAGGTAAAACTACCCTATCCACCGATCCGAATCGTGAGTTAATCGGTGATGATGAACACGGCTGGGATGACAACGGTGTGTTCAATTTCGAAGGTGGTTGTTACGCAAAGACTATTAATTTAAGCAAAGAAAACGAACCCGATATCTATCACGCAATTCGTCGTGATGCCCTACTTGAAAATGTGACGGTTGATGCTGATGGTAAAATCGATTTTGATGATAACAGCAAAACCGAAAACACCCGAGTGTCGTACCCGATTCATCACATTGACAACATTGTTAAGCCGGTATCCCGCGCTGGGCATGCGAATAAAGTCATTTTCTTAACTGCAGATGCATTTGGTGTACTGCCAGCCGTATCTAAGCTCACCCCCGAGCAAGCACAGTACTACTTCTTGTCTGGCTTTACCGCTAAATTAGCTGGCACAGAACGGGGAATAACCGAACCCACGCCGACTTTCTCAAGCTGCTTCGGAGCAGCATTTTTAAGCTTGCACCCCACTCAGTATGCCAAAGTGCTTAAAAATCGTATGCAAGATGCGGGGGCTCAAGCGTATTTGGTTAACACTGGTTGGAATGGCACAGGCAAGCGTATTTCGATTAAAGCAACAAGGGCCATTATTGATGCAATTTTAGATGGCTCTTTAGATGATGCGAAGACCACCGTCTTGCCCATTTTCAATTTAGAAATTCCACAACAATTAGGTGAATTGAACAGCGATATTCTTGACCCTCGTAAAACCTACAGCAACGAAAATCAATGGACTACAAAGGCCACTGATTTGGCGGGCTTATTTGTAGATAATTTCGATAAGTTCACTGATACCGACAATGGTAAGTCACTGGTTGCCGCAGGTCCTAGCTTATTTAGTCAAGCAAAAAGCGCCTAACGGCGCTCTACTCTGACTAGGTGTATCAACCCTAGCCAGCCTATTTAAAACAGGCGCACGAGTAGCGCCTGTTTTTCTGCTTTACAATGCAAATTGGTATCACTTCTAGCGTTTAAGAAAAATACCCTACCCAAATCGACAATATACCAGTAGGCTAATAATCCCAACGGTTTACGATAACCAATCAACGAGCCAGTTAATGAGGTGACATATGTCTTATATCGATGGTTTTGTAGTCGCAGTCCCCACCGCCAATAAAGAAGAGTACAAAGCATACGCCAAGTACTGCATTAATATTTTTAAGCAAGAATACGGGGCAATCTCCTGTACAGAGTGCTGGGGTAGCGATGTACCAGATGGCGAAGTCACGTCATTTCCAATGGCTGTACAGGCGAAAGCCGATGAAACTATCGTGTTTTCCTGGATAACATGGCCGTCAAAAGAAATCAGAGACCAAGGCATGCAAAAATGTATGGACGATCCCCGCTTTGACCCGGCGACCGCGCCAATGCCATTTGATGGAAAGCGTATGATTTACGGTGGTTTTGAAGTACTGGTAAACGAATAAGAAAAGCCCTAACTAACCCACTAGCAGGATCAATAAGGCCCATGTACAGCGCGTTGTTCAAAATTATATGACTTAGCCCGTTGTTTATACTTTTGAGGGGGATGCCCATTAACCAACGTTCGCTTTATCTCCCCGTTATGCTCATCTATTTCAGTCCAAGTTTCACCGAATTTACGACCTTTAAGGTAAAGGCAAAACTCTTTGGGTGGATTATATGGCTGTGGAAGTACAGTTGCGCACATACTATCTTTCGTTGTCCGCCATTTACCCTGACTCGTTTCACCTTGCACAGCAAGGTGGCTAAATGAGCCATCTGAATCAAAATAGATAATACTCTCTCCGGCATAATTCACGATCCTTAGAGAATTTCCCGAGACTAACTTATGGATTTCGTCGATATCGCTATCTGCAGCGTATGTATTGATACACACAAACATAGTGGCGAAGGTAAGCAGCGACAGTGTTGTGCAAAGCTTAAATTTACCAAGCTTTGAGCCTGTCATTAATTTAATGTACATTTTCATTCCTTGAATTGCTCACCGCGCAGTAACAACCGAGCGTAACACTGGGTGATAAAGTGAGCTAAGTCGCCCTGATTGCGCGTATTATTTGCCAATTGGCTGCCAAAAAGCGGTACAAGTGGTTTATGAATATGTTAAACACATTCCCAAACAGGCTAATACGAATTATCGCTAGCTTTACCTGAGCTAAATATGCCACGAAAAAGAGCAGTAAGTACTCCTGACATAGAGTCCTCTATTGCCTCATTTTTGTAGTCACGCTTTTTGCTATATACCGAGTTAGCTTCTTCTAGCTGCCTGCTTTTCGCATTCGAATTAGCACCATCGAAAAAGTCCTTCGCTACTTTGTCTGAAGTGCTAGCACATCCCGATGAAATCACTGAAGTTAATAAGATAGCTATTAATTTAATTCTCATTTAATGCTCTTTTCTAATGAGTGCACAGCCCAGATTTATGTGGGTACTATTTTCTATTTCACCACTTTAGGCGGTAAATAAATAGTAAATATTTCATTGGTTTAACCATTTCGCTAAAGGCAGATTCTAGGTTTGCAGGCCAAACCCCATCCACCCCTATATCCAACTTCGCATGACTTGGGCCGCACTGGATAAGTACCTAATCCACTATCGCGGCGATAATAAAAAGCATCTAAGGGCTAGGTTAAATACACAAGACCTGTTTGGTTTTGAATTGAGTGTATATTTATTCGAATACGTCAAACGCACGATCGAATAAAACCGGACCTGAATGACAGAGCGGCATCCATGAAAATCGAGGTTCAGCATATCGCTACGACTGCAAATTGGTGACTAAAAACCAACCATAGGGTCCATTTGCTGTTTATCTATTAACTAAATTTGGTCGTTTGGCTGACCTATAAAACCTTGATGGGCACTTATGCCCACCCTAGCTGTTGAAGGCTAATTGAATCATTCCATATCTTTGTCACATGGCTTATTAACCCACCTTCAAATTGCATGGCATAAACGTAGTCAGCCGCAATAACGTTACCAGTTGGCTCACCTGCGCCACTAGGACCAGTTTGAGTACCATGAAGTACACCAAAAGCCGTGACACAATTGCGCTTCTCGTCCGTTGAAAAGCTTTTCAATTCATAATGACCATCGGGAACCGCAGTTAAAAGCCACTGCATCCATGCTGTGTAACTTTCTACATCTCCTATATCAGACAAAGCGCCTGCCTGTGCAGAAAATGTAGCATTAGGATGGCAATATGCTTTGCACGCATCCCAGCCTTTTCCTGTTTCACAAGCATCAAAAAACAACTCGGCTGTCTGGGTAATATTACTCATCTTGTAAATTCCTTAAGTGAATCTAAACATTAGTACTGTGGTTGACGATATAAATTTTAAAAACAAACACGTCAAAATGATGCTCGGCGAATCTATGGTACTTAACTTGATATCAAGCGGATTGATCGCAATGACTCAAAGAAGAAACTGCATCAGCCATATTTCCCCACTCGTTTTTTAATAGGACCTTATGGTTTCAATAACCCTAACGGGCGCTATCGATATTTATTACGAGTCAACTGTTTTACCCGCGCGAATACATCGACACCCAATTGGCGGTATACGTGAAGCAAGTCTATCAACACCCAATTCTCACGGATCATGCCATTCTCGTTTCGCCAAAAATCTAAGCTGCGCATCGTAATGGGTTTATCGTTAGGTACAATACCAAGCCAGCCATCACCTGAAATCGTCATGCTCATACCCGGCCAACCGGTAAATCCAACATAGTTGTTCTCAGAAAACAAATGGCCATTTGCTGGGTCACCCACACGATTCGGCATACCGTTTAAAAATGCTTCTTGGTGTGTATTACGAAAACCTTGAATTCCGCGACCGGTACCTATTCCTGACGGGCCATACCAATTTGACTTAGCATGCCAATATTTGTCGAGGTTCATTGCTTTCACGCCGCCTTCGGCAAAATTTCCTAGACTATTTAGCATGTCTAACACAAGTTGATGACTTTGCGCCGTCAGTGGCATGTCTTGTTCAAAAAAGTGAATACCATCTTGAGTAGAGGGACCTGGTACATGCCACTCAGTGCCTAAGCTTGGGCTAAAGGGCCAGCATTTTGCCTGCATCATCACTTCAGGCAAATCCCAAATAGCCTGTACTTCGACAATTTTTTCCCCGTCGAAGCGATAAAACTCGTGAAAGCGCATGTGTATCTGGTCGCCAGTGGCTGGAATGTCTAACCAAGGTTTTGCCAAACGCCCCGTGTAGTAACCACAGCATCCGAGCCAACGAAGCTGTTTATCGTCTTCACCCACCATAACAATGGTGTCTCTACGCTCAAGATCGGGAACCGCGTCTAAAAGCGGCGCGTATACCGTATCAAGCATTTCTCGGTGACCGACCAGATCGTCAAAAGGCACACAAAACTTAATCGCTGCATCATGTGAAAAAAGATCATCACCTAGTGTTTTTAGCGCCTCTAAATCAAAATCGTACTGAGCTTGTCGAAAAGGTAAAAATTTCTTTTTTAGTTGAACATTTGTAAACGTAGACATCGCTATCCCTTCTAGTTTAAAACTCGGGGGCCTTTGCAGTATCGCCCCGACGGGTAACATACACTAATGCTGTATCATCGCCGTGTTGTGCGAAACTACGCGTTGCACCAATGGGCGTAGTAAATGTGTCGCCCTTGCCCAAAATTAGGGCTTCGCCATTAATGTGCATCTTGATACTGCCTTCTTGCACAAACACCACCTCTTCTTCTTGGCGTTTATGGCCAGCGATGAACGAGCCAGCCTTGAATTTCAGAGCACGAACACAAAAACCATGTGACCAGTTCAATTTCGTTTCGCCAAGCTTCTCATCAAGACTTGCAGGGCCGATGAGTGGCGCTTCTAACACATCAGTGCCTTTCGTGAGCGCGGTGTCATTGCTAAATGAGAAATCGCTGACACGTACTACACACTGTTCAAGGGTTTTATCATCGATTACCCGGTGCTGGGCAATCTGTTCAGCTGAAGTCTTCGGCATTGGCGCCACACCGTCAGGAATTTGCTGGCCTAACGTAGTGTCAACTAGGCCTCCATTTTCAAGCAGTACTAACCCGTAATCGCTTGCCATGTCGAAAACTTGTGGTGCCCAAAGTACGCGGCCTGGGTCATCCTGCCCTAATACGGCATATAGATACCCTGACCCTTCCCCCACATTTTCAAAGCCGCGAAATAAATCCATAGGGATCGATATGATATCGCCTTCTTCTAAACGCACTACAGCGTCGGAACCATCTACGCCTGTCGAAAAGTGCCAGCTGCCTTGCGATACAACAAAGACTTCTTCCGTTAAATGGCTGTGCTGTGAGTTCAAACACCCAGGAGGTTGTCGTGCTCCTCCTATGTTAAAACCGTGGGGAATAGCGATGTGAATGTGTTGATCTGGGTTTTCGGCTACCCCGGGGCCAATAATGGTAAAGTTTTCTTTTTGATCACTGCCCGGCGAGCGCGTATCAATAAACGCATTGCGACACGGGATTAATTCTTCATAGCGGACTAAACGTTCGGATAATACTGACACAGTGATACCTCGTATTTATTGGGCGGTCCAACCGCCATCGACTTTAAGACAACTACCCGTGGTAGTCATAGACAACTCACTAAGTAGAAATATGCACGCGTTAGCCACGTCTTCGACGCTACCTAGACGCTGCAGGGGAATATTGTTCATGACCATGTCGGCAAACGCCGGCTCTTTGAGCATGGGTTCGGTCATGGGTGTTTTGATGAATGTTGGCGCTACGCTATTTACGCGAATGTTATCAGGTGCCAATTCAACTGCCATTGCCTTGGTCAACCCTTCTATGGCGTGCTTACTTAAGCAATAAAGAGTACGCCCAGGTGAACCGACAAATCCCATTTGAGAAGACATGTGCACTATAGAAGGCGCAACACTGCTGAGCATGGGCGTGATAGCTGCTTGTGCAACCTTGTATGCCGAACGAACATTCAAATTCAAGATATCGTCAATATTTTCATCGCTTTGCTCCGCCATGGGGGCGACACGATTAGTTCCAGCATTATTAATGAGTCCGTGAAGTGACCCTAATGTGCGAATCTTTTCATATAGCGCTTCGTCTTGTACGTCAGCCACCCAGTAGCTTAGTCGCTGTGAACTCTCATTTTTCAAACTAATAAGGTCGGATTCGGTGCGCGCTACCGCTATCACAGTTGCACCGCACTTATCAGCGAGCAATGCACACGCTCTGCCAATACCCTTACCCGCACCTGTGATCAAAATGGTCTTGTCTTGTAATAAGTCATGAGAGAAAGCCATATATCACCTCAAAAATAATAATTGCATTCGAAGTCATTTTTATGTAATTCTCCGTAAAAATCAAGCTAAATATTTGTACGATTAATGTAACACCCCATTCACTAATGTAGAGGAATAAACCATGATCAAACATTTGAAAAAAGGCAAGCAAGAAGACGAAAAAGCAATTGATAATCAGAAGGTTAAAGTAATAGTAGAAAATATAATTAGCGATATTGAGACGCGCGGAGATGCCGCTGTATCAGAGTATTCTGGGCAATTCGACAAATGGACTCCGGAGTCTTTTAGATTAACTAAAGAAGAAATAGACGCGTGTTATGAACAACTTAGCGAACAAGAGATAAACGATATCAAATGGGCGCAGAAGCAAGTTCGCAATTTTGCCACCATTCAGCGTGAGTCAATGAAGGATGTGGAAGTTGAAACGCTTCCTGGTGTTGTACTGGGCCATAAGAATATTCCAGTAGACAGCGTAGGCTGCTATGTACCTGGTGGAAAATACCCGTTAGTTGCCTCAGCGCACATGAGTATTGTGACGGCGAAAGTGGCTGGGGTTAAACGCGTTGTGGCTGCTACTCCTCCATTTCAAGGTAAACCTTCTCCCGCAGTAATTGTCGCGATGGACTTAGCCGGGGCTGATGAGATCTATACCTTTGGTGGTGTACAAGCCATTGCTGCTATGGCGGTCGGGACCGATACCATTGAGCCAGTCAGTATGATTGTAGGGCCAGGTAATGCGTTTGTAGCAGAGGCCAAGCGCCAATTGTTCGGGCGCATTGGTATCGATTTATTTGCTGGGCCGACAGAAACGCTGGTTATTGCTGATGACAGTGTTGATGGCGAATTGTGCGCAGCAGATTTACTCGGTCAAGCTGAGCATGGCCTTAACTCTCCAGCGGTACTCCTAACGAATAGTGAGCAACTCGGAAAAGAGACCATGGCTGAAGTAGAGCGCCAACTAACAGTTTTGCCGACCGCTGATGTTGCCTCTGTGGCGTGGCGTGATTATGGCGAAGTTATTGTGTGCGACACCTACGACGAAATGTTACAAGTCGCAAACGATTTGGCATTTGAGCACGTTCAGATAATGACCAAAGACGTCCCCTACTTTCAGAAAAACATGCGCAACTTCGGTGCGTTGTTCTTAGGGCCTGAAACGAACGTTTCTTACGGTGATAAATGCATTGGAACAAATCATACTCTACCCACGAAGGGCGCAGGTCGCTATACTGGAGGTCTATGGGTTGGTAAGTTCTTGAAAACCTGTACATATCAGCGTGTTACAGAAGAAGCGTCAGTCATGGTTGGCGAATACTGCTCACGCTTATGTGCTATTGAAGGTTTTGCAGGTCATAAAGAACAGGCTGACATTCGGTTACGTCGTTATGGAAAAAAATAATTGAATAAAAAAAATAGGGTAACGTCGTATGACGTTGCCCATGCAGCAGGAGTTTCACAATCGGCAGTGTCGCGGGTGTACCGCCCAGGCGTTAGTGTGTCTAAAAAAACCCGAGAAAAGGTACTCAAAGCCGCTGAAGAGTTAGGTTATAAGCCCAATGCCATTGCACGCATGCTGATTAATCGAAGCACGGGTATGGTGGCCGTGATCATCTCTTCGCGAGCGAATGTGAACTTTCCCGAAGTGTTAGCACAGCTAAATAAGCACATTGCTGGTAAAAATAAGCGGGTACTTCTATTTACCCTCGATGATGCTGATCAGTTAGAAACGGTTATTGAGCAAATATTCGCTTACCAAGTCGATGGCGTAGTAGCGCTAACCGCGCACTTTGAGCCTGACAGTGTGACACAGTTCGCCAAGCACAATATCCCCGTTGTGTTATACAACCGCGAGCTTCCAGACCACAGCGTGAGCTCAGTGTGTTGTAACCACGACCAAGGACTTCGTATGTTGGTTGATATTTTGGTTAGCCATCACCACCAACACTTTTTAATCATGGCTGGGCCGAAGGATTCTGACGTCGCGCGCGCCCGATTAAGTGGTGCAAGAAATGCGTTACTGGCCCATGGTTTCACTGACACCACAGTAATTTACGGTGACTACAGCTATGACTCTGCCAGAGACAGTTTAAGTGCCTACGTACAAAACAACCCACTTCCTACTGCAATTATATGTTCCAACGACACAATGGCGATCGGTGCTATTGATGAAATTCGAGAAAATTTGGGCCTGCGGGTGCCAGAAGATATTTCAGTTGTTGGGTTTGATGGTATCAGTGCCTCGTCTTGGCACAGCTACCAGCTGACTACCGTTAGTCAGCCAACCTATTTTATGACAAAAGCAGCAGTAGAAACCTTAATTAACCTGATTGAGACACCCGAGGTACCGCCAGAAACACGCTATTGGCCGGGTAAGCTCATAGAAGGTAATTCGGTTGCCGCCGCCCCAAGAGACAATGACTAACTTATTATTTTTACCCGGAACCCTTTGTAACAGTGCCGTTTTTTCGAACCAAATTACGACCCTGACTAATGCTGGTCATCGCTGTATTACCTTAGAATATGGCGAACACGACAACCTAAACCATGTGGCTGAGCACGCCCTTAGTCTTTTTGCAGCCCACGAGCAGTTTAGCATCTGTGCCTTTTCCATGGGAGGCATGGTCGCATTTGAGCTTTTAACTCGCTGCCCTGAGCGAATTGACAGAATAGCGCTATTAGACAGCAACGCACACGCCGATAAACCCCAAGGCCGAACAGTAAGAAACGAGCACCTGAACTATGCTGTTGAGCATGGCTTAGATAGGTTAATACACGACTATTTCAGCTCCGTTTACTTAAGCTCACCCAATGATGAAATCATGGGTTTGATAGCGAAAATGGCTAAAGATACTGGCATTGCGCGCTACAAAGCGCAGTTAGAGATACTTGCCACAAGACCGGACGCGAGTGAGTTGTTAGCCAATTGCAGTCACCGTATGTTGATTATGGGAGGCTGTGACGACGTGCTTTGCCCACCGACAGAGCAACAACGAATGCATCAGTTAGCAGCAAACAGTGAGTTGGTATTAATTAAACACGCAGGCCATTTTGCTCCGCTTGAACAAAGCGATAAAGTAAATCTACACCTATATAACTTTTTTGGAGGCGCCGCCCATGCTTAAGCAGCAGCTTAAAAATAAACAAAGCCTGTTAGGCACCTTCATAAAAACCCCTCACTACAATGTAGTTGAAGTGCTTGCCCATACGGCTATGGACACATTGTGTTTAGATGCAGAGCACGCTCCTTTCTCTCGACATGACTTAGACACCTGCATCCTTGCTGCACGGGCAGGTAAAATGCCAGTGTTAGTAAGAACGCCAAACGACGCGCCAGAGACGCTTCTTAATGTGTTAGACATGGGTGCGGATGGCGTTGTTGTGCCTCATGTTAAAACCGCCGAGCAATTAAACGCGATTGTAAAGCATTGTCACTATGGCGCTGGCGGCAGAGGCTATGCGGGATCAAGCCGATTTGCAGGCTATACAACCAAGCCCCTAGGTAAAAATTTAGAAGCCAGTAAAAACGTTTCTATCGTGGCACAGCTTGAAGATTTAGACGCTATTGAAAATATCGAAGAAATTGCACAAGTTGAAGGTGTTGATTGTTTGTTTATCGGGCGAATGGATTTAACCGTAGCGCTTGGCGAAACCAGTGCTGATGCCTTAGCGGTTAAGCAAGCCGTCGAGCATTTAGTTGAAGTAAGTCACAAAGCCGGGAAAGCCACAGGCATGTTCGTGGGCAATTTAAATGAATTGGCCTATTGGAAAGAAAAAGGCGTGTCTTTGTTTTTACTGAGTTCAGATCATGGTTTTATGTTAAGTGGTGCAAAAGCACTGCGCGAGACCTTTGATAAAGCGTAAGTACTTGAATTTATGCTGATGATGCAAGTGTTAAAAGGATACCCTTTATATAGGTCGCTTTTATCATAGAAATTGCAGGCCCTTAATAACTAGGCTCCTTAGCCTGATATTTACGAAAAATATTAAAGCGTAAAGAAGAACGGTAAAAATCCCAGGGGATTGAATGTGTGCTTGTTATGGGTGTAAATCGGCGTAAAGGAGGTCATTAATTTAACTCTTACCCGTTTTATTGTAATAGTTTTCATAGTTATCAATATAGCTTTCCCAGACAGGGCGTACTCCTATTGTTTCTCTGAATGTATCTAGAAATTTATTGACCAGTGGTGTCGGACTTCTGTGTGGGTAAACCGCATAAAGCGCACCAAATGATTCTGGCAATGCATAATTTGTTAGTAAAGGCACCAAATCAAATTTCTTAATATTGTCACCCAACATATAGAGTGCGAGTACGCCAAAACCTTGCCCAGACTTTACCGAGTCAAGAACAAGTTCTTGTTCATTGACTCTATATCTTCCTTTAAATTCCCACAGTTTGAATTCACCACTTTTAGGGTCTTTTCCGATAGGAATTTTATTGACGACAAGTCCTCCACTAGAGAAAAAAACCGCGGGTAACTTAATCAAGTCTTCAGGCGTTTCAGGCATACCATGTCGTTCAATGAATGATTTAGAAGCTAAAATAGCAATGTGATTGTCAGCTATCTTTCTGGCAACTAAATTTGAATCTTGCATATCTCCAATTCGAAAAGCTATGTCATACCTGTCTTCGATGACATTCAATACTTTGTTACTGAGATCGAGTTGAACATCAGTATCTGGGTATCTTTGCATAAATATTTTTATTGCTTTTTGTACATACAACTTACCAAATAATGTCGGACAGGTTATTCGCAGTAACCCTTTCGGTTTTTCATGAAACGACTCAACAATACGGTGCGTATCAGAAATCGTTTGCCTAACGGACTCCGCTTGCTTCAATACTTCTTTTCCTGCCTCAGTGAGCGACAGCGAACGGGTGGAGCGGTTAAGCAAACGAGTGCCTAGCTCGCTCTCTAGCATTTTAATTTGCTTTGATAATGAAGATCTATCCATGAGCCTTAACTCAGCGGCCTTGGTATATGACCCTTGACGGACAACATCCAAAAATAGATCAAGCCTAGTTGCAATATCCATAAACCCCCTTACTCCACCATTATTGTAGTTATTCCTGACAACATAATATTTTCTTGAATTATCTGAAGAATGATACAAGCCATATATTATAAGCCACATGAGCACTTGACGTTATCATTGAAGGTTTATTGCTGCAATGATTGCGGCAAATATATCCACAATCATGGGGTAAAACACATGATTATCTATTAACGGAGAACACGCATAATTCTAGCCATCAACAATGATTCACAGCGGAGTAATCGGTATATGAATAAGCAGATTAAAATTGATTTTGTGTCTGACGCTGTTTGCCCTTGGTGTGCAATTGGCTACACGCGACTAAAGCAAGCCATCGCGAAGTTAAACTTAGTAGAAGAAGTCCATATTGAATGGCAGCCATTTTTCTTGAATCCAGAAATGCCTTTGGAAGGTGAAAATATTTACGATTATGGAACGCGTAAATACGGAAGAACCAAGCAAGAAGGCGACTTAAATAGAGCCAATATTACCCAACTAGGAAATGAGGCAGGGTTTACCTTCAACTTTACTGACAATTCACGTGTCTTGAACACGCGAGATGCGCATACGCTACTGGACTTTTTAAAAGGCACTAAAGAGCAAACTGAACTTAAGGAAAAGTTGTTTAACGCCTTCTTTACTGAGCAAAAGGATATCTCTGACAGAAAAGTGCTTGAGCAGTTGCTTATAGATACGGGTGTGAAAGTGCCTAATATTTCTAAAATACTGGACGACCAAGACACTCAAAATCGTATTGCTAATAAAGTATCACACTGGCATAGCCTCGGAATTACCGTCGTTCCTACAATGATTTTTAACAACGAACTTGTCGTTAACGGTTCTAGAACGATTGAAGCGTATAAGCAAATTTTAACTGAACTCGTTTCATCGTACTCACTAACCGCATAAACCATTAACCAAATTTTAAGAGGTATCAACATGACCGAATTTACAATACATAACGTAGAATCAGCACCGAAAAAAAGTAAAGCAATACTAGAAGCTTCGCTAAAAACCAACGGTATGATCGCTAATTTACATGGAATAATGGCAGAAGTGCCAGAACTGCTTATCGCCTATCAAGAGCTGGGAAAACTTTTTACGAATACCTCATTCAACAAAGAAGAACTCACCGTAGTTTGGCAAACCATTAACGTTGAACACAATTGCACGTATTGTGTTCCTGCCCATACGGGAATTGCAAACATGATGAAAGTCGACCCTGCATTGACCGAAGCATTAAGAAATCAAGATAAAATGCCAACCCCTAAACTTCAAGCGCTCCAGGATATGACACTGACTGTTGTTCGCAATCGAGGCAATGTTTCAGATGATGACGTTAGCGCTTTCTTTGCTGCGGGTTATGCTCAGCGTCAATTATTAGAGATTATTCTTGGCGTGTCTCAAAAAGTGATCAGTAATTATGTGAATCACATCGCAAAAACGCCCGTGGACAAACCTTTCCAAAAATTTTCTTGGGTCAAAAAAGCGTAATACCGAGTTGATTATTAAAGAGAGATTAAACATGACTATATCGAAGACACTCTCGATTGCTGCTACGGTGATGACCGTAGCAGCAGGCATATCGGTGTCAAACTTAGCACTCGCTAAGGCAAAGCCACAAAAAACCGATGAATCAGCAACCATTGAAGTGCTGACAACATATCCGCATGGTAATTTTCTTGAAAACTTAGAAGTTCAACAAGATGGTAGATTACTTTTTACCAACTACCCCACAAAGTCAATTGAAGTGATGGAACAAAGTGGGCAGACGAAAACATTTTCGACACTGTCTGCTTACCCGTTGAGCCTTATTTCGATTGATGGAGGCTACCTAGTTGCGGCCTCTGGTAAATCTCTCTTACTTGGAGAGAACGTAGTAGGCTCCCAACAATTTATCCTGCTTGATAAAAATGGCAAGCAAACTGGACAATTTGATGCGCCTCAAGTCATGTATTTGAACGGTATGGTCAGGCTTGGTAATAACGTAATCCTCGCGGTTGATTCACTATCGGGCAATATTTGGCAAGTTAACCCAAAAACGCAAGAAATTAGTTCATGGATACAAGACGAATCGCTTTCTCCACTTGCTGATCAGAAGATGTTTATTCCAGGTGCTAACGGCGTAAAACTTAGATCTGATGGACTCATTGTATCTAATACGTCCAAAGGCACGCTGTCCCTTATTAGAATAGGGAACGATGGCAAGCCACAAGGCAAACCAGAGCTGTTGGCGAAAGTTGGAATGATTGACGATTTCTGGGTGAGAGAAGATGGATCGATACTCTTTACAACACATGGTGAAACCGTCAAATCGCTATCAATTAGTGGCGAAATAACCACCATAGTTGCAGATGGCGCTGGTGGTGCAACTGCCATTGCACCCTACCCCCTAAATCAAGACAGCCGTTTTGTCATGATCAACGACGGAAATATCTACTTTGGTAAAAAAGATTTGGTCGAAGTGCTTCTGGTTACAATTAAATAAATCAAATCAGAAGTCGTTGTACTAAGCAATCTCAGAAGCAGATAACTCCTGTTTAACATTACAAAAGAGAAAATGAATATGAAAAGTCTATTATCCAGCATACTGGCCGCTACTGCCTTTATAGCCACAATAGGAGCATTTGCGAATGCTCAAGAAATAAAGTCTCAAGAACAGAATTATTACAAAGGATACAAGGTTGCGCCAATGGACATCCCCTCGACAACAAAATATACCCATGAATACGTCGATATTCTTGGTTCAAAAATGGCTTACATTGACGTTGGTGAAGGCGATCCGATTTTATTTTTACATGGAGAGCCAACGTCATCGTATTTGTGGCGTAATGTCATGCCTCACTTAGAAGGGCAAGGCCGATTAATTGCGCCGGATAATATTGGCTTCGGAAAATCAGATCAACCTGAGATGGATTACACGTTTGGCGATCAATACCCTTATTTCGAAGCATTCGTTAAAAAGCTTGATCTAAAAAATATAACGCTTGTCGTTCACGATTGGGGCTCTGGTCTTGGCTTACATTATGCGCGGCAGCATCCCGACAATATTAAAGGCATTGTTACAATGGAAGCGTTAATGGCGCCGTTGCTACCAGCAAAAACCTGGGAAGATTATCCAAAACACAAAGCAAAATTTTCGAAAATGATTCGTAGTGAAGATGTGGGTCGCAAGATGGTTATTGAAGACAATTGGTTCCTAAAAGTTGCGGTACCTGCAGCCATTGTTCGTCCGCTAGATAAAGCAGCACATGAAGAATACTTGAAACCTTTTCCCACTGAAAAATCACGCATTCAGGTTTATCAATGGCCAAAAGAGTTGCCAATTAATGGTGAGCCAGCAGCTACGGAAAAAGTGATCAGCGCTTATAACAAATGGCTGGAAGAAACTGAAATCCCTTGGTTGTATCTTTACGCCACACCGGGCTCTCAGAATCCGCCAGAAGCGGCTGATTATTGGGAGAAACGCGCTAAAAACATCCAAATTACATACATTGGTAATGGTATTCACTATGTGCAAGAAGACCAGCCCTATGCCATCGGGCGTGCAATACATGACTGGTATCGTCGTATCAATAAGTAGGTTTTCATACCGTTATTAGTACTAAAGCTCGGTTAATTTCTATCACTGTTTTAGCGCACAAGTTTTAGTGCGCTATTGGAAAACTAATATGAAAAGCATGAAACATTTAGCGAATGAAGAGTTAAGATCACTTTACATGCCCTTTAAAGTACTACCTTATATCGCAAGTAAAAACTGGGGCATCAAGCTGATGAATTTTATGGCTAGATTCTCTAATGGTAAGCTTATAGACGATATGTACAATGAGCAAAGGTATATTCCAAGTAAAAGTGGTGGACCAGACATTAGGGTGAGAATTTTCAAGCCACTTAATGTGGAAGGAAAATTGCCTTGTTTGGAATATATTCATGGTGGCGGCTATATACTAGGCAGCCCTGAAATGGGGCCTAACCTTAATATTATCAAACAATTTATAGAAAAAAGACCTTGTGTAGTGATAGCTCCGGCATACAGAAAGTCTTTAGATGCACCATATCCTGCTGCATTTAATGACTGTTATGAAACCTTGTTATGGGCAAAGGAACATGCCGATGAGTTGGGAATTTATCAGGATAAGTTTATGGTTGCAGGACATAGCGGCGGTGGTGGCCTAACGGCAGCAGTAACATTAAAGGCAAGAGATACAAAGGACATAGATATTGCTTTTCAAATGCCTTTTTATCCAATGATAGATGATTCACAAAGTACATGCTCAGCGCAGGAAATGATTTCAGTACCTGTTTGGAATACAGCATCTAATAAAAAAGGATGGGATGCTTACCTTGCTGATATAAAGAAGCAAGGTTTAGACACTCCAAAATACGCTGCTGCATTTAGAAATAAGGACTATAAGGATTTTCCTCCAACCATCACCTTTGTCGGCGATTTAGAACCTTTTAAAGATGAAACTATTGCTTACGTAGAAGCGCTTGAAAAAGAAGGTATTGATGTAACATTTAAATTATATGAAGGCTGTTATCATGGCTTTGATGCGTATGTTCCAAAGGCTAAAATTTCACAAGACGCCGTTAAATTTACCTATGATTCGTATGCTGAATATTATGATAAGTACGTAACATAGACAAATTTTGAAGCGTACTAATGCTCTTATCGATCTTCCCGAAAACGATGAACATAACTCAAAACAGCTGGTTTCCCCTTTATGCAAGACTAATGTAAATAGAAGAAACCTTCCGCGTATTAAAAGCCCACAAGACGGAATAGGACTACGCCACAGCAACAGTCGCTGGACCAGAGAAAGAAAGCAGAGACACCCATGATAAAAATGGTCAATTTTCAAGGCTGAACTACACTTAATTCGTGTTATATGTTTATCAAGTGGATGAGCTATGCCTCAATCTCGAAAAAGCCAAATCAGTTTAATCGATACGCCTTATTACCATTGCGTGTCCCGCTGCGTTCGCCAATCTTATTTATGTGGTTCGAACCAGCTTACTGGGCAAAGTTACGAGCATCGCCGAGGCTGGTTAGAAGAGCGTTTATTATTTCTAGCGACCGTATTCGCAATAGACATTTGTGCCTATGCAGTCATGAATAATCACACGCATGTGGTGCTATGTGTAAATCAATCAATGGCGGATAAGTGGGATAGCGATGAAGTGTTGAGGCGCTACCACAAGCTACACAGAGGCACATTGCTGACTCAGAAGTTTGTTAACGGCGATACGCTTAGCCAAGCAGAGCTAATCACCTTTGATGAAACCGTTGAAACCTATCGAAAACGTCTTTACGACATAAGCTGGTTTATGCGTGATTTGAATGAGTACATTGCTCGTCAAGCCAATAAAGAAGATGGCTGCACCGGTCGTTTTTGGGAAGGGCGATTTAAGTCCCAAGCGTTACTAGATGAAAGTGCAGTCTTAGCGTGCATGGCCTATGTAGATTTAAACCCCATTCGCGCAAAAATGGCAAAAACACCTGAAACGTCAAAGCACACCAGCATTAAAAAACGCATTCACGCCGTTAAAAACCAACAATCACAACCAAGCGTTTTGATGCCCTTTGTAGGTAATCCTCGTGAAGATATGCCAAAAGGTATTGCGCATTCGCTCAAAGACTATTGTGAGCTCATTGATACCACAGGTCGGTGCATTCGTGATGACAAGGCGGGTCATATCAATAATACTCACAACCCTATTCTACAAAGATTGGGACTAGACTCTGCTCAGTGGTTAACCTTAACTACCGAGTTTGAAAAACACTTCTGCTACGCTGCTGGCGCGGAGCAAATGATGAATGCGTTCAAGCGCCACACCCATCATCAACGAATACGAGGAATGAGCAAAGCAAAAGCACTGTTAAAGCGCGCTTAAATCGTTTCAACTAACATTACTCATGCATACACTGTAGCCTTGGCGCTTGCTTAAAAGCTAACTTTGCGCGCCGTTTCCTTTCTCAACGCTCACTTTTCTAGTAAAAATCCCCGATCCTTAAACTCCAAAGTACTTTAACGCTTGTTTAGGATCATTTAATCACTACACCCCTCTAAGAAAACGAGCTTTTTATATGATTTTAAAGTTGGGTGCTTGTATATTCGCAGTTACACAGTATCTGTTACAGGCTCCACATTGTTAGTTTTCCTGTCTATTCACAATCACTCCACACACAAAAGGGTGGACGTATAAGTTTCGCCGAAACTCACCGTAAGCCATAGTAGTAATATCTTCAGCCGATGCACCATTGTTTATCAGGTAGTCAGCAACTGCTCTCGCTCTAATCATACCTACATGAGCGGAAAAACTTTTAGGGTGTCCAGGGTCACCGTACCCAGATATTAATAATTTCCCAAACGTCATTGTTTCAAGTTTTAGTTTCATATTTTCTTCGGCAATTTTAGGAAGCTTACTCGGGAACATTAAGGAGCTATCATTCTGAAAATATATACAACCTTTCTCTATACCATCCACTATTTCAAGTCTATTTTCCCAGTCTAAGCTAATAGAGCTATCTTCTCTGTCAGAAGAAGTATTATTTTGATTAAAGCCTCCTAAATAAGCACCAAAAGCCGCAACGGATATCACTACAATTTCCACAACAAGCGCTTTAAACAGTACTTTCCCATGTTCTGGATCGGGTAATTGATATATACCTGAAATATGCAAAAGAGTCAGGAATGCTGTGAGTATAAATACAACCACACAAACCCAAATAATTATGGTTAAAGGATCCAATTTTACTCCTTTTTTGAACCAACGCCTTACTAAGAAACAAATAATTATCGGCTAAAATAAGCGACGAAGTGGCAAAAGCCAACTGTTATTTGTTCTTGCAATTTTTTTTGATAGTACTTGATATACATGTTGCAGTTTGCCCTCGAGATAAAATCATTACAGTTCTACCGCCTAGCGGAACACAAATGATTGCTCTCATATAAGAAGAAAAGAAAGATATATATCGCTATACGTTTCATTGACCACTACACATCTATAACCATGGGCGTTTAGCTACGCTGCCGTCTGCTTAGTCACACTGCGGTTTACGCCGCTATGCGCTATCGGTTTTCATCTATTTGCTCTATTCAGCCGATGACACTGAAACGCCAAGGCACTTGTATAACAGAGCCTCACTGGTTATTTACCGATCGCTTGTTAAGCAGATCTCTGGAAGGCCAGTCCCACCACAGATAAGAGCATGAACTGTCTCTGCACTGCTGCATCATTTACGGTGGCCGTTAGATCACGTGGTTTCGTCGTCTTGTGCCAACTCACCTTCAGCCTACGCCTCATATAATGTTCTTGTTCATCAGATCGCAGATTTGCTTCCTCCAGACCAAACCTCGCGGTTTGGCCCTTGCCATTCGCTAGTAGTTAACGTTTAATAACAGTAAGTTAAGTTAACGGTGACCTTCCTACAGAGGACTTTCATCCGAGGCGGCCTTCGCTCATTAGTTCATGCCCATGCTGGGCGTACACAAGGCGCTCAAGAGGGACACAAACATGGCGCTCCTTCGGAGTTTAGCGCCATATTTGTGCCCCTTAGCTTAGTGTTATATCGCTAAATTAAGTTCTGGCTTAAAATTATAATTAGGTCTAAAATAAGTACTAAATTTAACACTTAATTGGTGATTTGTATGAGACAAGTTCTAGCTGACTTTTCAGCAAGTATTTCTGAGCTTAAAAAAAATCCAACGGCTTTACTTACTGAAGCCGATGGTTCTGCAATTGCGATATTAAATCACAATAAGCCTGCCGCATATTTAGTTCCTGCTGAAACCTATGAGTGGTTAATGGATGTAGTTGATGATTATGAGTTAGCGAAAATTGTTGATGAGCGTCGCGGTGATTTATCAAAAGCTATTGAAGTTAATTTAGATGACCTATAAATTAAAATTTCTCCCTGCGGCTAAAAAAGAATGGGATAAACTAGCGGAACCTCTTAAAAAGCAATTTAAAAATAAACTTGCTGAGAGGTTGGAAAATCCTCATGTGCCGTCTGCTAAGTTGAGAGGTTATGATTCGGTCTATAAAATTAAATTACGGACTGCAGGTTATCGGTTAGCTTATGAAGTAGTCGATAAGGAGATCGTAATTTATGTATTGACTATAGGAAAGCGAGATAAAAATGCTATATATAAAAAGTTGGCATCTCGCTTGGTGTAATCGCGATATAACAAGAGACTATGGCGTCAATAGCTAATTTGTAGCCTTTGGCGCTTCCCACATGACCCCGTCTCTGAGCATTGAATTTAAGATAACAACCATCTTTCTAATGCAGGCAATAATAGCGACTTTCTTAGGCTTACCCGCTGCGACTAATCGTTGATAAGTTTCCTTGAATACGGGGTTACTTTGTATTGCTGACATCATCGCCATGTACAAAACGGTTCTGACTTGATGTCTGCCACCTTGGATTTTCCGCAATCCCTTATAGCGCCCACTTTCTCGATTCATGGGTGCTACACCGACTAATGCAGAGGCTTGTTTTTTAGTCATGTAACCTAACTCTGGCAAGTTACTGATGATGGAAGCGGAGGCTATTTTTCCGATTCCTTTCATGCTCTGTAAGATGCAGTTTTTCGCTTGATAATCAGGGCAAGATTCTATGAGCGCGACGATTTTATTTTCAATTTTGGTTATCTGATTTTTAAAGACGGTGAGAATAGGTTTGATGGTCATAACGAGTTCTTTTGGTAGAATTTGCAGGCGGTTTTTTTCCATCGTTTGCATGACGAGCAATTGATTTCGCCTTGCAACTAAATCACTCATAGCCTGCATGGTATCTGGTTTTAGTTGAGATAATTTAGGCTGAATAGCCTCACCGTAATGCGCAATCAGTTGAGCATCTAGTTTGTCTGTTTTAGCCCGCTGACCTATCGCCCCAGCAAAGCGTTTAATGTGAATAGGATTGGCAACAACGAAGGGTAAATTAGCAAAACGGCCTGTTGCTTCAATAATAATGCGCCTAGCCCAGGTGCGTGTTGTTTGATTATTTTTATGGCTTCTTTAATGCCTTTTTCATCATTCGAAACGGTGAAATAAATATCGAGAGGGCGGATGTAAATATCTAATTGAAACTTGCCCGTATCGACACCCACGTTAACGCTTTGATTTGTTTTTGTATTCATAATAAGCTAACTCTTGCTTGCATAATGCGGGTTGAGACCCAGTAGACTATTCGAGTGTTTTGCTTGGAGTCCTTTGTGGCGTTCTTTCTTGTTATCGGTCTCTCAACTGAGGAGCCATCGCTCAATCGAACTACCACAAAAGAAGGCTTTAGTTGCAGCTAAAGCTTGGGTCTCACTTTACCTCACCCCGATTAAAATCAGGATGATTTACCTGAGTTATTATCCATACAAGTCACTTAATAAAGTCAAAACAGAGATGTACCGGTTCTTGCAAACAACGCTACAACCAGCCCAACTTACTGTTTCGTTATTAGTGAAGCGTTAGGCTTCTAAATAAATTATGAGTATTGAACCCGATTATAAGAATTATTCTACTGCTGAACTAGAAGAAGCTATGGGCTCAATTGACAGAGCTAGTTACCCTGAACGGTTTAAAACTATTGAATCAGAATTACTAAAAAGTCAACCCGTTGTCGTAAATGAAGAAAACCCAATTCAAGAAAAAAGTATAGAAAAACCCACTGTGCCTATTGTTACCAAAACAGATGGTAAAATTGTACATTTCATTATCAGGCTATGGTGTGTTGGGTTGTTTTACATTCCCTATAATGACCTATATGAAGCTTACTTTGAAGGCACAACGTACACTCGTCATCATGGGTTAATAACTTATTCTTCAGAGCCGATACTGTTTACTATTGAAATTGGTAAAAGCATTTTTTTCGCTGCAATATTAATATTGGGTTTTATTAAAAATCCGTTCGATTACAAGGCTTTGATATCGAAGCCATACAAGAGACTATGGCGTCAATAGCTAATTTGCAGCCTTTGGTGCTTCCCACATGACCCCGTCTCTTAGCATTGAATTTAAGATAACAACCATCTTTCTAATGCAGGCAATAATAGCCACTTTTTTAGGCTTACCCGTTGGGACTAATCGTTGATAAATTTCCTTGAATACGGGGTGACTTTGTATTGCTGACATCATCGCCATCTACAAAACTGTTCTGACTTTATGGGGGGATTACAGCAGTTTTTCGCTAAATATGACTTACCGCTTGGGGCGGCGTTAGTCTTTAAACTTCCCCCAAAAAAAGCGCCTCTACACACTGAGAGGCGCAAAAGCCCAACGTATCAAACGTTGGATACAGAAGCTTAAACGACAGCTATAATTTACGGTTTAGAAAGGCAGTGGTATGCCAAACCGCTTTTCGAATGCGAGTGAGTCAATCACCCAATATTCATTTTCAATCTTGCCTTTCGTAAACGTCAGCATAGTAACAATGGGTAAACGCACCCGCACAAGACCATTACCTGACTTAATATCCGCATCTATACGCCACCTCACCAATGCACTATTCTCATCTGCCACTATTTGCTCTAGCTGGCTGTAACGGCGCTGTAGCGTTCCTTCTAGTTGGGTAAGCCAAGAAGCTATAGAAGACCGTATAGTGCCCGCATCATTTATCACAGTACTATTAATACTTAAGTGACTAAGCTGTGCGTAAACACCTTCGATTCCTGCAGAGTCGAAGCCTTGCCATATCTGCCACCAATCAGTCAGCATGGTTTGGATAGCATCGCTCGAGTTGCCACACAGCACATCGTTAATGCCCGCGTGGGTAGTGTACTGATGAAGTTGCGGGTCAAATTCACTTAGTTGCAGAGGATCGGGCTCGGGCCAAAAATCCATTGATGTGCTGCTAGTCGAGCCTGTTTCATTTTCATCAGTGTTGTAATGTTTGGCTAAAGAGGCACTATCGACCCATTGAAGCAACTGCTTTATTGCGCCGTCACTGTGTTCACACATCGTAATGAAATACGCTTTGCTCGACGTTGAGTTAAAACAAAATAAACCAGCATCAATATCGCCACTGTGCAAGGTTGCACATTGTTCAATACTGCCCGAGCGGCTCATTATGTCTAGCCAATGTGCCATTAACCCCCGCTGTTGCACCGGGCCATAATGCAACCTTTCCCCTAACAACCAGCGGCTTGAATGAATAAGAGCATGGGTTAAGGTTTTGGTATCTCGTTTTTCTAACAATTGTTGAATGGTACTTAGCATGCTTATGCCTCCGCCTCATTTGGTAGTTTTCGCATAAGGTTTGCCAGTGCAGCAACTTCATCAAATACGGTCCACTCTCTAGCAATGCGTCCATCTTCAATTTCAAAATGAGAGGCTCCCAAGATGTAATGAGGTTGCTGATTAAACTGTACGTATTTGGCGTCAGTGGCATTGTAATGCCCCGCTACGCCCCAGCGCACTGCGACATGAACACGGTTTTGCTCATAATGGGTGACACAAACGTGGTCAACTACCATATTTGCATCGGGGCAACTGGCTAACCATTTGATCAACATGCCGCTGATAGCCGCATTCCCGGTAGCTTGACGTCCTCCAGGCCATTGCACAGCGGCATTAGGTTTATAAAAATCTGACAGTTGATTAAACATACGTTTATTAAAGAGATTTTCTGCCCAAGACTTGGCAAAATTACCCCACGGTTTATCTTGTTCAGATAAGTCTTCCCCGAGGGATGCCTGATTTGCAGCGGTGCGGCTATATTCTTCATTTATCCATTGGGTAAAGGTATGGGAGAGTGGCGAGCTAGCCTGAAAAGCTGCCGCGTCATCAAGAGAAATCCCTAGCTGCGCAATAAGAAAACTGTTGTCTCGCATCAACCATTCATAAAAGATTTTATTGTCTTTACACATACAGTCGGCAATGGTGGTCACACGGCCCGTTTTACCTGTAGGAGCACCGAATTCAGATGGGCCCTTGTTGGTCATAATACTGGTAATACGGTGCGATGAATAATACACCTCATTACCTTCTTCGCGGAAAATCACATCTTCTCCAATTAGCGATCTATCTGGGAACGCAGCGATGGTTTTCAGCGTATTTTGTACTACCACATCTACGCTGTCTGCGTACCCTCCTAGCGTATGAACAGGGCAGAATTTCGCATAATAATCGTAACAAGCCCCAATGTTTTTTTGTTCCCAAATACGATGGGTAATACGCAATATATAGTCTGCTAAATCGACAAACTCTTGGTCAAAACCCGCTAAGGTTTGCGTTTTACTTCGTGCAGGGTCCAGCATGTCATGCAGAGGCTGCCAATACACCGTTTTTGCGATGGACGTTTCGCTCATAGAATCTTCCTCAAAAGCGCTGAGTTTGGCTTTTTAAAACATAAATTGAATTGAAAATAAGAACACAATTGTGAGTATGAAGAACCCAAACAATATGTAGTTGATAGGATCGATACGACCCGGTACGCGATACCATCCCTGCTCTTTCTCGTTGAGCCCTTGGCGCGCAAAATGGGCTTGCTGGCCTTTAATGGTATAGGCGTTGTAGTCGTGTTGAACGCCATCAATCAGGCGGCTAGCAATGATAGACACCACGATATTGGCGCTCGCCCCTATGATGCAGTACCAAGGCCATGCAATATCAGTGTGTAGTGCAACTAATGTCACTACGATAAACCCGCTTATCGTGCCCACAATAAGTCCGTTTTCAGTGGTTTGTTTAGAGAAAAAGCCTAAAAAGAACATCCCCATTTGCGCGCCTACGAAATACGAGCCGACTTTGGAAAGGATCTCTAAAATTGACCCTTCACTGTACAGGTGATAACCAATGGCCGGAAAGATGATAAGTACGGCAAATAAAAGGGTAAAGAAACGTGAAGCTTTGAGGTAATGGGCTTCAGAGGCGTCTTTTTTAAAGTACTTTCTGTAAAAATCGATTGTTGCAACCGTAGATAGGGAATTAAACGACGAGTCTAAACTCGACATAGATGCCGCCATGACTGCAGCGGCAATAATCCCCATAAGCCCGGGTAGGCCGTAATCAGCAGCAAATTGTAAAATGATGGTATTGCTGTTCTCAAATTCCTTGCCTTGGTAGAAGTCGTAAAACAACACACCGAGCACAATGAAAAAGAAGTAGATAAAGAACGCACAGAAGCCCATTAGCAAGTAAGACTTTTTCGCATCGCCGATGTTCTTCGCTGCCAGTGTGCGCTGCACCATCATTTGGTTAGTACCGTAAACCGTGATGTGATAGAGCGACATGGCAATAATACCGCTCCAAACTGTGGTCTCTTCGGTAAAGTCGAAGTCCCAATTAAGGGGGTTGAGCTTGCCCTGAGCTTTAAGTTCGGTCATGGAAGAAGAAAGCGTCGTGTCACCGCTTTGCAAAAGGGCGTACATGATAATACCAGCGCCTACAAATAAGATGACCGACTGAATAACATCTGTCCAAATAACCGCGGTAATCCCCCCCATCATGGTATAGATAAGTGCTATTGCGGTAACAATGACAATAGACCACATAACGGGCACACCGGTGATAAAGGACAACACAAGAGACGTGGCATAAAGAATGGCCGCTGAGCTCATCACTTGGCTTAGTATAAAAATACTCGAAACCATGGCTCGGGCTCGTTTTCCGAATCTTCGTTCTTGATAGTCGTAGATTGACGCCACGCCTGCGTTATAAAAGAAAGGAAAGAAAAAGATAATGACGGCCATAATGACCAGAGGATAGTTTAGGTGTAACGCGATGACTGACAGACCTTCTGAATAGGCCCACGCAGGCGCTCCCAGAAAAGTCATGGCACTGACATATGTAGCAATGACCGATATACCTATCGCCCACCAGGGAGTTTGCTTTTGGCCGAGATAAAAATCGTCGGAATTCTTTATGTTTTTACCTATTATCAAACCAAGTAGAAGGTTTGCAATGATGTACCCACCGAGGATAGACCAGTTTAAAACGCCAAAATTTTCAGTCATATTCTTTACTCTGTCTGTTTAATAAGCGCGCTTTCTATTTACAATAATACTCAACCTAATACATAATGACTTCGAAGTCATTAATTATTTAAGTCAAAATTTACATATTTTTAAACTAAGAAGGTGCAACACATGAGTTTTAGTCGTGAAAAAGCCATTGTTAGGTCTTATCAAGCAGCCTTTGACGAAAGCCAGGTCTGTGATGTAAAAGAAGTGGTTGAGTCTTATGTCGCTGATAATGCTAAAGTTTATGCTTGGTACCCGTTTGACAGCTGCACTACACCTGCGCAATTGGTGGAGGAATTGTGGGTTCCTTTAAAGCAGAGCTTTACCCGAATGAAGCGCCGTGAAGATGTTTTTATGGGGGGAGAAAACGGTGCTGGAAACGGTAAATGGGTAATGTCTATGGGTCACTTTGCTGGACTCTTTGATGCTCCGTTTCTTAATATAAAAAGCACAGGGAAACTAGCATTCTTGCGCTACGCTGAGTTTTTCGAAGTAGAAAATAATAAGATAGTAAGTCACGCCATTTTTTTCGATTTAATCGCGTTAATGCAGCAGGTTGGGCTTAATCCTTTACCCGTTGAGACAGGCCATAGTTTTGTTTACCCTGGCCCATGTGATCACAATGGATTGCTATTTGAAGATCAAGATCCCGCCGAGTCTAAAAAGACCATAGACCTTGTCGAAGAGATGGTAAATGATCTTGATTCACTGAATAAATCAGGCAACGACGATTGCCCTCCTGAGCTTTTAGCCAAGTGTTGGAGCGAAGACATGGTGTGGTATGGCCCAGCGGGGATCGGCGCAACTTATACCATCGAACGTTATCAGCAACAACATCAATTTCCATTTCGCAAAGGTTTGAAAGATAAGGAATTTAACGGTCATGTAGCACGTTTTAGTGAAGGTGATTTCGCGTGTTTCTTTGGGTGGCCGAACTTATCTAACACAGCCAGTGGAGGCCTTTTTGGTATGCCAGCCTCAGGGATAAGAGCTGATATGCGGGTAGTTGACGTGTATTATCGCAAAGGCGATAAGCTACTGGAAAATTGGGTGCTAATGGATGTACCTTACTGGCTTAAACAGCAAGGTTTGGATGTTTTAGCACGTACGACTACGTACGGCTAGCCTTACGTTTATATCGATAAAAAGCAAGAGGCTACGCAAAAAGTAGCCTTATTCAGATAGTATCAGCCCAAAATCAGGATATCTGGGTCGGGCTGGCTTAAAGCTGAGTATATTGTCTGTGATCAACCTAATTCTCCCTCCTGCTGACACTCCTGCGGCCCCTCAACTCAGAGGATCAATCACTCAATTATCCAAACTGATAAGACCAGTCACAATGACTCAAAGTCACCTATATATACTTCGAAATCCACATTACCAACAGTTAACTTCCAACTAAAAAACCCTAAATAACCCTTAACAAACAGAACCTTATTAAAAAATGGCAAGCGTTAACAAAAACTTAAAAGTTATGAATTAACAAGTCTCGAACATTTTTATTGACTTCGAAGTTATTTGAGTTGTATGTTTATAGCACAAGAATTAAACAAACCAATGTGGCCTAGCGATACTTAGCGTTATATATGGTTTGAAAAGCACAGTGCATTCACTGTTATTGCAAATAAGGTTTTACAACTTTGGGAACTATCACGATGAAACGAGATCAACGAACGTACCATACAACATACCTGTCCCGTGCCATTCAAAGCGCACTTCTTATTAGTGTTAGCTTTTGTACAAACGCCCAACAAGAGACCTCTGAAAGCGAAGCAACTTCAACGGGTGTTGAGCGCATTGAAGTAACGGCTAACAGGCAGTCTCAGGATTTGCAGGAAGTTTCCTCCTCTGTTAGTGCGTTAAGCGCAAATGACATACTGCGCAATGGCATTGATAATATAAATGGTCTTGAAAATGTCGTTCCTGGGTTGAGAATCGGTAGTTCAGGTGGTGAAGTTCGCCCCGCTATGCGTGGTGCACGTACCAACGAGGTTGGCGTAGCTGGAACCGGCATTGCAGAACAAGTCGTTGGTATTTTTCAAGATGGTATTTACGTGCCAACCACAACCGGTGGATTAGGCGCGTATGTGGATGTTGAGCGCATCGAGGTACTGCGCGGGCCACAAGGAACATTGTACGGAAGAAATACATTCGCCGGCAGTATTAACGTGATATCAAAACAGCCAGAACTTGGTTATACAAGTGGCTCAGCTAAATTAACCCATGGTAGCTATGACCGTTCAGCCTATGAAGCCATATTAAACTTACCCCTCAGTGATAAAGCTGCTACGCGCTTCGTAATGAGCCATGATCGACACGACGGCATGATCGAAAACCATTTTGTTCCTGGCTCTTCGGATGATTTACGTGAAAAAAATCAATTCTATTTGCGTAACACGACAAAATACGAATTCTCAGAAGATTTCACTGCCCTATTTCGGGTTGACTACAGCAAAAAAGATGCAAACTCAGAAGCAATTTGGGGCTATCAACAAATAGCCGGCTACCAAATATCTGAAACAGAGACTGGCTCTGGTATTTATAATCCAAATGCGACTGTGACCCCAGGACACATATATAAGCCAGCAAATGCTGAACGTGATGATGAAGGTCCTTACGATGTTTATAGAAATGCGGTGTCATTTGATAATCAAGAAGCATGGTCAGCTACCCTTACCCTTGATTGGGCTATGGAGTGGGTCAACGCTAAGTGGACTACTAACTACTCAGAGTTATCTGGCGAGCAATTTTACGACAACGATTACAGCGACGGCGGTGTAGATTTTGTGGGTGGCTTTGGTCGTCAAGACGATCAAAAAGCGTTTTCTACTGAACTACAGTTATCGTCAGTTGAAAGTGATAGCCCCTTTTCATGGATAGCTGGCGTTTATTTGTTTTCACAAGAAGCGGATTGGGAATGGTTGTGGCCTGAAGATACAACTGGCAATGGTGAACCTGATTCAATCACTGTTCCATCATGGGGTAACCCGAACCACGATCCCCATGAAGTAGATTCTATCGCTGTATTTGGGCAAGCGCGTTATCAAATTAACGATAGCAACCGTCTACTAGTTGGGCTTCGTTACAATAAAGACGAAAAAACCTTTACCGGTGATTCAATCCCAGATTGGGATGATTCTGCCGTATTGTGGAAATTGGCTTACGAGCTTGATGTTGCAAAAGACGTAATGGTTTATGCCAGCGCAGCGACGGGCTATCGTACAGGTGGGGCGAACGATGCGCGCGTAGTCGCACGTGGAGCAAACGCCTTGTATGATAACGAAGAAGTTATTTCTTATGAAATCGGTTTAAAAAGCTTTTTGTTTGACAACACAGTGCGCTTTAACGTGTCGGCGTTTGCTAACCAGTACGATGATGTAAAAGCACAGCTTTTTGCCGTGTCATGTAACGACACCACCACTGACCTGACGGTTGGTCAGTGTGTCGCTACAGGGGTCAGTACAACGTTTGAGTATTATGAAAACGGTGGTCAGGTTGACACCTATGGCTTAGAAGCTGATTTGGAGTGGCGTCCACTTAGCGAGCTCACCCTTAATGCAACATTATCCTTACTTGACGCCGAATTTGCAGATGATTTCGCAGTCGGTAATTCACAGCTTCAACCATTACTGGGCTTAGGTAACATTGGTGGTCGTCAAGATATCAATGACCCGAATAGTCAGTTTAGCTTTGCAGGCTACTCCCCTGCCATGTCGCCAGATTATACCTTGGGTTTGAGCGCACGCTATGAATATGCATTACCCAATGGTGGCTACCTTACGCCTTACCTACACGTAAACTTTGTTGACGACCATTACGCGTTCGACATTAATATTCCAGAGACAAAAGTGGATGCCCACGCCATGGTGACGGCCCGCGTCTCGTGGGAAGTAAACGAAAACTTGAACATTGACGTCTTTGCTAACAATTTAACTGACGAAGAGGTACTTACTCGCGCGGTCGTTCAGTCGCAAGTTTTGAACGGATTGCCAATCAACTCTATTCAAGCAAACTGGAACAACCCGCGTACATACGGCGTTAGCTTGCAATACAAGTTTGAATAATGTGAAGCGCACATGCGCTTAATTAAACCACTGTTGAAACTGGGTAATCACAAGAGTGCATTACCCAGTTTTCTTTCGTGGACATATACATTTACCTGCCAAGTCGAGACACTGCTGTAGCATGACTCGAGTTAGGTGACCACTTAATACATTTATCACTCTATGGGAGATATGAGATGAAAGGTTCTCGTCCAGAACAAGGTATTTTAACAAAAGACAATGACTTATCAAAAACGCAAGAAACCATAGATACCATTGATTCAATGGTGGATGGGTTAAATGATCATGATATTGACAATATGGGCCGCTTTTTTAGTGAAAGTTTTCGCTGGATGGGTAATGCGGGGTGTGGATTTAAGCAAGGATTAAAAGAATTTCAAGACAATTGGCAACGTCCTTTTCAAGCCGCATTTTCTGACAAAGTGTGTATTGATGAAGCCCGAGTAACCCAAGGAGAATGGTGTGCCGCCTTTGGCCGCCAAGAAGCCGTGCATTCTGGCACATTCATGGGGATTGCGCCTACCGGAAAGCGGGTCGAGATCCGCTACATGGATTTTTGGAAAGTAGTTGACGGTAAAATAGTCGATAACTGGGTAAACGTTGATTTTCCTTATATTATGCAGCAGCTAGGTGTTGACCCATTCAATGGCCATGGTTGGGAAAATCGTGACTCTGGGAAAATGCCGGTGCAAAACGGCGAATAAACGCTACAGCTAGCAATACCGGTTAAACTCCAAAGCCCGCTAAAGTAAAGTGCTTTTAGCGGGTTAGCGTATATCTTCTTTGTGGTTAAGCACATTATGCTCAATCAGTTATCTCTGGGGATAGAGTAACTTTTTAGAGCATCTTGCCCTACCCTTCTTTCAAAGCATGTTCTAACGAATACCGACCAATCATATACCTAGTGATTGATCTGCAGCAAGTTGGCAATTTGATATTAATACCAATTCCTTAAATTGCTCCTTTTGAAAAGCATGCTCAAGGAAACTACACTGCGATAGCCGTTCGCTCCCTAGGTTGTTGCTCAGGCGACTGTATTTTATCCATTGAAAAAATGTGCTTAGTACACATTATTTTTCGATAAACGCCTGTTCGATAACATAATGCCCTTGTGAGCGTGAGTTGGCTTTCATAAAGCCTTTAGCATCTAAGATACCAGCTAAATCTTTCAACATAGCATCATTACCACATAGCATGAAACGGTCATTTTCTGGGTCGATATCCGCTAAATGCAGATCGTTTGTCAGTTTATTCGACAACAGTAAATCTGTGATACGCCCTTCATGGTGGCATAAGCCATTGTCAGTCTTTAAGCTGTTATATTCATATGGCTCCCGAGTCACGGTAGGGTAATAAAGTAGTTTGTCTTGCACAAGATCACCAAAAAACGGATTGTTCGGCAATGACACTTCGATTTCTTGTTGATACGCTAACTCTGACGCCCAACGCACGCCATGAACCAGAACGATCTTGTCGTATTGCTCATAAATATTGGGGTCTTGAATAATGCTCATAAACGGTGCTAAGCCCGTACCTGTGCTCAATAAATACAGGTTTTTACCTGGCTGTAAGTAACCAGGTACCAAGGTCCCCGTTGCGCGAGTAGTGAGCATCACTTCATCACCCGCCTGAATTTTCTGCAACTGTGACGTAAGCGCACCATCGGGTACTTTGATGCTAAAAAACTCAAGCTCATCAGCGTAGTTTGCGCTGGCGATACTGTATGCACGCATCAGTGGTTTACCGGCAAGCTCAAGACCAATCATCACGAATTGACCACTTTCGAAGGTGAAAGATTTTTGTCGAGTCGTTTTAAAACTAAACAATGTTTCATTCCAGTGGTGAACAAAAGTCACACACTCTTTAATCACATTACGCATTTCGCTAAATTCCTCCCTCAAATTTCGCTGTTATTGTCTCACAAATACCACAATAGTAATAATTCTTATTTGCATTTAATTGTAACGACAAATGTAAACCTTGCCATTTTCATGCACTGCTTTGCACCTTTTTCGAGCGGTCGCTCTACGAAAGATAAAAACAGATACCCCAAAGAAGAATAATCAATCAAGACACGCTGCCTATGCGATAAAATAATGCTTTGAAGCCTTAGGCAGCTGTTAAGCATGGTTGGTGGTCCGAGGCTTATCACGCATTGTTCCCGTAAGTCAAATGCGTGGTATGCACGTAAACACTGGCTTTAGCAGTGCCGCTTGGCGATGAAACAACACCGTGGCGCAATCTTTGCTGGTAATTTAGCTATATTGCATCGCTAACGGCCATGAATAGCAATGTAGAGAAATGGTCTTTAACCTATTGTTCACTATTAGCCAGCCACGTTAGATGATATAAGCATTCACAACTTGGCATTACTCATTTTCTGCGTGGGTATCATATTTGTGTATCACAAATTAGATACGCTGCGCATAGACGGAAGCAGATTGATTCGCTTCCTATGAATTACTTAGGATCTTGTATGCAAAATTTAGAACTAAACACCAAACTAGACGTTTACTATCAGCAAGTTAAATCGGTCATACTTGATAAACAACACCCTGTCAGCGGCCTACTGCCCGCCAGTACCGCCATTACCATTCATGGGAATTATCAAGATGCGTGGGTAAGAGATAACGTATACAGTATTTTAGCCGTGTGGGGCTTAGCCCTAGCCTATCGCAACGTCGATAACGACAACGGCCGTGGGTATGAATTGCAGCAACGTACCGTAAAATTGATGCGCGCCCTGCTTCGCTCCATGATGGCGCAATCAAACAAAGTTGAAGCCTTTAAAAAATCGCGTCACCCTATTGATTCTTTGCATGCCAAATATGATACCGCCACGGGTGACAGTGTGGTTGGCGATGCCGAATGGGGCCACTTACAAATTGATGCAACATCGGTTTTTTTATTGACGCTAACCCAAATGATAGCCTCTGGCTTAGATGTAATTTGGTCAGACGAAGAAGTCTGTTTTATTCAGAATTTGGTTTACTACATTGAGCGCGCTTATCGCACGCCAGATTTCGGCATTTGGGAGCGTGGTGCAAAAAGTAACAGTGGCAGTGTGGAATTAAACGCCAGCTCGTTGGGCATGGCGAAAGCGGCTCTTGAAGCCCTCTCTGGATTTAATTTATACGGTGCAAAAGGTTCACTTAGCTCGGTGATTCACGTTATCCCCGACAACATCGCGCAATCCAACATAACCTTACGTGCCATGCTGCCTAGAGAGTCGAACACTAAAGAAATCGACGCCGCATTGCTTAGCGTAATTGGCTTTCCCGCATTTGCCGTGCAAGACAAAACATTATCAGACAAGGTCAGAAATGACATTGTAAATAAGCTAGAAGGACGTTTCGGCTTAAAACGCTTTTTACGTGACGGCCATCAAACCGTGCTTGAAGATGAAGGCCGACTGCACTACGAAGACAAAGAATTAAAACAGTTTGAGAACATAGAATCAGAGTGGCCGCTATTTTATGCCTACTTATACTTAGACGCCATTTTCACAGACAACAAGCCTAAGATTGCCCATTATCGAGCACGACTAGATAAGGTATTGGTTGAGCAAAATGGCTTTAAACTGTTACCCGAACTGTACTATGTGCCTCAAGAGTCTATTGATGCAGAACGCGCAGAGCCGCAATCACAAAATCGCCTACCAAATGAAAATGTGCCTTTGGTCTGGGCACAAAGTCTATTTCTGCTGGGCTCTATGTTAGAAGATGGCTTACTGCGCCCCGGTGATTTAGACCCCTTAGGACGCCGTCACGTTAAACCGAAGAAACAACCGGTAGTGCAATTGATTTTCTTATCTGAAGATGAAATGTTGCAACAAGAACTTGCAATACATGGAGTGGCAACAGAAACCTTAAACGATATTGCGCCAGTAAAAGTCTACCGCCCAGAAGATATAGCAGCGGTGCATGGTCAAGTAGGCCGTTGTGATAGTTTAGGTCTAACAGGGCGCATACCCCGTATGCTGAAAAGCCTGACTACCAGCCGCTTCTACATGTTTAACAAGCAACGTGCGGTATGTTTAACTCCCTCATTTATGCAGCATGAATACTTTTTAAGTTACGACATCGACTTTCTCGTGCGCCGCTTTACCAGTGAATTAAGTTACTTACACCGCAATTGGACCGAAGTGGGACGCCCAACGATGACTGTATTACTCACCCATAATTTATTGGGTGGTGACCGCAGCTCGTTTTTCGAACTAATGGCGCAAATTGCCACAGGTGAAGTCGATGGTATACCGGTTAAACACGGCACGATGGCGCAATTAGCGCCCACTTCTACCGTGGAGCGAGTCGAGCAACTGAATGATTTAATTTTACCCAAAGAGCCCCTAAGCGATTTATTTTCGCATTCTTGTGCCTTGTCACTTGCGGGCCATCATGTGGCCCTGTCATCCGATCAAGAGCGAGAAATAGATGTGCTAAGTGACGTTGACACGTTACATGCCCGCTTAGAGCAGTCTGACAACTTGTACCAGCAAATCGCTTTGTTAAATGCCCTAAGTAAGTTGCAAAGCTTAGATACAGAAATAACCTATCAGGCACGGCAACACACGATTAGGTCATTGATTGAAGAGGTTTACCTGCAAGCAGGACGATTACGCTTATGGTCAGTGCTTCGTCACGCGTCAGGGTTACTTGAAAAAGTCGATGGCGACCTAGGATTGTCGGTCAGTGCGTTATTGGTTGCACAAAAGTTCATTCAAGTTGGCCGCGCTTACAGCGATGACTCACTGATCTCCAAACCTCTGCAGGATGATGAATTACTGGCGAAAATCAAACAATACTGCCGAGAAGATGTACGTGATCAGGTACTGACACAAGAGGTATTACTCAGCTTAGGAATGCTCGTTAAATCACGGCCTAAGCTGTTTAGTGAGTTACTAACCGTAAGAGTAAGTTACCTAATTGTGCTGCTTACCAGCCAAATATCCCGCGAGCACAACAAAACCCCTGATGAAGCGTACGAGCACATCATGAACTTAGCGCCCTCACAGATTCAAGATCAAATTGAAGCGGTGCTTGAGGAATACCAAAACCTAACGGATTTACCTATCAAGCTCGAAGAGCTACACGCTGAGTGTCATTCCGGGAAATTAGACTGGGATCAAGACCTAGGATTAGAAGAATTATCTGAGCCCAGTGAAGGTTGGTACGTATGGCGTCAACACCAAGGTGTAATAGACAGACGTCCTGCAGGCTTCATTCCCCAAGTGTGGAGTATATTCAAGCATACAACTGGCCTAGTTATCGGTAACAAGATGGACAAACGCAATCGCGTTGCCAGTGACATGGTGCTTAGTGATATGACTCAGGGCGAAGCGGCTTTTGCACTACTCATTGAACAAATGTTGAATAACATTCAAGCGCCTGAGTATCGCCAACTCACGGTTGAGACCTTAAGCGCTTTAGGTAGTTTTTTCGAGCAAAACCCCAGCTTGCAAATCGAAGAGGCCTTGACCATAGACGTTACAATTGGTCACGCTGTGCACCTTGCCTATAGTGATCTGCACCCTGAACGCATGGACAATTACACCGAGTTTAAAGGCCAAGCATGGGATAGCTTTTATCATCGTTCGCCAATGGAAACGACCTTCTTTATCGTCTCTGCCCTTCGCAAGTTATTAACCGTTCGCTTGGCGAAAGACAACATCAACCCAGAATTGTTAACAGAGTCACACGCACCAGAGAGCAGCCCTGAGCAAGTGATTAAATAGCCCTGAGCAAGTGATTAAGTAGCCATAAACTTGTTCGATTAGTTTAATTACATTCGGGCAATTCCGTTTACGACAATGACCCCGCTCAGTGAGCACATTTGGCACAAGGTTAACCAAACCTTGTGCCTTTTTACCTTGTTCCTTTGTAAATTGAGCCAAGAATTTGCTCTTAGTAATAACCCTCAATTTCACTTCAATTGAGCTTTTCATTATTTTTTAATTGAAAAGGTTTAACCCTAGTAGAGATATTGCCTCCTACCACTACCCGCGAATCGCTCAAGGGGAAACAGAAACTAACAATTTTCGTCAGGCTTTTTGCTTAGCAACCGAAGTAAAATATCAGTAGACTTGTTTAACGCCTTAAGACATGAGTTACATGGATGCAGTTTTATGCCTGATTTCGCCATTTTAGCGGTATTTATTCCGACCTTTTTCCTTGTTTCCATCACCCCTGGTATGTGCATGACGTTAGCCATGACCCTTGGCATGAGCTTAGGCGTGCGTCGAACCTTGTGGATGATGGCCGGTGAAGTTATCGGTGTAGCGCTGGTTGCCATAGCCGCTGTGGTGGGGGTTGCCAGTGTTATGCTCAACTATCCTAGCGTATTCCAAGTGTTTAAGTGGGTCGGTGGTGCTTATTTAGCGTATTTAGGCATAAAAATGTTTCTCGCCCACGAACAGGTTACAACAGGCGAAAATATCAGTGCCACCTCCCGAGGCAAGCTCGCCTCACAGGGCTTTATTACTGCTATTGCCAACCCAAAAGGTTGGGCCTTTATGATTAGCCTGCTGCCACCCTTTATCAGCGTGACCAAGTCTCTGTCTGGTCAACTGAGTGTGCTAGTTGGCTTGATTATGCTCAGCGAATTCCTGTGTATGTTGATCTATGCCATTGGGGGCAAAAGCTTGCGACTATTTTTAAATCGCGGCAATAACATACGCTGGATGAACCGCATCGCAGGTATTTTATTGGTTGGCGTTGGCGGGTGGTTAGCGTTTATTCCTACTTAGTGCCTAAAGCTCAAGAGGTTTAAAAGAATAGGTATTGTACGTTGATTGTACCCGTAATGATCTTTTAGCAAACACGAATGTAGCTTATTTGAGTTTAGCTGATGTTAGGCACCGATATCTGCCCAATTGAGTACCCGTAAATCTCTATTTCCTCTGTTCCACATGCGCCCATGCCGAGGGTGTGTTCCGGAAGAAAGAGCACCAACATGGTGGGCTTTATGACCATATGACTCTAATAGCATCTTAACCTCTCGGATCCTACGCTGATAATAATCGTCTGAGATTGGAATATCACGTCCCCAGCCAAGAACGACAACACTACCTCTGCGATTAAGTTGTTCTCTGAGTACAGAATCATTTCTAAGGCCAACAATTTCTTTATAAGACTTTGCTTTAAGCACTGAAGTTTGAGGTGAAATTATTGCAAATAGGTTCAGGTAAACGACTTCCCCGAAGCCATTTTCATCAGCCCAATACGCAACCTTCCCTACAGTCGGATCAGAAACATTACTTCTTGCGATACTCGGATTACATTGAATTACCAGCAAAACTTTACTTGAATCATTATCGATCGATACTTTTAGCATATAGCGATAAGACTGTTCAATATCGCACTCACCAAGTTGATATCCCACTGCATTCTCCTTTCGTGTATTACGTATCGCCAAGGAGCAAATACGACCATTGTTGAGCTATGTCCAAGTATAAATTTATAATTCTATTGGTAACTATTACCATTATGCTTTAGCCGGCCATCTACATAGTGACAATTTGGCTCGCTGTGGGTCCAATGAAATAAAAGGAATACAACTAATATTAATGTAAATAGTTTACCCATGCGCCAATCCTTCCCAAGCTTTTTAACGCCCACACATCTTACAAAACACGCAGGTTAAAATAGGAGCGAAGCGACTAAGCCTAGAAGTTTATTGTCCTAGCGAACGAAGCGAGAGACTTGAGTGATGTGTGCGTCCGTGCTGCTAAGTCCGCGTCTAACATTACTATTGCACTTTTTCTTTGCGCGCAATTGGAATAAGACCTTTTTAAATTCTATCAATATCTGTAATCGTTTCATCATTAGCCAAGAGCTTGTTATTTTTATGCTTTAATCCGTATTTTCCTACATCTATTTTGGCATTTTCAAGATACCTATTATAGGTTGCTGCCATCAGCCATGCGCCATTCTCGTGCCCTAATTCAAACGCTCTTTTTGCTAAAAAATGTGCAAGTAGGTGGTTTTCGTTTCCCATACTTTTCAAATGTTCACCCACGTATTCAACATTAGTGTGTTGCAGAATGATAGCAGCATAAAAATAGTCCTCAGCCGTCACGAGGCCTCCATTTGAAATGGCTTCGAAAACAAATATTCTTCTTCCAATTTCATCTTTGAATTTTGGATATATTTTATTTTTCATGTTTTCTTGCGAACGTAATTCTTGGTCAGCAAGAAAATAACTCTTTAGCTCCTCGTTTGACTGAGCAGCTACAACGCTCGATAATAAGAAAGCAAACGTGGTCGACATAAGTAATTTGATAGTTGATTCTCCTCGGCTATAACACCCAATTAAGCAATGTTGCCCCCTCATGGCAATGTTCGCTTTAATATTTGTTATATTTCAACTGCCTGCTCTTTGATCATTGCTTTAAGTACCGTTTTTGCCCAATGCAGAACGTTATCTGACTCATAAACAGCGTTTTTAGCGTCAAAGGTAATCAATATTGGATATCCGCCTGAGGGACAGTATAGTTGCGGATCAAAGCCAGCCCAGAGAAGACCTAAGCTTGGTATCGTGATATTACTATCTCCGGTGCCCCAATAGCTGACTCTATTATTGAAACCTTGGTTAAATACAATGTTACCCATTGTTTTAGCGTCATCTTCAGTATCAAAACACACTGGCTCATAGTTTATGGTCGATGTGCTAGAACACGAAATTAAGCTAAAACAAAAAAACAAAATTATATAAAGTCGCACTTAATCCTCCCTGAAACATAACAATATTAATATCCCAAAAATTTCCGTGTTTTATACCCTGAGGCGATAACGGCGTTTTTTCCACTCTACACCTGTATTTTTTAGCATAAGCGGTAACTTATTTAACAGGTTAATTTTTTTCGAATTTATGGCTTTTACTTGCCAGAGACGGAAAATTCCAAGAGCTTGTGGTTTAGCGGAAACAAACTTTACGTTGTGTGTATAACCAGATGTGGGAAAAGCGCAATGGTGAAGTTGAGGTTTAAAAAAACTTTAGGATGTCTTTTCAAATTCCTATGTTTAGTCCCCAAAAAAGTGTTTAGAGTAAATTATATTTTCTTCTACTTTAAGTTGGAATTTGGTGGTGAAGCGGCCATATGAAACGTCGAGTGATTTACCAACAACATAATGATGTTTTTGATATCTTTCGAACCTCATCCCCTAGCAGCACCTAACGTCTAAATAATGTGAACTAGTTTGGCAACTATACAGCATTGTTTGCGACTAAAAATGACAAGCTAAAGTGAGTCACGTTTAACTCGCTTGTATGCTTTGGTATCTATCCCTAACTCTCTACATGAGTGCAGCACACTCAAAAATGAAATTGCGACTAAGTCCACACCAATGCCAAATTGACCTAAGTTCTCACCAGTATAAAACCTAAAGTCAGTGCTTAATATATTAGCCCTAAAAAATAACTCACCTTCTATTCCAACCAAAAAGCTACCTAAGCCCGTATAAGTAAAAAACACAGTCCCTGTATTTATAGTTAAAATTTGAAGAATTTGATTAAGGTAGGACAGCTCATACCCAAAGGACGACCTAGTTAACAATCTATAACCGGCGACCCCATTAAAAACAGCGATAATTCCAAAGACAGTTAAGTCTATCAATTCTTTTGAACTTAGTAGCGCATGGATGAAGGTAATAGAAAAACCAACACTCGTTGCTATTTGCAACCAACTTAATAACTTTAGTCTGTTTTCTATAGAAACCGTAAACTCTTCTTCGGCTTGTTTCTGAGTAGTCTCTAGTTCAGATTTTCTGCAGTTAACTTCCGACATCAAGTTTTTATAATTTTCTGGATGTGCGTCTCTATCTATCTTATTTAGAGAATCCATTAATTCATTTATTGAATATTTTGAGTAATCCATATATCTCCAAGAAAGCTATCGCCCAGCATAAATAATGGAGCAAGTTGAGCGTGTTTTTTTACGCCGTTTGTTTTGCAAAAAAAAGCGGCCTGCTTGCGGGTTCAGGTTTGATGAGTTGTTATATTGCTTTGTGCCAAGCCCTCAATCCCTTTAATTCGTTGAGGGCGCTTTGTTTGTCAACTAAATACCAACCATAGGTATCATCTAATAGCATATTGTATTGGGTTTTAATTTCCTTATCAGAGGATGATTTGTGTTTCACGTTTTGGTATTTAAAGAAATATTCCTTACCCGCTTCAAAGCCAAAATCGAAATCAAGATTAGCTATTTTTATTGGTGAATTCGGTGTGAAAGATATTTCTTTCGTACCAGTAGTAATGCTAATTCTGGTGTAGCCTGGATACCCAATGCAACCTTTGTATTTACCCTCTACTCCAACTAGTAGGCAAGAATTTACCCCAGGCATATCGAACTGATAAAAGTAAGCAGATGCGTGATTTGATTCTAAATTATTTTCATAGCTAAATGTAGAACCTTGGGGGACTACCTCAGTGCTCATGCATCCTTGTAATGCCAGTAGAGTTAAAGCTATTAAAAATTTCACAGTTTGAATTTCCTCGTTGCAACGTAACTCATAATATCGAAAATACCGCATATGTCACTTCTCGATTTGATGTTTATTCCGGTCATTTACAGTACTTACCTTATGGTTTTACTGAATATTTCATACCATCACCCGCTCTACTAAGCACAAAGCAGCATTATTCAATACGCCTCACTATGCCTGCTCTTTACACCTACTCCTCTATACTGACCATTAAGTACTAGAGTCTTGGGGAATCAGGGAGTTTTTTATTGGTTTAAATGAGAAGTTATGATGCACAAAGCCTATGCCAAAGTTGGCACATGACACTGATTTGCGCGGCATATTTAATGGGGTTCTATATCCCAAAATGTAAGGTCGAGGCGCAGCTAGTGTAAATGGCTTATTTTTCCACTAACCCGTGGTCGACGGCGTAACAAATCAGTTCAGCTAAAGATTCTATATTAAGCTTACTTTTCATATTACGCCTGTGCGCTTCAACTGTGCGAAAACTGATATTTAAAATGCGGGCGATTTCTTTACTGGATTTCCCTTGCGCCACATGAGTAAGGATCAGTTGCTCTCGCGTAGTGAGCTTTTGGCTGGTATCTCGTGCAGGTTTATCAATCAGCATTTTGGCAATTGAGCTACTGAAATGAGTTTGCCCTTTCGCTACCGCTTTAACTGCGTAATACACCTCTTCTGACGTGGTGTCTTTAAGAATATAACCAGATGCCCCCGCTTGTATCGAACTGGTTACGAACTCTGGGCTGTCATGCATGCTGAAAATCAGTACTTTGGTGTCTTGTAGGCTATCTGTAATAATTTCGGTGGCATCAATACCGTTCATTGAGGGCATACTGATGTCCATTAAAATCACGTCGGGCTTTAGCGCTAACGCTTTTTCTAGGGCGTCTTTACCGTCGTGGGTCATGCCAACTATTTCTATATCGTCATAAAATGACAAACACGCGCTGAGCCCGCCTTGTACCATAGGATGATCGTCTACCAATAAAAGGCGTGTGGGTTGCTCGGTTTGTGTTTGGCTCATTCTGCTGGACCTTCTTTAACGGGTATTGTATTTGCGTAACTTGTTTTTGGAATGCGTGCTGTTACCTGTGTTCCTGCTTGTGACGAGTGCACATTAAACTCACCTAAATGGTATTCCACTCGCTCTGCTAAGTTACGCAAACCAATTCCATAATCATCGCCTTTACTGTTGTTGTCGGCGTCAAACCCTTGCCCATTATCCTTGATAGTTAGGGTTAACCATTTATCTTTTATGGTCATTTCTATATTCACTTCGCTGGCGCGTGCGTGTTTTTGCACATTGATCAGTGATTCTTGCACCACTCGATACAAGGTCGTACTAATGCTGTTTTGCACCAATTTACGTACCGCCGGTTTTGTTACATTCACCGTGATACCTGTTTGTTCACTAAACTCAGTGGCCAGTGCATCCATTGCAGCTGATAAGCCTAATTCATCTAATATTCTTGGATGCAGATGATGAGAGATACGGCGAATTTCACTGATCGCATCTTGCAGATTGCTTTGTGCATGCTCCAGCGGTTGTGGTTTGTCTAACTTGACTTTTTTAAGCCACAAACCCGTCGCTTCTAACGAGTACTTAATTGAGACTAAGACCTGCACAATGCCATCGTGTAATTCTCGAGAAATATGGCGGCGCTCTTCTTCTTGCATGTTGATGATCTTTAGCCCTAACTCGCTGATCTTTTGATCGGTCTTTTTCTTTTGGCTCAAATTCAGGATCAAGCCCAGCAAGAAAATAACAAAGATAGATGACATCGCAACGACTAAAATGATTTGCTTGGTTTTATTGATGTGTTGGTCAATTTCACGCTGTAGTTTATTCAATTGGCTGTTCACGTCATCTAAGTAAACTCCAGTGCCAATCATCCAGTTCCATTTTTCAAGATAAACTGAATAGCCCATTTTCTCTGACATTTCATCAGCCGATGGCTTACGCCAAGGATAACGGTGAAAGCCCCCACCCGCTTTGGCATTTTCAATGAGTATTTGAATGGTTTTATCGCCATTTTCACCTTCAAGCTCCCACCAATTTTGTCCCACACGATACGGCTCTTTCGGATGCACGACACCATTACCTTCACCATCGTAGACAAAGAAATAACCGTCGTTACCACTGTATGTCATATCGTGGATGATTTCTGTTACTTGTGCTTTTGCTTCATCATCGTCATTTACACTGTTTTCATACGCATCTGACATAGCTGAAACAGCGAGTAAGGTGTAGTTTTTAAGTTCTCGATGTTTTTGCTCAATAAGAAAACTTTCTAACGTGTCTACACTTTGGTTCGATAGATCTCGGTATTCATCCGTCACCAAAAAGTAGGTCAAAATAGAGGTTAACACCACTTGCAGTACCGCAATAAACAGTAGTCGAAAGGGTAAAGTCATATGAGAGCAGCCTTGAGGTCGAGCTTAATTAGCATGTTAATGTATTGTAAATATCAAATTCGAATTATTTCAGGCTTTGCGCTAGCGCGCTAACCTATTTCTACTTAGGTATATCTACCTAGTTAAAATGGGCATTCATACGAATAGTTACACAGACACAAACATTTAACATTCCTCTAACAGTTTTTCACTTGATGTTAGCAATTTAGCCAAGTGACTTTTTAAACGCTTAAGAGGAACCCTCAATGAAAGCAAAACACATACTACTCACTGCCATCATATTAACGTTTGGGCTTAGTGCGACTGCTGGCGCTGCTGATGGCAAAAAATACCGCTGGCGTCTTGCGGAAACGTGGGGGCCTAACTTTCCGATTTTTGGTGATGCTAGCAAAAATATGGCAAAAATGGTCAAAGAAATGTCAGATGGCCGTTTAACCATTCGTATCGATTCCGCCAATAAACATAAATCGGCATTGGGTATTTTTGACTTTGTAAAAAGTGGCCAGTACCAAATGGGCCACTCAGCGTCTTACTACTGGAAAGGCAAAGATTTTAACACCATGTTCTTTACCACTGTGCCTTTTGGTATGACCGCGCCTGAACAATATGCGTGGTTTTATTACGGCGGCGGCATGGAGTTGATGAAAGAAACCTACGACAAATATGGCATTTTATCTTTCCCCGGTGGCAACACTGGCGTGCAAATGGGCGGTTGGTTCAGAAAAGAAATCAACACAGTCGCAGACCTAAAAGGGCTTAAAATGCGTATCCCTGGTTTTGCTGGTGAAGTATTAGCAAAGTTAGGTGCCAGCCCAACCAATATACCTTCTGCTGAGTTATATACTGCGCTAGAGCGTAACACTATTGATGCGTTAGAATGGGTTGGTCCGTCGCTCGACTTACGTATGGGCTTTCACAAAATAGCGCCTTATTACTACACAGGCTGGCAAGAGCCCGCCACTGAATTGCAGTTTATGGTTAATCAAAAAGCTTATGACTCATTGCCTGCTGATCTACAAAAAATACTTACTATCGCGATGAAAACCGCCGCTTACGATATGTATTCACAGTCTACGCACGAAAATGGTGTAAATCTTAAGGCGCTACAAACTGAATACCCAGATGTGAAAATTCGTACCTTTCCCCAGCCTGTCATGAATGCCATACGTGAAGCAAACGACGAGTTACTCGCAGAATTTGCGGCGAAAGATGAAGAAACAGACAAAATATTAAAATCCATTCAGCGTTACCAAGAACAGGTTCGAGCCTGGACCAAGTTCGCTGACCAAGCCTACTTAGAAAGCTTTGAGTCAAACGAGTAATTAGTTAGCTTGGGCAGTGGCGCAATCGTGACTGCCTAAGGTTACTTTCTTTCCCATCTTTTATGTTTGGTTGTCTGGCTGCCCCTCACGTTGTTTGGGATGCAGCGCAGATGCCACTGTGTCAGAGATTTATTATGAATTCAGTCGTTAGGTTACTAGGCAAGTTTATCGATGGTGTTGGCCATCTATGCAGCGTGCTGATGATGTTAATGATTTTGAACGTGTTTTATGACGTGATCATGCGTTACTTTTTCAATGAAGTCAGCATTGGTATGCAAGAGCTAGAGTGGCACTTATTCGCAGCCATGTTTATGTTCGGTATTGGTTATACCTTAAAAGCCGATGGCCATGTGCGAGTCGATGTATTTTATGACAACTTCAGCCCCCGCGTAAAAGCCTACATCAACCTGTTTGGGGCGTTATTTTTTGTACTGCCTGTGACCTTCTTGATCCTTTACTACAGCTGGGATTACACCCTTGAGGCCTATGAAATGGGTGAAGGCAGTGCTGATCCCGGCGGGCTACCCCATCGCTTTATTATTCGCGGCGTTATCCCTGTTTCATCGGTGTTTCTTATTGTATGTGCGTTGTACGTCGTGCTTGAACAAGTGCAACGCCTAACCGGTATGACTCCACCTACGACTAATCATAAGGATACTATCTAATGACGGGTTTAGTTTTATTTGGTATTGCCTTGCTGTGCTTATTTTTAGGCTATTCAGTGGCGTTTACCTTCGCTGGTGTCTCGGTGTTAATCGGCGTAATTGTGCTAGGTGCAGACTTATTTGCTTTTATGCCCTATCGCATTATGAGCATCATGGAAAACACGACTATGATGGCTATCCCCATGTTTGTCTTTATGGGCATAGTGTTGCAAAAAACCGGCCTTGCTGAACGTCTACTGGAGTCTTCAGCTAAGTTGTTTGGGGGTATTTCTGGTGGCGTGGCGGTATCAACCATAATCGTAGGCGCTTTGTTAGCGGCCTCCACCGGTGTGGTTGGCGCAAGCGTGGTTGCAATGGGCGTTATATCATTGCCTGTCATGCTGAAAAATAATTATCACCAACCGACCGCTGCTGGTGTAATATGCGCGGCCGGCACGCTAGGGCAAATCATTCCACCCTCTATTATTTTGATAATTTTAGGTGATGTAATGGGCGTACCGGTAGGCGACCTGTTTCGTGCAGCCGTTATTCCAGGGGTACTACTGATAGTGGTATATACCCTTTACATTCTCGTTTTAGGGAAAATAAAACCTGAGTTTTGCCCTCCGATTGAAGTCACAGAAGATAAGCGAATCATCATTGTACAAGCGATTAAAGACATCTTTCCGCCGTTATTACTTATTGTCACCGTACTGGGCTCGATATTCACAGGGATTGCCACCCCAACTGAATCATCTGCCATCGGCGCTGTGGGTGCGTTAGTCTTGTCTGCTATGTATGGCCGCTTTTCTTTTAAAGGCGTGCACGAGATTTCTGGCGAAACCGTTAAAGTGACAGCCATGATCTTTGCTGTGCTCGTTGGTGCTACAGCGTTCTCAATGGTGTTTAGTTATTCTGGTAGTGAATATTTAGTCGAAGATTTCTTTCTAGATTTACCTGGGGATAAATGGACCTTCATCGTGCTGGCCATGGTGACCATTTTATTGCTGGGTTTCTTCATTGACTTTATTGAAATTTCTTTTTTAATCGTGCCAATTCTGACCCCGGTCGCCATGGTGCTAGATATTGATTTAATTTGGTTCGCCATCTTAATTTCAATGAATCTACAAACATCGTTTTTAACCCCGCCCTTTGGTTTTAGCTTGTTTTACCTCAAAGGCGTGGCCCCTAAATCGCTAAAAACCACGACAATTTATAAAGGCGTAGTGCCGTTTATTTTGATGCAAGTATTGGTCTTGCTGCTAGTCGTGCTATTTCCTGAACATCTTATATTGCAATAACACACACATAGGACACACACATGAAAAAATCTATGCTCGCGTTAGCCATGCTTTCTCCCCTTGCGGCCAGCCAGTCAGCACACGCTGAGGTAACCGCTTATGGCCGAGTGCTATATAACATTATTAAAGACGACACGACTGACGATCTGTACTTCGGTCGCCATGAGTTTGCAGAATCAACCATAGGGGTGAAAGGTTCGGTTGAATACAATGACCTCACCTTTGGTGCTCAAGTAGAAATTGGCCTAGACGAAGGTGTGTCCAATATCCTGCACGATGGCACGAACTCACGAAACCGTATTCAAGAAATATGGGTACAAGGCAAATTTGGTAAAGTGAAAATGGGCACAGGCGCGAGCATTACCTGGATTGTGTCAGACGTTGACCAGTCAGGCACTTGGTGGTCTGACCCACTAGGTATGAGCCAACGCTTCGGTTCAACCCGCCGCGGCCCTGCTGGTGAAAGCCAAACGCCATTTGTAACAACCCAATCAATCTTTCTTGAGCGCTTTGTGTATGAGTCACCTACGTTTTTAGACGGTGCTAAGTTTTACGCCCAATACGGTGAAGACAGCAGCTATGAAATAGCAGTCAAATACAAGGCCAATGGTTGGCGTGTTAACGCATGGTCTACCGATTTTGGTGATGCAAATAACGATGAAGACCCCCAAGCGAACATCGACGGCAATAGCACTGAAGGCTTCTTTGGTTCAAAAAGTGGCTACGGCATTTTAGCGGGGTACTTACATGATTCAGGTGTTAACTTTAGTGCGACTTATGGCGTGGCCGATCGAGTGGCAGGTGGTGACAGCGATTTCTTAAACTGGAAGTTAGGCTATACCCAAGGTAAACACGCAGTTAGTTACAGTATGGGGAACTATGGCGCTGAAGATGCCAGCGGTATTGACGGACCGGCTCACACAAGAACCACTGTTGCCTATCACTTTGTACCCGTCGCGGGGGTGAGATTCTGGGCACAGGCAACGAAGGGCGATACAGACGAAGAAGAAAGCTTCAATGCTTTCGCTGTGGGTGGCATGGTGCAGTTCTAGTTTGCGTCAGCTCTAGTTCACGACTGCTCTAGTTCACGACTGCGCTAGTTCACAGGGCTTTGGCACTGCGCTTTTATCATCGCTGTGCACTTATCACAGCTTTGAACTTAACTCAGCGGTGCATTAAAAATGTCTCGCAACAATCACGCCCATCGCGTTATTGTTGCCTACGTTATACGTTTTCATCAGGTAAGGTTTTTAGAATGTCATTATATCGCCCTATAACGCAAGGTTCAGAAATGAGCCCGCGCGCACCACATAGCAAAGCTTTGCTTAATTCCATGTTTGTTATGCTGCTGAGCGTCAGCGGCCCTATCCTCGCCCAAGAAGAACTAGAAGGCCCTGGGATATTTTCAGGGGACAAAGGTGAATTTTCGCTAAGCAAAATGTTCTCTGACAAAGAATCGGATAGCAAAGCTCAAGCCCAAGAGAAGGATTCAGCCAAGGAGCAGACGCAAGCAAACCCACAACCAAAAACCAGCGGTACGATTGTTAAGCCCACTGGGAATACGCACAGCAACAACGGCGCGGTGGTTCAGGCAGCTCCCGCTAATAAAACCAACGCGCACGTGTCCTCAGAACTAGATGAGTTCACCCTCTTTAAAGAGTGGAAATTGGCGAAAGCCAAAAACAGCTCAGCTTATCAAGAATTTTTACTGTGGCTTGAATTTCAGGAATACAAACATAAAAAAAGCGACTAAGGCGTCGCTATTTTTATGGGTACAAAACACTGGGCTGAACACAGACTTAATTAGTCAGCTATTACACCGCAGGCTACTCGTTCGCCACCGCCACCAAGTGCTTTAGGCGAATCTGAATAATTATCTCCACCAGCGTGGATCATAATAGCTCGACCTTCTATGTCATCCAGTTCCAATTCTGGGGCAAACACAGGTTGTGTGGCTTTTCCGTCTTTATCTACGTATAACGTAGGTAAATCCCCTTCATGACCTTCTTCTGACCAAGGCACGCTATGCTTATCGGTATTTTCAGGATCATAGTGCCCACCTGCTGCACCACCTAATACGTTTTTACCGTCTTTCATGGCTCCAGAGCAGTCACCATTTTGGTGTATGTGGAAGCCGTGAATACCTGGAGTTAATCCACTGAGGTTAGGTGTGAACACCACACCGTCGTCGTCATAATCACTGACCATAACGCTACCGATGCTTTCACCGGTTTTGAGGTCATTCATAACAACGTTTTTGCCATCTTCGGAATCGCCAGCGAAACTCGCTGCACTTAGCGCCAAAGAAATTGAGCCCGCTAATATAGGTAGTAAAAATTTCTTCATTACGTCCTCCGTTTAATTAAACTTTCTCAGTCTCTGCAATATCGTCTTTGAAAAGAGGCAAACCCGAAGCTGCCAACATTGAAGAACGCGATATTGCAGCAACCATTGTTGTGCAAACAGGAAGGAGCATAAAACACACCAAATCATTTCGATTACAGCGCAACGCGCTATAGCCCAGACGCAGTACGTTAACAACATACTTGGGACAGTCTGCTAGCCACATAAGCGAAACGGAATATAGGGGTGTAAGGGTAAATTATTCACACCCTGATACGCATATTTTACCGAGTCCACTCAAATAATTTTTTCGATAAACAACGCGTTGAGAAACTAAAACATACAATCGCCCGTGACTTGGTTTGCTAGTGAAAACCCCCATACGTTCAAGTACCATGAGTCAAAACAACCTTGCGATGAATAGCAAAAACGAAAGGAGATACTTTGCAAAACAGAAGTTGGACATTACAAGATGCGCAACAATTAGCGGACGAGTTTCCGTATACCTTTTATAAACCATCACACGAAGTGGTATCAACGCTCAGGCCAGGTAACCAAGTAAAATTGATATTTGAGTTTGAATCCGATGATCCTGAAGTGCCATCAGCTGAGCGCATGTGGGTAGAGATCCTTGAGCACAAAGATGGCGTGTATTCTGGTTATCTCAATAATAAGCCCATGTACATCACGGATCTTAAACACAGAGATGAGGTTGAATTTCGAGCGTGCCACATCATGGACACGGAATTAGATGATCCTGTACCTTCGATCACAGATAAATATATTAAGCGCTGCTTTGTAACCCATAATATTCTTCATCAAGACCAACCAGTGGGTTTCTTGTACCGAGACCCTCCTGAATATGACGACGACAGTGGCTGGCGGATCACGACTGGAAGTGAGACCGACGAATATATGAAAGACTCCCGAAATTCTTCTTATGTGTCACTGGGTGCTGTGCTGCGACAAGATGACAGTATTCTCGCCCTTTTGGAGAGTGACTTTGGAATGGCATTTATAAAAAACGATGAAGGAAAATTCGTCGTGTTAGAAGATTAAATCGTCAACTGGCAGGCCCCTGCAGCTTCGTTATCCAAGCAAATAAAAAATGAGCATCTCTTCTAAAAGATGCTCATTTTATGGGTTTAGTTCCCCCATAGACTCTGTTACTTAAGCGTTGTCTTGACGCTTTTTATTATGACGTTTAGCACGTTTTTCAGCCATAGCATTAAACTTTTCAAGTTGTTCAGCAGTTAATATTTGCTGCACTTTGACGCGCATATCTGCCATTTTCAGCACTCGTACCTTTGCTCGTTCCGCACTTAAATCGGCGAGTTGATTGAGCTCTTGCTCATAATTTGCGTCAGAGGCATCAAGCGCTGCTAATTGTGCTTTGATTGACGTTTGAGTGCCTTTTTCTGGGCGATTTTCTTTCATTTCTTTTTTCAACGCTTTAAGTTGATCTTTTTGCGCATCGCTTAAATCGAGTACGCGTACCATTTTGTGAATGGGTAAGAAGCCTTGGCCACGGTGACCGTCTGAATGTTTGCCACCAGCAAAGGCAGTTGTTGCGATACATGCACTTAATAGAACGCCAGTAATTAATTTTTTCATCTTAATATTCCTACTTGGTTTGGGTCATTAAAATAAATGACGTGGGTAAAAGGTTTATCTAATCAACGGGACTCAGTATGCACATTCGGTTCGATAAGTAGGGTTAAGCTAGTGTAAAGTTCAGTAAAGTTGATCCCAGATGAATATAAAGCGGTTAATCTCCCCCTATGAAAAATGAAAAATACAAAATCTTATTAGTAGACGACGACGAAACCTTATGTGCCTTGCTAAGTGAATTTTTGCAAGAAGAAGGGTTTGATGTTGAGACGTTGCATACCGGCGATGCCGCCACCCAGCGCTTATTGCAAAGGGATGATATTGATACTGTCGTGCTTGATATCATGATGCCAGGTATGTCCGGCCTGGATGTATTGCGCAGCGTGCGCGCAAAGCGTCAGGTGCCAATACTCATGCTTACAGGTCGAGGGGACGACATTGACAGAATAGTCGGACTTGAGATGGGTGCCGATGACTATCTAGGGAAACCGTGCAACCCTCGTGAACTCAGCGCGCGCATTAAGGCAATTATTCGTCGCACAGAAAACTCCCTTGGCAATGGTGTTGAAACAAAGCCTATAGTGCATACTCAGTTACACGGTATCAAACTAGATACTGGCACACGTACTGCCTTGGTAAATAACAATCCGTTGCCGCTAACCAGTGCCGAATTTAATGCGTTAAGTTTATTAATGACCCGCGCAGGGCAAACGATAACGAAACAAGATATGACCCAAGAAGTATTGAACCGTCCCCTTGAGGCGTACGATCGCGCGATGGACGTACACATCAGCCGCATACGCCAAAAGCTATCTGCAGAGGGGATCAATGATGTGATTAAGTCAATCCGCGGTGTCGGTTATCAAATGCTAACCGAACAACAACCAAACCAAGACGACAACTAAAGATGCAAAAGTTTAGTGCGTTATTGGCATCAGCGTATCAAAAGCTAGGTTTTAAACGCCTGTTTTGGCGCATTTTTATTTGTTTTTGGTTATCAAGTTTATTGGTGATGATTGCTACAGGCTTTGTAATCATTAGTAAGTATTCCTCTGAAGACTACACCAAGCGCTATAACAATGATGTGCTCACACAGGCAGAGCGAATTGTATGGCGATACGAACAATCAGTCACCTCAGCAACTAACCGTTCAATCAAATTAAAGAATTGGATCACAAAACGAGAAAATCGCCGAGGGCATTTACTGCCCATGCTGATAAAAGATGAAACAAACCAAGGCATTTATCAATATCGATTTAACAAAGTAAAACCAAATGAACGCCTAGAGTATTCAGTATTAGGGCCTTCAGGGCGCTTCTATCAGGTCTTCAGTAAAAAACCGCAAGCACCCAGAATATATACCCAGTTGATGTATCGTTTTCAATCTTTGCAGTTTGTGTTTATTTTTTTCGCCTCGGCTTTGGTCAGCGCGCTACTCAGTTGGAGCATCACACGACCTCTAAATGCCCTAGGTTCATTTAGCCGCCGTTATGCCAATGAACAAGAAGTGCCACCTCTGCCCAGAACACTGCTGACCCGCGGAGACGAATTGTCTGATCTAGCCTCTGATATCGAGTTTATGGTCAACAAAACTCACGCTGCCGCTAGTGCGCAGCAGCAATTATTGCACGACGTTTCCCATGAATTACGGGCCCCATTGGCACGCTTGCAAGTATCAGCGGCTTTAATTGAGCAAAAAACACCTGACAACCGTCACGTAAAACAGATCCACAGCGACTGTTTACGCATCGATCAGCTTATCCAACAAATACTGGATTATTCAAAATTAGAGCAAAGCAACCCAAGCCCTGAACCGTGCGATATTGACGCTCTATGCAACCAAGTGATTGATAATATGGCGGTTACCTACCCCGCTGTGCCAGTAGAATATCGCCCAGACAGCAAAGCACAGATAATGGGCTTTGCTGAAGCTTTGCTACAAGCACTAGACAACATTATTGGCAATGCATGTAAGTATTCTTCAAGCGGCGATTTGGTGCAAATAACGACGTTGGATCGCCCGACTAGCGTACTTATTACCGTTCGCGATCATGGGCCAGGCGTAGACGAACAGGAAATGTCTAAGTTACTCCAGCCCTTTTATCGAGCCGGTAATAAGATGCATACCAATGGGTTTGGTTTAGGATTAAGCATCGCCCTTAAAGCCATTCACAAGCATAAAGGCGAATTGCGTATGTCTACCCCAGATGATGGCGGGCTTAGTGTAGAGCTTATTCTACCGAAGGTCGTCATCTAATCTATTCACAAAAGCGAAGTTAATGCGGGCAAGGTGCTCTGCCATGAGAATCTGAGCGTGTTTCGATTTCAGTTCTGACCATGCTTTGCCGCAGCGGTAGATTTCCCCACGCTCAAATCTGTACAAGTAACGCGCTATTTAAAGCCAGTGAACTGTCTTGTAGTTTGTCAATGTCTACACGTTGGCGCTGGGCAATAAGCTTTGTGCCTAGCACATACGCTTTAGCGTGATTTACCGCATCGACGGATAGAAGTTCATCATCGTTAAAATACCAAACAGAAAAGCTCTCAGGATTAACGCGTTCGTGACGCACGACCACCTTGTTATAGCCTTGCGATAACCCTACCATTTGCAATTTCACCGCATATTGATCTGACCAAAACCAAGGTATCGCATTCATTTTTGGCGTTTTAGCACATATTACGGCTGCAACCACTTTGGCTTGCTCAAGGGCGTTTTGCACTGACTCTAAGCGCAGCCAACGCTGATAATGGGTATTGAACTGTGCACAACAATCGCCAATAGCATAAATACTGTCATCACTGGTTTGGTTATTGCCATCGACTGCTATGCCATTGTCAAGTTTCAGCCCTGCCTTTTCAGCTAAATGAGTATTAACGCGCACTCCAACACCCACCACTATGATGTCCGCTGGATATTGGCTGCCATCACTACAACAAACCAGATTTTCGTTGTTATGGGTCTGTATTTCGCTGACGTTTTTAGCATTGAAAACGGCAACACCATTTTCCTGATGCAAGCGATAAAAGTAGTCAGACATATCGGGTGCAGTCACTCTGGCAAGCAAACGAGATTCGCGCTCTAGCACGGTCACCTTTGCGCCGCACAGTTGTAGTGACGCCGCAGCCTCAAGGCCAACATACCCGCCCCCAATCACCACCACGCGTTTTTTTTCACACGCATTAAATGCCTCAGCGATAGCCTGCGCATCTTCAGCAGTGCGAAGCGTGTACAAATGTGCAGCACTGTCTACTCCCGAGATAGGTGGAATAATCGGCTGCGCGCCAGTAGCAAGTACGAGTTGTGTATAAACGTGAGACGTACCATCATCAAGTGTCACGCTTTTTTCACTGGGGTTTACGTCTACCACGGTTACGCCCAACTGTAAGTCTATGTCTGCTTTTTCATAGGCTTGAAGCGGTTTCAGCAATTGGCCCGCAGGTTGATCACTAATAAGATGCTTTTTTGATAGTGGGGGCCGGTGATAAGGCACTCGCTTGTCAGTATCCAGTAACTGAATGCGACCTGAGTATCCTTCTTTGCGTAATGCAAAAGCTAAGTTCACCCCGCCATGACTGGCACCAACAATAATACAAGTCTCTTTGGGAGGCTGAGCGTTCATCATGGTTAATTACCTATTCACTGAGTTATTTAGGCTGACTAACCAGCTACGGTGAGTACCAGCCCATCTAGTTCTGGGGTGATATCAATCTGACAACATAACCGGCTATATTCATCGGCGTCATCGTCAAGCTCAAGCATGTCTTTTTCGATTTCACTGGCTTCACCAACCAAAGAAAATTGCTCTTTTGCCACATGTACGTGGCAGGTAGCACAGGAGCACACTCCGCCGCAATCACCATCAATACCCGCTACGTTATTTTCTACAGCAAGCGCCATTACCGAGCCTGATTCGCCGTGTACCGTGACGGGGATATTGCCTTGCGTAATAAAAGTAATATTTGCCATGTTTTTGGTCCTCTACGTTAATTTGCGCTCGGTTAGTTCAATAACACCGATGCGCCCTATCTTGTCAGTTAGCACGATCGCGGGTGAAATTTAACATTCAGTCGATGAAAACCGACTTTACGTTCAAATTCGCCCAACTGTTCTATGTTCTCTTCAAAATCAACTATGTCGATTGAACCCACCTTGTCTATCAAGGTTTCGATTAACACGCGCATAATTTGCCGAGCATGTGTGGCCCCTAGACAATTGTGATGGCTAAAACCAAAGCTCACATGGGGATTGAGTTTGCGGTCCAGAATGATCTCTTCGGGCGATTCAAACACATTTGCATCGCGATTCGCAGACGCCCAGCAAAGAGAGACGCGCGAATCTGCTTTGATTGCGTGTTCGCACACTGCGCTGTCCTCGGTAGCCACTCTGCCCATTTGTGTTAATGGCGCAAAATAGCGAATGAGTTCCTCAATTGCGCGGCCGATAATGGCAGGCTCATTTCGTAAACGAGTCAGTGATTCAGGATGCTCAGCAAAATAACTGATTGTGTTGGTCACCGCATTAATGACCGTATCTCGCCCACCAGCGAACGTTAAAATCATAATTCCTTTAATTTCTTCATGAGTGAGCTTTTTCCCATCCACCTCCGCTGCCAACAATACTGAGTACAAGTCACCCTCAAGGTCAGCACGAGAGGCGTTAATCTTTTCATCAATGTAATCGTATAAAAGCCCTGCTTTGTCTTTGTCTAACGGGTCATCTTCACTGCGAAATACATGAGTGCCCCAACCGATCCAGATATCGGCCTCGCTGGCATTGGTGTTAAGCAATAACGTCAATGCACGCGATTGCAAACACAAAGAGAACGCTTCTACTACCTCGATGACACCTTTACTTAAAACGTCATCCACTAGCGTGTTAACCTGTTGACTTAATTGAGCGCGATATTTATCACCCAACGGGCGTTTAAACCAAGGGTCAAGCAATGCGCGAAACGAGCCGTGCATGGGAGGGTCGACTTCAAATGGTATTTGTCGTGTATCTCGAATATTGACCTCAGAAGGGATCACGATGCGACCGGGGGCCGCGCCAGATTGATACGTCTTCCAGTTATGCGCAGCTTTGCGAACGTCCTTTAGGCGCAAAATCATGGTCACGGGATCGTCTTGATCGTTCATGTGCGCACAGCCATTGGCCTCACGGGCATCAGTAAACGGATCAGGAGATTGGTATTTTTTCATTCTTCGCCTCAAATAAGCTATTGAGTTGATAACAACTACTTAACATCTTGAGAGCTATTTTAAGTGCCAAAACATGAGATAAATACCGACATTCAAACTAAAAGTGTCATATTTCAGCCATCATTTTTTAGAAAATTGTCAAATTTAACGATATTTATCATAAAAACATCACACCAACACAATGGTAAGCATGCAAAAGAATACGAAGTGATAAAACCGCTTATATACCGTCTCTGGTTTCGGCATTTTGTGCCCGGCGGTGTAGATCACTGCGATATTGATACGGTGTGACGCCATAGTATTTTTTAAAATGCGCGATAAAATGTGACGGGCTCGAAAATGCCATTTCATAGCTGATTTGAGTGACTGAATATTTGCTCTGGCTCAACATTCGCGCCCCGTGATACAGCTTGTGCTGCAAAATATAATTAGCATAAGTGTGACGGAACACACGCTTAAACAAACGGGAAAAATGAGAAGTGGATAAATGACATTTTTCGGCAGCCTCTGCCACTGACAAATTAACGTATTCATCGTGTTTAAATAGTTTTATCACCGGCATTAAGCGTGAATAACCTTGCACATGACGTAAGGTATGCTCGGTATTTTGTTCAACTTGTTGCGCTTGATCTGCTATCCACAGCAATAGCAAATTCAACAAGGCCAAGCTTTTTTCACTGCGTGGTTGATGCTCGAAACAGTCTAATAACCAGCGACATTGCTGTTGAATAACAGCGATATTCTGACTGTTCATGCGCAAATGCATCCCTCGATTAAACAAAGGTTTGATTGACTGAAATTGCGTTAACTCAAGAATGTCAGGCACAAATTGAATCAAGTACCAAGACTTTGCCTTAGGGCTTATTTCGTAGTTGTGCACTTCTAATGCAGGCGTCAGCACAATGTCGTTATTAACTAAAACAGAATCCCCTTGACTGGAAAAATAACTACCTTCGATATCTTCAAAGATAATCAGTTCATGCACCTCATGGAAATGCATTAAACAAGAGTACGGTTCCTCGTCTTGGTAGCTGATTTTTTGAATATCAAACAAGTACTCTTTTGCGATACACAAAGGCTCACAGTATATATTTTGCTGCTTCATTCGCCCCTCATTGTTAACAGTACACAAAAACATGCACTAAATAGTCTACCCCTATATTTGATACTTTGTCACCGTAATCTGACATAACCCCTCGGTTAGCTGTGGTCTAATTCTGATACTTTTATAACGTTAGCTAATATTGAGATTGAAATATGACATACGCCCCACGCCAATCAAAAGCCATCGTTTCCAATGGAAAAGGTCAATATGAACAAGTTACGCTAACCGTAATGCCACCCCTAGAAGGCGAAGTGCGGGTTAAGATTCTGGCATCCGGCTTATGCCATACTGACTGGGACTCTATCCAAAATTGGGACAAAACTTTCGTAGTCGGTCACGAAGGTGCTGGTGTGATTGACGCGGTTGGTGAAGGGGTACAGGGTTTAAGCATTGGCGATAAGGTGATCCTTAACTGGTCGATACCCTGTGGACACTGCTTCGCTTGTCAGCAAGGTAACGTACATATTTGTGAAAACCATTCCCCCGTTTGCGGCAACGGATTATGCGGTCACGCTCATGGGGGGGCCACGACGCAAAACGGACATCCTGTCGAACGCTCGTTTCATTTGGGCACCTTGAGTGAATACACTGTGGTCAAAGCTGCAGCTATTGTTAAATTTGAGCATGATATTCCCTTCTCGTCCGCTTCAATCGTTGGTTGCGGCGTAATGACAGGCTATGGCTCTGTGGTCAATGCTGCTCAATTAAAAGCAGGGAGTACGGTGTGCGTTATCGGTTGTGGTGGTGTTGGTTTAAATGTTATTCAAGCCGCACGTATTTCAGGGGCGCGCAAAATTATCGCTATCGACATCAATGAAGAACGATTAGTTCAAGCCAAACAATTTGGCGCAACGCATGGCCTGAAATCGATTCAAGGCGATGTGGATTTCTTACAAATGCGCGATTTGGTGCGGGAAATGACAGACGGTCGCGGGGCAGACTACGCCTTTGAGTGTACGGCGATCCCGGCGCTTGGGTCTGCGCCACTAGCGCTGATCCGCAATGCAGGCACTGCAGTACAAGTCAGCGGTATTGAACAGCGAATTGATTTTAATTGTGAGCTTTTTGAATGGGATAAAATTTACCTTAATCCTTTGTACGGCAAATGTAACCCCCAGGTCGATTTTCCCGCGTTGCTTGATTTGTATGCCAGTGGGCAGCTCAAGCTTGACGAATTAGTCACAAAAACCTACTCACTGGACAACGTAGCAGAGGGATTCGATGATATGTTAAATGGCCGGATCGCCAAAGGTGTGGTTGTGTTTTCTTAGCCTTCGGAAGCAATGGGCTGCTTGTATGAACGCGCTCTAGCATTCATGCACTAACGTTTACTGAGGCCCTTTCTTGCTTACCTCTAGTTACGTGTTAATTATCACTTATTAAAGGAGCTGGCATGCGTCTTTTACGGTTAGAAGTATCAGATCCACAATTTTCACCGGCACACACACGCTTTATTACAATCCACTCTCGTTATTTAGGGGGTCGCCATGATGTCAGTGTATATAACGCAGACACCACACAGCGAGATATCCCCGTGGTGCTTTTGTTGCACGGCGTATACGGAAATCACTGGGTGTGGATGAACCTTGGCGGTGTGCATCAGGTTTACGAGCAACTACGCGCAAACGGTTTAGAAGAGTTTTTATTGGTGATGCCATCAGACGGTGGCGTGTTAGATGGCTCAGCCTACTTGCCGCTTGCCGATAAAGGCAACTATGAACAGTGGATCATGGATGATGTAATTCAGGCCATAAAAGAAGTGTATAGCGCACAGGTGACAGAAAAAAGTCGCTGGTATATCAGTGGATTATCCATGGGAGGTTTCGGAGCATTGCGCCTTGGAGCAAAGTTTCCTGAGCAATTCAGTGGAATATCAGCCCATTCGTCAATTACCCAGCTTGAGGACATGGCCCAATTTGTAGAAACCCCTATGTCATTTTATCGATGTGAGGAACCTCGCGAAGCTGACCTATTACATTGGTTTGATCAAGCCACAGATACACGCCCTCCCCTACGCTTCGATTGTGGCAAGGATGATAGCTTAATCGACTCTAATCGCTGGTTACATCAACAGCTTATTGTGCGAAATATTAGCCACGATTACCAAGAGTATGTAGGCACCCATGAATGGGCTTATTGGCATGAGCATATTGCTAAGAGTTTCAAATGGTTTTCAGCGATTGAAAAGCGCCATAAGTCAGCGCTTAATCACTCGTTCCAGCCGACTTAAGTAAACAAGCATGCCTATAGTAAGGTGTGTAAAAACCGCTCGGGTCTTGGCAGGTAATAGTTGTCATAATTTAAAGACATCACGACCTTGCTCGCGCGGCCAATAATTTCGTCTCGGGGAATTAAACCAATGACCCGAGAATCTGCGCTATTGTCTCGGTTATCTCCCATGGCTAAATAGTAATCAGCGGGGATAGTCAGCGGTGCAAAACTAGATAGCCGAGAGCCGTTATTCGCCACGCGAATTCGGTGTTGCACACCCAGTAGATTTTCAGTTACTTCACTAAAATACTCTTTTGCAGCCTTGTTTTCATAACTCAACGGTTGTTGATTGATATATACCACGTTGTCAATCATCGCTATCGTATCACCAGGTATCCCTACGACCCGCTTTACCAAACGTTTATCTGCTGGTGCTGAGTCAAACACGATAATGTCCCCACGTATTGGGTCGGCGAGTTTTAACAGGGAGTAATTCACGAACGGCGTACTGACATCATAGGCAAGCTTGTTGACCCAAATACGGTCTCCTTCGACGATAGTAGGTTGCATAGAGCCAGTGGGTACTTCGTTCCAATCCGCTATGGCGCTCCTAAAAACGCACATAAGCACAATAAATAACAGCACAGATTTGTTATCTCTGTAGAGATTTATTAAATACAGTTTCATGGCTATCCTCATTCTCACTTTTTTACAGGGACGTTGTTTAAGGGACGCTGGCTGCTGCCTAGCAGCAAGAGAAAACAATGTCATGCGAGCTATTAATATGGCAGCTAACCCACAACACATTGATGTCACTTTGTTACGAATGGTGTCAAGCAAGTGATTTGCATCATAATATTAGCCTTCAGCCATAGATTCTAACTAACACAGTTCTCGTCACTGAGCGCTTTTGCTCCGACGCGCTTAGCCTCTCAACACATAAAAGCGAACATAAAACAGGCAATTACCTCTACCGATGTAAATTGACTCATGTAATAATTGTTTCAACTATAAAGCCATTGGCAACAGTAACGGAGACAACCTTTGAATTCGGGGTTCCCACTCGTAAAGGTAAGTGCATGGTTAACATTATTTTTCGCGCTGTGTTCACTGTTCAGTGTTGATGCTCAGGTAAACATAAGTTCACTCCCCAGTGATAGCGAGGCCGTACCAAACGTAACTACACTCGAACGCGCAATCGAGCAAGCACGTAAACAAGGTAATATCACCCAAGCAGAGAGACTGACGGGTGAGTTTCATCAGTTGGCCTTAGCGGAAAACGCGCCCATTTCTATTGCGGATAGCTATTTTCAACAAGCGCGCAACGCCATGGAGCGCAATAACTATGAGCCGGCACATGATCTGCTCAATCAAGCCATTCGTCTGTATGAGAGCCAAGATAATCAGGTAGGTCTAGCCAAAGCTTACCGTCAGCTTGGGCTAACCTATCGTTACCAATCAAATTACCCTCAAGCCTTGGAATATATTTATTTGGCTATGCAAATCAGTCAGCAATTAAAAGACCAGTCGGCAATAGCGTCCACCTATAACAGTATTGGCTTAGTGCTTGAGAAAATGGGTCTACTTGAAGGGGCTGCCCAGGCACATCAGCAAGCGCTCGAATTGCATTACGAATTAGAAAACAAAGACGGTATCGCCAGTGCCCTTTATAACTTAGGCGATCTTCGCAGGTTGATGGGCGACCACATGCTAGCGCTAAGCTACTTCAACGATGCCCTAGCGATCGATTTGGCATCAGGAGGGAAAAAATACATTGCCTACAGTCATAATAAAGTGGGTTATCAATACATTGAATTAGGTGACTACCAAAAAGCGCACGAGCATCTTAATACAGCCTTAACCTTATTCAAACACATTCAAGCGCCTCGGGATACCGATTGGGCGTTGACCTCAATAGCAAGATTAGAAATGGAATTAGGCAACCTAGAACAGTCCCGAGTGCTGTTAGACGGGGTTATCGAGCGAGCGATTAAACATAATTACAAAAGTTTATTGGTTGACGCCTATCGACTTTCAGCCAGCTTAGCCCTAAAAAGTGACGATACGAAATTAGCGATTCAGCATATAGATGCCGGAGTGGTGCAAGCACGGAGCAACAACGAAACACATGATGAAGCACTGTTAGAAGCACTTCGCGTACAAGCGTATATTAAAGAAGATGCGTTAAGGCTAGCCTTTGATGCATTGCTGGCACAAAAGAAACTCGAAGATGAAACGCTGAACGCTAGTCGCATCAATACGATTGCCACATTACAGTCACAAGCAGAGTTTGTGCGCCGTGCTCAACAAATTAAACTGCTCGAACAAGAAAAAGCGTTAAGCAAAGTTAAACAAGAACAAGCCGAGTTAGGCAGAAACGTTAGTATCGCTGGCGTAGCGGGCAGCTTTGTACTGTTTGTGTTGATTTACAGTCGTATAAATCAGCGTAATTTGAATAAACGCTTAACCCGAGAAGTCGCTCTTCGCACAACTGAATTAGAACAAAAGAACATAGAGTTACAAGCGGCCTATCAAGAAGTGGAGGCAATCAGTCTAACAGACAAGTTAACCGGAGTGCATAACCGGCGCTTTTTAGAGAATCAAATTGGCGCAGATTTAGAAAAAAGTCAGCGTGTTTACGCCGATTGGCATGATGGCAAAACGCCCCTACCTCAACAAGCCGACATAGTCGTCTTCATGATCGACATGGATCATTTCAAACGCGTAAATGATGAACACGGTCACGGCGCGGGGGATGTAGTGCTACAACAACTTACCCAACGATTGGCATTAGTATTCAGGCAATCAGATTATATCGTGCGCTGGGGGGGCGAAGAATTTGTAGGCGTAGCGCGTTTTATTGACCGCTCCGACGCTGGTAAATTAGCTCAGCGACTGTTACATGAGGTGGGTGCTACCCCCTTTACTTTGCCAAGCGGAGTATCAATATATAACACCTGCTCTGTGGGCTACGCCTGTTTCCCGAGCGCTATACAACAGGCCCAAGCAAGTGATTGGCAAACCTTAATTGCCTTGGCGGATACCTGTTTATACGAAGCAAAAAACAACGGGCGCAATGCTTGGGTTGGCATCGAGTGCATTGATGCGCCAAGCGCGAACATCACTGACATCGCTACAACTTATTTCGAATCAGGGGCCGATAAAAATAAACTCAAAGTGGTTACCTCATACGCACGACATAATTTATAGCTGTTCGCACTTTCACCGCACAACAGCACTCGGTTGATATTTAAGTGTTCAATATATAACAGTGATGATCATGTAACATTTCTATTGACTCGTACCACACCTATCCCCATGTTAATTTTTTGATTATGTAAATGAACATTAATCTTACTTTGAGATGTATACCTTAATTTCAAAGCTCCACACGACAGAACAGGACAAGAAATGAATAAAAGCAAACAGTTATTTACCCACATTTCATCAGATGGCGAACTAAACATTCATTTGAAAGACGTTGACGTGCCATCACCCAAGGCCCACGAAATTGTGGTTAAAATGCAAGCCTCGCCTATTAATCCATCCGATATGTGGCCTATGTTTGGCCCAGCTGACCTATCTAAAGCACAATTGAGTGACGATAAAACCACACTTAGTGCACCTATTCATAAAGGCATGTTAGGGCGTGTTAAATCACGTTTAGACCAAACCTTACCTATCGGAAATGAAGGGGCTGGTGTTGTCGTAGCTGCCGGTGATAGCGAACAGGCGCAAGCATTAATCGGCAAAACAGTCGCTGTACTTACTGGCGCCTGTTATACCCAATATACATGTGTACCAGTGCAAGCGTGTATCGCACATCATGACGATACAACACCATTAGCAGCAGCCTCTTCATTTGTTAACCCGCTGACGGCATTAGGTATGGTAGAAACCATGCGCATGGAAGGGCACACGGCATTGGTGCATACCGCAGCAGCGTCAAGCCTTGGTATTATGCTAAATAAAATATGTCTTGCGGAAGGTGTGCAGTTAGTAAATATTGTACGCAAGCAAGAACAAGTTGATTTATTAACCAAAATTGGCGCCAAGTACGTTGTCAATTCATCAAGTGATAGTTACAAGAAAGATTTATACAAAGCAATTGAAGCTACCGGTGCAACGCTCGCATTTGATGCCATTGGCGGTGGAGAATTAGCAAGCGATATATTAAGCACAATGGAAGCAGTTGGTAGTAAAGATGCCACTGGTTTTAATACTTACGGTTCGACAGATAACAAACAAGTCTACATTTATGGGGGTCTAGACTTCTCACCTACTACATTGAACCGCGCATTTGGCATGACATGGAGTATCGGTGGCTGGTTATTGATGCGCTTTTTAGGCAAATTGGATGCGCCAAAAGTCGCTGAATTACACAAGCGTGTAGCGGATGAAATCAATACCACATTTGCGATTGAGTCTAGCGTAGAGCTTTCTTTTGAAGAGGCGCTCACACCAGAAATTATCGCCAAGTACAACGCGAAATCGACCGGTGGGAAATACATCATTAACCCAAATAAAGCGTAATCGTCAGCACGCTTGTAATAAGGGCTAAGTGAATTAGCCCTTATATTGCCATCAATCTGTTTCGTGCAATGGCGTTGCTTAAGTGTCGTTGTCATGATCCGCTGCATAATCATCAACTTTCTTGGTTTATTTCTAGCACTGATTTTCGAATTAATTGAAATAGCCCCAATCTCATGAAAGACTTTCAAAAATTATTTGAAAGCAATATCTAGATGAAAAACATTCAAGACCTACGTTTATTTTGCGAAACCGCGCAACAAGGTAGTTTGTCAGCCTGTGCCAGAAAAATGGACATATCGCCTGCTGTGGTCAGCGCGTCGCTAAAACGCCTTGAAGCTGATTTAGGCGTTCTGTTGTTTATTCGCTCAACACGAAATCTACGCTTAACGCAAAAAGGTGAACAATTTTTGCGTCACTGCAAAAATGCGCTGGCGATATTGGATGAAGCCACCACGCAAATCCACAGTGAAGACGAAGAATTAAGGGGTGTAATACAGTTGTCAGCACCGTCAGATATGGGGCGCAATCTATTGCTTCCCTGGCTTGATAACTTTATGGAAGCACATCCAAGAGTCGAAGTACGTTTGCAACTATCAGACAGCCCAGCCGATTTATACAGTCAACCCGTAGATTTAGCGCTTCGGTATGGGAAACCAAAGGATTCTGGATTTATTGCTATTCCAATTGCTCCCAATAACGTACCTGTCTTATGCGCATCACCAAGTTACATTAATCAATTCGGTTCACCTACGACCTTGCAACAACTCACGGAGCACAATTGCTTGTGCCACGGTCACAATGACACCCTACATACCCGCTGGACGTTCAGCAAGGAGAGTAAACAAGCCAGTGTCGATGTAACAGGAGATCGCCAATGTAAAGACGGTGACATCACCCGGAAATGGGCAGTCGCGGGCAAAGGAATTGCCCGCAAATCGAAGCTAGATGTTATTCAAGATTTAATACACGGACGCTTAGTAGAGATCAATATCGATGGCTGGCATGGGGAAACATTCCCTTTAAACCTCATTTGCGCCGAAAGGCGCATATTAAGCCCCACAGTCAATGCATTTAAACTACATTTGTTGGAAAACGTGACGGCGCTGTTTAATCAACTTAAATAGCGCTGACACGATGTAGTAGCACGCGCCAACCAATTTAGGATAGAAAAGTATTGGTATTTAAGCGATACCCTACCCCTTTGACGGTGAGTATCCATCTAGGATTGTCAGGGTCTACTTCAACTTTTTTACGCAAAAGGTGCATATATTGGTATAAGTCTGACTTGTTGGCACGGCGAGTGTCTGGCCATAAATTTTCGATGATCTTTTCGGTGCTGCACACATGATCGTGCACCTGAGCCAATATGGTAAACAGTTTAAATTCTTTCGCCGTCAGCATAATGTTTTTGCCATGACAGTGCACCGTTCTACTGTTGTTATCGATAACAAATGGCCCTAAAACAAAACTCATTTCTTCATCGGGCAAGAAATCTTTTAACACTTGAGCAGTATGATGACTTCGCTCGAGACCTAAAATAGCGGAGATACCTCGCCGATCAATGGCACTTCTTCTCTCCTTGTGACGCCTTTCGTCTCTCAGGGTACTATGGTTCACGCTAATCTGAGGCAAGTAACTGTCTAACTTTGCAATTAAATCGACATCAGTAAAGTATTCGATCCAAGGTAGGCGATCAGTAAGCTTTGAATTACATTGATTCAAAACTGCACACACAGGGATTTTATAGACATGATTAATTCGGTGCAGTACCTCAACGTGTGATGCTAAAAGTTCTGCCCTAATTGTGCGTAAATCTATTAATACCACTTTACATACGCGGCTAACCAAGTCGAGCGAAAGCGGGTCGTTTAAGGACACTGAGCGAAATGAAAAATGGTTGGCTACGCTTAATCCGGTCAACACGCCAATTAGAAAGTTGTCATCGGATATTACCAGCATGCCTTGCTGTGCTTGAGAATGCGTCATCATCTAATCCTTTATCTAGATAATCAGACGGACTCAACTCACAAGACAGCATATTTGGGAATAAAAAGCAGAATCCTATCGTAATAATCTCTGATTAATTCACGTCAAACTTTTATTAAAAAGCAAAAAGCGAACCACATAATATAATATTTAATGAATACCGAGACTTAATAGATAAAACTAAATTCTAATCAAGATAAATATTGTAGATTGTAAAGAAAATAGACAGTGACTTTTCAATATATGTAATATTCAGCTTAATTTTATGACTGAATTCTCGCCGAAATTCCCTGTTAAAATATCTTCCCGAAAATAAACTTCAACCTAACCTTAGCAATAATTAAAGAGAAAATAACAAGTTGCATCCAATTACCTAGCAAGAGAACTTTAATTACCCAAAAAATTAAAGCTATTAATCTTGTACTGTCGCAAAAAAGTAATTTTAAGGTGTTTTTAATGTGCTCTTAATGGAATTTTCAGCTACCAATTAACTACAGTCATTGCGGGAGAAAAAGAACAGGACACAGTTCCCTTTCCCTTTGTATATTTTTGAATATTAAGCGTTGCTATTTCCAGTGAGATTTTCCGTGAATGGTAACAAATCGTTTTTTAATGGAGCATAAAAGATGAAAGTATTTAATAAAAGCTTATTAGCAGCAAGCATGACAATCATACTCGGTTCAGCAACCAGTGTGTGGGCAAACCCAACAAACACCGCCACGGAAGTGGCTGAATCTCAAACAGCAACGGCAAGTGCTGATAGCACCGGCGACTCATCAGCAGCAGCAAACGAAAATTCTACTGCCAACACAGACAACAGCACTGATTCTTCCGATAACAGCGATGCAAGTTCTGCATCAGGCAGCGAAGTTGCCGCCAACAACGGCAGTATGGCAGCAACGGATAATAGCGATAACTCGGACAATTCGGACGCGTCTGATAACAGTGACAATTCTGACAACAGCGATAATAGCGATGGTAGTTCCGCGTCAGGCAGCGAAGTAGCGGCTAACAACGGCAGTATGGCGGCCACTGATAACAGCGACAATTCTGATAACTCGGATAATTCAGATAATTCGGACAACTCAGATAACAGCGATATGAGTGACGGCAGCTACGCATCGTCTACTGAGTCTGCTGCGAATAATGGCAGTACCGCTATGACTGATCGCTCTGATAACTCAGATAACAGCGACAACTCAGACAACAGCGATAACAGTGATGGCAGTGCAGCATCGGCTACCGATGCGGCAGCAAATAATGGCAGTATGGCCATGAGCGATCGTTCGGACAACTCTGATAACAGTAATAATTCAGATAATTCGGATAACAGTGATAACTCGGACAATTCGGATAATTCGGACAGCAGTGACGGCAGCTACGCCTCAGCCACGGACTCTGCGGCAAATAACGGCAGTACAGCCATGACAGACCGTTCAGACAACTCTGACAACAGCAACAACTCAGACAATTCTGATAACTCTGATAGCTCATCGTCAGACAGCAGTGACAATAGCTACGCTATGGGAACTGAAGCTACTGCGAACAATGGCAGCATGGCAATGAGTGATCGCTCTGATAATTCAGATAACAGTGACAATTCAGATAACAGTGATAATTCTGACAACAGCAACAATAGCGATAACAGCTATGCTTCTGCGTCTGATGCTGCAGCAAATGGCGGTAGCACTGCCACTTCTGATCGCTCTGACAACAGCATGGCCAACGCCAGCGCTATGGGCTCGGCAGCTGCGAACGGTGGCAGTACCGCGTCAGCTGACAACAGTGACAGCAGCGATAACAGTTATGCAAGTGCAAGTGCCATGGGTGCCGCGTCAGCCAATGGTGGCAGCACTGCTAGCACGGACAATAGCGATAACTCTGACAATTCCGATAATAGCGATAACTCTGATAATTCGGACAATTCCGATAATTCCGATAACAGCTATGCTAATTCATCAATGGGTGGCGCATCGGCAAATGGCGGTAGTACTGCAAATGTTGATAATTCGGATAACTCAGACAACTCTGATAATTCCGATAATAGCGATAATAGTGATAACAGCTATGCAAATGCAGCTGAAGGCGGTGCTTCCGCTAACGGAGGCAGTACTGCCACGGTAGACAACAGTGATAGCAGCGACAATAGCGATAACAGTGACAATAGTTACGCGAATGCCGCAGAAGGTGGTGCATCGGCGAATGGTGGTAGCACGGCATCAGTCGATAACAGTGACAATAGCGATAATAGCGATAATAGCGACAATAGCTCTGCATGGTCTGAGGGCTGGGGTACATCGGCGGCAAACAATGGTGGTGTTGCTACAACAACATATAGCGTCAATGAATCCAACCTAACGGGGTCTGTTACTGGCAACTATGTCACTTATAGCTTCGATAATCAGTCAACGATAGCAAGTAACAATAGCATGTCCGATACCTTCAACGGAACCGCGGGTATTAACCAAAACGTGCAGAACTTGGGTCACAACGCCCTGGCACAACAACAAGTATCTTTCCAAGGAAATGTAAATGTGAACCCTCAATAACATCGCAATGGTAGGTTTCATTTTAAGGAAATATAAGTTGCTGGCACTATGCCAGCAACTTATTAAAAAAGGACACGGGCTATGAAGAAAATATCTAACATTACTAGTGTATTTATTCTATTTCCCTTACTGATGCTAGTTTCATTTTATAGCGATGCGCAACCCGCAATAGATGAGATAGCACCTGTTTTACTTGATGATTTAGACCAAGAGCGTGGAATGGGCGGCGTCGTTGATGTCACCAATAACACCCATTTAGAAGCCATTTTAACGGACAACTACAACGCCAACAGTATAACGGGGAATAATTCAATCGATCGAGGATCATTTAATGATGCTTCTGGCGTGTTTTCCATCATTCAAAACACCGGCAACAACGTCATTATTCAAGAATCGACCATCATCACAGTCACCATCGCACCTAATTAACGGATGAATAGGCGTACTATGAGACTTTTACTGTGTTTAGCCATGTTATTTACCACCTGCCCAGCTTTGAGCGGTCTGGTTGATTTTAATGGTCAGTTTTCTATTAAAGTCACCAGTATCAGCGAGCTTCGCTTTAAAACGATTTACAAGCAAAAATATGACTTCAGCTGTGGTTCAGCAACACTTGCAAGCTTACTGTCGTTCCACTACAACGACCAAGTGAATGAACTAAGTGTATTCAAAGATATGTTTGAACACGGAAATAAAGAGAAGATTAAGCATCAAGGGTTTTCATTACTTGATATGAAGCAGTACCTCGCACGCAGAGGTTACCGTTCAAATGGCTTTAAAATCTCATTGGAACAGCTTTCCAGCGCGCAACTTCCTGCTATTACCATAATCAATAACAATGGTTATATGCATTTTGTGATCATAAAAGGCAGCAGTAGCTCTGACGTGCTTGTGGGCGATCCCGCTATTGGTTTGAAATCAATAAAAATGGCGGAATTTATGGAAATGTGGAACAACCGAATATTATTTGTGATTCAGGATTACAAAGACATTGCCGTGAGTCAGTATCAAAGTGATCAGAAAAATGACCACCTAGTTCGCGCCAATTTAGGGCTAGCAGTCGATCATGCCAGTTTAGGACTATTTAACGTATTACAACCCTCTAGTGTTGACTTTTAAGGAACGAGAAATGAAAACACAAAGGCTACTTCAGGGAAAAACGATCTTAATTAGTGCGCTAAGCATCATTTTGATTGCATTGCCGAGTTACGCAAAGAAGGCACCTGACTTGGCTATTGATGAGCTTGACACATTACATTGGCAAGCCGTTTCTGAGGAGAAACTTGCTACATTACGTGGTGGGTTTGTGCTCGGTAATGGTGTGGTGGTTGATCTTAATTTTCAAAAACACCTCTTTCAAAACGGGGAGTTAGTAGGCCACAGCTATTTCCAAACACCGCAAGACTTTACCCAACTGGGCAAAGATGAATTGTCCCTAAGCTCGGTATTGCCCAATAATACGTTCAATACCGTGCTGCAAAACACGCTCGATAATCAAACACTTTCTGCGATAACCAATATTGATATCACCATCAAGAACATTGAGCACGCCAAGCAAGCGTTTGCTCAAGACCAATTATATAACACCTACTTTAACGCACGCGCCCATCACTAGCGGTTGCATTTGAACAGTTAGCTTGTCAATTGATCATGGTGCGCGGACGTAAACGTTAGAATTGATTATTGTGGGCGTTTAGTCTGCTTACTGAAATGCGAGCGCCCAGTATAACGGCCTTAAAAGTAGTGAGTCTCACAGAAACGGCGGTTAAATTAACACCTTTACGCCAAACAAAGCCCCAATTGCTAGCGTGTACCACTAAAAAGTAACCGGCATTCTGAAATTTAGACGCGTATCTTGAGCATCATCAGTCACGCCAATCGCCAAAGATAAACTGATATTGGTATTTAGCGAATAACGAAACGAATATCCAATAATTAACTGACCAATATCAAGCTGGCTGCCGTCGATTTTCATGTTATTAATCTTGGATTTCAAAACATGCTTATGTGAATAGCTCAAGCTCATGGAAGTTCGCTCGTTAAACGATACCCCTAAACCAAAGCTCACGCCTGCGCTGTCTCCGGGGTCAACATTCCCCACCTCTTCGTCGGTATCCATGTTATAGCCGTAACTTAAATTACCGAAAAACACACCTGGGTCAGTAGCGTATATAGCAGTAATGCTAGGTTGAATACTCACATAACCAGATCCTGTTGGTAGTTCAGTTGGGAACACCGCTCCGGGAGTTGATTGCATAAACTCCACTTCAAATGGGCTGGCACCAGTGGGGATCGTAGCCACTAAATTTGCCACATATATGGGACCGCCATCTGTTGGTGTATTAAGCTGATAGCGAGTCGAAAGCTCTATATCCCCTATTCCGTGGCCACTGGCATTAAATATTTCATCTTCGCTGACCCCGATACTGACCGGCCTCGAGCGTTGACTATCATTTCGGCCAATATACGGCACCTTTAAGTCCACTTCCCAGCGTTCGGTTATACCGTAACGCGCAGAAATGCTACCGATAAAGCTGTGACGTTTAATCTCTCGTAAATCAATTAACCCCACCACAAGCGCCGGAATGAATGAAAATGCATCTAAGAAAACACGATTATTATCCGTATATGAATAACCAAATGAAGGCTCTAGCACCAATGTGCCTTTGCCAGTTAGTACACCACTCACGGTATCCCCAAGCTCAGGGATTGCACTTGCTTCTATCGTACTTGACGATTTTGGTGGCGCTTGGCCAACAGGTTTATTTTGCGCTACGGCTTGTTCTGTTTTTTTTGCTGGCTTAGCAGCTTGTGCTTTACGCTTATCCGCTTGGTCAGTCGATGCAGTAGTTTGAGTATCAACCTCTTTGGCCGTTAAGGCATTGATCATCTGCGTTAACTTTTCAATTTGTTGGCCTTGCTTGATGAGTAAAATACGTTGGCGCTCTAATTCAGCCTCGTATTTGCTAATTGGCTTGTCCTGCTGTGCAATACTGTCAGCACCATAACAAATAGATGATGAACTTAAACAAATTGCCAATGTCATTTTTGAAAGAGGAATGAAATGTTGTAGGCGTAACTGAGGTGCTGCAATTTCCATAACTAATCCTTTATTCACTTATGAAAAATTCAACTTCATAGATGTTTTATTTAATTCTTCCTTCATTAAAAATAGTGAATGACCACTTAAAAATCCAATTTAAATTGCACTAATTGAAGCGTACAAATGAAATAAATTACATTTAAAAACGATAACCTAGTAAAAAAAAACACCCAACATGCGTTAAACATATTGGGTATTTTCAGGAACAGAATAAATTGTTTCAAATCCAACACATTTATTCAGGTGGTAAATTTTTAGAAGATCTAATCACGGGTTAATAAAAATGATAACTCACTTGCAATTTTACTGTACGCTGAATATTTAACGTTTCAGATGTTATTCCCTGATCGCCAGTTGGCGCTCCTAAAATCGCACCAATCGGCGCCGCTGGCGGTCCACTAAAATCGCTCGCACGTTCATTGGTTACATTTTGTGCTACAAGCATCACCTCCCAGGTATCGTCATTTGAAAACAGACCTAAGGTGAAATCTAATGTGGTTAAGCTATCCGATGGGTAGGTTTCGTTTATTTGGCTGACCATGCTGTCTCGATAACGCACGAAACCACTTGAGCGCATATGCATATCCCACGCTTCTAGCTCCCTGGTATATAAATATCCAATGTTGCCTGTCCACTTTGGCGCCTGAGCCAAATCACTACCGTCGTCTTTATGAGTTGAATCGGCGAACGTCACGGCACCACTAATCTGAACGTCATCTGTAATTTGCCATTTACTATCGATCTCAAATCCTTTTGATTCTACGTCAGTGTTTTGTGTAAGAAATGCTGCGCTTCCGTCGGTGACGAAAAAGGAGGTTTCTTGAAAATCTTCAATATCGGTATAAAACAATGCAAGGTTCAAATTCATGCTGTTATTAAGCAGTACCATTTTAGACCCAAGTTCATAAGTACTGGTTTCCTCTGTCGCAACACGCGCGCCGCCGTCTTCCACGTTCAATGATGGATCAGCACTGCTGATCTCTGCGGATTCAGCGAAGCCCCCTGTTTTACTGCCTAAACCGTAGGAAGCGTACACTACCGTATTTTTGCTCCAATCGTATTTAGCGCTCAAATTGCCGTTTAAAAAGCTATCTTGGAAGTTCAATTCTGACTCAAAAGGCGGATTAACCACTGTATTCCAAAGTGTCGATAATTCACCTGGGGTGCGGTCAAACTGGACGTCTTTGTTCTCATCCGTGTAGCGTAGACCGCCCGATAACGTGAGTTTGTCGGTTAGATACATATCTGATTGGATAAAGGCGGAAATAGTATCGGTTTTCTGCTTAAAATCATTACCGAACGAACCGTTAAACAGTTGTCCTGCATTGTCCGGTGGAAAATTTGGTGTGTTATAAAATTGCTCTTCTAAAGAATCCCAGTCACTTTTAAAATAAAATAAGCCCATCATGTAATCAAAATCATCTCGCCCCTCTGAGGCTAGGCGAAGTTCTTGAGAAAACTGATTATAGCTTTCACCGCGCTTAAAATACGTACTGTAGTAGTCTACTTGCCCCGTTGTTACGTAAGCGAATTCGTCAAAAGCATTACCAAAATCAAAGTCATCGTAAAACTCTATGTCATAATTTGCATACGAGGTAATTGACGTTAAGGTAAAGTCTTCAAGGCTTTTTTCTACGGTTACATTGTAGGTATCAACCGAAGTATCATGATAACTTTCTTGATTAGGGCACTGTGAACACACTGCCGTTTTTGTATCGTCCAGTTGTGCTTCGCCTATGATCGCGAGAACTTCGTCACTAAAATAATTTCCGTTATCTACAAATTGATAACCGTTACCAATACGTTCGCTATCTGAGCGCTGATAGACAGCCGTTATGGTCAATGAATCTGAGGGTTCATACAAAGCCGTAATGCGCAGTCCCGTGTCATTATCCTCGGGAACATCTCTGCCAGTCGCTAAATTTTCAACCCACCCATTTTGATCAATATAGTGCCCTGCTACGCGAACGCTAAAATTTTCAGCCAGCGGTATATCGAGACCACCATCCACTGACCACCCACCATTTTCAAACTCTCGCCCGAGTTTAATATTCCCCGCAAATTCATCACTTGGCTTCTTCGAGATTACGCTAATGGCCCCTAAGCTAGTGTTCTTCCCTAATAGAGTACTCTGGGTTCCTTTAATCACTTCAATACGCTCAACATCAAAAAAAGCGGCTGAGTACATTCGACCTTTGCCCACAAACATGCCGTCTTGAAACAGCGCCACAGATTGATCAAATGATTGTGTTCTCGCTGGCGTACCTAAACCACGTAAGGTTAATGCCAATCCATCATCTGGCGCCCGAGAAAACACCATGCCAGGAACTAAATCAGCCATTTCAAACAAGTCGTCTATACCGTAGTCGTCGAGTAGCTCACCGGATACTGCTGTCACAGTGGCAGGGACTTCTTGCAAAGTTTGCACACGTTTTTGTGACGTAATTTCAATCACCTCTAAGGTGGGTGATGTTGGAGTTTGGCTGCTTGTAGTTTGTGCATTGATACTTGTTACCCCGCAACCGACTAAGCCTGTCATTAATGCGGTCGTCATTTTATTCAGTTTCATTTTTTTCATCCACAGTGTCCTTTTATTTTTATTTATAGGTATTCGAACAAAGCAGCCAAACTCAATCATGACCACATTGCGATACACTAGTACCGATTAATATTTAAACTACCGCGAGACAAAAAACATGTCAACAAAATGTATATTTTTTGTGAACAAAAGATTTTAACCATAAAAAATATCGGAAAACCAACCTAACCACCTGATAAATAAATAAAAAATAACAAAAAACCAACCAGTAACAGCAAATTAACTATTTATTGACAATTAAATTTCGAGTTGTTAATCTCAAATTTCGATACAGATGTACCACATAGCGAACAGGTGAAATATGAAAATTAACGATATAAAACGCGTACACAGAATTCCTAAATCCGACATGGACAAAATGATCGATGAGGAAAACAAAAGTAACGATACTGGGATGCAGTTTTACGATTTAAGTCATGAGTGGGGATTAGGTCAGCCTTGTTGGCCATATTTTGAAGATGTAAAAATTGAGCGTCTTCATGGTCATTCTCGCTCTGGTGTTTTGACCCAAAAAATCACAACGGTTATGCACTCAGGTACGCATATCGACGCACCAGCCCATGTGGTTGAAGGCACACCATTTATGGATCAAATGCCACTTCCAAGGTTTTTCGGTGCAGGTGTAGTGGTATCAATTCCTAAAAAGAAATGGGAAGTCATTACCGCTGAGGATCTAGAAAACGTGCGTCCCAAAATCCGCGAAGGGGATATCGTTATTATCAATACGGGTTGGCACCACACCTATGCAGATTCAGCAGAGTATTACCACTATGGCCCTGGCTTATACCGCGAAGCAGGTGAATGGCTTGCCAAAAAGAAAGTCAAAATGGTAGGCATTGATGTTCAAGCACTTGATCATCCCCTTGGTACAGCAATTGGCCCGCACGGCACCGGCCCGTTGATCCCTCATTTAGAAGAAGAATACCGCGAGTTTACCGGTGGCCGTGGCATCAAAGAAGATTTCCCAGATTGGGAACCTTGTCACAGAGCCCTACTTAACGCAGGAATTTGCGGTATCGAAAATGTCGGAGGTGAACTAGACAAGGTCACAGGTAAGCGCTGTACCCTTGCGGCATTCCCTTGGCGCTGGAAAGGCGGTGACGGCTGTATGGTCCGCTTGGTCGCTATGGTTGACCCTAGCGGTGAATACCGTATCGAACAAGGTGATACAGAGTAAGTACATTCAGTTCTCTAGGGGGTAACCCCTAGAGTTTATCTAGTGTACAGGCTTATGCCTCCCTAATATCAACGCAGGAATTGTCCTATGTTCTCTTCATCACAGATTACTGTCATTGGCGCAGGTCTTATGGGTTGCGGTATCGCACAAGTGTTTGCCAATAAAGCAATACAAGTAACCCTGTACGACCCTATAGAAGGTGCACGTAACAGCGCTAAACAGAAAATTGCGGCTAATTTAACCGCCCTATCTCAATCGTTAAGTTCCCTCGATTACATTCATATAAGTGACAACTTAGAGAGTGCTGTAGTCGATGCCGACTTTGTTATTGAAGCTGCGCCTGAAAAGCTGCCGTTAAAGCGTGAAATATTCGCAGAAATTTTGCGTTACGCCGCACCTGACACCATTTTGGCTAGTAACACATCAGTGATCCCTATCAAAGATATATTTGACGGGATGGAATGTAACGGTCGTATTGTCGGTTGCCACTGGTGGAACCCCCCTTACCTAGTGCCCTTGGTCGAAGTGGTGCAGAGCGAAAAAACCACGATTGCCACTGTTGAACGCATGATGTCACTGCTGGCATTTGCAGGCAAAAAACCTGTCCATATTCAAAAGGATGTGCCTGGTTTCGTGGGTAATCGCATGCAACACGCCCTATGGCGAGAAGCAATCGCATTAATTAACGACGGTGTGTGTACCGCTGAAGGCATTGATGAAGTAGTGAAGAACAGTTTCGGTTTACGTATGCCGGTACTTGGCCCAATAGAAAATGCCGATTTGGTTGGCCTTGACTTAACCTTAGATATTCACAACGTCATTTTAGCCAGCATTAATCGTGACAAAGGCCCATCAGACATCCTAAAAGAAAAAGTCGCCAAAGGTGAACTGGGCATTAAATCGGGTCATGGCTTCAAACATTGGACCGAAGAAAGTGCCCAAACTCTGCGCGAAAACCTCAGCAAATATCTCCTCAATACTGTGAATTCCAAAGGATAAACCATGAAAAAGAATAGAAAGGTCATAATTACCTGCGCTGTGACCGGCGCGATGCACACTCCAACCATGTCAGATGCATTGCCATTTACCCCAGAAGACATCGCTCAACAATCAGTAGATGCCGCTGAAGCTGGGGCATCCATTATACATTTGCATGCGCGCAACCCTGAAACCGGTGAACCGACTGGCGATCCAAAAGTATACGAACAATTTTTACCTGCGATTAACGAGCGCACTGACGCCGTAATTAATTTAACCACAGGCGGTAGCCCCACAATGACTGTTGAAGAACGTTTATGGGCCGCCATGGAGGTTAAACCTGAAATGTGCTCCCTAAATATGGGCAGCTTAAACTTTGCCATGTTCCCGTTAGCGGATCGATATAAGTCCTGGAAATACAGCTGGGAAGAGCCATACGTTCGCAACAGTGACGACTTTATTTTTCGAAATACTTTCCGTGATATCGAAAAAATCATGAACATTATGGGCGAGCATGGAACAAAATTTGAGCACGAATGTTATGACGTGGGTCATCTTTATAATTTAGCGTATTTCGCTGATCGCGGCTTAATTAAACCGCCTTTCTTTATACAAACTATCTTCGGGATCATGGGCGGTATCGGCGCTGACGAAGACAACTTGATGTTTATGCGTAAAACCGCTGACAAATTATTTGGTGATGATTATCACTGGTCAGTATTGGCGGCAGGTAAAAACCAAATGCCTTTCTCTACTCACGCAGCATTAATGGGCGGCAACGTTCGTGTCGGTTTAGAAGACAGCTTATTTATCGGTCGCGGTGAATTAGCAACCAGTAACGCACAGCAGGTTTCGAAAATAAAACGTATTTTGAGTGAATTCTCATTAGAAATAGCTACCCCTGAAGAAGCGCGGCAAATTTTGAACCTTAAAGGCCAAGACAAGGTGAGCTTCTAAGGCGTCACATTTGAATACCGGGGCGTGTATAGGTGTTTAGCGTCTCTATTTAATTTAAAAGCGTACGTCACAAAGATGACGATAGGACAGAAAATGAATGTAACCAGAATTGAAGAGGCTAAACCGTATCAAGCCCCGGGTCATTTCGATATGCGTGGGCTTCGGATCCAAGGCTGGGATGTAAGCGATACTAAAAAAGTGTGGGTCGGTTTATCGCACTTTTTACCTGGCGGCGGCGCAGCAGGCGATGTATCACCAGTGGAAAAAATCTATGTGGTACTCGAAGGCACAATCAGTGTTACCCATGACGATAAAGAAGTGATCCTTGGGCCACTTGATAGCTGCCACATTCCCCCAAACGCCCAGCGTAACATTCTTAATAAAACCAATAAAATGGTAAGCATGCTTGTAATCATGCCTTACCCGGAGAGCAAAAAATGAATAACTATTTAGCCAACCCTGCGAGTCTTTTTGATTTAAAAGGCAAAGTCGCTCTTATTACAGGTGCAACAGGCGCCTTTGGCCAGGTAGCTGCCCGTGTTATTGGCAACTCAGGCTGTAACTTGCTACTTACTGGAGGTAATAAAGAAGCGTTAGAAACATTAGCCGAATCGTTACGCCAAGAAGGTGTACACGTCGCCACGCGAAACACCCGACCAAATTCCGAACAAGAATGCGACGCTATGGTAGAACAAGCCGTTGCTACCTACGGGAAACTAGACATTCTGGTCGTCGGTTCAGGGGTCAACGACGTCGACCTTATCCAAGATATGAGCACGGAGCGATGGCAAAAAGTGATGGATGCCAACGTGCGTGACTCGTGGCTACTATGTAAAGCTGCAGGCAAACAATTTATGAGCCAAGGCAATGGCGGAAAAGTAGTTTTGGTTTCCTCAGCGAGAGGTAAATTAGGTCACCCTGCCGGTTATTCAGCGTACTGTCCGTCTAAATCTGCGGTTGACGGCATTACCAGGGCATTAGGGTGTGAATGGGGAAAACACAACATCACTGTCAATGCGATCGCCCCTACTGTATTCCGCTCCAATCTAACTGCATGGATGTTTGAAGACAATGAGCCAGGTAAAAGTACCCGCGAAAATATTCTTGCCAGGATCCCAATGGGACGTTTAGGTGAACCGGAAGATCTTGCTGGCCCACTACTCTTTTTGGCTTCTGACGCATCAAGTTTTCACACGGGTCATGTCATTTACGCAGACGGTGGTTACTCAGCCGGTTAGCATAGTGCTATAAAGAACAAATTCTGAGCGCCCTATGTATTGGTGCTCATAGCCAGACCACTAATAATAAGAAGAGCGATTTTATGAAAACCAGCATGTTGTTCATTGTTCTACTCTATGAAGTTGTCACTATATGTGGGGTAGCCCTGTGGCTAAAACGCGCCAATAAACACGCCGACCAACATAGTGAGAATGAGTTCGCCCTTGGTGGGCGCAGTCTTCCAGTTGGTGTTGTTGCTGCCACCATGGCACTTACCGTGTTGGGCACAGCGCATATTCTTGGTGTATTTGAAATGGTCTGGGGCGTAGGTGCCGCGGCAATTTGGTTTAGTATCGCCCATGTTATTCTATTAGTTGTCGTGTGCTACAGCACTGGATTGTGGGTCAGGCGCCTGCGAGTAACTACTGTACCAGAACTGTTGGAACACCTTTTCGGCAAAGGTATAAGAGTGCTGGTATCGTGCGTTATGGCTGGCATCATATTTGGCATACTCACCATAGAAACCCAAGGATTAGGCATCATAATCAATGCCATGACCGGCTGGGGAATTAAAAATGGTGCCATAGCAGGCGGCTTGATTGGCATTTTTTACGTGGTATTAGCCGGTATGAAAGAAGTCGGCTGGATCAATCTAATCAATGCGGTTGTCATGTATATTGGACTGATTTTAGCCACGATCTTTATGGCCCTTCGTTTGCCAGGCGGCAATTTTGATTCAGTAACCGAACATTTCGTCTCCCAGGATATGGATCATATGATATCCGTTTTTGGCAACTCCCAAATAATGATTACCTTTACCCTAGGTATCGTTATCGCAGTATTATTTAGTCAGTCGGTTAATCAGATGCTATTGCAAACCGCGATGTCTGCCAAAGACGAAAAAACCATTAAGAAAGCACTGTGGATAGCCGCGCCGGCTAATGGCCTGTTTGGTGTGTTCGCGGTCGTACTTGGCTTAACTGCCATGACTATTCCCGAGTTTGCTGAACTAGGCCCTAAAAAAGCTGCTACCCAAATGTTGGTTGAGTCTCTTCCTCCTTGGTTAGCGGCGTTATTACTGGCCTCATTTTTGGCAGCGATTTTATCTACCTTTGCCATGACGGCGTTAAGTCCCGCCACCATATTCAGTAACGATATATACAAAGGGTTAATTAAACCTGACGCTACTGAAGCGCAAATGACCAAAGTCACTCAAATTGCAATTGTCGTTTTGGCCAGCATAGCCATCGCTGTTGCGTCGTTTTTGCCACCTATCCTTGCCGCTATGACTTGGTTATTTGCTTGGTTAATACCGGTGTTTTTCATCATTATTTACGGTTTATTTTGGCAGCGTAGCGCAAGTGCCGCACTTATTACTCTGGGCATGGTTTGGATATGTAACTTTGTATGGTCTTTTTCAGATGTCGCAGCGGGCCTAGGCGTGTTTAAAAGCAATGCGGTTATGGCGCTCTGCGTGTCAATCATAGTCGGTGTAATTGCCAACTATTTTATCAAAGGTGATAAAGCCTACTTCAAAAGCCAAACTTATCTTGACCTAAAAGAAACAAATAATTAACATTTGAATTACAGGTAACCTTATGTTTTGGACTATTTTTTTAACAACGACTGTGATCATCGCCCTTATTCTTGTGTTGGGTACTCTGATCGCAAATTTTCTCAGTAGAGCTAAATAACTAGCGTAAATTAAAAGAGGTGATTTATGGACTCAGTAACAACATTTTGGATGGCAGGCGTGGTATTTATGATGTTCGCCTATGGAGCAATAGCACTCGGTGGATTCCTCAAATACAAAAAATAACCGATTAGCCGTCAATCACATTGCAAATTAAAAAGGGGGCTATTATCAAATAGCCCCCTTTTTAATTTCATACACTATTTTTAATTCGGTGCATCGATTGGCTACATTGCACCTTTTCCTAACGCTAATTCAATCGTCGTTTTGTATTTTCGCAAACACGCCGCTAGGTGTTTCTTATTGCGATTAAACCGTACCGTTGGTACTGGGATAGATATCGCAATATTGCGTCCATAAGGATCTTCAATGGCCACGCCGATCGCGCACACCCCTTCACAGTGTTCTTCTTTATCAAAAGCGACGCCATTCTTACGAATACTGGCAATCTCAGTTAACAATTGTTCGGTACTTGTGATGGTAGAACGTGTTAACGCTTTAATTGGATGACTCTCAACAAACGCCATCACTTCATTGTCACTCATAGTAGCGAGCATTGCTTTGCCATTTGCACAACTGTATATTGAGAACGCATGGCCAACAGCCGACACGGCACGTAATTGATGGGCATCTGTAGTCACTTGATCAATGAAAATCATGTTTTCTGCATCCTGAACGGACAAATCGACAGTTTCGCCCACTTCATCAGACAAATTTTTCATGTGCGGCAATAACACCCGATCAATATCCGCTTTTGCCGCAGAGCCCAAAGATACTAACCCTGGCCCTAATCGCACCCGTGAGGTCGGGCTTGCGGCAATTAAAAAGCCCTCTGAAGCCAAAGAATTAACGATGCGCTGCACCGTTGACCGCGCTAGTTTTACATTTTTTGCAATTGCGCTTAAGCTAAGGCCTTCTGGATGCCCCTCTAGCGTTCTAAGTATATTGGCCGCTCGAGAAATAACTTGTATTCCCTGGCGGGAGCTAGGTTCATTATCCATATGTTTCCTCTATTAGATTGGAACTGGCTGATAGTTTAATTTACCACAACTGTATCGCGATACAATACATCAAGCCCAATATTGTAACTTATTATGTTATGCAATAATGAGTGTAGAGCGCTCCCTTTTGCGATTTACACTATGATAGACTGCGCCCTTCAGCACATTACACTTTGTTCATGTAACGCGTTTAATTTAACTTCAGAGCCTCCAACGAACGTTTAATCTCTTATGACCGATGCCTTAGACCCTTGCTTTATCCCTTTTGAATCAGACGTTTCGAAGTTTACCTTAGCGCCAAAGTTTACTTTTCCTTTTTACTACCAGCCCGATCCCCTGTGTATATTAGCGGCTGAAGAAGTGCAGCGACATCTCACTAAACAGCACGACTGGTACCATAACTTTGGTTTAGCTGATGACCCGAATAACATCATAGGAAAAATGTTCGGTGTGCTTGTTGTAAAAGACAAACAGGGACGTTTAGGATACTTGCGTGGGTTTTCAGGTAAGCTAGCGGATCAAAACCACTTACCCGACTTTGTTCCACCTGTGTTTGACATGTTAGCTCGAGAGAGTTTTTTTCATGAAAAGCAAAGAGTAATCAATCAGCTAACCGAGGAGCTTGAGTCGCTAGCCTCCAGCGAAGGTTTCCTCAACGCACAAGCACATGCAGATCTAGTTCAAAAGGAATGCACTACCCAAATTGAACAAGCCCGCCAGCACGTTATTGGTAATCGCGCCCAGCGCAAAGCTCAGCGAAAAATAGCGCAAAAGGAATTAGATTCACCACAACTTGTCGCGTTGCAACAAGTGCTAGCCAAACAAAGCGTGGAAGATAAACTTACTTTCAACCAAATCAAAGTGCAACTAAATAGTAAGATGGAAGAAGCAAAGAATGCGCTGGCCAAATTTGAAATACGCATTGCTCATCTAAAGGAACAACGTAAAACCTTGTCAGGTGAGTTACAACAACGCCTCTTCGAGCAATACCAATTCTTAAATGCGAATGGGGAATATAAATCCTTGGCGAGTATTTTTAGTGACACAGTAATGCGCACGCCACCAGCAGGCGCCGGAGAATGTGCAGCGCCTAAATTGCTACATTATGCCTTTATTCATAAATTTTCCCCTATTGCGATGGCTGAATTTTGGTGGGGAGCGTCTCCCAAATCACAAGTGCGTCGTCATAAACAGTTTTACCCTGCGTGTATTGGTAAATGCCAACCTATTTTGAACCACATGCTGCAGGGTTTACGCGTAGAAGATAACCAATTATTGCAAAATAACGCTGACAACGAACAGATTGACATTGTTTACCAAGACGATGAAATGCTGATTATAAATAAGCCTGCTCAGTTGTTATCTGTGCCGGGAAAACACATACAAGACTCCGTTTACACCCGTATAAAAACCTTGTTCCCTCGTGCCACAGGTTCATTAATTGTGCATCGTTTAGATATGTCTACATCGGGACTAATGGTCATCGCATTGTCTGCGGCATCTCACAAATCGCTGCAAAAGCAATTTATCAGTAGGCAAGTAGAAAAAAGCTATGTAGCCCTGATCGATGGACTCCTGGAAAAGCAAGAGGGCACAATCACCCTGCCCTTAGCCGGTGATTTTTACGATAGGCCCCGACAGTGTGTATGTGACAAAACCGGCAAGCCAGCTCATACCACGTGGCGAGTGATAGAAAGACGCTCCCCCCAACAGCAAACGAAAGTATTGTTGCAGCCCAAGACTGGCCGTACCCACCAATTAAGAGTTCACTGTGCCCATGAACGGGGATTGAACATGCCGATTGTTGGCGATGATTTATATGGGAATCGCGATCGTCGATTGCATCTGCACGCCCAGTCTCTCAGTTTATTTCACCCTGTAAGCAACACGTGGTTAACCTTTAATCGAGAAGCTGAGTTTTAACATACACAATAAAGCACAAAATACAGACTTTTTGACATTAACCGTCGCTCGCTGCTCAATATTCATCGAAAGCCAAGTGAAAGTCATCTAACCAATAGGTATCATGGAGCTTACTCTAACAAATCGCGGATAATATGGTCTCTCTATTCAGCTCTTTTACAAAGTTACCTGTGACGACCGTTGCCCTCATCGTGATATGCACAGGCTCTTTTATCGGCCCTTTAGGCATGGCATCGGTCAATATTGCTATCCCAGATCTCGCTGCTGAACTGCAAGCAAATGCGAAAATGGTTAGTTGGATACCGACCATTTTCTTACTCGCTAACGTGGCACTTATGTTGCCTTTTGGAAAGCTTGCAGATAATTATGGTCGTAAGCGCATATACAGTTATGGCGTGATGCTCAATATGCTGTCTTCCAGTATGTGCGCACTGTCGTTCAATATTGAATGGTTGTTATTTTGGCGCTTTATACAAGGTGCTGCTTCAGCAATGATATTTGGTACTGGCGTAGCCATTCTAACATCGGTTACCCCAGCAGAAAGACGCGGTTTTGCCCTGGGTATTGCCGCTGCGTGCATTTATATTGGCTTAACCGTTGCCCCAGCCATAGGCGGTTGGTTGACAGAATTGTGGGGGTGGCGCTCAGTATTCAGCTTTCAAGTCCCCTTGCTTTTTTTACTCCTAATGTTAATTAAACTGCGCCTACACGGAGAGTGGAAAAACGAACAAAAAACCAAATTCGACTGGCGTGGATCGGGCATTTTTGTTGTGGCATCCACTTGTTTAGTGTTCGGCTTAAGCCAGTTGCCATCGCTATCAGGGATCGTGCTGCTTGGTATGTCGTTAACGGCCATGGCGCTATTTGTAATACATCAATCGAAACGGAACCAACCGCTTATTCGGGTGCAAATGTTCAAAGAAAGCCGCGTATTTTCAATGTCATTGAGCACGTCATTACTCATGTATGCCAGTAATTATCCGTTAACTTTTTTGCTTAGCTTATATCTGCAATATGTAAAAGGCTTTAGCCCTTCAGAGTCAGGTCAAATTATCTTACTGCAAGCACTGGCCATGGCATTTTTAGCCCCTTTGTCCGGCAAGTTGTCTGATAAAGTACAGCCTCGACTGCTCGCCACTACAGGGTGCTGTATTGTTGCAGCAGGTTTCTTCATATTAAGCAGAATGGATATTGACACCCAAGCTTGGTACATAGGGAGCTCACTGCTGCTCATCGGCATTGGCTTTGGCTTGTTCTCTACCCCAAACAATAACGCGATTATGGGCGCAGTGCACCCTAGCGAACTAGGAGTAGCATCAGCCTCTTTAAACCTTGCTAGAACCATAGGCAACCTTGTAGGCATGAGCTTAGTTAACTTATTGGTACATCATTATATAGGTGATGCGCAAATCGTTCCCGAGCAATACCCCGCCTTACTACAAACTGTGCTTGTCGCATTAAATATTTCGTTTGGCTGCGTTGTGGTGGCCTGTATTATTTCTGGCTTTCGAGGCCGAGAAAGCAAGCCTGATACACCTTCTACAACGGATGAAGAAAAGCAGCCTCCATCTTAGTTTTACCTCACGCCATAAAAAAGGGAGCTTAGCTTAACTAAACTCCCTTTTTTGGGGGCTGTGACAATTCAGTTCACTGCCCTGCAAATTTTTACGTTTATTGATTTACGATTTTTTATTTGGGCGCTTTGCTTTTGCCTTCGTTTTGGGTTTTGCCTTTGCGCTCGTTTTGTCCATGCGAATGACCGTTTGCGTCGCCTTATTGGTGCGGCTACTTTTGCTGTGTTTGCGCACTGTTTTCAACAACGACTCACGGCTACTAAAGGCAAAATCGGGGCGTGAAATACGTTTAATTTTGCAATTAATCAAACGTTCAATACGCTCTACTGTTCGCTCTTCTTCACGGCTTACGAATGAAATGGCGTTACCTTGCTGGCCAGCACGTCCTGTTCGACCAATACGGTGTACATAATCTTCAGGTAAATAAGGTAAGTTATAATTTACCACGTGATCAAGACCTTGAATATCAATCCCTCGAGCCGCAACCTCAGTGGCAATAAGCACTTGAAGCTTAGCCGATTTGAAATCGGCAATGGCTCTACGGCGCGCACCTTGGCTTTTATCGGCATGGCATACACCAGCATTGATTTTACTGTTTTTCAAAGCAGCCATTAATTTATCGGCTTGCTCTTTAGTACTGGTGAAAACCAATACTTGATACCAGTTTTGTTCCGCTAATAATGTCTTAAACAAGCGAATTTTGTCTTCTTCAGACACCGGGTACATCACATGTTGAACCGTATCTGCTGCACTGTTTAACTGGGTAGCGCGAATTTCTTCATGATTTTTTAATAACTTATGGGCAAGCTCATTCACCGTTGGTGAAATGGTCGCAGAAAACAGTAATGTTTGACGCACAGCCCGTATCTGAGCAAGCATCTGACGCACATCGGATATAAAGCCCATATCTAGCATGCGATCGGCTTCATCGAGCACCACAAATTCTACGTTAGCCAACTCAATATTCTTCAATGTCATGTGTTCGAGCAAACGTCCAGGCGTAGAAATAACAATATCCACTCCCGCTTTTAACTTGCTTGCTTGACCACCAAGTTTTACCCCACCATACAGTGCAGTAACAGAGATATCGGTAAATTGAGCATAGTTAGCAATATTAGACGCTAGCTGCTCAGCTAATTCGCGTGTTGGCGTTAAAATGATTGCCCTAGGCGTACCCGAAACGGTGTCTTTTGGTTTATCGAGCATTTGTTGCAAAATCGGGATGGCAAACGCTGCTGTTTTTCCCGTACCGGTTTGGGCGCTAGCGAGCACATCACGACCTCTGCGGGCGATCACAATGGCTTTTTGTTGAATGGGCGTCATTTTCTTGTAACCGCAAGCATCAATGGCTTGTTGTAACGCTGGCGCTAAATCTAATGATGAAAAGTTCATGCTAATTTCTCTTTCGACAGACAAAAACATAGACGCAACTTGTTTACATGCTATCTGTGTAAATAGTTGCCTTGGCATTATTTCGCTAAGCGAAACGCCTGAATGTTGAATTTGCGTGATAGGTTTAAAAACGATGGCGAAATATACAGGAATTTACCCCGTTTAACCTTAAAGTTCTAAAAATATATGGATAAAATGTCTAATTCTCCGTTAAAACTAGTCCGTTAAAGCCTGATTTTTTTTCCTTCCCTTAATACTGTAGTGTTGCACAGCAAATGATCGCTGTTAATGCATCTTTGAAATGCGACTCACACATACAAATTGGTTTTCACTATGCACCAAATGAATAACAAACAATGAATATTTATCACTTCTTAATTGCATCGTAACTGGCGATTATGCCTTTAGATACACTTTATTAACAAAGAAAGTGCGTTCAATTAACAGAGGTTGATATGTTTACACTGACACCCTTTTGTCGATTTATTCGAAATAGTTTAAGTACCACTATCGCTACGTCTGTTGTCGTTAGCGCTGGAGTTAACGCGCAAGTTGAGCCATCGACAACACAATCAACTGGCCTTGAGCGTATCGTTGTAACGTCACAAAAACGCGTACAATCTTTGCAAGATATCCCCACTTCAATTCAGGCCTTTTCCGGTGAAGCCCTAGAGGAAAATAACATCGCCAATTTACTGGATATGTCCGAATCTCTGCCCAATGTTCATATCACTGAAACCTCAAGCAGCAAACGTATATTTGTACGGGGGATAGGCTCAGGTACAAATGCTGGCTTTGAGCAATCGGTCGCTATGTACAAAGACGGTATTTATCTAGGCCGGGGCCATCAAGCAAAGTTTCCCTTCTTAGACATGGAGCGCATAGAGTTAGTAAAAGGGCCCCAAGCCGTTATGTTTGGTAAAAATGCCACTGCCGGCGCCTTGAGTATGAGCACCAACCCGGCCAGTTCATTGTTCGAAGGCAACGTGAAAGTAGAAGTTGGGTCAGATAACGAGCGACGTTATAGTGCCGTGCTCAATTTACCCGTAACCGACGATTTGGCGATCCGCGTCGCGGCATTCGATGAATCTAGAGATGGCTTTCTTTATAATCAAGCACGTAATAAAGATGAAGCGTCAAGCGATGCCAGCGGAGTACGATTCACAGCAAACTGGCAAATAAACAATGCATTAACTGCTCAATTTAAATTCGAGCACGGCAATTTTTCCACCAGTGGCTCTCGCTACCAATATATTATCGATACGCCTGCACGAGATGAACAAATTGCCCTCGATCCCACTGACCCAGGCAACGTAGGCTATCGCTCATTTTTACTTTCTGATACGAGCGGCTTAGACTACACCAGCTCAGTGTCAGGCGCCTTGCACCCTGGCGGTTTAGATGAAGGAAATGATACCTCTACTGATAATGCAGTGATAGCACTCACCTATGATGTTAATGATTTCGAGCTCACTTCAATTTCAACTTATAGTCAATATGATTGGAATGCATTGTTTGACGCAGATTACTCAGAGGTTTCTTTGATCCGACAAGAATACATTGAGCATTATCAGCAATTCACTCAAGAGTTCAGAGTCGCCTCACCGGTGAATCAAACGATCGAATATGTGGCGGGTGTGTTCTATATGAACAGCGAGCTTGAACATCCAAATGATGTATTACTGGGAGCGTCCCTGCTAATCCCAGATTTGCCAGGCACATCACTGGGCACATTGGCACAATTCGAACAAGAACAAGAAAGCTATTCTGCATTTACCTCACTCACTTGGAATATGGATGCAAACTGGAAAGCTAACCTTGGCTTACGTTATCAACATGAAACGAAAGACGTAACCAGTGAACAATCTGTTTACGCTTTATTTGAAGACGGTACGCCTGAAGCCGTGCAACAGTTCGCAAATGCCGCTGCACCGGCGATATCTCTCAGTTTGTCAGGCGCCGGCATACATAACTTAGCAACCGATAGATCTGAATCTCACTTGTCCCCTAGTGTTAGCCTGCAATACTTTGGCTTTAGCGATACCATGGTGTTTGCAAATGCGGGCGTTGGTTACAAAGCTGGTGGCTTTGATGGCTCAGGGCTTAATTCCTCCCAAGGCACCAACGTCGACCCTAATTCGGGCTTTGAGTATGAAGATGAAAAAGCAACAAACTATGAGCTTGGCATAAAATCAGAACCAATTAAGAATATACTTGAGGTAAATGCAACAGTATTTTTAACGGATTATGATAATTTACAAGTGTCTGAATTTAACGGTAATGCCTTTGTGGTAAAAAACGCAGCGGAAACACGGGTCAAAGGGATTGAGTTAGACACCCGCTGGGCAATTGCCGATCGCTGGGATTTAACCGCCAATCTAGCGTTACTCGATTTTACATACCAAGCTTACGATGGTGCATCTCCTACCGTACGCCAAGCTGAGCTGCTTGGACAAGCAACGCAATCACTCTCAGGTAGAACAGGTGCTTTTGCCCCTGATTATTCTGGAAATATCGCGCTCAATTATGAATCTTCGATTTGGTCTGGGTACACGTTCAATGCTAATTTAGCGGTTAACTTCACTGACGACTTCTTTTTGGAACAAGACTTGGACCCTATCGCCAAGCAAAAAGCGTACGAAAAAATTAATCTTAGCGTCGGCTTACTTGATAAAGATGATCGTTGGTCTGTCTCGCTGTTGGTCAATAACCTCACAGATGAACGTACTTTTAGTCAAGCGAATGATGTCCCTGTGATCAGTTACGCCCACAGGTTCTTAGTAGAACGTCCTCGTAGCATACTTTTACAGTGCGCTTATTTCTTCTAAGTCGGATGAACTTCAATGTCAGATAGTAAGCTGTGAAGCGGGTATAACACGCTTGGCAATGTCGAGAAGTTTAGTCCGCATCCAGCTGTTTAACGGATCATGTACGGCCTGCTTATGCCAATACATATGAACAGGCAGTACCGGTACATCAAAAGGCAGAGGTACCACCTCTACTGGCATTTTTTGCTTCAATAGGCGTGCATACGCATTTGGCATAGTGAGCAACATATCGCAGCGACTGATCACACTGGTCGCGGCAAAATAATGCTCACAAGTCAGTGCAAATTTACGCGCAACCCCGTGCTGCGCAAGGGCCATGTCCACTGTATTTACCGCAGAGTCTTTAAATCTTACTAACGCATGATCTGCTGCTATATAATTCGCGAGTGACATATTGGTTAAAATAGGGTGTTTTTGACGGCAAATAAGGGAAAAGTGCTCGTTACAAATCAAGGTGTGTTGAATGTTTTCAGAAGTCGGACTAAGCACATCAATGACAATATCTAATTCTTGATTTTCTAAGGCAGCCTCCATATCTACATGACTAACTTGTCGGCTATTGACCGTGATGTTCGGTGTGTGAGTCAATAAATCCATTGCCAGCTCAGGAAAGAATATTGATTCGAGGATGTCACGAAAACCGAACTTCATTTCACGTTGATATTGGTGCACGTCAAATTCGCCAATACTGCGTAAAGTAGACTCAAGCTCAGCCACAGAACTGCGTACTCTAGGCATAATGGTTTGGCATAGCTCAGTGGGGATCATTTTTCGCCCATGGCGAATAAACAAAGGATCTTGGAATTTCTCGCGCAACCGTGACAACGCATGACTCACGGCAGGCTGACTAAGGTGAAGCCGCTTACCTGCACCAGTGATAGACCCTTCCTGATACACAGTGACTAAAACGAGAAACAAATTTAAATCAATTTTACTATGCAGCATATTTATACTTAAAGATTAACTTTCATCATTAGCATTTATTCTATTAATTATTACACTGGTGTCAATTAAACCACGTGAAGGCGAGATCATGAGTGATACAATCCAACAAGATGCAAACAATATGGCCATCGGCGCGGGCAAATTTAACATTCCCATGCCGCCGACTTTCACAGACAAATTCGCCCAGCGACAATATGAAAAACAGCGCTTAGCCGCCGGCTTTCGCGCATTTGCGTTGCATCAGTTCGACGAAGGATTAGCTGGACATATTACCCTACGAGACTGCATTGAACCTGATACGTTTTGGGTTAATCCTTTAGGTATTCACTTTTCAATGATTAAAGCGTCTGATTTAGTGCGAATTGATCACAAAGGGAACATAATCGATGGTGCGCACGCTGTGAACAACGCCGCATTTGCAATCCACTCTCGTGTCCATATGGCCCGCCCAGATGTGAACGCCGTTGCTCATGCACACACCAAGTACGGACGTGCGTTTTCAGCGTTAGGTGAATTGCTAAAACCAATATCACAAGATGCCTGTATGTTTTATGAAAACCACGGCCTATTCGAAACGTTTACTGGGGTCGTTGCACATAAAGATGAAGGCGATATGATTGCCCAAGCCTTGGGTGAACACAGCGCTGTTATTTTACAAAATCATGGCTTGATTACGGTGGGTAGCTCAGTCGATGCGGCAGTCGCAAACTTTATTTTGATGGACAGTTGCTGTCAAAGTCAGCTACTTGCTCAGGCAGCTGGCCCCTTAACCTTAATAGGACATGACACCGCACTGAAAACAAAGGCCGCGAATGGTTCAGACTTAGTGACTTGGGGTAACTTCCAACCTTTATATTCAATGTTACACGCCTCAGATCCAAGCTTCTTAGCTTAGTCACCCCGTAAAAAATATACTCCCCTAGTTTTTAAGCACGACGCAAACAGCGAATGAACTCGCTATTTGCGTGCATGTGTTAAACGCGAGAAAACACAGTTATTGCTGCTCGCGCAGGTAATCGAGCGCCCCCGTTACCGCGGCAACTTGTGCAAGAATGCACTCCTCTGGTGTGGCATTTGCGCTGTCAGGGTACACTTCCGTTGTGGTGGTATATTCAGCATTAGTAAAACCGGCACACAAACCTAAATCTTTCAGTGCATAATGAATCACACCGTGCTGGATCATGGGCGAACCAATTAACTTTCCTTCCTCGTCTGGCAAAGCTATATGGGTCACTTTTTCAACACTGCTGACCACTGCACGTTGAAATGCATCTTGCGGGTTTTGAGTATCACCTACCGTATAGAAGCCATCGGGAATTTGCCAAATATCTTGTGCTTTACCGTCACGTGCACAAAGGGCTGGGCGAAATTCGCTGTTGTCTGTATCCGTCGTTTCGTGCAAATCAATATGCGCGTGCACCGGTAAACCTAATTTACTCACGAAAGCCATAATTTGTGCTGCTTCAGGTGATTCACTTTGCGGTACAAAAGAGCGATTAGGATCGATCGCCATCGGGTTCCAACGGTTTATAGTTTCGTACCCCCAAGGACTGATGCAAGGGGCGATGATCAAATTAAATTCTGCTTCGTACTCGCTGGCGTGACGCATAGCAAAACGCAATGCCCCCTGAACACCACTGGTTTCATAACCGTGCACGCCACCGGTGATTAAAACCGTTGGCTTATCATTATCAAGCTGTTTGTTAGTGATAGCGTAAAGCGGGTAAGGCCCATCTGCATATTCAAGCACGCCATACTGCTCAACGTTAAATGGCCCTTGCATCGCTTCAATATGAACAACGACTTCGTTATGGTAACTGCGCTTAATGATTTGCTGATGCAACCACAACGCTTTGTCAGCCTGGGTCCAGGGAACACCGGGGCTACCGATGTGATACGTATAATTTTGAGTCATGAATGTCCTTTAACTGTGTCTTATCTCCATACGGATAAGGTCAACTCAAAATATATTAAGGCATTTACTAACAGGTGTCAGAATTAGCAGAGAAATGGATGAAAAAAATGAATGCTTAAAAAGCACAAAGTGTCAGTTCTTCTTGACTCGTTACTAACATCTGCGCTGGATAGGCAGTCTCGATGTGATTTAGGTGCCCCCACCGAGACCTTAGTGAAATGGCTAGATGGAAGGTTCTCGCGTAAAGCATCGACGCCGCGCTAACGTACGCTGATTCTCCTGAGAGAGTATGATATCAATCCCGTTCTTTTTTATTGGGGTTTTCTCACAGCGGCTCAACACACCATCTGCGACAAGAGATAAGTATCTCGCGCAGCATACGCGTAAAAATGATGTGAAATTACTCAAATCTAACTCTGCTTGCTGAGACTCAAAGTACAATTTGGTTATCAGTTGATTGACAGACATATCATCACGAAAACCAATTTCGGCTAATACGTCCCAAAAGAAATTTTCTAATCTGATTGATGTCACTACGCCTTCTATGCGTAATGACTTTGTTCTACTTAACCATCGTTCAGATTCTGCCTCGATGAATAACTGACACATACTAAAGCTCCTTTTAGAATGGACTGATTTACGACTATTTACGACCCTATGTTCCAAGATGGAACCAAGTGTACAAAGTTAACCATGAAGCACTTACTACATGGTAACAAATGTATACTACACATTAAGAGTTATAGCCTTTAAGACCTGCGCACGCCAATTTCGTGGCCTAACTGCCTTAAATAATGGTGCATAAAATCCGTTCGAATTCGTCCTTCCCTTTTTGCTTCATCCGTGTGCAACATTTCCTCAAGTCTCAATAACTTCTGAAAAAAATGGTCAAGGGTAAAGTGTTTGTCATCAATATCACGATATAGCGCAAAAGGGTCAGTCACCTCATATAAATCCCGCTCTAAAGCAGTGCCGACTTGTAAACAACGTGCTATGCCAATTGCTCCAATTGCATCGAGCCTGTCTGCATCCTGCACGATACACGCCTCCAGACTTTTCGGAGCGATATCAGCACTGTAACTATGAGCGACAATGGCATGGTGAATGTGGTCAAAGTGCTCCTGTGGGTAACCAATTTCTGACAAAAAAGCCAATGCCTTGTCAGCCGCCATCGTAGAACTCATTGCCCGTTCAGGATGATTTTTGGGTAAAGTAACACAATCGTGCAGCCACACCGCTGGCATCACGACCCACTCATTAGCTCGTTCTGCATCACACAGTTGCTTCGCGTTAAGTACAACACGTTTTACATGTTGTAGATCGTGCGCAGCATCTGTATTCATTTCTACTTTTATGAACTCAGCCATTTTGGCCACGAATAGATCCATGTCTATTACCTAATAGCACGTGCCTATCATTCACAGTCGGTTCGTTTAATTAATAAACACTTAATAATGTTAGATTAACGAATAACATGAAGAATTAAGCACTAAATTTTGAATAAAAACAGGTTAAATAATTTGAAAACTGTCGTTTATTTGGAAGTGAAACAAAGATACAGGCTAAAATCGACTATCATTTTCACACGGAATACCATCATCATCTCCGTCCATTCGCGTGTCGGGGCAATGAGCCAGAAAATATTCAGCTTCAGCCCGAGATGTCATCTGCGAACAGTATTGCCGACCATCACAGCGAAAGTTCATCACCATAGGCGCTGGTTTTTTCGAAGAAATTAATTTCTTAGGCTGTTCTACTCGCAGTGTTAATCCAGCTTTTTCATCCGTCATGTTTGAACGAGCGCCTAACTCACCCATGTATTTAAAGGCAGCAAAGAGTATTGCTGCAATAATGATCAACTTCCCCATACCATACTCTGTTTACTGTTAATTTTTACACGATATAACAATATGATGCAGTGTTTCCAGCGAGTTTATGTATAGAAATACGTACTTAGGAATAAAAGAGTCAATTTTACCAGCTAACCTAATTGTTTAAACTAATAGGAAAATCAATGAGTTAGTTTTCTTCGATGAACGTTTTGTGCATTTGCGAGTTACGCTTTAAAGCGCGCTGTAGCCAAAGTTGATAATCAGCTGTTTTGAGCAAATCTTCAATTGCGCTTAAGGTCTGATAATGCGGTGATTTTTTTGAAATAGAAAAGTACAGGTCCCCTTCTACTAGCGGTATAGGACTATCAACAATATGCTCGTCCAAATTGTACAGGCTTAATAAATGTTGCCCTGATTGGCGACCAATAATCACCCCATCAATTCGCCCTAAAAACAGCATAGAAAACAGGCGATAATAATTTTCGCCTCTTATCACGTGGCTATTTTCAAGCAAATAATGATCAAAAAAGCCACCAAGGCTGACTCCGCGAACTAACCCAATGAGTTTGCCATCAAGTGAGGCGGGCGCTTTGTATTGAAAGCCACCCGATTTGTTAACGAAAAGGGCATTTTCATTACTTGCCATTGGTGTGTTTGAAAAGTGGGAGTAAGTTTCTCGTTCAGGGTTTTTAAACGAACAGATATTTAAGTCAACTTCTCCTGAACTTACCATCTGTTGGCAACGCTTCCACGGGCCCACGTACGTCAAATCCACATCAAAGCCTAACGTACCGAAAAGTTGTTGGGCAGCTTCTGCGCATACGCCTACAATTGCGTCGCCTTGGAGCCAATTCCAAGGGGCATAATCATGATGTCCGCAGGCTGTCAAAATCGGCCTGTCTTCTGCGCTAAACGCCTGAGTGGCGCCTAAGCTTGTAAGTAACCAGAGTACAACGCGATATTTCAATAATCAGCCCACACTAGATGGTCGCACTCGGGTGTGACCGCCAGGAACAAGAGTTTGATTAAAAATACCGCAATTTAATGAAAAGTACCAATGCAAACATGCAGCACTTATTGGACAACAATTTGATTTATATCGCAATTACCCGCATCAACAGTCAATAGCGCACAAAGAGGGCATTACGTGTAAACCATATATCTTCTACTAAAACACCGTGACTGACGTGGTATCTTTCCAACTGAATTTAATTTCTAAGGTTTTGTTATCACTGTCCCATCGGGTTCCCTGATTAGCATTTAAGAACTCAGTTTTATCAGCAATATTAGGCAGTTGCTTTTCACCTACCATCACTTTGGTGATATCTTGCGGCCAGTTGTGCACCCAAAGTGAGATCATTCTGCTACTGGGCATCCCCTTATAACTTCCGTTTCTTTGCAAGGTCAGTGTCAGTGAATCTCCTTGGCTTTCATCAGTTTTGCGTTCAGCGTTAAATGTTAGGGTTTCAAACGCACCGTCGCGTATGGAATGCGGGTTTTTACCATCGTCATTGTACATAGTCGCGGTTGAATGCTCAGCGCTCTTATCTGCATAGTAATGAAGATCTAATGATTTAGTGGAGTAATTGTCTGTGCTAAGCACGGGGATCGTCATGGGGATAATCGCCCCCCCTCGTGCAAACACGGGAAGTAACTTAATATCGGTGGGCACCGTTATTGTTTTGCCGCCTTCATAACGCTCGTCACTCCAGAAATTAAACCAAGCTCCTTTCGGTAGTTTTACGCTAACTTCTTTTTGATTGGCTTGGGTAATCGGTTTGACTAATAACGCATCTCCCCACAGATACTGGTCTTTTTCGTCAATTAAGCTGAGATCCGTCTCGTCTTCGAAAAACATTGGGCGCATCAGCGGCATGCCAGTCAGGCTATTTTCAAAGGCCAAAGAATAATTGTACGGCAACATGGCATAACGCAGCTCAACATAAGTACGCAAAATATCTTTGGTTTTGCCTTTGTGAAACACGGGTTCAGGGGCAATATTATCTTGGGCGTGGGGCCTGAATACAGGTTGAAAGATGCCATACTGAAGCCAGCGAATATACATTTGCGGATCAAACACCTCCCCACCCGCAAAACCACCTAAATCAGAATGGGTATAGCCAAGGCCGAACAAGCCCATTTGCAACGATAGCTCCACCTGAGGTTTTAAGCCGTCCCATGAACGGCTTACATCACCTGTCCACGGGATCATGCCATAACGCTGGGAGCCCACAAAGCCAGAACGCATCATAATAAAGGGGCGCTTATTTGGCGCTAAGTGCTGCTGGTGCTGAAAAACTTGTTCTGCCCACTTATGGCCGTAGGCGTTATGTACTTCATCGCCTGTTGCTGTCATACCGTTTAAACTATGCACAGCATCACTAGGGTGTACTTCTGGTTCACCTAAATCGCCCCACCACCCCGCTACACCTTGATTAAACAAGGCAGAATAGGTTTGATTAAACCAGTCACGGGCATCGTTATCGAATACATCAATAAGCCCTGTATTGCCAAAATAAAAGTCAAACTGGTAAGGCTTACCCTCAGGGTTTTTAACCAATGCATTGCTGCTTACAGCATCCTGCCATTTTTTTGATGACGACAATACAAAGGGCTCTGTGATCAATATGGTTTTTACCCCTTCTTTGCGTAAATCACTGATCATGTTAACTGGCGTGGGAAAGGTCTTTTCATCCCAGCTTAAATTCCCCATATGGCCCTTAATATCGGCCCCAAACCAATACAAATCCAATACGATTGCATCTAAAGGAAAACCTGATTCCTGATACAGCTTCACCGTATCTCTTACTTCTTGTTCACTACGATAGCCAAAACGAGAGGCAAAACTGCCTAACGCCCATCGCGGTGGTAAGGGTTGTTTACCGGTTACAGTGACATAGTGTTCAATTAAACTGGGGTAAGAGTCGCCTGCCACAACAATATAACTTGTGCGCCCACCAACGGCTTCAAAACGCATTTCATCCGTATTTGTGGCCCCTAAATCCATTTCCCCTCGCGCTGAGTTATCAAATATCAAAACATATTTGTTACTCGACATGACCGCTGGCAGGCCAAAGTACATTTGATTTGACTCTGTGGTGTAGCCGTAATGTGCTTTGTTATACAAAGGAAAACGGTGGCCTCTGCGATCCATTCCTAGGATACGCTCGCCACCGCCTAATAACTTTTCATTTTCCTGTAATGCAAAACTAAAGCCGCGTTTGTCTTCTTCTACAAACAAACCTTGCTGCTCAGCCAACAGCAGGTTGTCGCCTCGAAAATAGCGAATACGCAAAGGTGATTTATCGATTTCAGCCCGAATACCAGGCGCGCTCAACGTTAATGAAGCTGGCTTTTCCGAAATACCTAACTCGGTTTTTTTAGCCACCCCGTCGATGGCAAATGAGGGAAGCTGCTCAATGCCACTTGGTTGATAAAACACCTCAAATGAGTCATTAGCTAACGCTGTAATCTCAACGAGCCCTTCGTCGGTGTTAATTTGCAAGACTTGACCATTTAATTCGTGAGACAGGTATTCGCTGCCAGTGGCACTGAATACCCATAATAAAAGACTAATGCCGACTACACGTTTTATCATTTTTCGTCCGTTTAAAATCTGTTTTTTAATCATAAGCAACTGTATTTAAAAGTATTTTCTAGCGATATACTAAAACTAGAAACCATTAAAGCCCTAGTAAATTTTGAATAACCATTTGATCGCATCGGTAAATTTGCTGCCCCACAATTGTTCATTGTGCTGACCTTTAGGCACAACCACAAACTCCATATTCTCTCTGGGGTGACCTTGCCCTTTAAACAAACGCTGCATTTTATCTGTATCGGCAATCATACCATCACCTTCTTCACTACCGTATAACACGTACAGGCGAGCAGAATCTTTGCTGCGATGTAATTGAGTGTCGCTAAAAACATCCTGTGAGTACCAGTAAGACGGTGAAAAAATGCCGGCTTTCCCAAACACTTCAGGATAATTATGAATAGCATAGTGAGAGATTAGTCCCCCCATTGAGCTACCCATTATTGCCGTGTTATTTGCATCTGCCTTGGTGCGATAATTTGTATCGATATACGGTTTTACCACGTCTACGATGAGCGCCATGTAAGCTTTACCTTGTGCTTCACCAAAACGTTTATTGGGCCAAGGGCTAAGCTCATTCATACGAAACTCGCCGCCGTTATCAATAGCAACAACGATGAACTTTCTGCCGGTTGCTTTAGCTAGCGCATTGAGGCTTTCGTCCACGTTCCACTCATGAGCATGAGCAGATGCCTCGTCGAACAGGTTTTGTCCGTCGTGCATGTAAATAACAGGGTAAGATTGACTCTCATTTTCGTAATTTGGTGGCAGGTACAGCCGAACCGTTCGTTGGCGCTCTAATTCGGGTATTAAAAAAGGGTAAGGTAACACTGACACATTGTCGGTGGCAGTTGGTGTACGCTGAGTCACCTGGTCGCATCCCACCAAACCAAACAACACCAACCCCATGCCAAATACCGGCACCAACAATCGATTTAAAACCTGTTCCCAATGACGCATTTACCCTGCCTATTCTGATATGTTGTACAAGATGTTGCCTGCGTTTATGACTCCACGAGGCTTAACACCAAAGATTGCAATGATCCTAACATCATTGATACATGACCTTCTTGATTTTCCACTACAATATTTAGTTTTTGACCGCTGAGCAAATCTTGCATGGCGTATTGGCCGTCGGGTAATGACCACTGCGTGATCAGGTATTCAGGCACAACTAAAGTGAAATGCTTACTGTTATTACTGAAGTTACTGACAATCACCATTTTTTGCTTGCCATTAAAGCGGCTAAACGAATAAAGCGTTTCGTCATATTCTGAGCGCTCTTTTTTATTTTGCTCAAGGTTGGCTTGATGTAAATCTGCATATTGACCATTTACGGCACTTTGACCAGCAGATATGTGCAATACACGGCGGTAATAGGCCCGCAATGCTCTTTCATCAGGCGTTAACAAAGCGCCATCGAATTGCCCATGGTTCATCCACCTTTGATGTGCTGGCACCCCAGCGTAATCGAAGATAGTGGTACGAGACGCAGCCCCAAAGCCCATGTTTTCGCTGCCGTCTTCGCCGACTTCTTGGCCAAAATAGAGCAAGGTCGGTGAACGACTTATCAGCGCTGACACCACCAGCGCTGGTTTGCCTTTTTCACTATTCCCGGCAAATTCAGGACTAGCAATACGTTGCTCATCATGGTTTTCTAAAAAATGCAGCATATGTTGTGCTATATCGGTCACTTGATGATGTGCTTTTGTAATGACAGATGCCGGTTCTCTGCCTTGCATGACCCCTTTTAGGCTGTCATAAAAACCGACTTTGTCGTACAAATAGTCCATCTTTCCTAGGTGAATATAATCGCGATATTTTGTTGGGTCATACACTTCTGCGAGTAAAAACGCATCGGGATTTATTTGTTTAATGTGCGAATTTAAGTAGCTCCAAAACTCTACTGGGACCATCTCCGCCATATCATAGCGAAAGCCATCCACCCCTTTTTCCAACCAATATTGAGTAATATCGCGAAACTTCACCCAAGAATCAGGAACACTCTTTTGCGCCCAAAATTCAGCATGTTCAGGAATCGACTTATTCGCATACTCAGGCGGCAACGTAGCAAAGTCATAACTTCCGTCAGGCTTAACCCCATAATTGACCTTAACGGTTTCGTACCAGTCATTCGCATCAGGTTGAGCTTTACGCGAACCATTACCCGTCCATTTCGCCGGTGACTCAACGAAGTGACCATCCGCTAACGGGTGCTCCTCCCCTCCTAACGGGCGATAGCCATCTTTCGCTTTTGGTACCTTAAAATCTTGCCCAATCACATAATAAAAATTGTTGTTTCGTGCATATTCAACGCCTAGGTCGTCGTTTTCACCAAAGTCACTCACTCCCTCTGGCTTTGCCAGCGAATGATAATTACGCGCCACATGATTGGGCACAATATCAATAATAACGCCTAAGCCGCTGTCATGGGTTCTTTGTATTAACGCCTCAAATTCAGCCAAACGATGGGCGGGGTCGTCCGCTAAATCAGGGTTAACGGTATAATAATCTTTAACCGCGTAGGGAGAGCCAGCGCGGCCTTTCACCACATCAGGGTCGTCATTTGAAATGCCATACTCGGTGTAATCAGTAATCACATCGTGATGAGGAACGCCTGTGTACCATACGTGACTTACCCCTAAATCTTTAATTTCACCTAAAGCCGACTTGGTGAAATCACTAAACTTCCCCACGCCATTCTCTTCAAGGGTGCCCCACGGTTTATTAGTGGTGTTGGTGTTACCAAATAACCGAGTAAATACTTGGTATACTACAGGCTTGTCTCGTTTTGCCTTGACGTGATCATTTATTGTTAATTGCTCTCCCATTTTAACCTTACTTTTCTGTGGACTCGGTTCATACGAGCAGGCGAATAAACAGCTAGTGAGAATAACAAAAGAAAGTACAAAAGCAGAATGAGTAGAACGTGTAAGCACTGAATGTTGCGAAGTTTGCATAGTCATTGTTCCAGTAAAGCATCATTAACAAAACAGTTACAAATAATACCCGTCGAGCCCACTTGGCACTAGCTACCTACATACGTATTCATCAAGAGTCCTGTGCTTTTAACTGCAAAATTCGCTCGAGTAATCAATACAGGGTCACTTGATACACTAAGATTTAATAATCGTCTTGTGATATTATGCCACGCACTATTTCGCCCCCCTATACATTGACGCTGATAACGCACTACCAGCGCCTTAACAAATGAGTACATGATGCCCGATTACCCAACCTTAGCACATGAGTTGGAACGCCTACGCGCGTTAAAAAATATGAATATTGTCGATACGGAGCAAGATAAAACGCTTGATGCCATTACCCTAGAAGCGCGTAATTATTTTAACAGTAAATCTTGTTTGATCAGTTTAATAACAGAAGACCGTCAGTGGTTTAAATCCAAACAAGGCATGGATGTATCAGAAACACCGCGCAAAATCTCCTTTTGTACATATGCTATAACTGAAGAAGAGTACTTGATCATACCAGATGCCGAGGCAGACCTTAGATTCAGTAACAACCCGTTATACCAATTCCATTAAATAATTAACCACTCAGCGAAAATTTAAAAGGACTTAATCAAGGCGCTTAAACGAAGTAATAGTGGTGCTCTTTCGAGTTTGAGCAACACAGAGTAAGTCCTTTTAAAATTCGCCCGAAGGGAATTCCCCAGCGGGTTTTGCACTGCGTTCTCGGTATTTGAAAGGGAACAACCATTACTACACACCGACGCCTTGTTCAAAACCCGCTGGATGAATTCTGAGAGGCCAATTATTTAATGGAATTGGTATTAGTCACTGGCCCGCCATTTATTCGTGCTTATGCCGGCAGCATTTTGCATACTGGGGAAGGTTACGAAATAGGCACCTTTTGTTTACTGTTTGACTCGCCTCGCGTCTTCAGTAAAGAAGATATCACCAAGTTACAAGGCTTTGCTGCTGCCGCTGAAAAAGTATTGATTGAGGGGTATACAGTCAGTCGTTGAGTTAAATCAGATATTACAACTTCTGAATGCTGGTCTTATTGTCTCTCTGCCCCTTCTTCTTGTATCTTAGGCACTAGGCTCGAGCAAATGATAGGTACAGCATGTGTGGGCGACTCAATGTTACTGATGATGAATTTGTACAAGGCCTATGTATTTCCTTAGGAATTGATTTACGTATCCAGCCAATCATACCAAACCGTTTTGTACGTGCTGCCAGCCCCATTCAAATTATTCGAGAGGTAAAGGGTCAGCGCGTGCTGCAAAAAGCAACATGGTGGCTACTCCTGCAATCTAGCGAAACCGGTTATAAGCCCTCCAAATACACGAGTTTCAATACCCGTTACGATAAACTAAATGAGCCACGCTCTGCAGGCTATACACCGTTTAGAACGGCACGTTGTATCATTCCTGCCAGAGGGTTTGGAGAAACTGAATACTTGCATCAGGGGAGTACGAAAAGCCCAAAACACTATCACGATCTCATTGCCGCCCAGGGAGCAATCCCATTTGCTGGTTTATACAAAGAATACATTGATAAACAAAGCGGTGAAATCACGTTAGGCTGTTCTATCATCACCCTTCCCCCGCACCCGAAATTGGCACATATCCACAGCAAATCGAGTCCACTTATGCTGCCCCACGATACAATGTTAGACACATGGCTTGACTCCAGTTATCAACAAATCGATGAATTTACTCAGCTTATGCAACCAGCACTTAGGCAAGATTTGATTGCAACGCAAATTAACAAACCAAGTCAATACCAGCCTATTGCAGACCCGTACTTGATTCTGCACGATAGCGTTTAACGTGATATCGCCGCCCAACGTTCAGCCTAGTTAGCTAACGAGTATTTCAATATCAACCTGATTAAAAACCATGGTAGGTAACAAATGATTCGTTGTTTTCCCGAGTGGAACGCACATGGTTAGCTGGAAAATCATTGTCTGGATAACCTAGCGCGATACATATCATAATGGCTTCATCATCGGGTATGTTAGCGTATTTATGCACCACGTCTGATTGCATAATTCCCTGACCATTAATTACACATCCTAAGCCTAAATCCCACGCGGCAAGTACAATACCATAAGCCAAAGCTCCTAGGCCGAATTGCGTGACACCCGCCGGCTCAAGGGATTTATCATAGGTGAGTACTAAAGATACAGGTGCATCGAACTGTCGAAAGCCGCGCATCATCCAATCCATTCGCTTCGCTTTGTCCTCACGGCCGATACCCATGGCCTCAAATAGCTGTATTGCCACATCGACTTGGCGCTGCTTGTGGGTGCCCACATAATCTTCTTTGTAAGGAAAGTCTCGTACATGAGGCTTACCTGCTAGGGTATTGTCAGTATTTCCTTGGCGAATCTTATCCAGCACCTCACCTGCCACAGCATGAATTTTCCACGTTTGCGTATTGTAAGATGAAGGTGCCCATTTTGCTGCCTGAATGATTTTATCAACCATTTCTTTTGACACTGGCTGACCGGTAAAGCCTCGTATACTTTTGCGTGATGCCGCAAATTCAGCGAAATTCATTATTAGTTTATCCATATTTAGCTAATTAAATGCTTAAAAATAGAGTAAACACAGCCGATTAAGGATGCAACGAATACACCTGTGTTAACCGATTGTTTGTTTTTATAGATAACTATGCACCAAGTCGATTAGCCTTAAGCGACACCCACTGACGATTTGGCTTTTTAGTAGCGCAGGTAGTTTAAAAAATTAGGATGAGTAATAGATAAACGCGGATCAAATTAAGCGTCTTTTATGTTCATTCATCGGGGCGAACTGGGTAGCTCTCACCTCACCTGTAAGCCCCCTCTAGATACTGCATTACACACTTATTGTTTCATCTGCTTTGTCATTGCTAAAGGCTGCCCTTTAATTGCCCCAGAGGCCGCTAAGCCCATTAAACGTCGGAATCTTGGGCACTGTAAATGGCTGGGGGCTGAACAAGCGGCGGCATGTTGCAGACCATCACGCATAGCAGTTAATTTTTGAATGGTTTTGTCCAGTTCAGTTGCTTTTTCTAATAACATGGCACGATCGATATCCGGGTTTTCTTCTGTCCCTAAAATGTCAGAAATTTCCTCTAACGAAAAGCCAGCAACGCGACCCAATGCAATCAAGGCTAACCGCTCAAAAATATGGTTATCAAACAGTCGGCGTATCCCTTTTCTTCCTACTGAGCGGATCAACCCTTTTTGTTCGTAATAACGCAATGTTGAAGCAGGCACTCCAGAACGCTTAGCGACGTTAGAAATATCCATAATAACCCTTGACCTAAAGTTGACTTTAAGTTGTAGACTAGCATCAGTTTGAAGCTATAACCAGCAACGGAGAAGTCTATGGACACATTATTTTTTACCCTGCTCATCGGGATTGGTGCCACAGTAGTGATGGACGTCTGGGCAATATTGAGGATGCAGTTGTTTGGTATTCCCCCCACGAACTGGGCAATGGTGGGACGGTGGATAGCCTACATACCTAAAGGAACGTTTATTCATGACGCTATCGCTTCATCAGGCGCAATGCGCTTTGAGCTCGCTATTGGATGGGTGGCCCATTACGTTATAGGCATAAGCTACGCAGCTATATTGGTTATTATTTACGGTAGCCCTTGGGTACACAGTCCAACCGTTTGGCCTGCGCTCATGGTTGGCATTGCTACCGTATTAGCACCCTTTTTGATATTGCAGCCGGGCATGGGTGCAGGTATTGCTGCGTCTCGCACACCGAAGCCTAATTTAGTCAGGGTGCATAGTATTATCAATCATTCAGTGTTTGGTCTTGGGTTGTATTTATCAGGCTGGGTGTTAAATCTGGCTTATGCTCTGTAATTGATAAATAGCATAAGTAGTTTTACACATTAATAGGTACATTATTCACTGATGGCGTTTTGCCAAACGCCAGAGTATTCGAGCCTGCGAGGGGCCTCAAAAAGACACTGGCCGCGAAACCATTTTGAATAAGGAAACACATGAATCTTTTACAGTTAAACACCTATTTGGCACACACGAAGATCGTGGGGTTAGTCGCTATTGTTATCTCATTAGTGGCATGGTCAACGGATCTTGGTGGTATCGTTTACATATGCCCGTATTGCAGAGCACAACGCACAGTGATTGGTATTTTGGGACTTACTCTTATATCTCCTGCTGCTACCCATTGGATAACTAAGTACCTTGGCTTAGTGATCGGCTTTTTTGGCGCAACCGTTGCCGCAAACCAACACTTTATGGGGTGGAAGAAAATATCAGCAGGAACATTCGAATTTAAAGAAAACATCGTGATTGATCCCTTCTTATTATCGGGCTGTGCATTGTTCGGTATTATTGGCCTGACCTACTTGTTGTTATTTTCTGGCAAAAGCGTAGCGAAAGAAAACTAGGGTGTTTTCTGTGATTTGATGCGGGTATATGCAGGGTGAAGATAATACCAGTCGTACCCTATATTTAGGGCCAAACTCTACACCGAAAAAAGATCACGATGAATGCTGAATTCCTATTTAGTCAGTGAAAAACACAGCGCGATACCGCTAGTGCCGCGCTGCGTTTGTTTGACAAAGAAGCCAGCAAATTTATTTTAGTTTAAGAAGAACAACTGTAGTGCGACACCCCACCGGCATCAAAATAAACTTGTGGCTTCAAGCTGTAATACCGACTTTCAATCTCATTCGACTGTTCATTAAAGGGCTGTGTTAAAACCTGTTGCAACTCATGAACCAGTTCGAAATCTCCTTCGCTCGCTTGCTGATAAGCCGGCACGACTAGCCATTCTCGCCAAGTATACTTAGGATTTACGCGCTCCATCATCTGCGTAGCCTTTTGAGCGCCTTGGCCCGTATTGAGCGCATTTCGCCATTTTTGCAGCCAAAGCGCCCATTGTTCAAACAACGCATCTGATGGTGCGTTGTAGAAGCTTTTGCTCAAGCCGGAAATATCCTCTGGGATTTTGGACAGCTCGCGAAAGAAAATGGTGTAGTCGACCGATGTTTGTACCATGAGCGTCATCAGGTGATTAAACAGCTCGGCATCAAAAGACGCCAGGCCAAGTTTCGATGCCCACATTTTATCCATTTTATTCTGCATGACTGAAGCGAACCCAAGGTTTATCTGGTTCAATTCCTCAAGCGCTTCGGGTGTTGAGGAGAGTAGAGGCTGCAAAGCTTTACAAAACATGTCGAAATTCGTCTTCGCTGCCGCCCCCTGATTAAAGAACGAGAAATGTTGCCCCCCACCTGTCCATGGTTGGTAGTAAGGGTCAAAACGCTCAACAAAACCAAACGGGCCGTAATCGAGTGTATAACCACCACAAGCACAGTTATCACTATTAAAGTTTCCTTGGCAATAACCTACGCGCATCCAGTGGCTAATCAAGGTGGTTAATCGGTCACGAAATGCCAGTGCTAATTGTACGACTTGCTGTGCCATGCCAAGCTTGTGATCAATTTCGTTTTGATATTCCCGCGCAATTACATGCAACACTATCATCTCTAGCTCTTTGAGCGCGTCAGGATGCTGATTAACGCGAGCGCGACGAGCAAAAAGTTCAAGTTGCCCCACTCTTAAAAAAGAAGGGGCGACGCGCGTTGAAATCGCCACAGGGTTTGACACGTTCATATCTGGATTTGTGGCATAGGAGCCTTCAGAATACCAAGGGCGTCGTACGTGTTCTGATTGCGAGACAAACAAGCATAACGATCGCGACGTTGGCACACCCAAACCATGCATGTGCTCTTGGACTAAAAACTCCCTTACACTTGAGCGCAACACGGCTCTGCCATCTCCGCCACGGCAATAAGGTGTCGGCCCGCCACCTTTTAACTGCATCTCCCAGCGCTTATTATCAATCACGGCTTCAAGTACAGAAACCGCTCGGCCATCACCGTAACCGTTGCCAGTTCCAAAAGGACATTGCTGAATGTATTCAGTGCCGTAAATAGACAGCGCATAACCTGTGGCCCACCCAACTCGGTGCATAGGCGATGGTACATTGGATATATCGCCAGCGAATAATCTAGCAAAATCTTCTGTGTGCACTAGGTTGTCATCAAAGCCTAATTCAGCAAAAAATGTTGTGCTATGGGCAATGTATATTGGGTTAGCGATAGGCGTGGGTTTAACCGGCACATAGTGCCCAGAAAAAACTTGTCTTGGTGCGTAGTCGTCTCCCGTTTCAGTGGCATCGGGATCACAGTTAAGCGTATCAAATAAGGAGTAATCACTTAAAGACGCCAAATCTTCAAGTGTGTGTACGCTTTTTGGCACATCAGTAATAGGTTGGTTAGCCATGGGATTCAAACGCTCTTTTTCATTTCGATTTGATTGAGACCAGTATATTTCAACTCCCTTGTGAGCTGTACCGTAATCACTGTTTTTTATCTATTCGTCACTATCATCTTGGCAACGATTAGCGAAGGGAGTTCAGATTTTTGCTGAGTATTTGCAAGACTACTAATAATTCTACTCAGTTACTTTCAAATCTGGTTGCGTTGAGGCGAGCGCGGTACGAATGACTCACAAGGAGTACGCTTCGCCTTTAGACTAGCCTTAGTGCTGGCTTTGCGTTTTGGCTGAGCCGAGCTAAGCATAATATCGTGAGGCCTTTCTAATACGCCCACACATATCCAAATTTCTTACCAAAACTATACAGCTTTTATAACGAGATACGTAAAAAAGAGCCGTTGAAAAATCAACAGCTCCTGTCGTTAAGAATTAAAACGTTTAGCCGTTATTAAGGCTGATACGGCAATGAGGATTGGTGCAAAATAATGCGTACCTTGCCATCGTCACATATTTTAAATACAAAGCTCTTGTTCACAAAAATATGACTGTCGTCTTCACCAATAAAATGCACGTTACATTGCACAATAGCTAAATCATTGTGCAGGATAAAATCCTCTTTACTAAACCAAACTTTAACCCAAGGTTTAAGCTTGAATCCTTTGTCATCGGGGTATTCACTGTTTCCACCAACAAAATAGGAAAGTGCACCTTCTTTCGTCGGACGAAACGTTTGTTGACCAAATGTAAGTGTTGGCTTAAACAACACATGTCCATTGTCGTAATCGTAACTTTCAGATAACACCTGAAGAGAGAACGCTTGAACATCGCCTCCCTCAGAATGCACTTTTCCAACTTTTACAACGTTGTCGCACCACGTTTGCAGCGCGGTATGTACCATTTCTTTAGTAAACATAATATTCATTCTCTCCTATTAGGGCGTTGTCTTTAAGGGGCTTAATACTCAGGTTAAACCTTCAAGCAACTCCAATTTCTAGCCATACAAACACATTCACTCTACCGTTCAATAACCTAGCATGTGTATCACACCTATTGTTACTTAGCGAAGCGCTTATTCATTTTCATTGCGACACATTATTACGTGATAACATAACATTTGCAGATTAACTATTTTTCAAAGGATATCAACAGAGATTAGAGATAGCTTTTATCTATCAACACTCAGTATAGGCTTTCTTTTGAGTTGGTAGACATTATTAGCCGCTGTATTCGTGATGATAAGGCAGGTCATATCGATAACACTCAAAGCCTTACCTTACAACGATTGGGATTAGACTCTGCTCAGTGGTTAACCTTAACTACCGAGTTTGAAAAACACTTCTGCTACGCTGCTGGTGCGGAGCAAATGATGAATGCCTTTAAGCGCATACTCATCATCAACGACTACGAGGAATGAGCAACGCAAACGCATTGTTAAAACGTACTTAAGCCCCACAAACAAGAAAACCTTTACATAAGCTGAAGGTAGACGCTTGTCTAAAAACAGACCTTGCGCGCCTTTTTCTTCCTCAGCGCTCAATATTCCAGTAAAAACCCTTAATCACTTAGATCCCAAAGCATTTTGACGCTTTTGAAAGTGATTATCCCCTTGAGCACGGAAACCTTTATAGCACTTTAAAAATGGGGGTCTTCGTAAGCTTGTCTTCGTAAGCTTGATCACGGTTCGCGCTGGCCAGCTTCGACCAAAGATGGCGCAAAGCAATCATTAAAGCTCGCGAAGCAACAGAACTACCTTTAGATTTCACATTCCATGATTTAAAAGCGAAAGGCATATCAGATTACGCAGGCACCACGGCAGAAAAGCAACGCGCAAGTGTTCACAAAAGCGAAACACAAATCTCAATATACGAAAGGAAAGTTCAGGTCATTCCTACCGTTGAAAGCAAGAAATAAGCAATAATATTCTGAAACGATATTCTGAAAATATTCCGAAATAGATTTAAAGCAAGAATTGAGAATAAATAGTTATATCGGAAAGATAATAAAAACAATAATCTAGAATGGTGCCCGGGGCCGGACTTGAACCGGCACGATCTTACGATCGAGGGATTTTAAATCCCTTGTGTCTACCAATTTCACCACCCGGGCATCGGGGGGATACTTGCTATTAATAACAAGCTGGTATTGCTAAAGCGTTAATGGAGGCGGAACCCGGAGTCGAACCGAGATCCACGGATTTGCAATCCGCTGCATAGCCATTCTGCCATTCCGCCTTACTTGGAGCGAGAAACGAAATTCGTATCTGGCTACCACTAGTAAAACCATCTTTACTAGTTACTGCATTAATTTGGAGCGGGAAACGAGATTCGAACTCGCGACCCCAACCTTGGCAAGGTTGTGCTCTACCACTGAGCTATTCCCGCACCTGTTTTAAAAAGCTAACTGAGTAAGTAACGGTAACTTGTTTACTTAGCGAGTTGTGTGCTGCTCTCTAAATCTGGGCTGCATTTTACATTCACTATCAAGACTGTCAACAACAAAAATAACAATTTGTGACTGACTGCTGGATTTTTGACTAAAGCGCTTTTTTTTCAAACAATTTAGCCCTAATAACCTTATTTTGACTCCGATTTTGACAGTGATGGCCATGCCGCAAGCGTGTAAGAAATCATCGACCAGAACGATAATATTGCTGCAAAGTACAATAATATGTATCCCAAGGTAACCCAATAAATTGGAATTCCCATAAAATATTCTAATTCCGAGAGCAAACCAATTAAGGCGAGCATCTGGGCCATGGTTTTTGCTTTGCCCATAAACGACACTTTTACGGTATCTTGTAGTCCTTTTTGGCCCATCCATTCTCGTAGCGCAGAAATATATATTTCACGCGCCAAGAGCAGAATTGCCGGAACCGTTATCCAGATAGAGGCATAAGTGTGAGTAATTAATATTAATGCCGTGGCCACAATAAGTTTGTCAGCAACGGGATCTAAAAAGGCACCAAAAGCTGTCGACTGTTGTAACTTTCTGGCTAAATAGCCATCGAACCAATCTGTAATGGCCGCAAACCAAAACACAAATGCAGCAGCTTGGTGAGCCCACTGCCAATCAAGAAAATACACAGCGACGAAAATCGGTATCAGTAACACTCGGATCACTGTGATGATATTTGGGATAGTCCACATGGAGCGGTGAGTCCTCGTTATTAGTTGGTAGGCTGCCCTACTCGTTACGTGTTAACCACGTACTATTGTTAATTATGGATATGGTCATAAATCGTATCCGCTAGTTCTGCGCTGATCCCTGGCACATTGGCGATTTCACTGCGACTTGCTTGCAATATACCCTGCAAGCCCCCCATGTATTTCAATAAGCTTTGACGGCGCTTTGCACCCACACCTGGAATAGACTCCAGTTTAGAAGTCTTTTTGTCCTTTTGACGCCGCGCCCTGTGCCCGGTAATTGCAAACCGGTGCGACTCGTCTCGAATATGCTGAATAAGATGCAGCGCGATAGAGTCACCAGATAATGGGATAGTAGCATGGTTGCCTGCCAAAATAAGCGTTTCCAAACCTGCCTTACGGCTACTGCCTTTTGCTACCCCAATCAGTAACGGTTTTTTTTCATGCTTCCAATTTTCAAAGTATTCTTCTGCCTGAGTTAACTGGCCCTTGCCCCCATCTATAAATAAGATGTCTGGAATTTTACTGTCATCCTTTACGTCGCGATAACGCCTAGCAAGGGCTTGTGCCATAGCAGCATAATCGTCCCCTGGGGTTATGCCTTCAATATTAAAACGTCGATAATCCGCTTTAAAAGGCCCCTCGCGGTTAAATACCACACAAGAGGCCACAGTTAACTGACCGGATGTATGACTGATATCAAAACATTCCATGCGCTGAATGGGTTGCTCAAATTCAAGAATTTTTTCTAATTCGGTATACCGCGCAAATACTGACTTCTGCTGACCTTGCTTAGCAATTAATGCGTTTTCCGCATTGGTATTGGCCAAATCTAAATATCGACGCTTTTCATCTCTGACTCCTCGATAGAACTGAATACGACGGCCAGCTTCTTTGGTCAGTAGTTCTTCTATTGCACCTTGCTCACTCAACTCTATTGGGGTCACTATTTGTTTAGGGATGACTTTGTTGCCAGCTAAATAGAATTGCAGAATGAATGACTGAAATACTTCTTCATCTGTCGCATCAGCTGGCACTTTAGGATAAAAGCTTTTACTGCCTAATAGTTTGTTATCGCGAATAAATAAGCCTTGAATACTGGCGATACCATTTCGATAGGCAAAACCAAACACATCCATTTCTTCTTGGTTTCCACTGACCCACTGCTGTTCTTGCACTTTATTAAGAGCACTTATTTGATCACGATAGCGCGCAGCGGCCTCAAAGCGCAGGTTTTCACTCGCACTTTCCATGCGCTTAACAAGCGAATCTATCACTTGCTTGTTTTTCCCTTTTAAAAACATCCGTGCTAAGTCAACTTGCGCTTGGTATTCTTCATCCGTCACTAACCCTTCTACGCATGGGCCTGCACAACGTTGCAGTTGATACTGCAAGCAAGGCCGCGACCGAGCGCGGTAGTAGCTATCTTCACATTGACGAATAGGAAATATCCGCTGCATAGTACGCAAACTTTCGCGCACCGCCCAGGCACTTGGATATGGCCCAAAATATTCGCCTTTGAGCTTTTTGGGCCCACGGTGGTTGGCTAATCGAGGGTGTTCATGAGCAGACAAAAAGATAAAGGGATAAGATTTATCGTCCCGTAGTAAAACGTTGTAACGTGGCTTGTATTTCTTGATGAAATTATTTTCAAGAATAAAAGCTTCCGCTTCGCTGTGAACCACGGTGACATCCATGTGGGCAATTTGCTTAACCAATGACTGAGTTTTAATGCTGTCAACTTGGCTACGAAAGTAACTAGATACGCGGTTTTTAAGATTTTTGGCTTTGCCTACGTAAATCACATCCTGCTTGTGATTATACATGCGATAAACGCCGGGTTGGTGAGTGAGGTCCTTAAGAAACGCCTTAGGATCAAATTCGTTAATATCGCTCATGAATTACAAATTATCTGAGCTTATCAACTTATGCCGAAGGGCCAGATGAGTGAGTTCAACATCTGTACTCACATTGAGCTTTTCAAACATTCTATACCTATGGGTATTAACCGTTTTCGCACTGATGTTCAAAAATTTAGCGATGTCAGGGACTTTCGAGCCCTTAGTTAACATTAACGTAATCTCGAGCTCTCGCTCAGATAAGCATTCAAAGGGGTTGCCATCAGTAAAGTCTAACGCACCGATAGCAATTTGCTGCGCAATATCAGGCGAAACGTACTTTTGACCTGCGGCCACTTTACGGATTGCTAACTCCATCTCATTAGGATCAGAATCTTTGGTTAAGTAACCAAACGCGCCCATACGCATTACTTTCGCTGGGATAGGATTCTCTTTGTGAACCGATAACACAATGACACGTGTGTTTTCACTAAAACGCAAGATCTGCTTGGTCGCTTCCAAACCACCAATGCCAGGCATACTCATATCCATTAGTACCAAATCGGGTGCGTTTTTGCGGCAAAATTTCACTGCTTCTTCACCCGTTGTAGCTTCTCCAACTACGACAAAACCTTGTACATCTTCCAAAATACGTCTTATTCCGGTTCTGACCAACTCATGGTCATCAACCAACAATATTTTTATCAAACAAGTGCTCCTAAAGGAGAGTAATTTTTCTCATGCATGGGAGTTAATATCACATAAAAGTGAAATGATTTCAGCTCTCAATTACCTTATATTTAATCAAAACAGAGGTTTATTCACTAAAGCTGCACACTTTTTGTACTTATCGGTAAAAATGAGTACTAAGCCGATTCCAACCTATGATGGTATCTTTCAAGCCTTGCCCCGTGTTTCTTGCTAAGCACGTGTTGATTGAGCAACAAATTGTCCATCTATTTTCACAATCAGGAACCCGTACTGGGGCGATGGGTTTACCACCACAACGACACTTACTCGGTACATCTGCTATGTCAGCAAGGCGCTTCGACAAACTACCCACTTCACTTTTGTGTTTCATATTTTAACTGAACCGATATTACCGATAGCCAAGAGGATAAAGTAAATAACCCCACAAAGTCACGGTTAACTTTTGTCAATCGTACTAATTTAATAATTTACACAAAAAATTATGATATTTACATAATGCTGAAAGTGAAACGCTGTTATAAATGCCGGTGAACGAACAGCAACAATAGCTAGATTGGGGAATATAGCCACGGGGGTTCTCACCCTCACTACCGACACGACTAAAACAAAAAAGCCCCAACGGATAGGTTGTGGATTTGGATCTATCTAAAAATACGGAAAACAACGCGAGGGATGTACTCAGGCACTTCCCTGTGCCTGACACTACGTGCGCCTTCGGCGGTAATGAATGTTCCTGACATTCGTTCGAACCGCGGGGGACCTCACCCTCACTACCGACACAGCAAAAACAAAAAAGCCCCAACGAACAACGTTGAGGCTTTTTTTGTTTTTATGGCGGATAGCGAGGGATTCGAACCCCCGGTAGGTTTGACCCTACGTCTGATTTCAAGTCAGGTGCATTAAACCGAGCTCTGCCAGCTATCCAATTCTTTTTGTATAAATAGATTCTTATCTAACAAATTGATTTAAATCTATTTACTAACACAATATGGCGGAGAGGGAGGGATTCGAACCCCCGGTAGGTGTGACCCTACGTCTGATTTCAAGTCAGGTGCATTAAACCGAGCTCTGCCACCTCTCCGAATTGAGGGCCCGAATATTAATGGCGTTTTCCGTGCTTGTAAAGCCTTTATTGGTCAAAACATTCTGACCGAGCACAATTTAATCACACTGGGCATTTTTACATCAAGTTACTAATATTTCGTATAATAGTCGACGCTAACACTTGAATAATTGAACAAAACCCCATACAAAGGCATCATAGATATATTATCTGTTTTCACTACATCACTTTACCTATTGGAGGTAACAAATGGAACATCGTACTACGTATAGCAATACTGCTCAGGGTTCTGCCCTGCAAACAAACAAGGTCTTGCGCAATACGTACCTACTATTGGCAATGACTCTGACATTTAGCGCAGTGTGTGCTGGTATAGCTGCTGCAATGAATATCGGCCCAGGTGCTGCGTTAGGTATGAACCTTGCCGCATTGGTTATGATTTTCTTTTTAAATAAAGCGTCACAAAGTTCAATGGGCATTTTATTCGTATTTGCCTTTACCGGTTTATTAGGTGGTTCTTTGGGCTATACCTTAAATTACTATGCTGGTTTCCAAAATGGTCCTGAAATGATCATGCAGGCCTTTGGCGCGACCGCATTAGTGTTCTTTGGTTTATCTGGCTATGTTTTAACAACGAAGAAAGACTTCTCTTTCATGGGTGGTTTCTTAATCGTTGGCTTAATCGTGGCGGTTGTTGCGTCTTTAGCTAACCTGTTTTTCCAAATTCCAGCCCTTAGCTTGGCTGTCAGTGCTGCTATCGTGTTTATTATGTCTGGCTTCATCTTGTTTGATACTAGCCGTATTATCAACGGTGGAGAAACCAACTATATTCGCGCGACAGTATCAATGTACTTGAATATTTATAACTTGTTCACGTCTATCCTTCACCTACTTGGTGCTTTCGGTGGCGATGATTAATCGTTAATGTGTTGCAAAAACACCCCGCCTCGTCGGGGTGTTTTTATTTGTACTAAACTCAGGTGATTTTCAATTATGGCAACCTTCGGTTTACTGGTTACTCACGCTCCGTTTGAGCAACAACATGCGTTTACTGCTTATCGCTTTGCGCTCAGTGCACTGGCTTTAGGGCATGAAATAAAGGGCGTTTTCTTTTATCAAGCCGGTGTACAAAATGCTAATAGCTATCAGGCGGGTCACAGTGATGAATTTAATGTACACCAAGCATGGGTCGAGTTAAGTGCACAGCATGGTATACCGTTAAATGTATGCGTCACAGCAGCTAACCGTCGAGGGGTCATCAACGCGCAAGATGCCAAAGATAACGACCGACAGGGGTTCAACCTAACCGAGCCTTTTATCGAAGTCGGTTTGGGTGATTTAGTTCAGCTGAGCCAAGTCAGTGATAGGGTGATACAGTTTTGATAACAAAAACCTTAGGTGTGATTAATAGTACCGCCCCGTATGGTGTGTCTAACGGGCAAGAAAGCTTGGACTTAGCGTTGGCCTCGGCAAATTTCGGCCAAGAAGTGACGCTATTTTTTATAGATGATGGCGTATTTCAGTTACTCAAATCTCAACAGCCCATTCCTGAGCAAGGTAAACACTACAGCAAGACCTTTCCTGCCCTCACTTTTTACGATATCGACGATATTTTTGTGTGTCAGCAAAGTCTCACTGAAAGAGCGTTAGCGGTTTCTGATTTATGCATACAAGTTTCTGCTCTGCCCCGCGAAGAACTTAATCAACAGCTTGCACGGCTTGACCATTTGATGAGGTTTTAAATGATACTGCATATTGTTAGTACCAGCCCTTTTAGCACGGCTACATTTAACAGTGTGTTTGCCCGTTGTAGTGTAAACGACGGGATCATACTGATACAGGATGCTGTTTACGCACTTAATCACCCTGGTGTCGTCAATCAGCTCGTTACATTGCAGCAAACATTAGGCATAGCTTGCTTCATATTAGCGGATGACTTGATTGCCAGAGCGAATCAGGGACAATCAGCAACGGCAGAGTCAGGTAAAATAAAGCAAATAAGCATGGAAGGTTTTGTCACGCTAACCCTTGACTACGAAAAGACCATTAGCTGGTAACGACCAATGTCAGCGGCAACCATCATATTACGAACAATATGAGCAATATCTCGAACAAACTTGAAAAATGAAGAGGTTAAAATAAGCGTGAGCGGTTTTATAGAATATCAAGGTCAAAAGGTCCCCGTTGACAAACTCGGCTATTTACTAAATGTGGCTGATTGGCAACCCGAGTTAGCGCCGATTTTAGCCCAAGATGAAAATATAGACCTAACCGATGCACATTGGGAAGTGGTTAACTTCGTACGTGACTTTTATTTAGAATACAACACCAGCCCAGCCATGCGGGCGTTGGTCAAAGCCATGCAAGCTAAATTTGGCCCCGAAAAAGCAAACAGTCGTTATTTGTTCAAATTATTTAAAAAAGGTCCGGCTAAACAAGCTACCAAAATTGCCGGCTTACCCAAACCAGCGAAATGCTTGTAGTTTAATATTAAATAAAAAAAGCGCGACCACTTCACTTTGTAAATGAAGCGACCGCGCTTTTTAGTATCAATAAAACCGTAGCGGTATAACTCTATTTAACTTCACCAATCACAGTGACACCATTCATATAAGGCTGAAGCGCTGTCGGAATAGTAATGCTGCCGTCAGCTTGTTGATAGTTCTCTAGAATCGCCACAAGCGTGCGTCCAACAGCCAACCCTGAACCATTCAGTGTATGTAACAATTCTGTTTTGTTGGTCTTCGGGTCGCGATAACGCGCTTGCATACGACGCGCTTGGAAATCAAACATGTTAGAACATGAAGATATCTCACGATAAGTATTTTGTGCTGGCAACCACACTTCTAAATCAAATGTTTTACATGCCCCAAAGCCCATATCGCCAGTACAAAGCAACATCTTACGGTAAGGTAACTCAAGCAACTGCAATACTTTTTCAGCGTGCCCGGTTAATTCCTCTAATGCCTCAAATGACTTATCGGCTTCAACCAATTGCACCATTTCAACTTTATCAAACTGATGTTGACGAATTAATCCACGCGTATCTCGGCCGTACGAACCTGCTTCACTTCTAAAACATGGAGTGTGCGCCGTCATTTTAATGGGCAATTCATTTGCGGCGAAAATGCAGTCCCGGGCAATATTAGTTAATGGTACCTCAGAGGTTGGAATTAAAGACAAACCCTGGCCTTCTTCTGTCGCCGGTTTGGTATGGAATGCATCCCCAACGAATTTAGGAAACTGTCCCGTCCCTAACATGCTTTCTTCATTCACCAAGTACGGCACATACATTTCTTGATAGCCATGCTGTTCGGTATGTAAATCAAGCATAAACTGGGCAATCGCGCGGTTTAAGCGCGCTATTTGGCCACGCATCACTACAAAACGAGAGCCGGTTAATTTAGTGGCCGTTTCAAAATCTAAACCGTTGGCTACCCCAGCTCCGAGGTCAACATGATCTTTGACTTCAAAATCAAATTCTCGAGGTGTCCCCCAGCGCGACACTTCAACGTTTTCCTCTTCGTCTTTCCCCTCAGGAACGGAGTCGTCAGGTAAGTTAGGAATGTTAAGTACTAATGCTTGTATCTCATCTAGCAATACCGTGAGTTGTGCTTTGGCGGCATCTAGCTCATCACCTAGTTGACCGACTTCTGCCAGTAAAGGGGCGATATCTTGACCTGACGCTTTCGCTTTACCGATAGACTTAGAGCGCACATTACGTTCGTTTTGCAATTCTTGAGTGCGCATTTGTAATGCTTTGCGCTTTTCTTCTAGAGCAGTGAACTGTGCGACATCAAGCGCATAGCCACGCTTGTTGAGTTTTTGCGCCGCAATGTTTATATCGTTACGTAAATACTTAGCATCTAACATCTTGTTTGACTTAACCTTTAACTAGTTGTGTACCCAACCATGCTGCAAATAAACAGCAGGTGATATTAATAAATATATTAAACGCCCCTTTCAGCCACATCCCCTGCTGTAGCAACACGAGAGTATCTACCGAAAACGTCGAAAATGTAGTGAGCGCCCCCAAAAAACCAATGCCAATGGCTGTACGCCAAACAACAATTTCGAGGTGCCCTTGTTCAATCAGCGTATAGAGTAGTCCTAAACTGAACGACCCTACAATATTGACCAGAAGTGTACCAAAAGGAAATCCTTTGCCAAACCATTGCAGCATCAAACTAGAAAGAAAAAAGCGTAAACAGGCACCCGTTGCGCCCCCTAGCGCGATATATGTGTATATAGCAAAACTATGCTGCATTTATTTGTACCTTTTTTGAGCGCTTTTGTTGTTTAAATCCGTCAGAAAATCTAATTTCGCTTTCAGCTTAATCTCGAGCCCTCTTTCATTGGGCGAGTAATATTGAGTATCTTTCATCTCAGGGGGTAAATAGCTTTCACCCGCAGCGAAAGCATTTGGCTCATCATGGGCATAACGATACCCGTCACCAAAGCCCATTTCTTTCATTAACTTGGTGGGTGCGTTACGTAAATGGCTTGGCACTTCGTAATCTGGCAATGTTTTAGCATCCCGCATAGCCTGTTTAAACGCGATGTATACAGCATTACTTTTAGCTGCACTTGCACAATATAAAGTCGCCTGTGCTATGGCCCGCTCCCCTTCCGCGGGGCCAACCCGTTGGAATATATCCCAAGCGTTTAAGCATACCTCCATGGCTCGGGGGTCCGCATTGCCAATGTCTTCTGTTGCAATGGCCAATAAACGCCGAGCCACATAAAGCGGGTCGCAGCCAGCATTTAACATGCGTGCGTACCAATACAATGCGCCGTCGGGTGAAGAGCCACGTACTGATTTATGAAACGCGGATATCAAATCGTAAAACTGATCGCCGCCTTTATCATATTGGGCGACTTTCTCACCAACAGCTTCCTTAATCGCTGCGAGGCTAATATGGCCTTCACTGGAAAAATCAGCGGCCAATTCAATATAATTTAATAAGCGCCTGGCATCACCACCGGCTAACTCTGTTAACAGGTCTATACCCTTGTCTTCGATTTGCAGAGATAACTGGCCCAAGCCGCGTGTTTTATCTTGTAAAGCTTGCTTAGCAATATCAGTAAGGTCGTCTTGGGTAAGCGATTTGAGCACATAGACCCGCGCTCTTGATAACAATGCCCCGTTTAGCTCAAAAGAAGGGTTCTCCGTTGTCGCACCAATAAAGGTAATGGTGCCATCTTCAATAAACGGTAAAAACGCGTCTTGCTGGCTCTTATTAAACCGATGCACTTCGTCGACAAATAAAATCGTGCGCTTTGCTTGGCTGAGCGCATTTTGTTTGGCTTGTTCTATGGCGCTGCGAATGTCTTTTACGCCAGATGTTACCGCTGATATTCGCTCGATATGCGCATCGCAATGCAAGGCGATGATTTCCGCTAGCGTGGTTTTACCTGTGCCTGGTGGCCCCCATAGGATCATCGAATGGCAATGACCACGCTCAATGGCGCTGCGTAATGGCTTGCCCGTGCCTACAATATGCTGCTGTCCAAAATACTGCTCGATATTCTGCGGGCGCATTCGTGCAGCCAATGGCGCAAAGCTTGGGTCATCTTGATGGCTAAAATCGAACCCTTGATTCATCAATTACGTTGATCGTCCAGGTCATATCCTTCAGGCAAACTAAACGTAAACACGTCATCGTTTAGCGTTTTATTCTGCTGAATATTATCAAAATACAAATCGCTGATTTGTTGCTGACTATCTTGCATGCTCATTGAGCTTAACTGCTCACCTTCAAACACTAACACTAATGAGTGAACAGCAGAGTCTGGGCGATTAGCATCAATACGAAATGTGTTATTGCTATGAGATACTGTAAAGTGACTCCATGCATCACTGTTGGGTTGGGTTAGCAATATCAAAGGGTTGTTTGCTACTGCTTGATCTTGGTCTATCGCGGTCACTTGCTCGACAAAAGGATCAACATTCCACAAAGTAGTCCCATCGGCTATCAAGATATTCTCATTGGGTGGGTCGAGTTCCCAATACAGCTTGTTGGGCTGCTTGAGCTTTATCACCCCTGTTGCTTCTTGTAGCACTTCGTGATTCGCGTCTGTCACTTTCTGAGTAAAGTTGGCGCTGAAGTAGTGCAACGCCTGTAGGCGAGCTTTTAGCATGTCTTCATCCGTTTGCTGCGCATAGCCATTGACGGCCAAACCCATGGCTAAGCACAACATGACCGATACTTTGCCTAACGCGCTGCTATATTTCATTTTTTTCATACGTTGTTGATTACCTATCATTTAATCTTTAGGCGGAGGTGGCGCTAACACTTCGCGATTTCCGTTGTGCCCAGGTGGCGTTACGACACCACTTTGTTCCATTTGTTCGACCAGCCGCGCTGCCCGATTGTAACCTATTCTAAATTTACGCTGGACACTGGACACTGACGCCCGTCTTGACTCGGTGACAAACGACACGGCTTCATCGTAAAACACGTCAAACTCTTGATCGCCACCTTCAGGTTGTTCACCTGGTAGCAATACCTCAGCACTGGTATCACCATTAAGAATTTCATCTATGTATTGCGGTTCACCACGACTCTTCCAATCAGCTACCACGGCGTGCACTTCAGGATCATCAACAAAAGCACCATGTACCCGAGTCGGTACGCCTGTTCCAGGAGGTAAATACAACATGTCGCCCATGCCGAGCAAAGTTTCTGCCCCTTGCTGGTCTAAAATGGTCCGTGAGTCTATTTTTGAGGACACCTGAAACGCAATACGCGTAGGAATATTGGCTTTTATCAAACCAGTGATTACGTCAACCGATGGGCGCTGGGTAGCAAGTACTAAATGAATACCCGCAGCCCGCGCTTTTTGTGCAATACGGGCAATCAGTTCTTCTACTTTTTTGCCAACAATCATCATCATATCGGCAAACTCATCGACTACCACAACAATCGCTGGCAGTTTTTCTAAATCAGGCGCTTCGGTTAACATGCTCTCTTCTGACTTCCAAAGCGGATCTTTTATCGGCTGACCTTCAGCAATGGCTTTTTGAACTTTCTGGTTGAAACCCTTTAGATTCCGCACCCCAAGGGCTGACATTAAACGATAGCGTCGCTCCATTTCACCGACACACCAACGCAACGCATTGGCCGCTTCTTTCATATCAGTTACCACTTCAGCCAACAAATGCGGTATGCCTTCGTACACTGATAACTCTAACATTTTTGGGTCAATCATGATCATGCGCACATCTTCAGGTGTTGATTTGTACAACAAGCTCAAGATCATGACGTTAACTCCCACCGACTTACCAGAACCGGTGGTACCAGCAACCAACAAATGTGGCATTTTGGCTAAATCGACAATAACGGGTTGGCCTGAAATATCCGCCCCTAGCACCATGGTTAAATCAGACTCTGCAGATTGGAATGCATCGCAGCTTATTACTTCACTTAGCCGTACCATGTCGCGTTTTTTATTTGGTAACTCAAGACCTATTACAGATTTCCCTGGAATAACCTCAACTACGCGCACCGAAATTGCAGACATGGCTCTGGCCAAATCTTTTGATAAACCGGTAATTTTGCTTACTTTAACCCCTGGGGCTAAGTCCATTTCGAATCGAGTAATGACCGGCCCTGGATAAACCCCCACCACCTGTGCATCTATATTAAAGTCTTTAAGTTTTTCCTCGAGCAGGCGAGAAACCATTTCTAACTCTTCAGGCGTAATCGGGTTTTTGATCTTGTCTGCACGTTGCAATAAATCAAAAGAAGGCATGGGTTCAGGAGGCTTACTATCCGCTAATGCTTTAGCCGCAGCCTGTGCTTCAAGATTGGCTTTTACATCATCCGATACATAAACCCCATTGTTACCTTGGGCTTTGCTCGGGGCTGGTTCAGTTGCAGGCGTAGGCGGTTCATCTGATACTGGCTGCCCTTGTTCTACTTTCTTTTTGCGGCCAAAACCAATTTTGTCGCGCAATTCACTGATTGAAATGGGGCTAGCATCTTCCTTACTGGGTTCTGGCTCAAATAACACTTCATCAGGAATACTAAAGCTAGGTTCAGCGTCATCGTTAGGAAATCCTGCCACACTTGGCTCCACTCGGCGGTGAGCTTGGTTACTAGAATAAACAGGAGGCGGGCTGGCCGCAGGTGAGCTTTGAGCAACTGGTGTACTGTCATCTTCTTTGCTATCTCGATTAAAACCAAGGCGTAACATGGGAGCTTCTTGTATCTTTTGCGGAAGTGCCCATGCACCTGTTGCAAATGCGACAGCTAAAGCTCCGGTTTTATCCACAACAGTTAACCACGAAATACCGGTTAAGAAAGTAAAGCCCGTGCAAAATAAGCTAAGTAAAATCAGCACCGTGCCAGCAAAGTTAAGATACGGAATAAGTGATGCACTAATAACATCTCCTAACATTCCTCCAGCTGAAAAATAAAACAAGTCATTAAAATTAAGACTCGCAATGCCAGCCGCTCCAACAAGGGCAAGCAACAAGCCTAAAATACGTAACCCTATGGTTAAATAGTCAAATTCAGATATACGCTTGCGTTGCTGAAACATAAACCAACCCGCAAATGCCGCAGTAAATGGAAAGACATAGGCGATATAACCGAAGGTGAAAAATAATATGTCCCCTAACCAAGCACCAATAGCCCCTACCCAATTATGAATGTCACTTTGCAAACCAGCCTGGCTCCAGCTTGGGTCAGCAGGATGAAAAGAAGCCAATGCGAGAAGTAAAAAAAAGGCGAATGCACAACTGAGCATCATGCCAACTTCCATGATCCGTTGGATACCTGTGAGTCTTGCCATAACGTTTTCTTTCAACTTAAGGTTACTGCATAAAATTATGCTGTATAAGATACCAGTGCTTCGGTCAAAATCCTAGACAACAGCGTGCTTATGCCCAGTATTTGAACAATCTACTGTGGAACAGTTCATCGTTGATTAATTTTCACAATAGTCGTGTCTTTTACTTCTTCCATCACAACATAGGTTCTGGATTCATTAACCCCAGGTAATCTTAGTAAAGTATCACCAAGTAACTTACGATACGTTGACATATCTGCCACCCGCGCTTTCAGCAAAAAATCGAAATCCCCAGATACTAAGTGGCATTCTTGGATGTCTTCGTGTTGTTTAACCGCAGCAGAAAATAGTTCAAAAATATCAGGGGATGTTTTCGTTAAGGTAATTTCGACGAACACCAACATAGCTGCACCCAGTTTTTGTGGGTCAACTCGCGCGTGGTACCCCAATATATATCCCTGAGCTTCTAGCCTTTTAACCCTTTCTAAACAGGGGCTTGCGCTTAACCCTACCTTATTTGCCAAATCAATATTTGATAAGCGACCGTTTTTTTGTAGTTCACTTAAAATGTTCCGATCGATTCGATCAAGATGTTTTGGTGTTTTGATTAACATAGATAATACTGAAAATTATTAATTTAACCCTATTTTATACTTAAAGCATGTAATCTTCAGAATAATTTTCTTCGAACCTTCACTTATACTTCGCTCACTATGCAATACCGCATTCAATCCCCCTAGGGCAGCCCCTTAGGTTTAACCGTCAAAGGAAAATTTATGCTAATTGGTGTACCAAAAGAAATTAAAAACCACGAATATCGCGTAGGTCTCACACCTGCCGCTGTTAAAGAGTTTGTTGTACATGGACATCAAGTATTAGTTGAAGACAATGCGGGTACCGCCATTGGCTTTACCAACGACGAATTTATCGCAGCTGGCGCTGAGATTGCCCCCGACGCAGCGACCGTTTTTGCTAAAGCAGAGATGATCGTTAAAGTAAAAGAGCCCCAAGAAAACGAGTGTAAAATGTTGCGTAAAGGCCAGACACTATATACTTACTTACACTTGGCTCCGGATCCAAAACAAACAGAATTGTTAATCGCATCAGGCGCGACCTGTATCGCCTATGAAACCGTTACCGATAATCGTAACGCATTGCCTTTACTCGCTCCAATGAGTGAAGTGGCTGGGCGCATGGCCGTGCAGGCAGGCGCACATTATCTTGAAAAAGCCCAGGGTGGCAGCGGTACATTGCTCGGCGGTGTACCTGGTGTGGCTCCAGGTAAAGTATTGATCATCGGTGGTGGTGTTGTTGGCACTAACTCAGCGAAAATGGCATTAGGACTTGGCGCTGACGTAACAATTTTAGACCGCTCTTTACCTCGTTTACGTGAATTAGATGATATTTTCGATGGGCGAGTTAAAACGGTTTTCTCTACAGTTGACGCAATCGAACATTACTCATCAAAAGCTGATTTGGTTGTAGGCGCAGTATTAATTCCTGGTGCTGCAGCTCCTAAATTATTGACTGGCGAGCATGTTAAAAACATGAAAGAAGGCTCGGTAGTGGTTGACGTAGCGATTGACCAAGGCGGCTGTTTTGAAACGTCGAAAGCCACTACCCACCAAGATCCCGTTTATGTGGTAGACGGAGTTGTACATTACTGCGTAGCGAACATGCCCGGTGGCGTAGCACGAACGTCAACCATGGCATTGAACAACGCCACTCTGCCCTTTGGCCTAGCATTAGCCAATAAAGGACCTAAACAAGCAATGTTAGATGATGCACATTTGCTTAATGGATTAAATGTGCATGAGGGTAAAGTCACTTACAAAGCAGTAGTCGATGCGCTGGGTAAAAGCATGGGATTAACTTACACCGATCCTAAAACAGCCTTGGGCGCATAACAGCCTTGAGCGCGTAACAGCCTTGAGCAGATAAGCGCGTTTATACTGTGGTTAAGAATAAAAAAGGGCACTCTTCATCAGTGCCCTTTTGCGGTTTAAAAATATGCAGTGCTAAACGGCTACGCTAATAAATTAGGCTATAGACGCGTTAATTGCGTTAAGTGCCGCAACCGGATCACTCGCTTGGGTAATTGGGCGGCCAATGACCATGTAATCAACCCCCACGCTCATCGCTTCGTTTGGTGTCATGATACGTTTTTGATCCCCTACATCACTGCCATGGGGGCGAATACCGGGTGTAACCAGCATGAAGTCTTTACCAAGCGATTCTTTTAGCATTTTTGCTTCTTGGGCAGAGCACACGACGCCGTCTAATCCCGCTTGCTTGGTTAACGATGCGAGGGTCAACACGTGCTCCATCGGTGAAGATTGAATAGCAATTTTTGATAACTGAGTCTGATCCATACTGGTGAGAACGGTCACCGCAATAAGATGAGGCTTATCTTGGCCAAATTGCGCTAAGCCTTCTCGAGCGCGTATCATCATATCTTCGCCACCTGACGCATGCACATTGACCATCCACACGCCTAAATCTGCGGCGGCTATGCACGCTTTGGCGACGGTATTGGGGATATCATGAAATTTGAGATCTAAAAATACATCGAACTTTTTTGCCACCAAGGTACGAACCAAATCTGGACCAAAATAGGTGAACATTTCTTTGCCTACTTTCAAACGGCATTGGGATGGGTCAATTCTATCAACAAAATCGAGTGCTTCTTTTTTTACATCAAAATCAAGTGCGATAACCACTTTCGGATCTTGCATTAACCTTTACTCTCCGTCTAAGCCTTTAATAGGTTTAACTTGGCCCCACTTTTTACACGATGGACACAGCCAATGAATTTGCCCGCCGGAAAAACCACAGCTATTGCATCGGTATTTAGGGCGTTGCTTAATTTGTTCTTCTACCAATTCTTTTAATAGCACCAGGCTACTCATAGACTCATCAGGTGCTTGTTGTTCGATATACAACCCCATTAAGGTTTTAAAGCCTTTCATGGTGGGGTGCTTACGCAATTGGTCTAGCAATACATCAGCCGCTTCTTTGGTTAACCCCTGACGAGCCATGAGTTTAACTTTTGACAGATATGATGTAGCACACTGCTGCCAATATTCATTCAAAATAGCCTCTAACTGGGAAGTATCATTTAGTGCTGCACAACTTTGTTCAATCAATGGAATCGCTTCACTCAACCAAGATATGTCACGTAATGGCACTTGCTGCAAATACTCAATAGCCGTTTGATATTGCTCTTGGCTAATGGCAATTTGACCAAGCATCAGCCAAGGTCTTACCGTGTTTTGATCAGCCATAATAGCTTTTTGTAAGGTTTTTTCGGCTAAGTTCAATTCATTTTTGCGTACATAAATAGCCGCTTGCTCACAATAAAAATGAGAGATACGAATACATAGCTCATCACTATCACCATGATTTTCCATCATATTTTCAGCAAGCTCTATTCCCCTCCCCCATTCCTTAGTGGCCTGATAGATATCAAAAAGCTGTTGCTGGGCATCTAAGAAGTGTTTGTCTGAGTTTAATAGTTGCAGAAATGCGTTTTCTGCTCGTTCCAAAAAACCGGCAAGCACGTAGTCTTTGCCTAATTCTTTAAGCGCAGACTCTCGTTGAGCGGGTGAAATTTGCTCTTTGCTCACAAGATTTTGATGCACACGGATGGCTCGGTCTAACTCGCCTCTGTGGCGAAAAAACTTGCCCATAGCAATATGGGTTTCAACCGTATCACTATCAAGATTAATCATTTTAATCAGAGTATCAACGGCCTTATCAGGCTCATCAGATAGAAGAAAATTTAAGCCTTTGTAATAATGTTTAGATAATATGCTTGACTGTTTACGCTGCGCTTGGCGCACACTATTACGCCCCATTACCCAGCCATATCCAGCGGCAACCGGCAATAGTAAAAATAGTAGTTCAAGCATAATTAAGCAGATTCAACGCGATTTGATTTTTTAAGTTGTCGCTCTAAACTCACAACCCGCCACTTTAAGCGTAATATATACAGTGAAAACACAATAATGCTAAAGAATACGCCGCACAAAAAAACAATCAACATAAGAAGAGACACACGTAATTCACTCTGGGCAATGAGATAGTTGACCATAACGCTGTGGGTATTTTGAGAACCAATAAAGCCACCGACAATCAGCAAGACTAATACAGCAATAAGAGATAGCAATCCCTTCAACTTCATACTTATTTGCCTCCTAATGGGCATTGCATTTCACATTCTAATTGATAAACATACTTTATTCGTTCCTGAATCAAATATCTCTATCAACGACTTTTAAAAGCTATTCATAATTTACTACACTCTAACAAAAACGGCACCCCAATTGGAGTGCCGTTTTAATGATTTAGAGATAAATCAAGCAATTAAATCTTCATTGACCCTTTCTCGTAATTCTTTACCTGGTTTGAAGTGAGGTACATGTTTACCATCTAACTCAACCGTCTCACCGGTTTTAGGATTACGACCCACGCGAGGTGCGCGGTAATGCAAAGAGAAACTTCCAAATCCGCGGATTTCGATGCGCTCACCTTTTTGTAAGGTTTGTGCCATTTGCTCTAGCATTTCTTTGATAGCCAACTCAACGTCTCTTGAAGGTACGTGACGGGCTTTATCCGCTAGTCTTTCGATAAGTTCTGACTTTGTCATTAAAACTCTCCTTCAATATATTAAGTACGTTGTGAAAATTCATTGGTGCGCATAATGCGCACCGAAAAATTGATTAATCTTCGCTCTTCGCCGCTTTAAAGGCTTCAGCAAATGCATTAGCAAAACCAACTTCTTCTTGTTGGTTAACTTTGTCAAGTGCTTCTTTCTCATCTGCTTGATCTTTCGCTTTAACAGACAAGTTAACGATGCGATTCTTACGGTCAACGCCCATGAATTTAGCTTCGATTTCGTCGCCTACAGACGCAACTTCTGATGCATCTTCAACGCGTTCACGTGCTAAATCAGTTACACGGATATAACCTTCAACTTCTTCTGCAAGTTTAACAGTTACGCCTTTCGCGTCAACTTCAGTCACAGTACCAACAACGATAGTACCTTTCTTGGTATCTGTCAGGTATTGGTTAAACGGATCTTCTTCAATCTGCTTAACGCCTAGAGAGATACGCTCACGCTCTGGGTCAACTTGTAAAACAACAGCAGAGATCTCGTCGCCTTTCTTGTATTCACGAACAGCGTCTTCGCCAGTCTTATTCCAAGAAATGTCAGACAAGTGAACTAGACCGTCGATGCCGCCGTCAAGACCGATGAAGATACCGAAGTCAGTGATAGACTTAATCTTACCGCTAACTTTATCGCCTTTGCTCTGTGCCTTAGCAAACTCTTCCCATGGGTTAGGTTTACATTGTTTAAGACCAAGAGAAATACGACGACGCTCTTCGTCAATTTCAAGAACCATCACTTCAACAGTGTCACCCAAGTTAACTACTTTAGATGGGTGAATGTTTTTGTTAGTCCAATCCATTTCAGATACGTGAACTAGACCTTCAACACCGTCTTCGATTTCAACGAAACAACCGTAGTCAGTTAGGTTAGTGACTGCACCGCTCAATTTAGAACCTTCAGGGTAACGTTCTGCTATTTCTTGCCAAGGATCGTTGCCCATTTGCTTCATACCTAATGAAACACGAGATTTTTCTTTGTCGAACTTAAGGACTTTAACGTTGATTTCGTCACCAACATTAACGATTTCACTTGGGTGCTTAACGCGTTTCCAAGCCATATCAGTAATGTGTAGAAGACCATCAACACCACCAAGATCAACGAACGCACCGTAATCAGTAAGGTTCTTAACGATACCTTTAACTTCATGACCTTCTTCAAGGTTAGCAAGAAGTTGATCACGCTCTGCGCTGCTTTCTGCTTCGATAACCGCACGACGTGAAACAACCACGTTGTTACGCTTAGCATCAAGCTTGATAACTTTGAATTCCAGTTCTTTACCTTCAAGATGAGTAGTATCGCGTACTGGGCGTACGTCAACCAATGAACCAGGTAAGAATGCACGAACTGTATTCACTTCAACCGTAAAGCCACCTTTGACCTTACCATTGATAACACCTTTAATCGTTTCTTTGTCATCGTAAGCTTTTTCTAGCTCAACCCAGGCTTCGTGACGTTTAGCTTTTTCGCGAGACAAGATTGTTTCACCGAAACCGTCTTCAATTGCGTCTAGAGCAACATCAACTTGGTCGCCGATTTCAACATCTAGTGTACCGTCAGCATTACGGAATTGTTCAGCTGGGATCGCGCTTTCAGATTTTAACCCTGCGTCTACAAGTACGATGTCTTTGTCGATAGATACGATAGTACCTTTAACAATTGCACCTGGACGGGTTTCGATTTCTTTTAAGCTTTCTTCAAATAGTTGAGCAAAATTTTCAGTCATAGTTAAGTTATTTGTTTCATTTTGACATCCACACTGCAATCCGGCTAACGTGGGGTTGTTATTCATTGCCAACTTCATCCTGATGTTGGGCAGTTTACGAACTAAATACTGCTAGGCCTAAAATTAAATCTCAATCTTAGAATTTGCAAATTCAGTAATCTTTTCAAGTACTTGCTCTATCGACAATTCAGTAGAATCAACAATAAGAGCATCTTTTGCTGGGGTTAAGGGCGCTACGCTGCGATTTGAATCGCGCTCGTCACGAGCCTCTATGTCAGCCAAAAGGCGCAATATGCTAACATCACGGCCAGATTTTTTCAACTGATTAAATCTACGGTTGGCGCGCTCTTGCGCGCTGGCAGTCAAGAATATTTTAACGTCAGCTTCAGGAAACACAATCGTGCCCATATCACGCCCATCGGCAACGAGTCCCGGTGCTTCTTTAAACGCTCGCTGACGGCGCAGTAACGCTTCACGAATGCTAGGAAGTGACGCCACTTTTGACGCTACCGAGCCCACCTCTTCAGTACGAATGTCGTCGCTGACATCTTCGCCTTCTAGGATCACCTTACAGCCATGCTCAGCAGGTTCAAAATTTACATCTAACCCTGACGCTAAAGGCAATAAGCCGGCCTCGTCACTTGGATCGATCTGATGATGGATAGAGGCGATAGCCAAAACACGATAGATTGCGCCACTGTCTAGGAAGTGCCAACCTAAACGATTGGCCAATAAGGTGCTTACTGTGCCCTTACCAGCTCCACTCGGGCCATCTACTGTGATGACGGGAAATAATTGCATGCTCTCTCCTGAGCTAATGAAAATCGCGCGCAATTATACCCGTTGAATTTAGATAAGCAATGTAAGCAAGTTTACATTATTGTGACCACTGTAAACAAAACACCTTGTTTACAGTGGTCAGTATTTTAGCCGCTGATCTGCTTTAACCGAGTAAAGTAATCAGGGAAGGTTTTAGCGGTACAGTCAGGATCGTTAATCGTGACAGGTGTATCACTCAGAGCAACCAATGAAAAGCACATGGCAACCCGGTGATCATCGTAGGTATCTATGTCTGTTTGAATCAACTGCTTTGGTGGTGTAATAGTGATGTAATCGTGCCCTTCAATAACATCCGCTCCGACTTTACGTAGCTCGCAAGCCATAGCGGCTAACCGGTCAGTTTCTTTAACACGCCAATTATAAATGTTACGAATTGACGTTGTACCTTCGGCAAATAACGCCGTTGTTGCAATGGTCATCGCGGCATCAGGAATATGATTCATATCCATGTCAATCGCTGTCAACGGTGCGCCAGTGACATCAATGTAGTCGTCGCCCCATGTGATTTTCGCGCCCATTTTTTCGAGTACATCGGCGAATCGAATATCCCCTTGGATGCTCTTCTTCCCTACGCCAGTAACACGCACCGTGCCACCTTTAATCGCACCAGCGGCTAAAAAGTAAGAAGCGGATGACGCGTCGCCTTCAACCAAAAAATCGCCAGCAGCTTGGTACTGTTGATTGCCTTTAACAGTGAAGCTTTGGTAGTTATTGTTTTCAACTGTTATACCAAATTGCGCCATGGTATTGAGTGTAATATCAATATACGGTTTAGAGACCAACTCACCAACAATATGAATGTCACTGTCAGATTCAAACAAAGGGGCAGCCATTAGCAATGCTGTTAAAAATTGGCTAGATACCGTACCTTCCACGCTGATCTTTCCGCCTTTCAGCGCCCTGCCCTTCATTTTTAACGGTGGGTAGCCGTCATTTTTTAAATAACTAATCTCGGCTCCCGCTTGGCGCAAAGCGTCAACTAAGGCACCAATAGGACGCTCTTCCATTCTAGGCTCGCCCGTTAACTCGAATTCACCGTTTGATGTAGCTAGTACCGCGCATAGTGGACGCATGGCAGTACCTGCATTACCTAAAAATAATGTCTGCACCGTGTCTACGCTAAACCCTTGTCCTAGACCTTGCACCCAACATTCTGTTTTATCATCTGATAAACGATATTCGACACCCAACTGAGTTAATGCTTTTAGCATGTGGCGAATATCTTCACTGTCGAGCAAATTCGTTAGATGCGTTTCACCTTTTGCAACTGCGGCAAGTAACAAAGCGCGATTAGATAAGCTTTTAGAGCCTGGTACATTTACTGTACCTGAAATGGCACTGATCGGGTTGAGTAATAAAGGAGCGGAACGACTCATATTAACCATTCCTCTTGGCAAAATCTTGCATGAAGCTAACCAAGGCTTGCACCCCTTCAATTGGCATTGCATTGTAGATACTGGCGCGCATTCCACCAACAATACGATGGCCTTTTAACGCTTTTAGTCCAGCTGCTTCAGCTTCGGCTAAAAATTGTTTATCTAGCTCAGCATTTTTCAAATGAAAGGTCACATTCATGCGTGAGCGATATTCAGGCGCAACGTTATTGGTGTAAAATGCTAGGCTGTCGATACACCCGTAAAGCAAATCAGATTTGGCTTTATTTCGCTCAGCCATTGCTTTAACACCACCTTGTTCTTTGAGCCATTTGAAAACCAGCCCTGCTAAGTACCAAGCGAATGTTGGCGGTGTGTTATACATAGAGTCATGTTTAGCGATGATGGTGTAATCAAAAATCGCTGGAGTAACTGAGCGTGCTTTTTCAAGTAAATCATCTCTTACTATCACAACAGATAAACCCGACGGACCAATATTTTTCTGCGCGCCAGCATAGATAACGCCGAACTTACTCACATCAATTGGTTGCGATAAAATATTCGATGACATATCCGCGACTAACGGGATGTCCCCTGTTTCAGGTATCCAATTAATTTCAACTCCATCTACCGTTTCATTCGGGCAGTAGTGTACGTATGCAGCATCTGGGTTTAGTTTCCAGCTGTTCTGTTCGGGCATCGCCACCAAACCGTCTTCATTGGTCGTAGTTGCAGCGATATTCACGTTAACATACTTTTGCGCTTCATCTACCGCGCTTTTAGACCACGAGCCGCTAACGATGTAATCTGCACTATCACCCTCTTTAGACAAATTAAGAGGAACAGCAGAAAATTGCCCACGACCACCACCATGAGTAAACAATACTTTGTAGTTATTAGGAATGTTTAATAAATCCCGCAGATCTTGCTCTGCCGTTTCGGCAAGGGCAATAAACTCTTTACTGCGGTGGCTCATTTCCATCACCGAACAACCTTGGCTCTGCCAATTGATGAATTCACTTTGAGCTTGCTGCATTACAGCTTCGGGTAACATGGCCGGTCCGGCGCAAAAATTGTAAACCTTGGTCATTCTCTATTTTTCCGATACAAAAAGAGCGGCTAAGCCGCTCGTTTTAACAAACTGTAGGAGGCTAAGGTAAGCATGTCGCCTACCTTAGCGTCTACGGGCTTTATTCTTCGTTTTGAGGATCTTCATCCGTGGTGTTTTCCACGTCTGTTGCAGCAGCTTCGACTGTCTCGTCACCTTCGCTTAATACCTCGAGCTCTTCTTCTAACTCTTCGACTTCGTCAATGCGTTGCAAACCAACAACATGTTCGTCTGCTCCCGTACGTATCAAACGTACACCTTGGGTATTACGACCAACGGTAGACACTTCACCAACGCGGGTACGTACTAGGGTACCTTGGTCACTGATAAGCATAATTTCATCGCTCTCATTGACCTGAACAGCACCAACAACTTTACCGTTACGCTCAGATACCTTAATTGACACCACACCTTGTGTCGCTCGGCTTTTCGCAGGGTAGTCTTCAACTGGGGTGCGCTTACCAAAACCATTTTCTGTGGCCGTAAGGATCGCACCATCGCCTTGAGGAACAATCAACGACACAACTCGTTGCCCTTCTTGTAAGCGAATACCGCGTACGCCTGTTGCCGTTCTACCCATGGGGCGAAGCGCTAAGATTTCTTCGCCTGTTTCAGGGTCAATTTTGACCGCGCCGGTTTCCGAATCACGTGCTTTCTCGTTAAAGCGAACCACTTTACCCGCGTCAGAGAACAACATGACATCACTGCTACCATCGGTAATATCTACGCCAATCAACTCATCGCCGTCATTCAGGTTAACTGCAATAATGCCGTTCGCACGAGGACGTGAGTACTGCACCAAGGCCGTTTTCTTCACGGTTCCATTCGCTGTAGCCATTAATACATACTTACCTTCTTCGAATTCTTGAATAGGTAAGATAGCGGTAATGCGTTCGTTCTCTTCAAGCGGTAAAATATTAACGATCGGACGACCACGTGCATTACGGCTCGCCAATGGCAATTGATATACCTTCAACCAATACAAACGGCCACGAGTAGAGAAACACAAAATGTGATCATGTGTATTGGCTACCAACAGCTTCTCGATGAAATCTTCTTCTTTCATCTTGGTCGCAGACTTACCTTTCCCACCACGACGCTGAGACTCATAATCATTGAGTTTTTGATACTTAACATAGCCCTCTCGAGATAGTGTTACCACCACCTCTTCACGCTCTATTAAATCTTCGATATCAATATCATGTGACGCAGCTGTAATTTCAGTACGGCGTTCATCACCAAACTCATCACGAATTTTTTCAAGCTCTTCACGAATAACTTCCATCAAACGCTCGGGGCTGCCTAATATATGCAGCAATTCTGCAATCAGGTCTAATAACTCTTTGTACTCAGAAAGAATTTTTTCGTGTTCAAGACCCGTTAATTTATTCAAACGTAAGTCAAGAATTGCTTGCGCTTGCTGCTCTGTTAAATAGTACAGGCCATCACGAATACCAAACTCAGGCTCTAACCAATCAGGACGAGCTGCATCATTGCCTGCACGTTCAAGCATTTCAGATACATCACCAAGCTGCCAGCCTTGCGCCGTCAAGGATACTTTGGCGTCAGAGGGGCTTTTCGATGCTTTAATCAATGCGATAATTGGGTCAATGTTAGCCAAGGCAATGGCTAAGCCTTCAAGAATATGGGCACGTTCACGAGCTTTTTTCAGTTCGAAAACCGTACGACGCGTCACCACTTCTCGGCGATGCAGTATAAAGGCTTGTAGAATCTCTAGTAGGTTGAATACTTTCGGCTGAGTCTTATCCAACGCCACCATATTGATCCCGAACACAGTTTGCATTTGTGTTTGTGAATACAAATGGTTAAGTAATACTTCCCCAGACTCATTACGTTTTACTTCAACAACAATACGCATGCCGTCTTTATCTGACTCATCACGTAAAGCGGAAATGCCTTCGATTTTCTTTTCTTTAACCAGCTCGGCAATTTTTTCAATCAGACGCGCTTTGTTAACTTGGTACGGGATCTCATGAACAATAATGGTTTCTTTACCATTATCTTCACGCTCAATCTCAGCACGGGCGCGCATGTATATTTTGCCGCGACCAGTGCGATAAGCTTCTTCTATTCCTTTTCGACCACTAATAAAGGCAGCAGTTGGGAAATCTGGTCCTGGGATATACTCCATCAACTCTTCAATGGACAGCTCAGGCTTATCAATTAAGGCGATACATCCATTTACGACTTCCGTTAAGTTATGTGGTGGAATGTTGGTTGCCATACCAACCGCGATACCTGACGAACCGTTAATTAATAAATTAGGTACCTTGGTAGGCAAGACATCAGGAATAAACTCAGTACCGTCATAATTAGGAACGAAATCGACGGTTTCTTTTTCTAAATCCGCTAATAATTCGTGGGATATTTTCGCCATACGGATTTCGGTGTAACGCATTGCCGCTGCTGAGTCACCATCAACTGAACCGAAGTTACCTTGGCCGTCAACCAACATATAACGTAAAGAAAACGGTTGCGCCATACGTACAATCGTATCGTAAACAGCCGAGTCTCCGTGTGGGTGGTATTTACCGATAACATCACCGACAACACGTGCCGATTTTTTGTAAGGTTTGTTGAAGTCGTTTTTCAGCTCGTTCATAGCGAACAAAACCCGGCGATGCACGGGCTTTAAGCCATCTCTTACATCAGGCAGCGCCCTGCCTACAATTACGCTCATGGCGTAATCAAGATAAGAATTTTTAAGTTCTTCTTCAATGTTAATAGGAAGAATTTCTTGGGCGTGATCAGTCATATACAGCCTTGTCCCTAGTCATTATTATTAGAAATAGAATTAGACATAAAATTTACAATCCGCGTCTGCATATTTGAGCTAGGCCTCAAAATAGCAGTCAACGATTAACTCTGGAATTTCGTATTGTCGAGCCTTGGGATTCTAACACTGACCGTAAAAAATAAATAGATAGGATCCGCTCATATAGTAGCCAAAGACGCTAAAAAACCGCATATATTGCGCTAGCCAGCTTTAATACATGCTGGCTATAATAGCGAAATTCGAATTTTTGGACCGCAATATGAACTCAGCGCAAAATGTTGACCATCAAGAAATACAAAAATTTGCCGATTTGGCATCTCGTTGGTGGGACCTCAAAGGGGAATTTAAACCCTTACATACGATTAACCCCCTTAGAACCGATTATATTGTGCAGCGTACCCAAGGGCTAGGTGGAAAAAAGGTTATTGATGTGGGTTGCGGCGGCGGCATTTTAGCTGAAAGTATGGCTCGCGCTGGAGCTGATGTTACCGGAATTGATATGGGTGAAGCGCCACTTGAAGTTGCCCGTTTGCACTGTCTTGAGTCAGAATTGAGCATTGATTATCAACAATCTACTGCAGAAGAATTTGCCAGTGCCCACGCTGGACAGTTTGACGTAGTGACGTGTATGGAGATGCTTGAACATGTGCCTGACCCATCATCTGTGGTTGAAGCCTGCAGTCGATTAGTCAAACCTGGCGGCATGGTTTTTTTCTCTACGCTCAATCGCAACATCAAATCCTATTTGATGGCCATACTAGGTGCTGAACACATTCTTAAACTGGTACCAAAAGATACTCACAACCACGACAAATTTATTAAACCATCAGAGTTACTAAGTTGGGTTGATAACACCCCTTTAATGGCAAAACACATGACGGGATTGCATGTCAGTCCACTCACACAACAATTTTACTTATCTGACAAAAATGTTGATGTGAATTACATCGTACATTGTCAACACAGTGCTGATGCATAAGATGTTGCCCTCGCCCAAAGGGGTATTGTTCGATTTAGACGGCACCTTACTAGATACCGCGAGAGACTTAGGCAATGCGCTTAATTGGGTATTGCTACAGCACGAAATGCCTCCTTGTGAATTTGAGGTATATCGCAATATTGCCTCAGATGGCTCTCAAGGCCTGCTGGAAATCGGTTTTGGTGAAAAACTAGCAGATTTTGATGTTGAAGCACTCAGGGCGTTATTTCTTGATCGCTACGAGCAAGAGATTTGCATCGATACGGTTTCTTTTGACGGGATTAAGGAGTTACTTGCCCGTTTAGATGAAGATAACATTCCCTGGGGGATCGTGACGAATAAGCCTCAATGGCTGACTGAGTTATTGCTGCCAAATTTTGATGAATTTGCTAACTGCCAAGTGGTCATTAGTGGCGACACTTTGGCAAAACGTAAACCCGATCCCTTGCCTCTTATTCATGCCGCAAAAATCATGCAAATTGCCCCAAGTGAATGTTGGTATATTGGTGATGCCAAGCGCGACATTGATGCGGCCATCGCCGCCAATATGACCAGTGTCGTTGCTAACTACGGCTATATTGGCCCAGAACACAGATCAGAGACCTGGAACGCAGATCTATACATAGATCAGCCGCAAGCCATGCTAAAACATCTTTGATGTACAAACACGATATATAGTGGTTTTTGAAACTAAGAAGCACTATATATCGTGAAATTATAATAACTATTTTTTTCGATTAAAAAAGTTTAATGGAAAAATTTTCCTAAAAATGATCTTGCATTCCCTATACACGCAAAGAGAATAGACTTATTAGGTGAGTCGTTACTAACATAATTTTAGGCCAGATTTGAACGCCTACAAAACCACCAGATGTGGGGTTGCAAAGGTATTCAAACCTCATTATCTTGTGGTTTATCGACAGGATGGTCGTTGTAAAAGTAGTTCCGCAACTTTCCCTCTTCGTCAAGTACTATTTCCACAGAAATGATGATGCTCATCGTTTCTACATTTTGTAAAAAACTATAATCAAAACGGCGTATACATGAATAACAATCTCTTCGTTACCAAGCGGACTGGCGAGCGCGAAAGCATTGACCTCGAAAAAATCCACAAAGTCATAACGTGGGCTGCTAAAGGCCTTAATAATGTGTCTGTTTCACAAGTGGAAATTAAAGCGCATATTCAGTTCTATGATGGTATCAAAACAGAAGACATTCATGAGACGTTAATTCGTTCTGCTGCAGATCTTATCTCAACAGATGCACCAGATTATCAGTACTTAGCGGCACGCTTAGCCATATTCCATTTACGTAAAAAAGCGTACGGCCAATTTGAGCCCCCAGCGCTATTTACCCATGTTACGCAAATGATTGAAATGCAAAAATACGATCAACATCTATTGAGTGATTACAGCGAAGCTGAATTTCAAGAAATGGATGATTATATTGATCACTGGCGTGATATGGACTTCAGCTATGCTGCAGTCAAACAGCTAGAAGGTAAATATCTTGTTCAAAACCGTGTAACCGGTGAAATCTACGAAAGCGCTCAGTTTCTGTATATACTGGTGGCTGCTTGTTTGTTTGCTGATTATCCAAAAGACACGCGTATGGATTACATCAAGCGTTTCTATGATGCGACGTCAAAGTTCAAAATTTCTTTGCCTACGCCTATCATGGCCGGTGTACGTACCCCAACTAGGCAGTTCAGTTCGTGCGTATTGATTGAAGCGGGTGATAGCCTGGACTCAATTAATGCGACCGCCAGTGCCATTGTAAAATACGTTAGTCAACGTGCTGGTATCGGCGTGAATGCGGGTCGTATCCGTGCATTAGGTAGTCCTATCCGCGGTGGTGAAGCATTCCATACTGGCTGTATCCCTTTCTACAAGTACTTTCAAACAGCGGTTAAAAGTTGCTCACAAGGTGGGGTTCGCGGCGGTGCTGCAACACTTTTCTACCCACTTTGGCATATGGAAGTCGAATCACTGCTCGTGTTAAAAAATAACCGTGGTGTAGAAGAGAACCGAGTGCGTCATTTAGATTACGGCGTACAGTTTAACAAGTTGATGTACCAGCGCTTAATTAAAGATCAGCATATCAGCCTATTTAGCCCATCTGATGTGCCTGGTTTATATGATGCATTCTTTGCCGACCAAGCTAAATTTGAAGAGTTGTATGTTAAGTACGAACAGGATGACAGTATCCGTAAGACTCAAGTCAAAGCGGTAGAACTATTTAGTTTATTCATGCAAGAACGCGCGAGCACTGGTCGTATCTATTTGCAGAACGTGGATCACTGTAATACCCACAGCCCGTTTGACCCGAAAGTTGCGCCTATCCGTCAAAGCAACTTGTGTCTTGAAATCGCCCTGCCGACTAAACCATTAGAGCATGTTAATGACGAAAACGGCGAAATAGCCCTATGTACATTGTCAGCGTTTAACTTAGGTGCAATTGAAAGCGTTGAAGATTTTGCCGAAATGGCTGACTTGGCTGTTCGTGCATTAGACAATTTACTCGATTATCAAGACTACCCAGTTCCTGCGGCATATAACGCCACTATGGGTCGTCGTACCTTAGGCATAGGTGTTATCAACTTTGCCTACTACTTAGCTAAAAATGGGGTTAAATACTCTGACGGCAGTGCTAATGGCTTGATCCACCGTACCTTTGAAGCGATGCAATACCACTTAATGCGCGCATCTTGTAACCTTGCTAAAGAAAAAGGTGCGTGTCCGAAGTTTGATGAAACAACCTACTCTCAAGGCATCATGCCAATTGATACCTACAAAAAAGATTTAGATAAAATCTGTGACGAACCACTGCATTGTGATTGGGACAGTCTACGCGCTGATATCAAACAATACGGTTTACGCAATAGTACCTTGTCTGCCTTGATGCCATCTGAAACCTCATCACAGATTTCAAATGCGACGAATGGCATTGAGCCACCCCGTGGCCACATCAGTGTTAAATCAAGTAAAGACGGTGTGTTAAAGCAAGTCGTACCTGAGTACGAGTTGCTAAAAGACAAGTACGAATTATTGTGGGATTTACCATCAAATGATGGCTACTTACAGTTAACAGGCATTATGCAAAAGTTTGTTGATCAAACCATTTCGGCTAACACCAGTTATGATCCAAACAAATACGACGGCGGCAAAGTGCCCATGAAGCTGTTGCTAAAAGATTTGCTTACCGCCTACCAATTAGGTGTGAAAACCTTGTACTACCACAATACCCGTGACGGTGCGGCAGATACGTCGCAGCAAGAACTGAAATCCACTCAGTTTGTGCCACAAGAAGCCGTCGTAGAAGAAGATGACGATTGTGCTGGCGGTGCGTGTAAAATTTAATCTTTTTTGAGCCCTTTAGCGTAATGCTAAAGGGCGAATTCAACTCACTATGGTCTGCTAACACTCATGAAATACACAACGTTTAACCAAATCAATAACGACCCTTTGCATGAACCTATGTTTTTCGGCAATCCGGTCAACGTTGCCCGTTATGATCAACAAAAACACAGTATTTTTGAAAAACTTATCGAAAAACAAATCAGCTTTTTCTGGCGCCCTGAAGAAGTCGATGTCAGCAAAGACAGAGTGGATTTTCAAAAGCTGAGTGAATCAGAAAAGCACATTTTTATATCTAATTTGAAATACCAAACCTTGTTGGATTCTATTCAAGGTCGTAGCCCAAATATCGCCTTCTTACCAATTATCTCTATCCCTGAGCTAGAAACGTGGACTGAAACATGGTCATTTTTTGAAACCATTCACTCACGTTCATATACGCATATTTTGCGGAATTTGTTTGGTGATCCAAGCAGCATATTTTCCGATATCGTTGAAAATGAACAAATCAAAAAACGCGCCGCTGATATTTCAAAATACTACGACGATTTGATTTTTTACACTCAGCTATGGCAAACCCTAGGTGAAGGTACGCACACCATTAATGGTGAAGAACACGTGGTTACCATGCGCTCATTAAAGGTCAAACTGTTCTTGTGCATGAATTCAGTTAATGCCTTAGAAGCGATTCGCTTTTATGTTTCATTTGCCTGTACCTTTGCTTTCGCAGAACGTGAATTGATGGAAGGTAACTCAAAAATTATTCGCCTGATTTCTCGTGATGAAAACCTACATTTGACCTCCACTCAGCACATATTGAATCTATGGGCTAAAGGAAAAGACGACCCAGAGATGGCTGAAATTGCCATTGAGTACAAACAACAAGCCACTGACATTTTCCTTGATGCAGTCAACCAAGAAAAAGAATGGGCAGAGTATTTGTTCCAGAACGGTTCAATGATCGGTTTAAATAAAGATATTTTGTGCCAATATGTTGAGTTTATTGCCAACCACAGAATGTCAGCTATAGGCTTAGGCCAACCTTTTGATATCAAAAATAACCCTTTACCTTGGATGAACAACTACTTGAATTCAGACAATGTACAGGTTGCACCACAAGAGTCTGAAATCAGTTCATACCTTGTCGGCCAGATAGACTCAGAAGTAGGCAGCAACGACTTCGATGAGTTCGAGCTATAGTGTGCAAAAAAGTCACGGTTGTTGAACACGACCCAGACGCCCCCAGTGAGCAAACGATATCGTTTGCTCATAATAATCTTCTCGACTGCTTACTCAATAATAATATTGCGAAGGAGTACCACTGCAAAGAGGGTTTTTGCGGTGCGTGTAGAACCCAGTTAGTTGAAGGCGAAGTAGAATATTTACTAGACCCACTGGCGTTTATCGACGATGGTGAAATACTGGCTTGCTGTTGTAAACCCTTAAGCAACATAAAAATAAAGGCTTAATGCGTTTCAGTTCTGCCCCTATTTTCACACAAAGGCCATCTTACTTTTGGTGAGTTACTGATTGTGGTACCAACTTTGGAACATCAGCATATTCCACAGTTGTGTATGATATTTTTTCTTTTTATGCTTGAAGTCATGCCATAGTAGCGCCACTTTTTCACTATCAAAAATACCTTGTTGCGCAATTCTATCTTGAGCGAGTAAATCTTCTGCCCAGTCATTCAATGGGCCGTTAAGCCAGCTTTTTATTGGCGCGCCAAACCCGTGTTTAGGGTTATTGGTCAACGAGTTAGGAATGTGCTGGTCTAGCACCTTTCTAAGAATATGCTTTCCTTTGCCTTCATTAAACTTCATCGCCATAGGAAGTGACCAAGCGAATTCGGTTATACGATGATCAAGTAAGGGGCTTCTTAGTTCCAGACTATTTGCCATGCTCGCTCGGTCCGTTTTGACTAAAATATCGTCACACAAATAAGTGACATAATCATAAAGCATTAAATAGTGTTCAGGGCGAGGCAAGTGTAACCTGCTTACCTCACGCAATTTATGCTGCTCGGGTGTATGAGGTTGCAACATAAGGTTCTCGGGGGCCACCCACTTACAAATACGGCTCATGTACATCTCGAGTACATTCATCGCCCCTATCTCGTTAGCGTATTTATTTGTCGTCAAGCCTAATTTCTGTGTCGCCGCTAACCTAAACAGTTGCCCCGAGACTGCGCGCTTAAGTGCATCTGGTATTTTTTGACTGATTTGCCAGTTCTTAATGTTTCTAAAATAACGGTTGTAACCGTAGAATAGCTCATCTCCCCCATCCCCACTTAATGCAACTGTCACCTTACTTCGGGCTAATTTTGCAACGATATATGTGGGTATTTGTGAGGAATCAGCGAAGGGCTCGTCGTAGTGCTGGGCAATATCAGGTACCAAATCAAGTGCATTTTGGCCACTCACATACAGTTCATTATGCGAGGTTCCTAAATAACGAGCGATATTCTTGGCTAAATGCGCTTCGTCTTTGTCACTCTGACTAAACCCGATTGAGAAACTATTAACAGGGCGCGCTGACTGTTTTTGCATCATCGACGCGACCAAACTTGAGTCGATGCCACCTGACAAGAGTACCCCGAACGGCACATCAGAAATCATCCGTAAGCGAGTAGAATCCTCTAATAAATGGGTTAAATGCGTTTGCGCTTCATCTAACGTGCCTGTGAATGGATGGTTAAATTGGTGTGCAGCAACTTCAAGCGCAGACCAATATTGTTGACATTTATCGAGTAAATTATGCTCAGACGTCAATTCATCAACCGTTAAGGTCACAAAACTGCCCGGCGCTAATTTGTAAATTCCTTGATAAATAGAATACGGCGCAGGAATATAATTAAAGCGCATATATTGCCCAAGGGCCTGCATGTCCAATCTTGGAGTAAAATCAGGGATGACCTTTAACGCTTTTAGCTCAGAAGAAAAACAAAAAAAGTCATTGCTGCGTCCAAAATAAAGCGGTTTTTTACCCACCCGATCCCTAGCTAACGACAAGGTCTTTTGTTGTTTATCCCATACCGCTAGCGCAAACATACCGTTAAATTTGCGTAATGCTGCCTCTAAACCAAATTCGGCAATCGCACAGAGCACAACTTCGCTATCTGAATGCCCTTTGAATGACTGCTGTGAGAGGGATTGGCGGATTTCAGCAAAGTTGTATACTTCACCATTAAATACCATTACATAACGCTCACATGCTGAATGCATTGGTTGATGGCCATCTTGACTTAAGTCTTGTACCGCCAATCGACAATGCCCCAATGCGACACCAGGAGGCCCCTCCCACACACCGTTGTCATCCGGACCGCGGTGGTTCAACGTCGTATTCATTTTTTGAATAATATTTGCTTTGCAAGGAGAAGCATTGAGGCGAAAAAGGCCAGTAATACCGCACATACTGTGAGCTCGTTTTTATTTTTGTTCAATATACAAAAATGACAGAGAAATTAACATGATGGTAAGCAAATATCGGCTCGATATTCCCCATTAATTGCGTCATAAATTCTGCCAATTCGAATAAAATATCCAGTCAATAAAAAGCCAGCATCATAGCTGGCTTGAATAAGAAGCATGTACAGCTGATTAGTCGATAAGCTGATACTTATCGCGCAGTACAGCAATCACTTCTTCTTTCGGGTTGTCACTTAATGTTATTTTTTGGCCAGTGATTTTCTCAGCAATTTGCGTGTAGGTATTTGAGATGTCCATCAACACGTCGACCGGTAAAGCGTTGTCGCGCGCTAGCGCTTCTCGCTCGTTCATGCGCTCTTTGTTGAGTAAAATATCTGGATCAGGAAAGTGATTAAGCAACAGTTGTCTGAACCCTTCTTTTGAATTTTCAACTATCTTACCCTGCGCATATTGTTTGGCATCCCAGATACGGGATGAATCGGGTGTGCCCACTTCATCCATATATATTAATTTATCCTTACCGTTAACGTCTTTTACATAGCCAAACTCAAATTTTGTATCCACAAAAATTTGCTCAACTTTTGCCAGTGCTTGACTGATAACGCCAAACCCTTCGGTAAGTAATTTTTCGTACAGCCTAATATCATCCGCAGAGTTAAAGTTAAACGCTGCAAAGTTATCTGCTATATCCTGACGAGACACATTGACGTCGTCCGCTTCAGGGACGCCTTCAATTCCTTTAAGCACTCCTTTGGTTGAAGGGGTAATCAATATGTTCGCTAGCTTACTGTCTTTCGATAAGCCTTCTTCAAGACGAATACCGCAAAACTCTCGCTCACCTTTTTCATAGGCGCGCCACATGGAGCCGGTGATATATTGACGACAAATAGCTTCAATCATAACTGGACGCGCTTTTTGCACTATCCATACCAGCGGATGAGGAATATCAAGAATATGACTGTCTGCTAACCCCTGCTCTTTAAACAGACCAAACCAATGATTTGAAATCGCATTTAATGCCGCTCCTTTTCCGGGAACCCCCTGCATTCCCTGCTCACCATGCCAAATACAATCAAATGCCGAAATGCGATCGCTTATCAACATAATCGCTAACGGTGTATCCATTGGAACAGGATAGTTATGTTCTTCTATAAGACGACGGCTATCCTGTTTAGTTAACCAATAAACAGAACGAACCTTGCCGCTGTGTACGGGTAAGTCGGTGCGAATGGGAAGGTTGTCGTTAACAGCAAGCACTTTATCAGCGAAGCTCATACTAGAATGTCCTTAAAAAGGGGTTACCTAAACACGAAAAAGCACCTTTGCGGTGCTCTTTCAATTGATACTAAATGTGCTAAATGTCTAGATTGTCATCAGCCATCACGCGAGCAAAAACATCATATAAACCAGACAACTTATCTTTAGTGAATGGTGTGCTTTCGTTATCGAGCACGGTCAAAGATGTTTGTTCACCGCTTTCTTCTACTCTAAATCGGTATTCTTGTTTCTCAAGCGGCAAGGCATTCTCATTGTTTGACCAGATCGAATCCCACCATCCGCTCTCGGCGCCGTTGTACTTTACAAACAATAAACCGTTTGATTTGTCGTAATCTTTTACGTCAAACCCTAGTTTACGTAATACCAGTAACACGCGTGGCCATGCAGTGTCATAGTTGCTGTCTATGATGAACGCAGGGGCATCTTCGCCATCTTGGCCAATGCTAATTTGCATGCCACGACGTATTTCACGTAAACGCTTGGCATCAGCCACACGAATTTGATATTCGTAGTGACCAATCACCTTATTCAAAATATCGACTTCTTTGGCACGTGAATCAACGTCGGATTTTTCAGCCACAACAGATTGACCTTGGCGCTCTTGATAATCAACCAAGTGCGCATTTAAGGTGGCAGTTCGACCGTGAGATTTCATTTCTAAGTCAAATTCAAAACGCTGACTGGTATCACGCTCAATTGACGACCAGCTATACCAATGGTCATCTAGGATTTCTTTCGCCACGACCCAATCAGTTACCAGGCGTTGCTTGTCTTTATCAAATGACTCAATACCAATCCCCTGCTCTTCTAAGTAGCTCAGCAATGAATTCCATATAGTGGTGTCTAATGGTTGGCTATCGTCAACTTGGTCAAAGAAAACTTTGGCGTCTTTACTGCCATCGTCAACATGGGAGCCGGTCACTAAAGGCAGTACTAATGCGGGGGAAACCACCTTAAGATCCTTGCCGATGAAGTTACGCGGTGCGTTTTCATCTAATGCAGGAAGCTTATATGCCTGACTAAAATTAGGACGGTCAACATCGGCTGGTACTTGAATATCCTTGCCTGGTTGCTGCTTGGTATATTCAAAATTACCACTGGCGATTTGTCGCTCTTCTAATGAACTACACGCGCTTAGAACACTCACCGCGATAGCTGTGCCAATGAAAAACTTAGTTGTCATGCAATCTCCTTAAGATAATACGCCCGAATTGCGCATGACTTGTTCGATATGATTTTGGCTATCAAGTTCCGATTCAATTAACGGTAAACGCAAAAATGCAGATTGAATGAGCCCCATTTTGTATAAAGCCCATTTAGGCAATACTGGATTTGGTTCAATAAATAGCGCGCTATGGAGCTCTGCTATTTGTCGATCAATTTCTTTTGCTGTGGCGAAATCGCCTGCAAAGGCGGCCTCACACATCTGTGCCATTTGCTTAGGAACGATGTTAGCGGTCACAGAAATAACGCCGTGCCCCCCAGCCGTTAAAAACTCACAACCTGTGCCATCATCACCACTTAAAAACACAAAATCTTTGTCGACCAACGGTTGAGTCTGTTTTAAACGTGCGATATCGCCTGTGGCATCTTTAAGGCCAACAATTTTAGGATGCGTGGCAAGTTCAGCAACGGTCTCTGGCAGCATATCTGCCACTGTACGACCTGGCACGTTGTACAACAGAACCGGTAAATCGGTTGCATCGGCAACCGCTTTAAAATGCGCGACCATGCCTTTTTGTTGAGGTTTGTTGTAGTAAGGCACCACACTAAGAAAACCATCAATGCCCGTATCGGCCATTTGTTCACTAAGAAAAATCGCTTCAGCAGTGGAGTTCGCACCACTTCCGGCGATAACAGGTATCTTTTTATCAGCAAACTCGACCATGCGTTTAACCACTTCAATGTGCTCATCAAAGGGCAACGTGGCAGACTCGCCCGTGGTCCCTACAGCGATTAAGCCATGGCTGCCATTGGCAATATGAAATTCAACCAATTTCTTGAGCGATGGATAATCTATCTCGCCTGATTGGTTCATGGGGGTGATTAATGCAACGTAACTACCAGTAAACATGCCTACTCCAGAAAAAATTCGCGCCTAATGGTAAAGAGCCTGTGGGGTAAAAACAAGTAATGAATGCGCAGAAAGTAAAACCAAAGGGGAAACTGGAAATACTAGGGGTAATTCAGGTATGTTAGTAGCGATAGAATTTACCATGCAGATGAATACATTAATGAAACATCAATTAATCATTACCATTTTAGGTGCCAATAAAGTCACTGTGCTTAGCACGCTGACTGATGTCGTCTGTGAAGCAGGTTGTAATATCCTTGACAGTCGTCAGGCTGTGTATGGACAAGATTTCTCGCTGACCATGATTGTCGAAGGTACGCAAAGCGCTATCGTGCGCGTTGAAATGGCGATACCTATGGCGTGTCAGCAACTTGATCTGCTATCCATGATGAAGCGTACCAAACGACATGCAAAGCAAAACTTAGAACACATAGCTGACGTCACCTTCTCTGGGGTCGATGCTGTGGGCGTTGTAAAGGAAGTTACTCAGTTTCTGTCCACTTTTTGCGTAACGGTAAGTGCTTTACGCTTAAAAACATTACAAACATCTACAGACGAACAAGACGAAGTAAAATGTAAAATGGTGGTCAGTATGCCGCACAATATTGATTTAGACGATTTGAAATTCAAGTTCGATGCGTTACTAACTCAATTAAATTTACAAGGAGCGATTAAGCAAAACCACTAGTTTTCGCCTAGTTATGCGCTCATTTCCCATTCAAATCAAAACCAAGGACATATTTTATGAACAGACTCACCGCCGGTGAAGCAGCACCTGAATTTGCATTACCCAATGAAAAGGGTGAAACCGTTAAACTGACAGATTTCAGCGGTAAGAAAGTACTGGTCTATTTTTACCCAAAAGCGATGACGCCTGGCTGCACAGTACAAGCGCAAAACCTTCGTGATAAAAAGAGCGAGTTAGATAAGTTAAACGTTGTCGTGTTAGGCATCAGCCCGGATGCAGTTAAACGCCTCCCTAAGTTCATCGAAAAAGAACAGCTAAATTTCAGTCTTCTGTCAGATGAGGATCATGCAATAGCAGAAGCATTTGGCGTTTGGGGATTAAAGAAGTTCATGGGCAAAGAATACGACGGCATACACCGCATTAGTTTCCTTATTGATGAAAAAGGTAACATTGAGCATGTGTTTGATAAATTTAAAACCAAAGATCATCACCAAGTCGTACTTGATTACTTAAATCAATAAGCTAAACCGGCCATGCTTGCATGCCCTGAAAGAATAATCAGGGCATGCAAGCACCACCATGTATGCACAATAAGTTTTTAAACTGCCGGAGGAAGCTCCTGCAAAGGTCCTTTCCACGCGTTAGCGACTGCTTTCACTAAGGTAGCGAGAGGGATCGCGAAGAACACCCCCCAAAATCCCCATAATCCGCCAAAAAACAACACAGCAATAATTATATACACAGGGTGCAGACTCACCGCTTCAGAAAATAGCACAGGGACGAGTACGTTCCCATCAAGAGCCTGAATGACGCCATAGGCAATCATTAACCACCAGAAATCTGGGGTAATCCCCCACTGAAACAAAGCCACTACAGCAACAGGGATCGTCACAACAGCAGCGCCGATATAAGGTATCAATACCGAAAAGCCGACCAGTACCCCAAGTAACAGCGCATAGCGTAAATCCATTAAAGCGAATGTAACGGCCGATACGGTACCCACGATAATAATTTCAATCACTTTGCCTCGAATATAGTTAGCAATTTGGGTATTCATTTCACTGCCCACTTGCTTAATGAGGCGTCGTTGCGAGGGTAAAAGTGGTGACAAGTTAGCCAACAACTGGTCTTTGTCTTTAAGCATAAAAAAGACCATCAAGGGCACAAGCACAAGATAAATTAATAAAGACGCTAGGCTACCAAGGGAGCTAACAGAAGCCGATAACAACTGCTCCCCAAGACTGACTATGCGCTCATTTATGCCATCAAGCATGTCTTGAATATCCCCTAAATGCACAAAGTCAGGGTACTGTTCAGGTAGATGCAACAACCAGACTTGGGCATGCCCCCATATTTGCGGCATTTCTCGAATCAGATTAATACTCTGTTGCGAAACCACGGGCACAATGCCAATAAAGGTTAAAATGCACAAGGTTAAAAAGCTAAAAATAACCACGCTGCAAGCAAAACTTCGGCGTAGACCTGCTCGTGATAATTGACTTACCGGCCAATCCAATAAATAGGCTATAACTGCTGCGACTAGCACAGGCATTAAAATAGTGCCTAACACTGCTAACAGCAGAAAAACCGCAATCAGCATGATTAACAACATTACGGAATCAGGATCGGAGAACTTGCGCTTATACCACCTTTCAAACACACTTATCATAGAACTGTTATACCTCTTAAACCTGATATTAATTTTGGCGACGAAGCAAGTTAAATCACATCATTTTGCCGAATTGCTACAATGAGTGTCATGCAAAACGCGCCTAACACAGCATAATATAATGTGCCACACAAGAAAGATAAGACTTTAACAAAGTTGTGGTGGCTTTTTTACTAAGCACCATAAAATGCTCATGTCGTCGCCAATACACAAATAAAAATACTTGAAGTACGGACCAATCAACGCAATATTAATGCTTGTCATCAGTTTTTCGGAACTAAATCAGGCAATTGCCTTTCTTATTAACGAAGTTGTAATTGATTAAATAGGTGAAATGATTAAAACGTCCCTCGTATATAAAAAAGCATTGCTTAGTGCTGCCATGGCTTTTGGCATAGTCACTAGCGGTGTAGGGCTTGCAGCCAATCAGAAAAATGCTTTGCCCGAAATAGGTGTCGTTGCATCAAGCGCAATTAGCTTAGATAAAGAAATACAGATCGGTGATGTTTTAATGCGCCAGCTACGCGGTCAAGCTCCTATCATCAATGACCCTTTACTTGATGAGTACATTCAAGACCTGGGTAATCGTCTAGTGGCCCAAGCTGATAACGTCAAATTTCCATTTGAATTTTTTTTGCTAAATAGTGCTGATATCAACGCCTTTGCCTTTTTTGGAGGCCATGTAGGTGTACACACAGGTTTAATCTACAATGCGCGCAACGAAAGCGAGTTGGCATCTGTACTTGCCCACGAGGTAAGCCATGTTACCCAGCGTCATATCGCCAGAAGTATCGCTGCCCAGCAGAAGTCGTCCCCTTTACAATTGGCATCCGCGTTGGGCGGTATTTTACTTGCTTTAGCTAACCCAGAGGCCGGTATCGCTGCTATTAGTGCAGGCTCTGCAGCATCCGCTCAAGCGTCAATCAATTACACCCGCCAAAATGAAAAAGAAGCAGATAGCATAGGTATTCGAATATTGGCGCAAGCTGGCTTTGATCCCAATGGTGCCAGTGATTTTTTTGGAACCCTAGTCGAAAAATATCGACTAAAATCCAGAACGCCGGCTTTTTTGTTAACTCACCCACTGCCAGAGTCGCGGGTAGCTGATGCTCGTACTCGGGCCGCCAGTTATAAAACAGGTAGGATCCCCCCTAGCTTAAGCTTTCACCTAGCCAAAAGCCGTATTTTGGCGCGCTACTATGCTACGCCAGAATACAATATCAATTATTTTGAAACGAGTCTTGAGCGCGGCAGCTACACGTTTAAAGCGGCTGCTGAATATGGTTTGGCATTAGCTTACCTTGCGGACAAACAAAATCAAAAAGCCGGCGAATTGATTGATGGCTTATTGAAAAATGACCCAAGAAACTTGTTTTATTTAGACACATATACAGACATAGCACTCGAGACAGGTCGTGTCCAAGATGCAATCGATAAGCTTACCGCTCAGGCGGTATTAACGCCGCGCAATCGAGTAATAACCTTGAACTTAGCCAATGCGCTAGTCAAAAATAAAGAATTCGATCAGGCGGTGCGCCTGTTGAAAGATTATTTATTGGTTGAGCCAGAAAACATGCTTGCTCATCAAATATTGTCTGATGCATACGCGGAAAGTCAAAACAAATTAGAGATGCATCAAACTAAGGCTGAAGTATATGCTCTCGCTGCATCTTACCCTCGTGCCATTGATGAATTACATAGCGCATATAACTACGCTGGCGCTCAAAACATCGAAAAGCAAAGAATACGCGCGCGCATTGAGCAGTTTCGCGCCTTTCAAACGCGCTTAGAGAGTCTTTAAGATATCAATCACGCTGCGTAGTGATGCAGCGCTTTGCTCACCTAATAATTGCTTTTTCACTTCACCGTCTGGCCCAATGATGAACGTCGCTGGCAAACTATTCGGTTTCACCATAGGTAATGGTTGTTCGGCATGGGTAATAACTGGAAATTGAATGTCAAACTTGCGCTTTATGTCAACAAGTTCATCCTGTGAGACATCATCAAAGCTAATCGCAAACAAAGAGGTTTTTTCATCACTATGCAGATAAAATTGATTAAGTTCGGGCATTTCACGTAAGCACGGTGCGCACCACAGCGCAAAGTAGTTAACCACCACCCATTGGCCTTCGTAATCTCGCCACCTATGGGCCACACCGTCATCAGTACGAAAATCTGTTCTGACCAAAGAATAGCCGTACATTCCCCCAAGTAATCCAACAATAATGAGCAGCGAATATAAAAATTTACGCAACATTGTTCTGCCTTCTCTTTTACCTATGTGAACGAAACGATAGAATATCGGCATTCAATTTAGATACCAGTAGAAATTTATCATGTCGAAGCTCACCATACTACACAACCCTCGCTGCTCAAAAAGCCGTCAAACATTGCAATTACTGCTCGATAACGGTCAACAACCCAATGTTATCGAATACCTAAAAACGCCGCCCAGTGTGGAAGAGTTACAGGCGATTTTGTTAATGCTGAGTATGTCAGACCCTCGCTCTTTAATGCGTACAAAAGAAGCAGAGTACAAAGCGTTGAACATCGACAGCGATAACATTTCTCCTGACGAACTGCTGACGGTGATGCATGCTTCTCCTAAATTGATAGAGCGCCCAATTGTTATAAAAGGGCCATTAAACGATCGTGACAGCTTGGCTGCGATTGGCCGCCCTCCAGAGAATGTACTTAAGCTATTATGAGCGACCATATTCTCGTTCTATATTACAGCCGTAACGGTGCCACAAAAGCGATGGCGAACCGTATTGCCCAGGGTATTGAGTCTAAAGGCATGCAAGCGAAAATACGCACTGTCCCGGATATATCTGACGGCATTGAATTTAAGCAACCAATCGTGCCCAGCGAGGGAGATCTCTTTGTTCAAAAAGCAGATTTAAAGGCTTGTGCGGGTTTGGCCTTAGGCAGCCCTACTCGCTTTGGCAATATGGCTGCACCGCTTAAGTACTTTCTCGATAGTACCAGTAGCCAATGGTTATCCGGTGCCTTAGTAGACAAACCGGCCAGCGTGTTTACCTCAACTGGCAGTATGCATGGCGGTCAAGAAAGCACCCTACTTAGCATGATGATCCCCCTATTGCACCATGGCATGGTGTTAGCAGGTTTACCCTATACTCATCCAGAGTTACACAGCACTACCACTGGGGGTAGCCCATATGGGGCAACGCACTACGCCCACCGTGAAAAAAGCAGCAAACTCAGTGACGATGAACGTGCACTTTGTTTTGCACAAGGTCAACGTTTGGCAATGATTGCCCAGAAGTTAACGACTCTATAAAAAATTCACATCGGGACACAACATGACCTTAAATACCCAGTTTTACAAACGCCTTGCTTTGGGCAGCTATTTTCTATTAATCATCTGGCTCGTGGTTTGGCATTTTTTCTTAACCATAGACAAAAATACCTCCACTTTATTTACACTACTGCTGTGGATCGTACCCATTTTGTTGCCGATTCGAGGATTGCTGACAGGCAAACCTTACACCTATGCATGGACTAATTTTATCGTGATGTATTATTTACTCCATGGGTTAACTGCAGTCTATGCAGTTGAAGGTGAACAGTTCTATGCAGCGGTTGAGATACTTTTGTGTGTTGGTTTGTTTACTGGCTGTAGCTTTTATGCTCGTTTGCGCGGAAGAGAATTAGGCACAGGCATTAGAAAGCTGAAAGAAGAATTATTGGAAGAAAAAGAAGCATTCGAAGCGCACAAAAACAATAAACGTTAGTTAAGATTGAGCGCTTCTTTAACAAATGGGATAGTCAGCTTCCTTTGCTGCTGCAAAGAAAGCTGGTCCAGTTTGTCTAACGTGTTCATCAACGATGGCATATCTCGTTGCCAATGATTAACCAAATACACAGCCACTTTTTCTGGCATTACCAGCCCTCTTTGCTTCGCCCGCGTTAATAATGCCACGCAGCGACCTTCGTCGTTCAAGCCTGCTAAGGTAAAGCTGACACCCCAGGCCAAGCGTGAAGCCAAATCAGCCAGCGCTAGATTAAGAGACATTGGCCCACCATTCGCGCATGCGACCACATGACTGATACCCAGCTCTTTTACTCGATTTAATAAATCAAATACCGCTATTTGCCACGTTTGAGAGTCTTGTAACGCGTCTACATCATCTAAACAAATCAATTGGCTGTGCTCGAAACCATCGAGCACTTCGGGGGAATATTGCTGCTTTTCTTTAAAACTTAAATATACAGCGGTGACATTCGCAGATTGGGCTTTATGGCATAATGAGTAGAGCAAATGGCTTTTGCCCACACCGTGCTCACCACTGACAAACGTCAGCCACGGCTGGCTTTTAGTATTCAGCGTTTTATTCAGTAAGCTTTTTAGTCGATGAACCAAATGCAAATTTTCACCAACAATGAAACTGTCGAACGTTTCAGAATCACGCAAATTCACCGCTAAGGACAATTGCTTACTCATTATAGTTTCCAGAAATACTCCAAATTTTGCTTGTCAGCGTCAAAGCGATTGACCGGTGAAATACGCTTGTCTAAGCTGATCGCATCAATTAGATTTTCTACCTCACCAAGCAAGTTTAGTTCGAATCGCGCTACTTGACCTTGCTGACTGACAAGGCTTGCCGAGCTAACGACACTCAGGCTATTGAAAAATTTAAGTATTTCACCATATTGACTGAGACTCGTGAGATTTTTTACTGTGACGATGGTTCGCATTGCTTCAGGATCAAAACGGCTAAAATCAATCGCATATTTCGCCGCTAACGTGTCTGCCATCGCGTTAACCAAAGCGTTAACAACTTGTGCTTGCTCAGCACCTGATACGGAGCCCGCACTGGTGTTCCCTGCTTCTAAAAGCACCCAGTCGGCTTGCCAAGTAGCAGCGCTTTGTTGCTCATCTTCACTACTTTGCGCTTGGTATATTCTTGCTGAGAATACATTGTTAACGCCATAGCGCTGACTCGCTTGACTGAGTTGATGCACAAAGCCGCCCCACACATCATAAATACTAATATTTTGCATGTCGTCTAAGTCTAGTAACGGCTGAACAATTTCGACGCCCCGGCGTTTAGCAGCGCTTTGTGCGATATCAACCAACGCTTGATGACTACCTTCAGCGACCAGCTTACGGCTGTCACCTGGTTCTTTAATTGCTAACCAAACTATGGTCTCTGGGCGACGTTTGTCCCATATGCGATAACCTGAATCCCGTAACTGTTTGTCAACTTTGTCTTGATCGAAGTTCACTGCTAAGAAGAGCTGCTCAGGGGTTTGTTCAAAACGGTATGTTCTTAAGTAACTTTTGGCTTGTTTGAGTTGTTGCTTAATTTGCGTGTCGTCCAATAGCGCTGAGTTACCACTGACTTTTACAAACACATCTTCAAGTCCCTCTCGTATTGCAGCGTTTTGGGTCGAGGTTGATTGATCAGGCACTTCGACTCTAGCACTGTATAGTCCTTCAATAACCCCCGCATAAGCGGTGGTGAAACAACATAGTGATAAGCATAATATTAGGTGCAATCGGACTAAAATAGCGACGCCTTTGATCATTTCTCAACATAACTCCACAATAGAAAGAATGTATTGTCATTGATTTAAGTAGAAATTTCATCATTTGTTTCACCCGAGTTTATTTCACTAACAGTAAAAAGGAGTCGATTATCTGTACCTTTTGCCATTCTGAACTGGTAAAATCTGCGCTCATTTTTGGACCCTCACCCTAAAATAGGTAATTACGTGACCGATAATAAACCCTCCTTAAGCTATAAAGATGCAGGTGTCGACATAGATGCGGGCAATGAACTTGTTGAAAGAATCAAATCAGTAAGCAAGAAAACACATCGTCCTGAAGTAAAAGGAGGTTTAGGTGGTTTTGGCGCGCTTTGCTCACTTCCAAGCAAATACAAAGAGCCATTACTTGTATCAGGCACAGACGGCGTGGGTACAAAACTACGTCTAGCCATGGACCTAGAACAGCACGATGGTATCGGAATAGACCTAGTCGCCATGTGTGTTAACGATCTGATTGTGCAAGGTGCTGAGCCTTTGTTCTTCTTAGATTATTACGCAACAGGCAAATTAGACGTGGATACAGCAGCCAAGGTTGTAACAGGAATAGGCAAAGGATGTGAGTTATCCGGTTGCGCCCTAATCGGTGGCGAGACTGCAGAAATGCCTGGTATGTATCACGGTAATGACTATGATGTCGCCGGTTTCTGCGTAGGTGTTGTCGAAGCAGCGGATGTCATTGATGGAACACGAGTAAAAGCCGGTGATGCACTTATCGCGTTAGGTTCGTCTGGTCCACATTCTAATGGCTATTCTTTGGTAAGAAAAATCCTTGAAGTGTCGGGATGTGATGCATCAGAATCGTTTGACGGCAAACCTTTATCTGAGCACTTGCTAGAGCCTACCCGCATTTACGTAAAATCTGTTCTTCACTTGCTTGAAAGTATTCAAGTAAATGCCATCACACATATTACCGGTGGTGGATTCTGGGAAAATATTCCTCGCGTGTTGCCCCAGGGCACCAAAGCCGTTATCGACGAAAGCAGTTGGCAATGGCCGAGCATTTTTAACTGGTTGCAGGATAATGGAAACGTTACCACCCATGAAATGTATCGAACCTTCAACTGTGGTGTGGGCTTAATCATCGCGCTTGAAGCAGACAAAGCTGACCAAGCCATCGAGATATTAAAAGGCCAAGGCGAAAATGTGTGGAAAATTGGTCAAATCGAAACCAGTGATGATAACAATCAGGTTGAGATTAAATAGTGTCAGATAATTCCACTATGACAAAAATTGTAGTGTTAATTTCCGGGAACGGTTCAAACCTACAAGCATTAATCGATGATATAGCAGAACAGAAAATAGCGGCACAAATTGTTGCCGTTATTTCTAATAAAGCAGATGCCTATGGTTTAGAGCGTGCAGCGCAAGCAAACATCCCTTGCCATGTCATTAGTCACAAAGATTATTCATCTCGCGAAGAGTACGACGCCCAGCTACACAGCACCATTGCAGGTTTTTCACCTGATTTGGTTGTTTTAGCTGGATTCATGCGCATATTAACCCCTTGGTTTGTTGAGCAATATACGGGTAAGATGTTAAACATTCATCCTTCATTACTGCCTAAATATAAAGGTTTGGATACGCATCAACGAGCCATAGATGCCATGGATGAAGAACACGGCGCTTCGGTACACTTTGTTACCCCTGAGCTCGACGGCGGGCCGGTTGTGTTGCAATCTAAAGTACCTGTTTTTGCCGATGAAACAGCCTCACAACTTGCATCGAAAGTGCAAGAACAAGAGCGCCAAATGTATCCATTAGTGGTTCGCTGGTTTTGCCAAAAGCGACTGCTAATGCTTAATAATAAGGCTTATTTAGATGGAAATGAAATACCAATCACAGGTTATGCAGCTGATTAAGAAACCTTGGGTTTTAGGTTTGTTTTTGATGCTGGGCTCAGTGGCCCAAGCCGCTGCGTTACCTACATTTGATGCCGAGTATACTGCCTATCGTTACGGTAAAAAGCTGGGATATGCGCTTCTCAGCGTGGAAAATCTCGAAAAAGATACTTATCGAATGGAGTACCACTCGAAAGTGTCTTTGTTCTTTTTATCTGACAAGCGCACTGAAATCAGTGATTTTACTTACGTCGACAATAAAATTGTTCCGCAAAACTATCGTTTTAGTCGCACAGGTACAGGCAGTAATAAAAGTATCAAGGTTGTTTTTGACGCAAGCAAAGACAAAATATTTATTGATAAAGAGCCTGCCATTGACTGGCAAGATCAGTTTGATAACCAGCTATACCGCTTAGATCTTCAACAGAAGCTTGCTCAAGGCCAGAAAGAGTTTAACTATCACGTCATAAATTACCGCGGCCAACAGCGTGATTACCACTTAAAAGTGATGGGCACCGAACAGTTAACCCTGCCTTACGGTATGCTTGAAGGAATAAAAGTGGAAATTGTTCGTCATAACTCGACGAGAGAAACCTTTGCTTGGTTCTCGCCGCAACTTAATTATCAATTGGTCCGCTTACAGCAGTTTAAAGATGATAAAGAACAAGGCGATATTCAGCTTAAAACATTTACGGCCACACAATAGTTAACACATTATGCAGTGACTCATCCACGTCACTGCATAAATAACGTCCCACCTAACTCTCATGCCTCACCCTAGCCGTTATAACCTTGCTAGATAATTAATCATTTAGCTAAAACATTAACCAAATAGTGACAATTGGCGTAAGCTAAAGCTTGATATTGTGTTGGCAAAATACTACTCTGACACTCTGGTCTGACCTCTATATTTGGAGTCTTTATGCAAACGTTATTATGGACACTTATTATTATCGCTACCCTTGGGGCGGCGAGCTATTTTAGAATGAAACTTATGAATGCGACGTTCGCCGTCGCTATCGCTATGCTGTTAGGCAGTATTTTTGGCCCTATAGGAGGCATTGCATGGCTAGTATTTTTAATCATTGCTATTCCATTGAACGTGGAATCTTTACGTAAAAAATACCTCACGGCGCCGATTTTAGATACGTACAAAAAAATCATGCCTGAAATGTCGAGCACAGAGCGAGACGCTATTGACGCCGGAACAGTGTGGTGGGACGGAGAAATATTTAGCGGTAATCCTAATTGGCAAGCCTTACACAGTATTCCTCAAGCGCGTTTATCTGCTGAAGAACGAGAGTTCTTAGACGGACCTGTTGCTCAAGTCTGCCAAATGGTTAACGACTGGGATATCACCCACAAAGACACAGACTTAACGCCCGAAGTATGGCAGTTCCTCAAAGACAACAAATTTTTCGCGATGATCATCAAAAAGCAATACGGTGGTTTAGAGTTCTCTGCCTACGCCCAGTCTCGCGTATTGCAAAAACTTTCTGGCGTCAGTGCGGTCTTGTCCACCACTGTGGGTGTGCCTAACTCCTTAGGGCCAGGCGAATTATTGCAACACTATGGAACCAAAGATCAACAAGATCACTACTTACCTCGCTTGGCGTCAGGTGAAGAAATTCCTTGCTTTGCATTAACAGGCCCAGAGGCTGGCTCAGATGCAGGCTCACTACCTGACAGCGGTATCGTGTGCAAAGGTGAATGGGAAGGCAAAGAAGTCATTGGTTTACGCCTAACATTCGATAAGCGTTATATCACCCTTGCTCCTGTAGCAACTGTAATCGGTTTAGCGTTTAAAATGTACGATCCTGACGGCTTAATCGGTGACAAGGAAGATATCGGTATTACCTGTGCGTTGTTACCTCGCGATACCAAAGGAATGGAAATTGGCAACCGCCACTTTCCTCTTAACGTGCCGTTTCAAAATGGCCCCATTCGCGGAACAGACATTTTTGTCCCTCTTGATTTTATTATTGGTGGCGTGGAAATGGCTGGTCAAGGCTGGCGTATGCTGGTTGAGTGTTTGTCCGTGGGACGTTGTATTACCTTACCTTCAGCATCAGCAGGTGGGGCGAAAAGTATTGCATTAGCAACCGGTGCTTACGCTCGTATTCGTCGTCAATTTAAAATGCCTGTTGGTAAAATGGAAGGCGTTGAAGAAATGCTAGCCAGTATAGGCGGTAATGCTTATTTAATGGATGCCGTAACAAGTCTAACCACTAAAGCGGTTGATTTAGGCGAGAAGCCGTCGGTTGTTTCTGCTATTTGCAAATATCACCTAACGGAAAAAATGCGCCAATTAGTCAATGACGCAATGGACGTGCACGGTGGTAAAGGCGTCATGCTTGGGCCAAATAATTATCTGGGCCGTGGTTACCAAGGCGCCCCCATCGCCATCACTGTTGAAGGGGCGAACATTCTCACCCGAAACATGATGATTTATGGTCAGGGCGCTATGCGTAGCCACCCTTTCGTCCTTAAAGAGCTATATGCCGCAAGTAATGAAGATAAAGAGCAAGGCCTGAATGACTTTGATGATGCAGTATTCGGTCATATCGGTTTTGCGATCAGCAATACGTTTAGAAGTATCTGGTTCTCTTTAACCGGTGCTCGCTTAGCGGGTGCGCCATTTGACGATGAAACCGCTGTTTACTATCGTTCGTTACAGCGTTTTAGCAGTAATTTGGCGTTATTATCTGACGTTTCCATGGCTGTGCTTGGTGGAGAGTTAAAGCGTCGTGAACGTATCTCAGCGCGTTTAGGCGATGTATTAAGCTATATTTATTTAGCGTCAGCCGTTCTCAAGCGCTATGACGATCAAGGTCGTTTAAAAGAAGATTTGCCGCTAGTACATTGGGCCATGCAAGATTGCTTATTTAAGCTAGAAACCGCACTGATTGAGCTGTTTGAGAATTTCCCATCCAAAGTCATGGGTGTCATGCTAAAGGCTATCATTATGCCGTTTGGTCGTTCTTACCAGCGTCCTTCCGATAAAATTGAGCATAAAATTGCGTCTATCTTGCAAAGTCACAATGGCTCACGTAGCCGTTTAGGTGAAGGTCAGCACTTTGGTGAGCAAGACTGTTTAATGGGTGACTTAGAGCAAACCTTGAAAGATGTACTTGCTAGCGAGCCGGTGTTTGACAAGGTTTGTAAGGCTGCAAACGAGCGTTATCCGTTCACAGGACTTGATGCAATTGCACAAAAAGGCTTAGAGCTTGAGGTCATCACCGAGCAAGAAGCAGAGTTACTTAAGCGTACAGAAGCGGGTCGCTTACGTACGATTAACGTTGATGATTTTGACCCTAAAGAGCTAATCGCCAATACTCAGGCAGCAAAGCCTAAGCGTCGCTCAGGGAAGTCCACAGAAGCTGCGTAACATGCATCCCACTGTGAGCAACAGTGGAACAAAACCAAAATACCGCTTTTCATAAAGCGGTATTTTTTTGTTTGGTGTTTGGTGTTTGAGTAATATAAACACCATAATGGGTGAGTTTCAGACATAAAAAATCCTCTACATAATGAATTATGCAGAGGATTAATTGCTAAAACGAACTGGTTTACTCAGTCGGTTTCGTATTTTCTACACGGCTTTTGAGTTTTTGACCCGGTCGAAACGTAACAACGCGTCTCGCCTTTATAGGGATATCTTCACCCGTTTTAGGGTTACGCCCTGGTCGTTCACTCTTTTGTCGTAAATCAAAGTTACCAAAACCAGATAGCTTAACTTGCTCACCTGATTCCAATGCCTCACGGACTTCTTCGAAAAATGCTTCAACAAGATCTTTGGCATCTCTCTTGTTCATACCTAACTTTTCAAATAAATGTTCCGCCATTTCGGCTTTGGTTAACGCCATATCCGTCAATCCCTCAATGTAGCCCCAAATTTCTCTGACAACTTGGTCAGAATACCATCGACCACGGCTTGAATTTCCGCTTCTTCAAGGGTTCTCGCCATGTCTTGCAAAGTCAATGAAATAGCCAAACTCTTAAATCCTGGCTCGATGCCTTTACCTCGATAGATGTCGAACAAGTTTAGGCCAACTAGTTGATTTGCGCCAAATTTTTGGATGCAATCTAAAATTTCACCAACAACTTTATCATCGTCTACAACGATTGCAATGTCACGTCGATTTGCAGGAAATTTCGAAATTTCTTTCGCTTCAGGGAGTTTTTTAACCCCAAAAGCATCAATTTCAAGTTCAAACACGAAAACGCGTCCATTTAAACCCAACAATTTTTCGAATTTCGGATGCACTGCACCTAACACACCGACAAAGGTATCCCCGCGATAAATCGCTGCGCTTTGGCCTGGATGTAACGCACTGTGCTGTGCGGCCTCAAAGCGGAACGTATCGATTGGTGCTACCTGACTAAGCAATGCTTCAACATCTGCTTTGGCGTCGAAAAAGTCGACGGCTTTGTCTGCACGATCCCAATTGGCCTCATGCAAATTGCCGGCAATAACACCAGAGAATACCGATTCTTGACGCACGCCCATTTTCTCAGACGTATCAGGGATAAAGCGTAAACCGGACTCAAACAAACGCACACGCGACTGTTGACGCTTTTGGTTGTACGAAACCGCTTGAAGCAATCCTGTCCAAGCGCTGACTCGCATGGCTGACATGTCTGACGAGATTGGGTGTGGCAACACGATGGCATCAATTTCAGGATACAATTGACTCTGCACTTTAGGATCAACAAACGAATAGGTAATCGCTTCTTGATAATCGCGATTGACAAGCGCTTGCTTAAGGTCATTTACCTCTAATGTTTGCTCTTTACGCCCTGACATTTTTAATTCGGCGTTTGGTGCCACATTAGGAATATTATTGTAACCGTAAACTCGCGCTATCTCTTCAATAAGATCTTCTTCAATCGAAATATCGAATCTATACGCAGGCACGCTCACCTGCCATTGTCCATCCGACTCACTTACATCTAAGCCTAAACGGGTCAGGATATCCCCTACTACGCTTGCTTCAATTTCAATGCCCAACACTCGGGACAAACGTGCAGCACGAAGCACCACGTTCTTTACCGGAGGGATGTATTGTTCATCCGTTGCGTCAACGATAGGACCCGCCTCTCCACCGACAATGTCAAGCAGCAACGCTGTTGCTCGCTCCATTGCTTGGCGCTGCATTTGAGGGTCAACCCCTCGCTCGTAGCGATGTGACGCATCTGTGTGTAAGCCGTATTGACGAGCCTTACCCATGATTGCATCCGGTGTAAAGAATGCACTTTCCAGAAAGATATTTTGACTAGTGGAAGTGACGCCTGACGCCAACCCTCCAAAAATACCAGCCATAGCCAGCGCTTTTTCTTGATCCGCAATCACTAAAGTATTGTCTTTTAGCTTTACCTTAGTCTCATCAAGTAACACTAACTCCTCGTCTTGCTTGGCCATTCTTACAACGATATCACCTGATAATATGTCGTTATCAAACGCATGCATTGGGTGCCCAAGCTCTAACAATACAAAATTAGTCACATCGACTACGGCATCAATGCTGCGCACACCACTGCGACGCAGCTTTTCTTGCAACCACATAGGTGAAGGCGCATTGGCGTTTATGTTTTTGATGACACGGCCTAAATAACGCGGACAAGCTTGTGGTGCAGCGAGTGAAATACCACGAGTATCAGCAATACTGGTTGCCACTTCAGGGTAAACAGGCATATCAACGTTGCTTTGGTTCAATACGCCCACTTCACGTGCTAGGCCACGCATGCCTAAACAATCCGCGCGGTTTGGTGTTAAATCAACTTCAATCGTGACATCGTCTAACTGTAAATAGTCTCGTATATCTTGACCCACAGGTGCGTCAGCCGGTAGCTCGACGATTCCATCATGGTCATCAGAAATACCCAGCTCAGAAAAACTACACAACATGCCAAATGAAGGCTGTCCGCGTAATTTCGCTTTTTTGATTTTAAAATTACCTGGTAACACTGCGCCAACTTTAGCGACTGCAACTTTAAGGCCTTGACGACAATTTGGCGCACCGCAAACGATATCAATTAACTCTTCATCGCCTACATTAATTTTTGTTACACGCAGCTTATCTGCATCTGGATGTTGGCCGCACTCAACCACTTCACCCACAACGACACCACTAAACTCACCCGCTACCGGTTCTACACCGTCAACTTCAAGGCCAGCCATAGTAATTTGATCTGCAAGCTGCTGTGTAGAGATATCAGGATTCACCCACTCTCTTAGCCACTTTTCACTGAATTTCATACTTTCTCGCCCTTACTTAAACTGCTTTAGAAAACGAAGGTCGTTTTCGAAAAATGCGCGTAAATCATTTACGCCGTAACGCAACATGGTGAGTCGCTCAACCCCCATGCCAAAGGCAAAGCCAGTGTAGACTTCAGGGTCAATATTCACCGCACGTAAAACATTGGGATGCACCATGCCGCAGCCCAGCACTTCAAGCCACTTACCGTTTTTTCCCATCACATCTACTTCAGCTGAAGGCTCGGTAAAGGGAAAATAAGAAGGACGAAAACGCACCTGCAAATCCGCTTCAAAGAAGTTATTTAAAAAATCGTGAAGAATACCTTTGAGCTGAGTAAAGCTCACATTCTTATCAACCATCAAGCCTTCAACTTGGTGGAACATTGGTGTATGGGTTTGGTCATAATCATTACGGTAAACGCGACCAGGTGAAATGATACGCAATGGCGGCTGCTCAGCTTCCATGGTGCGTATTTGCACACCAGACGTTTGCGTTCTTAGCATCACATCAGGATTAAAATAAAAGGTATCGTGATCAGCACGAGCCGGATGATTAGCAGGAATATTTAACGCATCAAAGTTGTGAAAACCATCTTCAATTTCAGGGCCAGTTTTAACACTGAAACCCAACTCAGCAAAAAAGCTTTCAATACGATTGATGGTGCGCGTTACTGGGTGTAACCCGCCTACTTCAGTCGAGCGACCAGGCAAAGAAACATCAATTGATTCAGCAGCCAATTTCTTGTTCATCTCTTGCTCACGCAGGAGTTCGCCACGCTGATGAATAAGCTGTTGAATTTGTTGTTTTGCCTGATTTATTTTTTGACCCGCAGCAGGACGCTCTTCATTCGACAATTTGCCCAAGCCTTTGAGCAATTCAGTCATGCGGCCTTTTTTGCCCATGAAGTCTACGCGAACCGCATCAAGCGTGCTGGCATCTTGGGCGACGTTGATTTGCGTTTCTGCCTCTTTGATTATGGCATCAAGATCCATAGTTTCCTCGAATTGGATTAAATATTGAGTCACTGACCATAGATCTAAAAAAGCATGGCTGGACATATAAAAAGAACCCGCAATTCTACACGATAGCGACAGGGTCAGGCTAGATGCAATTACTGGAAAGTACGGATATTAAACACATTTTCTTCCAAATGCGAAAAACATCAAGGATGAAACTAAAAGTAAATTAGTGGGAAAACGGTTTGCGTGCAGTAAAAGGTATAATGAGAAATCGTGAGCAAAAAAAAACGGCGAGCATCCGGCTCGCCGTTCTTCGAAAGAACTTAAACTTAATTGTTAATTAATTAAGCTAATGCACCTTTAGCAGCATCTACTAATGCGCTAAATGCGTTTTTGTCATGTACTGCGATATCAGCCAAAATCTTACGATCGATTTCAACAGATGCCTTCTTAAGACCGTTAATAAAACGGCTGTAAGACATACCATTTTGACGAGCCGCAGCATTGATACGTGCAATCCACAATTGACGGAATTGACGTTTCTTCTGACGACGGTCACGGTAAGCGTATTGACCAGCTTTTGTTACTGCTTGAACAGCAACGCGGTAAACTCGACTACGAGCTCCGTAATAACCTTTGGCTTGCTTTAGTACCTTTTTGTGACGGGCACGTGCCACAACACCACGTTTTACTCTTGCCATATTCTAAATCCTCTCTTAAACGTAAGGTAACATGCGTTGAATTAACGCAGTGTCAGCTACATGGGCCAATTTCTTGCCACGAAGGTGACGTTTACGCTTAGAGCTCTTTTTAGTCAAAATATGACGCAAGTGAGACTGCTTGCTTTTGAAACGACCTGAAGCGGTTTTTCTAAAACGCTTGGCAGCTCCACGGTTTGTTTTCATTTTAGGCATTGCTAAAACTCCGCATTGTTAATGACTTAACTGCTTTGCAGAAACAGAAAGTCGTAGTTACATAGTGTGTAATAAGGTGAGCTAGGGTGCAGTTCCCTGACTACTTGTAGACCTTAATTACTTCTTAATTGGGGCGAGCACCATGATCATCTGACGACCTTCAACCCGATTAGGGAAAGATTCGCAGTTGGCAATGTCTTCTAAATCGCCTTTAACACGATTAAGTAGATCAATACCGATATCTTGATGAGCCATTTCACGGCCGCGGAAGCGGATCGTTACTTTAGCCTTATCACCACCTTCTAGAAAGCGACGCAGGTTGCGCAGTTTTACCTGGTAATCGCCTTCATCAGTGCCAGGGCGAAATTTAATCTCCTTGACCTGAATTTGCTTTTGTTTTTTCTTCTGCTCTTTTTGAGCTTTACTCTTTTCGAAGATGAATTTTCCGTAATCCATTACCTTACATACAGGCGGTTCTGCATTAGGACTAATTTCAACCAAATCTAAATTAGCTTGCTCAGCGGTTTCGAGAGCTTCTGTGATTGACACAACGCCAACCTGCTCCCCATCCTTGCCTACTAAACGAACTTCATTTACTGTAATTTCTTCGTTAATACGAGCTTTGCCCGAATCTTTAGCCTTAATGTTAGCGCCTTTAATATGTTATTCCTCCACGAAATTTACTGAATTTGTTTGCTTTTGATCTGTTCACAAGCCAATTCAATGAAAGCATCGACCGACATCTTACCAAGATCATCGCCTTTGCGTGAACGTACTGCTATTTCACCAGCTTCAATTTCTTTATCACCGACAACAAGCAAATACGGGACACGCCTAAGCGTGTGCTCGCGGATTTTAAAGCCTATCTTCTCATTTCTCAAGTCTGACTTGGCTCTAATTCCAATTTCTTTTAGTTTTTTCACTACTTTTTGCGCATATTCACTCTGATTGTCAGTAATATTCATTACAACCGCTTGAGTCGGTGCTAACCAAAGTGGGAAGAAACCTGAATACTCTTCAATCAAAATACCAATAAAGCGCTCAAGTGAACCTAAAATTGCACGGTGGATCATAACCGGTACTTTACGCTCTCCATCTTCGGCAACATAAGTTGAACCGAGACGCCCTGGCATTGAAAAGTCCAACTGAACCGTTCCGCACTGCCATGCTCTGTCTAAGCAGTCATGCAAAGTAAATTCGATCTTCGGGCCATAGAACGCCCCTTCACCTGGCAGGTATTGAAAATCAATCCCTTTTGAGGTCAATGCTTCGGCTAATTCTTTTTCTGCTTTATCCCATACTTCGTCACTGCCCACGCGTTTTTCAGGGCGAGTTGAGAGTTTTACAGAAATATTTTCAAAACCGAATATCTTGTAGATTTCGTATACTGAATCAATACACCCGCCGACTTCGGCCAAGATTTGATCTTCAGTACAGAATATATGCGCATCATCTTGAGTAAATCCGCGCACACGCATCAAACCGTGTAATGCACCTGATGGCTCGTTTCGGTGACAACAGCCAAACTCGGCCATACGCAGCGGCAAATCACGGTATGACTTAAGACCTTGGTTGAAAATTTGAACATGACCCGGGCAATTCATAGGCTTGACAGCATATTCACGTTTCTCTGATGTGGTAGTGAACATGTTTTCGGCGTATTTATCCCAATGCCCTGACTTCTCCCATAAGGAACGGTCCATCATTAGTGGGGCTTTGACTTCATCGTATTCGTATTCACGTAATTTGCTGCGCACAAACTTTTCAAGTTCGGTGTATATGCTCCAGCCATCATTGTGCCAAAACACCATGCCAGGTGCTTCTTCTTGCCAATGGAACAAATCAAGCGCTTTACCAATTTTACGATGGTCACGCTTTTCTGCTTCTTCTAACCGATTTAAGTAAGCTTTAAGTTGTTTCTTATCAGCCCAAGCGGTGCCATAAATACGCTGCAACATTTTGTTGTCGCTGTCACCACGCCAATAAGCGCCCGCGACCTTCATTAATTTAAAGTGTTGGCAGAAACGCATATTAGGTACGTGAGGCCCGCGGCACATGTCCACGTATTCTTCGTGATGATACAAACCAGGCGTTGCGTCTTTAGGGATGTTCTCGTCTAGGATCTGTATTTTGTATTCTTCGCCACGCTCTGCAAAGGTGTCTCTGGCTTCTTGCCAGCTGACGACTTTCTTCACCACGTTATAATTGGTTTTCGCCAATTCAAGCATGCGTTTTTCTAACTTCACTAAGTCTTCATCGTTCAGGGAATGCTCCATGTCGATGTCATAGTAAAAGCCGTTATCAATAGTAGGACCAATTGCCATTTTTACGTCTGGCCATAATTGCTTAATTGCATGACCGATTAAATGCGCACATGAGTGACGAATAATTTCTAATCCATCTTCATCTTTAGCAGTGATAATCTGCAATTGTGCATCTTTTTCAATCAGGTCACACGCATCAACGCGCACACCGTCTACTTTTCCAGCAATGGTGGCTTTGGCTAAACCTGGTCCAATATCATTAGCTACATCAAGTACTGAAACTGCGTTGTCAAATTGGCGTTGACTGCCATCGGGAAGTGTAATTATGGGCATAATAATCCTTGTGCAGTGGTGACACCTACCAAGCGCCACATGCAAAATATCTGTTGCGAATACATCGCGGAAAATAAAAAAACACCTCTTATAGGTGTTATGTTGGCTGTTCTGTTACGATCAAAACAGGGCGGTGATTATAACGAGATTTGTACAAACTATGCAATCGTCATTCAAATACTCTCTATCAGGGATCATTTTTTATGCAGCCTGCAGTATTAACGGGTGGTGCAGCGATAATGAAATAAGCAGCCAAAGCGATAATGTGCAATACACTTCGGACGACCTTGGTGAATGGGAATTGGCGTCTGAAACAAACAATGTGGTTATTTACAAGCGCAACACAACAACAGGCTACATAGAAGTACGCGGTGTTACACGGGTGCGAAATACCCCTGAGGCATTTACGGCCTTATTAGCGCAAACAGCCTTAGCACCCGAATGGATTGCAAATAATCAAGAAGTCACCGTATTATCTTCACATCAGAATACGCGCTTGGTTCGCAGTAAATTTAGTGCACCTTGGCCCCTCAAGAACCGGGATATGGTGACCCAATCGACTACCTACTATAAAGACAATGCCTTATATATAGATATTATTGATGCCAGCACGCGCTACCCAACATCAGCTGATTTTGTTCGTATTCGCGACGTAAGTGGTCAATGGATGCTATCTTCAGCTGGTAACGGTGTGACTATTATTGAGTATCGAGGCCAAGCAAACCCTGGGGGAAATATTCCTATCTGGCTAGCCAATCGTACTTTGATATCAGCCATGGGCGAAACGTTTGAAAATATTGTGCATCAGTTGGATAATCCCCCTCAAACAACGCAAGATTGATCTGCTTATATCGCTCATTCACTGGTGCTGTTAATACACTGATATGACAAAAAAATTGGATCAGCCAATTTCAAATTTTCGAAGTACAACAAATTCATCGGCTTAAAAAAATAGCCACTCGTTTTGAATCAAAAATACCGGTTTAGACACATTACGGAGCTTTATGACAGCCAAAGTCGCTTTTATTACTGGCAGTGCGAAACGCATTGGCGCAGTAACCGCAACCTATTTACACGATAAAGGGTTTAATATTGTGTTGCATTGCCATCACTCTATTGAAGAAGCTGAGTCACTGCTTGTCACGCTTAACAGCCGACGCGAAAACTCTGCACGCTTAGTGGTCGCAGATGTGCGAGAAATAGACACCTTGGCTGCGCTAGCCGAGCAAGTCGTGGCCGCTTTTGGGCGCTTAGATGTGCTCGTCAACAATGCGTCTTCGTTTTACCCAACGCCTGTAGGTAGCATTACCCAAACCCAATGGCAGGATCTCTTCGGCAGTAATGTACAAGCCCCCTTGTTCTTATCACAACATTTACTAACAAGTTTAACCGCAGCGAATGGGGCGATCATTAATATGGTTGATATTCATGCCGAAAGGCCGCTTCAACGGCATACTGTGTATAGTATGGCGAAAGCTGCGCTGGTAACTATGACGAAATCATTGGCCATTGAACTGGCCCCCAAAATACGGGTAAATGGCGTCGCGCCTGGTGCCATATTGTGGCCAGAGCAACCACTTGATGCTGCCGACAAAGAGCAGGTGTTACAACAAATACCCGCTAAATCCCTTGGAACCCCTGAAGATATTGCACACGCAATCCATTATTTGTGTGAAGCGCGGTATGTCACTGGGCACATTATTTCCGTTGACGGGGGACGCAGTGTGGTATCAAGTCACAAAGTGTAGTCAAAGGACATGACTCAGCTTCACCCTACCCAGATAGTATTCAGGCGGTTTCTGGTCACTATTATATTGCTGATTGTGGTTACTGGGTGCGGGCGCAACCAGCTCACAGATACGCTTAGGGAATATCAACAGCGCATGGCCAATGTACTGGACACATCATTTGATACGCCGATGACTTCACCGTCTTTAGTTACCTTGGACTACCCTAGCAAGCGAGATTTAATAAACCCCATCAAGCCTACCCAACTTGACGTTAAGGCGTTTTACTCGCTAAGCAAATGTGACGTAAATGTACTGATAGCCCAGCGCAATACACCACTTGGGCGCACCCAATTGCCCTCAGTTCGTTATATCTATGAAAGAGAAGTATTGGCATCACTGTCAAGGTGTAAAACCTTGATGCCACAGCACAGTGAATTATTGGATGAGTGGCTCCAATATAAACAGCTCACCTTGCCCCTAGTTTGGGCAAACCTTGTTCAGACCAGTGACGAAACCATCAATGCATTGAGTAGCAATAGTCATTTTTTTGTCTCTGCTACCCCAACCCAACTGCATGAAACGCAAAGCGCGCTGAGATATTTACTCGCCTTAAACGAGAGTGATAGCAGCCCAGCCAATAGCAGTACGCTAGAATCAAACTTAGATTTACTTTCAAAAGCGCACTTACCCGCCAAAACATGGCGAACACAGGCTGTATTGCAAAGTGAATTAAATAAAACGACTCAGTGGTTAAACAAGCAAGATCTGCATACCCTGTGCCCAGATGGCAAAGCGAGCCAGAAAATTAAATATCTTAAAAATGTTTTCACACTGTTTTTTATTGAAAAAATCCAGCCAATCGGTAGTGAATTAAATCGAGTACATTATGCCTTGACACCTTTTTACTCTGCACTAAGTCAACACCCCAGATTGGCCCCGGCGTTTCGCCAGTACATCAACACCCATGGTAACAAGGGCTTTGATGGTTACCAAAACGCGATAAAAAACCATGTGCAGTTTTGGCAAACTCTATTTAAACACTGTGGTATATCGCCACGAGCAAATTAGCACCAGATCGCGGAAATAGGCGTCGCTTCATCTGAATAATGCGTGGCTATTTGCGCCTGTAATAACTCCGCACAGGCTGTGGCATCCGTTAATGCGTTGTGCTGGCGATAATAAGGTAAATGGTAACGAGTGCGGCAATCGGTTAATCGAATAGAGGGTGTTTTTTGCCCCAATAAACTGCGCAAAAAGGTACGCTTTAAGGTGCGTGAAAAACGTGCCTCCAAGGCCATGGTATCAATACACGGAAACACTATTTCTTCGCCAATATAATGCTTCATGGCTGAATTCAAAAAACGGGTTTCAATATCTTTATGGTGAGCCACAACCACTTTACCTTGTAAGTGCTCCAGCAATTCATCTAACACCCGATTAAAGCTTGGTGCATCAGCTACATCCGAATGGGTAATTCCATGGATCACCACCGAATTACTTTTCAATTCAGTATCGGGTTTGATGATCCAGTGCTGCGCTTGGGCACAGCGTATCCGCTGGGCAGTCATGGCAACCAACCCAATACTGACAATACTGTCTGTTTTTGGGTTTAAGCCAGTGGTTTCAAAATCCAGCGCCACCAATGGAGCCTCACCAATAGGCGTATCACCACTGACCGCTCCTTGGGCATAAAAACGCTTAAGCCCCGGATAGCGAGCGTTTTTTTGCCGTTTTGCATACTCTCCTCCCCAGTCAGTCCCCTTACCTAAGCGTCGCAGATCGGGTTTATCTTGCAGAGTGCTTTTATCTAGATAAAACATAGATTGTTTTGCCCCATTACAAATGACGCCCTGGTTGGTAGCGATACTTCATATACTTTTGGGCATCACTGAGTATTTGAAAGGCATCTCGCAGGTTTTTACGTTCAAAGTCAGATAAATACTCTGGCTCAATATCATTGTCAGGCACGCGATTCATTTCTAAGTCAAACGCTTGATGGCGAATACGCACCATAGCAATAAACTCCAGCGCATCACGTAAATCAGCGCCTCGCCCCGGAGGAAGTATTTTGGCATCAATGACATCGCTTAGCCGAGAAAAACTGTTACGCCCTTTGGCACCAACTGACAACGCATGCACCCGAATTAAATCAGCAATGGGCGCGGTGCCTCTGCGCTTCATATTAATCGAATTGGTTTGTCTGCCGTCGGTTTCCATCACAAAGTCTTTAAAAAAGCCCAATGGCGGCGTGCGCAACAACGCATTTCTTGCCATACAAGCTAAAAAACGCGAGTTTTTATAAGCTTTTTGACGAATTAGCCTATTGAGCTTTTCTGCCCACGCTTTTTTCCCCCACACACCGTCTAAGTCAAAAAATATCGCGCTATTGAGCAAGGTTTCTGGCGTTGGCTTTTCAATCCATTGAGTAAAGTATTGTTCCCACACGTTTAAAGGTTGGCGCCACTTTTTATTGGTCGCCATTATGCCTCCTTTACAGTAGGTATAACCGCAGCGGTCTAACCCATCGCAGACAAAGTTAGCCAATCGACTAAAATACTCGTCATGCACTTTGGGCTCAAAACGATTATCCAGCACAAGGGCATTGTCTTGATCTGTGACAATGAGCTGTTCGTCTCTGGCCATTGAACCAAGCGCGAGAAAACAATATGGGATAGGTGGCGGGCCATACTTCTCTTCGGCGAGTTCAAGCAAGCGTTGTTTGAAGCTACGCCCAATAACGGCCATTGCACTGCCGATCATTTGTGAGTTTGCATCTTCATCTACCATGCGTGAAAAGCATGCATGAACCTCTTCTTTGAGTGTTGCAAGCTCGTCGACGTTTTGAGCGCTGAATATACTTTTCACCACAAATAAACTGTTTTGTGATTCATAGCGCAGAATATCTTGATGACTGATTAAACCAATAGGACGCGAATTTTTAAGCACAGGCAAATGCATGACTTTATGCTTAAGCATTAACATCATGGCTTCGAACACGTACTGATTACTCTGCACCGTGTTTAGCTGTGAGGTCATGATATCGGTGACAGATGTAGACAAATCAAGGCCTTGAGCCACAAAACGACTGCGAATATCGACATCAGTCACGATACCAATAACCGGCTCATCTTCCGTGTCATCGTCGGTGTTTTCAGTCGATACTTGATTGACAGGCGCTTGCTCATTAGAAATCAATACCGAAGAAACCCCTTCCTCGGTCATTCGCAACGCTGCTTCCTGAACGCTGGTGTTCGGCGGTAAAATCAAAGGGAGCTGCCCAATAAGCTTTTCAACCTTTGCCGTTAGCAGTGAGTCATTGTCTTTTTTATCTCGACTTGGGTCACGCAACCGGCTGCGATCTTCTATTTCAACATAGTCAGCAAACTGCTCATCATTATCAAAAAGGTGATTAAAGGTGCCTGCATCAATTAAATACACTAAGGTATCTTCCAGCGCCACCACAGGAAAACGCACAGGGCGATTACGCATTAAACCTAACTCACCAAAAAAGTTGCCTTCTCCGAGTCGGTTATACAGCTCCCCATCGCGACGAAATACCTCCACCGCCCCGCTTCTGATCACAAACCAGTGCTGGTTATCTTGACCAAACGTGAGTATCGGTGAACCTGCTTTAAAATAGGCTATTTCAACCCTTGAGGCGAGATGAGAGAGCTCTTGCTGAGGTATATCTGAGAATGGTTTGTGACGTTGAAAAAAGTCAGTGACTTCAACTTGTTCGATAGCCATATAGCAGCAGTCCATTTAAGAGGGAAACATTGCATGACACTAAGCTCACGCAAATACTATCAGTTCATACTTGAGCTTAAAAATAGAAAATCCAGCCCTAAGGCTGGATTTTTTTAAACCAAATACATTATCTATCTTGGTTCAGACATTAATCCTTTGACCATAGAAAACGCCGCTATCAGCAGCACAATGGTAAAAGGAAACCCTGTAGAGACCGCCATAGCTTGCAGGGCTATTAAGCCGCCGCCTAATATCAACGACACAGCAACGAGCCCTTCAAATACACACCAAAATACACGTTGTGGTGTAGGAGCTTCTACCTTGCCGCCAGCTGAAATCACATCAATAACCAGTGAGCCCGAATCGGAAGAGGTAACGAAAAAGACAATCACCAAAACAATCGCAATGAAAGACGTAATACTGGCTAGAGGCAAGCCATTAAGCACAGCAAACAATTGTAAAGGTAGTTCTGCGTTTACAGCAGTTTGATAGCCATCGGCAACGACTTGTTGTATGGCTGTACCACCAAATACTGTCATCCAGAAAACGCAGGCCACAGAAGGCACTAGCAAGACCGAAATAATGAACTCTCTAACGGTACGACCACGAGATACGCGAGCGATAAACATACCCACGAACGGACTCCAGGAAATCCACCAAGCCCAATAAAAGGCAGTCCAACCAGTTGCAAAGCCAGTGTCCTCTCGGCCGACAGGGTTAGCTAGTTGTGGCAGATAGCGCAAGTACGACACTATGTTATCGAAAAAGCCGCTCAAAATAGCAATGGTCGGTCCAACTACGAGCACGAAAAACACCAATAACACAGCTAATATCATGTTGATTTCAGACAACTTTTTAACACCTGCATCTAGACCTGCCACCACAGAAAACAAGGCTAAGCCTGTGATGCCAAGTACGAGCAAGATTTCAGTGGTTTCACCTAACGGCAAACCAAACACTGAATGTAGTCCCGATGCAGCTTGCGACGCCCCTAATCCCAACGACGTAGCTAAACCAAATAAGGTGGCCAAAATAGCTAAAATATCAATGATATGCCCTGGCCATCCCCATACTCGCTCACCTAAAATAGGATAGAAAACAGAACGAATAGTTAAGGGTAGGCCTTTATTGAATGAGAACAACGCTAAACCTAACGCCATAATGGCGTAAATAGCCCAAGGGTGAAGCGCCCAGTGATAAATAGTTGCAGCCATCGCTAACTTTTGTGCAGCAGCGGCATCTCCAGCGGCTCCTGCTAAGGGTGCAAAATCGGTGCGTACGCCATTTTCAAAGGTTGGCCCTGCGAAAGCAGTACCAAAATGCCCTAACGGTTCGCTTACCCCATAGTACATCAAGCCTATGCCCATGCCTGCGGCAAAAAGCATAGAAAACCAGCCCAAATAACTATAATCAGGCTTAGCTTCAGTCCCTCCCAAACGTACTCGTCCTAAAGGTGAAATAACCAACCCTAAACATAAGATCACAAAGATATTGGCCGCTCCCATAAAGAAGCCATCTAAATTGCCCGTTAACCAATTGCGAATACTTCCGAAAAAGGGTTCTGCTTCTGCCTGAAACATAAGCGTTAATACCACAAAAGCGATAATCATCACCCCTGAAACAGCAAAAACACGGTTATGTATGTCCAACCCAAATGGTCCAACATTGACCACAATGTTATCCTGCCCCACTTGATAATCAGTATCGATGGGATTGACTTCTCCGTCCGGTATCATCGGATCGTTGTTTTCTTTCATCGAAATTTCCTTTTATTTATTATGTACAAAAAGACTCATTACTTTGTTTTCCACTAAAAGTAATAGCCAATATTAATATTGAAGCGTTGCTCAGTTTCGTCAGTATCGCCCGCAGCGCTGCCACCAATAAAGGGCTGATTTTTAGCATGCACTAAATCGAAATAGGTAAATAGGCCACCAGCGGCCACTGACATCCCCAAGACATTCATCATGGTATCTTCGCTGTCATCTGACTTGTCATAAACCAAACCAAAATTGTTATAGAACTGCAAGTCAGTTACTGGGCCGAAATCTACTGCCATATCGTAGGCGATATTTAATGTGGTTGATTTTGCATCCGCCGCGATGGAGTCATAAAAAGAATAGGCTCCCACAGCTAATCTATCTGCTTGGCCGATATCATAGTCATATTGGCTGTGTTGAAACTGCAGATGCCAATTTTGATATTGACTGCTGGTATGAAAAGCCCACGCTTGGTAATCACCGGCGCGCTTCTCGCCATTATGAATACCACCGTGCAACGCTGAAATGCCAACCTCGGTCTTCACCTCGCCTGTATTAAAGTGATAGGCAAAACGACCAGCCAGCGTGTTGTACTCCCCTAACCCTTCTGTAGGTTCGTCATAAATGCCTTCACCCTGGGTTCGAATACCTACAATATCATAAGAATAACGATCTGAACGGTTGTCAACGTATCCATCCACGCCGCCTAATTCATCATTCTTAAAGAAGCCTACATCTAATTGCCAGTTGTCAGCAACGCTGCGTTTAAATACCACGCCTAGATCGAAGTCGTCTTCTAAACCTAGATAGTAATTAGTGCTGAAAAAATAATTCTGTGAATTATAGGCTTGATTGCCAAAAGGCACTTGCGTGATACCGGCTTGAACTTGCCAGTTTTCACTAAATTGGTAACCTGCGTAAGCGTATTTTACGGCTGTCATATAATCAAAAAAGCGTATTTCACTGTTTAAGGTAACGCCACCGACTTCACCGCTCATATTGATCCGAAAAATATCGAAGTCAAAATCCCCACCGCGATTTTTGTTTCCGTCATCGTACGAGGTATAGCTATAATTGGTTCGAATTGCACCACCAAACTTAATCCCATCTGTGCTCTCTTCTGCATCTGTGGTTTCAACTGAGTTGGTTTCTACGCTTTTTTGCTGCTTGGCTATATCGACTGACTCAGTGCTTTGATTTTGCGATGATGAAGCCTGGCTTTCGGATTGACTAACGGGTTTTGCTTGTTCTTCCAATTGCGCTAAACGGGTTTGTAAGGCTGCAATTTGCGCTTTAAGTGTTGCCAGTTCTTGTTCACTCACCTCAACAGCTGAAACGCTGAAAGAGTTCGCTATTGCTACTGATAACAGCCCTGGCTTAATACACTGTATAAGTTTCATGGTGTGTCCTTTAACTTTAAATAAAATAAACTATGTTTCCTCTCTTTTGCTTGCAGTATTCCCTGCATTTCGCCAACCATTACGCCTAATGTTATTATTTTGCTTAGGTTGTTTCTTATTATTTAGGCTTCGGGACTACCTCTACCTACTTTTATTGCTAACGAGCAAACAAAATGAAAAATGTTTCATCCATTCGCACCGTGCATTTCTCTCGCATTTATTCGGTAAATAACATCTATGTAAAATTGCCACACTGCTAGGATTCAGCAAAATGCACACCAATCACGTAACAAACAAAAAACAAGCCAGCAAAATAGATAGAGTTCAATCTATTGCTTTATCAAAATTGAATTATTTTTAGACAGAAAATGAAAAAACAGAATAAAAACTAGAGATAGTCAACACGATGATAATAACATGCTCACAGGTTAATGAACACAATCAAAAAATAACACCGTTAAAACAAACCAAAAACCCTTTAAATTACAGATGGTTAAATTTACACCTTAGTTGCAAGAGATAATATTGCATTAGCTACTGCCTACATGTGTATAAGCAAGACTTACCGCCCCGTGTGAATTCTAAACAATTTACCCGAGAACAAATTTACATTGAGCACTAATTAAAATAACAAAAAACTCGGATGATTAAAGGAGTAGAATTAACGGAATTGATAGCCAAAAGAAACGTATTCAGTAAGAAAGTCACGGCTTTGTAAAATATACAGAAGTAGAAAGAAGTGGTGCGTCCGAGATGACTCGAACATCCGACCCCTACCATGTCAAGGTAGTGCTCTAACCAACTGAGCTACGGACGCACTGAAAAGATATGCTGAGGAATCCCTCGAAGCGGCGCGTATAATAACGATGCTACTGAGCGACTGCAAGCTGTTTTTTAAGCCTTGCGTTCAGATGCTGAAATTATACACAAAACGGCGAGTTATAATCGTGAGCCCGCGTTATTTTGTGTCAAATAGCCGAGCAAGGTAGGCGTGATATCGTGTATGTCTTTTACTTGCGTTACTGCATTTAGTTCAATAGCAACTTTAGGCATACCAAACACCACACAACTCGCTTCATCTTGCGCTAGGGTAAACCCACCATTTTGCTTAAGATGCAATAACCCTTGGGCACCGTCTTTCCCCATGCCGGTTAATATCGCCGCAACCACATTATTGGCAAACGGCACGAGCGACTCAAACATGACATCTACCGAGGGTTTATGCCCACTGACAATGCCTTCGCCGTCCAATTCAATACGGTAATCAGCCCCAGATTTGACTATTTTTAGATGCATAGCCCCTGGTGCTAAATACGCATTTCCCGGTAAAATTCGCTCACCGTGCTCAGCTTCTTTAACCCCTAGGCTACAACAACTATTTAATCGTTTTGCGAAGGAGGTGGTGAAGCCAGGTGGCATATGCTGAGTTAACACTACCGCAGGGCTATTGGCAGGCATGGCCATTAATACTTTTTTGATTGCCTCTGTTCCCCCTATGGAGGCGCCGATAGCAATGATCTTTTCTGTACTTAATAAGGGTAAACGAGTCGGTGTTACAACAGTTGAAACGTTAACTCGCTTAACTTTTGCTTTCGCTACATGGCGAATTTTCTCCACGATAACATCTTGATATTGTTGTATGCCTTCGCTGATACCCAATTTAGGCTTGGCGATAAAATCTACCGCTCCTAGCTCCAATGCCCTTAGGGTGGCATCTGCGCCTTGCTCTGTCAGCGTGGATATCATCAACACAGGCGTTGGTCGCGCCTTCATTAATCTATCTAGAAAGGTTAAGCCGTCTACTTTAGGCATCTCAATATCTAGCGTGATGACATCAGGTTTGTACTTATTCACCATATCTCGTGCTGCATACGCATCCGGTGCGGCCCCCACCAGTTGCATGTCTGGCTGTTGCTCGACTATTGCTCCAATAAGACTGCGAATAAGTGCCGAATCGTCGACAACAAGAACACGAATGGTCATTTAGTACCTCGTTAAAATAGTTCCACATCACCAGTGGCTTGGGCATTTCGCTTAAGCTTCAAGCGATACTCACTTTCTCGGTCAAGTATGGTGGTGTTGTGTAGTGACTTAAGCTTGCGTACTTTCACCTCTCCAGTTTCGGGAAAGAAATAGACTTTTCGCGGATATATATCTAGCAAATCGCTGGCTAGTATTGGAATTTGTTCAGTCTTTAAAAAATCCACCACAAACTCAGCATTGCGTTGACCAACTACGTTAGTCGTCATGCCTTGTAGTACTGCCCCGCCGCCAAATACTTTTGCTTCTAAGCGCCGCTTGTCGCCGCCTAGTTTCAAAATCTGAGTGATCAGTAATTCCATCGCATAAGTCCCATAGCGAGCCGATGCCGACACTGGATTGTCCCCTGCGTTGTCACTGGGCAACAGGAAATGGTTCATGCCACCGATTTTTAGCTTAGGATCACGTAAGCACACCGCCACACAAGAGCCAAGCACGGTAAGGATCAGAGTCTGCTCAGTGGTAGCGTAGTACTCACCCGGCAAAATTTTAATGGCATCGCATTTAAAGTGCCTATCATAGTATCGATTGGGGACCATGCCATTGGTATTAAAATCCGCATAAAAATCGCTCACACCGACCTCTTAACAGGTTTGTAAACCGTTTTGCCTAATAGCTTAACCACGTGCTCGGCGGCAGCGAAGTTTTCAGAATGGCCCGCAACATAAATCCCTTTTTTTGACATCATAGATACCATGCGTTCAAGGATCCGTATCTGGGTGTCTTTATCAAAATAAATCATCACATTTCGGCAGAAAATCACATCGATAGGTGCCGGTATTTGCCACTCTTTTGCAGTTAAATTCAGTTGCGTAAACGAGACCATTTTTGCTAATTCAGGCACCACTCTCACTTTGCCCGCGTTGCACCCCGTGCCTTTTTGAAAAAAGCGCTTCTTTTGTTCAAGGGATAAGCCCTCTATGCGTTCGATGGGATAGATACCATCTCGGGCAGTTTGCAGTACTTTACTATCAATATCAGAGGCAATAATCTCGATAGGCACATCAAAACGCCCATACGTTTCAGCCACCGTCATGGCAATAGAATATGGCTCTTCTCCGGTGCTACTTGCCGCACACCAAATGCGACGACTGTTTGGCATTTCCTGTAAATAACGTTTCAAAACAGGAAAGTGATGGGGCTCACGAAAAAACGAGGTTAAGTTGGTGGTAAGCGCATTAATAAAATGCTGCTCTTCATTTTCATGGGTTGCCAAATAACGTAAGTACGCCGTAAAGTTAGGCAATTTCAGTGCCCTCAACCTTCTCGCCAGGCGGCTATAAACCATGGAATCTTTACTGTCTGCCAGCTGTATACCGGTCTTTTTATACAAAATCCCTCTAATTTGCTGAAAATCTCTGTGACTAAACGCAAATTCTTGTTTCGCTGCGCTGCCTCCAATGTTAGATGCCATTAATCAAAAGCTCTCCCACTCGTCTTCTTCTTGAGTAGTCGCCTGAACGAGCTTAATGCGTTCTTTGTGTTGCGCTGGCCTCTTCGCCTCTACCTTAGGCTGAGCCGCCAATCGAGGCGTAACCTGTAAGTCGTTTTCATCAAACTTAAATGCCGCCACTCGCTCGCTTAACTGCTCAGCTTGTGATTGCAAACTTTCAGCAGCCGCAGTTGCTTCTTCCACCAGCGCTGCATTTTGCTGGGTGGCTTCATCCATCTGGTTTATCGCTTTGCCTACTTCATCAATACCCGAAGCTTGCTCTGCCGAGGCGGCGGCTATTTCAGCCATTAAATCATTCACGCGTTTAATTGAGGTTACAACGTTATCCATGGTTTCACCGGAGCGATTCACTAACGTGTTGCCGTTTTCAATTTTAGCGACAGAATCCGAGATTAATTCTTTTATATCTTTTGCTGCATTAGCAGAGCGCTGGGCTAAGGTTCTTACTTCAGAGGCAACCACGGCAAAACCACGACCTTGCTCGCCTGCTCGCGCCGCTTCTACTGCCGCATTTAAGGCTAAAATATTGGTTTGAAAAGCGATGCCGTCGATTACCCCTATGATGTCGGAAATTTTGCGGGCCGACTCATTGATAGAGGACATAGTTTCAACCACTTGATTAATTAGATCGCCTCCTTCGCTGGCCACTGTTGACGCCTGAGACGCTAAACCATTCGCTTGGTTGGCGTTTTCAGCATTAAGACGAACGGTTCCGGTTAACTCTTCCATGGTCGAAGCCGTTTCTTCTAAACTTGATGCTTGGCGCTCTGTGCGATTAGACAAATCAGCATTGCCTTGAGCTATTTCGGATGACGCATTTCGAATGGTTTCAGTGGAGCCATTAATTTGGCCGATGGTATCGGCTAATGAGGCAATAAAACGCGTAACGTTTTCTCCTAGCTCTTGAAACTCACCACTGAATTGATGATTCAGCTTAGCGGTTAAATCACCTTCAGAAAGCAAATTCAGCACGCGCTTGACTTCATTAATCGCCTGTTTGCGAGCGGTAATGTCAGTAGCGTACTTCACCACTTTAAAGGGCTTACCGTTTAAATCTAATATCGGATTGTAAGAGGCTTGTATCCACACCTCATTGCCTTGCTTGGCAATACGCTTAAACTCATCTGATGTGAACACGCCATTGTTAAGCTGCTCCCAAAAAGCGCGATATTCGTGGCTATTTTTATATTCAGGTTCAACAAATATACTATGATGTTTACCTTGCACTTCTTCTAATGTATATCCCATGGCATTGAGGAAGTTTTCATTTGCGTTTTGAATGACCCCATTCATATCAAACTCAATCACGGCTTGAGATTTACCAATGGCATCTATCTGACCCGAGTAGTCAGCATTGTGCAGCTTCTGCGTAGTAATGTCGGTAGCGTACTTAACCACTTTGAAAGGCTTGCCATTTACATCCATGATGGGGTTGTAAGACGCTTGGATCCACACCTCATTACCTTGCTTCCCTATTCGTTTAAATTCAGCAGATGTGAACTGTCCTGCGTTTAACTTTTCCCAGAATTCTCGATAGGCCGCACTGTTCTTGTATTCAGGCTCCACAAACATACTATGATGCTGACCTTGTACCTCTTCTAAGGTGTATCCCATGGTGTTGAGAAAATTATCATTGGCGCGTTGGATCACGCCCTTCATATCAAATTCAATCACGGCTTGAGATTTACTGATGGCGTCAATTTGTCCTGAATAATCAGCGTTGCGCTTTTTTTGTTCGGTGATATCGCTGGCATATTTAACGACTTTGAATGGCTGGCCGTTTAAGTCCATGATCGGGTTGTATGACGCATGGATCCATACATCATTGCCTAATTTATCAATGCGTTTGAATTCACCGGAATTAAACTCGCCAGCTTTAAGATGCTCCCAGAACAAGTGATAATCATGGCTATTTCTGTACTCTGGCTCAACAAACATACTGTGATGTTTGCCCACCACTTCTTGCTCGTTGTAACCCATAGCGTTTAAAAAGTTATCGTTTGCCGATAAAATCACGCCGTTCATATCAAACTCAATCACGGCTTGAGATTTACTGATTGCGTCAATTTGTCCAGCATAGTCAGTACTTTGTATTTTCTGCGCAGTGATGTCGGTGGCGTACTTAATCACTCCATTGGGCTTCCCTTCTTCGTCAAAAAGCGGGTTATACGACGCTTGGATCCAAACAACTTTTCCGCCTTTAGCGACGCGCTTGAAAACATCAGAGGTAAACTGCCCCCGATTTAGCTGTGCCCAAAAATCCCGGTACTCTTGGCTATTTTTATATTCCTCATCCACAAACATACTGTGGTGCTTACCTATCACTTCATCGGAGCGATAGCCCATAGCGGTTAAAAAGTTATCATTCGCGGCTTGAATGATGCCATTTAAATCAAATTCAATGACAGCTTGAGAGCGATCAATTGCGTCGAGAATCGCTTGATCACGCATCTGTGATGCTTTTGAACTTTTGCTGCCTAACCAACCAAAAAGACTCATACGTTACTCCTTCGTTGTTGCGTGATTATCAAACAAACCCAACTCATCGCTTGATATTAAACTGTCAATGTTGACTAAAATAACCATGTGCTCCTCCAACGAAGCTAAACCCAATAAATATTTACTGTCGAATGCCACTCCAAATTCTGGCGGTGGTCGAATATCTTCGTCTTGTAACTTGATGACATCTGACACCCCATCGACCACTATGCCAACAATGCGATCACACACATTGAGCATAATCACTATGGTGAATTCGGTATAAGTGGCTTCACCCACAGAGAACTTAATGCGTAAATCAATGATAGGCACTATATCTCCACGCAAGTTTATGACGCCTTTAATAAAACTAGGCGCATTGGCGATTTTGGTCACTGTCTCGTAACCACGTATCTCTTTCACGGTCATGATGTCTATTGCGTAATGCTCTTCGCCTAAGAAGAAGCTAAGAAACTCGTTCGACTCTGAGTGCATGTTTTCTTGCGTGATGTGTGAATTCATAAGGTGCTCTCTTTACTCATTCCATTTGCTTTAACGCTATTGGCCAGCGACTCTACATCAAGGATCAGGGCGACTTGCCCATCGCCCATTATGGTTGCCCCAGCAACACCTTCTACCCGGCGATAATTTTGCTCAAGGCTTTTAATAACAACCTGCTGTTGCCCCATTAACCCGTCCACTAATAGACCAAAACGCTTATTACTGCTTTCAATCAACATCACAATCGCCTCGCTGGGCTCAGTAATTGCCCCCTCAATTTGCATTGTTTGATGTAGCTTGACCAAAGGCCAATACTGGTCACGGATCCAAAGTAATTTCTCGTTTGAAATCAGCTTCATTTGGCTTGGATCGGGTTGTACCGATTCGATAATATTGACCAGAGGTACAACAAATGTTTGACTGGCAACCGACACGCATATCCCATCCACTATGGCTAGCGTGAGAGGTAAATGAATGTTGAAGCTTGACCCTTCCCCCTGGCTTGACTCGATTTCTATTCGCCCGCCAATGGCTTCTAAATTGCGACGTACTACATCCATACCAACGCCTCGACCTGACACGTCGGTGACCGCTTCAGCGGTTGAAAAGCCGGCTTCAAAAATCAATTTCCATACGTCACTATCGGGCATATCTGTGTCTACTGACATACCATTTTCTTGTGCCTTGGCCAAAATTCGCTCACGGTTTAAACCCGCGCCATCATCGATAATACTAATGATGATACTGCTACCTTTTTGCTCGGCTTTAAGAATAACCGTACCCATCTCCGCCTTGCCTAAAGCCAATCTGTCTTCGGTTTTTTCGATGCCATGGTCAATGCTGTTGCGCACCAAATGGGTGAGCGGGTCCACTAACTTTTCAATCATGCCCTTATCAATTTCCGTGTTACCCCCTTCTATCACCAAATCCACTTTCTTCCCTAATTTACTGGACAGGTCACGCACCACTCGAGGGAAACGATTAAAGGTAAAATGCATGGGTAACATCCGCATAGACATAACCGATTCTTGAATCTCTCGAGTGTTGCGGGTGAGTTCTGCGATGGCATTTTGAAGTTTTTCATTGGGTTCACCCGGCATATCAGAACTGACTTGAGATAACATAGATTGGGTTATCACTAGCTCCCCAATAAGGTTGACCAATGAGTCTATTTTGCCGGTATCTACGCGAATAGATGAGGATTCAACGGATGCTTTCGCCGTACTGCTTTTGGCGGCACTCTTTTTAAGCGCTTTAGGGGTACTTGTTTTTTTCGCTTTGTTACTGGGCGCAGGTAATTTTTCAAAAAAGCCATAGCCTTTTTTATTATCACTTGGGTCATCTTTGGGGTGCTCATTCTCAGGGAAAAACCCGTACCCAGCATCATCAGTTTGGGCTGCATCGGGGGCGCCATCAGAGATGGCTACACTATCAGGTGCTGTTTCGCTTGAGGTTGTATCAAAAAATCCAAAACCTTGGTTTTCATCATTTCCAAGTTCATTTTCGGTGGCACAGGGCTGCTCAAAAAAACCGAAACCATCTTCGTCATCGCCATCGCTATCTATCTGGGCAGTATTAGTGTCACTTGGTTCGTCATCAAAGAAGCCAAAACCGTCTATGTCTCCGGTATCGTCTTGATTATTACCGCCTTTATGGTGACTATCTGAACTGTTTTGGGTAGTTGAATCGTCTAACGATGTCATCAAACAGTTGAGTTTGCTTATTCCCTCATCAATATCCGATTGCTCAATTTCTGCTTGATGCCGGTAATTGTCTAAAGTGACTTTAAGTAAATCGGTCGTTTCAAGCAACAAATCAACAATCTCAGTGGTCATTTCAATTGTATTATTACGTGCCCTATCAAGTAGATTCTCCATAATGTGGGTCAAGCCAGTGAGCGCATCAAACCCAAAAATACCGCTCCCACCTTTAATCGAATGAGCAGCACGAAATATACTGTTTAACTGTTCAGGATCGGGCTCAGACAAATCCAGTGCCATGAGTTGCTGTTCCATGTCGGCAAGGTGTTCTTGACTCTCATCAAAAAAAACACCGTGGAATTGTTCCATATCAATGGACATATCAATCCTTACCTCTTTAACCAGAAACGTTAGCCTAAAACTTTACTCGACACCGCCAGCAGTTTTTGCGGATCAAACGGTTTAACCATCCACCCTGTGGCACCGGCTGCTCGACCTTTGGCTTTCATGTCATCCCCCGCCTCAGTGGTTAATACCACTATGGGTACGGTTCGGTAATTGGCTAGCCCTCTTAATGACTTGATTAAGGTCAGTCCGTCCATACGGGGCATGTTTTGATCTGTTAAGACAAAATCAAACTGCTGCTTTTTACAAAGATCTAACCCCGCTTGCCCATCGTTTGCGGTTGTCACTTGATAAGCCGCAGACTTCAATGTCATTTCAACCATTTGCCTGATAGACGCCGAATCATCGACGATTAATATGTGTTTACTCATAGTGGTTATTTCCCTCACTTAATAAGTACTGAAGTTCTATTTCCTGGTGCAAATACCTGTATTTGTTCACAAAGTGAATGGACAAGATTGAGTCCCCTGCCGAACAACGCCTCGTCTTCCACCTGTTCACTGGGTACTTGTTGGTAACCGCTACCACTGTCTTCGATATCAAAGTAAAGTTGGCCAATTTCGGGTTCGAAACCCAACGTCAGCCGGATACGATCATTCTGCTCAAGTGTTTTTAGGCGGTTTTCCCGCTCTTCTAAATACTGACCAAAACTTTCGAAGTCGTGCTTTAAGCGCGAATCAAGGCGCAATACCCCATGATCCAATGCGTTATTAATTAATTCTGAAAAGACGGTGAATGCTTTTTGACGCAGCAAAGTATTGAGCTTAATACGATTTAAAACATCATCGAGCACTGAAATCATGTTGCCAGGGGCGAGTAAGTCCCCAGCAAAGTCCAGCACTAAATGCATATGCCCAGTGCACAAACGATCAACTGACGCTTGTTTTCCCTGATACAATTCGTGTAGTTGCCCCAGACTCACGCAGCATACTGACACGTCATCGTCTACTTGCGTCCCATTGCTGTGACAGGAAAAAGCATCTACCACTTGGTTTAGCAATGCGTTAGTCGAATGTAATGAACTGAGCACGTTGTTCACCCCTGATTTCCCGAACGCTATACCGTTTAACCCACGCTGTTCAATCAAGCCATCACTGTAAAAAAATAGATGTTGGTTGGTGTGCAACGCGTGAGTATGCACATAAGGGTTAAAATCATTCCGCTCGACAATACCAAGAGGCAAAGACTGAGATTTTATGCGGCTGTGGACCTGTGCATTTTCATTCAGTATCAGCACCTCTGGCATGCCAGCGTTAATAATACTAATAGAGGCTTGAATATAATTAACCTCAATGGCAATCATCGCCACGAAACGATCTTCTGGAATTTCAGCACAAAGCTTGGCATTAATTTCATGCACTATGCTTTGCATTGACGTTCCTTCATGGAGCATTGCGCGAATGGTCGATACCGCAGGTAATACACTGATTGCTGACGCCAAGCCGTGTCCCGCGGCGTCCATTAAAATCATCAGTGTATTCCCATTTTGTAACTGCTCAGCCACGAAAAAATCGCCGTTAAAAGACTTAGAAGAACGCATGAAACTTTGAATGGCATCAGGCTGATCTGAAAACGACTGAGATAAATGGCGATAAACGTGCCTGGCAAGCTCTTCTTCTTGCTGTTGTTCATCGAGTAATTGTTCTAGCTCACGATATTGCTGTTGCAACTTTTGTTCATTTAAATGGGCATCTAAACAGCGCTGCACGACTAACTCTAAGAGCTCTACATTAATAGGTTTTAATAAGTAACCACTGACACCCAACAAAAAATACTGCTGCATCGACTGTTGTTCTTCATCACCCGTGATCATAATGACAGGACACACCACTTTGTTTTGCAGCATAAATTCCAGTAACTCTGTGCCCAATCCATCGACCAAATAGCTATCAAGTAAAACTAAGTCGAATGGCTGACTCATCAACAACGACTTAGCCTCCTGAATACTAAATACCGAGGTGACCGTGGCATCTTTTTGAGTCAAACGCAGACCGATGGTGAAGTGATAACTTTCATCGTCATCGACTAACAAAAAACGACAACCTGACAGAGAATTGAGTGACATAGGAGTTATTCGAATTCAAACAGCTTTTCAAAATTGGCAATCAATAAGATATCTCTAGCATTATCTTTCGCTCCTTTAATCGATACTCGAATATTCTGTGCCTTGGCTTTTTTATTTAATAAAACCATCATGCCCAACGCGGAGCTATCAAGATATTCTGTGCGTGAAAAGTCCATTAAGATTTTTTGACACAGTTTTTCCTCTAGCATTGCACTATATTGTTCGGTAAACGTTTTATGCTGGCTAAAATCAAACCGCTGGGGAACATGCAACACTCTTACTTCGCTCATACAGGCCTAACCTCACAATCATTAAAAAAGTTCTAAATCACCTTCATCCATGTTGTCTGATGACACTGGATTGTGCTTCTGTTCACGTTTAGCGCGAAATGCTTCCCGCAAGCGATAGAACTCTTCACGTTCCTCGTCGTTTTGCGCAGACGTAACCACATTCAATAGCTGCAAAACAAACACTAACGTTTCTTTGGTATAGCCCAAGTTCTGAATATTAATATCATCGAACTGCAGGGCACGAATGGCTTGTCCAAGGGCGACCTCAAGATTTTTAGATATGCCATCTAAATCTTGAATAACGTTTGCGTCAGCCTCTGCTTTGGTAATAATGTCATGCAGTGCATTTTTAATATCTCTTTTTGCATCAATAACATAGGTAACATCATAGGAGGCAAGTGTACCCACTTCCTGCGTTAGCTCCCCTATTTCCTGATTAATAAAACGCAAACGAGTTTGAATACTCTCGCTAAATTCAGATGAGCGACTAGACAAAGAACGTACTTCATCTGCCACCACAGCGAACCCTCTACCGTGTTCACCTGCTCTAGCGGCTTCAATCGCCGCATTGAGCGCTAATAAGTTAGTTTGCGATGCAATGCCATCTATGTCTTTTAGGGCTTGCATTACTAGCGGCAGAGCTTCATGGATCTTGTTGACTTTATCGAGTAATTCCATTGATGCCGCTGACATATCCACAGTCGATTGAATAAAGCGGTCTAGTGTCACTTCAGTGCTATTCGCAAATTGGCGCATACGATCGCTATACAGTTCATCGGTATCACCGGCAACCGAAATTAGCGTTAAAATGCTGCTACTTTGTTGATTAATAAGCTGCTGCAGATCTGCAAACGCACTATTTAGTATCCCTACCGCGTCGGTTTGGGTGCCACAGATATTGTCAATACTTTGCTGACACTCTTCTATTGCTGGCGTCACTTCTGGGAGCAATTCATTTACCTTGAAGGTGGCATCATCGGTATTAGGCACATCAGACTCAGCATAAGGCGTAATTTCATGTACAGGTATAGCCTCACTCGGCTGGCTTTGCATCCAGATAAGCCATACTGAAAAAAGCAAGTTAGGGATTAATGCAACATAGGGATTAACAAAATAAACCAGTAACAACGAAAGGATTGCTACCAGTAAAACCATCAACCAACGTGTTCTCAAAATCGTTTCCAAAAATTACCCTGATGGTTAATAAAGCTAATCGCTAATTGAGAAAGCGCAAGAAAAAAACCGATAAAAACTAAATACATTTCAACTAAATAGAGAAAAACAAAAATAAAGTTAGTGAACACTACATGGTTTAATTAAGATAATGTAAGCATCAATTTAGCCAGTTAATACTTTAGACTTAAGTAAAAAGTATTCAGAAATTTTTTTTCTTTTCCAATTTTTTATTCAACGCGCTAAGCCAGTTTTAAATTCACCGAATTGGAGAAAGTCTGTTGATTTTTGCAAGCAAAGCGCAGACAAATTACGGTAATATCATCCAATGATTTAAATGACAGTTAAATTTTTGTTTTATGTTAGATATATACGCGGGTAAATCAGCGCTAGCCTTGATTGAAAAAGAAGGGTTTCAACAACATGTTTTCAGTTCATTTTTAGGTGCCAGTGGTGGCCCAAAATGGTTTAGTTTATTTGGACTGGACAAATACCTATTCGGTCATTTTTTTAGCAATCGCAGCCAATCATTAAACCTTATTGGTTCCTCGGCTGGGGCATTTCGTGCAGCGTGCTTTGCACAAAACGACCCAGTGGCAGCCATCAGTCGCTTAGCGAAATTCTATTCAGAAACAACCTATGAAGATGACGTAACGCCGATGGCTATAAGCAACAGTGCCCGAGTGCTTCTTGATCGCGTATTCGCTGAAAATGGCGCTCAGGAAGTCATAAACAATCCTGTATTCAAGGCGCATTTTTTAGTCGCTAAATCGAATGGTTTAGTGGCATCAGAGCGAAAATCACTGCAAATAGCTGGGTTAGTCAAAAGTTACGCACTGAACAGAGTCAATCGTCGTCTGTTGACCAAACAATATGAGCGTTTTATTTTTCAGAATGCCAACAGTACACTTGCCATTAAAGATGAAAGTGGGTTTGCTACCCATACGGTGTCATTAACCGACGCGAACATAAAAGAAGCATTGTTAGCATCGGGCTCGATACCTATGGTGATGTTGGGGATTAAAAATATTCCCGGTGCACCAAATGGTATGTATCGTGATGGTGGCATTATCGACTATCATTTTGATATCTCACTGCAAAATTCACCTGGCTTAACCCTGTACCCGCATTTTAGTTCACAGCCAAAAGCGGGCTGGTTTGATAAATCGCTCAAACGCAGCGTAAATACGCACAACTATGACAAAACTGTTATGTTGGTGCCCTCTGATGCGTTTATCGCTTCTCTTCCTTTTAACAAAATTCCGGATAGAGAGGACTTTACTAAAATGACAACAAACGTGCGGATAGATTATTGGCAATCGGTATTACGCCAAACTGACGCACTGGCTGACAGCTTTAAAGAATTTCTTAAGCAGCAAGATTTATCCAAAATAAAACGGCTATCTTAACCCTGTAAGTGGGATCAACCTCGATCCCCAGAAAATCGATGAACATTCAGTCAAATAAATTACTTGGAAAAAGTGTTTTCATCTATTGCAAGTTATCAACATCAATGCTCGGGGAGATAAACTGTGCGTTTTACAACCAACAGGAAAATAGTGAGTCATATCAAGCGATTAAGGTATAAAAATCGAGAACTCAACAAGGTTATCCACAGATTCAGTGGATAACACCGGTATAAAACACAGTGAATGTGCATAAAAGACTAAGAATTTGTGAATAAGCAACATTGGAATTGATCGATCCTGCTAGGGATACGATCAGTAATCAAACGACCAGTGTTGAATAAATAAACATGGTCCAACCATTGTCGCTAAATGCAATAATCACCTTCATTACTGCAAATATGTCAGCTCACTCACGGATAAATACTTGCGTTGTGAAGCAAACCCAGCAAAATAACGACTTCACCTTTCTAACAACGGATCGTTCATGCCCAAACAGACTTTAGCCTTACATCCAGCGCATTTTTGTATTCATAGTTTAGATCACGGCGCGGCTATTCCTAGTGAAATATTACAAGCCCCTATTTTTTTCATCAGTAAAACCGAAGATGAATTGAGCGTCGTCGTACCTGATAACATCCCGTTAAACAGTGAAGCCAGTGATGGAAATTGGCGCGCCCTTGAAGTGCTTGGTCCTCTGAGTTTGTCTATGGTAGGTATAATGGCGCAGTTAGGATCTGTCTTTGCCAAAGCTAACGTCAGTATCTTTGTGGTATCGACCTTCGATACAGATTATTTTTTAATTAAACACAGTGATTTGTCTGGCGCCATAGATGCCTTGCGCCGCGATGGCTATAAAGTGAACGAGTAATATCTTGTTCTCCTCTATTGTTCGCCCTGACGCCCCAAGAAAGTTTAATAACGCGCTAGCCGTTAGCAGCCCACTGGCAGGCAAAATCGTGCCATTAGCGTCTGTTCCTAATGCACTATTTAATCAAGGAATGTATGGACAAGGGGTGGCTATCGAACCTTCTGGTTATCAGCTGCTTGCTCCCTATTCAGGTGTGGTTACTTCGTTTCCACAAACGGGGCATTGCATCACGTTAACCGCAAAGAATGGCCTACGTTTTTATATGCAGTTGGGTATGGATAGTCACGCTATGATGGGTGAAGGATTTAAACGCGTGGCCAACGTGGGCAAAGCCTATAAAGCGGGTGAGGTGTTGTTGGAATTTGATTTGATTAAAATGCGCCGAGCACTGCACAGCACATTATCACCATTTACCGTTCAAAACCCGCAGAAACTGTCGTCTATTCAAGGCCATTATTATCAGGCCATAGCAGCGCAAGACGTTGCTATGACCCTGTTTGTTTAACAGTTTCGTTATCTAAGCCCGACGGCCTATCTAAACTGAATAGTGCTTATTAATGGGTAATGCGCGAATACGCTTACCTGACGCCTGATAAATCGCATTAGTGACCGACGCCGCTACTGGCGGAACGCCTGGCTCACCCACACCTCCAGGGGCAGCATCAGATTCAACAATATGCGTCACAATCTTTGGGCTTTGGTGCATACGTAATACAGTGTAATCGTGATAATTCGACTGCTCAATTGCACCTTCTTTAATGGTAATCTCGCCCATCAGCGCAATCGATAACCCAAAAATCATAGCGCCTTCCTGCTGTGACTTAACACGGTCAGGGTTGACCACTCGCCCAGCGTCAATCACGGAGTGCATTTCAAGCACTGTCACCTTATCGTTTTCCACCTTCACCTTTGTGGCCACCGCCACATAGGTAACGAAACTTCGATGGACGCTTATTCCCCACCCTTCGTTTTCAGATGTTGCGTTATTCGCGCCAGACTTTGCTAACAGCGTATTCAACACATTTTTTAGGCGTTTTGTTTCAATCGGAAAATTATCGTACGATTCACCATAATTTTCATACTTAAACCCTTGAGTTTTCGGGTCAACAATACGGTCTTCTCCAATTAGTGTCTGCCACATATCACTAGTAGGTACTCCAGTCTTCGCTGCGACTTCATCGACGAAAGAACCAATGGCGAAACCGTGTTGTATATTGCTTACCGAGCGGATCCATCCGATGCGTACGTGAGCCGGCGCTTTATGAATTTCACATGATAGGTTATCGATATCAAATGGAAGATCACCAAACCCCAGAGACAATTCGCCATTTTGTGGTTCGTCTGTGGTGCCGGTAAATGTCCAGCTGATACTAGGAAACGCCGTGCGTTGCACCCAACTTGTAACCTTACCCGAATCATCTAACCCTGCCTGGAAGTGCTGGGCACTGATCGCATGATAATAACCATGACGTATATCGTCCTCTCGGCTCCACACGACCTTAACCGGCTTGCCGGTTTTCTGTGCCAATATCGCTGCTTCCACTGAAAAATCCGGTTTTGATTTACGTCCAAACCCGCCACCTAGCAGGGTCACATTAACTTTGACCATGCTTTTATCAATGCCTAATGCACCCGCTACATTCTGTTGAGTCGATTGGGGGGTCTGCGTACAAGCCCACACTTCACACTGGCCATTTTTAAATACGGCTGTCGCCGCTGGTGGCTCCATAGGGGCATGCACTAAATAAGGTACGGTATAGGTTGCGGACATGGTATTATTGGCCGAATCAAACGCACTATATGCATCGCCAGCACTACGAATGGACTTTCCTTTGGTCACAATTCGCTTTTCAAGATCAGCCAAATAAGCCGCCGAATCGTGACGCTGGTTTTCGCCAAGCTCCCACTGGATATTTAAAGTTTGGCGTCCTTGGAGTGCTGACCATGTATTGCTGGCTAGCACCGCAACTCCATTTAGATTTTTAAACAACACCGGAAAGTGCTGCTTAGGCATTTCAATGACGTCAACCACATTCGCCACTTTTAAAGGTGCATCTTTATCGTAGGCTTTAACGGTGCCACCTACCACTGGACATCGCTCAATGGTGGCATACAACATACCCTCTAATTGCACATCTTGACCAAATACAGTGTTACCTGTCAGGACGTTGGGCAAATCAACTGAGGTGACCGGTTTACCGATCAATTTAAAATCTTTTGGCGATTTAAAGGTTAGCGTTTTCACCTGCGGAACTTGTTGAGCACTGGCAGCCTTTGCTAGCTCACCAAAACCAAGCGTTTTACCAGAGGACTGATGTACTATCGCGCCGTTCTCAGCGAAGACTTCACTAATAGGTACATTCCACTTCTGTGCAGCTGCTTGTTCAAGCATGGTTCTGGCGGTTGCGCCCATTTCACGCATGGTAGTATAAAAACGTCGGATTGAGCGCGAGCCGTCGGTATTCTGGCTACCGTAAGCTTCATCCGCTAGCCCTTGCACTACATTAACTTTTGCCCAGTCAGCACATAGCTCTTCAGCCACGATTTGTGGAATACCGGTACGCACACCTTGGCCCATCTCACTGCGATGACAGACAATATTGACCGTGCCGTCATTGTCGATACTGACAAATAAATTCAGCGTGTTGGAACTACTATCAGTTTCAGAAGCGGCCCAAACGGGTGATATGCCAGGCAATACAGTGCCTAAAACAAAAGCACCTCCAGCCACACTGGTATATCGCAAAAAATCACGACGGCTAAGCGATTTTATATCATGGTTAGTGCTCATGCCTGTCCTCCCACTTCTTTACCTAAGGAGTAATCGAATGCGCTTTGTTTATTTTTTGCTGCTGTTTTTATCGCTGCTTTTATGCGTGGGTAAGTTCCGCAGCGACAAATATTGCCCTGCATATAGGAATCTATGGTTTCATCATCTGGATCAGGATGTTCGTTTAATAGCGCTACCGCACTCATGATTTGACCCGACTGGCAATAACCACACTGGGGCACATTGTGCTCAAGCCATGCTTGCTGCACCGGATGCTCAGCGCTGGCAGACAAGCCTTCAATGGTGTTCACGTCTTTGTCTGCAATAGCAGATAAGGGCATGACACATGAACGAATAGGCTGGCCATCAAGGTGGACTGTGCAAGCACCACATTGTGCCATGCCGCAGCCAAACTTAGTGCCTGTCATACCGAGAATATCCCGCAATACCCAAAGCAAAGGCATATTCGGGTCAACATCTATTTCAACCGGTTTGCTGTTCAAATTAAAACGAATCATTTAACACTCCATATGGGTGATGTTTTATTTAGTTTTTTGGTCCTGTCCCATTGACTGGTGCCACTGTTTTAGCGCCAACTGGGTATCAATATCATACTGGGCGTTGGGTAAATCAATTGCTACAACAAATGCGCTGTATTGTTGCAATATTTTTCGTGCCCCGGTGTCTGCATCCAATTCACTTAACAGTGAAAAATAGGTTCTAGGAAAAATAACCGGCGCGCCCAAAATACCCTTGTAGCGAGCAGCGATTATATTTTCCGGATTAGCAGCACAATGATGCAACATTGTGGTTATCTGCTCACGTGTTATAGCGACCTGATCAGCTAAAGTCACCAATAAATGGGATGACTTGCGGTTCGCTTTTTGTACCCCAAACGCTAACGTCGCTCCCATGCCTTGTTGCCATTGGGTAAAAATACAGGGCGATACATAGTCAGGAACATGGGGCAATATGTGCGCGGCATTTGCGCCTAAAATAAGATTAAACTCGCAAAGCTCTCTTGTTAAATCGCCGCGTTCTGTCAGCTGTGTCAATGTATGTAACAGCATTGGTTGTCCGTTAACCTTCGCGAGTTGTTTAATCCCATCGAAACGCTTGCTCTGCCCAGCGGCCAGCATCAATGCCGCGACGTTGATTGAACCTGCGCTGTGTGAGCCTGTACTCTGTGAGCTCATGCTGTGTGAGCTCATGCTATGTGAACTCGTGATCTGTGAGCTTGCGCAGTGTGAGCCCGCGCTCTGTGAAACGCCGCCCCTAAAACGGTGTCTTTTGAAGCTAACTCAGCCGCTAAATTCGCCGATATTTCGCTCATAGGCGTATTTTGTCTCGGGCTCATTGAGCAAGTATACCGCTAATGGATTGTCCGTCTTGCTGCTCAATAAACGCATGAGCTTCAGATAACATAGACAACGCAATCGACTCTGGTAACTCGCCACCTAAGCGTAATCCAATTGGATTGGCCAACGGTTTAACTAGGTTCTCTCTGGAGACTGGAATTAAATCAAGTACCCGCTCTGTGCGATGCACTGGGCCAAGCATACCCACGTATTTTGCGCTACTGCACTGAACTAACGCCAGAGACTCTGCGTCCAGCTTAATGTTGTGCGTCATAATGATCGCCATATCAATGTGTTGTAACCATTTACTGTGCTCAAGTGACCCAATCGCCTCGCGCACTACATTCACCCCACTATCAAAATGGCCACTTCGTGCGTAACTGGTACGCGGGTCAACCAAGGTCACTTGCCAGCCAAGTTGCGCCGCAATTGCTACCACTGGCCGTGCATCCACTCCGCCACCAAACACAGCCAAATGCGGAGCCGGTTTAAGAAGCTGTTTGAATACGCCCGCTTCGTGTTGCAGCACAGCATCAACGCTGGTTTCTCGCAGTGTATTTTGCGGTGATTTCTCATGTATGACTTGCCCATATTCTGCACTCTTATTGTTTTCAAGCAGAGAATAAAGTTCGCCCAGCTGTAAATATTGGTTATGTTCATCTACTGGCTGCAATAAAATACGCACCATACCGCCACAGCCAATGCCCAGTTTCCAGGCCAAATCTTCTTCCTCACGCATATCGTATTCTACGATGCGATTGCGCCCAGAGTCCCAGCAGCGCCTTGCTTGCAACATAATGTCTGACTCTAGGCAACCACCGCTTAACAGCCCGTAATATTGTCCTAGGTCGTTTATCATCATCATAGCGCCAGGCTTACGATATGAAGAGCCGTCGGTTTCTATGATGGTAGCCAACACCCATTTTTGGCTTTCTCTGCTGCTCTGCCACTGCTTTAACAATTGATTTAATCTATTTGCCACTTAACGACTACCCATGATTGGTTGTTTATTGTGAATGCGCATTGTCTTGTGTGTTTGAAGAACCTGTCTTTGAAGGATGCATCTCTGGTGTTTGTGTTTTAGGGGGGGGTGTCGCTGATGCGGTGGGGGATGAAGGCTCAAACGCCACACGCTCCTTGCGTAAGTCAATCACCAAGGTTTCAGATATTTTGTCTTGAATCGCTTGACGATTCGGATCCCAGTATATTTGTAAAAAACCCAATAAACCGGTCGCAATGCCCGCACCGTATCCACCGTAGCGACCAAAGCTTTCCCACAGATTTAAACTACTTCCGTCGAGTTTGATTACCTGAATACCAAGTAAACGTTTGCCCGGAGTTTGCCCGCTCCACCAGGCGGTGAAAATACTAAAATAAAACGCAGCCCAACCAAACCCAAGCCCTAAATCAGCAGCAATGCCTTGAAGCCACGCTAGAATACTCGGTGGTGACGAGCCCTGTGCACGTGGACCTTCTATTTCACTCAAGGTGTTGAAAAATGATTGCGCATTTTCTTTTTGTTCAGCGTTTTGACCGCTATTTTCGCTTTCATCGTTAGTATCAAGGTTATCAGCGAGAGTCTCATTTTCTGCACGTGCTTTAACCGCGTTTTCAAAGTCAATGTTGTTCACCTCACGTTGCTCGATTTCGCTTTGTTTTGTATCGCTTTGTGAAAGATGGTTCTGGCTATACATATCCTCATACGTTTGTGTCATGACAACCTCTAACTGACTTTTTTGCTGAGGAGACAAATCACCGCTAACTGCATCGCGATACTCACTAAACAGCTTTTCAGCAACCTTCTTCTCTATGGGCATTGTCGCCAAATCTGTCGCGAGCTTTTCTCCTAGCCTCGTCCAACACACTAAAGGTTCAATGCACTTACCGTATTCGATGTCTTTGGCCACGCTTTTGGTTTCAAATAGATATTTTGCGGTTAAGCCTATCAACGCTAAATCTTCGACTTTGTCTAACTCGAAGTCGCTAAGTGCATCGTCTTCGACCAATTCTGAGCGCACTTTTTGATTCTCGTCTGGGGTTTCTATTACCTCTTGCACGACCTCAATACTTTGCGCAGCAATTAAAAACAGTAAAATGGCCGTGATAAATCGTAGGGAAATTCGCGCCACATTAAAGCGTTTTTTCTTCTTTAAACGATTTCCCGCGCGAAAAAACGTAACAGCGGCAATAAGTGCCAACAAAATGTTACTTGCCTGACTTAACAAGGCGACCAGTGCAACGTCGATTAGCAGAGCAAACGCGCGCTTGATAGGCCTTGCTAAAGGCGTTCCGAAAAGCGATTTAGACACGTGAAACGCGTAGGGCGTCACCTGGTTACGGGTTTCTTTTTGAGTTAAATGAGAAGGGGAAATGGGCGTTTTTTCGGAAGAAGTTTGTGCTGATTCGCTCACGCGCCCACCTTTTTATTTTTTGTGAAGCGCTTTTATTGCCTCCCCAAGGCCGTCAATCGTTAAGGGATACATGCGCTGTTCCATTATGTCCTGCATGATACCGATAGAGGCGTAGTAATTCCAATATTCTTGTGGCTGAGGGTTAAGCCAAATACCGTGTTTAAAATGCTGTAAAATACGTTGCATCCATAACGCCCCAGGCTCTTCGTTCCAATGCTCGACACTGCCCCCTGGATACGTAATTTCGTAAGGACCCATAGTGGCGTCTCCAACGAAAATAACCTTATAGTCAGCACCGTATTTATGGATGACATCAAACACTGACATGGTTTCTTTGCCACGACGTTTATTGTCTTTCCACACGCCTTCATATACACAGTTATGAAAGTAGAAATACTCTAAATGTTTGAATTCGGTATGCGCCGCTGAGAACAACTCTTCACACTCTTTGATGTGCGCATCCATAGAGCCACCCACATCAAAAAACATCAACACCTTAATGGCATTACGTCGTACGGGCATCATTTGAATATCTAACAAACCCGCGTTTTTGGCCGTGCCTTCAATCGTGTGCGGCATATCTAATTCTTCGCTCGTGCCACTGCGGGCGAACTTACGCAGTTTTCTCAAGGCGATTTTGATATTGCGCGTACCCAACTCAACATTACCCGCTAAGTCTTTAAACTCGCGTTTATCCCATACTTTCGCAGCTGAGAAGTTGCGGTTTTTGTCTTGTCCTATGCGTACCCCTTCAGGGTTGTAACCATTTGCACCAAAGGGGGATGTGCCGCCGGTTCCGATCCACTTGTTGCCCCCCTGATGGCGTTTCTCTTGTTCTGCCAAACGCTCTTTTAACGTTTTCATTAGCTCATCTAAACCACCAAGGGCTTTAATTTTTGCTTTTTCTTCTTCACTAAAGTGGCGCTCAATTTCTTTTCGTAACCACTCATCAGGTATGTCTTTACCAAATAAATCAATTTGCTGAACGCCCTCGAAGTAATCAGCGAACGCTTTATCAAACTTGTCGTACTGACTCTCGTCTTTCACCAGACACAAGCGCGCCAAGTAATAAAAAGCTTCAATATCAGCAAACACCACCCCTTTTTGCAGCGCACGGAGCAGATCCATTAATTCGCTCAAGCTGGTTTTGAGTTGGTACTCTCGTAATTTAAAAAAGAAATCGACCAACATTAGCGACGCGCCATGAATACCAGTTTTTCAAAGAGGTGAATGTCTTGCTCATTTTTTAGCAACGCCCCATAAAGTGGCGGGATCGCTTTTTTACTGTCTTTGTCTTTTAACGCTTCTGGTGAGATGTCCTCAGCCACTAACAGCTTTAACCAATCAATCAGCTCAGACGTAGAAGGCTTTTTCTTTAACCCTGGGATATCACGTAAATTGAAAAATGACTCCAGCGCTTGGGCTAACAGGTCTTTCTTGATATTAGGAAAATGCACTTCAACAATCCGGCGCATTTCTTCTTGATCTGGGAATTGAATATAATGAAAGAAACAACGACGTAGAAAGGCATCAGGCAATTCTTTTTCATTGTTGGAGGTAATAATCACAATGGGGCGCTCAGTCGCTTTAACGGTTTCTCTGGTTTCGTAAACAAAGAACTCCATTTTATCCAGTTCTTGTAACAAATCATTCGGAAACTCGATATCAGCTTTGTCAATTTCATCAATTAACAATACCGGGCGATTCGTGTTTTCAAAGGCATGCCACAGTTTGCCTTTAACGATATAATTTTTTATATCATGTACTTTGTCATCCCCTAGTTGTGAATCACGCAGACGAGATACCGCATCATATTCGTAAAGGCCTTGCTGCGCTTTGGTGGTCGACTTAATATGCCATTGAATTAACTCAGTACCTAAACTTGCCGCTAACTCTTCGGCTAACATGGTTTTACCTGTGCCTGGCTCCCCCTTTATTAACAGCGGTCGCTCTAAAGTAATCGCTGCGTTAACGGCCAAACGTAGTTCATCGCTGGCAATATAGTTACTCGTTCCATTAAAAGACATCAATACCTCGGACTATTAGTTGGGCTTGTGGGTTGCCTTTTTCCTAAAGCTAAAACCGCACAGACATTATTTGTTACCATGAATTACACGCGTTGCTGAACTGCTATGCATCGCGAGCGTCATCACTTAAGTAAGTTGAATTATGCAATAGTTAACCCCGAGACACGGTCAATTACCAATGAATAATGCTTAGTGTTAACTATTTCCATAAGATATAGCTAAAAAGCACTTTGAATTTGGCGACTTCGCCTTAATCTTAATAGTCTGACCCTGGTTGTTTGAAAAAACTGGAGTCTTTCTCATATTAAAGTTCTCAGACAGAAAGTGCCGTTAACGAATAAGTAAAAAAGTACGCTGACCTAATGGAAGGCGTAACGAATTAGGCACCACTTAGAATCCACAAAGGAAAATTTATGCAAGTATATGACGACAATTCCCTCGCTATCGGTAAAACCCCGCTGGTTAAATTAAACCGAGTTACTGGCGGTAACGTCTATGCAAAAATCGAATCTCGTAACCCAAGTTTCAGCGTGAAATGCCGTATTGGTGCCAACATGATTTGGGATGCCGAAAAACGTGGCGTGTTAACCAAAGATAAAGAATTAATTGAAGCGACCAGTGGCAACACAGGTATTGCACTGGCCTTTGTTGCTGCGTCTCGCGGTTACAAAATCACCTTGACTATGCCTAGCTCAATGAGCTTAGAGCGCCGTAAATTGTTAAAAGCACTTGGGGCGAACTTGGTCTTAACCGAAGCGGCTAAAGGCATGAAGGGCGCGATTGCCGCTACGGAAGAATTAATCGCTTCAGCACCAGATAAATATGTTCCTTTGCAACAGTTCGAAAACCCAGCCAACCCTGAAATTCATGAAAAAACCACAGGTCCTGAAATTTGGAATGATACTGACGGCAAAGTAGATATTTTTGTCGCGGGTGTAGGTACGGGCGGTACTATCACAGGTGTAACGCGTTATCTTAAAAACACCCAAGGTAAAGCCATTACCTCAGTTGCTGTTGAGCCAACAGATTCTCCTGTTATCACGCAAGCTAAAGCGGGCGAGCCGCTAACACCTGGGCCACACAAAATTCAAGGTATTGGCGCAGGCTTCATTCCAGGGAACTTAGATCTAGATATTATTGATGCTGTTGAGCAAGTGTCTAATGAAGAAAGTATGGAGATGGCGCATCGATTGATGAAAGAGGAAGGGATTTTAGTGGGGATTTCTTCAGGCGCCGCGGTAACCGCAGCCAAACGTTGGGCAGAAAAGCCAGAAAACGCCGACAAAGTTATCGTTGTCTTACTCGCAAGCGCCGCTGAGCGTTACTTAAGTAGCCCTCTTTTTGCCGGTGAATTTGGCGATTCAGAAGAAGTTCAGTAAATTTAAGTCGCTTGTTTTATTGTTAAGGCAAGTTGCATAAGTAATTGTAAAGGGAGGCTTTTTAGCCTCCCTTTTACTTTACGGCGAACGCAGGTACACTTGCTTTGTTTTTCTTTAACCAACAGACCAATCATGATTTTACATCGTTCGCTTCAACTGTTTGCTCTACTGCTCACTGTTTTCGTTATCAGTGCTTGTGACGGTCCTACAAATACAGGGGCGGGAAAATACGGCATGATGGACACGAATATTCCAGAATACGCTGCCGTACAATTCTTCACGCACATCTATGCTGACGATGATTTAACCGGCGCTCTAGAATACGCTAGCCCTAAGCTTGCAAGACTGATGAAGTCTTATCGCATTAACCGCAACGTACAGCGACACGTGCTCAACCTAACGTTTGATAAAGTCGAAATTAAACCCAGCGCAGCGAACGCAGGCCGTAATGAATTTGCCAAAGAAGCCAGTGTCTCTTTGTTTTTTGAAGGCACACTAAATGGTGAAATCGTCAAAGATCTGCGTCAGGTTAAGCTCATTCGTAGTAAATCAGGATGGAAAGTCGACGAAGTCAGTGTTGAGTAACACCCAACACTCCCCTACTTCTGATTAGCACATGCCAGAGTCGATTTCTCCAGAGCAAGCTCGCAAGCTGGTGTTACATGCTCAGGGCCTGGCCGCCACTAAAAAACGCGGCAAAGCCCTTACTCATACCCGAGATGCACTGGAATCGTTAGGGTATGTGCAAATAGATACCATCAGCGCCATTGAGCGTGCTCATCATCACACGCTTTGGAATCGTAACCCTGATTATCACCCATCGCATCTCACTCAACTGGTCGCACAAAAACACGCATTCGAATATTGGACCCATGCAGCGGCATATCTTCCGATGAAAGATTACCGCTATAGCCTACCTCGTAAAGCGGCACTCGCCAGTGGAGAGTTAGATCATTGGTATCCTCGCAATGCCAAATTAATGCAAGAAGTACTTTCGCGTATCAGTAGTGAAGGCCCTCTCATGGCTAAGGATTTTGAAACCCCAAGCTCCCACGCTAAACGAAAGCCGAAGGACTGGGCCAGTAAACCGGCCAAACAAGCCCTTGAATATCTGTTTATGCAAGGAGAATTAATGATTAAGGAACGAGTTAATTTTCACAAGGTGTATGAGTTAACCGAACGAGTGCTGCCTACAAGTGTCGATAGGTCTTTTCCCACCGAGCAAGAAAACTGGCATTTCTTGATTTGCCGATTTTTGCGCGCTAACGGCTTAGGTCAAGCGAGCGAAATCGCTTATTTGCGCAAGCATACTAAAGCTGGCGTGCAGCAAACGATAAGTAATATGTTAGAGGCAGGCGAGTTAGTTAACATTCAAGTAGCAGGCACGACTTATGTCACATTACCCCAGTTACTCGAAACACTTAACCGCCCAGTAAGACGGAGTAAACTGCATATCTTATCACCCTTTGATAATCTGCTTATCCAACGTAAGCGAATGCAGAATTTATTCAATTTTGATTACTTATTGGAATGCTACGTACCGGCAAGCAAACGACAGTATGGGTATTTCTCGCTGCCCATTTTATGGGATGCAAATCTGGTTGCCAGAATGGATTGCAAAGTAGATCGCAAGACTAAAGTGCTGCACATACAACATTTAGCGCTTGAACCTAACGTGCGTAAAGTCGATGCATTTCAGCATGCACTGAAAAATGCCTTACCGGGGTTTCTGACCTTTAATCAATGTCAGGCATATACGCTGCATAAAACCTCACAAGCGCTGTAGTCAGGCTTACCCTATAAGCACTTACCGTTAGTAACATCGCCAGCATTTTTTTCGCGCATGTTCGTTTCCTTTTATATTCCATTCCCTTTGAGTTTCTGTGAAACAATGTGGCTTAAAACGCGGTCTGATATCTGTGCGATAGGCTTTATAGCAATTCTTTTACATACTAATATGTTGACCTATCAGTACTATGTCATGACTTGTTAATGCGATATAAGTAACATGCAACTCATGGTTTTCATTCCCCTTTTTACCCTTAGTAGAGAATTCACTTCATGTTACGACTGCCCTATTCTTGGTCTCATTCCCTCGGCCCTCTACTCGTTGTCGCTGTATCAGTTATGTTATTTGCTGCAGAGCCTAGCAGCAGTATGTGGTTCGCCTTTGACCGCGAAGCCATTGCTCAAGGTCAGTGGTGGCGCTTGTTAACAGGTAATTTTTTACATACTAACCTAAATCATTTGCTGCTTAATCTGGCGGCTGTCTTACTGTTATGGTCGCTACATGGCCAATACTATCGTACTGGTCATTATGCAATGATGCTCGTAATCCTGTCCCTTGGGGTGAGCTTTGGTTTATATGTATTTGAACCTACCATGCAATGGTATGTTGGCTTGTCAGGAATCTTACACGGAGTATTTGTTTGGGGAGCGTATCAAGATATTAGACATGGTTTAACCAGTGGTTGGATACTCATGATTGGGGTCTGGGCGAAAATTCTAAATGAACAACTCTCCGGCCCCAGTGTGGATATCGCCCAACTCATTCAGGCCTCTGTTGCCATTGATGCCCATCTATTTGGCGCTTTTTGCGGCCTCATTATAGTCATTTGTTCACTTATCAAACTGCAAAAAAGCAGCTAAGCTAACTAGCCTATCTCTCAGTACGCAATGCCATAAGGAAATCAAATGAGCAAAGCCATTGAACTTACAGGAACATGCCTGTGTAACGCCGTCAGCATTAACGTCGCTCAGGCTAAACCAGATATAGACGCGTGCCACTGCGGGTCATGTCAAAAGTGGGGCGGCGGTCCCTTGCTTGCGATTGATTGTGGAACCAAGGTGACTCTCGTGTCAGACGATTCAGTGTCTATCTATGATTCGTCAGATTGGGCCGAGCGGGGGTTTTGCCGTCACTGCGGAAGTCATCTATTTTATCGTTTAAAAGAAACCCAACAATACATCATGCCGGTCGGACTGTTTGAGATACCGGATACGACTGAAGTGGGTTTCCATACTCAGATCTTCACCGATGAAAAACCCGCTTTTTACGACTTCGCGAATCAAACCAAAATGATGACTGGCGAAGAGGTATTTGCCGCATTTATGTCTCAAGAGTAACCGCTAAGATAAACATGCTGATGTTCTAGGCTATCTGTTGCACATAAAAAAGGCTGCTCACCGGCAGCCTATTTATATATTAAACTTATTATACTTTTCGTCGTCCCATCACCACTGAAATAACCAGTAGCACTAGAAATACGAAGAAAATTATTTTCGCGATACCTGCCGCCGAACCAGCAATACCACCAAACCCTAGTACTGCAGCAACCAATGCGATAATCAGAAAAATAACAGCCCAACGTAACATAAATATTCCTTTTTAAAGTAAATGGACTTTTACTAAAGCGTTATTCGTGCCAAGCCAAGTAATAACTTTATACAACCTAAGTAATCATTGGCTTGAAGGCTGTTAGTCGCCTTCAGTATATGCTGATGAACGAGTATAAGCTGAGCGAAAAAAATGCATAATTTTATTCCCCCCGTGTAACAATTACACAAACTTTTGCGAGCGAATGTACGACGATATTTTGCTTTGGGATGGCTAAATCACGTCTGTGGTAAACAAAAACGGTCAGAAGAAATCAAAAAAAACGCCAGCAGAGAATATCTGCTGACGCTTTTTTATTGACGTATTTGAGTGGAGTCGCGACTAATTATCGAAGAACTCGTCTACTTCGCGCTGAGCTTCTTCCTTAGACTTGCCGTATTTCTCTTGAATTTTACCAACAAGTTCAGTGCGATTGCCTTCCATCTTATCCAAATCATCATTGGTTAATTCGCCCCACTTTTGTTGGGCTTTACCTTTTAACTGTTTCCAATTACCTTCGGCTTGATCTTGATTCATCATTATCTCCCTTTAATAAAATATTTCGAAAATTCCCCTAACACAAAGTCGTATCAAGGCGTGCTTCAAAAGTAAAAGAGCAATCATTGTGCCAGCGGTAATCGCGGCTTAGTATTTAATTGAGTAGTAGCAAGAACACGTAAATCTATAGACCGACTGGGAAGGACTGTAATCTGGGAATGAGATCACAGATGCAATAGCAGTGACATCTGCTCCTTTTTGGGTAACTTATTCACTACCAACTTATATGAATTAAGTATCATACGCTGTAGCTCCCCTTCAGGCAGGCTACCGTCTAATATAACGGTATTCCAATGCTGTTTATTCATATGATAACCAGGTAATACTGCACTGAAGACATCCCTGAGCATGATAGCTTCTTGAGGATCGCATTTAAGGTTCATCCTATATTCCTGCTTATCATCAGCTTCACTTGCTTGGTTATGTCGACTCACTGCGCCAAAAGCCAAGGTAGCAAACATTTTTCCTTTCACTTTGTAAACCGCCACATCAGGGCCAAACGGAAAATCCTCAATTGTTTCTGGAAAGTCCAGCAGCCATTGCCGTGCCTTTTCGCCAACTAGACGACTCGACTTAACAACCGCCTGATTTTTCGTTAGTTTGATGCTAAATGCTGTCATTGGAAATCTACCATACATACAAGACCACATTGAATATTAACTAAAATACCTAGTTTTTCTAACACACACAAAAAAGGAGCAACGAAGCTCCTCTTTTTACAGCATTTTCAGTGCGCTAGGCACAGCCTAATTAGACCAAAATATCTCTCACGTTAGCGAGGTCTGTTTTACCATTGATAATCTCATCTGGGGTTAACCCTGAAATTTCATGGGGGAACACCAACCACTCTTCACTTTCGTGAACAAAGTAATCCGGTACTATGTCTGTTTTGTTATTCTGCGGTTTGTAGTACGGGCACGCAATACGCACATTTTTCGGCATGTTCGCACGGGACAATTTCTTAATTTGCTTAATAAGCGCGTCAACACTACGCCCAGAATCAAATACGTCATCTACAATCAACAAGTCATCATCCGCATTGGCGTTTTCAATTAGGTAATGCAAGCCGTGCACTTTAATCGTTTTAGATTGTTGATCAATTCCGTAATAAGATGATGTACGCACCGCAATATGATCTGTGTCTACTTTCTTAAAATCAAAATATTCTTGAACCGCGATACCTATTGGGGCACCACCACGCCAGATACCAATAATAAAATGCGGACGAAAACCGTCCTCGTATACCTTTGATGCTAAGCGAAATGAATCTTCTAACAATTGCTGAGCGGTGATAAATGTTTTTTCCATCGAAAAACCCTTTAAAGCATGGACGACCACTGACTGCTTAGGCAACAAATCAGAGCACGAATATTAAATCATCGCCCATTATACACTGAAAAAACACAATATGAGACGAGGATTATTGCAAATTTGTGACGCTCTTCAGTCAATTGCTGCAAATTTATTCGTATTTTAACGCGCTTGCTGGGTCCACCTTGACAGCGCGATAGGCGGGGTAAATACTGGCAGCGAAACACAACAGCAATGAAAATAAAATAAGCAGAACGATTTGGTGCCAATGCATTTCAATCGGCAGCCCTACTCCCCCTGTCGCCGCCATAATAGGCAAGTCAAACAAGCTCAGTAAATTATTTAATTGGCTAACCAATAACAAGCCCCCTGCCGCGCCAAACAGTGTGCCTTTTATGCCGTTATATAATCCATTAAACAAAAACACCTGCATAACGCGAGCGCGTGATAGGCCTTGGGTAAGCAAAATAGCAATGTCTCCCTTTTTCTCTGTGACGACCATCACTAAGGCTGAAACGATGTTAAACGCTGCCACAGCAATAATCAGCACCAACATAAGTGCCATCATGTTTTTTTCCATTTTAACTGCATCGAACAAAGGGCCTTGGCGTGTGCGCCAATCATCACTACTTAGTCCCATTTCAGTGACTTTGTCCACCACGGATTTGTACTCAAATGGGTCTTGCAGAAACAAGCGCGTTTGGGCTATGCGACTGACTTTATTGCGCATTAGTTTAGCGCTGTCGTTGATATTCATTAAAATCACTTTCGAATCAAGCTCAGAGCCCACATCATAAATACCGATAACCGTAAATAAACGCTGGCTCGGCATTTGTCCAAACGGACCAAATACACTGCCTTGGGCAGATAAAATACGCGTTTGCTCGCCCAGCCTCAAATCTAAGCGTGTAGACAATGCTCGACCCACGATAATCCCATAGCTACCAGGACTTAAATCGCTAATCTGCCCAACCACCATATTTTCAGCGATAATAGAGTGCGCATCAGTGGTTTGCGGTTCAATACCCTGAATCATCACCCCTTCTAGACTTCGGGATGATTGCACTACCCCTTCTGACTCAATGAATTTACTAGTGGCAACCACACCAGGCAATTGAGATAAGTCTGAAATGATCTGCTCACTCTCGCCTTGCGTATCTACCACTACGTGAGGTGCAATACCCAAAATGCGATCTTTTAAATCCCCCTCAAAGCCGTTCATCACAGACAAAACGGTGATCAGGGACATTAAACCAAGCGCAATGCCGATAGCTGAAAATGCGTTGATAAACGCGATGAAATGATTACCTTTTGACGACTTTGCGTAACGCAAACCGATAAAAGCAGAAACAGAGTGAAACATGCTAGCAATAGACTCTTAGCCAAGGGTTAGGGATAATTCAACGTTAATGTTAAATCAGGCAATTTTAGCGCCACGCAATTTTTAACGCCACGCAGGTTTTAGCGCATTGCATTAATGCAATTAAAAAAGAAGAATAAAACGTCTTCATCAATAATCGTTTAACTCATGGTAAAGTAAAACGTTTTTTGAATAATACGCTCTGGTCATAACGCAAACAAGGTTACACTAGGTCAAGTGATGTTATAACGGATATTTACCCTGTAATATCTCAATTAACCTATAAATGGACGATAAAAACCTAAGCTAAAGCCACGGTAACCAAAGACATCCAGTTTCGGAGAATACATGCACGGCACCAGCCTCGAAGAAAAGCAGCAACAATTCAATGCGTTCTTTACCATAGAACATGCCATACGGGTGAACGTTAAAGCCGTAGCAGCTGGCTTTTCTTTGCCCGATGCCGATGATCTAGGCGAGCATATGCCCTACGCGTTTCGTGTGGCCAGTGAAGCAACCTCAATGGATGCTCAAACGCTACGCACCTTGCGTAATATGGGTGAGCATGGTGAAGAGTTGGCCAGCTTTTTAAATGCACAATCGCGTAAAATCGACTTATTAATGTCCCTCGTATTGCAACAGCAAGATGATCCCAGCCAAGCATACGAGTCAGTCAAATTTGGGGGTGGCGGCATCATCGTTAAGTGCGACGAACCCTTCGAGCTTGAGCAAATCATCGAATTAAAGCTTTTTTTGAAAGAAGAAGCCTCCGCCATTTTCTGTTTCGGCGAAGTCATTGGATGCGAGCAGGTAGGCGAGCACTATCACGTATCACTTATTTACAACTGCATCCGTGAAGAAGATCAAGACCTTCTGGTACGAGCAAGTTTACATCTTCAAACAGCGCAACTGCGAAAACGCGCCAAGCAACAAAAGAACGACTAATTTACATGACAGCAAGTATTTTCAATCCAACGCTGGCCAAAGGCCAAAGAGACGCTATTCACTGGGGCAACTTACACGGTAGTAGTTTAGCCCTAGCGATTGCCAACGCAGCAGGCAAAACTAAGGGCCCTATATTATTGGTCACAGCTGATACCCCCAGTGCCATGAAATTAGAAAAAGAATTAACCTTTTTCTTGCAGGGTAAAAAAATACAAGTACAGCTATTCCCCGACTGGGAAACCCTGCCCTACGATAATTTTTCGCCCCATCAAGATATTATTTCCCAACGCCTAGAAACACTTTATCGACTCACTCAGGCGGAAAATAGCGTCTTTATTGTACCGGTAAATACCCTGATGCTGCGCATGGCGCCAACAGATTATCTCAGTCAATACTTGTTGTTCTTAAAGGTTAATCAAACCTTAGACATTGACACCTTTCGCTCAGGTTTAGAGCGCTCTGGCTATCAACATGTCAATCAAGTCATGGGGCACAGTGAGTTCTCCATCCGCGGCAGTATCATCGACTTATTTCCCATGGGTAGCCAACAACCCTTTCGAATCGATATGTTCGACAATGAAGTAGACAGCATTCGTTATTTCGATCCAGACAGCCAGCGCTCAGGGGATAAAATAGATGAAATAAAGCTATTACCAGCCCGAGAATTTCCTACCGATCAAGATGGTATTAAATTATTTCGTCAACAATATTTAGAAAAATTTGACGCCAATAACTCGAAAGAATCCGTCTATTACCAAGTGGGTAAAGGCATGATGCCCGGCGGTATAGAATACTATTTACCGCTGTTTTTCGAGCAAAGTGCCACACTATTTGATTATCTGCACCACGACACCTTGCTCATGATGCACGGTGATTTGGCCAAGGCCTGTGACTTCTTCTGGACCGATGTAAACGAGCGCTACGAACAATTGCGCTACAATCTAAGTCGGCCACTTATGGCACCGGCTGACCTGTTTCTACGTAACGAAGAACTCTTTGCTGCGTTAAAGAAATGGCCCAGGATCACTATTGAACAAAACGCCAAAGAGCAGAAAGCGGGCGTGACCAATTACGACACCCGTACCATAGGCGATATCGCGATTAAATCGCAAAATAAAGTGCCTTGGGCAACCTTAAAACAACGCGTGACAGATTGGCAAAAAAACGGCAGTAAAGTGTTGTTTAGTGCTGAGTCTCAAGGTCGTCGGGAAAGCCTACTCGATTTACTCACTAAAGCAGGCATCAAGCCCAAAGCGTTTGAGCATCTAGATGCCTTTCAAAAAAGCAAAGAGCAACTCGGTATTACCATCGGATTAGCCGAGCATAGCTTCGTATTATTTGAAGATAACAAAGAACTGGCGTTTATTACCGAAACAGAATTACTCGGGCATAAAATCAGTCAGCGCCGATTACGTGACAAACGCCAAGCGACCGACGAAAATGCCGTCATTCGTAACCTAGCTGAGTTGGCCATTGGTCAGCCAGTCGTGCATTTAGATCACGGTGTGGGTCGTTACCTTGGCCTGCAAACATTAGATGCAGGGGGGGTCACTACAGAATATTTAACCATCGAATACGCCAAAGAAGCCAAGTTATACGTCCCTGTATCTGCCCTGCATTTGATCAGCCGTTACAGCGGTGGTGATTTAGAAAAAGCCCCCCTGCACAACTTAGGCACCGAAACCTGGAGCAAAGCTAAGCAAAAAGCTGCTGAACGGGTACGCGACGTCGCAGCACAGTTACTTGATGTATATGCCAGACGCGCAGCCAAACCAGGGTTCTCGTATAAAATAGCGTGGGACGAGTACCAAGCCTTCAGTGACAGTTTCCCCTTTGAAGAAACCTTAGACCAGCAACAGGCCATCAACGCAGTGATTCAAGACATGGGCAGCAGCAACGCTATGGACAGACTCGTGTGTGGTGATGTGGGCTTTGGTAAAACAGAAGTCGCCATGCGTGCAGCATTTATCGCTGCCAATCAAGGCAAGCAAGTGGCGATTTTGGTGCCCACGACATTACTTGCTCAGCAGCACTATGAAAATTTCAAAGACAGGTTTGCTGACTGGCCGTTTAAGATTGAAGTGATGTCGCGCTTTGCCAGCGCCAAAGATCAAAAAGGCGTTATGGCCGGTTTAGATGACGGTAAAGTGGATATCGTGGTCGGTACCCACAAATTGCTACAAAGTGATGTAAAGTTCGATGACTTAGGGTTGGTGATTATTGACGAAGAACACAGGTTCGGCGTACGCCAGAAAGAGAAGTTCAAAGCCCTTCGCTCGGATGTAGACATTCTTACACTCACTGCTACCCCTATTCCGCGAACGTTAAATATGGCGTTGTCTGGCATGCGAGATTTATCTATTATTGCCACGCCACCAGCCAAACGATTAGCCATCAAAACCTTTGTCAATCAGCGCAGCAAAGAGCTTATTCGCGAAGCCATCATGCGTGAAATTTTACGCGGCGGTCAAGTTTACTTTCTGCACAATGAAGTAGAAAGTATTGAGCGCACAGCAGATGAAATTGCCGAAATTGTACCTGAGGCCAGAATTGCTATCGGTCATGGTCAAATGCGCGAACGTGAACTTGAAAAAGTCATGGGTGATTTTTACCATCAGCGTTACAACGTTCTTGTGTGTACCACCATTATTGAAACAGGCATCGATGTACCATCGGCCAATACGATAATCATGGACCGAGCAGATCACTTAGGCCTTGCCCAATTACATCAATTGCGCGGTCGTGTGGGTCGCTCTCATCACCAAGCATATGCCTACTTGTTAACGCCTCATCCTAAACGCATGACCAAAGACGCCAAAAAGCGTTTGGACGCCATTTCTTCTTTAGAAGATTTAGGCGCTGGTTTTGCCCTTGCCACCCACGATCTAGAAATTCGTGGTGCAGGTGAATTACTCGGTGATGACCAAACAGGACAAATCACCACAGTAGGCTTTACCTTGTATATGGAAATGCTCGAACAAGCCGTTGAATCACTAAAAGATGGTAAAGAGCCCTCTCTTGATGCCGCCCTTGCTAACCAAACAGAAATTGAATTGCGCGTACCTGCGTTGTTCCCAGAAGATTACGTCAATGATGTGAATACCCGTCTATCGCTGTATAAAAAATTAGCCAGTTGTAAAAACGAAAAGCAAATTAACGAAGTGCAAATCGAATTAATTGACCGCTTTGGGTTGCTCCCTGACGCCGCAAAAAATTTAGTTCAAATTAGCCTAATGAAATTAGTGGCAAAGAAAGTAGGAATTAATAAAGTTGAAGCAAACAATGCGGGAGGAGCGATTGAGTTCTCTGATAAAACCCAAATCGACCCAAGTTTTATTATTAAACTGATACAATCACAGCCGCGTATTTATCGCCTTGAAGGTGCCAACAAGTTGAAATTCAATGTGCCTACTGAGTCCGCCAGCGATAGACTGCAACTTATCCTGGATATGTTAAACGAATTTAGCCAGCAATTACGAGCCGCTTAATGCCAATAATGTTTAGTTGTATAAAAACCATAAACCGCCCAACCACAATGCGAAAACCTAAGCTTGCTATAACGCTTCTCGCGCTAAGCTGCACCTTAGGCCTGCACAGCACCGCACAAGCAAAGGACTGGTGGTTTGATATTGAGGTTATCGTGTTTAAGCGCGATATTGCTGCTCAAAGTATTGCTGAAAGCTTCGAGCACAAAGCGCCAGAATTTGCCTCAGCAACCGCCTTTGACTTACTTAGCGATTATGTCACGCCCGATTTAACATATATGAATGCAGGTTTGCCGCATTGTGATATCAGCATTGAAGATAAACTGAAAGAACAACAAGCCCGTGAACTCACCCTAACAAACCATGTATTCACCCAAACCGATTATTCCTATCTTGATGCGCAAGACGCACCCGAGTTAGACGAGACAAGTGCGTTGTTTGAGCAATTAAACGGCTCGCAAAACACGCAAAGCGATGGGCAAGATGAGCGCGCTGACGCTCTCAATGAGCAAACACCCCCAGATAATGATGCTGCTTTAGCACAGCGCACACTAACCGAGCCCACTTGGGTTAAATGGCAAATCCCGCCATCCTTACCCTGTGCATTTGCCCAAGACAAAGTATTGCTTTTAGGACCTTATGATCACCCTATACCCGAGACTCAACCAACCCATATCCCTCGTGTTATCGACGGTGTGGAATGGCCGGGTCGTCAAAGCCCGTACCTGCTGCCCAAAGCGAGCTTAGAATTAACAAAGCTTGAAGAGCATATTCGCTGGCAAAAGGATTTAACCCCTCTTTTGCATGTGGTGTGGCGTCAGCCAGTCGTATTTGGTAAAGACAAGGCGCAGCCTTTCAAATTGATTGCTGGCGAAAACTACGCATCAGCGTATGCGCAAGACGGCAAACGAAAAGTGGAAACCGCGCCCAAAACAATCGAGGATCCACGTTTTTTAGATGCTCAACAACACACAGACGCACCTAAGTTAGAGCTGGCAAATGATGCTTTATTCGCCCAAATCAATGCTGCTATTACCTCTTCCGAACCGGCTAAAATAATAGACTTTAACCAAAGTGAGGGCGCTGGCGGCGTTGCCAGTATTGACGCAGAAGACTTTATGCATGTTGCCGAAAATCCATTATGGCAAGTTGAAGGTGACTTCAAAGTGTACCTTGAGAACTTAGGGCGTACTCCCTACTTACATATCGACAGTGATCTTGATTTTCGCGCACCGATCACCTTACGGTTGCCCGGAGAAACCGACGTAGCGCCGAATAACTTTTTGCAGAGTTTTCACTTTGACCAACTGCGCAGAGTTATTTCAACCCAGTTACACTACTTTGATCACCCTTTGTTTGGCATGGTGGTACAAATTCGCCGTTATGAACCACCAAAAGAAACTGACCACAATTAAGTGCTAGCGTAGACACAGAAAAGCGGCTCAATTGAGCCGCTTTTTTATGAACGAATAATAAAGTCGTTCGAAAACTGTTTTACCTAAGGGTTTCCTAGAAAACAGTATTTAACCGCATGTAGTAGTAACCGCCTTGCCAATCAACGATGTTGCTTGACCAATAAACCGCACCACAACAGTCGTCGCCATCATCTTTGTCTGGGTATTCGTCAAAGATGTTACGTGCCCCCGCTGCGATACTCACATTTTCACTGATTTGGTAAGTGGCTTCTAAATCGAAAAACACCGTTGGATCGTACTCTTGGCGCGTTGTCGCATCAGAGCTGATCGCGTTTTCGTAAGAGCCATACACGTTCGCGCGCACCAATAACGTTAAATCATCAAAGCTGTGTTTCGCTGACGCGACACCACGCCATTTGGGAATGGCATTCTCCAAATCGAATTGGTCTTCTGCATTCAAGAAATCAGAGGCATCAGAATCAATTTCGGTTTTGTTGTAGTTAATCGAGGTACTTAACACAGTGTCACCCATGGTATACGTCACGACAAAATCCATACCGTTGGTCACCGTGTCAAATGCATTTTGAAAGTAGTTAACGCCGCCAATGGTGTTAGCGCCTTCTACTCCTGCTGCTTCTAACTTCAAGAAGTTTGCGTAAGCATCTGCATCTGTTTCGTCGGTTGATACATCGAGCGTCGATACCGCATAGAAACGGTCTTCAAGCTCGATACGGTAGAAATCCAACGTGACATTCAAATCATCAATATTGCCAGTTACACCTAGGCTGTAGTTTAACGATTTCTCAGGTTTTAGGGCTTCAGCACCTAAAGCTTGACCCACCGCACTTAATGCAGGGAACAAACCTGTTGCTACCGGTAACCCTTCAGGTAAGCGCGTTGATACGTTTGTCGTACCTTGCTGACCAGGCGTAGGTGCTCTAAAACCAGTGCCCACAGAGCCACGCATGTTAAATTCATCACTCAAGGTATATTTAAACGCCAATTTACCTACTAATTCCGAGCCAAAATCAGAGTAATCCTCGTAACGCATAGCGGCTTGTAAAAATAATGCTTCACTGACGTCACTGCTCACATCGGCGTAAATACCGTGCATGTCACGCTCGTACTCGCCTGAATATTCTGGCGAGTATCCAGGGAAACCGTTAGAGCCAACACCAACCGCAGTGTAAACAGGATCATCAGAGTTTGAACAATCCAAGGTAGAGCCCCCTGCGATAACTGCTAGACCAGCGGCAGTCGTACCGCCTGCATCGTCACAGAATCCCCAAGGATCAGAGGTCGCATAAACACCTGCCGAGTATGAGGCTTCATCACCGCCTTTTAGCTCGTAGGTTTCTTCCATGTAGGTTGCACCGAACGCAAATAGCACATCTGAATACAAACCCAAATCAAAGTATTTGGTGAAATCAGCGGAGAATTGCAATTCTTCGTTGATTAAGTCCCCGGGATGAAATTCCGTAGGTGAATCAGCCCCCATCGACGGGTTGATGGTGTTCTTCAACGTGTATTCAATTTCATTTGAGCCATACCGACCGCTGAAATCGTATGTCATACCATTTGCAAACTCACCTTCTAAGCCAGTAACCAAAGAGAAATCGGTGATATCACCGAAAAACCGTGGCGTGAAACCACCAGGGAATTTTTCAAGGGGACTATAGATAGAGCCATCTTCTTGGCGTAAATCTTCAATGGTGCCGTTGCCCGGATAACGGTAATAGAAAGACGCATCACCTTCACTCTCAGAGTAGTTACCAAAAGCGTAAAACTTCATATCGTCGTTAAATTCATAACCACTATTGAAGAAAATGCGTGTTGCAGAGGTATTAGGTTGTCCCCAAGGCTGAACAACGTCTTCACCGCCTAAATTAGCATTTGCCATCCCTGCAACAAAGTCAGGGTCGCTCAAATAAGGGTTTGCTGCACCGCGGGGATCGCTTGCATCACTACACCACCAGTCTTCACAGTATTGCTCACCGCGGTTGGTGGAGTCTGAATCTGCATATTCAGCTGATAAACTTAAAAAGCCATTGTCACCTAACGAGAAACCTAGGTTACCCGTTAGCGTGATTTGCTCACCATCACCTTCGTAGTATTGCCCCGCGTCAACTGAAAACGAGCCGCCTTCGTCATTGTCTTTTAATACAAAGTTAATAACCCCTGCGATAGCATCTGAGCCGTATTGGGCTGCAGCACCATCTCGCAATACTTCGACGCCTTTAAGGGCAGATGATGGAATGGTAGCAATATCAGGACCTTGTGTACCAGAACCCCCAATTTGTACCAAAGCAGAACGATGACGGCGTTTAGAGTTAACGAGTACCAAGGTTTTATCCGTTGGCATACCGCGTAACGTTGCTGGGCGAATAAAAGACGCACCATCAGAAATAGGCTGGCGCTGTAACGAATATGACGGAACTAAGGTTTTTAATATGTCATTGGTGTCCGAGAACGGAACAGCAGCTAGGTCGTCTTCACTCAAAACATCAACCGGTACAGGTGAGTCAGCGAGTGAGCGAGGAGCACCACGTGAGCCGGTAATAACGACCTTCTCGTAAGCAGCGGCGGCTTCATCTGGCGTTTGGGTTTCTTGTGCGATTGCTGATGAAATAGCAACAGAACTCATTGCGCAGGTCACCAACCCGGTTTTTATTGCTTTGCTAAGTTTATTTTGCTTAAGCATGTGTGTTCACCTTTTTTATTTTTAATCTCTGCGAGCTAATTAACTTGGCTTTCCGTTATTGCACAGCCTGCTCGTCCCGAGCAGGTCTCCTATCAAACTGGTTTTTACTCTGGCTTAGCCAGCACCACTTCAATTTCTATTAGCATGTTCGGACCACCTGCCAAACCTGCGATTTGAAAAGCAGAACGCGACGGTTTATTTGGCTGCTCCTTCGTACCGAAGTACTTGGTGTATGCCTTCATAAATCCACCGAAGTCCATCTTTCCATCCATGGTAGGGTCACCTACCATGAACACCTGCATTTTGACGACATCGCCAAAATCAACGCCTAAGTCTTTAAACGAGCTCTCTAGTCGTTTAAATACACTCAAGGCTTGGGTTTCCGTGTCGCCGTAATATTCACGACTGCCTTTCTCTGCATCTGGATTAACTGGGCCTGGGGTCATACCCGCATGAAAAATCAATGTGGTATCAGGGGTGACTTCAACCGCACGGGAGATAGGAAACGGGTTGTTATTAGGTAAAGCATGACGCGTGACTTCTGCAAAGCTGCTAGCACTAAATAATGCGGCAGTTGCGGCGACTAAAATGCGTTTTTTCATGGTTTTGTTCATCTAAAGGTAACTCCTGGTTTTATTTAAGTTGGCTGATATACGCTGCGAGGTTTACCGCATCAGGATCAGATTGCACCATGGAAACGGCGGCTTTCATTTGTTGTCCGTACACGTCTTTTTGGTCTGAACCGCGAATACCTGCACGAAAGTGATTAATTTGTGTCAGCAAATACCAGTCATTTATACCCTTAAGGCGCGGAGCGCCCATGGCTTGATTTCCTGCACCATTGACACCGTGGCAAGCTGCGCAGCCTTGATATAGATTTTTTCCTGCTTCTATATCACCATGGATAGTGGGCTCTGGTGCCGGCGACTCGGTTTTACCAATCCAGTTAGCGATAGCGGAGATATCGCTCGGAGTTAAATGACGCGTCATAGCCTGCATTTCGCTGCCAGTCACATCGCTGGTGTGTGCCCCGCGAATACCTTGCTTGAAATTATTTAACTGACGTTCGATATACCATTTAGACAATCCGCCTAAGCGCGGTGCTTTAATATTGGCGTTGCCCTTTAATTGGCTTCCGTGGCAGACAGTGCAGTATTCGAGTCCTGCAGGTGTAGGTACTTCAGAGGCACGCACCATACTTGCTGTGCCAGCAAACAAGAGAATGAAGAGTGTAGATTTAAGCGACATGACTGGCTGCTCCGCTTTTAGTGTGTGAACTGACAAGTTGGTTGAACTGTTTCAGAGCTTGCTCACTAGAGGCCAAGGCTCCCTCTTGCCAACCACTGTGGTGACTTATTTGATCGCCAATCATGAAGTGACGACCTTCCGGCTTTTGCAACAGGTGATAATATTTATCGAAATCTTCAGGGCTCATGCGCATACCACAACCCATTTGGTGATTCATACGGGCCCAAGGAATACTGATACCGTTTTCGATGTATTTACTGCACCCAGGATGGATTTTCTCTGCGGATAGCGCCCCAGCGGTCAGTCGCTCTTGTGGGGTCATTTTTTCAAATATGCCGCTGACTTTAGCGTCCCAAGTATATGCTCCTAGTAAAATGCCTTTTTGCGCATGAATATCATGCGACGGATACCACAATTGATTGATAGGGTCAGTGGTATAACTAATACCGCCGTAAATACCATCACGCTCCCAAAAACGCTCACTCATCTGATAGGCAATTTTAAATAAATGCCCGCGTTTCACGCTGTCTAAGCCGGCTTGATAGGTTTCAGAGAAATTATTGTCGATTCCCGCCATGAAATAAGCCGGAATGTTGTTGAAACAGTAATCTGCTTGAACCGTGTGCAGTTTGCCACCTTGCTCATAAGTCACCTCAACACCGTTATCACGGTTAAAGATTTTCTTCACTTGCGCGTTGAGTACAGGTTGGGTTTTGAGGTGACGTAAAAAGCCTTTGATCACACCGTCCATTCCCCCGACAGGCTCCATTAGCGGCTCGCACCAATCGTACAGCTCTGCTCCTAAAAGCCCGCCATACCAAAACTGGCTATCGAGCATGGCTTTTAATTCAATTGGTGCGTGGGGAGTCGGAAATTCCAGCATGCGATCAGTCGTAGAGCCTGCTCGCTCACTACCAATGTATTTACCGTTTTCGGTTAAGTCACCATAGGTTTGCGAAAACTTCATGAGTTTCGCGACGTCTTCTTCAGACATCATTTGATCAAAGTTATGTGAGTCTGCTGACTTCCACAGTAACTCTGACATTAACCCGCGCACATCTGTGTGGTATTCAATAATACGCTTTGGTTTACCGTCTAAGGAGTTGTCGTCATGAAAATATGCCATCTTGCTGCTGTTGGCTTTGATCTGTAACGGTACATTCAATGCTCTGCAATAGTGCAACAAACGTCTATGGTGGCCAGGAATACGTGCAGGACCGCAGTTAAAATACAAATTATCTTGTTTATCAAATTGGCAAATTTGGGTATTGCCCATTTCATCGATTTTGTCGCCGTTGCGCACGGTTAAGTTACGCCCGCCAGGTCTAAACGAGGCTTCTAAGATTGTGCAATGAATACCCGCTTTTTCGAGCTCAAGTGCAGTGGCTAATCCCGCTACACCGGCTCCTAGAATAAGGGCTGTAGGTTGTTCGCCTTTAGCGGCAGGTGTGATGTGAACAGGCCCAGAATAACTATCATCAGGCATTAACCCTAAGGCAAGACTGGTTTTAAGTAATGCTGATGAACCGCCTGCTGCCCCTACATAATTGAGAAATTGTCTTCGAGTAATATTTAGCATAAGCGTTCTAACGTACTTCCTAATTTATCGTTCTAATGAGTTGCAAAATCAGGTTTATATGCTAACGACACGCATCAAATCACAGAACGCACAATAGTATTGTGCCGCCCCATATTTTTTTTATACCCCTTAATTTATAAGGGATTGAGTGACACTAAAGGGAAAATAAAGAAGCTTCTAAGCCGTATCCTTTACAAAAAAGCATAAGTTATGCGGCATTAAAATTGCTCTTCTCCTCGTAACGTTAGTTAACAACGATAAGTAACGCATTTGGTAGCGAAGCATGATTCCATTCTTTACTGAGAACTGACTCTTTATTTGGAGCATAAGCTCAATCATAGAGCATATGCCAGATCGGCACTTAATTTGCTGCCATGTATTTACTAGGCAATTATTTGAACAAAACAGCGTGAATTTGGGTACTGAATGAATACAAAACAATTAGAGTATTTTTTGGCCACAGTTGAGCAAGGAAGTATTTCAAGTGCAGCTAAGGTGCTAGACGTCGCGCAACCTGCGATCAGTTTACAATTGGCGAACTTAGAACATGAATTAAAAATCAAATTATTCGAGCGGAATTTTCGCGGAGTATCTCTTACGCTTGCAGGAACGCAGTTTGAAGAACATGCGCGGTTAATTTTAAACCAAATTAACACCGCAAAATTCGATCTTATAGGCCTACAAACCGAGTGCAAAGGCAAAGTCGTTATCGGCCTTAGCCAGTCATTGTGCAATGTGTTGTCAGTGCAACTACAAACCGAATTAGAACATCGTTTCCCCAACGTCGAATTGGCATTTAGGGTGGGCCCATCCTATATGGTAGAAAGCTGGTTTGCTGAGCAACAAATTGATATTGCCCTGTGTTACAACGTTGAGTTGAGCAAACATGCCGCCAGCTCACTGGCGCTGATGAACGAAAATTTGTATCTGTATATCTCACCACGTCCAAAAAACCCAAGTTACAGTGAGCTAACCTTGTATGGCTCAATTCCCTTCGAAGCGTTGCAAGATTATGAATTATTTATGCCCGACCGCAGAGATGCTTTGCCTAAGCTACTTGAAGAACAAGCACACAAGCGAGGGATTAAGTTGAAAACGCGAAATGCATTTGGCCAGTTAATGACCACCTTACATTACATTTCCCAAGGCTTCGGCTTAGCCATATACCCCTCTTCTGCAACCTGTCATCTAGAAGTTAATCATCAAATCAGGGCGATAAAAATAACTGAACCAGAATTAAAGCGTGAAGTGTATTTGCGCCTAGCAGATCATCAACATAAAAATCCTGCGGTAGCGGCTGTTTTTGAGCTTATTCGCGAAACCACGGCAAACTTGCATGCAGATAACAGCTGGCGAGGTGAATTATTGGATAGCAAATACCAACAGCAGTCTGTGATTAATATTGAATCCGCCGTGGCCGGCTAGGTGTTTGCTACCTAGCCTCTTTTACTGACTATATTTAGCAGCTAAAGCAGCCCTAGCGTAAAATATGTAGCGCTTGGGCTCCGCTCATTCCCGTTTCTACACCTAATTGACGTGCCGCTTTTGATACTTGGGTTACCGGTCTTTGTAACATATCATCATGGGTTTTCACTCCTGAGACTATAGCGCATGCTTCACCGGTTTTTTCGCACGTTTTCACGTCAACGTAAGCACACGCAAGTAGCCCTTTGGAGCCCTGTATGGTTAGCAAAGGTAACTCTAATTCAATCCGTTCGCGCTTTAATTCTCCCCAGTTAAATTCTGACGCTTGAGCCCCAATACTAAACACTAGGCTGAGGGCAGCCCCAATTATCTTCACCATATATCGACTCCTCAAACATGTTTTATAATAAAGTAGACGCGAACTTTCGCAGTATTAATGCCAGTCAGGCAGCTCAGTTAAGAGCCGTGAAAATCTTAAGTACTTGATTTTGTTGCACCAAAAGCGAGAAATTAGCGAGGTGTATTGCACTCATTTGTCGCCACTGTGGGGCGTTCATAACGAGAACGTAGCCTTCATAAGCGCTGCCTTTATAAGCGCTGCAACTAAAAAACCACAAGCAAACCTCACAACTTCCGTACTAACGCAACATTGCATAACACAGCAAGCCAACAATACTAGAAATTAAAAAGCTCAAAATGGCCCCTTCTTTAACCATATCATTTATGCTGACTTCACCTGAGCCATAGACAATAGCATTGGGCGCAGTAGCAACAGGTAACATAAAAGCACAGCTGGCTGCCATGGCTGCAGGGATCATAAATAGCGCAGGGTCGTTATCAGAAGATATTGCAGCCACTGCCAAGATGGGCATAAGCAGTGTTGCAGTGGCGGTATTGCTAGTGATTTCCGTTAGATAAGTCACGATCAAGCAAATGGCTAAAATAACCATTACGAGGGGCAAATTCGTCAAACCCAGTAACCATTGCCCAAGAATTTCGCTTAAACCAGAAGCGCTAAATCCTTTTGCTAATGCAATGCCACCCGCAAACAAGAGTAGTACGCCCCATGGGATGTTTTTAGCGGTCCCCCAATCGAGCAATCTGCTGCCTTTTCCATTGGGAACCACAAACATCACCACAGCAGCGGTTAAGGCGATGGTGCTGTCACCCGCATAAGGAATATCAAACCAGCCGCTCCAACCGCCAAAAGGTTCGTTGCGGGTTATCCACGCCAGCGCAGTTAAACCAAACACCCATAAGGTTCGCGATTCTTCTTTACGCCAGGGGCCCAGTTCTGGCAATTCAATATCATGCTCTAATGTCACGTTGCGCGTCAGCCATAATGCGATAATAGGTAAGCTGATTAATACCACCGGCACGCCCACTTTCATCCAGGCTAAAAAACCAAACTCGTGCCCTGTTTGCTGTTGATAAATACCGGCAAATATCACATTTGGTGGCGTTCCGATCAGGGTTCCCAGTCCACCGACACTCGCTGAGTACGCTATCCCCAAAATTAAAGCGACTTTTAGTTTCGGGTTGTCTACATGGGATAATACCGCCAATGCCATTGGCAATATAATAAGTACAGTGGCAGTGTTTGAGATCCACATGCTTAAGAAACCAGTTGCAAAGGAGAACCCCAATACTAGGCGCCGCCCACTGCTCACCCCTACCATACGCACCATGTAAACGGCTAAACGCTCGTGGGCACCACTTCGTTCTAAAGCGGTGGAGAGCATAAACGCCCCCATTAGCAGCAAAATAACGTGACTACCCAACGCTGAGGCAGCAGTGCCATGGTCGAGTACACCAAATAACGGTAGTAATGCAAAGGGTACCAACGAAGTAGCAGGAATAGGCAAAGCTTCGCTCACCCACCAAATAACCGTTAATGCCGTAATAGCCGCCGTAACAGCGGGCAAATATTCAACCAGTGAATAACGTAAAAATCCGTAAAACGCAATCGCCACGACTGGGCCAATCAAAATAAAGTGCTGACGGGTTAACTGCATAACATGTTCTGTCCTGATGTATTGTCCTAAGAGGTTACTTAGGTTTGACGCATATTTATCTTCCCCCCTGCTTTATGAATATCGATAAAACAGAGCGTGTTCACAATGAAAAACAATCATAAGGTTTCGCTCAAACGCTAGTTGGCCTCCCGTATTTTGACCCGCCGAGTCATCAATTTAGCCGAGCTATTCGCCTCGTGTACTGACGTGCTGGCCGTCCGAAAATGCTGCGTGACCTAATGAGCGTCGTGATCTAACCCGCTGCGCAACCTACCCCGCTGCGCAACCTACCCCGCTGCGCAATCTAACCCGCTGCGCAACTTAGCGTACGGTCTTGAACTAACACCTTATTGATTGTAATACTCTTCTAGTGTTCGCAGTGCGCTTGTGTAAGCATCTGTTTTACCAAGCGCTTTAAAATTAGCGCTTGACGCCTTAGCTAATTTCGGTAAACGCGGATTATGCGGAAAATCACTCGGTAAGCTGTCGATAACTTGCACGGCAGCGTCCGGATTATTGCACACCAACACCATGTCACATCCAGCATTTAATGCCGCGCTTGCTCTTGCGGCAAAGTTACCAATAAATGCCGCCCCTTGCATGGATAAATCATCAGAAAAAATCACGCCTTCAAATTGCATTGCTTTACGTAGGTAGGTTTGAAGCCACACGTTAGAAAATCCTGCAGGCATGTCATGCACATCAGGGTAAACAACATGTGCGGGCATCACCCCATCGAGTAATCCCATTTCGTTTAAGCGGGTAAAAATCTGCATATCCAACTGAGTGATTTGTTCTAAGCTGCGATTATCGACTGGCATAGCTATGTGGGAATCTTCTTTTACATTACCGTGCCCGGGAAAGTGTTTACCTGTGGCTTTCATGCCTGCACTGTGCATGCCTTTAATGAACTCACTGGCCATCTGAATTAAAGGCTCAGGCTGAGAATGAAAAGAACGATCACCTATTACGTCCGATACACCGTTTAAATCCAATACCGGCGCAAAACTTAAATCAATATCAAATGCCAAACACTCGGCTGCCATCAACCAACCAAAGGTTTTGCAGTAGTGTTGGGCTTTAGATAGATCCTCTGCGCATTGATGGTATATCGCCCCCATTGCAGGAATGGCACTGAAACCATCACGAAAACGTTGTACTCGCCCACCCTCATGATCGACACCGATTAACACCTGATTTCGTGCCGCTAAACGAATTTGCGCAATAAGTTGCGCAAGTTGCTTTTGATCATAATAGTTACGGCTGAATAAAATAACGCCACCCACCAGCGGATGGTCGAGCAACTCTTTGTCATCAGGTGTTAATTCACAACCTGTGACATCTAACATTATTGGTCCCATGAATCATCTTATAACGCGTTAAATTAAATCCACTATAAGAGAAGCCGTTAAATAAACAAAGTCTCAAACGCCCCTTAATAGATTAAAGTGCAAATTATTCTTAAATAGCGCCTAGACAATAAACAAACACGCATAATCTGCGCACAAATCAAGCGTTAGAACCCTTAGAAAAATCATAGACATAAAAATGTATGACATTCCGCGCTGGGCATGATTATACTAGGTAAAATCGTTATTTTATTGAGTGACTATGGGTTTTCACACCGTTGGATTGATAGGCAAGCAAGGGCATTCTGGAGCGAATTTAAGCTTGCAGGCTCTGATTGTTTATCTTAAACAAAAAGACTGCCGAGTCATTGTTGAGCAAAGCTGCGCGTCGCAATTAAAAGGCAACGGATTTGAAATAGCCGACCTGAACACCATAGGTACCCAAGCCGATTTAGCCATTGTGGTCGGTGGTGACGGCAATATGCTTGGCGCCGCTCGCGTGTTGGCTAAACATAATGTTGCGGTAGTCGGCATCAACCGAGGCAACTTAGGCTTTTTAACCGATATCAACCCAGATGATTTCGAACGCCAACTAGACACGATTTTTACTGGTGAGTGCCAAATCGAGCAGCGCTTTTTGCTTGAGCTTGAAGTCTATCGAGGGGGTGAGCTTCAAAGCACCAATTCAGCGGTAAACGAAGTGGTTTTGCACCACGGAAAAGTCGCTCACATGATGGAGTTCGAAGTCTACTTAGATGAAAACTTCGTTTTTAGTCAACGCTCTGATGGGCTTATTGTTGCTACTCCAACCGGTTCAACAGCGTATTCATTATCCGGTGGAGGGCCGATTTTAACTCCGAATTTAGATGCTCTTAGCCTAGTACCTATGTTCCCTCATACGCTCAGCGCTCGCCCCATAGTAGTGGATGCCAACAGCACGGTACGCATGAAAGTATCCAAAGAGAACAAAGATAATCTGCAGGTCAGTTGCGACAGTCACATCGTGCTCACCGTATTACCCGGAGACGAAATAGTCATCCGCAAAAACCCAGCAAAATTATCGCTAATCCACCCTAAAGATTACAATTATTTCAACGTGTTACGCACAAAACTAGGCTGGGGTAGTAAACTTTACTAACCCTAGTTGCAACACAACTTAAGCTACTGTCTTTAGATAATCGAAGATTTGATAAACCACTTTTTCGAAATATTTATACCAATTCCATTAAATAATTGGCCTGCAGGCCTGTATTGACCATAGTGTTTGACGCGAAATTTTGTATACAGTCAATTCAGTTTTGCCTACGCCAATCATCACTACATAAAGTCGTCTCTCACTTGCAACGCGTATAGTCAGTACCTAGCCATAAATATCTCTTTATTTTAGCGCCACAGGTAACCCTTATAAAAGGATCTATCTTATTGATTTACAACCATTCCACCTAGTTGTAAAAAAAGACACTGTCGCTAATACTGAAAAAGTTCACTAGACAGGCGCGTAAATATGTATATATTTACAGCAACTGTATATTTGAACAGGCTTTGATATGTTACTTCATTTATCTATTCGAAATTTTGCTGTGGTTAAATCATTAGACATCGATTTAGCGCAAGGTATGACAGCGGTGACAGGTGAAACCGGTGCCGGCAAGTCTATTTCTGTTGATGCCCTAGGACTGTGCCTCGGTGACAGGGCCGAAGCGGGGTTCGTACGCAGCGGAGCTGATAAAGCTGAGCTGTGTGCATCATTTGACGTGAGCAAATTAACACTCGCGACTAAATGGTTGCAAGAGCACGAATTAGATGACGGAGATGATTGTTTAATCAGACGGGTTATTTCAAGTGAAGGTCGCTCTAAAGCCTTCATTAATGGTACGCCTGTACCGCTAAGCCAACTGAAATCTTTAGGTCAATACTTATTAAGCATTCATGGTCAACATGCCCATCAACAGATTTTAAAAGCAGAGACACAGCGCGAGTTGCTCGACAACTTTGCCGAGCACACTTCCATACTGAACAAGGTAGCGCTGCACTATCGCTCGCTGCAACAAAAACAAAAGCAATATCGCGAACTTTTGGCTGGTCAACAACAACGTGCGGATCGTTTTCAGCTTTTGTCTTATCAAGTCTCAGAGCTAGATGAGTTTGCAATCGGTGAAGGTGAATTTGGTGAGCTTGAAAGTGAACATAAAAAACTCAGCAATAGCCAAGCCTTGCTAGAGCAAACCCAATTAAGCTTTTATCAGCTGTATGAAGCAGATGACTTCAATGCATTGTCAGCTGTGCAAAACAGCATAGATAGATTAACGGAATTACAAGAGCACGACCCTTCCCTTTCACCCATTTTAACGCTATTAAATGAGGCCAGCATTCAAATTGATGAAGCCGCCCAAGAGCTTAGACACTACACTGAGCAATTAGAAATTGACCCCATGAAAATGCAACAGGTAGAAGCCCGTTATTCGCAAGCGTTGGATTTAGCTAGAAAGCACCAAGTGCAAGCTGAAGGCTTATATGATTATCATCAAACATTAGCTCAAGAATTATCACAACTATCTCAAGACGATGAATTACTGGAAAGTATACAAGAAGAATTAATTTCACTAGAAAAGCAATACTTTGACAGTGCTGAGCAACTCAGCTTATCGCGCACCAAAGCCGCCGGTAAATTAGCGAAACAGGTAGAAAGCCAAATTCATAAAATGAATATGGTTGATGCGATATTTAAAATTGAAGTTGAACCGCAAGCCAACAGCGCCCCGAGTAAACACGGTTTAGATAATATTCAATTCAAAGTATCAACGAACAAAGGCCAGAGCTTAGATAAAATTGAGAAGGTCGTTTCTGGAGGTGAGTTATCGCGTATTGGTTTGGCAATACAGGTTATTAGCTCTCACAATAGCCAAGTTGCCACTATGATTTTTGACGAAGTCGATACCGGTATTAGTGGCTCGACCGCTTCAGTGGTAGGTCATCTACTGCGAAAGTTAGGAGAAACCTGCCAAGTAATTTGCGTAACGCATTTACCCCAAGTGGCTGCGCGAGCGCATAACCAAATGTTTGTCACTAAGTTCAGTGACAAGAAAACGACTGAGACTCACATGATTTCTTTACAAGAAAGTGAACGAATTGAAGAGTTGGCACGTCTACTAGCTGGAGACAAATTAACAGATTCTGCGCTCGCCAACGCTAAAGAGTTACTACAAATCAGTAATTCATAACAATTATGCATTGATTAGGCTATCTTGGCTGAGTTAGGATGCTTCGCCTAAGGACCTTTAGCGAAGTATGTGTAGGGTCATTATTTACCTATTAGCTGAGAATTTAAATAAGAATGAAGTTTAGAAATATATTGGTGGTGATTGCTGCCTCGTTGATGTTATCTGCATGTGCTGATTGGATTTATCGAATTGACGTTCCGCAAGGTAACTTTTTGGATGAGCGTGACGTAAGTAAATTGCGTATTAACATGACAAAAGAGCAAGTAGTGTACGTATTAGGAAAGCCCGTTGTTGAAGACTCTTTTGATCACGACACTTGGTATTACTTGTATCAAATGAAGCGCGGCATGGCTAAACGCGGTAAAGATTTTCGTAAGGAACTGACTCTTAGCTTTGTAGATAACCGTGTTAGCGAGGTTTCTGGAGACTTTGAGCTCTCTGAAGACTTCTATACCCCGTTAGATGAGTAAGCCTCAGCTTAAAAAATAACAAATGTCGGTTAATTTATTCTTTATCATTTGCGTGCAGAATAAATTAATCGATCTTCAGTTACCTAGCCAATAGCCACCATATATTTTTGGACTTTATAGTCTTTTAGAGCCCTCCTCTTCTTTTCTTTTTACTGCGTAATCTAGTTATTTACCGCTATTTAATTTAGCGACAAACCCGCTAATCTGAGCGAGAGCAGGTATATTTGTCATAAAACTGACGGTAATTCCCGCTAATATTAGCCGAGTCATGGGCGCTTATGGCATAATATGCGCCGCATTTTCCTCAAGCTGACGCGCAAATGAATGCATAACTCGACATTTGATTTATGACTTTCATCTTTAGCTATTATTGCTAACACAATGAATAACGCTGAGGAATAACACTTTTCACCTCAAATACCGGAAGAACACATTGTTAACGACCGCAAACATCACAATGCAATTTGGCGAGAAGCCATTATTCGAAAATGTATCAGTTAAATTTGGTAACGGAAATCGTTACGGCCTAATCGGCGCAAATGGCTGTGGTAAATCTACCTTTATGAAAATACTAGGGGGAGATTTAGAGCAAACAGCAGGTAATGTATCAACTGACCCAGGCGAGCGCATTGGTAAGTTGAAACAAGACCAGTTCGCCTACGAAGAATACAGCGTTATCGATACGGTAGTGATGGGTCATAACGAGCTATGGAAAGTAAAAGCTGAGCGAGATGCGATTTACGCTAATCCTGAGATGACAGAAGAAGATGGCATTCGCGTAGCCGATCTAGAGTCTGAGTTTGCGGAAATGGACGGCTATACAGCCGAAGCCCGAGCAGGTGAGCTATTGATTGGTGTCGGTATTCCTGTTGAGCAACATTATGGGCCTATGAGTGAAATCGCTCCAGGCTGGAAACTACGAGTGCTGTTAGCTCAAGTTATCTTTTCAGACCCAGATATCATGTTACTCGATGAGCCGACTAACAACCTGGACATTAACACCATTCGCTGGCTGGAAGGCGTATTAAATGAGCGTAATTGTTCAATGATCATTATTTCTCACGATCGTCATTTTCTTAACAGTGTTTGCACCCACATGGCAGACTTAGACTACGGCGAGATCCGTTTGTTTCCAGGTAATTACGATGAATACATGACGGCCTCGACGCAAGCGCGTGAGCGACTCGTCGCTGATAATGCCAAGAAGAAAGCACAAATTGCGGAACTGCGCACCTTTGTTAGTCGCTTCTCGGCAAATGCTTCTAAGTCTAAACAGGCAACATCTCGCGCTAAACAAATAGACAAAATCAAACTTGATGACATTAAACCATCGAGCCGTCAAACCCCTTTTATCCGTTTTGAGCAAACGAAGAAGCTACACCGTAACGCCTTAGAAGTAACAGGCTTAAAGAAGTCCTATGAAAAAGAATTGTATAACGGCCTAGACTTAATGGTTGAAGTAGGCGAGCGGATCGCGGTTATCGGTGAGAATGGTTTAGGTAAAACTACCCTGCTTAAATGTTTAGTGGGCGATACAGACTTAACTGCCGGTGAAGTAAAATGGTCAGAAAACTCAAATATCGGCTATTACGCTCAAGACCACGCCCATGAGTTTGAAAAAGATATGACGCTTATGGAGTGGATGTACCAATGGGCGCAAGAAGGCGATGATGAGCAAGTCATGCGTGGCACACTTGGTCGCTTGCTATTCTCACAGAATGAAATTACTAAGTCTGTTAAAGTGATATCAGGCGGCGAACAAGGTCGAATGATGTTTGGTAAGTTGATGCTTCAGCGCCCTAATATTCTGGTGATGGATGAGCCAACAAACCACATGGATATGGAGTCAATTGAATCATTAAACTTGGCGCTTGAAAATTATGCCGGTACGCTCATTTTTGTCAGTCACGACCGAGAATTTGTTTCGTCAGTAGCGACCCGTATTATTGAAATTACCCCAAATGGTGTTGTGGACTTCCGTGGCAACTATGAAAGTTACCTAGAAAGCCTAGGCGCCTAGCGCATGATTTAGAGCGCTCACCGCGCTCTTTAGATACAAAAAAAGCCTGAATCACATTTAGTGATTCAGGCTTTTTTTGAAACTTAATAGGCTGATACAACGCTCTGTATAAGCCGAGTGTGATTAGTTGTTAACTAACCATTTAACAAATTGCTTTGCTTCTATTGCGTTGGCAAATTTAGTGCTTTGGCGACCTTGCTTGTCGGCAAATGCTACGCTTTGTTTGTTTACAGAAATTGAATGCACTGGGTGCACTACACGGATCTGAGAACCGTTATATAAATAAGACATAATAAAACTCTCTTTCAATTAGCGCGATAATTGGACGCGCGAAATTCAACGAAGCTTCACTATAGATTTGACGATAACTTTACGACTTTCTACAAGTCTAGGAGTGGTATACAGTGAGCACATGCTCACTCGTTCGCCGTTCAATAATTCAGCTTAATATTTTTGTTTTTAAATGCTGGCTGACTGGATCAAGGTAAGACAAGACATTAACACGTTACCGAAATGGTAACACTGCTTGTAAATGCGGAGGTTGATTCACAAGCAAGGCAGCACATTACAGCACTTATAAAATAAACGCAATAGCTATTTTAATAATATTTAATGCTATCATGCCCTATTGGTTATAACTTAATTTGAGTGATATATGCCCACTAAAATTGCCGTATTTGTCGATGTGCAGAACATTTATTACACCACACGCGATAGCTACCAAAAACAATTTAATTATCGTAAATTTTGGCAACACTTAAATGCACAGGGCGACATTGTTATCGCCAATGCGTACGCCACTGAGCGCCACGACACTCAACAACAGAAGTTCCAAAGCGCGCTTAAACACATCGGTTTCGATGTGAAATTAAAACCCTTTATTCAACGCAGTGACGGTTCGGCAAAAGGTGACTGGGATGTGGGGATCACCATAGACGTATTAGACGCTGCCCCGCACGTCGACACTGTCGTTTTGCTTTCTGGCGATGGAGATTTTGACTTACTACTCAAAGCTGCAAAAGACAAATATAAGGTGAGCACAAAAGTGTATGGTGTACCCGCGCTCACCGCAAGCTCGCTAATGAATGCCTGTGATGATTTTGTTGAGATTACCCCGTCGTTGCTTCAGTAAAACGTTATGGACGACTAACCCATAAAAAACCTGCGAAAGAGAATCCCCCCTTCGCAGGTCAAGCTAAATAGTAACCCGCTAGTTAGAAAATATGTGAAACGATAAACGCAGAGGTATAGGCTAATAAACCATAGCCGGCAAATAGGCCCCATGCTATTTTCTTGCTACCTGTTTCCCCCTTGAGGGTCGCAACGGTTGCCACGCACTGTAATGCGATAACATAAAATATTAACAGCCCGAGTCCTGCCCCTAAAGTGAGTCCATCTGCTTGAATATTTTCCGCTAAACCGGCAATGTTTTCATCAGCGCCTTCGATGCCAAACAATGTTCCTAATGCGCCAACGAATACTTCACGAGCTAAAAACGAAACCAATATGGCAACGCCGTAACGCCAATCTAAGCCTAGCGGTTCAAAAACAGGCTCTATCCACTGACCAAGCATGGACAGGTAAGAACCTTGTAAATCATGCTCAGAACTTGGGAAGTACCCCAAAAACCAGATAACGACAGAGACCATGAAGATGACGGGCCCTGCCCTACGAATAAATTGTTTAGCGCTGGTGATCACCCGCAACATGAGTGGTTTCCAATGAGGCAAACGATAGTTAGGCAACTCCAAAATAAATGGCATCTCTGCTTTATCGCTATCGTTATCGGTAAATTTATTTAACAGCACACTTACGATGAGAGCAGTGACTATGCCTAAAAAATACAGCACAAAAAACGCGGTACCTTGAAGACTCAATAACCCACCTAAATAGGTGGTGTTCGGTATCAGCACTGCAATAAGTAGCGCATATACCGGCAAACGCGCAGAACAGGACATTAACGGTATGGTCATCATGGTAATCAAGCGCTTTCGCGGTGATTCAATGGTTCTTGCGGCCATAATAGCTGGTATAGCACAGGCATGACCCGACAGGTACGGAATGAAACTACGACCAGATAAGCCAAAGTAACTTAAAGGTTTATGGCATATCAACGCAGCACGCGCCAAGTATCCGCTATCTTCGAGTAAACCGATAATCAATGTCAAAACCATTATCTGCGGCACGAAAACAAGAAACGAACCGAGCCCCCCAAATATCGCGTCTTGCAGAAAATCATTGATAACGCCGGGGCCGATAACAGATGTAACGGCTACGGCTAGCCAACCAATAATGTTTTCAACGCCATCCATAAGTGGCGTTGCCCAAGTAAAAATACTCTGGAAAAGGACGAACATGATTGTGAAAAATGCAACACCACCTAACACACTGTTCAATAAAAAACTATCTATGGTGTTTTGTTGCTTGAGAACGATATCGGCATGTATTCCATATTGCTTCGCAATAAGGCGACTAACGTTAAATACGCTGTCATCATCTGGCACACTTTGACTTGGAATATATTTTTCAGGTTGTGAAGCAACCTCATTTAACGCCAACTTGAACTCGTGAATACCCACTAAGGTTTTCGCAGAAAGAGGAAATACAGCCGCACCTAGGTCTTTGCTTAATTTGTCGCAATCCACCTGATGACTAAACCGACCTACCTCGTCAATCATGTTTAAGGCGAACACTAACGCCTTGTCATGTTGCTTTGCTAAATCTCGTACCTGTAAGCCAAATACTAAGCTTCGTTCTAAGCGAGTGGCATCCAAATTACATACTATGACGGCCGTATTGACGTCATGCATGGCCTCGTGAATTTTTTCGACTGCTATTTCTTCATCCCGAGAAAGCGTACTTAATGAATACGCCCCAGGAAAATCAATCAGTGTATGTTCACCCAATTTACCACTTTTTAATTCAACTGTTACTCCTGGAAAATTAGCGACCTTCTGTCGCATCCCAGTGAGTTGGTTAAACAACAGACTTTTCCCTGAGTTGGGTTTACCTACTAAAATTATATTTTTCATGACGCTACTTGATTGTTCGAGCACGAAAGACGTGCTCAAATAGACTTTGATGCTATTAAGTGATTACTCACGCGAAAATGTGTCGTTTAGGCTAGATGTAAAAACAAAATAAGGTAATTTAGCTAAAGCTACTGACAGCAACCTTATCGGCAATACTCTGTTCTAAGGTATAAACACAGTCACCAATTTGAACAACAACCGGACCATTCATAGGACTGCGCCGAAGGCATCGAACAGACTGACCATCGGTCAGCCCCATTTCTAATAACCGATTCGTTACCGCAGGCAACAGAGTATTATCTAAACCACTGATTAAACCTGATTTTTTTGCAGGGATATCCCAAAGTGTCATTGTGCCCTCATCAAACAATTGATACAAATGAAAATTGTTTTCATTAATACCATAAGTTTGACTAAGGGCGCAACGTCAACTGATTAACTCACTTTTAAATGGTCTGCGACCAAAAATGCCATCTCAAGCACTTGGTCAGCATTTAAGCGAGGGTCGCATTGGGTTTTGTAGGCTTGAGCGAGATCATCATCACCAATCTCATATGCACCACCGGTGCATTCTGTTACATGCTGACCGGTCATCTCTAAATGAATACCACCAGCATGCGTCCCTTCCGCCTTATGCGCTGCAAAGAACTGCTGAATTTCACGTAAAATAGCATCAAAGTTTCGCGTTTTATAACCACTAGATGCTTTAAAAGTATTGCCATGCATAGGATCAGAGCTCCAGACTACATTACGTCCTTCTTGTTTTACGCGACGTAATAATGCAGGTAGGTTCTGTTCAAGATTGTCAGCCCCCATACGGGTAATTAAGGTTAGACGACCCGAGGTATTTTCTGGGTTTAAGGCATCGATAAGACGAATTAACTCGTCACCTTGCATTGTAGGCCCAACCTTTACCCCGATAGGGTTATGTATACCGCGGAAGAATTCAATATGGGCATGGTCAAGTTGACGAGTTCGCTCTCCAATCCACAGCATGTGAGCTGAACAGTTGTACCATTTGTCAGTCAAGGTATCCACGCGAGTCAATGCTTGTTCATAATTCAGCAAGAGTGCTTCGTGTGAAGTGTATAAGCTGGTCTCATGCAGCGTTGGCGTGTTGCTAGTGTTGATACCCATAACATTCATAAACTCCAAAGAGTCTTGAATTCGACGTGCCACATCTTGATAACGCTCTTTAAGTGGATTGTTTTCCACGAACGCCATGTTCCAACGATTCACCTGATGTAAGTCTGCTAAACCGCCCTGAGCGAAAGCACGAAGCAGGTTTAAGGTAGAAGCACTTTGATGATAAGCATCAAGCATGCGTTGTGGATCGGGTAAACGTGCAGCTTCGGTAAATTCGAAACTGTTGATAATGTCTCCGCGGTAACTCGGAAGAGACACATCCCCTATGGTTTCAAAATCGCCAGAGCGTGGTTTGGCGTATTGCCCTGCCATGCGCGCAACTTTGGTTACAGGGCAACGGCCTGCAAAGGTCAATACAATTGCCATTTGCAAAATAACTTTAAAGGTATCGCGAATTTTTGGCGCATTAAATTCATCAAAAGACTCTGCACAATCACCACCTTGCAGTAAAAAACCCTTACCGTCAGCAACTTGACCTAACTCTTTAAACAACTGACGCGTTTCCGCAGCAAAAACGAGAGGAGGATAAGATTTTAGCTTTTGCTCCACATCTTTTAGGTGTTGTTGATCATGGTAAGTGGGTTGTTGCAGAATTGGCTTTTGACGCCAACTATCAGGTTGCCATTGGCTCACATTGTGTCCTTAAATATCAGTAGAGTCGAAAATAAAAATAGGTTCACAAACCGCATGCTGTTAACACACGGATGTCGCCGTCAATCATACCTTATATCAGCTGTGATGAAATATACTTAACGCAAAGAATCTATGTAACCGGTGCATAAATTAGCGTGGAACGATTTCGTTAGTGCATGCATTAAAAAGAGGAATAACTAACACAACGTTGTTTTAATATTTAACTGAACATATTTAACTGAATAAGTCTTAACTTGATCTGCCAAACTCGAATTTTAGAGTTGAATCAAATCTTACAGTAAATAGCCGATTGGGCCAAAAGCAACCGTTCCGGTATAAATTATTTATGCCCCATTGTGTTTTCGTGAATTCTATCAATAGTGCAATAGAACGAGGCTGGTTCTGGTATTCACAATCTATCTATACTGCTAAGTTTCTACGTCATACCGTGCTACGAATAAGACATATAGTGCTAAACATTTATGTATCTATCGCCAATTGATTGATATCGTCATTTTCCAATATCTTTAATGTTTGTGGAGACATTATCGAGTTGATCATAGCTCTACCCAACTCTTCGCTGGTCGTAATAGGCATTACTTTCTTTAATATTGGAAAAAAGGGGCGTAAACCGGTATATAACAGGTTGTACAAGGCTGTTTTACTTTTTATATCTCGCTCTGGGAAAAGAGCACCAAGCCTAAACATATACGCGTCTGCAAATCCGATGTTCAGCAACATGTTTTCGGTTTTTCCTTTCACTCTGGCCCACATTACAGAGCCTTGCTCCGAGCTATCTGCCCCTGTACCACTAAGATAATTAAACGTGATTTGCGGAGAGACATTAACTAATGCTGACGCTAACGCATAAGTCATGTCATAAGTGATGTGATTGTAGTCTTGCTCGTCAACCCCAAATGATGAAATGCCCATGCAATGAAAGCAGGCGTCATAGCCACAAAGCTTTGATTGAACCTGACTAAAATCAGAAAAGTCAGGGTGGACTAACTCCGTTATTTTTGGGCGATTCAATGCCAATGACGTGCGGCTGATAAGCAGTACTTCTTGCACATTATCGCTTTCAAGGCATTGGTTTAATACACTTCTTCCAACCATACCTGTTGCGCCTGTGATGATGACTTTCATTATTTTATTACTCCAGGCTCTAGTGTTTCATCTGTGATGATTTAAAGGTTCGCGGCGACATTCCTGTCTTAGATTTAAATAGCTTAGAAAAGTGCTGTGGGTATTCAAAACCAAGATCACACGCAATTTGGGTAATGCTCAAGTTGTCCTCAAGCATTAACGATTTTGATCTCTCAATAAGGAAAAGGTGGATGTACTCCAACGCGGTCTTTCCTGTTTCACGTTTTAGCAAGTCGCTTAAATAATAAGGCGATAGTCCTAACTCCTGGCCGCAATATTTAACGGTTGGCACACCTTTCTCTAAGGGTTTATTACTAAGGTAATAGCTGTTTAAAAACTCCTCGAATCGACCCAAGTAATCACGGTTTAAATCAGTCCGAACGTAGAACTGCCTGTCATAGAATCTCAAACAGTAATTAAGGAGGAGTTCGAGGTTAGATTGTAATAATGACTGAGTATGACGATCCATACTTTGGGAGTATTCAGACTCTATTTTCTCTGAGATATCAGTAGCCAGTTCAATCTCCTTAGCGGAAAGGTGCAGAGATTCGTTGCTTTCATAATGGAAGAAGGTGTACTGAGCCATTTTCACCCCAAGATCTGAACGTGAGATCAGATCAGGGTGAAACGCGATTGTCCAACCTGCTGCATTCGGATCTATCTCAATATCCGAAGCGACTGCCGATTGTCCGGGGGCAATAAACACCATTGAACCATCATCAAAGTCATAGGCACTTCTTCCATAGTTCAAAGTGCACTCGATACCCTGTTTCAATGATATCTGATACAACTCAAAAGCGTAGGTGCTACCTGATTCCACTTTACCTTGAAACGCAGATTGAGGAATCACCGTTATCAACGGGTGCAATGGGCTAGGCAGGCCCAAATAGCGATGTAATTGGGTAATGGATTTGACGGTGTTCACTTTACTCATTGGCTATTCCTCAACTGCGTTTAGATTTAGGCAGTGTGTACTTCTGGAATAAACATGTCAGAAATCGCTTTCATCAACTGATCTTCAGGCATAGATTGCTTCATTTGTAAGATTGCCTCAGCATCACTGCCAGATACGTTGTGCACGGGAGTTTCTTCCGTCACACATTGATAGATTTTATCTGCAACCTCCTGAGGATCGGAATCTTGGGCACCTTGTTGACGCATCTGCTCCATCGTAGCATTCATCTTCTGAAGCATCTTATCACTGTAATCCTTAATTTGTTGGTCACCATTGGCAAGAATTCGATGAGGGATCGTGGTAAACAAGTTGGTCTCATAGGCCCCTGGAGCAATGACTTTTGTCTTGATGTTGAACGGGGCATACTCTAGAGCAAGCGCTTCAGTTAAGCCTTCGACAGCAAATTTTGCGGCACTATAAACCGAAGAATACGGTGAACCAAAAATTCCAGCAAGGGAGGAAATATTGATGATTATCCCTTCCTTTTGATTACGCATTATTGGTAACACTTGTTGTGCAACACGCATTGGACCATAAACATTGGTATTGAATATCGCGTTGATCTCTTGATCGTCCCACTGTTCAAAAACGCCCATCCCAGAAATACCCGCATTGTTAACTAGTGCCTCAATGGCGCCGAATTTTTCCATGCCTGCAATGATAGCGTCAGTAATGCTTTGTGGCTCAGTGACATCAAGCCTTGTCACGAGAACATTTGGAAGCTTGTTGAGCTCAGTTTCCTTTTCAGGTGAACGCATTGTTGCGATGACATTCCAGCCTTTGCTTTGAAAAAGTCGTGCTGTCAGTTTGCCAAAGCCAGTGCTGCATCCAGTAATCAGTATGGTTTTTTTGTTCATTATGTTAATCCTCATTATTCAATAATAGTTTCATTTGTAGGTAGCCAACGAGAAAGGGCTTTTGTAGTCATCTGCTGTGCTTGTGTTCGTTTTTCAGGTTTCTGTGCCTCTTGATGGTGAGGTTTCAACTTGTCTTCACAAATGTACGCGCCAGTGACGTCATCAAATTCAGATGAGATGGCCAATCTTACAATTCGGTCTGCACCAACTATGGTTGGTGAAGCCATGTAGTGCATGACATAGCTCATGACTTTTTCAGCACCTTCAAGGTGGCTGAGCAAGTTAGAGCAGATATGGCCCGGGCAAAGCGAGTTAGCGGTTACCCCTGAACCTTGCAATTGCTTTGCTAAGTCAACAGTAAACATATTCATAGAAAGCTTCGATTCCACATAGCTTTCGTCGGTATCGAAATTAACTCTTGCCTGAATGTCATCGAAATCGATTTCAGGGATGAACTCTGTATTTGTGGTGAGGTTTACGATGCGTGCCGGCGCTGACGCTTTAATGCGATCCAGAAGCAGTTCAGTAAGCAATCTTGGGCCAAAGTAATTAATAGCCCAGTTCGTTTCAAAATTGTCGTTAGTGATAACAGGCTTTGTCATATTGATGCCCGCATTATTCACCAGAACATCTATCTTTGGATATTCAGAAAGAATACGCTCAGCACACGCTTTCACGCTGTCCATCGAGGCCAGATCACAAATTTGTAGGTTTATCGAACCTTGCGTATGAGCTGCTTTAATCGACTCAATCACCGCCTCTGCCTTAGTCTTATTTCGAGCGAGCAGGACAATGTTTGCGCCCATTGAACACAACATTTCAACGGCACCACGTCCCATGCCATCGGTCCCACCGGTAAATACTATGGTCTTTCCTTGAAGGTTTTTATCTCCTTTGGGAATAGCATGCTGAGGGTTAGGAGTCCTTCTTTGTGGAACGAATAACTTAAGTAGTATTCGGGTTTTGTCATTAAGTAGTGGCATATATGGTATCTCAGTAAATTAAAAACAAAGCTGTAGTACAAATTTATCAGGTGAGGTTTGAACATTCGGGAATAGAATTTATTGAATATCCAATTTGTTGTTACTCAGCCAAATTAGTAGTGTGCTTACAGGTTATTTGAGTGCGGCGGATTGTGTATCACCTGCTATGTTGATCACATTGCTGCTTATCAACCAGTTTTGATAAGCCTCATCACTCATTTGTTTTTTTAGCTCCGCAGATTGAAGGGCTGTGCCTTGCACTGTGAAATATTTGGAAAAGTAAACAATTAAATAATATGACTGAACATTGACCGTGCTATTGACCAGTAGGTCGTAGCCTTCATCCATCTCCGATAGTGCGCTGGCTAAAGCATTATCTAAATCAAACCCGATGTTGTAAGGATGGTAGCTATCGTATTTAAAAGCTTTACCTTCTAATGGAAGTTTTTCAACTTCTGTTGAGTTGGTGTTAGCTAGCACCACATTGGCAAGTTTTGTATTACTTCCCCATGTCAAAATAGAAATGCTGATTAGTGCCATAAGCACCAATGACAAGGCAATAATATATTTAGAGTTCATTGTCTTACCTTTAATAGTAATTTTTAGTTTTCTCATTGTGTTAAATGAAACTTCATCAGCGCCCATCGAGTACAACATTTCAATGGTGGGCACTTCTACTTGATTCGATGTCGAGATCATACTGAGAGATGAAACAAGAAACTTACACATTTCCCAAAATAGATCCCTCCGTTTAGGCCGCTGTTTTTGGGAAATGTATAAGTTGGCTTTTCCTTAACTTGCTAATCTCTGGAACACTAGAATTAATCAGCAATAATGCTGGAAACAATAAACATACCGCTATGGTCAACCGTGTACTCAACGGTCTTAGTCATGGTAACGGGAGGATTTATGCGTATAGCAATAAAAGTGACAGTTGGGTTGGTGGGGGCTTTGGCTGTCATAGTGGGAGCTCTGTTCTTTCATGTGAACGCCTCTTACCCGAATGTAGACTCTGAATTGCGGCTGTTTGGGTATGTTGTCGATCGTTTTACTCAAGCCGAAACTCCGGAGCAGCTGATCGCATTAGGTCGACAGGCAGAGCCAGAGAACTATGACTTAGATAAAGGGATTGTTGTAGAAGAAACCTACATCAAAGGCCGAGATGGAAACAACATTCGAGTGGTAATACTGCGTTCAGATAAATCGACTCCCGACGCAGTTGGACTCTTATATCTGCATGGTGGCGGCTATGTTATGGGCTCACCAGACTCAGCGCTAGATATACGTTTTATGTCCGACCTCATTCACACCTCAAACACCGTGATCGTTGCGCCTGCATATCGGCTCTCTCATGAAGCCCCTTACCCTGCTGCTTTAAATGACAGCTACGCCACCCTTGCATGGATGAAAGATAATGCTGCGGAGCTTGGTATCAATGACAGCCAATTGTTTATTGCAGGAGGAAGTGCTGGCGGTGGTTTAACCGCAGCGACAACCTTGTATGCTCGAGATCAAGGGGAAATTAACATCGCGTTTCAAATGCCACTCTATCCGATGTTAGACGATAGAAATAGCGCACCTTCTAATACGCAGAACACGCATTTAATTTGGAATTCGACGAAAAATCGTATGGCATGGAAACTATACTTAGGAGATCTGTATCAAACTGATAAAGTGCCTATTTACGCTGCTCCATCCAGAGCAACCGATTTATCTGGGTTACCGCCGACCTTTACTTTTGTCGGCGATCAGGACCTATTCTATGATGAAACGAATGAGTTTGTTCAGCAATTGAAAAAAGATGGCGTGCCTGTAGAGTTTTATGAATATGAAGGTGGCTACCACGTGTTTGAGATGATCGTACCCAATGCAAATGTTAGTCAATCAGTTAATGAACGGTTGCTTGCTGCGTTTAAACATGCCTCAGAGAATTACTTCGCTACGCAGAACTAAGATCATAGCAAAAAGTGTCTTTGATTGGGCATCAGTGCCCTGCGACCTTTGCCCATGATTGATATGACAACACTCTTTTTATTACAACTGAGCACAAGCCACAATGTACTGCACCTTCCCATTAATGAAGAAGGTCAATAATGAAGAGTGCGATTAATTGCGAATATTCTCCGTTCGGTATTCAGTCGGTGTCATGCCGACTCTGCTTTTGAATAGTCTTGAGAAGTATTGTGGGTATTCAAAGCCTAGGCTGTAGGCAATGGTCGCTACCGAATCCTTACTAGAGAGTAAGCGATCTTTTGACTTATCAATGAGTGCATAGTGAATCCAGTCTTTAGTTGTCTTACCCGTTTCAGCTTTCAAGGCATCGCTTAGATATCGACTGGTCATATTCATGCCTTGCGCCAATTCTTCTACTTCAGGGATTGCGGCCGATTCTTGAATAGTAGCTTTTAAACGAGCTCCCAAAAGCGTCGAAAAGTGATCGTATACAGAGGTGTTAGCTTCTTTACGCATCATAAATTGACGGTGGTAGTAGCGATTGGCGTACATCAATAATGTACTGATCTGAGATAAGATGAGGTCTTTACTAAAGGCATCTAAGTTATTGTTACTCTCCGCTTCAAGCGCTTCAAACATCGCTACCATATGTCGCTCTTCTTTTGGTGAAAGATGTAGCGCCTCGTTAACCGAATAATTGAAAAATTGATATTGTTTGAGTTCATCTTGCAGCTTATGGCCTCGAATGAAATCGGGGTGAAAACAGATAGTGCGGGCAACTGAGTCAATTATTATGCCGCTGGCTGTCAGTTCTTGATTGGGAGCAATAAAAAGCAGCGTTCCATTTGAACAATTATATTTGGTACGACCGTAAATGACCTCACCTGAAGTGATGTGTTTGAATGATATCGCGTAGAAACTTGTTGTGAGTGAAATGCTCTCACCATTGAGCAACTGATTGCGCTCACTGTTTGGATTTATTTTCATCACATCAACTAAAGGGTGCTCTGGTGGCTGTATACCAAGAACAGCATTGAGTTCTTTAATGGTCTTAAAATGGAGCTTTTTCATCGCTTTACCTTTTAGTATGACGCTTCACAGCATAATCCTCTAGATTAAGCATATTATGGTTTAGCAGCATTGAAAACCCAGAGCACAAATCGATGTATTGTGTATACGAAATAACGTAGCGCTTCGTTTCGTTATTTCGTATACAACTCTTGCAGTTTTGTGTACTGCTACCTTTGGCCATAAGTTCTAGGATACGTCTATCGAAAAATTTGGGGACTAAAATTCATGTCAAAAATATCTTGGAGTGCTGAACAAATACCGAGTCAAAAAGGCAGAGTATCTATCGTTACCGGTTCGTCTAGTGGTATAGGTAAAGAAACGGCCAAAGTCTTAGCAAAGAAACAATCGACAGTGATACTAGCTGTTAGAAATGTGTCAAAAGGTGAGAAGGTGGCAGAAGAAATACGGGCAGATTGTCCAGACGCTGACATTTTGGTTATGCAGATGGATCTTTCCAGTCTTCGTTCTGTCCGAGAATTCAGTTCAACGTTTTTAGCCAATTTCAACAGACTTGATTTACTGATTAACAACGCAGGAGTAGCGTGCCCGTATGCCAAGACTGATGACGGGTTTGAAATTTTGATGGGCACCAATCATTTAGGCCACTTCGCATTGACTGGACATTTAATTGAAACACTCAAGAAAACCTCAGACTCCCGCGTTGTGGTTGTTACCGCTGGCGCTCATAAGGCCTCTAAGATCGATTTGGATGACCTGAATTGGGAAAAGCGAAAATACAGCAATTTTTCTGCGTACGCCGATAGCAAACTGGCGAATATCTACTTTGCCTATGAGCTGAAAAGACGGCTTGAATTAGAAGGTGGCAACCCAATGGTTACAGCTGCTCATCCAGGGTGGACGACATCAGAACTTCAGCGTGGGTTTGTGAAATTTTTAAATATCTTTTTCGGCCAGAGTAAAGAAACGGGGGCACTGCCAATACTGAGGGCCGCAATTGACAAAAGTGCATCTTCGGGGGATTTCTTCGGTCCGCAGGATTTCTTTGAGCTGCACGGCGCACCCATTAAAGTAGAATCAAGCAAGCCGTCACATGATGCCAGTGTTGCGCAAAAGCTTTGGACGTTATCTGAAGAACTAACAGGAATGCAATATTAAACGATGATGCGGGATCATTGCGCTAGGTACGTTTAAGGATAATTATGGAAAATAAAATAATTTTACAGGTGGTCGGTTTTATCATTTTATTTCTAGGGGGGGTACTCAGTTATAACCCTGAACTAGTAAGCAGTAAACCCATCCCTGTGGATACCTTCCAAGCTGTTGAAAGAAGAGTCCGGTGGGGCTTTCTAATGGGGACAGGTATGCTACTGATTTTTCATCATCAAATTACCCCATATTTTTTTACTGTTGCTGCACTCGGTATGACATTAACATTGGGAGCACTAATTTCCCGTGTGATGGGTATTGTTCTTGATGGCTCTGTACTTAGGCATTGGATGTGGGTAGCTATTGAGCTAATCATGGTCATTGGTTTTGGAATTTGGTATGCGAAACAACGGACATAATAAGTTGTCTTTCCGTATTAAAGTTAATTCATTAATTGATAAATTAGTAGTGTCACAAACACAAAATTGTCCAAAAAAGAGTTAGCTTGACCGTCTCTTGAACATTCATAGCTGCTTGTCCGGTGAAGTCTAAACTAACTCTACTAAGCTGTAAGATCAGATATGAGCTACTACATTTAAACGTGTACATTAAGTATGGTGTTGCTTTATATGTTCGATTAAACCGTCCGATGCTTGTTCGATTAAATCTAAAACGTATTCAAAACCACGTTTTCCACCGTAATAAGGATCAGGGACCTCTTCTTCGTTTGCCTCACAAAAGCTCATCATGAGAGAGATTTTGTGTTGATACTCCTCGGGACATATCTCTTTTAAATTGCGCACGTTCGCCTTATCCATGGCTATAACGTAGTCAAACTGCTCAAAATCACTGCTATTCACTTTACGACATTTTATTTTTTTAAAGTGATAACCTCGCTCTTCGCCTACTGCTCTTGAGCGCTTATCAGGTTGTGAGCCAATATGCGCTCCTAATGTACCGGCAGAGTCGATTTTTATCGCTAAACCCGCATGATTTGCTTTGTGCCGAAAAATAGCTTCAGCTGAAGGAGAGCGGCAGATATTGCCTAAGCACACGAATAAAACTGATGTGATATGTTTTTCTACTTTTTTGTCAAACACCTAAATAACATCCGTAAAAATTGTTCGTTGATTTGAAGGGAAGCAAGCTCGAAATGCTAGGCATTGTGTATAAACGCGGCGCTCCCCCTAATGTTAACTGTTAGAAAACGTAAATACATCGTGCGTGCATGATTACCTTTCCACAGTTGATGGCTTTTTGGTAACCTATATAAATATAGGGTCAGATATGCACCATATGGATGAATCGATAAAGAATACAACAGCTTGCCATCAAGTTCAGTGCCACGAGTGTGCTTATGAAGTAGCGGTTCCTGCGCTTTTTCACCGTGAACGTGCACATTGTCCTCGATGTCATTATGTTATCACAACCTATTACCAAAATATGACACAAAAGCTAGTCGCGTTTTCGTTAGCCTCATTGATATTCATGGTTGCGGCATTGTGCTTTAAATTCTTGTCCTTTAGCGCTAACGGCCAATATCATGCCATCAATATCATTGGCAGTATAGAAGCCCTCGCGAATAACGATTACCTCGGTTTAGCGATTCTACAAAGTGCGGTGATCCTCGTTCTACCCTCGACGATTTTGCTCTGTTTATTGTATTTATTGATCCCCGTTTTATTTGGCAAAAAGCCTAAGCATGCCGCACCGGTGTTAAAGCTCATTTTCACGTTACGCCCCTGGACCATGGTGGAAATTTTTCTGGTGGCGGTTTTGGTCAGCTTAGTCAAGATCATGTCTATGGCAGATATTGGCATAGGGCTTTCATTCTATGCCTATGCGTTGTTTGCGATTTCCATGACTGCAACGCTTATGTATTTAGATCAACATCAACTTTATATTCTGACGTCTTGTGAGCTTCCTGCTCCGCCAACACCTCGCCCAGCCTCCCACAGTATTCAGACAACTTGGGCCTTATTAATCACTTCGGTTTTGTTTTATATACCTGCGAATACGCTGCCTATTATGCATACTAATATTTTGGGAGATGACCAACCTAGCACAATATTAGGCGGCGTAGTAACCCTCTGGAAGATGGGTTCTTACCCTATCGCCGCGATTATATTTATTGCCAGCATTTTAGTGCCGGTCGGTAAGCTGGTCATATTATGCTGGCTAAATTATTCCGTACAAACTGACTACTATGGTGGCAAAAAAACACGTATGGTCGGCTACCGTATCACAGAGTTTATTGGTCGTTGGTCGATGATTGACGTGTTTGTGGTGGCCATTTTGGTCAGCCTGATACAACTAGGAAATATCATGAGTATTTATCCTGGTTATGCAGCATTGGCGTTTTGCACTGTGGTTATATTAACCATGCTGGCGGCTTTTTCATTTGATACAAAATTAATTTGGAGTGAACAATAATCATGGCGAACAATGGCGAACCTGCTGATATTAAGCACGTTAAAAGCATTTCGAAAATATGGTTAGTTCCCTTCATTGCTGTGTGCATGGGCGGATGGATGTTCTATCACCAATGGAGCAATCAAGGGCCATTGATCAGTATTGTGTTTGAAAATGCATCAGGATTAGAAGCAGGTAAAACGAAAATAAAAATGCATAATGTCGATGTAGGGGAAGTGAAAAGTATTGAACTGACTGAAGATTTACAAAAAGTTTTGGTAACAGCGCGTATGTCAGCCAACTCTGAAGGTTTATTGCGCGAAAACACCGAGTTTTGGTCAGTAAACCCGCGCATTTCGCTCAATGGTATTTCTGGTTTGAACACATTAGTATCAGGTACTTACATTAACATGTCAGCGAATTTGGAAGGTCGTTCAAGTCGAGATTTTGTTGCCCTCTCCGCACCACCTATTACCCCAAGTGGCACACCAGGGTTACATGTTACGTTAAACAGTAACGCTGAGTTCGCTTTCAAAGAAGGAGACCCTGTTATCTATAAAGGGTTAAAAGTAGGGGAATTTGAGAGTATCTATTTTAACTTCGATGAACGGGTTGTGTACTACAACACCTTTATTCAAGCGCCTTATCATAAACTCATCACCACCAATACCAAATTTTGGAATAGCAGTGGTGTAGAAATGGACATAGGCGCAAACGGATTTAAAGTCAAAAGCAGCAGTATAGAAACGCTCATCACCAATGGGGTGGCATTCGGTGTCCCTGATGGTATGCCACAAGGTGAACGGGTGAATGAGCGATCGTATTTTACCATTCATGACTCTTATGAATCAGCTGCCGAAGAACGCTACAAAGAGTCAGCTAAATTTGTGATCCTGATAGATGATACCGTACGTGGATTACGCGTTGGTGCACCGGTAGAATACCGAGGTATCAAAGTAGGCAAAGTACTGGAAATTAACCCGCCCAATGGTAAGCAGCATAAATGGTTGGACTCAGGTGTGGCCATTCCTGTCGTGATTGGCATTCAACCGGGCAGAGTTGAACAAACTGATGATGCAGAGGGTATCGAATTTATCAATCAGCAAATCAAAATATGGGTAGAAAACGGATTTAGGGCATCGTTGCAAACAGGCAATTTATTAACAGGCGCACTATTTGTAAATTTAGAGCAATACCCCAACGCCCCTATCGCCCAGATGGAGCAATTTCAACAATATGCCGTGATCCCAAGCATTTCAAATGAGTTCTCTCAGATAACGGAAAAGGTCAGTGCCATACTCGATAACATCAATGACATGGACCTCGTGCAGATGTCATCGGCAGCCAATCAGATGATGGCAGATATTAGTGCAAGTGCGAATAGCATGAACAGTACAGCTGATGATTTCGCTGAAACATTAAAAGAGATGGATGAGCAACAGGTCAGTACGAAACTTGCTGCCGCGCTGTCGGGTATCGCTGAGTTAACACGTGGCTTTTCTACTGGTTCTAAAACAAATAACGAGATTAACGACACATTAGAGACGTTACAGCACAGGTTACGTGAGTTACAACCCTTGTTACTTGAGCTAAACCAAGCGCCGAATAGTCTCATTTTTGATAAATCTCCCAAGCCCTATCTTCAGCCTGGAAGTCAGCCAAATACTCAGCAAGGGAACCATTAATATGAAACGACTTAGCGTCTTTATTCTGCTATTCACATTAGCTGCGTGCAGCACATCGAAAGCGCCTATGAAACAGTTTTTTATGTTGAATAGCCAAACTCCGCTCATGTCAACTTCTCCAAAAGAGGTGGAGCGAGTAGTCGTGGTCGATAGAATTTTGCTAGCTGATTATCTGAAACGCCCAAACTTGGTGATGCAAATAGAAGGCAATCAACTGTACTATTCTGATATTGATCTTTGGGCGGAAAACTTACAAACCGGAATTCATAATACCCTACTTGCATGGTTAAACGACAAGGCGACAGAAACCCGTTTTATTGCTTATGATTCACCTGATGCATCCGGGAACCATGAGCGTCTTGTTATCAGTATCAAGCGATTCATGCCGACTGATCAAGGGCAAGTCATCACTAGCGGCCAATATTGGCACGTGAACAGTAATCAAACCAATGAGCTAACGTCTCCGGAAAGTTTTGCATTTACCTCTGAATTATCTCAACAAGGATACAGCCACAGTGTTACTCTACTTGCAGAACAATTACTCAAACTCAGTCATCAGATAATTAACGATATTGAATAAGCAAGAAAGAAGGATACTAAGCACATATGTTTATCGTTAGTCGTTTCATTAGAAATTATTTAAATACAGGAACAAAAGCGAGTAACTCCCCTGCGGTAAGACAGCAAATTCAAGTGACCAATCTGTTTGGTTTTATTGGATACTTTATTACGTTTATTTTAGGTGTCACTGCCTTATTTCGCAGTCAATGGGATCATAACGACGACTTCTATCTAGGGGTGACGTTATTGATCGCTAGCGTTTTATTCTTTACTTCACGGATAATTCTTAAATATTTTCAGAGTAAAAACGGCTATAAATTTTCCGCTAATTTAGTGACGTCAGCACTCATGTTACTGATGTTGTATTTGATTGTTATGGGCGGGGTAAAAAATACAGGGCCGTTATGGATATATATAGTGCCCCCCGTTGTATTATTTTTTGGTGGTCTAAAAAGAGGCCTCGTTCAACTAGGCGCTTTTGCTCTAGTCGTCATTATTATTCTTGAATTTCCGAACAATGGTCTGTTGTTTGCTGAGTACAGCGCTGAGTTTCGCTCTCGTCTTATCTACTCATTTTTAACCGTCAGTATGCTGTTCGTGTTCTATGAATACTCTAGACAGCGCTCGTTTAAAACACTTCAAGAGCTAAGTAAAAAGTTTGAGCAACAAGCCCGGATTGATTCCTTGTCCGGCTTACAAAACCGCCGCGGCATGTTAGAAAAACTTGAATATGAACACCATCGCATCCTTAGGCACAGTAAAAATATGACCCTGATGATGTGTGATATTGATCATTTTAAACAGGTGAATGATCAATATGGTCACGATGTCGGTGATATTGTGATTAAACAAGTCGGTCAGATGTTTGCTAATGGCCTGCGCAAGCAAGACACCGTAGCGCGCTGGGGCGGAGAAGAGTTTCTCTTTATGTTGCCTGAAACTACACAACAACAAGCGTTTGTGTTAGCTGAGAAGTTGCGAAAAAAAGTAGAAAATTATGAACAAAAAGTGGACTCTGCGCACTTATCAGTCACCGTCAGTATTGGCATATATCAGATGCACCCACAAGACAAACTAGATCACGCTATTAGCAGAGCAGATACTAATTTATATCGCGCTAAAACACATGGTCGTAACTGTACTGTGGTAACAGACTGACCTCTTTGCCCGCTACCTAGCTAAACAAAGCGAAAATAAGCAACGCTGTCGTTAGTTAAACCTTCTGACACCTGAGCGCTGCGCTCATTAATCGTCAGGCAAAATAAGCGAGAGACATGCGCTCTAAACAACATACCCAAATAGAAGACAGCAAATTTAATTGGCGCGTGATAAAACAACTGTGGCCTTATCTCTTAGAGTTTAAACAACGCGTATTTTTCGCCATGCTTTGCTTGGTCGCTGCCAAGGTAGCCAGTATTGGTTTGCCTTTCATACTCAAGCATGCTGTCGATACGCTAAACGCCGAAAACTCAAGCAATGCAATAGTGCTTGTGCCTTTTGCATTAATTGCCGCATACGGTCTACTGCGTTTAGCAAATGTATTATTCGGGGAAATTCGTGACACGCTTTTCGGCAGAGTCACAGAACGCGCTATGCGTCGTATCAGCTTGCAAGTATTTGAACACCTGCACAAATTGGATCTTGATTATCACCTTAATCGTCAGACAGGTGGTTTATCTCGCGATATTGAGCGCGGAACAAGCGGTATCAGTTTTCTAATGCGCTTCTTAGTATTTAACATCGTCCCTACTTTATTAGAGATTCTAGCCGTTGTAGGCGTACTCTTTTATAATTACGGTTGGAGCTTTGCCGTCATTATTTTAGTCTCGGTCATCAGCTACATTAGCTTTTCTGTTAAAGCCACTCATTGGCGTACTGAGTTTGTACGCGCAGTCAACCAAGCGGATTCCCTCAGTAATACCAGGGCTATTGACAGCCTATTAAATTACGAAACCGTTAAGTACTTTAATAACGAAGAATACGAGGCAAAGCGCTATGATGTCGCCCTAGCAGATTGGGAAGTCGCAAGGCGCAAAAACCGATTATCACTTTTTGCCTTAAATGGCGGGCAAGCCACTATAATCGCCATCGCTATGACCAGCATGATGGCCGTGGCGGCTTACTATGTCGCTCAAGGCACCATGACCATAGGTGACTTTGTGTTAATCAATGCGTTTACCATGCAAATTTTTATGCCCCTGAACTTCCTTGGGTTCGTATATCGTGAAATACGAGGGGCATTGGCTAATATCGAAAACTTATTTGCCTTATTAGGCAAATCATCAAATATTGTCGATAACGAGAATGCAAAAACGATTCAGGTTATCGAAGGAGAAATACGCTTTTCCCACGTTAACTTCGGTTACGGACCAGACAGGCAAATTCTTCATGATGTGAGTTTCACTGTACCAGCCGGTCAAAAAGTGGCTATAGTTGGCCCGAGCGGCGCGGGTAAATCCACTGTCATCAAGCTATTATTTCGCTTTTATAATCCAACTAGCGGCGAAATTTACATCGATGGACAGCCCGTTAGTGATTCAACCCAAGCCTCACTGCGTCAAGCTATTGGAATAGTGCCCCAAGACACCGTCTTATTTAACGACAGCATTTTTGAGAATATTCGCTACGGCAATCCAACAGCGAATGATGAACAAGTCAATCAAGCTATCGAACATGCTCATTTATCAGCGTTTATAAACGCCTTACCAAAAGGCAGAGAAACCAAAGTAGGTGAACGAGGGTTAAAACTATCCGGTGGAGAGAAGCAGCGCGTGGCGATTGCCCGTACCATTTTAAAAGGAGCGCCTATTCTATTGTTTGACGAAGCCACCTCGTCACTGGACAGCCAGTCGGAGCGGGCAATTTTAAGTGCCTTTAAAGAGATAGCGAAAGGCCATACGAGTTTAGTTATCGCTCATAGACTCTCGACGATTGTAGATGCAGATAGCATAATAGTCCTGCAAGATGGCTGTGTGGTTGAACAAGGAAATCACCCTACACTTCTGAAGAACAAAGGCCCCTATTATCAGCTGTGGAATACCCAGCAAAAAGTGAATACGCAAGATGACTGAACAACCAAATCAACTGTTAATTGATGCTGTTAATCAAACCATGCCATTTGGAAAGTATGCGGGTAGAAAATTGCTAGAATTACCAGAACCTTATTTAGTGTGGTTTAGCCAGAAAGGGTTCCCTGAAGGAAAACTAGGACAGCAATTGGCGCTAATGCATGAGATTAAGGTAAACGGCTTAGAAAACATGCTACAACCGTTACTCAGATAATGTACTCCCCACGCTCCCGTTTTAATCGCTCTGGCAACCGTTCTAGCCCTAAACAGAATGAAAATATTGATAGGCAGATACGAGTATTGCACCAAGCGATGGCGCTAAAACTAATTGCCCAGCCTCAGCTTCGTCAACAGGTCATCGACACCATTGAGACACGTTATCAAAATGGCTTATTGCGCCATGGTGGTTACCTAGTATGGATATGCTTGATGGAATGTATCGATGAGTCACCCGATGACTTTATTCAAGGAGTGATAGCCGACACGCCACAAATGCGTAAGCTGCGCCGAAAAACGCCCTTTATCAACGTACTAACGGAACAAGAGCGGGAACACGCACTACTAAATATTACGCTGTGAGCCTCTTGCGTATTGCAAGCCACATAAAGGGGACACATAAAAAGGCAAATACATTGGGCGCCGTCGCCGATACCGTTGAGGACGCTCGGGCTTGTGGTTGAGATTGGATTAAGAAGGTGCTGTATAGATCGTTCGATTGAGTCAGCTGAGTGTTATGTGCATTGTCAAAGTCTTGCCCGTAAACATTCGCTAATGCACTACCATTTAAATAACTCCCAGCCATGCGTAAGCGGTTCGTTTCCTCATCTTGATAAAGTCCAAACGCGTAAGTTTGATAATATCGATTGCCTTGTGTCATACCAAATAAGGTTTGCCAGTTTGTCGCTTGCACATAACAATCGCTGGTGTTTGAGCAATTTCGCTCGTAGTTAGAGGGTTCTTGTGTATCGTGACGGACCAGCTGAATATCGGTAAAGGCGCTATCAAGCAGTCCATAGACCGCATCCGCAGAAGCGTATTCCCAGCCAGAATAGGCGTTGCCTGCTTCGTTGTAACTCAAATGATTAGTCAAGGTCAGGTCAAGCCAAATTAACCCGGTCGTATTATCTTTTACAGCAAGATTATCACCCGCTTCAAATGCATCCCATTGAATAAGTTCTGCTTGTGTGCAAGGACTGAGTAAAATACAGGCGAGTATAAAAGAGCGTGTCAGGTTAATCATTTTGAGTACCGTGATCTTATTGTTTTTATTGAATAAAAACTAATGTTATCAAGATATAAATGATTGAAAATTAGCCAATGGTATGACCAGAAATATACCCTCTAAAACAAAAAAAGCACCCGAAGGTGCTTTCTCTCAAACGTATAAAGCTGTCGATTAACGACGTAGGCCTAAACGCTTGATTAGATCTTGATAACGCTCAACGTTCTTACCTTTAAGGTAATCAAGAAGCTTACGACGCTGGCTAACCATGCGTAACAAACCACGACGTGAATGATGATCTTTTTTATGGTCAGCAAAATGGCCTTGAAGCTTGTTGATGTTAGACGTCAACAATGCAACTTGAACTTCAGGTGAACCAGTATCACCCTCTTTTACGCCAAAATCAGCAATAATTGCTGCAGTTTCTTGAGTAGTTAGTGACATAACTTTCTCCAATATAAGAGCTAAAAATACAGCAGGCCGATCACTAATTCAGCCATGCCAAGAAGCGCGTATTATAGTGACAAACGATGAATTAGCAAGGGCAAATACAATTAACCTTGGTTGCTAAAGACGACAACGCGTTTTGGTGCCGCTTTATTGTCATTATCAACCTCGGAAACCCCTAAAAAGACCTCTCCCTGAATACAATAGGTACGTACTAACGTCCCTTTGGCCAGTTGCTCATCACTTTCATAGGGTACGGGCTGACCGTGTAAAAAAGAATCTCTTGCCACTGATGTCAAGTAGACGCTAGGTAAGGCTTTTACTGCACTATCCATGGGGATCAATAAGGGGTCTAGAATTTCGGTTAACGGGATCTGCTCTGCCTGTGCTCGTTCAAGCAAGGCGTCAAGCTCTTCAAACGTCACCATTTTCTCACTAGGATAATCAGCAACAGCAGTACGATGTAACTTACTCACATAAGCACAACAACCTAACAACTGCCCCAGATCATCAACCAAAGAACGGATATAGGTGCCTTTACTGCAATGCACTTCCATATCGACTTCATCACCCTCAAAGCGAGTAATGTTAAGGGAGAATATCGTGATGTCACGGGCTTCACGCTCAATCACAATGCCCTGACGTGCATAATGGTATAGTGGCTTTCCTTGGTGTTTCAAGGCAGAGAACATGGACGGTACTTGTTTAATTGGCCCTTTGAATGTCTCACAAGCCACTTTTAACTGTTGCTCAGTCACATTCACATCACGGGTTTCAACCACGTCACCGTCAGCATCTGAGGTGGTAGTACGCACACCTAATTTTGCGGTAACGATATACGTTTTGTCAGCGTCTAATAGAAACTGAGAAAACTTAGTGGCTTCGCCTAAGCACACTGGCAACATACCCGTTGCCAGCGGATCAAGGGCGCCAGTGTGCCCTGCTTTAGCCGCTAAAAACGCGCGCTTCACTTTCTGTAATGCTTGATTTGAGGATATCTCTAACGGTTTGTCTAGCAGTAGAATACCGTCTATTGCACGACCCTTACGACGTCTGGCCAATCCTTAGTCCTCTTGTTCGTCTTCGTCTAAAGAACGCCCTGCATTGCGAGCCCGTTCTTTGTCTTTGCTTAGCGTTTCGTCAACCAAATTACTGATACGAATACCTTCACTTAAAGAGCCGTCACGCACAAATTTGATCGCGGGAACTGCACGCATACGCATACGGTTTGCCAATAACGTGCGAATATACCCTTTGTTTTCTTCTAGGATAGCCAAATAATTCTTCATTACTTCTTCGTCATTCTCAAAGAAAGTCACGTAAATTTTGCTATACGATAAATCTCGGGATACCTCTACGGCAGATACAGTCACCATACCCAATCTTGGATCACGGTTCTTGAACTCGTTCTGTAAAATACTGGCGATTTCTTTATGGATCTGCTGACCTACTCGGTCTGTACGAGAAAATTCTCTTGCCATTCTAATCTCCTAAAGCACTAAATTATGCTTTTGTTAAGACAAAACGGAGGCCTAAGCCTCCGTTTTAATTCAATACTCGTTAACGCGCTAACATTCTAGGTTGGCGAATTATAGCTCACGCTCAACTTGAACGATTTCAAATACTTCGATTTGGTCGCCCACTTTAACGTCATTGTAGTTCTTCACGCCGATACCACACTCAACACCGTTACGTACTTCTTGTACGTCATCTTTGAAGCGTCTTAGTGACTCAAGCTCACCTTCATAGATAACCACATTCTCACGCAATACGCGGATTGGGTTACTGCGTTTAATTGTACCTTCAACGACCATACAACCAGCAATCGCGCCCAATTTCGGTGACTTGAACACGTCACGTACTTCAGCCAAGCCAATAATTTCTTGTTTGAACTCTGGCGCTAGCATACCTGTCATCGCCATCTTAACTTCATCAATCAAGCTATAGATAACACTGTAGTAACGTAAATCAATTTCTTCTGATTCAATGATACGTCTAGCACTTGCATCAGCACGTACGTTGAAACCAACCACGATAGCGCTTGATGCTGCAGCCAAGCTGGCATCAGTTTCAGTAATACCACCTACACCGCTGCCTACTATGTTCACTTTCACTTCAGAAGTAGACAATTTAGTCAGTGAGTCAGAGATCGCTTCAACTGAACCTTGAACGTCGGCTTTAAGCACGATGTTAAGTTCGCTAACATCTCCTGCTTCCATGTTGGCGAACATGTTTTCAAGTTTCGCTTTTTGTTGCTTAGCAAGTTTAATTTCGCGTTGTTTAGCATTACGTTTAGTCGCTACTTCACGGGCCTTACGCTCGTCTTGAACCACTAGAGCATCTTCACCGGCAACAGGCACACCTGATAAACCAAGTACTTCTACTGGTGTTGACGGGCCTGCGATATCAACCGTGTTGCCGTTTTCATCACGCATAGCACGAACTCGGCCATACTCAATACCACAAAGCAAGATATCACCGGCTTTAAGTTGACCTTCTTGCACCAGTACAGAAGCGACTGGACCGCGACCTTTATCTAAGCGCGACTCAATAACAATCCCTTTAGCAGAACCTGTAGGCGGCGCTTTAAGATCAAGTAATTCAGCTTGTAAGCTAATCGCTTCTAGTAATGCATCAATACCTAAACCCGTTTTAGCGGAAACGTTAACGAACTGATGCTCACCGCCCCACTCTTCTGAAATCACTTCAAGTTGTGACAATTCAGTTTTAACGCGATCAGGATCCGCGCTGTCTTTATCCATTTTATTAACAGCTACAATCAAAGGAACGCCAGCAGCTTTAGAGTGCTGCACCGCTTCTTTGGTTTGTGGCATTACGCCATCATCTGCTGCGACAACCAGAACAACGATATCCGTTGCTGTGGCACCACGAGCGCGCATGGCGGTAAACGCAGCGTGACCTGGTGTATCTAAGAACGCAATGCGCCCATTATCAGTCTCAACACTATAGGCACCAATGTGCTGAGTAATACCACCGGCTTCACCTGCGGCTACCTTCGCACGGCGAATGTAATCAAGTAACGATGTTTTACCATGGTCAACGTGACCCATGATAGTCACAACTGGTGCACGAGATGCCAAGTCAGAGGTTACATTATCTGCCAACAATTCATCTTCTAACGCGTTGTCGTTAACAAGCTCGTATTTATGACCCATTTCTTCAACGACTAATACCGCTGTTTCTTGGTCTAATACTTGGTTAATCGTCGCCATCTCACCCATTTTCATCATGGCTTTGATAACTTCAGTGGCTTTAATAGCCAACTTACTTGCTAAGTCACTAACGGTGATCGTTTCGCCTAAACGTACGATACGTTCAACCGGTTGAGCTGGCTTGTTAAACGCATGCTTAAGGTCAGAACCTGCATTACGTTTTGACTTTTTACGACGACGTCCACCACGTTCAATTTTAATATCATCAGCATCTTCAGCTTCTTGTGCATAACGGTTACTGTGTACATGCACTTCTTCTGCTTCTTGCTTCTTACGGCGCTCTTCTTCTTCTTTCCAGCGACGTGAGTTTTCTTCAGCTAACTTGCGTGCTTCTTCTGCTGCTTTTTTCGCATCTTCTTCAAGCTTGCGCTGCGCTTCTTGCTCTTGCTTCTTGCGGATATTCTCCGCTTCTGTGCGAGCACGCTCTTGTTCCGCTTTTTCCTCGGGGCTCAAAGCAGACTCTTCAGCTTGACGCGCCTCTGCTTCTTTTTTCGCTTTTTCTGCACGAGCAAGACGCTCTGCTTCTGCCTTTGCTTTAGATTCAGCGGCTTTCTTCGCTTTTTCTTCAGCGGCTTTTTTCGCTTCTTCTTCGGCGGCTTTTTCAGCTTCAAGCTTTGCTTGTTGCTCAGCTAATGCACGAGCTGTCTCTTCTTCCGCTAAACGCGCTTCTTCTAAATCAGTACGCTTAACATAAGTACGTTTTTTACGTACTTCTACCGTTACCGCCTTAGACTTGCCCATATTGAGCGTGCTAGTCGTCTTGCGTTGTAGTGTCATTCGCTTGGGCGCTTCAGAGCCCGTACCGCCATGTTGTTTGCTTAAATAATCCAACAGCTGACGTTTTTCATCTTCAGTCACGTTTTCATTTGCCGCTTTAACAATATCAGCATCTTTAAACTGCTTAACTAAGCGGTCAACCGAAGTGCCGATATCGGCGGCGAGTTTTTCAATGGATACTTCTGCCATATTCGTAATTCCTCTTTGGTGACCCTATTCTTCGTTAAACCAGACAATGTTACGTGCAGCCATGATTAATTGGCCCGCTTTTTCTTCGTCTAGTTCTTCAATATCGCTGATCTCGTCTACGCCTTGCTCCGCTAGCGCTTCAAGATCGGTAATACCGCGACTTGCCAATGTATAGGCAACATGGCGTTCCATACCGGCTAAACTTAATAGCTCTTCTTTTGGTTCAGAGGCTTCCAATGTCTCTTCGTTGGCTAACGCTTGCGTGGTTAATGCTGCGCGCGCTCTGCTACGTAAATCTTCAACGATGTCTTCATCAAGGCCGTCAATTTCAAGTAGCTCATTAATGGGTACATAAGCAATTTCTTCAAGCGTAGAGAAACCTTCATCAACCAATACCGCGGCGAATTCTTCGTCAATATCAAGACCATTGACGAAAACAGCCAGTACTTTAGAATTTTCTTCTTCGTGTTTGGCATTTAAGTCTTCAACTGTCATCACGTTCAACTCCCAGCCCGTAAGCTGAGCGGCTAAACGTACGTTTTGACCACTACGGCCAATTGCTTGTGCTAAGTTGTCAGACTCAACCGCAACATCCATAGTGTGGTTATCTTCATCAACTACAATTGATGCCACTTCAGCTGGTGCCATAGCATTGATAACAAACTGTGCTGGGTTGTCGTCCCACAGCACGATATCAACGCGCTCACCGCTTAGCTCACTGCTTACCGCTTGAACTCGTGAGCCCCGCATACCAACACATGCCCCCACTGGGTCCAAGCGTTTGTCATTGGTTTTCACTGCGATTTTAGCTCGTGAACCAGGATCGCGAGCCGCAGCTTTGATTTCTAATGTTTCTTCAGCAATTTCAGGCACTTCCAGTCTGAACAGCTCGACCAACATGTCTGGGTGAGTACGGCTAATAAATAACTGTGCTCCGCGCGCTTCAGGTCGAATAACGTAAAGTAAACCACGAACACGGTCACCTGGACGGAAAGTTTCTCGAGGTAGCATGTCATCGCGGTAAATAACGCCTTCAGCATTATTACCTAAATCGATAATAATATTATCGCGGTTAACCTTTTTGACTGTACCGGTAATTAAATCACCAACACGTTCTTCGTATTCTGCCATCACTTGAGCGCGCTCAGCTTCACGTACCTTTTGTACGATGACTTGCTTAGCCGTTTGCGTCGTTATACGGTCAAATTTAATGGACTCGATTTGATCTTCAACATATTCACCTAATTGAATATCTGGCTCGTCAATTTGAGCTGCAGACAAGGTCATTTCAGCAAATGGATTCTCTTGCTTTTGATCATCAGCGATAACCATCCAACGACGGAATGTATCGAAATCACCTGTAACGCGGTCGATAGATACTCGAACTTCAATCTCGCCTTCAGTTTTCTTTTTAGTAGCACTTGCAATGGCGAACTCTAACGCTTCAAAGATTTTTTCTCTTGGAACTTGTTTTTCATTTGAAACGGCTTCCGCCACTAACAAAATTTCTTTATTCATGATTGCCTCACTGATTATTCTTTAGCAAAAGCCTTTATGGCCATCTACTCAATCAAACGTTGGAACAACATTGCCTTTTTCAATATTGGCAAAGGCCAATACAAATTCTTGGTTATCGACTTCAATAGTTAGCATGCCATCAGCTTCAGACAATAATTTACCTTTGAAATTACGTCTGTCTCCCATTGGCATTTTCAATCGTAATGTGACGACTTCACCCACTGAATCAATATAATGCTGTAACTTAAATAAGGGACGTTCCATGCCCGGTGAGGACACTTCTAAGTTGTATTCGGTATTAATAGGGTCTTCCACGTCAAGCACAGCACTTACTTGGTGGCTTACCTCTGCGCAATGATCCACCGTAATACCATCGGGGTGATCAATGTAAACGCGCATGGTTGAGTGTTTTCCTGCGCGAACAAATTCAATCCCCACCATCTCAAAACCAAGGGCTTCGACAGGTGCGGTCAACATTTCAGTTAATTTCTGTTCTAGTTGTGACAAAACTCACGCTCCAAAAACGAAAAAAGGGCCATCAGCCCAGAGTAAATTAAAAACAGGATAAAAAGGATAACAAAAAGCCCCGTACAAGCGGGGCTTTTTGTTTCTGGACCCTAGTCCACTATTCTCACCGAAAATTGACTGAATGCCAAGTTTCAAAAAGTGGTTGCGGGAGCAGGATTTGAACCTACGACCTTCGGGTTATGAGCCCGACGAGCTACCAGACTGCTCCATCCCGCGCTTGAAATCTTTGTCGATAACAACACATCGTAATGTGTGTCGCGTCTCGAGTGGGGCGTATTATACATAGCTAACGGGACGGTGCAAGTGTTGTGAAGCATAAATCACAAATTAATCCAGAAGTTTAATTGCTCTGTATACAATTCATACAAATCAGCTGGTTACGTGTTGCCCTAAACGTGGAAAAGATCCATTTTAGCCGCCAGTTTAAAGTCCAACTCACTTAAACCACCCACGTCGTGCGTTGTTAAATTAACTTCTACTTTATTATATACATTAAACCACTCAGGATGGTGATTGAGCTTCTCGGCCCAAATAGCAATTTGACTCATCCAGCCGAATGCGCGGATAAAACTCTTGAACTTAAAATTTTTAGTCAATTTATCGTTGTTAATTTGCCACTGCTGCTCTGCCGGCAAATCTTTGTTTAACTCATTCAACTTCGCTTGGGTTTCACCCTCTGTTAATTTGTCGACCATATCATCCTCTTATTTGATCATTCTACGTCACTGCCTATCATGCCGTCACAGAGTTAAAATGAAAGTGAACGGACGATTTAAATACTACTCATGCGGGCACTTAAGTTTACAAGGCGACATAACAAAAAAACCTGCCGAAGCAGGTTTTTCATAATAAAAGTAATGCCTAGAACTCTACTGCGAAGCGTGCGTAAATTTGACGGCCTCTTGGATCATGTACCTTACTGTCGAAACCACTGTTGGTGAATAATTGTGGTGGCTCTTCGTCCGTTATGTTTATGCCGCCAACGGACAATACATAGTTGTTTTGTGTGTCAAACAAGGCGCCCAAATTCACGTTGTACTGCACGTCATAGGTCACTTGGCTATCAACGCCTTTAAAACCACCTAACGCTTCACATGAACCTGTATTAACGCTGCCATCTGCACAGTTTTGATCATCATCATAGCTATCTATATAACGAGCAAAAATGTTAGCTGAGTGTGCACCTGAAGACCAGTTTAAACCTAGATTCAAGCGTAGTTCAGGAGACGAAGTACCAATATTGGTAAAGTTTCTGCGACCCGCTCCGTCTATTTTACCCGCTTGAGGGTCGTCTAGCTCATATTCTAAAATATAAGTGGCATTGATAGACGGTACAAACATGCCAGCATCTGTGTCTATTTTATAACTGGTCACAAAATCTAAACCTGAAGTTTCAAGGGAACTAGCATTCACGTAAGTGTTGTTCACTTGAGTCAGCGGGCCAGTCAGTGGGTCACCTGCACGAACAACACGCTCAGGATCGCTTGGGTCTAAATTCAACACGGCCTGCGGATTCTCTTGAATAATCAAATCTTCAAATTCGAAGTTCCAGTAGTCCACTTCAATAGAAAAGTCGCTAATTGGCTCGAACGACACACCAAGATTGTAAGCGGTAGATTCTTCAGGTTTTAAGTCTTCATTCCCTACTGTGCGTACTGCTGCAAACGCATTCGCACCGATGAGTGGGTCAACAAGTTGCTGTAGCGAGGTGCCACCACCATTTCTCAAAAATACCGTTGGTGCTCTGAACGAGGTTGATATTGAACCACGGAATGAAAGCTCTTCACTAGCACGATAAGAAAACGCCACTTTTGGATCAATCGTATCGCCAATAGAACCGCCGTAATCTTCGTAACGCACAGCAAGCTGAATATCTAAATCGTCAGTTACCGGTAGTGCCATCTCAGCAAACGCAGCCCACACATCTAAAGATCCGTCAAAGTCAGGGTTACCTATTACAAACGTAAAGCTGTCTTGATTAGCCAGTGCGTCGTAATCTTGGCTCAATGATTCTTCGCGGTATTGCATACCAAATGCAAGGCCAGCAGCACCGCCGTCCATATCAAACACATCGAACGACATAAAACCTTCAAATACTTGCAAATCAGATTTTGAATCGATGGTTTCAAGCCCTGTAAATGAATCAATTACGTACTGAGAGTTAGGCGCAGTTGTGTACGATGTCGCGAAAGGATTAAAGTACTCGCAATCGCCCTCGCCTGGCGTACCTGTTAACGGATTACATTGTCCGCCGCCCAAACCATTTAACGCTAAGTTAAATTCTGTGTTCAACACGTCCGGAACGCTGAAGAAGAAGTCATTGGTGGCATTGGTATAACTCAACTCCCAGAAGCCATGCTCTAGCTCACCTTGCAATGCGGTGTTAAAACGAAATGTATCAGATTCCGTATTAGCAAAATCAGGGGCTTTACCGTTACCCTCAGCACGGCCGAAAAAAGTAACTGCTTGTCCAAATGGGTTTTCAGGGTGATCGGCAGGCACAACTGGCCCAGTAAGGATTGGGAAACTTGGCGCGCCACCACGAGATGCACGGTTACGTGCAAAGCTAACTTCAGTCGTCCAGCTCATTTCGTCAGTCAATTCATATTCTGCTTTTACATAAGCATTAAGACGAGATTCATCTGGTACGTATGAATAATCTTTACCGAAATCAAACATACACAGGCCAACATCTAAGCCTGGTACAGTCCCTGGAGGCGCGAGTAACGATGGACTTCCACCGAATTCCTCACAACCATAGGGATCAATAAACGGCGTAGGTCCAATAAAATATGAGCCTGGGTTACCGAGCGCACTGCTGTCATCTTGCGGGCGACTTAAACGACGATCTTTAATAAAAAGAGGTGAACGATTGGTATAGCTCACTGCCGCTATAATACTGCTATCATCGCTGCTAGTGCCCCATAAACCTTGCAATACATATTCTTTATTATTGCCATGAGCACCGTCTTGGTAGTCTGCGCTGAGCTTAACGCCGTCATAATTTCGTTTGGTTATAAAGTTCACCACGCCTGCTACCGCATCTGAACCATAGAGTGCTGAAGCACCATCTTTGATAATTTCTACTCTGTCGATCGCGATCATAGGAACCAGAGAACTGGTATCCACAAAGTTCAAGCCATTGTTGGTCGGCTGCGCTGTAACCACTTGGCGTTTATTGTTTAACAACACCAAAGTAGAGGCAACACCTAACCCGCGCAGATTGATATTTGAAGTACCTGCTGTGGCGTTTTGCGTGAATGCATCTGGGTTATTTTCAGCCCCGGTGTTAATGGTGAGGGTTTGCGTGATATCGGCGATGTTTTTCGCGCCTAGCGCGTCAATAGCAACACTATCAACGACGGACAAAGGGGAAGGTGATTCAAAGTTTTCACTACGGCGAACGAAGCTACCGGTCACCATAATCATTTCTATATCTTCTTTTTTCTCTACGTTAGCTTCTTGGGCTAATACGGTAGGCGAGGTTAATAAAAATTGCGCGGAAATAGCCGCGGCTAAAGCACTGACTCGTGTGTTTATCTTCATCGTGTGTTCTCGAGGTAATTATCAGATTAAAATCGAGCGTGTAAACAACGGCTTCCACTCAGACTGACCGCGCGTCAATTTTGTCTAATAGTTATAATTCTAACCAGTAAGTGACTGATTCTCGGGCGCTAAACTTAAGCGACACAATGATAGTAGGGGGGGATTATTGATATGTAAACGCAATGTTACTTATATGTAAATATTAGCTCGATTCATGGTCAGACCAGTTAGTCATTATAGAGCAATCTTTTGGGTAAAAAGATTGCTCAGACTAAAGTTTAACCCAGAAGCATCATTAAGAATTTACCTACAGCAGCAGGCTTGTCTCGTCCTTTGATTTCTATCTGCGTGTCGAAGCTAAATAAGGTGCCAAGGGGCTTCTTTTCTTTACTGGCCAAAGAAGACACAAAACGTATTTCATCATCAACACGAACTGGCTCTAAAAAGCGTATTTTATCTATTCCGTAGTTCAATACTGTTTGACTTGCGGAATCGAGCTGAACCATATGATAAAAGGACTCTGGCATTAATGTCACACTCAAATAGCCATGAGCAATCGTGGTTTTAAAGGGGCTTTCTCTCGCACATCTTTTTGGATCCACATGAATCCATTGGTGATCTCCCGTCGCATCAGCGAAGAGGTTAATCCGCTCTTGGTCGATTTTCAGCCAAGTGCTTGGCGCTAGCTCCTCACCTAATTCAATTTCCAACAAACCTTTAGCCATCTGTGGCTCCTTTAGAGTGTAATATCATCACGATAACGCTAGCACCGAGCCTCTCGGTGTGGCAACTCACCTAAAGTTATTGAGATGTATAAATTAAATTGGGCATAAATACCGACAAATCTAGTTAAAAGAGCCGTTAAAAAATGGTCAACATTCACAGTGGTGATGAAACGGTTGAGTATACAAGAGGCCATTCGTCTTAATAATTAGGCACTTTGCCTGACATGAGAAATTTATTTCTAGTGAAGTGGTCTGCATCTCAATACAAATGACTATGTGTAACGGTTTCCAAGAGGCTCAAATGATAAAAAGGTGGCTAAGTGTTGCGGTATTAAGTGGTATGTCGTTCTTAACCCAAGCTTATTGTATTGACGACTGGGCTTGTTTTGAAAAAATTAAGCGAGGTAAAACCATAGAATACTGGTTAAGTAACAACAAGCCCTACCCTATTACTTCAACGCTTGATGTGGATACCCGTAACCTTAAAAGTGAAAATTCTATAAAGAACACGTACAGCGAAACTCGCGTGCTCCACGCATTAGCCCGAGTAAAAATTCTAACCCTGAGTGCCATTGATGCCAACCGTTCGGTTTCAAATCATGAAAGCTTCTATTGGACTCCCGGCATTAAAAACGCCAAGCATAATGATAGTTATCGTTATGCTCTACCCTATGCAAAGAATCAATCCTTTAGAGTGGTTCAAGGATTCAATGGTGGTTATAGCCACCAAGGTGCATCGCGCTACGCCGTTGATTTTGCCATGCCTATAGGCACGCCTATTCATGCTGCACGTGAAGGTCAAGTTATCGATTTGCAAGAAAACCACCGCCGTGGAGGGGCCCATCGACGTTATGCCAAATATGCCAATTTCGTTACGCTACTTCATGAAGATGGCACCACAGGTGAGTACTATCACTTACAGCACAAAGGTGTCGCAGTTGCGCTAGGTGATCACGTTCAGCGCGGACAGTTACTAGGCTATTCAGGTAATACAGGTTTTTCATCACTGCCGCATTTACACTTCGCGGTGTACTTCGCCAAAAGTCATGGTAAATACCAGTCGGTTCCCATCACGTTTAATACCAATTCCAATAAATAACTAACCACTGAGCGTAAATTATTAAAAGTAAATGGTATAAAAACGCGTCTCACTGGGGCGTGAACTCATCAGCTACGCCTAGTCAGTGAATGTAGATAAGCCAAACTTAGCTGACGACAACACCTGCTCATTCCTATTCAAAATTAGCGCCCCGTTATGGATCCACAATCGACTTTAGGCTTTCGCGCTTTTCAATAACATATTGATTTAAAAGTTTATTGACTTGATAAAAGCGGAATAAAAACGCTATCTGTGACGAAATATTTACACAGCATAACAACCAAGAGACACACCTAAAACGAAGAAATATTTGATCTATTCAAGAATATGCGTAGTATTAATTGCAACTGGTCAGATGAGCGGATGAGTAAATTATGAGTATTAGAACAAACCTGAAAAAAGTATTACCTGCAATTTCCGTAACTGAGCAAGAAGCATTAGATGCGGGAGATGTATGGATTGAATCGTCAATTTATCGTGGCAAACCAGACATGCAAGCGTTGCGTGCAATTCCTAAAGCAACGCTAAGCGCTGACGAACAAGCATTTCTAGACGGCCCCGTGCAAGAACTGCTAGAAATGGTCGACGATTACGAGCTACAAAACAGCAATCACCTACCACAAAATGTGCTGGACTTTTTATCAGTCAATAAATTTTTCGCTTTGATCATTCCAAAGAAATTTGGCGGATTAGAGTTCTCTCCTTATGCCAACTCAACCATAGTGGCCACCATTGCCGTTAAAAGCAGTGCTGTTGCGGTTACTGTGATGGTTCCAAATTCGTTAGGCCCTGGCGAACTATTGATGCACTACGGCACTACAGAGCAGCAAAATCAATGGTTGCCAAATTTAGCTGTCGGTAAAGACATTCCATGTTTTGCCCTTACCAGCCCAGAAGCTGGCTCTGATGCGGGTGCTATTCCTGATACGGGCATAGTCACGAAAGGCCAATATAACGGTGAAGAAGTACTTGGTTTATCCGTCACTTGGGATAAGCGTTACATTACGCTGGCACCAATAGCGACTGTGCTTGGCCTTGCATTTAAAGTGTTTGATCCAGACAACCTACTTGGCGATAAAAAAGAGCTAGGCATTACCTGTGCTCTTATTCCTAAATCACACCCAGGTGTTGAACTAGGGAATCGTCACGATCCTATGGGTATTCGTTTTTATAACGGCACCACTCGCGGCAACAAAGTGTTTATCCCTATGGATTTCATTATAGGCGGGCAGAAAAACATTGGTCGCGGCTGGCAGATGCTGGTTAGTTGCCTAGGTGCAGGGCGCGGTATTTCACTTCCAGCAATGGGAGTTGCTTCTGCTCAATCGGCACTTAAATCCACTGCTGAATACTCATTTGTTCGTGAACAATTCGGCGTGCCCATTGGGCGTTTCGAAGGTATTCAAGAAAAGCTTGCCGATATTGCAGGCAAAACCTTTGTATTAGAAGCCATGCGAGTATTAACCACTGAAGGTCTGGGTTTAGGCCTTAAACCTTCTGTTGTCACTGCGATGGCTAAATACCACATGACTGAATTAGGCCGTGATGTGTGTAATACCGCCATGGATATTCAAGCGGGTAAAGCAATTCAACGTGGCCCACAGAATACCTTAGCCAATGGTTATGCGGCACAGCCCATTGCAATTACCGTTGAGGGTGCGAACATTCTAACTCGAAGCTTGATGATTTTCGGCCAAGGTGCGATGCGTTGTCACCCTCACATGAAAGAAATGGTTGATTTGATCCACAGCGATGAGCCATCAGCAGACAAAGAATTCAACAAGGTATTGGGGAAAACAATCAGCTTTAGCGTTAAAAATGCCTTACGCAGTTTTAGCAAAAGCTACTTAACCTTTACCCGTTCGGCGCAGTCAAGCTTGCCTGAAGTGAAACCATACGAAAAACGCATGAATGCCCTTTCTGCCAAACTCGCTCCACTTGCTGACTTGTCTTTGTTAGTGCTAGGCGGTGATTTGAAAAAAGCAGAAATGCTATCGGCTCGTTTGGGCGATGTAATGAGCTACTTGTATGCCTCGATGGCTGTTGTACGTTTCTATGAGCAACGTGTTACTAACCGCGTCGAAGCCAAGCCATACTTTGAATACGCCATTCAATGGTGTATACAACAGGGTGAGCAAGCGCTAAACGAATTCGTGAATAACTTCCCGAACACAGCTACCCGTGGCTTAATGCGCGTGTTAACCAATACCTATACACGTTCAGTGCCGGCCATCTCTGACAAGCTAAAACGTGAGCTATCAGATGCGACCATGGCACAAAGCTCTATCATGGCGGATTTAACCCACTTGGTTAAGGTCATACCTGGTGATGGTAACCACATCAACCAAGAGGCATTTGCGGCAAAACACGACGTAATGGCCATCCTTAAAGTCGTGCAAAAAGCACTACGCAAAAACCCTGTGGTCCCTTTTGTTTCCTTTGAACATGCAGTGACTAAACTACATGAAAACGGTGAACTAAACGCAGACGAATACGCTCGCGTAATCGATTATAACAATAAGCGACAGTTAGCCGTGCGTGTTGACGAATACACCTTTGATATGGAACTGCTTGATGCCAATCAACAGTTAGTCAAGGAAGGTTCTCAGCCGCAAAATAACGCCGCATAACAGCAGGCGGGGAAGCAAAAAGGGGATGATATTTATATCATCCCCTTTTTTTATTTTTGCTGTTTATAGATATTTTTCAATTACACATGTTAGCGCTAGGCCAAAGCGCTAACTTCTGCCAGTGCCTGCTCTATTTCTTGTTCGTTATTAAGCAGTGACGGTGCAAAGCGTGCGTAGCTTTGACGATAAGGCGTGCTGCTCATGATAATGCCTTTGGCGTGCATCTTTTCTACCACTGTTTCGGGCGGCATGAATCAAACAAATTTGCCGCCGCATTTACACGGCTGATTTTGCTTGACAAAGACGGCTTACGGAATGAGTATTATTTTACTCATTATATGGAGCGTCTCAAATGATATAAGGAATGTATTACGTTTAAAGTTAGTAAACTTCTATTTTTTGCTTTATCTGCCCCCTGCCAATAGTAATTGCAAACCAAGCATTTACTAAGATTTGTGGATATATGCCGTCGGGTAAATTTCAAGAACCCGTCGAAAACACTTTGACTGGTGATAGTTACTACCCTGAGTGTCCAGCTAGCATCTCTCGCACAAGTTCAACTACTTGTGTTGTAGTGCTCCCCAGCCCTCGAGCAGAGGGAGGCGTGACTTACGTGCAGAGCCACGACCAAGTTACCCAGACTTGGGAGCCTTGTTTATGAGCTACACGGCGGATATTAGCTCTATTAACAGGCTTGTACGCTAGTAGCGTACAAGCAATTTTGCAATAGGAAAGTAAAACGTGTTGGTCATTATTCTTAGAAAATTCAATCTTATGTTTATACTGTTTACAATTCCACTAGCTTACGCCTCTGCTCAGCAAGCATACCAAAATGAAAAATCAGCTAGTGAAGACATTGAGAGAGTAGAAGTGCTTGGTTCTAAACCATTAAGTTCTCTTTTAAAGTTACGACACGAAAAGCGTTTCGCTTTTATGCATAAGTTTAACGATTTAATTGACGATGAAGATTTACATTTCGTATGTAAAAAACAAGTCGCCACTGGCTCCCACATTCGAAAGGAAGTGTGCAAAAACCAATTTGAATGGCGTATTATCCGAGAAATAGTAGACGAAGAAGTATCCAAAGGGAACGAGACCGGAGCATATGCAATCGCTCTCATGGGAAGCCAAGAACAAACGTATAGAAAAAAAGATTTATTGGAAAAAATTAACGGCCTTCTTGAAAAGAATGATGATTTTGCCAAATCATTACAAGAATTTAATAGCGCTGATGAGGCTTATAAAAAAGCGCATGCGAAGAAATTTGGCGTGTTAAGCCAGCATAAAAACTGATTGCCCATTCTCGTTATTGGATACGTCTCGTTATTGAATACGTCTCGTTGTTAAATGCTTCACATCGTATTGAAATCTACAATCAGGTCACAGCAAGCGCGTTAATAATATACACCACATTACGCAAGAGCTCGGATCTCAGCCAGCGCCAATTCTATTTCTTGTTCGTTATTAAGCAGTGACGGTGCAAAGCGTGCGTAGCTTTGACGATAAGGTGTGCTGCTCATGATAATGCCTTTGGCGTGCATCTTTTCTACCACTGTTTCGGGCGCTACCCCTTTCACATCAAAACACACTAAGCCAGATGAAAGTGAACTGTCACTCGGTGTATACAAAGTCACATGAGGCATTTTTGCTAGGCCTTGTTTAGTTTGCGTGTTTAATTGATGAATACGCTTTTGCACGTTTGCCTTGCCTAATTGAAGGTGTAATTTAAATGCCTCAGGCAATGCCCAGCGGTGCTCGAAAGAGTGAAAGCCTCCAGGAGACATATGCTCGCCAATTGGCACTTTATCTTGCGTCGTTGACCCCAGCCAAACATCGTAAGACGCTCCGAAGCTGGGAATAACAGGTTCGCTTTGGGCCCATGCTCGTTCATTTCCCCACACCACGCCTGTGCCCCTTGGCCCAAAGATCCACTTGTGAGTGCCGGCAACAAAAAAGTCACAGCCCAACTGACTAATATCTTGATCTTCTATGCCAAAACCATGAACACCATCAACACAAAATAGTATTTGTTGGTCAACTTTACGCTGACGGTTTAGCTTAGTAATAAAGTCTGCCATAGCCCGAATAGGCAGCTTTACGCCAGTGGATGAATGCACCCATGTAGCAGCCACCACTCTTGTTTTATCAGTGATAGCGTCGCGCAAACGCGTTTGCACATCGGCAACACTTACTCGTGAAGGCTGATCGTACAATGCTATGCGCTTTACTTGTGCCCCTGTGCGATTGGCACGATGCGCTAACGACATATCAGTAGAGTAATGATCATGCACAGTTTGCAGTATCTCATCCCCAGGTTGAAGTTTTAGCCCACTGTAGATCAGGCCCAGCCCCATGGTTGTGCTGTCTGTTAAGGCGATGTGTTGTGCTTCACCTCCCATATAGTCAGCGGCAGCCTGCATTATTTCACCGTCAATGGTAAGAAAGTGCTGATGCCAATAATCGGACGGGTTCTCATCAAATGCTTGTCTGTGCTTTTCGATGGCTTGGGATACAGGTTTGGGATGAGAAGCTAATAAAAAAGTAGATAACTGGATGTAATCTCGTGTTAGTGGAAATAAGTTACGCAGTGCCTGCCAATCTCCCGGCTCAAGAGCATTATTTGCGTCTGCTACCTTAGGTGCTGTTTTTGGTCCCGCTTTTAATACAGACGATATGCTGACCAAACCTGCCCCTGCGCTCAATCCTAATGCATGTAAAAATTGACGTCTTAACATCTGATTCTCCCTTTTATCATTCTTTTCGCCGCTCCTATGGCTAGCAATGCATCTACAACGAATTAAGCCATGAAGTAAGAAAGTTAAGTGTAGGAGCTATGTGTAAATTTCGCCTTTTTACAGCACTAATATGACACTCAAAAAAAGGTCAAAAAACACATAGATTAAATCGGCAAAGCCAAAAAACGAGAATGCTGAGTCACTCAACACAGTGCCTTCGAATGGCGGCACTGTGCGCTTGTGCTAGGCTTGCGAGATTTATTTCACTTCCATATGCGGTGAGCGATAAACGATTTCGTCGTTCAAATCGATACCAATTCCTGGGGTTTCAGTGACTTCAAAGAAACCATTTACCGGTTGTGGATCTTGAATACACAATTCGCGGTTCCAGTCTTTAATGGCGTAGGTATGGTGCTCGTGAATTAAAAAGTTAGGAATGGCCGTTTCTAGATGCAAACTCGCCGCCGTTGCTACAGGACCACCGCATACATGGGCCTGAATGCGCACGTCATACACATCAGCATAGTCGCACACTTTTTTCGCTTCAGTGAAGCCACCACATAAACCGATATCGGGCTGTAATACGTCTAAGCTCTGGTCTTCTAGATAGGGTCTAACACCCCAACGGTTATATAAGCGCTCGCCACCGGCAATGGGCACATTGACGCGCTTTGCGACCTTATCGTGTAACTTAGAGTTTAAGTAATTCACTGGCTCTTCGTAATACAAACAGCCGATGTCTTCTACCATTTCACCTAGCTGAATGGCCGTGGCAACCCCAGGTAGACTGTGGCATTCAAAAATAATATCTACGTCATCGCCTACTGCGTCACGAATGGCTTGCAGTCGTGCTCTAAATAAACGCATTTCAGGCTGGGTAAATAACTTGGTACGGTCAAAGTGCCCTGCTCCGGTTTTGTCATACACGATTGGGTCTACTTTTACTGCATCATAGCCTTCGGCCACCGCTTTTTCTGCTGCACGTCCGTAGTCAACCGGATCATTCAAACGCGTTACTTCTTTGTCCCAATCGAACTGTAACTGACTGGCATAAGTACGCAATTTGCCGTTGGTTTTACCGCCTAACAATTGATATAAAGGGACATTTAGCGCTTTGGCTTTAATGTCCCAAAGTGCCGTATCTATCGCACTCATGGCAGCATAAAATACTGGGCCGCCACCTAAGCCCCAGAACCCTTCTCTGAGCATTTTGCTCCACAGCAATTCTGTGTTGACTGGATTAAAGCCGATTAATAATGCCTCAGCGATTTCTTTGATCATATGCGCAGCAGCGCTGTGTCCCCAGTCGTATGCAAGGCCCGCTTCGCCGACCCCAGCGATGCCTTCATCCGTATGGATACGAATAAAAACCGGGTTCCACACTGGGCGTTTAGGGCATTCAATATCAAAAATTTCGACGCGAGTAATTTTCATTTATGCTGTTCCTGAAAGTAAATTTTAATAAATTGAGTAATATCGGGGATTATTCACAGAATAACGGATCGAGTTTATAGGCTTTGCGTAGCATAGCCGGCCAGGCTTTTTGGCCGCCAGTTTGCCCACTGTGTACCACATTAGCTTGGGCATAGATCCCATCGACAATCGCTTGCGGTATTTCAATAACAGACTGATTTGCTTGTAACAGATCCATTTGAATTTCACAGGCGCGCTGCAAGTCATAAAAACGCATAAAAGCGTCCCCCACAGTCGGACCTAACGTTAGGCCACCATGGTTGTGCAACAACATATGATTGTTGCTAGCTAAATCATCTTGCAAGCGCTTTTTCTCATCAGCATTTACCGCAAGGCCTTCATATTCGTGATAGCTCATTGATGACAACGAGAACATGGCATATTGACTCCAAGGCTGTAAACCGCCTTGCAAACTGGCAACACTAATGGTGGCTTTAGTGTGTAAATGTATCACGCACTGGGCGTCATGACGCACTTCATGTATTGCGCTGTGAATAGTGAAGCCTGCAGGATTAATGGTGTATTTTGAGTCATCAAGAATATTACCGTCTAAGTCTACTTTGACTAAATTAGACGCGGTAACCTCTTCGAAAGTCAGCCCAAAAGGATTAATCAGGTATTCGTCCGTCCCAGGAATACGTGCTGAGATGTGGGTGTAAATGAGATCTCCCCAGCGGGCATCAGCCACTAAACGGTAACAGGCAGCAAGATCTACTCGAGTTTGCCACTCAAGGTCAGAGACTTGCCCTTTTAAGCTTCTATCGGATAACGCAAACACCTTCGCTCCTTTTTTGATTGTCTTTCACAGATTCAACTTACCATTTGATAAGCAGTATATTTGCCCCGCTATACACGCCAACTCGGCTGCTGTTAGGGCATTTCGCCATTGACCCATTTATAGTAACTGAAACGCGAAGAATATCCGATACCTTAGGCGTTTAGCTTATAGGTTTTGTGTATAGCAGGAGAAGGTTTTGCATCCTTAATTCACTTGCTTTTTCTGTTTCAAATGCATCAAGCGTGGCACAATACCCAACTATTCCAACCGAGCACGAAGCAAAGCACATTTCCCCACGTGCCCACATAGCAAGCAGAATAAAAGGTGATAAACAATGAAAGCAGGTGCATGTCACATATTGGTCAAAACGGAAAAAGAAGCACAGCAACTTAAAGCGCAATTGGACAAAGGTGCGAACTTTCAGCAACTAGCGAAAAAGCATTCACTTTGCCCATCAGGTAAAAAAGGCGGCGATTTGGGTGAATTTAGCCCGGGTACTATGGTCAAGGCATTTGATAACGTGGTGTTTAAAAAGGACATTTTAACCGTACATGGCCCAGTGAAAACTCAATTCGGTTTCCACCTCATCAAAACCCTATATCGAAGTTAATTACCCCCTTACAATGGGCTCGGCTCAGCTTGCAGCCAATTTAACGGATCATATTGAGTCGTGGCGCAGGTCACGTGCAGTGTGAACGCGTGGCGCGATTTAGCTGAGCGATTTGGCGCGCTAAAATGCGGCAGTAAACCGTCAAAAACCACCAGCGAGCCTTTTTTAACTTCAAGGGGTCTAGCGTCTTCATCTTTCGGCCAAGGCGTGTCATCCAGCACCTTTAGCTCTGTGCTGTCATTAGCAAAGCGCATAAATTGCTCGCGCAGTGGCGTATCGCTGCCGTCAGCTTTAACTTGTAAACAACCATTTTCAATCGTAGCGTCTTCCACTGCAATCCAGAATGTCACCACGGACAAAGGATCACTTAAAAAATAGGTACCATCTTGATGCCAGCGGATCACCCCGCCAATCTTTGGTTGTTTGAAAATATACATAGACTGGTGAATTTGTGGCGCCAGCAAACCAACATCGTTGGCGACTTGGCGAATACGAGGGTCGTGACTGAATTTTTTAAACACGGGGTTCAAAGTATGTAATGCGTGACCAATTTTATTGATGCTAACTGCTTTTTCTTGCTGTAATTCACCGCTTTCATTAAAGGCCTCTTCTTCAAAAAAACAGCGAATTTTATCGCCTGATTGCAAAAAATAATCATCTCGAGATTTACTTTGATCTTGGGTAGAAAATACAGCGCGTGTTGAATTCGGATCGAATTGCTCCACTATCGCTTGCGCTTCACTTTTCAAGGATTGCATATCTGCCGCTGAAAAGTATTCGCTGAGCACCACGTATCCATTAGTTTGAAAAAGTTGTTTTTGTTCAGTAGTTAACACGCAAGATCTCACTGTCGTTTACAAAATTTTTAACAGTATATTGGCAAAGATTTACGACAAGCAAGCAGAGGTTAAATTGTACTTTGATTTTCTCGTTTACGAATGTACATCGCATGATCTGCTTTATGCAGCATATCGCTAACGCTAATGTCACTGTGAGCAAAAGTCACGCAGCCTACACTGGCATTTACCTTAATTTGCACGCTGTCAGTGCTGATTTTTATATTGTGAAGACGCTGAGTCATTCTCGCCTTAAGCGCCATTGGTAAAGACTCGTCCTCAAATCGCGCCAATCCCACGAATTCATCTCCCCCTAAGCGCCCTACTGCGTCTTGGTCGCGCATTTGCTTGCGAATAATTTTAGCGATAATTTGTAAAACTTCGTCTCCCGCTTTGTGGCCAAAGCTGTCATTTATTTGTTTAAAATTATCTAAATCAATATACAACAAGCATAAGACCCCGCCGTTCGCTTGATGTTCACTAAGCATTTTTTGCGCGGCGTTTTCCCATCCTCGCCTGTTTAATACTTCACAGAGGGAGTCGGTCATAGCCTGCGCCTGAGCAAATATTTTATCGTTGTTAATCCGCTTGATCCGCTCCGATGTGGCTATCGCCAGTAAAAAACTCTCAATTGCAAATGAGTAGATTAAACCGTAGCGCTCAATAAAAGGACTCAAGTCGCCGAACCATAGGCGAAAGACCATGGCACAACATACGATGCAAGATGCCAATAGCACTAAGCGGGCTGTATGAACCCGTAAATAAGAAGCGTAACCAATTAACGCAAAGGTACACAGCATCAGCAGCATAGTGATAATCGACATCACTGAAGAAAGCCAAGAGAATAATTGCCCCCTTGCTATAAACTGCAACGCGATAGATATAGCTAAGACAAATGCCGCAGGATAGACAACTGTAAAACGGGTAAATCGAGGCCAGCGACGCTGTAAATCAAGCAAGGCGACCACGAAAATGGTGCCACTGAAAACCGTCAATCCAGCAAAAAGTAAATTAACTGAACGATTATTAAATGAGCTGCCATTGAGGAAAAGATCGAGGTTTCCTTCTTGCAAAAGAAAGAATACACCGGCGCAAAGCACGTAATAACAATAGTAGTGAAAACGCTCGTCGTTAAGGCTACGTCCCATAAAGAACAAATAGAAAACCAGCGTGATGCACAAGCCAAAAAACAACCCTAGCAACAAATTGTGTTGCTGCCCCACTAGCGCGTAATCGCGCCAGCTTTGTAGGCGTAAACTGGCGGTAAAATCTTTCTCAGCATCGATTTGAAAAGCAAGCTTAAAATTTCCTTGTGGCAACGCGTAAGCGAGTTGATTTGCAGCCAATGCGCTCTGCTCAACGCCATTTATCAGCAGGACGCTGTGTCGAATAAAGCCATCTTTAGTCATTAACACTCGCGGTTGTTCAAGGGAGCATTGAAATGAAAATAGATTATCAAACTGCGTAACTGGAAGGCTAAGCGCAGCGGCAAGTGTTAAGTCTGACACCTTAGTCTTGTTGTTATCACTCAATAATTGGCAGCGGTCTAATGGCTGGGCAGATACAGAGTGGCTAAACAAACCAAACCCTATCAAAAGAAGGCTTAATAAACGAAAGTGTGCACCTATATTTAGTGCCATGACACTTAGCTTACGCAGAACATGAAAGTACGTCATAGTTAATATATACACGTTATTAGCACTTTTTCCTGTTCAATTTCATCAAGATGTTAAACGCGCTTAAATTCAGTAAAATTTAAATAATATCACTTAATATTTGACTAACTTTTAGTGAATCTCACAGAAAACCTGTAAACCCACATTATTTTAGCTGTCTGAAAACAACAAATAACTATTAAAAACAATAAGTTGGATAATTGGCATAGCAACTGCCTACTCCTCATAATAAACATTGAACACACAATGAGGGATCATGGCTATTCTACCTGTCATATCAGTACTAAGTGTATTGGCATTTAGTCCAACAGCGCATCCGACTTTACAGGCTCCTCGCACACATTTAAGCCCCGTACATTTGAGCAAGAGCCCCGAGGTTTTTAATCAAAGAAATACCGAACTCGGCCTGGAGTACTTTGCCACGCAATCAATTCAGGTTAACGTTGCTCACGTTGGCCTACCTTCAGGCACATCGGTCAGGCGCATATCATCAGTGAACGGGAATGTTTATAGTCCGTTTGAACTTTATGTTTCATCAAGTATTTTTACAGATAGCGGCAACATTACCCTAGGAGCCAACAGTGTTGTGGCGGGCTCCATTAGCACGCACAAAGGCAAGGTTTTACTCGATAGTGTGACAGTGGCAGGAGATATTAAAAGCCAATACGGCGACATATCTCTCAGTGGAAATACATTGATATACGGAGACGTGGTCCTTGGCTATCCAAACGCTCTAAGTCATTGTCACGAGGGTGATGCATGTCACGTTCAACTGACAAATACGCTACCACGAGTACATATTGGCGAAAATGTACGTATTCTTGGTACCTTAGTCATTAACGGTTTAGCGACATTAGAAATAGATAACTCTGCGTCTTTGCTTCAAATTCACTTTAATACCGAGTCATTGGAATATGCGCAATAGTGTGTCTTTTTAATCGCTAGACGACCTTTTAGGCCAACATTAAAACCAAAGCGCCGAAACATACCAACAGAACACTTTAGATTAATTATTGTATAAACCTATGATTGCATTGGCATTCATCTTTAAATCTCGGGGACTGAGCGCATTGTGATACTTCGATGATAGAATAACGATATTATGCGAAGCAATGTTATACATATAATAAGAAGAGGTATGAATGAAACACTTCCATGTCGCCAGTGTCATGTTGGCACTCAGTTTGACCAGTACTATGAGCTTGGCCCAGAGCACCACTGACTATCAAGACCAAGCAAAACTGCATGATATCGCCAAGGCTGTCTCACCTGAACGTATTGAGGCCGATATTCGAACTTTAGTCGGCTTTGGCACTCGCCATACGTTATCTGAAACCGAATCAGATACCCAAGGAATTGGCGCTGCACGGCGCTGGATAAAAAATGAGTTTGAACAGATATCCCAAGCCTGCGGTGGCTGTTTAGAGGTCTATTTTCAAGCGAAAACCATCAGTGGTGAAACGCGAATTCCTGACGCTACCGAGGTGGTCAGTGTTATCGCTGTACAGCGCGGAAGTCACGATCCAAATCGCTATGTGTTGATGTCTGGCGATATTGACTCTCGGGTCTCTGACGTAATGAACAGCACCTCTATTTCCCCTGGTGCTAATGACAACGCGTCTGGTGTCGCAGGGACTTTAGAAGCAGCTCGCGTGTTATCAAAGTATAAATTCAATGGCAGCATAGTGTACGCAGCGTTAGCAGGTGAAGAGCAAGGATTATTCGGAGGTAAAATACTGGCCGAACAAGCTCAAAAAGACGGTTGGCGCATCAAAGCCGTGCTGAACAACGACATGATTGGCAACATAGAAGGCATTAACGGGGTGATTAACAACACCACTGCCCGCATATTCGCTGAAGGCACCCGCCAAACAGAGACACCTGAAGAAGCCCGTGTTCGACGCTTTACAGGTGGCGAAGTTGACTCACCAAGTCGCAATTTAGCCCGTTATATAGACCTGATGGCAGATCGCTACATTCCAAATTTAGATACCATGGTTATTTATCGATTAGATAGATTTGGTCGCGGCGGTCACCATAGACCATTCAATGACTTGGGTTATCCGGGTGTGCGAATTATGGAAACCAACGAGAATTACAATCGTCAACACCAAGACATTCGCAGTGAAAACGGTATCGATTATGGGGATACTATCGAAGGGGTTAACTTTGAGTATGCGGCAAAGCTGACTGCGCTTAACGCAGTATCGCTTGCTGGTATGGCATGGGCTCCCGCCCCTCCTGCGAAAGTAGAGATTAATGGCGCTGTCAAACCAAGCACCACCTTAAATTGGCAAGCGCTAGATCCTAAACAAAATCCACAACTTAAAGGCTATAAAATCTATTGGCGTTACACAGACGCACCGCAATGGCAGTTCAGTCGTTTTGTGGGCAATGTGAATAGCTACACGTTAGACAATATAGTGATCGACAACTACTTCTTTGGTGTGGCCAGTGTGAGTCAAGATGGCGCAGAAAGCCCCGTTGTATTTCCAGGTGCCGCAGGGGCGTTTGGCGAATAAATGGGTACGTAATCGCTCTCTTACAACGTAGGTGCCTTAGGCGCCTGCGTTATGCATAAGACACTGGTAGCGTATTATCTGAGCTACCAAACATGTTTAATCGGTCCAGCTATCTAATCGAAAACATACCTAACCCAGCAACATACTTATCTCGGTAAATATAACTCCCTCAACAGTTTACTTATACTTTTCTCCGCATATCTCCTTGTCCAGTTGTCCAGTTGGCCCCTTGTCATAGTAGAAATAGGCTACATTGAAAATTCGCCGCAAAATAGCGCTAGCGTACTCGTGGTTTCTTGGTCTTTTGTGTTTTGCGTTTGCGTTTGGCCTCACCTACCTTGCTCTCGCTACTTTAATTACTAGCCATTCCATGAAGTTCAAATTTTTTGAATTAACATCTCAAATCATTCTAATTTCATTTCTTTTATCGGCGAGGTACATTTACCCCATCGCCGCAGCTTAATAGTTAATGAGACTAACATGCATGGCAGATTGAAAAGATTGAACACTATTAACATCAAATATTTTGAGGAAAAATCATGAAAAGCACATTTTTGAACAAATTACTCTCATCTCAAGCGGGCTTGTCAGCACTAGCACTGAGAATTCCAGTAGGCATTATTTTTATTGCTCATGGTTCCCAGAAGTTATTCGGAGCCTTTGGCGGGTATGGCCTTGAAGGCTCCGGCCAATGGATGGCATCTATTGGCTTAGAGCCTGGCTACACACTTGCCTTTTTAGCTGGTAGTGCCGAGTTCTTTGGGGGCATAGCGTTACTTGTTGGTTTGCTAACACGCCCCGCGGCAGCGGTTCTCGCTATTACTATGCTGGTCGCTATTTTTAGCGTGCACATTAGCAATGGGTTATTTATGGCAAATAACGGTTATGAATACGCCTTAGCGTTACTGGCTGCCTCTGTGTCCTTAATGTTTTCTGGCGCAGGTAAATTATCGATTGATTCCGCTATTGCCGCGCGTAGTGAGCAATAGCGGCGCTTTTTTCCACGACACTTTTTCCACGACTCTTTCCCCAACGACACTTATTTTCGAAGGAACTTATTGTGGATAAAACATCGGTTCGATGGGGCTTACTTTTGATACAAGTTACTTTTGATTAAACACTGACGGAGGACACCATGATTGATATCCGATTAGCAGCAGATCGCGGACATGCAAACTTTGGATGGTTAGATAGCAAACATACCTTCTCGTTTGGCTCATATCACGATCCAAAGTATATGGGTTACTCGGCACTTCGCGTGATCAACGATGATGAAATAGAGCCTGGTGCAGGCTTTGGTACTCACGGGCACAAAGATATGGAAATCATTAGCTTTGTGACCCAAGGCGTGATTGCCCATAAAGACAGTATGGGCAATGTGATTAACATGCCAACTGGTGAGTTTCAGCTGATGTCTGCCGGTACTGGCGTGACACACAGTGAATACAATGCCTCACAAAGTGAGCCGTTGCATTTATTGCAGATTTGGATAGTGCCTAACAGTAAAGGAGGCACGCCGAGCTACCAGCAAAAAAATTTCGGCGAGCACCAAGGACTTACCCAAATTGTGACTCCGACAGGTGAAAATGGCACCTTGGCAATCAAACAAGATGCTCGATTAAATCAGGTACGGTTAGCGCCTGGAACCAGCATACGTGTTGACATCGATAAGCAGCGACATATTTATCTACACCTAGTTGACGGCACACTTGATGTTAATCAGCAGCGTTTGCACCCTGGGGATGGGGCACAAGTAACTCAACTGGACACGCTGCTATTAGCAAACAATAGCAAGGTTCCAAGTGTGGCTTTAATGTTTGACCTTCCTTGATGAAGATAAAGTACAATTAAGCCAACCTAGCTGCCTTGATCCGTTTCAAGGCAGCTTATTTTGTTTTATGGAGAAAATATGCGCCACGCAGTAACCCTTGACGCACTTAGAGTACTCGAGGCTATTCATAACAAAGGCAGTTTTGCAGCTGCTGCTGAAACACTATTCAAAGTGCCCTCGGCACTGACCTACACCGTCAGCAAGTTAGAGAATGATTTGGGTGTCGCACTATTTGACCGAAAAGGACAAAGAGCCATATTAACACCAGCGGGAAAACTGGTACTCGACGAAGGCATTGAAATACTCAGGGCTGCAAGTGATCTTGAAGAGCGTGTTCAACAGTTAGAGTCTGGTTGGGAATCGAAATTGGTGATCGCCAAAGACACTATCATTAGTGAGGCGCCACTGATTGAATTGATTTCACAATTTTGTTCATTAGATAAACACGTCGAAATTACAGTTATCGAAGAAGCGTTAGGCGGTGGCTGGGACGCGCTGCAATCAAATCGTGCCGATATCGCATTGGGGGTGACAGGTGAATTACCCAAGGGCCAATACGACGTTGCCCTTTTAGGTGAATTAGAATTTGTATTTGCAGTGAGTGCTGACCATCCACTGGCGGATTTTATCGGATTAATTGAGGGGCAGCACATCCGTCAATATCCGTATATTGTTGTGGCAGATAGCTCTCGTACATTACCTGGGCGCACCAGCGGCTTGTTTGACAACAAGCAATTAATCCGCGTGAGCAGTATGTATAGTAAAGCGCGTGCCCAAGCAGCTGGAATTGGGGTGGGTTTTTTACCTATTCATATTGCCAAACCGTTTCTAGATGACGGCAGCTTAGTGGCCAAAGCAACCTCTTTACCTAGACCGCCTATTTCAATTTATTTTGCCAAGGAAAAATCAACCTCAGGTAAGGCCGCCCAGTGGTTCTGGCAAAGGTTGAACCAACATGATTGGCTCAACCCTCAATAAAACGCTTAGGCTAGCAGCGGCGCCAATTGTTAGCTACTAGCAGAGTGCAAGCAACGAGCAGCTTGGCTGCTCGCTTCTCGTCATTTACCCAGCATAACGGCCTAAACCTTATAGTTTCACCATCAATTTGCCGTTATTTTGGCCAGTTAATAACATATTCAACCCATCGACCGCTGATGCTAAGCCATCGAGTACATGTGCTCGGTGTTTAATTTGTCCTTTCATCACATAGGGCGTTAACTTCGCCAATAACTCAGGCACTTGGGCATAATGGTCAGGCATAGTGAAACCTTGAATACTCAAACGCTTCTTAATAATTGGGATCCAATTTGGCCCTGGGCTAGGCTCACTGGTCGCGTAATCAGAAATCATGCCGCATACCGCGATACGACCATGGGCATTCATGTGTTCGAAAATATGCTGCTGTATCGCCCCACCTGTGTTTTCAAAAAAGATATCAACACCTTTAGGTGCAAGCTCTGTCAATTTGGCGTTTATATCATCTGATTTATAGTTTATTGCACCGTCAAAGCCCAGCTCGTTAACTAACCATTGGCACTTCTCATCAGAGCCTGCCACACCGATTACGCTAAGTCCGTCTGCTTTTGCTAGCTGCCCAACAATGGAACCAACCGAACCTGCAGCACCGCTGACAACAATCGTTTCCCCCTCTTTCGGTTTAGCCACGCCATACAAGCCTTGGGTGGCGGTCAACCCAGGTAAAGCAAAAACAGATAGAGCTTGTTCTTCACCGACACCAGCCGGTAATTTATTTAAACCTTGACCTGTGCTGACGAAATACTCCGTCCAGCCGGTCATTCCCATTACCTTTTCGCCCACGGTAAAATCAGGATGGTTACTTTCAATGACTTCGCCAATACCTGAGGAACGCATAACATCGCCTAGGGCCACAGGTGGAATATAGCTTTTTGTATCTGAGCTCATCCAACCAATCATCGCAGGATCGAGAGACATGTAAGTTTGTTTTACTAGGATTTCTCCAGGGCCGGGGCTTGGCATGGCTTTTTCAACCACTTCAAACGTTGATGCTGGAATAGGGCCAGGCTCGGGGCGTTGAATAAGATTAACAGCAGTATAGGTTGACATAATTTATCTCCAATTTAATACATTTAGACATATTCACTGCTTTAGCAGCGTTAAATATATTATTAGGCATTATTTTGTTAATATAACCCCCATAAACGACCAATCTTTATTGCCTTAAAGACAACAATAGAAATAATCTAGCTTATCGAGGATCTATGGATCAACTAAGAGCCATTCGCTATTTCTGCAAAGTGGTGGAAACTGGCAACTTCACCCAAGCCGCCAAATCTTTTCATGTGCCTGCGTCTTCGCTGTCTCGCCGAGTGGCTGATTTAGAGAAGAGTCTTGGGGCCACTTTGCTGAAACGCTCAACTAGAGTGGTGAAATTGACAGAAATTGGTCGTTCCTATTACGCACAGGTCAACGACATTTTGCGACAACTTGAGCTGAGCAACGATACAGTGCGTAGTTATCAAACCGTGCCCACAGGACAACTTAGAATAAGCGCCATGGTAGAGTTTGGGGAGCCAATACTATTCCCCTTGTTAGAAGAGTTTTCACAACGCTATCCGCAAATTGTGCTTGATGTTCGTCTTAGTGATGAACTCTCAGCATTAACCCGAGATGAAGTAGACATTGCTATACGCGGCGGCTATGCCCCGAATGAACGAGTCGTTGCTATTAAACTGATGGAAAACCAATTTGTGGCCGTAGCGAGTCAACAGTACTTGACTCAATTCGGCACCCCTACTTGCCCTAAGGAGCTTAAAAATCATAAAGGGTTGTACTACCGTACACCGAATGGTCCATTACGCTGGGTAAGTGAAATAAATGGTCAGTGGCAAGATGTATCAGCCCCGCCAACCGCTGTTTCAAATAATGGTAAATGGCTTTTAGGAAAAGTATTAGCAGGACAAGGCATCATGATGGCCCCGAAATGGCTGCTTAACGAATATCTAGCCGCTGAAGAATTGCAAGAATTAACACTAACCCCATCTGTAAACATTACCTCGAGCAGTGATTTTGGTATCTATCTTTTGTATCAAAAACAGCGATATTTGGTGCCTAAAGTGAAGGCCGCTGTGGATTTTTTAGTCGCACGCATCAAGCAAATACATGCTTGAGTAGGTCTGTCGAAACGTGCAGCAGTTTAGTTGCCAATAGCTAACAAATTTTTTAATAATAAGTCGTCATTGTAGTAAGGCGCACTGCGCATGGTGACTAAATCACGTTGTACAACGTTAATCCCCATTTCACGTAAACGCTCAAATGGTATGCCCCCTGCGTAATATTTTTCATTTACATCAAGCAAAATAGTACTGATGTATTGTGATGGCTTCAGTGGTTGCTCTGTATGCTTACGTAAATAACTTAATAGAGTCAAAATGCAATCTTCTAACGTCATGCCCAGCTGTTCAGGATCGTGACCGAGATTAGGAATATACACCTTAGGGTTAGGGTTGTTGGCCACGGCTTCTCCCACTCCAACAGGCAAGAGATTGGCTAGAATACTGGTAAAAAAGCTGCCTGGGGGGAAGCAAATCAGATCGGCTTGTTCAATATATTGGCGATTTTTCTTTAATAAATAGCAGTCGACTGGTTCAGGGTTTTCCTCGCTCTCACACAAGTAAAGTTTGGTGATTGCACTGCGCAGCGCTGGCGTCTCTTTTGCTGTCAATAAGTGTTGCCCAACAACTGTGCTACCGTCGTTTAACTCTGCTGCTATATGCAAATTACTTTCAACAATGGGCCTCACTGTACCACGTATATCTAGCATTTGATGAAAAAAATCAATGCCACATTGCAGCCTTTCATCACCAACACATTGATAGTCGACGAACAGCAAATTTCCAATACTCGCGCCCTTTAAATCAAATTCCTGGGGCAAGCACTTAAGTACTCGGGCTATTTTTAGACAAAACAGTTGGCGCTTATTGGCTTGCAATGAAGATACGAGAGGGTCTTTTCCTTCAGCCATTAATTTTAAATGTGCACGTAGTGCCTGCTGGGATGCACTTGAAGAAAGTCGATACCCCAACAGTCGAGCGACAATGTCTTGTTCCCTTGTTCCGTTGTGACTCAGAGCAAGTAAGCGATTTCGTAAGTCCCCTACTCCGGGTAAGGTAAAATGCCGACGAATAGTTGCTGAGCTACCACCTGAATCAAACGGCGTTACGAGATGCACTGAATGATGTGTTGCCGCACTCAATGGCCGACAAAAACCACGTAATGCGCTACCGCCACTAAAAAACAACAGTTTTTTACCTTGATGTGCGAGATATTTCTGAGCGTCCAAGGGAGTAACCCGAGATACAGATTTGGGTTGCAAAGTTTGCTTAACACGCATAAAGAGATGCATTCATATGAAGAGGCTAACCCTGAGAATATTGCTATTATTATGCATAATAGATTACACCTTCAGATAGAAAAGCCAAGGGAGAAAATACCTCTGACACACAAAATCTAGCCAATAAGAATCAACGGCCCAGCGACCAAAGGCTTCGTATCACTGGCTAAAATGAATTAAGCTGAAATGTGGATTGGCCTCTTGGGCTTGCATCGATTGAATTAACGTCAGTGCGACACTTAACTCACCAGTAGAAGACTCTAGCACAATGCATTCTCGCTTGTGCTTATCGTAAACAGTGTCTTTAGCTACACCTTTGACGTTGTCACCATGCCTCAAGGTCAATATTATTGGCATTTTGTATAGGCATGCAATCTCAATATAATCTTGCTCAGCACACTTCATTCATCCACTCCTACAAAGGTTAGGCTTCGACGCAATTTAGCATTTACCCGAAAAAGTAGCCCATCTCCTGTTAAAAAAATAGCCCAACAATGTGGGCTATTAAAACAGTATAAAAGTTTACTTATATGTTTAGCGCGGAGGAAACATGCCTCCCGGTCCGCCTGGGGGCATCATTCCCTTCATGTTACGCATCATTTTTTTCATGCCACCGCCAGACATTTTTTTCATCATTTTTTGCATTTGGGTAAACTGCTTTAATAAGCGATTTACGTCTTGAATTTGCGTACCCGAGCCCATTGCAATTCTTCGCTTACGCGAGCCTTTTATCGTGTCAGGTTTTGCACGCTCAAGTGGCGTCATAGAGTTGATAATTGCTTCCATTTGGTTAAACGACTTGTCATTGGCTTTGTCTTTTACCTGAGCAGTCATGTTACCCATGCCGGGCAGTTTGTCCATCATCGACATCATACCACCCATATTGCGCATTTGTTCTAACTGCTCTTTGAAGTCCTGTAAATCAAAACCTTTGCCTTTTTGTACTTTCTTGGCAAGGCGTTGTGCTTTGTTCTTATCAACTTTACGTTCGACTTCCTCGATTAAACTAAGTACATCTCCCATACCAAGGATGCGCGAAGCCACTCGCTCTGGATGGAAAGGCTCAAGAGCGTCAACTTTCTCCCCCATCCCTAGGAATTTAATCGGCTTACCCGTAATATGACGAACAGACAGAGCTGCACCACCACGAGCATCACCGTCGGTTTTAGTTAAAATAACCCCGGTTAATGGCAATGCTTCGTTAAATGCTTTTGCTGTATTGGCCGCATCTTGTCCTGTCATAGCATCGACTACAAACAGCGTTTCTATCGGCTTTATAGCTTGATGAAGGTCTTTAATTTCCCCCATCATCTCAGCATCAATGTGTAAACGGCCAGCGGTATCGACAAGCAATACATCAAAGAATTTTTTCTTTGCGTACTCAACCGCATCGTTAACGATATCAATTGGTTTTTGTTCAATCGTCGACGGGAAACATTCAACTCCGATTTCTATTGCAAGGGTTTCAAGTTGCTTAATCGCTGCAGGACGATAGATATCAGCACTGACCACAAGGACTTTTTTCTTTTCGCGTTCAGTCAAGTAGCGCGCTAATTTACCGACACTGGTGGTTTTACCTGCACCTTGTAAACCTGCCATTAGCACAACAGCGGGAGGCTGGGCAGCTAAATCTAATCCTTCATTGGCCTGCCCCATGACAGATTCCAATTCCGCTTGCACGATTTTAATAAACACTTGGCCTGGATTTAAGCTTTTCGAAACCTCAGTGCCTACCGCACGCACTTTCACCTGCTCAATAAAACTCTTTACTACAGGCAAGGCGACATCAGCTTCAAGCAGCGCCATGCGCACTTCACGCAACGTGTCTTTAATGTTGTCATCTGTTAATCGGCCGCGGCCGCTAATGTCTTTGAGCGTTTTGCCTAAGCGTTCTGTTAAATTTTCAAACATAGCAAATGGGTACAATATTAATTTCAGATAGACTAATGATACCTAAATTCCACGCAGATAAGAACCAACGACACACAACAAATAAAGTTAATGAGAATTATTGTTAAATACTAGGTATGACAAGGCATAATGGTTATACTCCGACGTCTTGGAGCATTTAGCGTGCGCGTTTTTGCCCTTCGGCTTCGCTCCTAAAATTGCTCAACATCAATACCAAAATCGAGGTTAGATCATGTTGTTAGGCTTAATCTGCTTTTGCCTATATGCTGGCGCTGCTGGCGTTATATTACTGAAGTTTTTTGACCATAAAGGTCCAAATTTAAAGCTGTCTTATGTATTCGCTATGCTTGCTTTAGTAGCTCATGCGTGGCTATTAAATAACGATATTTTTGTCAGCCTTGGCGAAAACCTAAGCATGTTAAATGTCGCATCCCTCGTGGCATGGCTTATCAGCTTAACCATGTTGCTGGCCGCCTTCACCATGCCTAATACTATTTTGCTGCCCGTGGTGTATTCCTTTACTGGAGTAATTATTCTGCTGGATCTGTTTATCCCAGATGCGCATATTATGCACATTGGTTTACGCCCAGAATTAATGATACACATAGGCTTAGCCTTATTTGCCTATGCTTGCTTAGGTATTGCCTTGCTATATGCCTTACAATTGGCCTATATCAATATGCGGCTGAAAGAAAAAAAGGCTTCTTTACTTCATTCTTCTTTACCCCCTTTAATGATGGTCGAAGGAATTCTGTTTAAACTCCTTACCGTTGGCACCATTTTGCTAACGCTCTCGCTAATAAGCGGGTTTGTGTTTTTAGAAAACATGTTCGCTCAAGGACAAGCCCACAAGACTATTTTATCTATCTTGGCGTGGCTGGTGTTTTCCATTGAGTTATTCGGGCATTTTAAGTTTGGATGGCGTGGTAAGCCTATTATTTTCGCTACGATTGCGGGCTCACTACTATTAAGTTTAGCCTATTTTGGCAGCCGCTTTGTCAAAGAAATAATTTTGAGCTGAGCCTGTTTTTAGCCTTTATCTATAGTAAAATAAGCCAACTTTGCTTGAAACGTGGGGAATTTGCCCTTAAAGTTTCGCTTTAACAACCTTTAGGGAATCCTTAGTTGGACGATATATCAACAGGTAGTCTATTTATTCTACTTGGTATTTTAGTATTACTTTCCGCTTATTTTTCTAGCTCTGAAACCAGTATGATGTCGATCAACCGATATCGACTCAAGCACTTGGGTAACGAAGGCAACAAAGGGGCATTGCGTGTCCAAACCTTGCTTGAGCGACCTGACAGGCTAATTGGTTTAATTCTTATTGGTAATAATCTGGTTAACATAGCAGCATCGGCTGTAGCCACTGTTTTGGGCATGCGCTTGTACGGTGATATGGGGATCGCTATTGCCACGGTTGTTTTAACCTTAGTTATCCTTATTTTTTCCGAAGTTACCCCCAAAACAGTGGCTGCACTTTATCCTGAAAAGGTCTCTTTCCCTGCTTCATTTTTTCTTTTACCCATGCTTAAAGTGCTATACCCATTGGTGTTTTTAGTGAATGGGATCACTAACTTTATTCTTAAACTTTTGCGGATCAGCACAGATGACAGTGACAGTGGCAGCCTCAGTAGAGAAGAGTTGCGTACCGTTGTGCATGAAGCAGGGGCAATGATCCCTAAAAAGCACCAAGATATGCTAGTTGGTATCTTAGACTTAGAAAAAGTCACTGCCGAAGACATCATGGTGCCCCGCAATGAAATTGTGGCGATTGATATCAACCATGAGTGGAAAGACATACAGAAACAATTAATCAATTCGCAACACACTCGGGTTTTGCTATACCGTGATAGCATTGATGATGCTGTTGGATTCGTCCATGTTCGTGATGCCTTGCGCTTGCTGTCTAAAGATGATTTTACTAAATCCAGTCTATTAAGAGCAGTTCGCGAAATATACTTTACACCTGAGTCGACCCCGTTACATACCTTGATGTACAAATTTCAAGCCGTGAAAGAACGAATCGGCTTAGTGGTAGATGAGTATGGTGATATCCAAGGCTTGGTGACATTGGAGGATATTCTTGAAGAAATTATTGGTGACTTCACCACCAGTATGGTGCCTGACCACAGTAAAGAAGCTGATACCCAACAAGATGGCAGCGTTTTAGTTGACGGTAGTGCCAACGTGCGAGAGCTGAACAAAGAAATGGACTGGCATTTCCCCACTGAAGGACCAAAAACCCTCAATGGAATTATTTTAGAATATTTAGAGGACATTCCAGAAGCCAATATCAGCTTACGTTTAGCGGGTTACCCTCTTGAAATCATTGAAATGAAAGATAATGTGGTAAAAACCGTGCGTATCATGCCGCAATTTTACTTGGCACAAGATAGTCATAAAGCTGATTAAAGACGTGTGAAAACCTAACTTAGCTTTTTGGCAGAGAATTATTTGCCAACCTATTTTGACGGATTTTTTCTTTTGCTAACTCTACTTTCGTGTTCAGGCTTGTCAGACGATCGTAAATGCTCTGAAGCTCAGTGTCGTGAGTCAGTTGCGCATTTGATACGTGATGTTCTAGTACCTGCTTTAAATAGGCAGGTAAATTTTTGCCTGGCATGAATCTAACCTCTCTAACGAGTTATCGGTTCTCATACTCAAAACTATAGTGGAAGTTTATCCCTTAACTTCATGATGGGTGATAAATGTCCAGCACTGTCCCTGAGTGTGTCGCTGGTTGATAATCAAGCAACACTATACTCGATGTATCAAAAAATAACGAATGTTGCTCTTTGGTTATTTCATCTAGGAAGTAACTAACAAACGGCATATGACTGACAATCAACAACGAATGTGAGACTTTTTTTACGTCTAATAAATAATCAACATAGTCATGTGTCAGCCAGATATTACCGTCAGGAGTAATATCATCTGATATGGCGTGATACTGAACATTCACATTTTCACTTACGCCGTTTAATGTTTGCTGCGCTCTGATATACGGGCTCACCAAGCTCATCTCGATGCCTTGCGCAGAATAGCGCTGCTTTAACCACTGCCCTGCTGCCGTAGCTTGTTGCTGGCCAAACTTCGTTAACTCACGAGAACGGTCGTCATCTTGTACTGGTTCTGCGTCACCGTGGCGCATGATCATAATCTGCATAAATTACTGCTGAATAGTTAACAAACTTTGTTACGCTTAATATAACAAATAAATGTTTGAAAATCCGAGAGTTGAGTGTTTTTTAAGTTATGCTATTTAAGCGCAATATATGACAACAGGATCTAATATTTTGCTTACTCATCACCTCGACGAACGTCACTATCTGTATTCTCAACTCGAGAATGGTTTGAGGGTGCTCCTTGTCGAGGATCAAACCAGCGAAACCTGTGCTGTGGCAGCGACCATAGGCAATGGGCATTTTACTGATCCTGCTGATTGCCTAGGCCTAAGTCATCTTTTAGAGCACATGCTGTTTCAGGGAAATAAGAAATACAAGACGGTTGATGCATTCGATACATTTCTTTCTTTGCACGGTGGTACGGTGAATGCCGCCACGGGCTCAGAATTCAGCCATTATTATTTTTCAGTAAACAATGAAAATCTCTCGACTGCGCTCGATCATTTTAGCCACTTATTAACTCAACCATTATTTGAACTTGAGTCCATTAAAAAGGAAATTTGCGCCATTGACGCTGAATTTTCGTTAAAAATAAATGATGATTTACGAAGACTTTATGAAGTTCATAAAGAAACCTCAAACCCTGAACACCCCTTTAGTCAATTTTCCGTCGGTAACGCCAGCACATTAAATATGTTGAGCCTTAAGGAAGTTCAACAGCGTTTGTTTACTTTGCATCAAAATGAATACGTTAGCCACAATATGACGCTGTGCATTATCAGTCCGTTTGATACGCAAACATGCTTAGATTTTGTTAAAGCGCATTTTGGCTCTCATACAAATAGAGAAGCCCCTCAAACCGCACCGCTTCCAGCGCTTTATTTAAAAGAACAATTGGGGATCAGAATCGATATCGCCCCGCTGAAATCAGCAAGAAGGCTTATCGTGACCTTCGCATTACCCTCTATGCATCATTTTTATCGAACCAAACCACTTTGCATTATTAGTGAGTTATTGGCAGATGAAGGCCCTGACGGTTTACTTTGTCACTTTAAAGCAAAGGGGTTTGCCACAAATATTAGTGTCGGCGGGGGGATTGAAGGCAGTAATTTCCGAGATTTTAACGTCAACTTACAGTTGACCGAAGCCGGTTTAGCCAATATTGACGCTATGCTGCAAACGATATTTCAATACATTGAACATATAAAGCAGCACGATAAAGTTCGATACTTCGATGAAAAAAGCACATTGCTCGCACAAATTTGGCAGTTTGCTGACGCCATAAAGCCGATTGACGAAGCCATCAGCTTATCCAGTGGCATCTTTATTTATACACCCGAGCACCTCATTGCGTCAGAATATATTCTGGATAAGCCGGATCCTGCTGTAATTGACGAGGTGTTAAACTTTTTCACCCCTGAAAATATGCGGGTAAAAGTAGTTTCACCAGCCCCAAAAACAACGCTTGTTAGTCGTTGGTACCATACTCCATATAGCGTTTCTGAGATCCCAACGAGCTTAATGCAAAAACTGCAAAATGCCTCATGTAATCCACTTTTAAAGTTACCCAAAGAAAATCAATTCCTCAGTCGTAACCATTCGCGGATAGCAACAAATGCACAGTATATTATTCCGCAACAAACAATTGACTCAGTAGATTTTAAGGTATGGTTCGGACAAGATAACGAATTTGAGTTACCAAGAGGTGATTGTTACATTTCATTTGATTGCCAAGCAGCTACGCTAAGTGTTGAGGCTGCAGCCACGAAGAAATTATGGATAGCCCTATTAAATAACCATTTTCAGCAACGTTATTATCAGGCTAATGTTGCTGGGTTAAATTATCACTTGTATTCACATCAATGTGGCTTTTCCCTTCATACAAGCGGGTTTAGCGCCAATCAACTCATGTTTGCACATGAACTGACTGAGCAAATCCACACGTTCGAAGATTTCGATAAGCACTTCGAGCAAGTAAAGCAACAGCAGTTGCAAAGTCTGCACAATAATCTGCTCAATAAGCCAATCAACCGCTTATTTACCCGATTATCTGCACTGATGCAGCAAAATACCCACACGCCTCTGAGCATGGCAAACGCCATAGAAAAAACTAGCATAGAACACGTCTATGAGGCGAAAAGCCACATGCTAAATAATAGGTATATTGAGTCTTTAATCTTTGGTAACTGGCACAAAACAGAAGCTGAGAAGTTTTCATCAAGTTTGTACAAGCAACATCAAAAATTTACTGGGCATGGCAAATTATCGCGCAGTGTGTTTGATCTATCTCAGCAGCTATCGCTATTACACGCCCTGCCCTGTAATCACCCAGATGCGGCAGTCGTCATTTATTACCAATCACCCAACGCAAAGCGGCGCGACACGTTGCTGACCATTTTATTAGAGCAGCTTGTGTCACCTGTGTTCTTTAACTTCGCGCGCCAGCAAGCACAGTTGGGCTATTTAGTAGGTAGTGGTTATGTTCCCTTCAACCAGCATCCAGGTATGGCGTTTTACGTTCAGTCACCACAGTATTCCGCCGAGTACTTAATCAAAACGATTCGAGATTTCTTACAAAAATTCGCCGTTGACTTGCAGCAATATCAAAAAAATTGGAGTGACATAAAACAAGGGGTTATGAAACAACTGTGTCAAAGAGATGCAAATTTAAGCATGAAAAGTCAACGTTTGTGGTCTGCTTTGGGTAATCGAGATTATGCATTTTCTCAGAATAAAGATACTGCCAATGAGTTAACCAATATTGAATTTTCCGACCTAATGACATTCGTCAAAGGGTTAGTCATCGGAAAAAATACGGGTGAATTAATACTGTATAGTGATCCGAATAATAAAATATCGGCAAACGAGTTATCTACAGCCCAAGTGCAGGATGTTTTTGAGTTCAAAAAACATACGCCTTTGGTAGAATAAATCATTAAGATTCTGCCGATAGACCGAACAAAACACTGCTTGACGCAAAATCTGTGTTATAGCAGTAAAAAGTAACGATTAAAACTTGTTAAGGCCCCGTATTTTAGGCATATTTACCACAATGGATGCTATGGATAGGTTCCTAAATATTAATAATTACAAAGCAGAAAAACTGCTGACAGGTGTTAATTGCATACTTTAACTATTCAATCCTTCTTTTGCTGTGTGTGGCTTATAATCGCTACTATGGGCTTTTTAAATACAGCGTACGCCCAATCCTTTTCTTTTGATAATCTCACCAAAGCCGATGGCTTAACTCAAAATACGATTACGGACATTATCGAAGATAAACGCGGATTCATGTGGTTCGCTACCGCAAATGGATTGAGTCGTTTTGATGGTTATGAATTCGTTAACTACCAACATAACCCCAATGATATAACGTCTTTACCTCATGACTTTATTAGGACCTTGCTAATAGACCCTAAAGGAGTATTGTGGGTTGGCACTCAAAACGGTTTAGCTCGGTATAACCCATTAAGTGATAACTTTACCCGCTACAATCAGCAAAATAGTAGTTTAAATAACAATATTATAAACGCGTTGAGTCTATCCCAATCGGGCCGCTTACTCGTTGCAAATGAGTCCAACTTATATCTTTATTCCAAACAGACAAATGATTTTACCCCCGTTGAAATTTCGTCGAATAGTCTACCACCTGAAATTAAGTCCATACTTGCTGAAGACGCCTATACGATAATTGGCACCTACGGTCATGGTATATTCCTTTTAGAAAATGACACCAAAACGCTATACGATCTTAAGTCTGCGAATCCTCTAAATATGACCTTATCAGGGGAGTACTTGTTCGACGTTAAACATATTGGCGACATTTATTGGTTTGCTACGGAATTAGGTGCTTTCGCATGGGATCAAACGACCAATACTCTGAAGCATTTCAGCACAGAAAGTACTCCCAACCTTCTCGGAAACGAAGTCCGTAATATCCAGCCAGGGCATGACGGCTCCGTATGGCTCGGAACTTCCGCTGGGTTGACCATAGTAAACCAGACGCTGGAAGTAACTAAGCATGTGCCGCTTGATAGCGGGTTAAATAATCAGGCTACTCAAACTGATGCTGGTATATTTCTCCTCAGTATGTTCCGTGACAGTAATAACACTATTTGGCTAGGGTCTCACACCGCTGGAGTTTACAGATACAACCAAGACTCTGCTCTTTTTAGGCATTATGTTGCTAACCAAGCCGTTGATAACACCTTGGCGGGAAATGTGGTCTGGTCAATAAAACAAGACAGTAATAATATAATTTGGCTTGCCACTCAGTCCGGAGGTATATCTGAGTTTAGTCCCCAAAAAGAGCTATTTACTTCCTGGCTTAAAGGGTTTGAACACAGTATTTGGGATATGACAATTGACGAAAAAGATCGTCTATGGCTAGCCACAAGCGGTGGAATTTATATATATGAAAAAGATAAAAGTAGAGAGTTAAAACTCTTAAAGGTGCTTTCTCCAGGTAACTTTTATTACAGAGTTTTATATTCTGAAAATAAAATTTGGCTTAAATCGCAAGATAACAATTTGCGATGGATTGACACAGAAGATTTTAGTGAACACTCCATTCAACTTCGCAGCACAGGGTTTAAAACGTTAGATCCCATATTTATTGACAGTGATGAAAGACTTTGGTTAAGAGGAAACAACGAGCTTCTAATATTTGACTTGGTCTCGCAGAAGTTAACGAAATTATCAAGCGACCCGTTATTAACCAGCAATAACTTTAGCTCTGTCGTTGAGACGGCAGAAGAGTTTTGGCTGGCATCACTTGAATTCGGTCTCATCGTTTTGGACAAGCAAACCTTTCAAATAACCCAGAAAATCAATGTAAATACTGGGCTATTTGACAACCAAATTGTAAAAGCGTTAAGAGTAGACGACAGCATATGGTTAACGACCATGGCCGGAGGCATCGAAGAAGTCTCTATTTCATCTAAACAGGTTGTACAACAAATCACTCCAGAGCGACTAGACTTCAATGATTTCAATGAAGGGGCGGGATTAGTTACCCTAGATAGAAAAATACTTTTTGGTGGCTCCCAAGGGTTTAATTTATTCGACCATGAACAAGTATCACAGAATAAAAAATCATCTGTCGAATCAATAGATAGTAGTTTATTAGCGCCACCAATCATCACCCACTTAGGGTTATTTAATAGGAGGGTCACGGTACACAGTATAGGCAGTCCGCTCGATAAACCTATTTACCTTACCAATGAACTTAACTTACCAAATAGCTCTAATCATGTGAGTTTAACCTTTGGTCAACTCAACCCATTGAATGCAAATGGCTACTCTTACCGTTACAAATTAAATGGTTATTCTGATAAGTGGCTAGATGCAGATAAACGTACTCGAGAAGCAACCTTTACTAACTTAGATTTCGGCCAATATCAGTTTGAAGTGCAAAGTCGCTATAATCTTAACCCTTGGTCAGATTCTCAATCGTTAACTATCAATATTGAGCCTCCTCTGTGGCTTCATCGTAATGCCTTAGTCCTCTATTGCATCTTAGCTTTGTTCATTGCCTTAAGCGTTGTGAAGCAATATCGTTCAAAACGTATCGCTCGCTTGGCCATTACTGAAAGTGAAGAGCGCTTGAAGTTGACCCTGTGGAGTAGTGGTGACGAGCTATGGGATTGGGATATATATCAAGGACAAGTCTTTCGTTCAAATACCTGGGGCATTATGGACTTTCCCCAAGATGACATTCGGGTTAACAGCGCATACCAAGCCAACATTCACCAAAACGATATTAAAAGAGTACAAGATGCCCTAAATGAGCATCTGCAAGATAAAACAGAACATTTTGAAGTCACTTACCGCGCCAGCACGTTTAAAGGAGAATGGCTGTGGGTACTCGATCGCGGTAAAGTCGTTAGTCGAGACAGTAATAATCAACCCACTAGGATGACGGGTACGTTTAAGAATATCAGTCACTTGAAAGTAGCAGAAGAACAACTAAAACTGTTTAAGCGTTCTATTGAAACAATTTCGGATGGCGTATTTATTGCCGATACCAGCTTTAAATATATTTCGGTGAATAAAGCCTATTGCAAATACACGGGTGAAACGCGTGATCAAGCGCTCGCCAGCTACCTGACCTTCCACCAATACCCTGGGGCATTTACCGAAGAAGTGAAAAAGTCACTACGCCAAAAGGGAAACTGGAACGGAGAAGTAGAGTCTAGGCGTATCAACGGTGAAAAGTACGAGATGGAATTGAACATCGACGCAATCAACGACGAAGATGGCCGAATCAGTCATTATGTAGGCGTGTTTTCCGATATTACTCCTCGTAAAAGCACCGAAAAAGAATTGCTCAAGTTAGCCAACACCGACCCGCTAACGGATTTACCTAACCGTTCATTTTTTCAAGCCAGCCACAACAACATTGTTAGACGCGGGACTCAGCACGCGCTCATTTGTTTGGATATGGATAATTTTAAAAAAATTAACGATTCGTTAGGACATCAAACCGGTGACTTATTGATTAAGCAAATAGCGCGAAGGTTGCAAAAATTGGCCGGTAAAAGCGCCACCTGTTATCGCCTCGGCGGGGACGAATTCAGTATACTGCTCGACAAAGATACAGATGTTCACAACGTCACTCACTTTGCACAATCTATTTTGGATGATCTGGCCCGCCCATTCTTAATTAATCATCAAGAGTTTGTACTAGGTGCCAGCATTGGCATCGCGTTTTTCCCTGAAGATGGTAGTTCACCACAAGAGTTACTCAAGAACGCAGACACGGCGATGTACTTTGCTAAAAATGCTGGGGGAAATAAATATCAATTCTTCAGTGGCGAAATGAACCAAAATGCAGTGCGTCAATTACAAATAGAAAACCTAATTCGTCACGGCTTAAAGGAAGACCTGTTCAACGTTTACTATCAACCTAAAATTGATATCGCTACGGGTAAGTTACTCAGCATGGAAGCACTGGTCCGCTTCGAGCATCCAGAGAAAGGTATCGTTAGCCCAGCGCAATTTATTCCTTTAGCAGAGCAAACAGGTCAAGTTATTGACATCGGGGAAGTGGTTTTACGTAAAGCCTGTGAAGATACGAAGCGCTGGGTAAAGGCAGGCATCTTTACCGGCCGTGTAGCCGTCAATATTTCAGCACGCCAATTCGAATTACCCGACTTAGACGAGAAAATCGCTGATATTTTGCAAAAAGCCGACCTGTCACCGCTTCATCTAGAGTGTGAAATTACCGAAGGCACCTTGATGCAAGATCCCGATAATGCTCTTCGCATGATGACCCGGTTACGTGAGCGCGGTATTCACCTAGCGTTAGATGATTTTGGTACAGGGTACTCATCCTTAGCGTATTTAAAGCGCTTTCCATTAAATACCCTAAAAATAGACAAGGCGTTCATTGATGATATCGCTACGAGTAGTGTCGACCGGCATATGACTGCCGCTATTATCACCATTGCGCACAATCTTGGCCTCAAAGTCGTTGCCGAAGGGGTAGAACATGAAGAGCAGATGTCAATTTTACGTCGTTATGAATGTGAAATGCTGCAAGGTTATCTTTATAGCAAACCTTTGAGCTCTTCTCGCTTCGAACGTTTACTCAAAGAAAATCATCAACTAAACAGATTATTGCAAGGAAGTTAATGCAGCGCGTTAGCTTGCTTTAACATTCCTTGCGGCCTTCTAATTTCTCATTTCTAATCTCTTTCGGTAAAACTAGTAACCCCATACTACAAGGGCTGGCGGGTTATTTTTTATGCAACTCCTGATTTTGTTAATGGAGCCATTTGACTAATTCTATTGAATAATTCATTTCTTAAGACGCTTCTTTCTGTCCTTTTTAAAACGTCCAACCTTCAGCAACTCTCTGCTACTTATCAAATAAACAAATCAATATAAACGCATATTTTTTCTACCTTATGCACATTGGCACGCAATAAGCATTAATACTTTCGACTGACAAATAATAGTCAGCGAAACGTCAATAATAAAATATTAAGAGGAATATCCAATGTTAAAAGCTTATGCAATCGCTCTAGCACTTACTACTGCCGCTCCTGTTGCTACTCAATCTGTTGAAAGTGCAAAAGCACCTGAAGCAGCTAAAACCACTATGACAAGCGCAGAAAACAAAGCAATAAAAGTAGGCTCAGTTAGATTTTAATTAGCGTCGACTTCAACTGAATAAACATTATTCAGTCAAAAAAGAGAGAGGAACTCTCTTTTTTTATGCCTGTCAATTAGTGAGTAAAACGAATATGCCTGAACGGATTAAGAAAAGGGTATGCCGTACTGACAGCCCAGAATACAAAAAAGCCGAACCTTTTAACAAAGGTTCGGCTTTGTGTTTTTTCAATGAAATTGAAGAGCGCTAAGCGTAAAAGGTGGCGTTATTCTCAGCCATTTCTACTAGGCAGTTAGCTGGGGTAAACTTGTCACCAAATTGTTGTTGGTAGTAGCTTAGTCGTTCTACGACTTGTTGAATACCTAAACTATCCATGTATCTAAACGGCCCACCTAAGAACGGCGGGAAACCGATACCGAATATAGCGCCTATATCCCCATCTCTGGCGCTACGCACTACCCCTTCATCGAGACACATAGCAGCCTCGTTAAGCATCAAGAGAACACAGCGTTCTGCGATTGTACTTTCACTTAAACGGCTACTTGGGGTAATACCTAATAAATCATAGACACTCTCGTCGACTTCTTTGCCTGGTTTTTTACCTTCATAATTATAAAATCCACGCTTATTCTTTTTACCTTTTCTGTCATCCGCCAATAATTTGTCGAACCCAGGGGCTGAACTAAACCGCTCACCAAACTCAGCTACTAAAATCGGGCTTATTTTCGTCCCCACATCAATGCCGACTTCATCTAACAGTTTGATAGGTCCGACTGGGAAACCAAATTTCACTAAGGCTCTATCAATTTGTTCAATCGGCTCGCCGGCTAATAATATTTCGGCCGACTCGTTCATATACGGTGCCAAAATACGGTTAACATAAAAGCCTGCTCCGTCTTTTACAACAATGGGGGTCTTGCCCTGTTTTTTCGCTAGCTCAACGGTTGTTGAAATAGTCTGATCTGACGTTCCTTCATGGGCGATGACTTCAGCCAGTGGCATTTTGTCTACTGGAGAAAAATAGTGCAGGCCAATCACATTTTCGGGACGTTTCGCGTTGGCAGCAATTTGACCAATTGGGATCGACGACGTATTCGAAGCAAAAATAGTATGCTCTGAACAATGTGTTTCCACGTCGGCAACCATATTTTGTTTTAATGCCAGATCTTCAAAAACCGCTTCAATCACGACATCCGTATTGTCGAAGCCTACATAATCAACAGAGCCGGTTAAACGCGAAAGCTGAGATTGCATCTGGGAATGCAACATGAACCGGCGTTTCACCTTCTTGCTCAGAATGTCATAAGAGTATTTCATCGCATGGGCAATGCCATCACTGCGGATATCTTTAATGCGTACAGGCAATTTCGCTTTTGTTGCCGTCACGAAAGCAATACCTCCCCCCATAAGTCCACCACCTAACACACCGATTTTCTTCAATGCGTTAGGAGCAACGCCTTCAACCCCATTCTCTTTTTTCATTTCAGTCGTAGCGAAGAACAAACTGCGTAGAGCGGCTGATTCAGGTGTCATCACAAGATGGCCAAAATGTTTAGCTTCGAGCGCGTAGCCTTGTGCACTGCCTTTCTCCAACCCCGTCTCGATACAATCAATTATACGCTCAGGCGAGGGATAATTGCCCAGTGTTTTGGTATGGGTTTGCTTACGCGCTTGTTTGAACATTAACTTTCTGCCCATCGGAGTGCGCTCTAGAAACTGTCCCATGAGGTCAAGCTTAGCTGGTTTGCGTTTCGGCTTGCTTTTCTTCGCCATTTCTATGGCCACATCAAGCAAGATCGAACGTGGTACCATATCGTCCACAATGCCATATTTTTTCGCTTGTTTCGCTCGCACCGCTGACCCTGTCAGCATCATTTTCATGGCCTGCTGTACGCTGATCAAACGGGGCAGACGTTGCGTGCCACCACTGCCTGGCAATAAGCCTAGTTGTACTTCAGGTAAGCCTAGTTGGGTCTTGTTATCATCACTACACACTCGCATGTGGCAAGCAAGAGCCAACTCTAACCCTCCGCCTAACGCAGGGCCGTGAATTGCAGCAACAAAAGGCACCGACATTTCTTCGATACGTTGAAAAACAGCTTGTCCTCCTTTACCTATTGCTTCTGCTTCTTCGGCACTTTTACATCCTGCAAGCATCGAAATATCAGCCCCCGCGACAAACGAATTGTCTTTGCCACTGATAACCACTACGCCTTTAATACTGCTGTCACTCTCGATCTGGTCAAGCATGGCCCCCACTTGGTCACCAAACTCAATTTTGAGCGTGTTCATGGTTTCCCCGGGCACATCCATACTTAAAATAGCAATACCATCATCACGTTTGGTAAGGGTAAACGCGCTTGGGCTAAGTTGCTCTGTTGTATTTTCATTGGTCATCATATTACCCTTATTCAGTTTCAACGATCATTGCAGCGGCCAAACCACCTGCAGCGCAAGCAGTTACCAAGCCACTGCCGCCACCACGTCGTGTGAGCTCATTAAGCATTTGAGTTATCATGCGCGTACCAGTGGCTGCGAACGGGTGGCCATAAGCGAGTGAGCTACCCATTACGTTGAATTTGTCCATGTCGATTTCCCCCGTCGCTTTACTGCGGCCTAATTTCTCCTGAGCAAACTTGTCACTAGCGAACATTTTCACGTTGGCTAACGTTTGCGCAGCGAACGCTTCATGCATTTCAATCAGAGTTAAATCATTCAGTGTCATTCCAGCTCTATCTAATGCAATGGGCGTGGCATAAGACGGCCCCATGAGCATATCTTCCCACACATCGATTGCAGCAAAAGCATAACTCTTGATGTAGCCAAGAGGGGTATAACCCAATGCTTTTGCTCTACTTTCGGTCATCATTAGTACCGCTGAAGCACCATCGGTTAGCGGCGTTGCGTTTGCAGCGGTCACCGTGCCATGTTTCTTATCAAATACAGGGCGAAGCTTGGCGTAGCCTTCTAATTTTGAGTCAAAACGAATGTTGTTATCTTTCTCGAAGGCACTCTTATATGGCGCAGGGTATGCAGTCATCACCTCTCCTGCTAACTTGCCTTCATTCCAGCTTTGCGCAGCTAATGAGTGCGAGCGATGGGCCAACTTGTCCTGTTCTGCGCGACTAATATTGTGGGTTTTTGCCATCTGTTCAGCGGTTTGTCCCATAGACAAGCCCGTAGAATATTCAGCGACAGCCGGGGGGACCGGTAACAAGTCTTTCAAGCCAAGCTTTTTAAGTACATTCCACTTTTGCCCGACTGTCTTAGTTTTTTGCAGATCTGTTAACGCACGGGCTAAATTTTTCGATACACCAATCGGTGAAACTGACGTCGAATCAGCGCCACCAGCGATCCCCACACAGATATTGCCAAGCATCATTGACTCAGCAATATTAACTGTGGATTGAAAACTTGTTGCACAGGCGCGTGACACACTATAGGCATCAGTGTGTACACTCATACCTGTCCCCAACACAATTTCGCGCGCAATGTTCGGCGCCTCTGGCATTTGTACCACTTGCCCGTAAACCAGTTGCTCTATAGTTAATGGATCGACGTTGTGTTTTACCAGCATCTCATTAACAACCATTTTGCCTAAATCAACGGCAGGAACGCCGTGAAAATTGGTTGCCATTTTAGCGAATGGTGTGCGTAACCCAGCCACTATGGCGATTCGTTCGCCGCTTCGAGTTGTCACTGTTTGTTTTGCCGTCATGATTTAACCTTAATGTTGAGTCGAAACCAAGTGGTCTGACCTGTAATTTTGATGAATTGTACAGGGAGAATGAAAATTTTGAAAGTATAGATAATATTGTGTCATTTATAAGCAATTACAATAGCCATTTAAATGACTGACCACAATCCAATCTCGCCGGAACATTCGGCACACACAGAGACGCAACCCCATCGTAAACACTCTCTTGCTAATGTTTTGCTATAGATCCAATTTCGTAATACAGACAAGGACTTATACGCTCAAAATTGCATACTAAAAAACACATCTTTGTCATTTGTAACATTGTTTTTCAGTAAGGGAACCCTATATAGATAGCATTGTCTGTAAACACAGTTTATTTTCCCGTACACCTATGTACACCATTCAACGCAGGAATAATAAAAACACATGCCTTCAGCTCAATTTTCCCAACTACAAGCGTATTTAGACTCGCAAGTTATCGGTCAGACAACCTTGACCCAAAATATTCTCGTGGCATTACTCGCAGATGGCCACTTATTAGTAGAAGGTCCCCCCGGCCTTGCTAAAACTCGTGCGGTAAACTCCCTTGCCAACGGTGTAGAGGGTGATTTTCATCGGGTTCAATTTACACCTGATTTATTGCCCGCAGATCTCACCGGTACAGATATATATCGTCCCGAAACCGGTCAATTTGATTTCCAGAAAGGGCCACTGTTTCACAACTTGGTGTTAGCTGATGAAATAAACCGAGCCCCAGCGAAGGTACAATCAGCATTGCTTGAAGCGATGGCAGAAAGACAAATCACCGTAGGTAACAAAACCTACCCGCTACCTGAATTATTCTTGGTTATGGCAACCCAAAACCCGATAGAGCAGGAAGGAACATACCCCTTACCTGAAGCCCAGTTAGATCGCTTTTTAATGCATTTGGAAATTGATTACCCTGGCGCTGAAACAGAACTTGCAGTGCTCAAACTAACCCGCAACGAGTCTTTGCATAGCGCCGGAGTTACCGCGCCAAATTTGACTCAGCAAGATATCTTTAGTGCCCGCAAAGCGGTGCTCGAAATTCACTTAGATGAAGCCTTAGAACGCTATCTCGTTGAACTGATTATTGCCACCCGTCAACCTGAAAAATACAGTGAACAGCTTGCAAGTTGGATTGAATTTGGCGCTAGCCCCAGAGCAACGATTGCCCTAGATAAATGCGCCCGAGCCCACGCTTGGTTGATGGGACGTGATTTTGTAGGCCCTGATAACATACAAGCTGTATACCATAACGTGCTGCGTCATCGTTTATTGCTTAGTTATGAAGCTGAAGCTGAGGGTGTCTCGAGCAATCAAGTACTTGATAGCATTTTACAACATGTCCCTGTTCCTTAGGGCAGTCGTTTATGCAGTTATCCCAAGATATTCATCAATGGTTAGCCACGCATCATAGCGACGGGGTGAACCTACAGATTAAAGAGCTGCTTTATTATCGCACCAAAGCCAGCTTATTAAATTTAGCATTGGGTCGCCCAGCACAGGCAAAACTTGCCGGTGGCTATTTAGCTAAAACAAAAGGTCGAGGCATGGAGTTTGACGAAGCTCGTCACTATCAACCAGGTGATGATATTCGCGCCATAGATTGGCGTGTAACCGCCCGCACTGGGAAAACCCACACCAAAATCTACCGAGAAGAAAAAGAACGCCCAGTCTTCGTATTAGCGGATCTATCAAGTTCCATGCATTTCGGTACTCAGTTGCTGTTCAAATCGGTCCAAGTTGCCCATTTAACCGCACTTATCGCTTGGGCTGCCCACAAAAGAGGCGATCGCATTGGTGGCTTGGTATTTAACCATACTCAGCATAAAGAATTTAAACCTTTTTCTCGTCAAAAAGCCGTATTGTCTTTGTTAAATGGAATGGTGAAACTGCATAAGCCTCATGAAATACACGATAAAAATAGTGTATCGAATGTGACGTTTGCCGATGCTTGCGCACGCTTGCGTCGATTAGCGCACCCGGGCAGTTTGGTATTTGTATTGAGCGATTTCGCTCAATTAAACGATACTGCGCAACAACATTTGGCGCAGCTAAGCCGACATTGCGAGGTGACAGCCTATCCTATCAGTGATCCGTTTGAACACACACTTCCACAAAGTAAGTATCAGCAAATGTTGAATTTAACCGACGGCTACAACGAACAACAAATATTGATCGGCGAGCAAGGTATTGCCACCCAATACCAATCCGAACATGAGCAGAGATTCAATTCTATTCATTCTCGTTTAAAGAAAAGCCGAGCCAAAGTAGTCCCGATCAGTTGTGGTCTCTCATTAGAACGCCAATTAGCAAAACGCAGTAGTGAATCAGACGTATGAACCCGTTAGAGCAATTAAAAGACATTCATGTTCCCTCGCAAGTCAGTGTATGGCCTCCCGCCTACGGATGGTGGTTAGTTGCCTTATTATGCATGGTTACAGTAGCTGTTATCACTTTAGTTTTAATGAAACGTCACCGCTTTAATGGAGCAAAGCGAGAAGCATTCACTGAGCTATCACAGATATCCAGTGAGCAAACAGATTGGCCTATTCGAATCAACACATTACTCAAGCGTGTGTGCTTACGTTATTTTCCCAATGAGCAAGCGGCAAATCTGCATACTTCACAGTGGCAAGCCTTTTTATCAGATCAACTGCCTGAGTCTAAACAAGCTGCTTTTAATGCCGCTTTTAGTGCTTTTCAATCTCAGTTATACCGACCTGACGCGCCAAATGCAGATGACTTCAAGCAGATACATGCGCAGGTTAACGTGTGGCTAAAAAGTGCCAAATTCATAACCAAACAAAGCTCAACTTCTACAGGAGCGGAACATGTTTGAGTTTGCATGGTGGTGGATGTGGTTCACCCTGCCCTTACCTATCTTAATTTATTTGCTACCAGCCAAAGCCCAAGTGCAATCAGCAGCGCTCAGAGTGCCCCATTTACCTCAAGCGCTACAAAAGGTTTCTAAGCCGCCTACTAGTCGGCGTGGGTTTTTACTTGTTGCGGCATTAGCATGGATAGCTCTAGTCGGCGCAAGCGCGCGTCCTCAATGGTTAGGAGAGCCAGTAAGCATACCTGCAGAAGGGCGCGATCTTATGATTGCCGTTGATTTGTCTGGCAGTATGAAAATCGATGACATGCAAGTTAATGGTCGACAAGTTGATCGTCTGCAAATGATTAAATCAGTACTTCACGATTTTATTCAGCGCCGCGTTGGCGATCGTCTTGGCTTGATTTTTTTCGCTGATACCGCCTATCTACAAGCCCCCTTAACTTACGATCGCGAAACTGTCTCACAGCTGTTAAACGAATCGTTAATTGGTTTGGTGGGAGAGCAAACTGCCATTGGCGATGCTATTGGCCTTGCCATTAAGCGATTCCAAAGCAAGAAAGAATCAAACAAAGTGTTGATTTTATTAACTGACGGACAAAATACCGCGGGTAATATCAGTCCTCAGCAAGCCAACGAGTTAGCCATAAATAATGGTGTGACCTTATACACAATTGGCGTTGGTGCTGATCAGATGATGGTACAAAGTATTTTTGGGAGCCGCCAAGTCAATCCCTCACAGGAATTAGATGAGAACATGCTTACCCAACTTGCTGAATCCACCGGTGGGCGCTACTTTCGTGCCAGAGACGCCGAGAGTCTAAAAGAGATATATAACAAACTAGACGAATTAGAGCCCATTGCGCGAGAAAGTAGACAAATGCGACCACTACAAGCGTTGTACTATTACCCGTTAGCGTTCTCCCTAGTCATTACGTTTTTGCTCGCGCTCAAACCGCTCATGCTTAGTTGGGTATCCAACATAAAACGCACCGACAAAAAAGGAGCCAAATGATGGTTGAAATGAATATCGCCGATTTTCATTTTTTGCGTCCTTTGTGGCTGTTAGCCATTATTCCTTTGATAGCGCTGATTGTGCTCCTGAAACGTATGAGCCAACACAGTGGAGGTTGGCAATCTGTGCTCCCCGCACACCTATATCAGCACCTAATCGCTCAAAATGGAATCCAATCCGCTAAGCCGCCTTTTTACATATTGGCGACAGCTTGGTTATTGGCTTCAATTGCGCTAGCTGGCCCCACTTGGTTGCGTTTACCGCAACCGGTTTATCAGCTAAATAGCGGCAAGGTCGTGGTATTGGATATGTCGCTTTCCATGCGCGCGACAGATGTTTCCCCTAACCGGTTAACAAGGGCAAAATACAAAGCGATCGATTTAGTAAAAGCCATAGCTGAAGGTGAAACTGGCCTTGTAGCTTACGCGGGCGATGCGTTCACTATTAGCCCGTTAAGTTCTGACGCGCAAAATTTGACGACCTTAATCCCCAGCTTATCCCCTGAAATCATGCCTGTAGAGGGTAGCGAGCCTTTTCTGGGATTAGAGTCCGCCATCAGCTTGTTACACAACGCCGGTTATCAACAAGGTGAAATATTTTGGATCACTGATGGTATTGAGAACGGTCAAATGGCGGAGGTCAGCAAACTACTTGAAAATTCCCCCTATCGTCTTTCTGTGCTTGGCGTTGGCACTGCGGAGGGAGCGCCGATTCAATTATTAAATGGCGATTTCTTAAAAGACAGTAGTGGCGCTGTCGTGGTACCCAGATTGCGTGCAAGTAATTTAAAGATCCTCGCCCGCAAAGGGCAAGGAAGATATATTGCGATGCGTACTGATGACAGTGATATCGATTACCTTAAAAACCAGTCGGTCATCTCTAGCGATGAGGAAAAGGAAGGTGAAGCGAATGAAAACTTCGGCGATAAATGGCAAGAAATGGGTCCTTATTTACTTCTTTTATTAATTCCCCTCGCCGCTTATGGGTTCCGTAGAGGTTTGCTCGGTATATTCGCCCTGTTTTTGCTACTGCCTGTGTACACACCAACAGCCAGTGCAAGTTGGTGGGACGATATGTGGCAAACCAAAAACCAACAGGGTCAGCAAGCCTTTCAAGCTGAGAATTATAATGCGGCAGCAGAGCATTTCGAAGACCCAATGTGGCGCGGCGCAGCGGCATACAAAGCGCAAGATTACGCTACCGCGCTTGAAGCATTCCAACACGCTACAGGTGCACAAGCTAGATACAATGAAGGTAATACCCTTGCTCAACTAGGCAAACTTGATGAAGCAATTGAAGCGTATGACAAAGCCTTAGAAATTGACCCTGCTCATGAGGATGCCAAAGCGAACAAAGCTCTGCTTGAACAACAAAAAGAACAACAGCAGGGTAACTCTGATCAGCAACAAGGTGATGACAGTCAGCAAAATGACGACGGCCAGCAAAGCGATAACAGCGAACAAGGTGATAATAATCAGCAAAGCGAGCAACAAAACAACCAAAACTCAGACCAACAGCAACGTCAGGGCTCTGAGCAGTCGCAAGACAGTAATAGCTCAGATCAAAGTGATGCCAATCCTTCTCAACCTGAAGATCAACCTGAGCAAGACAACCAAGGAGAGCAAGGAGGCGAAAACAAGGATGAAGAGCCATCAGCGGATCAACAGCCATCAGCGGATCAACAGAGTAACGACGCCTCAGGGCAGCAAGAAGAGCAAGCATCTTCGACAAACGAACAATCATCACAGACGATGAATGATGATCAGCAGTTTGATGAGCAAGATGCTCAGGAACAACAAGCATCAGCAGCAGATGTTCAGTCACCAGAAGAGCTGACAGACGAACAGAAAGAACAAATGCAGCGTATGCAAACTTTACTAAATCGCGTGCCAGACGACCCCGCTTTTTTACTTAAACGCAAAATGCAGTTAGAAAACCAAAAGCGTAGACAACAACGTACACCGACTCAGCAACAAAGGAATTGGTAGCCACAATGCAGTTATTCATCCGTTATTTCACCCGTTTATGCTTATTGTTGTGGGCATTATCTTCAATGGCTTTTGCACAAATTGATGAGCTGTCTGCCACGGTTGATAAAAACCCAGTACTTGCCGATGAATCAATCACCTTGAGCGTTGTCGCTTCGGGCACCGCCTCTCGCGATGCATTTGACGCGACGCCGTTAAACGCAGATTTTATTGTCGGCAGAACCTCGGTTAGTTCGCAGACGCAGATGATAAATTTCGACACAACGCGCACCACAATTTGGACTACAACCCTTATTCCCCGTAAACCTGGGCGCTTTGTCATACCGGCTTTTACCATTGAAGGGAAAAGCTCTGATCCTATTAATATGATGGTGCTGCCTGTTTCTGCCCGTCAAAGTACCGAAGGGCGGGACGTCTATGTCACCACATCAGTTGACACCAACGAAACGTACCTGCAACAGCAAATTCGTTACACGGCGAAACTGTACCTTGCACGGGATCTTCAGCGAGGCAGCCTTTCAACCCCGACACTGACTGATGGTGAAATTCGCCAAATTGGAAAAGACGCAGAGTATAACGACATTGTCGATGGAAAACGCTATCGCGTGATTGAGCGTACATTTTCCGTAATTCCGCAAAAAAGTGGAACATTTACCATCCAAGGACCGGTTTTTGAAGGCGAAGTCGTTCAAGACAGACAACAAAGTTTCGGTTTTTTCAGCCGGAGCAAAACAATTAATCGTGTTGGCCCACCGCAAGAAATCAGCGTAAAGCCAATCCCAGATAATTATACAGGCACATGGTTACCCAGTGAATATGTAGAGTTACATGAAGAGTGGCAACCAGATTCGGGCGATTTTACTGTGGGCGAACCAATCACTCGCACGCTGACGCTGACAGCTGTAGGGGTAGATGAAGCGCAACTGCCCGCAATTAACAGTCAATACCCGTCAGGGGTAAAGGTATATCCCAACCAGCCTAACACCACAACCATTGAAAAAGATGAAACGTTAATCGCCCAGCGTACAGAAACAATCGCCATCATCCCCAGTCAAGCAGGAGAGTTCACCATTGATGAAGTGAAAGTTCCTTGGTTTAACATTGTCACTGAACAAGTTGAATACGCCGTTTTACCTAAGCGTACAATAAGAGTTAAGGCGGCCACAGGCAATGCTCCAACGGGGGCACCGCCTTTGTCTGAGACCATTGAAACCGATACTGAGGAGCCAGCAACAGTTTCCCATCCTCCCACTAATGCCAAAACTGACAGCACGGTAGTGACATACAAAGAGAATTGGTGGTCCACAAGCAGCTGGATATTACTCACATTGTGGCTTTTGACCCTATCGGGTTGGGTATTACATGTTAATCGTCGCGTTGAAATGAAAAACCTAAGGATCTCGGCAGGAGCACAAAAGCGAAATACACCCGCCATGACGAAAAACACCACTGAGAAGCAAGCATGGAAGCTACTTCAAAAGGCAATTGAGAAGCAAGACAGTAATGCCATCATTGAAACATTAACCATCTGGTTGAATACGCTACTGGGTAGTACAAATAAATCTTTGAGCGCTATACAGCAATGTTTACACAATGAATCATTAAACGCGGCAGTAAATGCATTATATGGGGCTAAATTCAGTCAGCAGAGTAACCAATGGCAGCGTGATGAACTGATATCGACATTGAACTCTCTTCGGCAAGACATCCCTGGTAACCAATCAAAAGGTGAGCTCCCTCCCCTTTACTAACGTGCAAACGGTATTTCACACTATAAACGCAAGTAGATAAACATCTACTTGCGTTAGCGTTCGCCATTAAATGCAACAAAGGACGAATTGCACAATGCGTTCCTTTGACGAATAATAAGAATAAATAATAAAGGCGGAATTAAATAATGAATTTGCGAAAGCAATTTAAAAAAGCCTCGGTCTCTAGTGACATGCTAGATAAACAAAAAAGATATGAAACCCTAGTCCAAGCATTACATGGTGATATTTTCCGCTATGCGTATTGGCTGGTTAAAGATAAAGCGGTCGCTGAAGACATAGTCCAAGAGACATTTTTACGTGCCTGGAAATCACTGGATTCACTAAAGGATGAGAAAGCAGCCAAATCTTGGTTGATTACTATCCTGCGACGGGAAAATGCCCGTCGTTTTGAGCGTAAGCAATTTGACCTGGTGGATATCGATGATGTGTCTATTTCAGACGATCAATTAACCCATGAGGTCGAGATTGAACATCGTGAATTGCGTGAAATCATGGCATCGCTCAGTGAAGAGTACAGAGAGCCACTCATGTTGCAAATCATGTTTGGCTACAGTGGTGAGGAAATTGCCGCTCAATTAGACTTAAACAAGAATACAGTAATGACCCGTTTATTTCGGGCACGAAGCCAAATTAAAGAGGCACTAGAGAAATCAAATGACAATCGAGAACGGAAAAATGGATGATTTAGAGTTTCGCAGAACCATTTATGCTGATCCGAATTGCAATGACGAACGAGTCAAAGAAGCGGCAGCAAAGGATCCTGCAAAGCAAGAATTTTGGGCTGAACAGAAAAGAATTGATGCAAGTTTAAAGAGCGCAATGAAAATTGATGTGCCTGATGACTTAGCAAACAAACTTATTTTGCGCCAAACCATGCAAACCCATCAGCATGACAAAAAACGTGCACGCGTACATTTAGCGCTGGCGGCATCATTAGCCTTTGTAGTGGGCGTCAGTTTTACCCTGTGGCAGCAGCAAAGTTATATTGATGTGTCAGCGCAGTCTATAGCCCATGTTTATCATGAAGGTCCACACGCGCTTGAAGCCAATGAGAACTTTTCGTTACAACAGGTTAACGCCAAGCTCGCCCAGTATGGTGGCCATATAGATGATGAAGTTGGCCAAATATATTACGCTAATCATTGCGTCTACCAAGGTGTAAAAAGTTTGCACATGGTGATGCAAGGTGAAAATGGCAAAGTAACCGTATTTGTCATTCCTCATCAAGAAGGTTACAAAGCAAATGATAAAGCCAGTGATGGCTATCTTACTGCTGAAGCGGTGGAGTTAAAGAACACCAGTTTAGTGATTGTCAGTGAAAACGTGCATGACGTAGAGCAAACCAAAGATAGGCTGGCTAAGCGTATAACCTTTTCTGCTTAGATCACACTCGTTTCTTTCACTGTCACATTTGTAATACCCCCAAAGCAGCTTTAGCTCCTTTTGGGGGTTGACGCCATCACAAGTGAGTTTGCACGTCTCGTTACACACTATTTAGTCTCGTTATACACTATTTAACTAAATGCATATCTATGTGCTCTATCCCCCCATCATCGTAAGGCAAGCCCTGGCACCGAAAGCCAAACTGCTGATAAAACTCACTAGCAACCGTTTGCGCTGACAACATAACATCAACGCCAGAGTACTTATGCTTGATTAGCTCAAGGCATTCTCTGATTAACGTTACACCAAGCCCTTTTCCTCGATGCGACGTTGTACAAACCACTCGCTCTATTTTAGCAAGCGCACGTACTTTTGCTTCTCGCACGCGAGCATATGCGACTAATTCGGCTTCACAATATATGCATACATGCAGACTAGATTGATCAAAATTATCTATATCTTTGTAAATACTTTGTTGCTCATTAATAAAAACATCCTGACGTAAACACAAAATTGCATATAAATCGTTCAGTTCCAGCTGATAAAAGGCGTTAACCTGGGTTTTATAACATTCAGGCACTAGTGTATTCCTAGGTTGCTTGGTAGCATGGAGCAATAAAATAGGCGCTAATTTGCTACAGCGTACACAAAAATAATTAACCAGCAGTATATTTGAAGGACAACATGGAATCAGCCACTTTTATTTCTTTAGGTTTGTACTTTCTTGCGATGCTCGCGATTGGATTGTATTCATTTAAACAAGCGAACACAGACGTTGAAGGTTACATGCTAGGTGGTCGGAACTTGAGTCCGAAAGTAACCGCCTTGTCGGCAGGTGCATCCGATATGAGCGGTTGGATGTTGATGGGACTGCCCGGTGCAATGTATTTGACCGGCCTTACCAGTGCGTGGATTGCAATCGGCTTAGTCATAGGTGCTTACTTTAATTATATTCTCGTTGCACCTCGATTACGGGTATATACAGAAGTGGCAAACAACGCTATCACCATACCAGATTATTTCGAAAACCGCTTTAATGACAAGAGCCATGTATTACGTATTGTCTCTTCTATCGTTATCGTGTTGTTTTTTACTTTATACACCTCATCTGGCGTTGTGGCCGGCGGTAAACTGTTCGAGACGTCATTTGGTTTAAACTATGAGTTGGGCTTGTATATCACCGCGGGAGTCGTCGTAGCTTATACCTTGTTTGGTGGATTTATGGCTGTCAGTATCACTGACTTCGTGCAAGGGTGCATTATGTTTATTGCCCTAGTTCTGGTACCTGTTGTCGTGTTAATCGACCTTGACGGTTGGCAAGGTGTGACGAATTCGTTAACGACTTTGGACGGTCAGTACCTTGATATGTTCGTTAGCGCTTCAAACGGTCAAATGATATCGACTATCGCTATTATTTCCATGCTTTCCTGGGGTTTTGGCTATTTTGGCCAACCCCACATTATTGTGCGCTTTATGGCAATTCGCAGCGTAAGTGACATTAAAACTGCACGCAGAATTGGCATTACTTGGATGGTAGTGGCCATTACCGGAGCGCTGGCAACAGGCCTATTAGGTCTTGCTTATGTTACCCAGCATGGCTTGCAAATGGATGATCCTGAAACTATCTTTATCTACCTATCACAACTGCTCTTCCACCCGCTAGTTGGAGGCTTTCTTTTAGCAGCTATTTTAGCTGCCATTATGAGTACAATTTCCTCCCAATTGCTGGTGACCTCGAGCTCATTAACCAGCGACTTCTATCAAGCCTTTTTCAGACGTGATGCCAGTCAACATGAATTGATCATTGTGGGGCGCATATCAGTAGTGATTGTTGCCTTGGTTGCTATTTTACTTGCCTACGATAGAAACAGCAGTATTTTATCTTTAGTGAGTAATGCATGGGCGGGCTTCGGTGCCGCATTTGGGCCTTTGATTTTATTCAGCTTATTTTGGAAACGCATGACGCTGCTCTCAGCCATAAGTGGCATGTTAGTGGGAGCGGTTACAGTGTTACTATGGATTTATTTACCTTTTACCATAAACGGCCAAAGCCTTAGTGCTTGGCTATACGAAATTGTGCCGGGCTTTATATTGTCTAGCTTAACCATAGTGGTACTTAGTCTGATGTCGAAACAAACTGACAACGCTATTCTTACTACATTTGAGAAAGTACAAGACAAATTAAATGTCTCAGCTTCGAGCAGCGGAAACGCATCTTGATGTTTAAATAGGGAATTAACATGAATTTTTATGCTGCTAGACAACCCATATTACATGCAGATAAATCACTGTTTGCCTATGAGTTGTTGTTCCGCGATAGTTTAGAAAATACTTTCCCCAATATTAATGAAGATGAAGCCACAGCAAAAATGGTGGCAAGTCTGCAATTTAACTTGGGGTTAGACAGTTTACTACCAAATACTCTCGCCTTTATTAATTTTACCCACAATTCACTACTTGATGGCTACCCTTTGATGCTCCCTAAAGAGCAAATTGTCGTCGAAATATTAGAGACAGTTAAACCGGGTAAAAAGCTGTTAAATGCCTGTATCGAACTTAAGAAGAAAGGCTATATCATTGCCTTAGATGATTATATTCATCAAGGTGTTTGGTTGCATTTTTACCCTTATATCGACATCATTAAAATTGATTATCAAGAGACCTCGCATCAGCAAATTTTACAGATTATAGAAGCGATTAAACCCTTTCCTAAAATCAAATTACTGGCTGAGAAAATTGAAACCCATCAGGAGTACTTACAAGCGCTGGAGTACGGCTGTTGCTACTTTCAAGGCTATTTTTTTAGCAAGCCTGAATTAATTAAAAATACCGCGTTAACCCCGTCTCAGATGTCGATTGCCAAATTAATGGCGGAAATGGCACAGGAAGAGCCAAATATTAGGCTGATTTCTCAGGCGTTTGAGTCTGACGTGAGTCTTTCATTTAAACTCTTACGCTATGCCCAATCCCCCATATTCAAACGCACAAAACAAATTGAAACCATCAAGCAAGCCATAGTCGTATTAGGCCAAAATGAATTGAGACGATTTGTGTCTCTGTTGTTTACCGCCCAGTTTAGCGAAGGCAAACCGGCTGAATTAACTGTTATGTCATTGTCTAGGGCGCATTATTGTGAACTATTGACTGAATACTCTAATCAGCGTGACGGTATAGCGTCTGCGTTTCTTGTCGGACTACTGTCTTTACTTGACGCTATGCTCGATGCTGACATAGCTGAGCTAATGGAAAAGCTCCCTATATCTCAAGCAATAAAAGACAGCATAGTGTTACGTCAAGGGGAACAAGCACAATACCTCATGTTGAGTGAGTTTTTCGAAAATGGCCAGTGGAGCGATGTGAACAGATTATGTGAAAATCTAGACGTCAATTTTGATGATGCATTTGCGATGTTTCAACGTTCACAGCTTTGGGCTAAAGAAAGACTCCAAGCGCTAACTTAACACTCCACTTCCGCTCTTTATTCAAACTACTGTCACTTTGTCATGATATATTTTTAAAAAATATATCATGACGTGTTATTTTCGTGATATTGTTCTATGCATATAAGATTTTAGTATATCCATTAACCTAGCACGAGAAACTCTATGACTTCGTCGATTCCAAACGTTACACATTTGAAACAGCTAGAAGCGGAAAGTATTCACATTTTTCGTGAAGTGGCAGCTGAATTTGATAACCCTGTGATGCTTTACTCAGTAGGTAAAGACTCCTCGGTATTGTTACATCTAGCTCGGAAAGCGTTTGCCCCTGGTAAAATTCCCTTCCCTTTGCTTCATGTTGATACCACGTGGAAATTCCATGAGATGATTGCCTTTCGTGATGAAATGGCAAAGAAACACGACCTAGATTTGTTAGTTCATATCAACCAAGAAGGCGTCGATATGAATATAAACCCCTTCGTACATGGTAGTGCTAAGCACACTGATATTATGAAGACTGTGGGTCTTAAGCAGGCACTAAATAAATATAAGTTTGATGCGGCCTTTGGTGGTGCAAGGCGTGACGAAGAGAAATCTCGAGCCAAAGAGCGCGTTTACTCTTTCCGTGATGAGAACCATCGTTGGGATCCAAAAAATCAGCGCCCTGAATTATGGAATATTTATAATTCACAAATCAACAAAGGCGAAAGTATACGTGTATTCCCTATGTCTAACTGGACTGAGTTGGATATTTGGCAATACATCTACATGGAAAACATTGAAATTCCTTCATTGTATCTCGCTAAACCACGCCCCGTTGTAGAGCGGGATGGATTATTGATTATGGTAGATGACGATCGCATGCCGTTAGAGGAAGGGGAAACCCCAGAAATGCGCTCCGTGCGTTTTAGAACATTAGGTTGTTACCCACTGACAGGTGCCGTCGAGTCAACAGCCAATACCTTACCTGAAGTAATTCAAGAAATGCTACTGACGAAAACGTCTGAACGTCAAGGCCGGGTTATTGATAACGATTCATCTGGTTCTATGGAAAAGAAAAAGATGGAAGGTTACTTCTAATGGAAAGCAACATTGTTTGGCATCAACATGAAGTCGACAAGCAGCGCCGCGCTCAGGCCAAAGGGCAAAAACCTTGTGTGGTATGGCTAACAGGGTTAAGCGGCTCTGGTAAATCAACTATCGCGAATTTATTGGAAAAAAAATTAGCGGATAATGGTAAACACACCTATTTGCTCGACGGCGATAACGTACGTCATGGGCTTAACGGTGATTTAACCTTTAGCGATAAAGACCGCGTTGAAAATATTCGTCGCATCAGTGAATTAGCTAAGCTCTTCGTTGATTCAGGTCTGATTGTAATCACTGCATTTATCTCGCCGTTTAAAGGCGAGCGTGACTACTGCCGCGGTCTGTTACAAGAAAGTGAGTTTGTTGAAGTGTTTGTCGATACCCCTTTAGAGGAGTGCGAAAAGCGCGATCCCAAAGGTTTATATCAAAAAGCACGTGCTGGAGAAATCACCGATTTTACAGGTATAAGCTCCCCTTACGAAGCACCTGAGTCGCCAGAGATTACCCTCAATTTTAGTGGCCAAAGTGCGCAGGAATCTGCTGAGCAGCTTTTCACTCAATTAAAGCAAAAAGGATTGATTGACTAATGCTAGATAGCACATTAATTGACAAAGTAACGCAGATAGCTCACCAAGCCGGTGAAGCCATAATGGAGATCTATCAGCGCGATTTCGCCGTGTATGAAAAGTCCGATGAAAGTCCACTGACTGAAGCCGATTTAGCTGCACATAATTGTATTGTAAACGGCTTGCAAGCCATATCAGATTTACCTATTTTGTCCGAAGAGTCTGCCAACATTCCTTGGTCAGAGCGACAAACGTGGGATAAATACTGGTTAGTAGACCCTCTTGATGGCACAAAAGAGTTTATTAAAAAGAACGGCGAGTTTACGGTTAACATCGCGTTGATCGATAAGGGTGAACCCGTTTTTGGTGTGGTGTTCGCCCCCGTTTTAAAACAAACCTATGTGGGTGTGTTGGGCCAAGGTGCTTATAAGCTTGAAGGCGACAATCGCACAGCCATTAGCCCTAAAATAAAGAGCGAAGATGAAGAATGGCGCGTAGTAGGTAGCCGGTCCCATCAAAGCCCTGACATTCAAGCGCTACTTGCCAAACTTGGCGGTGAGCCTGAGCTTGTAGCCATGGGCAGTTCATTAAAGTTATGTTTGGTTGCTGAAGGTGCAGCACATTTGTACCCGCGTTTAGGCCCCACGTCCGAATGGGACACAGGTGCAGCTGACGCAGTGGTTCGAGCTGCAGGTGGTAAAGTTACGATTATTGAAAGTGCCACCAATGTGTTCGACGAACACGCTAAACCTCTTAGTTACAATCAAAAAGAATCCGTTTTAAACCCTTATTTTCTTGTGAGTTGCTGATCATGAATAGTGAAAATGCGTTATTACAATCTGACATCCTTGCGTACCTTGAGCAGCATGAAAAGAAAGACATGCTGCGTTTTTTAACCTGCGGTAGCGTAGATGACGGTAAAAGTACCTTAATTGGTCGTTTATTACACGACTCGAAAATGATTTATGAAGATCAACTTGCAGCCATAACTAAAGACAGTAAAAAGTCTGGTACCACTGGCGACAAAGTAGATTTAGCTTTATTGGTCGATGGCCTTGCCTCAGAGCGTGAGCAAGGGATCACGATAGATGTAGCCTACCGCTACTTCTCAACTGATAAACGCAAATTTATCATTGCTGACACCCCTGGACACGAGCAATATACTCGTAACATGGTAACAGGCGCTTCAACGTGCGACCTTGCGATCATATTAGTTGACGCCCGCGCTGGTGTTAAGACCCAAACTCGTCGACATTCATTTTTAGTATCATTACTCGGCATCAAACATGTCATTGTGGCGATAAACAAAATGGATTTGATGGAATATAGCGAAGAAGTATACGAGAACATCAAAAAAGATTACTTGGTCTTTTCTAAGCAACTCGATATCCCAGATATTCAGTTCGTCCCTATCTCTGCCCTTGATGGTGATAACGTTGTTAATAAAAGCGAAAATACTCCTTGGTTTGAAGGGAGTACTTTGATGAAAACCTTGGAAAATATCGAAATCGGCAGTGATGCCAACGTCGATGATTTCCGTTTTCCTGTGCAGTATGTTAACCGCCCTAACCTTAACTTCCGCGGTTTTGCGGGTACTGTGGTGTCCGGCCAAATCAAGAAAGGCGATAAGATCACTGCCCTTCCCTCAGGCAAACAATCTACCGTGCGCTCTATTGTCGGATTCGAAGGTGAGCAAGAAGTGGCACATACGCCGCTAACAACCACAATTACGCTTGAAGATGAAATTGATATTTCACGTGGTGATATGATTGTTAAGTCAGACAACTTACCTCTGCAAAGTAGCGCCTATGAAGTTAATTTAGTCTGGATGGACGAAAACCCTTTAATGCCGAACAAGCAGTATGGTTTCAAATTCGCCACTAAGTTTGTTCCTGGAAGTGTAACGAATATCGATTATCAGATAGACGTTAACACTATGGAGCATAAAGAAGCGGTACGCCTCAATCTAAATGAAATTGGTGTGGGTAAAATTAAACTAACCCAATCTGTTGCATGTGATCCATATACTAAGAACCGTGAAACCGGTGCGTTCATTATCATCGACCGTCTCACTAATAGCACAGTAGGTGCCGGTATGGTGATAGACACAACACAAGAATCAAGCACAAAAGCCGAATTTTCGGAATTTGAACTTGAGTTTAACGCGCTAGTCAGAAAGCACTTCCCTCACTGGAATGCTACCGATATCACTAAGCTGTAGGCGCAACGTCGATACTATATGGACATAAACCAGTTTCTGGTACTAGCAATTTTTACCGGTACATTAGCGGCGCTTATTCTGACGAATAAGCGCCCTTCTTCTATTTTTGCAGGTACATTGCTCGCTCTCTTATTGAGTCAACAACTTTCTCTTTCGAACATAGCAACTAATTTCACTAACCAAGGTTTAATTACCTTGGTGCTCTTACTTATTGTCAGCACCGCCGTCGATAAGACCTCGTTGGTAAAACGTCTTGGTCGAACTTTGATAGTGGCAAACTTCAAGCACAGCTATTGGCGCTTATTTGGGCTTACTTTTGTTTCTTCCGCTTTTTTAAACAATACTGCTGTGGTTGCTAGCCTAATTGGCCCGACAAAACAAAACCAATACCATCCCGCTTCGCGGTTGCTGATCCCGCTTTCTTACGCAGCCATTTTAGGTGGTACGGTAACCTTGATTGGTACCTCAACAAACCTGATTGTGGATAGTTTTATGCGTGAACATGGTCACGCTGGCTTTAACTTTTGGGATTTCACCCTATATGGCCTAATCGCTGGGCTCAGTTGTGGCTTGTTGATGTTTTTGCTCAGCCCTATGTTGCCTTCAATCGAAAATAAAAATCGCCAATACAACAGTTATTTTATCGAAGCCAAAGTAGAAGTGGACTCTGAGTTAATCGGTAAGAGCGTTGAACAAAATCACTTGCGAAACCTACCGGATTTATTCTTGGTCGAAGTGGTTCGTAACGGTCAACTCATTAGCCCAGTTAACCCAGGCCTAGTCATACAACAAAACGACAAATTGATTTTCTCTGGTGATATCCAAAAAGTGGATAACCTAAGCCACATTAGAGGTTTGGCTCTATTTGCTGAATCTAATGGATTACTACGTGAAAACCTCACAGAAGTGATTATTTCAAACCGCGCTCAGATTATTGGTAAAACCCTTAAAAGCGTCGGATTTAGGGCCTTATTTGATGCTGCGGTTGTAGCCATTCGCCGGGATGGGGAAACACTGTCCGGTAAACTGGGGGAGATAAAACTTCAATCTGGTGACTTTTTGTTACTGGCCACTGGCCCTGACTTTGTTCAGCGTCAGAATTTAACTAAGAACTTCTTTATATTATCTGAGAAAAAGGTCGCTAAAAAGTTACTTAATAAACAAGAGTGGATAACCCTTGGTGGCTTTATTATGACGATTGCGCTAGCTGCGGCGAACGTTGTTCCACTGGCCACTGGATTACTCTTTTTCCTAGCGGTGTTAGTGGCAACCCATGTTACTTCTATGAACGAAGTTAAACGACACTTGCCCTTAGAACTTATCATCGTCATTGTCGGCGCGCTAAGTCTCGCTAGTGCGCTTGAAGGCGCTGGTGTCATCACATTACTCACTAAGGTTCTGGAGCCTTATATGACAAGCTCAAGCCCATTTATCGCGCTTGTCATTATCTACCTTACTACCTTGCTATTAACTGAAGTTGTTACAAATAATGCCGCGGCAGCATTAATGTTCCCCTTTGCTTATGGCCTAGTAGAGAGTTTAGGTGTGCCATTAATGCCCTTTGCCTTAGCTGTCGCATTTGCCGCAAGCGCAAGCTTTATCTCACCTTACGGTTATCAAACAAATTTGCTGGTATTTAGTGCAAGCAATTATAAATTTAAACATTTTGTGAAATTTGGCCTGCCAATTTCAATTTGTTATTCGGTGATCGTGTTATCTCTGTTGAAATACACGTATCAGCTCTAATGCTGTGAAGAGCTTCTATTATTTAGGGACTCACACATCTGAAAAATAGTGAATGATTTAGTTAAAATAAAAAGACGAGAGCATAACGACTCTCGTCTTTTTCTATGGGTATTTATTATTTTTTCTGGGAGCGAGGTTTAGCTGACGTAGCATGATTTCTCACTTGGCTTCGCGCTGGTCCTTTACCTGACTTCAACCCACGATTACCACTTCGTTTTGCAATATGACTTGTGCGCGTATCTGATACGCTTGTATCTGCTTTGTGGTTAGCTCCGTCGGCGGTTTTCGTCGAGCCGGCCACTGCCCTGTTGATTTCCTGCATTTCGTCTGGCGTTAAATTGCGCCACTGTCCTACCTTCAACCCTGCCAAACGAATGGACATGATGCGACTGCGCTTTAGCTTAGTCACGCCATAGCCTAAATACTCACACATACGGCGAATTTGACGATTTAAACCTTGCGTTAAGATAATTCGAAATACGAACTTACTTTGCATAGTTACCGTACAGGGTTTGGTGACAGTGTCGAGTATGGGCACACCAGCGGCCATAGCCTGTATAAAGCGCTCTGTAATTGGCCTATCCACCGTCACTATGTATTCTTTGTCATGGGCGTTTTCAGCACGCAGAATTTTATTGACTATGTCCCCATCGCTGGTCAAAAAGATCAACCCTTCAGAGGGTTTGTCTAAGCGCCCAATAGGAAAAATACGCTCCCGATGGCCAATCGCATCAATAATATTACCCTTAACATGGCGCTCTGTGGTGCAGGTGATCCCTACCGGTTTGTGATAAGCCAAGTAGACTCTGTCTGACTTATTTTCAGCACTTGCTTTAACCAAGTTACCATCCACACGTACTTCATCACCTGGCAACACCTTAGTGCCTAATTCGGGAATAGCACCATTGATAGTCACCCGGTTGCTGTCAATTAATTTATCTGCTTCTCTGCGAGAGCAAAAACCAGAATCACTGATGAACTTGTTCAAACGAATGCTGGAAGCGGTTGTATTCGAAGTATTCAATTTATTTCACTATATGTTGGTTAATGCCATCCGTTTCGCCCTAGCTAGGCAAAACGGATGTAAAACCTTAAAAAAGCTAAGTTACGCAAAGCATCGTTGGGCACGGGTTAATAATACCTGCTCTTGCTGAGCAACAGGACCATGTTGTATCCAACGTTTTAACAAGGACGTCTTATCATACTCAACGCCTTGTTGCAGTTTATCAGCCATCAATTGCAACTGTATTTCTTTGCGTAATGAGTCGTCTGTCTGAGGAGATGGAATATCGCTTACGATCTCTAGCATCAATGTTAAATTAAGACGCGGCACGTCATGCTGCACCAGCGCCTTAAACGATTGCTGCCATTGGCTAGGTAAGCTTTCTATTTCTTCAGGTAAAGCGGGCGTTTCCCAGCGTTTCAACACGTCAAACACCTTGCTAAAACTTTGTGTCTTCGCTTGTAACTCTAAGCTAGCGCGTTTTGCTTGACGTTCCTCACTCAAACCAGTTAAGCGTCGATACAAGCCAGAGCTTAGTCCTTTAGGTAACGCTGATAATTGTGCTTCTAACTCAGCTTCAGCAGCGCGTGTTTCATCCAGTTCACTGATGCTCTGTGCAGCATTGATTGACTGCTGCATATTTGCCATTAACCCATTAACGGCAGAAACATGGGCATCATTGGCTTGCTTCTGCTGTTGATTGTGTGCTTTGCGTTTCGCAAACACAACATCGTTAGCTTCACGAAACTGATTCCACAGCAGGTTTTCAGACTTACGTTGTACCTGCCCTACTTGCTTCCATTTATCCTGTAACACCTTGGCCTGGTCAATAGCTTGCGCGACATCCTCTACTGAGCTTAACGATTGCGCTTGAGTAATCAATGCCTGCTTTTGGGCAGCGTTTTCATTGAAATACGCCTCAATTTTCTTCTTAAAAGGGGCCAATACTTTGCGGTATGCATCGTTAATTTCGGTTTTAACAGTGAAATCTACATCGCCAATTTTTTGCCATTTTTGTTGTAGCTGTTGAACCACTTTACTCAGCTCACTTTCGTCTAAATTTTGCTCTGCTAAGTCAGTAATCTCAACGATTAACGCTTGTTTTTGCACTAGGTTGCTCTCTCGTTGAGCTTGTTGCTTTTCGAAATGCTGCCGACAAGGTGCAAACGCTTGTTCGATCAATGTGTCAAAGTCACCATTTAATGCATCATCCTCAGGGGTGTTTAACACCCCTAAGCTATTCCAACGTCGGCGTAACTCTTTGACGCGTTCTGCGCGAAGTGACACTGACAGGTTTGCTTCTACTAACGTTTGCGCCTCTTTAATTAAGGCGGGTTTTCGTGGCATAGCAATATAGGCTTGCAACGACTTCAACTCTTCAACTTTGCTACTAATCTGCTCATACGTACGTTCGTTACGCTTTTTCTCTTGCTCGGGCAAGGCATCAAACCATTTACTCACCTTAGCAAACAACCCTATCGCCGCTTTGTACTTACCTTGCTCAATAAGTACATCGATGGCTTTGGCTTTGCTGCGAATACGACTGACCTCTTTTGAGATGCCAACAGTCAGAGACTTAATAGCGCTTTGCCACGTTTTCTGCAAAGCTCCAAATTGTTGATCTAGTGCTTTGGGCCAGCTGTCCTGATACGACTCCCTTAATTTACGCCATTGACCTTGCTTTTCTTTGAGCATATTTTGCGCGTGTTGCACGTCAATCGCTTGCTCAGGGACTGCCATTTTTGCAAATTCCGTGATTAAGGCGTCGGCTTGTTTCAGCGAGTCTTGAAATGCGGGTAGGTGATTGAAGGTATGTTGGCGCTTTTGCAATGTAACAAGCAGCGAGTTAAATTCTGCCTTTTGTGCTGCCATACCCACTGAATCAGCGTCCCGCATTAAGTTTTCAATTCGGCCAGTGCGGTTTTGAATCTCTGTTTGCGCTTGCTCTGTTTGTGCCAGGGTAATACTAGAAATATCCCCAGCAAGCATATCAGACAACCAAACCTGCATGGCTTGGGTATCGGCTGTAGCATGTTGTACAGCGTCTGCTATGTGACGTTTCTTTTGCTCTGCTTGGTATAGTGGTGCCAGCTCTGCGTCTAAAATGTCTAACTTGCTACTAAGCTCATCAAATTTTGTTATAAACTCGTCGCGTTTATCGGCTGAAAGACAATCAAATTGCGCTGAATATTGGGCATATTCTTCGTTTAATTTACTGCGTGTGTCCAGTAATTTAGCATAATCGCGCTGTTCTCTAAGGGCCAACAAACGCGATAACACAAGGCGAGTGCTCTTTTCTACGGCAACAGGCTGTGCTTTGGCAAATTCTATTTGCTCAAGTTTGTCTTTTGCTAAAGACTTAATTTGCTCACCAGTGGCCTTTTTAATGATTTTTTGCAAGCTTGCTGGACTATCAGCGTATACCAGCAGAGCCTGTTGCAAATCATTATCTTGGCTCGCTAATAATATAGGTAATGCTAATTGCGGCTTGTTCAACACAGACAAAATATGCAGCACTAATTTCGGCTCTTGTTGCACCCAAGGCTGTTTAATCAAGCGCTCTAATAACTTATTGTTTTTGCATTCATATGCAAACTCACGCTTTTGTTGTTGGCTCAACATACTTTCATCATCGCCAAATAAGGTACTTTCAACCATTTGCTGAGCACGCTTTAAGACGCGTTCGCTTTTGGCAATTTCAGACATTTTATACCAAAGTACGAAACTGTTTAGTTTGCTCAAGGCAGCTAAACTAACGTTTACATCTTCGTCATTAAAAGCCAGTTCATGTAAAATCGACTTTTGTTCTGGCTCCTCACCAGACAAAGAATCAATCGCAGCAATACGCACCGCCGGTTTAGGATCTTGGTGCTTAGGGCGAAACAGTTTTTTAAATATCATTTTCGGTAAACCGCGCTATGGTGTTTATGTCATTGAGCTCTTGCTTGAATTGCTGGCGACTTTTTTGCACTATTTCACCGCTTGCACCGACCGTCATATGCTGATCAGATTTCAGCACTTTCGCTTGATATAACATCACAGCTTGCATGGTTGTTTCGCGCTGTGCTTCAGTTAATCGGTTGCCATCCAACCATTTACCCGTTTCAACCGCTTGCAATAATTTTTGATAAACCTCTGGGGTCATCGATTTAAGTAACATTTCTGGGTTCATTAATTAGACTTCTTGACAAAAACGAGACGCACACGATTAACGATGTACCAAACAAAGCCAATGACCGCCACGCCCACAGCAATATTGTATTGCAATTCACCTGGAACAGCCCCGCCCCAATACATAAAGCCAAACCCTGATACAAACATAAGCATGGCTATCATTGATTGGGTTTGAATTTTTTGTGACTTCAAATATTTCTGTAAATTGCGTTTACGAGCAATATCCTCTTCACTTGCGTGGCCTAAAGCAAACCCACAATGGTTACATTCTTCGGCTTTATCAGAGACTTTTTTATTGCACGATGGGCAATCAATTAATGCCATTATTCACTCCACTACTTTACGGTTAACTATTTGACCTTAACATTAGATCGCAAAAGCGCGGTCAATGCCGCGCTTGTTGCACTATCACACTGATTACGATTTATGTTCTTTCTTAAAATCATCCCAGTATTGATTGACTGACTCTTTCATTTCTTTACGTAACAAGAATATGCCTAGTAAGTTAGGTAACGTCATTACGACGATAGCGACGGCAGAAAGTGTCCATACCAAGGTGGTATCCGATACAGCCGCCCATACAAAGGCGAAAACGTACACCACTCGATATGGCATGACTGAACGTGGTCCCAATAAATAGGTCATCGCGCGATCACCATAATAGGACCACGCTATCGCCGTTGAAAACGCGAACAATAACAAGCCAATCGATACAATGAATTTTCCTGATTCTCCAAAGAACCCTTTGGTGAATGCCAGAGCGGTAAGACTCGCTGAATGGATCAGCGACTTACCCGAGACGACTATGTTGTCTTTAATCAGGCCACCATCAACGACTTTTAATTTACCAGTAAATAAATCTTCATCTTCACCGAAAGTAAATTTAACCTCTTCCGCCACAGAGCGCGCATTCAATAACGTATAGCCACTGCTGATTGACTTACCATTAACGATTTGAATTTCGCCATTAAATGGTGTGATGCTAGCAGTATCAAGATCATTGATATACGCATACAAGGCTTGGCGATCACTCTCATCTGTGTCGGTGTAAGTGCCAGCAACTATCATCATGTCACTACGGTCAAAAACATTTTGATGCTTTTCTTTCCACACCCCTGACGACAAAATAACCAAACCTGTGATAGTACAAATAATAATGGTATCAATGAAAGGTTCTAAAATAGACACCATACCTTCAGAAACCGGCTCATCCGTTTTTGCCGCTGCGTGAGCAATAGGTGCTGAACCTTGACCCGCCTCATTCGAGAATAAACCTCGGTTTACTCCCCGGTTAAAAGCGTAGGCGATTGTTGCGCCTAAAAAGCCCCCGGTCGCGGCAGAGCCGGTAAACACATCACCGATAACCGCCGCAAAAGCAGGTCCAATATTTTCAAGGTTTGCGAAGATAACCGCCATAGCGCCCACCAAGTAAATCAATGCCATTAAAGGTACGATTTTAGAAGTGACCGCAGCGATACGCGTGATACCGCCTAAAATAACTAAACCAAGCAATACACCTAAGATGCTTCCTACCACTAACGGGTCGAAACCAAAAGTTGACTCGATACTCGCCGCAATATTATTACTTTGAGGAAGATTTCCCGTGCCAAAAGAACTGATCACCGTAGCAATCGCGAACGCGACAGCCAGCCATTTCATATTTAAGCGTCTGTCCATGTAGTACATGGGGCCACCAGCCATCGTTCCATCAGCTGTTTTAACCCGATATTTATGAGATAAGGTCACCTCAACAAACTTTGTTGTCATACCGAAGAACGCGGTCGCCCACATCCAAAAAAGCGCTGCTGGGCCACCTAAGAAAATAGCAAACGCCACGCCGCCAATATTTCCCGTTCCAACGGTACCTGATAAGGCAGTGGTTAATGCCCGAAAATGCGTGGTATCCCCTTCAGAGCTCTTTTTATCGTATTTACCCGTTACCACTTGCCAAGCATGCTTAAAAAAACGCACTTGCGGGAATTTAAGGTAAATTGTAAAAAACAAACCTGTTCCTAATAGCACATAAGGAAACCACCAAGCGCCCCCAAGCATTCCATCTAACATTTTTAATAAATCATGAAAGCCTTCCACACTGTTCCCCTTACTTTTTGTTTTTAATCGTTATTGTTTTATTATTGAGATTGTATTTTTTAGTTGGATCATGAAGCTTACAGATACACTGATTAACGCAACTCGTCTACCACCGCACGTATCGCAACTAGCACGTCTTGTCCAAGTTGCTTACAGCGAATGGGTGACCAGCCGTACGCCGTATCCGGTATTTCAATATTATCTTTAAACGGCATTTCTAAGGTGTAGGCCAAACACGAAAACGCATGGGCAACCGCATTGGTTGCTACTGTCATATTCGCTTTGCCTGGTTCGTCTTTATCGTAACCGAAAACATCTTGAAACTCAGGTGTTGCGGTTAGCAGCGCATTTTTAAATGCGGTTTCTAACTGCGCTATTCTTCCATCATAGTTAGGGTTGCCTTCACTACCCGCGACAAAATTATAAGGTAGTGCTTCATCACCGTGCATATCTAGGAATAAATCGACGCCAGTTTGCTGCATTTTTTCAGTGACTAAAAACACTTCTGGGCTCTTGTCCATACTCGGCGTTGCCCATTCACGATTTAAATTAACCCCTTTTGCGTTGGTACGTAAATGACCTCGCACAGAACCATCTGGGTTCATATTGGGCACAACATAAAAGACCGCTTTATCTAACAACAATCTCGCTAGACCATCATCTTCATCCAATAAACGCTCTAAAAGTCCTTCAACAAGCCACTCGGCCATTGTTTCGCCTGGGTGCTGACGGGCAGTGATCCAAATGGCTTTTTTCCCCTCACCGGGTTCACCTATGGTCAACATTGACATATCTCGGCCATCTAAAGTGTTGCCAAGAAATGTCTCTTCACATAGATCATTGGTTTGTGCCCAAGCGAGTAGGTCTAAATGACGCTCATAACCATAAGGTGCAAAGTAAGCAAAATAAATTTGCCCATGTTCAGGAGTATGCTCGATGGTAAGGTTATTACCGTCAAATTCAGTTTCTACCCGAAACCACTCTTGTCTATCATAAGATGCAACGGCTTGGTAGTTTTTCCAGCCTTCAGGATAGGCTGATTTTTCGAGGTCGGTAATAGTGAGACAATGTGATATCCACGGGCGGGTATCTAACTTAAAATGAAACCATTGATAAAAGTCTGATTGGTTATCTTTATTGATTGCGAGCTGAATGTCGCTTTCGCTGTGCGCTGAAATAACGCGAATATTACCACTGTCAAAATTGCTACTAATTCTCACATTAACTGTCCATCTAATTTAACCGCGGTCAATTTAGCATAATGTCAGGCAAAAAAGCCAAAGATGCGCTGTTTTTTGTCAGCAGATTTGCAACATTTTATCCTGCCCAGCAGCGCTGCGCTGTCATAGTCGAAGACATCGTTTACTCACGCAAAACCTATTGTTTATTTCCCGTACAAAAAGACCGATACAAAAAAGGCGTGCTACCTAAACAAGAAAGTAACACGCCCACTCAGAAACTCGTTTTTTACGTTATAAACAGCTTATTGTACCTTTGGTAAACTTGGATAGTACAAACCCGCCATATCCTGCACCACGCGCAATACTTGACAGCTGTAACCAAATTCATTGTCATACCACACATACAAAGTGGCTCTATTTCCCGCGACGATCGTGGCTTGAGAATCCACCACGGATGCAGCTCGCGAGCCCACTAAATCAGTGGACACAATTTCTTTTGAGCTGGTGTAATCCACTTGATTTTGTAGCGGAGAAAACAAAGAAACATCGCGCAAGAACGCATTTATTTGCGCTTTATCAGTCTCTTTAGACAAGTGTAAATTTAAAATAGCCAATGACACATTCGGCGTAGGAACGCGTATCGAACTACCGGTTAGCTTACCTTCAAGTTGCGGGTAGGCCTTCGCCACTGCGCTCGCCGCTCCCGTTTCGGTGATCACCATGTTTAGCGCAGCACTGCGCCCACGACGATCTGCTTTATGGAAATTATCAATGAGATTTTGATCATTGGTAAAAGAGTGTACTGTTTCAACATGACCGCCATTAATGCCGTATTCTTCATCTAGTGCTTTAAGCACAGGCGTAATCGCGTTTGTGGTGCAGCTTGCTGCAGACAATATAGTATCCTGAGATTGGATATCGGTTTGGTTTACGCCGTAAACAATATTTTTAATCGCGCCTTTACCCGGTGCCGTTAACAGTACCTTTTTCACCCCTTTAGATGTTAAGTGCTGTCCAAGCCCGGCCTCGTCACGCCACATGCCAGTATTGTCCACCACAATGGCATTTTCGATACCATATTGGCTGTAATCAACTTCGCTGGGGGCATTAGCGTATATAACCTGAATGTATGAGCCATTTGCTTTAATGGCATTGCGCTCTTTGTCGACGGTAATACTGCCGTTGAAAGGCCCGTGGACCGAATCCCTGCGTAACAAGCTGGCGCGCTTTTCTAAGTCGCCTTCTTTGCCCCCACGAACCACAATCGCACGTAAACGTAATTTATTGGTTTTCCCTTGGCGCTCAATCAATAGTCGAGCTAACAAACGACCAATCCGCCCAAAGCCGTACAACACGACGTCTTGTGCGGTATGACTGTCATCAATATCTAAAATATCAGCAAGCTCTTCTTTTAGGTATTGCTCGATACTTTTGCCTTTATGTTCATCTTTAAAATGAAATGCATAAGCTAACTTTCCAAGATCAATTTGCGCGGGTGCTAGGGGTAATTTGCTTAACTCTTCCAGTAAAGGCCAGCTCTCACGCAAACGCAGTTTCGTACCTTCCTTCAGGCGAACCGTACGATGAGCTTTAATAATATCAATAGTTGAAGCCCCAAGCATGGGACGACCGTAAATTGATATTTCAATGGCTTTATTGCGATACAAATTTCCCAGTAACGGCAACATACGCTCCGCGTACTCTTGACGTTCTTGCCAACTGCTCATTAATGCTTGTTCAGATTGTTGATTCATGATCTTTAAAAACTCTCAAAAAAACGTAGGTTGGCTCATAAAAAGCGACGAGATTGCTTGGATAAAGCAAAATGGGCCGTTATTCTAATCAAAGGAAGTAAATGCGCCAAATTGTTGAAAATTTACTAAATTCAGTAATTTGTGTTCTAAAATGGCAATATATTAGTAAATTAACTACAAGAGGTTTTATGCGAATTGCAGGCGTACTGTTGTCTATTTTTGCCGTCGCTGGGTGCGATGTGTTGTTTCCTATGACGGCCACGAGAATATGTGAGGAACACGCCGAATTTTGCGCTGATCTAAACCCTGATGGTTGGTGCTTGGCTGAGAAAAGCCGCATTATCAAGCATCGATATGCCTACGACCAATCCCCTAGTGAGTTACTCGACTACTATTTATTAGAAGATTTTGAGCAGTATAAAGTCTGCATTAATAACGCGGCGCAAATAGAGCATATTGTACAGGTAGAAAAGCAAACCAAACGCAGACAAGCAGCCGTAAATGCAGAGCGCGAATTAAACCGTCTAATACATAAAACGCGTAACTCTAAAGAACCCCACTTGCTGCTTTATCATTGGTCTCGCTTTGGAAAACAAGAAGCATTGAAGCACTTCTTAACACTTGAAAAACAAGGGAAACTGAATACGCCAAGCCTACAATTGGGACTTGCATCTTATTACGTGAAATTTGATTTAGACAAGGCGAAACGCGCTTTATTTACTGCTTTGTCACTGTATTCTGAAGACCAAGACATTGACACAGATATATTCGTTAGTTTAAGCACCATCAGCCTCAAACAGGAAAACTATACTGATGCCTATGTATGGGCTTATGTCGCGAGTGAATTTGACGTACAGAACATAAGTCTTACGGAGATTAAACGCGCATTACCGTCAAATATTGATACTGAAGCGTTAGAAGAGAAAGCATTTGTATTTATAGAAAGTATCGAAGATAGAACATTTGTACTTTAGTAATTTGCAATTAATTGTACAAAAAACAGGCAGCAACTGAAAAAAACTTTCATAAAATAAATGTGAATTTATTCGTTTTTTTCAGTTCTGCGACCATTTATTTACATTTTACCGATAACAAGCCGTTATTCCGTACTTTTATTGAATGACAAAGACACAGAATTGACGCAAAAACGCTCCCCTGTAGGTTGAGGGCCATCGTTGAACACATGCCCTAAATGCGCGTCACAATGCTTACATACTATTTCTACGCGTTGCATGCCATGGCTATTATCTTGATGGAATTCAACGTTTTTCTCAGCACTTTGCGCTGAAAATGACGGCCAACCACAACCCGCATCAAATTTGTCTTCGGCGTCAAACAGCTTTTCACCGCAACAACGACACACATAATCACCTAACGCGTCATTATTGAGAAGTTCGCCGGTAAAAGGACGCTCAGTCCCTTTTTGTCGTGTGACACGAAACTCTTCATCACTTAGTCTTTGGCGCCACTCTTGCTCAGTTAATTTCATAAATTTACCTTAAACTTTGCCATTGTTTGCAAGTAAATATGGGGGCCACTTTCGTTTTTTCTAGTCCGTATTTTATTGACTCACTCAGTGATGTGGCCCGTGCAGCTTATATGGCGTTAAACAAACAAATACTGTTACTGGCTTGTTTATAACAATTTTGTACCACCACTTCAGGTTGCACACTTACGTCAGCGTAGCGAGTATCCAGGGTTAATTTCCACCTTTGGTTTGGCACATAAGTCGGGCAATTGAACTGAACCTCATGATCGCTGGCATTAAATACAATAAGCCAATGTTCTGTGGTTTCACCAGTTTCATATTCTTCTCCCCGTAGCTCGACCGCAAAGCATTGGTTATCAGGGTCATGCCAATCATCTTCGAGTTTTCGTGCACCGTCAGGGCGATACCAATAAATCTTTGCCACATTATGTGATAAATCAAAATTATCATCCTGAAGCTGCAAATGATGAAGTAAAACACTTTCCTTACGTATATTGATAACATGCCGACAGAACGCCAGAAATTGCTGCTGATTTAAATCTAAATTCCAGTCAAGCCAACTGATGGGATTATCTTGGCAATATGCATTATTATTTCCCTGTTGTGTACGGCTTAACTCATCCCCGCCAAGCACATGGGGGATGCCTTGGGACAGCAATAACGTGGTAAATAGATTTCTTTTTTGCTGTTCGCGCATAGCAGCAATATCAGGGTCTGTTGTGGGGCCTTCTACCCCATAATTGGCTGACAAGTTGTGGCCATGTCCATCACGGTTTTGCTCACCATTCGCATCATTATGACGCTCTTGATAACTGACCAAATCCTGAAGCGTAAAACCGTCATGGTAGCTAACGTTATTTACTGAGGTTAATATCGAACGACTTTCTTTTGGAAAGACGTCTCGAGAGCCAAGTAAGCGCGTAGCAAAGTCACTGGTAGTGCCTTTGTCACCACGCCAAAACGCCCGCACAGTGTCGCGATATTTGTCATTGCATTCCAACCAGTTAGATGGAAACTGACCTAAGCGATAACCACCGTGACCAATATCCCAAGGCTCGGCAATTAACTTGCAGCCGATCAGCACAGGATCTTGGCGAATAGTTCTAAAGAAACCTGACAGCGCTGAAAACTCATAAGGGTCGCGCCCCAAACTCGCCGCCAAATCGAAGCGGAATCCATCCACGCCCATTTCTTGCACCCAGTAACGTAGGGCATCCATCACCATTTTGAGAACATAAGGAAAGGCAGTATTAACGCTATTACCACAGCCTGAATTGTTGACAAATTTGTTGTAATCAATCGCCCCGTACTCGTTGCGCTCAAACAGGTAAAAAGACGAATTATCCAACCCTTTAAAGGACAGCACTGGCCCGTCTAAGCCACCTTCAGCGGTATGATTGAACACCACGTCCAGTATGATCTCGATGCCTGCTTCATGATAGCAGTCGACCATGGTTTTAAATTCTGCGATAGCATCATCTATTACATACCTTGGCTCGGGACTAAAATAATTGATTGGGTTGTAGCCCCAATAATTAGTCAAGCCTTTATTGGTAATGTAAGGCTCGGGCATAAAGGCCGCCACGGGCATTAATTGTACTGCACTGATCCCTAAGTCCTTTAAATGCTCAATAATACAAGGCTGGCACATTCCCAAGTAAGTTCCTTGCAATTTTTCCGGTACCTTTGGGTGTTGCGCCGTCATGCCTTTAACGTGAGCTTCGTAAAGTATGGTGTGATCAAGCGGCGTATTCGGTTTCGCGGGACGCTCTTGCTTACCTGAGTTTGCAACAACAACGCTTTTAGCCACCATTTTTTGGCTATCGCCAGCGTATAACTTAGCATCCCAAAACATGGGACGACTAAGGGCTTTCGCATACGGGTCAATTAATAATTTCTCAGGCAAAAAGCGCGAACCTGACGCATCATGATCAGCTCCTGCTGTGCGATAGCCGTATAACTGCCCTGCCTGAATGCCTTCTACGTAACAATGCCATACCTTGCCTGTTTTTGCGGGCATGTCGATAATCGCAATTTGCTCTTCGTCCTTTTCACTAAAAAGACAAAGCTTAACCGAATCAGCATTAGGACAATGAACGGCAAAATTACATCCTCCCTCATCAAGCACGGCGCCTAAAAACAAAGCACTACCCGACTGAACTCGATAATTAACTGCTGTCATGGTTTACTTACCCTTATACAAAATAAATATCGTTGCCAACGGCGGTAATGACACACTAATAGAGTACGCTTGATTATTCCACGGCACTGCTTCGGCCTTGACGGTTTTATTCAAGCTGTGGCCACTACCCCAATATTGTTTGTCATCTGTATTCAATAACACGCTGTACTCGCCCAACGCTTTCACGCCAAATCTAAAGTTGGTACGTGGAACAGGAGTAAAATTGCTAGCCGCATACAATTGCTGCTTAGCATCTTTTGATTGGCGCAACATGACCAAAGTACTTTGCTCAGCGTTTTCATGATCTATCCACTCAAAACCTCGGTAATCGTGATCCAGCTCATGCAAAGCGGGATATTCGATATACATTTTATTTAAATCACGATAGAGCGCTTGTATACCACTATGCTTGTCAAACTCCAGCAAATGCCAATTGACTGAGCTGTCATGGTTCCACTCTGCTGATTGGCCTATTTCATTGCCCATAAAATTGAGTTTTTTACCTGGGTGAGCATACATAAATGCTGCATAACAGCGCAGATTTGCCGCTTGTTGCCATTCATCACCAGGCATTTTACGCAGTAGCGACCCTTTACCATGTACCACTTCATCGTGAGAGATGGGTAATACGAAACTTTCATCAAATGCATACACCATCGAAAACGTCATTTCACCATGGTGATAACGACGATAAGAAGGATCTTTTGAAATATAGTGCAGTGAGTCATGCATCCAGCCCATGTTCCATTTAAAACCAAAACCTAACCCCCCTTCAAATACAGGACGAGATACTTTCGCAAATGAGGTAGATTCCTCGGCTATGGTCATGGCATTCGGATAGTGCGAATAGACCTCTTTGTTCATCCACTGGAGTAAACTGATCGCTTCGTAGTTATGATTACCACCATCTACATTGGGCACCCACTCGCCGTCCTCTCTTGAATAATCCAAATAAAGCATAGATGCCACTGCATCAACACGAAGGCCATCAATGTGGTACTTATCTAACCAGAACAAGGCATTGGCGACCAAAAATTGGCGCACGGTATCTTTACCAAAATCGTAAATACATGAGTTCCAATCTGGGTGCCAGCCTTTGCGTGGGTCTTCATATTCGTAAACATGGGTACCATCAAAGCGCGCCAAACCATGGCCGTCCTCTGGGAAATGCGCCGGTACCCAATCAATAATCACCCCGATACCATTTTGGTGACACTGATCGACAAAATATTTGAAGTCATCGGGTCCACCAAAGCGACTTGTCGGCGCAAATAAACCAACGGGCTGATAGCCCCAAGAACCATCGAATGGGAACTCAGAAATAGGAAGAAGCTCTAAGTGGGTATAACCCATGTCTTTCACATAAGGAATAAGCTCGTTCACGAGTTGGCGATAGGTTAAAAACGTTTCCCCTGACTGGCTATCAGGGCGCTTCCATGAGCCTAAGTGAACTTCATAGATACTCATGGCTTGCGCATATTTATCGCTCTGAACTTGTTGCTGCCATTGGCTGTCATTCCATTGGTATTGCTCATGATCAAACACTACAGACGCATGAGATGGATATTGTTCAGCATAAAAACCAACAGGATCTGCTTTATGGGGTAGCTCATTCCCGTGTCCATCTTTGATTTGGTACTTGTATTTATCGCCGGCTTTCACGCCCGGCACCACCAGTACCCAATAACCAAAATCGGTTTTTTGCATGGGTAAACATGAACCATCCCAATAATTAAAATCACCGATAACCGATACCGCACTCGCATTAGGAGCAAACACGGCAAATCGAGTGGCAGAAACAGCGTTTTTTAAACCAACATCTAATTCAATTAATTGTGCCCCCAACTGCTGATAGACATTTTTTGGCAAGTGGTCGACAAAATGTACGGCATGAAAAGCTTGTTCTTGAAATTGGTAAGGGTCAATGATGCGATACGTATCTTGGGCGTTTTTTACCTCGAAGGCATAGACTGCTGGGGGCTTGCCATTAGTAAACTCAGCACTAAACAGATCGCTCTTGCCTTGCCTTTTAAGTTTACCTATTCCCTTTTCAGTGGATAAATCAACCACACTTATTTCACTGGCATTGGGTACCCAAGCTGTGATGGAAAACGTTTTGTTGTTTTTTTTAAGACCTAAGTGGGAAAAAGGAAGGGTACATTGAGCGCGTTGTAGCTGGGTTTCTATTTGCATTGTGCCGCCTTGCAGTGTTGGCAGCCTGACATACAGGCCGCCGAGATTATATTATTGTTTTGCTTGACGTCTTACCTCGGTCAAGCGGTGAGCAAGTGACTGCAGCTCACTGTTAGCAAAAATATCCTGTAAACTATGAGAAAGCTTACGTTGCCAATTTGGGTATTCATTGAACGTACCCGGAATATTAACGGGTTCGTCCATCTCTAACCAGTCTTCTAGTTGCAAACTCAATAAGGAACTTGAACCGCTCGCCATATGTGTTTGCATACCAAAATTTAACGACTTGGTCATCCCTACCTGATTGACATCACGACTGATCTCCTCAGAAAGAGAACCGTGTCCATGTAAGGTATCTAAGATGGCCTGTTTGTTATCATGTCTGCTCTGGTACAAGCTTGCAAGGATCTCTTCTGTTGGATATAACCCCAAGGTCTTACCCAATTGCAAGTCATCGCAGTGCCAGAAACCATTTAAGGTAGGCATATCGTGCGTGGTCAAAGTAGACATTGATTGCACAGGGTAATGACTCGGTGAGAAAAAACCGCCATCTTTAGCTTGCTCGAAAAAGAACACGCGGTACGAATACACCCCATTGTCAGCCAGTTTTTCGCGGATTTCTTCAGGCACAGTCCCTAAATCTTCACCGATGACCATAGCCTGATTACGATGACTCTCCAATGCTAGAATAGCTAACAAATCATCCACTGGATAATAAACATAGCCGCCTTGCTTGGCGCTATCACCTTTGGGTACCCACCACAAACGCAATAAGGCCATCACGTGATCGATACGTAATGCGCCCGTGGCGTGCATATTTGAACTAAACAAATCAATGATAGGCTGATAAGCCTGCTCATATAGCTTGAGAGGATCCATCGGTGGTAGCCCCCACGTCTGGCCAAGAGGGCCTAAAATGTCCGGTGGCGCACCAACACTGGCATCTGTACAGTACAAAGCTTTATTTCCCCAGATCTCAGCACTGCCTTCACTCACCCCGACGGCCAAATCACGGTATAGACCAATTTGCATCTTGTGCTCTTGAGCGACTTTATTGGCTTTTTCAAACTGCAATGCCGCTTGCCATTGTAACCACAAGAAGAATTGCACGCGTTTGGCATTCGCTTTTGCGAATTTAGCCACGGCAGGGGAATCAAAATCTGCATATTCATCAGGGAATACGGGCCAGCCCCAAGAGGCCTTTCCTTTACTGGCTAAGTCTTCTTGCAGTGCATCATACACTGCAATAGTCTGCAGGCTTTCGCCACCTTGCTCTACGAATGTTTTAAAAGCGAGGTGTTGTTGGCTACTTTCACCAAAGTACTGCTGAGCCTGCCAATCAAAAACTGCGCTTAGCGCCTCAAGTTTCAGCTTTGTCACACTGGGGTAATCAACTAAGTCCGTTTCACGAGCTTGGAGAATAGCGTCTTTAAAGCTAGCTTGATTCACGAGCGCTTGTACGCTTTGTTGATTAAAGCCATCAATTGCTGTGACATCTATATATATGAAGTTCAGCCAACGACGCGAGGATGGGCCATACGGGCTGCACGCCCCTGGATTAGCAGGGTATAAAGAATGGATCGGGTTTAGTCCGATAAAATCTGCCCCCGTTTTCGCTGCTTCAGCAGTTAAATAGGCAAGATCACTAAAGTCCCCCACCCCCCAATTATGCTCGCTGCGCACACAGTATAACTGCACACTTAGCCCCCACACTTTGTTCCCATCAACCAGAGTTTGTGGCTGATAACAGGCGTCAGGGGCAATAATCACCCGCATTTCACCAAGTGACTCATCATCCACCACTAAGGAAAGTGTGTGATATCCCAAAGGCAAGTGACATTTAATCGAGATAAAATATTCATGAAACTCTATCTCATCAATATGATTCACATTAACTAACTCACCCTCGATAGGCTCAAAAGTGACGCTTCGAACGTCACCACTTTCTAGTGTTATTTGGGCGGTATACTCGTCTGTCACCAGTTCAATTGGTAAACGCACACAAAACGAAAGCGCATCATTATGTCGCTGAACATGAACTGGATTTAATGGGGTTAACCAATCTTTTATCATGCCCTGCTTGACCTGCTCTTCTAAAGCAGCTTGATCGTCTACCTTGTATCCCATCACGTTCAGTAATTTTTTCTTTACGGTCGACTCGATAGTCGCAGGCTTGCCCCAAGCATCGGTGTAATTTGATTCGATACCGCGATGTTCTACAAGCTGATCAATCAATGAAGATGTCATTAACGTTTGATTCCTATAAATGGAGACTATTTTCAGCCGACTATTATTAGCGAAACGCGCCGCAAGGCGAAGTTGAATACGTTTGCATTAAATAAATCTGTAACAAAATAACATTTTTAAGCGATTATTTTGCCTTATTTATCGATTTAGTCCATAATTTCGTAATTATATTTCACAATTAAGCTGTATCAGCTTAATTAGAGTTCGAACTTACGACCCGTTTAGAGGATGTATATATGACTATTAAAATTGGTATCAACGGTTTTGGCCGTATTGGTAGATTTGTTTTTCGCGCAGCATGTGAGCGCAGCGATATCGAAGTAGTCGGTATTAACGATTTGTTAGACGCAGAATACATGGCGTATATGTTGAAATACGACTCAACACACGGTCAATTTAAAGGCACTGTTGACGTTCAAGACGGACAACTTATCGTCAACGGTAAAACTATTCGTGTGACTGCAGAGCGTGACCCTGCAGCACTAGCGTGGGATGCCATTCAAGCTGAAGTAGTCGTTGAAGCAACTGGTTTGTTTTTAACTGACGAAACTGCTCGTAAACACATTACCGCAGGTGCCAAAAAAGTGGTGCTTTCTGCGCCATCTAAAGATGACACACCTATGTTTGTTATGGGGGTTAACCATGACACTTACGCGGGACAAGAAGTGGTTTCAAATGCATCTTGTACCACCAACTGTTTGGCACCATTGGCTAAAGTACTTAACGACAACTTCGGTATCGTTGACGGTCTGATGACCACAGTACACGCAACAACTGCAACACAAAAAACCGTTGATGGCCCATCAGCCAAAGATTGGCGTGGCGGACGCGGTGCGTCTCAAAACATCATTCCTTCATCTACTGGTGCAGCAAAAGCTGTGGGTAAAGTTATCCCTGAGCTTAACGGTAAGTTGACTGGTATGGCATTCCGCGTACCTACTGCTGACGTGTCAGTGGTTGATTTAACCGTCAACCTAGCAAAACCTGCTACCTACGAGCAAATTTGCGCAGCAATGAAGTCAGCGTCTGAAGGTGAACTTAAAGGTATAGTTGGCTACACAGAAGATGCCGTGGTATCTCAAGACTTTATCGGTGACACACGCACCTCTATATTCGATGCTACTGCCGGTATTGCACTTACCGACACTTTCGTGAAACTCGTATCTTGGTACGATAACGAAATCGGTTATTCAAACAAAGTATTGGATTTGGTTGCTCACATCAGCAAATAAGTTCATATCGCTTTATTGTAAAAAGGCAGTCATCTACACTAGGTGACTGCTTTTTTTTGATCTTAAGGTTCTCTCTTTATGCACCTATGTAAAACCGCATCTTTGCTCCCACAAGATGATATTAAAATGCTGATCATCGATAACGATTATGCCCATGCGACCATCTCGTTATTCGGCGGCCATGTTCTAAGTTTCATCCCTAAACACGACAATGTGCAACGACTTTGGTTAAGTAAAGAAGCCATGCTCGACGGTCAGCACCCAATAAGGGGCGGGATCCCAATTTGTTGGCCGTGGTTCGGCGCGCACGCATCTGAAAGTGGTTTAGCCTCTCATGGTTACGTGCGTACCCAAAACTGGCATGTAGTAGATTGTGCGGATGAACCCGAGCAAACAGTCGTTCGACTCAAGCCGAGTACAACACAAGGAGAGGGCTTTGAAGGTGAAACGCAATTGAGCTTAGTCTTGTTCATAGGACGAGAATTACGTATTCAATTGGTCACTGAAAACACCGGCAGCGAGCCACTTAGTTATACCTGTGCATTACACACTTATTTCAACATTGATGATATTAACCAGTGTGAATTAACCGGTTTAGACGGTGATTATTTAGATAAACTGCAAGATTATCAGCGTATCAGTACCCCTACCCCCTACACGTTTAATGAAGAAACGGACCGAGTGCATTTGGTTACCCCTGAGTCACTAACAATTGTCTCAGGGAATATTAAAACCTCTATTCAGTCAGTCGGCCACGACAGCATAGTCGTGTGGAATCCATGGGCTGACAAATCAAAAAGCATGCAGGATATGGAAGACCTGGGCTATAAAACTATGTTGTGTGTTGAAACAGCGGTTACGCAAGGCCAACAAGTATTACCAGGGCAATCCCATACACTAGAACAAGTCATTCGCTAGCATCCATATTCGGCTCATTTCATAACGTTTTATACCAAGCAATAAAAAGGGGAGCCAATGGCTCCCCTTTTAAATCTCATTAGCGCAGTATTATTGCTAAAGCACTTACCACGCTATTTTACTAAATGACTACTCGTTGCCTTCAGCGGGTGCTGCTGGCTTTTCTAGCAATTCTTTTATGCTCAAACGAACACGGTTCTGACGGTCAATTTCCATCACTTTAACATTAATGATTTGACCTTCGCTAAGATGGTCAGCCACTTTATTCACACGCTCATGAGCGATTTGTGAAATGTGAACTAGACCTTCTTTACCAGGTAGAATTTCAACGAACGCACCGAAATCAACAATACGTGTTACTTTACCTTCGTAGGTTTTACCTGCTTCAACATCAGCAGTTACCTGCTCAATTTTGCTGATAGCGATGTCAGCTTTTGCACGCTCGGTAGCGAAGATTTTGATTGTGCCATCATCTTCGATTTCGATGTTGGTATCAGATGCTTCAGTAATCGCACGGATCATCGCGCCACCTTTACCAATCACGTCACGGATTTTGTCTTGGTCGATTTTCAATGTGTAAATACGCGGTGCGAATTCAGACATTTCATCACGGTGACCAGAAATAGCTTGGTCCATCACGCCTAGAATATGCAAACGTGCTTCTTTAGCTTGCTTAAGGGCAACTTGCATGATTTCTTGAGTGATACCTTCGATTTTGATATCCATTTGTAGCGCAGTGATACCGTCAGTGGTACCGGCTACTTTAAAGTCCATGTCACCAAGATGATCTTCATCACCCAAGATGTCTGAAAGAACAACGAAGTTTTCGTCATTTTTCACAAGACCCATAGCAATACCAGCTACTGATGCTTTAATTGGCACACCCGCATCCATCAATGCCAAAGAGGTACCACAAACTGATGCCATTGAAGATGAACCATTTGATTCAGTGATTTCAGATACAACACGTACTACGTACGGGAATTCTTTTTCAGACGGCATAACCGCTTGAATACCGCGTTTTGCTAAACGACCGTGGCCGATTTCACGACGCTTAGGAGAACCAACAAAACCAGTTTCGCCAACACAGTATGGAGGGAAGTTATAGTGCAACATGAAACGGCTGTCTTCTTTACCGTTAAGGCCGTCAATCATCTGTGCGTCACGCTCTGTCCCTAAGGTAGCAGCTACGATTGCTTGTGTTTCACCACGCGTGAACAAAGCAGAACCGTGGGTACGTGGCAAAATTCCCGTCGCTACGTCAAGTGCACGGATCATCGCAGGGTCACGACCATCGATACGCGGTTGACCAGCAAGAATACGTGAACGTACTACGTCACTTTCAAGTTCATGTAAAAGCTCAGCCACTTCTTTTGCATCTTGCTCTTCATCCGCTTCAACGATGGCAGCAACCGTTTTGTCAGTTAATGCAACAATCGCATCTTTACGCGCCATTTTGTCAGAGATTTGATACGCCTCTGTCATTTCAGCTTCAGCAAGTGCTTTAATTTTATCTTTCAAGCTTACATTTGCAGGCTCAGCAACCCAATCCCACTTAGGCGTGTTCACTTCAGCAGCAAATTCATTAACGGCATTAACAACAGTTTGCATTTGCTCATGACCATACATAACAGCGCCCAGCATAACGTCTTCAGATAAGACTTCAGCTTCAGACTCAACCATCAATACAGCGCTTTGCGTACCTGCAACAACTAGGTCTAGCTGGCTAGTTTCAAGCTCTGATGTACGTGTATTAAGTACATATTGGCCGTCAGTATAACCAACGCGCGCTGCACCAACAGGGCCATTGAACGGCATACCTGAAATAGCAAGCGCCGCTGACGTACCGATGAGTGAGATAATGTCAGTTGGAATTTCAGGATTCGCTGAAACAACAGTGACGATAATTTGAACTTCATTCATAAACCCATCAGGGAATAATGGACGAATTGGACGGTCAATCAAACGAGACGTAAGTGTTTCGTATTCAGAAGGACGACCTTCACGCTTGAAGAAACCACCTGGGATTTTACCCGCAGCATAGGTTCTTTCTTGGTAGTTAACCGTTAATGGGAAGAAGTCTTGGCCTGGCTTGGTGTCTTTTTTACCAACAACAGAAACCAACACTGATGTGTCGTCCATGCTTGCCATAACAGCAGCGGTTGCTTGACGAGCGATTACGCCCGTTTCTAGCGTGACAGTATGCTGACCATACTGAAATGATTTAGTAATAGGAGTCATTATTTTCCTTTAAATTTTAACTAATGCTTTCTTTATCGCTTTTAAATGCGGCGCATAGTATAGCGGTAAGGCTGGGCTAAAAACAGCAACAAGGGGGAAATAACCCTGAAAAATAGGCATTTAATGTAACATGCGATTCGTTTTTGTGAGCAGGTGACATTTTTATGAAAGTTTTATGTACAAATTGGCAGCAATATCCGAAGTAACGCATGGCTATAACGAGAAAGTGTCAACGTGTTAAATGGTGTCAAGCAGCCAAGATAATCACCACGGGTCAATCGTTATCCTGTGGTGACTAATTCTAAAGCAGCGTGACTAATTCTAAAGCAGCACTTGTTTAATGCTATTTTCTATTGGCCTTCATAGGCCAAACTAATTGGATAGAACCACCTAGCATTCACAAAATAGTTAAGCCAACTTGTGAATCTTACCCCTTGGGCACTTCTCTCATCATAAAACGGATGTGGTTGCGCTTCGGTAGCGAAGTCATCCGTGAGTATGGTGTGAATTGAACCTTCACCGATATAATACTGATAATTGCGTGTGGTATCGGCAATTTGCCCAAAAGAGGCAGTCATGCGGGCATTCCAATCAGCAAAGTACAGATAATCACTAGGCTGCAAAGCCCAAGTGAACGGGTTGGTATTACCTTGATCAATTTGGTCCATGACTTTATTGAAAAGCACCTGCACCCCATCAAATTCCGTTGTGTATTGTGCAAAGCGACTTCTCGGGTATCGATAAGACAAACGCTGGAATAAATCGACATTCAAGTCCGCGGCGGTATAAGTTCCCAGTCCACTTCTAAAAATTGTCGGCAAGGTATTTTCAAAGTTCCACGGGCTACCGCTACGAAATACATCGTCAACAAACCCTTCAGATACAATGGATGCAGAAGCATCAGCAAATAACATAGCTTTAGCCCGAGGAAATGCAGCTTGTAAATAAGGGAAATTCAATGTCGCCCCATAGCCACCCGCACTTGACCCTGTCACTAGCATTTTATTGATGGCATTTTTATGCCAGCGACGCTCTTTAAAATGACTTTTCATCCAGTCTTGTACGGCTAAAAAGTTGTCAAACCCCTTATGTTTCACTGGTACAGGTGCACCTGGAAAACCAGTAATACTGCCGTCTACATCAGTGTATACAACTTCGCTTGACCCAGCATGGAGATCCCCCGTGCAATAAGGAATGAAGACTTTACTCCAATCTTTAAACGGATTTCTACGATTGCTGTCATCAAAAACACCACCAGCGTCGACTGGCGAGTTCTCTTGTAATATGGAGGGGTTATATGTAGGTCGATCACCTTCTACGGCCTCAAGCGCCAACGAGGCCACGCACGTGGCATCATTCCAACAAGAGCCGCCACCGTTAAAATAAACCAATACGTTCTTGCTTTTGCCTTGCTTAAAATAGAACTGAAATGAATTGTCTAACGGGGTTCCGTCAAGTGGATTTGGCACTGTGTCAAACGCACATGAGGGCGTGATTGTTTTTGCTTGGCCACTTGCATCAATTATCTCCATCTGAGATGCCACCGGTATGGTTTGCCATTCGTTTTTGTGGTGTTGATTGTGATGCTGCTTTGCTAACGCAGGCAGAGAGGTTAATAACACTATAACGCTAACTAAATACTTGCTTTTCATATACTTCACTCCGTGAGATAAAAACGCCAAACTAAAAAAACACCTATACAACTTGCAAGTATTTAAAACTATCCACCGAAGAATGCCCATCCAAATGCGCCCTCAACATAGAAGGCTTAAGGGATAAATCATCACTCAATGGAAGTAGATTTTATTTACCCTTCATTAGGTAAAAAAATTATAAACAGATTTGCTTCAAGGTTATACAAGAAATTGACGCTCTTTGGAGACATTAAATTTACGGAGTGTAAAAAATACTAACTATTTCATATTCAGATTAACCAACCTAATCTACATATGCCCACGTGATGGCAAAATGTAATGTTGGCTGAATATTAGAATCGACACGGCGCTTCAATTGTCATGGGCTGGTTTGAGTGAGGGTGTAAAAATTCAATCCAGGATGCATGGAGCATTAGACGCTCAGCAAGTTGTTCGCTCTCGCCATTCGCATACAAGTCACAGCCTAAAATTGGATGCCCCATCGCCAAACTGTGAATCCGTAATTGATGGGTGCGCCCCGTTTCAGGCGTGAACTCTACTCGGGTTCTGGGCGGGTTTTCGAGATACTCAATAACGCGGTAGTGGCTGATGGCTTCTTTGCCCTGTTCAAAACATAGTTTTTGTCGCGGAAAATTAGCTGGGTCTTTCGCTATAGGCACACTCACCCTGCCCTCGGGAACTTGTATCTTGCCGAACAACACCGCGGTATAACGCTTTTTTACACTACGCGCTTGAAATTGCTTGGTAAGCTCGCCATTGCTGCTTTTATTCAGAGCAAGTAGCAATACACCTGACGTGCCAAAGTCTAGCCGGTGAGCCATCAACGCAGTTGGAAACTGCTGTACGATACGGTAGTGAACAGAATCTTTATTCAAGGGATTCTTCCCTGACAGACTGAGCAAACCGCTAGGTTTGTTCACTGCCAATATATAATCGTCTTGGTACAAAACCGTCACCGCCTCAAAGCACGGCGGAGCAATAAAAGTATCGACTATAGGCGTCTCGACAACTTTTTGGGCAGCATCATTTTTCATCGTGTTACTCAGGTGCGTTACTGAGAGGATTTCGAGTATCCTCTAACGGCTCGTCATTAGGCAGTTCAAAGTCGTCATCTTGCAGTAAACGCGCATCGAGTTTTTTGTTTGACTGCACACCTAAGGCTTTAAATTTCTCAGCTTGGCGGATTAGATTGCCTTTACCTGTGGTGAGCTTATTCATGGCAGCATCATAGTTACGCTGAGTGGACTCCATAGACTTACCCACTTTTTCCATATCGCTGACGAATCCATGAAACTTGTCATATAGCTTTCCCGCGTTTGCGGCAATTTTCTGGGCATTTTGATTTTGATATTCGTACTGCCAAATATTATTAATGGTGCGCAGTGCCACCAATAGGTTCGTCGGGCTTACCAACATTATATTGTTATCAAAGGCGAGTTTGACCAGTTCAGGGGCATGCTCAGCGGCAAGTAAAAATGCCGGCTCGATAGGAATAAACATCAACACATAATCTAATGTTCGTAAACCTTTTAAGTCTTGATAATCCTTATTACCCAACTCTTTAATGTGGTTACGCAAAGATGCAACATGTTGATTTAAATAAACCTGCCGTGATTCTTCATGTTCTTCATTGAAATAGCGCTCATAGGCCGCAAGTGATACTTTTGAATCAATCACCACGTCTTTGTCATTCGGCAAATGCACCACCACATCGGGCTGATAACTTTTACCACTATCATTTTTAAGGGCGACTTGGGTATCAAACTCATGTCCCTCACGCAGCCCTGACTCCTTCAATACCCGTTCAAGTACCACTTCTCCCCAGTTTCCTTGTTGCTTGTTATCTCCTTTAAGGGCTTTGGTTAACGCAGCAGCGTCTTGGGTAATTTGTCGGTTTAACTCTTTTAAACCTAAAATTTCTGTTTTTAGAGAGGCCCTTTCTTGGCCTTCGCGCACATACTGATCACTGACCTGTTTTTTAAACCCTTCTATCTGGTCTTTCAATGGGGTCAGTAACGCATCAAGTCCTGCTTTACTGGACTGTTGAAACGAGTTGTTTTTTTGCTCAAAAATCTTGTTTGCTAGGTTTTCAAACTGCTGCTGCAAACGTTGCTCTGATGATTCAAGCGATGCCAACTTTTCGTCACGAGCAAGTTTTTCTTGTTCAAAACGGGCGGTTTTTTCTGCTAGCTCTTCACGCAAGTCCGAGGCGTGTTGCTGAATTTGCTGATAATGCCCCTGCCAACGTTTACTGTCTTGTTCGAGCTCGGGAATTCGTGCAACTTGCTGCGTTAACTGCCCTAGTTCATTTTGTTGACTTAATTGCATCTGACGTAAGTGCGTATTCTCACTGGTCGATGTGTGCAACGCCTCTTTTAAATCTAAAATTTGCTGCTGAACATAACCCTGGGTTTGCTGGTAATGTTGCTCTAACTGGTTTTTTATTTCTGCATGCTTGCGCCGAGATAACAGTGCATTTATCCACCAGCCGCTAACGATACCCAAGGCGGCGATAGTGCCAAGTAACATTAACAAATTGGGATCATCAAAGGAAAATTGTGCAAGAAAATTCATAGGGTAAAAGCGGTCCTGTAACTGAAATAAAAATGGAGAAACCAAAGCGTATTGGCGCAGAATGTAGCATAAAAAAAGGCGCCATTAATACGGCGCCTATTTTGGATTGAATGAGAAAGTTACGCGCTTGCGTTAGCTTCTTGTATTTTTACCTTCCAAATCGCCGGTCCAGTTTCATGGGCATTGGCCCCTGTGCTATCTACCGCAACGGTAACAGGCATATCTTTGACTTCAAACTCATAAATGGCTTCCATACCTAGATCTTCAAAGGCCACAACCCGTGATTTTTTGATGGCTTTAGATACCAAATAAGCTGCCCCGCCCACTGCCATTAAGTAAACCGCTTTGTGTTTGGCAATGCTATTGACGGTGGCCGGGCCACGCTCTGCTTTACCAATCATGCCGATAAGCCCCGTTTGCTCTAACATTAAATCAGTGAACTTATCCATACGCGTTGCTGTAGTGGGGCCGGCGGGACCAACCACTTCGTCACCTACTGCATCAACAGGACCAACGTAGTAAATGAAACGGTCGGTTAAATCAACGCCATCTGGTAACCCTTCGCCGTTATCCAACATGGTTTGAATACGCTTATGAGCAGCATCACGACCAGTTAACATCTTGCCAGAAAGCAATACGGTTTCCCCTACTTTCCACTCTTGAATATCTTCTTTTTTAACGTCATCTAAGTTCACGCGGCGCGTGTCTTTACTGACTTCCCACGTGACTTCAGGCCAATCGTTCAAATCGGGGGGCGTAAATTCAGCCGCCCCTGAGCCATCAAGATGGAAATGTGCATGACGGGTTGCCGCACAGTTAGGGATCATAGTTACAGGAAGTGAAGCGGCATGGGTAGGCAATGACTTGATTTTTATATCGACGACGGTTGTCAAACCACCGAGGCCCTGGGCACCAATCCCTAAGTCGTTTACTTTCTTAAAGATTTCTAAGCGCAGCTTTTCTTCAGTCGTTTGGGCGCCTCTGTCCATGAGTTCTTGAATATCAACGGGATCCATCAAGCTTTCTTTAGCCAGTACCGCTGATTTTTCAGCCGTGCCACCAATGCCTATACCAAGCATACCTGGCGGGCACCAACCAGCGCCCATAGTCGGTAATGTTTTGACTACCCAATCTGCGATGCTGTCATTGGGGTTTAGCATAACCATTTTAGATTTGTTTTCTGAACCGCCCCCTTTGGCGGCAATCATTACTTCGATACCTTCCCCTGGTACAGTATCGATGTGCACAACGGCCGGCGTATTGTCTTTGGTGTTTTTACGTGCGCCAGCAGGGTCAGCTACGATAGAAGCCCGCAATGGGTTGTCTTTGTTGTTATAAGCGCGGCGTGTACCTTCATCAACCATTTGTTGAACCGTCAGGTCAGTTTTATCCCACTGTACGCCCATGCCAATTTTCACAAAACAGGTCACTATGCCCGTGTCTTGACATAACGGACGTTTGCCTTCAGCTGACATACGTGAATTAATCAGTATTTGCGCCATTGCATCTTTCGCAGCCTGACTTTCTTCCTTGTTGTAGGCCTTCTCGACGGCCTTGATATAATCTAGCGGGTGATAATAGGAAATAAACTGCAAAGAATCTTCAATGCTATCGATAAAGTCCTGTTGACGGATAACAGCCATAGTTGCCTCTTGTTTGATGTGTCACATAGTTTCGACAAAGTCATGTCAAAGCGCTCGACAATTGTCGTTCGTAGGTCGCGCATATGATAACCTGTGATGATTGATTGCTCCACGATAAATCGCCTTCTACGTCTATCAATGCGTGTTTTAGGCAGTTATCAAACGATTGAACACGCTAAACTTAACGGAAATTCAGCTTTGCCAACCCTTACCATCACCCCGCTAACCGCGGCAAAAAACGTCAGTATGAGTCATTTATTTCAGCACTTTTCCAAGCAAGATTGGGCCATGTTACTCGACTCTGCGGACAGCACTCACATTGATGGCCGATACGATATGATGGTTGCCAACCCTATCGCAACACTCGTTACCAAGGGAAGTAGTACGCAAATTTGTTATCCGCAACAGACACAAAACAATTACCTTAGCCACAGCGATCCTATGTCTGTAGTGCAAACCGTGTTAGAGCAATGTTTAGGCAAACATGCTGATTTAAAACCAGCACCTTTAGAGCAAGCTTCGTCACTGCCCTTTAAGGCGGGCGCAATGGGCTATTTTGGTTACGATTTGGGCCGCAGGTTTGAGGATTTGCCGCAACAGGCTATGAACCCGTATTTGGCGCCTGATATGGCAGTCGGTATTTATCATTGGGCTGTCATTAAAGACAACCACACCCAGCAGTTTTACTTATGCCACTTTCCCATTAAACAAACCGACACCGCACCGACTGTGGATGAGTTAAACGCCTTATTAGCGCAAGATAGTGCTGAATATGATACTGGCCTTCAAGAGACGTTTGTTCTCGGTAGACAATGGCAGTCGAATATGGAGCAAAGCCAGTACGTTAAAAAAATAGACGCCATTCACGCCTATTTACATAGCGGTGACTGCTATCAAGTCAATCTGGCCCAGCGTTTTGATGCCCCATACACAGGGGATGAATACCAAGCATACTTACGCTTACGTGGTGCCAATAAAGCACCGTTTTCTGCCTTTATACGTGTTCCAGAAGCCGTGATTATCAGCATTTCACCGGAACGGTTTTTGTCGGTTGATAGACAGGGCAAGGTGCAAACTAAGCCTATTAAAGGCACTCGCCCGCGTTCTTCAGATAAAGCACTGGACCAGCAAAATATTCAAGCGCTGCAGCAATCGAGCAAAGATCAGGCGGAAAACCTGATGATTGTTGACCTACTGCGCAATGATTTAAGCAAATCGTGCGAGCCACACTCGGTAGATGTGCCCGCATTATTTGAAATTGAAAGCTTTGCCGCTGTGCATCATTTGGTGAGCACAGTGACCGGCCAAATAGCAGAGGAGCATACGCCTCTTTCTTTACTAAGAGGCGCATTTCCAGGAGGCTCTATTACAGGCGCGCCTAAAATTCGCGCCATGCAGATCATCGAAGAGCTAGAGCCTCATAGGCGTAACATCTACTGTGGCAGTATCGGATACTTAGGTATCCACGGGGATATGGACACCAGCATATGTATTCGTACATTATTACTCGAAGATTCACATCTATATTGCTGGGCAGGCGGCGGGATAGTGCTAGATTCAATACCGCTGGAAGAATACCAAGAAAGTTTAGACAAAGTGTGTAAAATACTGCCCGTATTAATGGAAGGGAACGTCTAAGCACATGAATAAGAATGAATTTATTTCTCGCTTTCATCATGCTCGCACCATTCAACCTGAAATGGACTATCCCCTGCGCACAGCAGGCAAACCTGCAGCTGTACTCATGCCCATGCTTGAAAAACAGGGGGAATTGAGCATGCTATTCACATTGCGCGCTCGCCACCTAAAGCACCATGCTGGTCAAGTGAGTTTCCCAGGCGGCAAGCAAGAACCAAGCGACGAAAACTTACTGCGCACAGCCTTACGTGAGACCCATGAAGAAATCGGTATTCACCCTCAATGTATTGACGTGATAGGCAGCCTTCCCCGTTATCGCACCGTAAGCCGCTATGAGGTAATCCCATATGTAGGCTTTGTGAGTATGCCCCTTGAATTAACCTTAGATACCAACGAAGTTGAATCCGTGTTTGAGGTTCCTCTTTCGTTCTTACTCGATAGAAACAATCATTTTATTCATTGGGTAAAACGTAAGAATGCAGTTCAGCACCCCATCTACTTTATTAAATGGCATGAACAGGTTATTTGGGGAGCCACAGCGGCCTTTGTGCGCGTGTTATCAAACCATATTGCACAAGACCTTTCAGCCCAGAACTAATACCTACTTTTCTTACGTTTATCGCAACAAAATCTTTACATTGTTTAATGGCAATATATCGAAATCGATAGTTGTTCCTTTGTCTACAAACCTGCACAATTAACGCCTCAATTATTCAAAAGGTTTTGCGTTTTTATGATCAGTGTTTTTGATATGTTCAGTGTGGGTATCGGCCCGTCTAGTTCACATACTGTGGGCCCCATGCGTGCGGCGAAAGAATTTAACCAACAATTAAAAACACAAGACCTTTTTGCCAAGACAGACGAAGTTCGCGCTGAACTATTTGGTAGCCTAGGACAAACGGGTAAAGGTCACGGCACAGGCAAAGCAGTGATCCTAGGTATGCTCGGCCATGCACCTGAAAGCGTAGATGCCAGTGCAGTAGATGGCATGCTCGAAGAAGTTGAAAAAACGCAAAAATTAATGTTAGACCAAGAGCGTTTAGTGAAGTTTGCGGCCAAAGACGCTATCGTTTTTCACCGCCGCAAAACCCTCCCCCATCATGCCAATGGCATGACCATTCATGCGCTACACAAAGGCGATATCATTGCATCCCAATCTTATTATTCGATTGGTGGTGGCTTTATTATTCGTGCTGAAGACTTTTTAGAGCAAAAAACCGCTGCCCTTACCTTGGTCGAAAAACCGGTACCGTTCGCCTTTTCCAGCGCAGAGGAATTAGTCCGCTTGTGTAAAGAAAATGGCCTTTCAATAAGCTCCTTGATGTACCGTAACGAACAAGTTTTTCAAACAAAGAATGACATTACCGACAAGCTTTGGCATATCTGGCAGGTGATGGACGAATGCATTCAAACGGGGATAAAAACGGAAGGTATCTTGCCTGGTGGCTTAAAAGTGACACGCAGAGCACCGGGTTTACACCGTCGCCTTCAAAGTGAGAAAAACGCCGACCCTATGGTGGCAATGGACTGGGTGAATTTATTCGCCTTAGCCGTTAATGAAGAAAACGCCGCCGGTGGCCGCGTCGTCACCGCTCCAACTAACGGGGCGGCTGGTATTTTACCGGCTGTACTGTGTTACTTTGACAAGTTTGTGCGTCCAGTAGACAAAGACATTGTTAGTCGCTACTTACTCACTGCTGCCGCAATCGGTATTTTGTATAAAAAAAATGCGTCCATTTCCGGTGCAGAAGTTGGCTGCCAGGGTGAAGTGGGTGTCGCCTGCTCTATGGCGGCGGGCGCGCTCACTGAGATAATCGGCGGCTCAGTGGATGCGGTCGAAAACGCCGCCGAAATTGGTATGGAGCACAATCTTGGCTTAACGTGTGACCCAGTGGGAGGATTAGTTCAAGTGCCTTGTATTGAACGTAATGCGATGGGCGCAATAAAAGCAATTAACGCCTCTCGCCTAGCCTTACGTGGCAGCGGTCAGCATAAAGTGTCTCTTGATAAGGTAATCAAAACCATGTGGGATACAGGTAACGACATGAAATCAAAATACAAAGAAACAGCCAGAGGCGGCTTAGCGGTAAACATAATCGAGTGTTAAGCGGTTTTCTCATACCAACGTAAACGTCAGATACACAAAAAGAGGCAATCTATTGCCTCTTTTTTTGTTTTAGGGTGATAAATGCCCGATAGATTCAGTTTCTAGCGCATTAATAAAGCAAGTTATTTAACAGGTAAGGTTAATCCTTTAAACATCCGCTCAACTTCGTCATTATTCTTCTGCATCATGGCTTTTTCAACCACACTCTTGGTTAAGTGCGGTGCAAAGCGTTCAATGAAATCATACATGTAGCTGCGTAAAAACGAGCCTTTACGGAAACCAATTTTAGTGGTGCTGTATTCAAACAAGTGGCTGGCATCTATTTTAACCAAATCGCTGTCTAGCTTTTCATCAACCGCCATAGATGCAATCACACCAATACCTACGCCTAAGCGTACATAGGTTTTAATGACATCGGCATCGGTTGCGGTAAAAACAATTTTCGGTTCTAGTCCTGCACGGCTAAAGGCTTGGTCTAACTCCGAACGACCAGTGAAACCAAACACGTATGTAACCAGAGAATACTGGGCGATATCTTCGATGGTTATAGACGTACTTTGCGCTAGCGGATGGTCTCGATTAACGATGATACTGCGATTCCAGTGATAGCATGGCAGCATCACCAAATCGTTGTATAAATGCAGTGCTTCTGTGGCGATGGCAAAGTCCGCTTCGCCTTTTGCTGCTAAATCACTTATTTGTGAAGGCGTACCTTGATGCATGTGTAATGACACACGAGGGTATTTGTTCATAAACCCTTTAATAACATCAGGTAATGCATAGCGAGCCTGAGTGTGGGTGGTCGCTATATTGAGCTTACCTTGATCAGGTAATGTGTGCTCTCTTGAAACCGCTTTGATGCTTTCAACTTTTGCGAGTATTTCACGCGAAATATTGATTACGTCTTGCCCTGCGTCTGTTACATGCGTTAAGTGCTTGCCGCTACGGCCAAATATTTGCACTCCAAGTTCATCTTCTAACATACGTACTTGCTTGCTAATACCCGGCTGAGAGGTGTACAAACTTTCGGCTGTTGCCGACACATTCAAATTATTGTTGAGCACCTCAACGATGTAACGAAGCTGTTGTAGTTTCATGGCAATGCCTTGATTGTTATATTTAGAGTTCTATATATATTAATTTCTTATATACCGAGCGGGCCATTAATTCCATAACATTTTAACGAAAACGCTAAATTTTTCGATATGGCCAGACACTAACGCATTGTAAACTAAAGGATACTCGATTTTTATGCTAGTGTATTCTAGTCATTTATCAGCTCACGGTTAAGTATGAACAACGACAACGGACAAATTGATTTTGCCACAGTATTAGCCTCAGCGGTGCACGACATGAAAAATTCTTTATGTCTGCTCATCCAATCCATAGAAAATCTCGGGCACACGCTAAAAGATCAAGACAACGAAGTAGGTGAACATTTCGCTTCTGCACACTACGAAGCGTCTCGATTGAATACTGGGTTAGTTCAACTGTTGTCTTTGTACCGAGCAGGCATGGATAATATGCCACTAAACATAGATGAACACTACATCGAAGATGTTATCGATGAAATACTTGCTACCAATGAAAGCTATATAAATCATAAAAAAATAACCCTAAACGTTGAGCAAGAACCCGACTTAATGGGATACTTCGACGCGGATTTAATTAGCTTATTGCTTAACGACATGCTGATTAATTCTATGCGATACAGTAACAAACATATTTTGCTCAAAGTATTCAGCAACGAGCATCATCTTATATTTGAAGTACAAGACGACGGCCCTGGGTATCCAAAGAGTATGCTTGAAGCAAACACTGTCACTATGCACAATTATGATATCAGTCAAGGGCGAACTGGCCTTGGCTTGTTTTTTGCTAGGTTAATCGCAGAAGCACACAAGGCGCACGACAGCGCAGGCTCCATTTCCCTTGCGAATGGTGGCTCGTTAGGCGGCAGCGTATTCACCTTAAAAATTCCTGTTTAGCATTTGGCTATTCAGGTCAGTGGCGAAAAATAGAGTAATAAATGATCTTCCCTATAATAATTGTTCTTATCGTATCGTTAATTGTCATGGCTATCATAGTAAACGCCGTGCAACAGCATCGAAATAAGGTCGAATCTGAAAAACGCATCGAAGTGGCAAAACAGAAAAACGTCATCGATGAAACAGAAGAAATTTTGCTCGCCACCGAACACATCAAAGTCAGTCAGCAATTAAAATATATTTTGCAGCAGCGTATTCTAAATGCATTGAAAATTATTGCTCAGATCAACCCAAGCGTGATGGATATTAATAGCCGTCTAGAAACGGCTAACAATAAATTAAAGGAACTAGCTGGAAACCAAGAGCAGGTTTCAAGTGACTCTTTTTCCCTGCCTAGCAGCGACAAACAAGTTGTGGTTTACATAAAATGCGTCAAAAAAATGCGCGGTTTGCTGCGCTCGGAATACACAAAAGGTCGTGTAGATAGCAGTGCATTTGTGGTCGAAGACAAGTTTTTAGAACGTTTACAACTTCGGGCAAATGTAGAAACCTTGATGCGCCGAGGTGAATCTTCGATACAAGCGCAACAATTGGGCTCCGCTCGCCAATGCATAGAAAAGGCCATCACCGCCTTGGATAGCCAAACTCAACCAGACGACTATATTATTCAGCGCAAACAAGAACTAGAAGGCAAACTAAAACAAATTCAAGACAGTTTACGTTCTGCTAATACCGAAGATGTACTCAAACGTAGAGAGTCCGAACGTAATGAACTAGATGAATTATTCTCAGAAAAGAAAAAGTGGTAAAACAAGGTACTAGCTCGGCCAATATTTGCCACCGTCACGCCAGAGAGGATTGTTGATTCACCCAATCCCATAAGGCTTGGGCCGATACGGACATATTGCTTTGTACTTTTTTAACCATCCCTACTCGTTTACTTAACCCAGGTCCTTTAATAGGCACGCAGACTAAGCCGAGTCGCTGCATTTGTTGCTGACACAAGCCAGGCACTATAGATACGCCTAGTCCGTGCTCTACAAATTGCCCTAATGTGGCCAATTGCGACGCTTCTGCTACCATATTTAGCTTTATCGCTAATTGTTCATAATGCCTATCGACCCACCTACGAATAGCCGAGCCACGGTTCATCGCAATAAAAGGGTACTGGGCTAGCTGCCCCCAACTTACTTCCCTATTCATGCTCAAGGGATGAATGCGGGGCAACACGGCGATAAACTTATCTGTGAACATAGGATGGAATGTGAGCCCTTCTAATTGCTCGGTTTCGAAGGTAAAACCCAAGGCGACCCTTTCTTCCAGCACCGCTTTTATCACTTGCTCCATAACGATATCAGCCACACTCACTTTCACATTGGGAAACTGTGATTGAAACTGGGACAATATCGACGGTAAATGTCCAACGGCAAATGATGGCATAGCAGCTATCGAGAGTTTCCCTCGGCCCATAGAAAAAACTTGCTGTAAATCACCAAATGCATCTTGCCAATCATTCATCAAACGTATGGCTGTAGGTAGAAAATCTTGTCCTTCAGGACTCAATTGTACTTTTCGGGTGGTGCGCGAGAATAGCGCACCACCCACCTGATCCTCCATTTTTTTGATCGCACTAGAAAGTGCAGGTTGAGACAGGCACATTTTTTGGGCCGCCTCAGCAAATGTTGAAGATTGCGCAACCTGCACAAACGCTTGAAGTTGTCGGTAAGAAACATTCATGACTCTATGAGCTCTCCCCTATTAATATGCCTATTAATAAATTTTATTTATTAATAGGCATATTAATTCAACTTTACTATCAAAAGATAGTCTTTATATTGATGTTAAATAAACGTAAATGAGGAACAAACATGGCAGGTTTTGACAAAGTAGTGAGCAGCTACGAAGAAGCAATGGTTGGCTTAGAAGACAACATGACCGTCATAGCAGGTGGGTTTGGGTTATGCGGCATTCCAGAAGGCCTTATCGGACAAATGAAAAAAATGGGCACAAAAGGCCTCACCATAGTATCGAACAACTGTGGCGTCGATGGGTTTGGTTTAGGCTTGCTACTTGAAGATAAGCAAGTAAAGAAGATGATTTCATCTTATGTGGGTGAAAACGCGCTCTTTGAACGTCAACTACTAGACGGCGAGCTTGAAGTAGAATTAACTCCTCAAGGCACCCTAGCTGAAAAAATGCGCGCTGGTGGTGCAGGCATACCTGCTTTCTACACAGCGACCGGCTACGGCACACCTGTAGGAGAAGGAAAGGAAGTAAAAGAATTTAATGGTCGCCCTTACATCATGGAAGAATCTATTACTGGGGACTTTGCCATTGTTAAAGCGTGGAAAGCTGACCGCTACGGAAACTGTATTTATCGCCACACTGCACAAAACTTTAATCCTATGGCGGCAACCGCAGGAAAAATAACTGTTCTTGAAGTAGAAGAACTCGTCGAACCAGGTGAACTAGAGCCAAGTCAAATTCATACCCCAGGTATTTATATTGACCGCGTCATTGTAGGGCAGTTTGAAAAACGTATTGAACGAAAAGTGTTGGCAAAAAATTCAACCGAGCAAGGGAAATAGGAGATTATCATGGCACTAACAAGAGACCAAATCGCCATGCGTGTGGCACAAGAGTTTCACGACGGCGATTACATTAACTTAGGTATTGGTATCCCAACCTTAGCTGCTAACTATGTGCCCGATGGCATGGAAGTGATGTTGCAATCAGAAAATGGCTTACTAGGTATGGGCCCTTATCCCACTGAAGAAAACGTCGATGCGGATATGATAAACGCGGGTAAAGAAACGGTTACCGCGGGTATAGGCGCTTCTATTTTTAGCTCAGCAGAAAGTTTTGCCATGATCCGCGGCGGCCATGTTGACGTCACTGTGCTTGGTGCATTTGAAGTAGACGTAACCGGTAGCATTGCATCTTGGATGATCCCAGGTAAGCTAATCAAAGGTATGGGCGGTGCGATGGACTTGGTCGCCGGAGCGAAAAATATCATAGTCACCATGACCCATGCCGATAAGCACGGTAACTCAAAACTGCTTGAGGCCTGTACCCTACCTTTGACGGGTGTGAACTGCATTAACCGTATCATCACAGACTTGGCCGTGATTGAAGTCAAAGACGGCGCGTTTCATTTACTCGAGCGCGCGCCAGGTGTTAGCGTTGAAGAAATAAAAAGCAAAACCGCCGGTCAGTTGATTGCCAGCGATAACGTGCCAGAAATGCGTGTGTCATTAGGCGAATAATTCACAAAACGTAAAATAAAGCTCCATAAAATGTGCGGCAATTGTATAATGCGCCCAATCCCATTTTAGAGTACTTATTTTTTGCAATTTAGCGATTTACCATTAGATCACCGCTTGGGTAAAGCCCTAGAGATTAAAGGTTTTACCCAAGCAACCGAAATTCAAGCGCAAGCGATTCCTTATGCCCTTATGGGTAAAGATTTGATTGCCTCGTCAAAAACAGGCTCAGGCAAGACATTAGCTTTCCTTTTACCTGCAGTGCAAAGAGTCTTGACCAAACAACCCCTAAGTCGCAAAGATCCACGCGTGCTTATTCTTGCGCCCACTCGCGAGCTGGCGAAACAAGTCTTTTTTCAACTTAAATGGTTAATCGCTAAGCATCAACTAAAAGCTGCATTGGTACTTGGTGGTGAAAATTTTAACGATCAAGTTAAAGCACTACGGCATTATCCTCAGTTTGTAGTGGGTACAGCGGGCCGTATTGCCGATCATCTCGCCGGTAAGTCTTTATATCTTAATGGGCTTGAAATGCTCATTATGGATGAAGCTGATCGCATGCTCGATTTGGGCTTTTCTGAGCAGTTAAAGCAAATAAACGCCGCAGCTGATCATCGCAAGCGCCAGTCCATGATGTTTTCAGCCACGTTAGATAACGCCGCGTTACATCATTTAACACAATCTATGCTCAAGGCTCCTCAGCGGATCAGTATTGGAATTTCCAGCGCAGAACATAAAGATATACAACAACGTTTCTTCTTAGCTGATAACGTCACCCACAAAGAACGTATGTTAGCGCACATCATCAACGAAAAAGAGCATCGTCAGGTGATCGTATTTACCGCTACCCGCGCAGATACTGAGCGGTTGTCGAGTCTGTTAAAAGAACAAGGTTTGTACAGTATCGCTTTAAGCGGAAATTTAAGCCAAGGGCAACGCAATAACATCATGAGTGAGTTTGGCCGCGGTCAACAACACATATTGGTCACCACAGATATCGCCTCACGCGGTTTAGATTTATTGAACGTTTCTTTAGTAGTGAATTTTGATTTACCTAAATTGGCCGATGAATACGTACACCGTGTGGGTAGAACTGGTCGAGCTGGTAATAAAGGCGAAGCGGTTTCGTTTGTCGGCCCGAAAGACTGGGCAAGCTATTTGTCAATTAAAAGCTTTTTACAGCAAGAAATTAATTTTAGCGAAATTGAAGGCTTAGAAGCGAAATTTAAAGGATTACGCCCTCCTAAAAAAGCCAAACCCACCGTTAAGAAATCAGCTGGGAAAAGCGAAAGTAATAAAGGAAAAGCAGGCTCAGGAACGAATAATCAAGGGCCCAATCGGGTTAAACCTATGCAAGGAACGGAAGTAGGCGATCGCCCAATGAAGCGTAAACCACGTAAATCGATTCAAGACAACGAAGAATAAGTCATCCGTGACACCAATATTCTGGACGGACATGCACCGTCCAGAATATTTTACCTAGTTAAAATCCCTTTTGGCCCGTCTATTTCCACGACTCAAAGAAATCCGCCACATCACGGTTTGGCTTAGGCGAGACATCTGTTACGGGGGTACCCAAATACAAAAAACCGACAATTTCGTCATTTTCGGCGCATTCTAGCGCTGCTTTTACATTTTCATCTTGTGCGTAACTGCCTGTTCGCCATATACCGTTGAAACCTTGAGCGAGAGCTGCCATTTGCATGGCATGTACCGCGCAGGATGCAGAAGCCACCTGCTCTACCCAAGGCACCTTGGGATGTTCAACATATTTCGCTATCGCCACTATCACCATAGGCGCTCGCTTCGGTAATTCAGGGGCGCGCTCAATTTCCTTTTCCGTCATGTCAGCATCGATTGCTGCACGCTCGAAAATATCCCCTAGCTTAGCTAATCCAGATTTTTCACAGACAATAAATCGCCATGGCGACAAACAAGCATGATCTGGGGCGCGAAGTGCAGCTTGCATGATATTGTGCAATTCTTCACCTGCCGGTGCAGGCGCTTGGAGTCTAGGATGTGAGCTACGATTAAGTAGCAAGTTTAAGGCGTCCATAAAATAAAAATACCTCAAAGGAAAACAGAATGTAGATCTCCAGTATGGCGACTATCATTGCGCGGAGCAATAAAAAAAGGCGCAGAATGCGCCTTGATTTATATCAACATTATGCGTTACTCAGGCATAAATTTTTTACGTAAAAAATAATCCACACTTGTCAGTTTTCCACCGCCAGTAAAGAACAAAGACAGCAACATAAAGAAGTAAGTCATGGCAAACTCAATCCCGTTATTTAGAATCACAAACTTGCCACTTGATGTTAGCCAATTGTAATTCCCGTGCTCTTGCAACAGGCTTTTAGCTGCGGCTAATTTATCCGGAGCGCTCATCACATTTTCATTCAACATAATTGTGCCGTCCGATAACCAGCTAGATGCATCCGCAATCGCTGGCCAGCCATTTGGCCAATGCACCGTAAATGCAGCCACCAACATAGTAAACATCAATGGAATAGACGCCCAGCGCGTCGCTAAACCGATTAATATCAAAACACCACCGAGCAATTCCGCCGCAATCGCCAACGACGCCATCAAAGCTGGCGCAGGCAGGCCTAAACCATAATCTGGGCTAGCAAACCAATCAACTGTATTGTCAAAACTCCCGAGTTTTGTCCAGCCGGCCTGAATCATCACAGGGGCTAAATACAGTCGAAGTAGCAAAGGCGCTATTCCCTCAAAAACAGATGACTTCTCTAACATGCGTTGTGCATTTGTGGCTAAATTTAATACGCTCATAATGGTCCCGTTAACAAAATTGTTAATCATTAGATAGCAGATATCCGTAAAAACTTTCAACATAAACGAATAATAATTAGTCTAGTCTCAGCCAAATCAGGCAAACTGTCAGCTAATTCATGAGTGATAACAACACAATTAATACTGGCTACGCTACGGGTAAGAATGTGAATAAAATATATTTATTTGATTGGGGGGACACTTTGATGGTCGATTTCCCCAGCGCCAATGGAAAAATGCATCTGTGGCAGAATGTTGAAAGTGTGAAAGGTGCCACGACCACTCTCAGGCAGCTAACAAAAAACCACGATATTTATATTGCTACGAACGCAGCAGATTCAGACGAACAGGATATTCAACTTGCGTTCGAAAGGGTAAATTTAGCGCAATACATTTCCAGCTATTTTTGTTTCGCAAATACAGGGCTACATAAAACGTCCGCTAATTTTTACCAGCACATCATTACGCGGTTAAACGTAGAGGCAAGCTCAATAACTATGGTGGGGGATACCTTTGCAAAAGATGTAGTCCCTGCTCTCGAATCGGCAATCAACGCCGTTTGGTATAACCCAAAGCACTTGCCGCCCCCCGTGTTAGACATCCCTCTTGCTAAAAATCAGCGCTTTAGGGTTATCAATCAACTAGAAGCATTACTGACTTGAAAGAATGCTGCTTTAACGTAAGCACTTTCTTATCCTGTCGGGTTGCTTATTGTTTGTGAAAACCCCGCGTCTAATGCGCGGGGGTACCGCTGTGAAATTTAAAATCACTATCAGGCAGCAAGATCAAATCAGCTTCTACTTGTGCAAAAAACGCAATTCGCAGCGATATGTCGTGGCCTGCAATTTCTTCGGCTAATGTCAGATAATCTTGATAATGACGGGCTTCTGAACGAAGCAATGATATATAAAAATCGCCTAACGGCTTATCTAAGAACGGGGCAATTTTGGCGAAACGCTCACAAGAGCGCGCTTCGATATAGGCACCGCAAATAAGCTTGTCAATTAAGGCATCAGGCTCGTGGGTTTTAACATGCCTTAGCAGTCCTTTCGCATACCGGCTCGACTCAATTTTGTCGTAAGCCACACCATAGCTGTTCATCATCTCAAGCACTTGATAGAAATGATGCAACTCTTCGCGAATAAGCATCACCATTTTGTCCACTAAATCTTGTCCGTAGCGACTGCTTGATTTGACCAACAGGGATTTGCTTAATTTAAATTTTTCGAGCTCTCGCCAATCACCGATTTGCCGATAGGCAAAATCCTCATAAGGCTTTAACCAGTCAAGCAGGGCTTTAGCACTGTCGGCATCTACCGAATAGCGACGAATTAGAAACATCGCACTTTGCGCGGCCTTTAGCTCACAAATGAGGTGATCCGTCAAAAGCACTGCTAAGTTTTCTTTCTTAACAGCTTTTGCTATCCACTCATCAGGAGTTTCACATTTTAAAAACATTTTTATCGGAGCTAACAAATTTTCCAAACTATATGACCTACACAACACATCAAAATTATAATCGCTAAACGCACGTTAGCCTGACAACAGCGAATTGTAACATAAGCTTGATACATCACTCCTAGTACGCGTGGCATTTTCTGTTATCCCTCGGTGTTTTTTCTTCAAAATAAAATCGAACAAATCATCACTTTACGCAAAACGAATCAGGCAATGTATTACTAAAATTTATAGTGAATATTAAGCCCATGCATAAAACTGTTGACGAATTAACCAACCTACAACAGAATAAACGTTAATTAGTTGTAAATTCATTGTTAAAAACAAAAGAGCGAGTAACTATATGATTTTGAATCACCTGTGGGGGTTGTACGCCCATCCTAAAGAAGAATGGCACAGTATTGACGATCGACACGAAACCTACTTTTACAGTTTAAGCCACATTGCTCTTATTTCACTTATTCCCGCCGTAATGACATATTACTCTACCGCCTATCTAGGCTGGAGTATTGGTGTTGGCGATACCATTAAATTAACGAAAGAAAGCGCTGGCATAATGAGTGTCGGCACGTACTTAGGCCTAGTAATAGGTGTATTAGCCTTATCAGTTTTAATTCATGAACTAGCCAAAGCCTTTGACTCAACGCCCACTTATACCCAATCACTTGAACTGGCCGCCTATACGGCAACCCCTTTATTTATGGTCGGGTTTGCAGCTTTCTATCCGGTTTTATGGTTTGTGATGCTGATTGGTTTAGTCGGCTTAACTTACTCGGTTTATTTGTTGTACACGGGCACACCTATCTTAATGCACATACCGGAAGAAAAAGGCTTTATCTATGCCAGCTCTGTTGTAACCTGTGGGTTGGTTCTTCTCACTATTTTAATGGCCGCGTCAGTCATTTTATGGAGTATGGGTATGGGGCCTGTCTTTACTGGTTAAGTGTTTATAGAGTGAGTATTTACCGATTAAGTAACTGCCTGTAATAATATGCGTACAGCAGATACAAAAAAGCGCTGAAAATTCAGCGCTTTAGAATATTGAGTTGCACAGTTATTATGCTATGACTCTTCCTGCATATTATGCATTTCAAGGTTACTCAACTCCGTTTGAATGCCGGCGTTTTTAGCCCCTTCATTGCGCAATGTATCAATGCGTTCTAAATAGTTTTGATCCACATCACCAGTAATATAATTGCCATCGAACACTGACGTTTCAAAACGACCAATTTCCGGATTAAGCTCAGTGACCGCTTCGACTAAGTCACTAATATCTTGAAAAATCAGACCATCGGCGCGAATTAAATCACTGATCTCTTCAATTTCACGTCCATAGGCAATCAATTCGTTCACCGAGGGCATGTCGATCCCGTACACATTAGGGAAACGAATTTCCGGAGCAGCAGAGGCAAAATACACTTTTTTAGCACCTGATTCACGTGCCATATCTATGATTTGCTCGGACGTAGTACCGCGCACGATAGAGTCATCCACTAGCAATACATTTTTACCGGCAAACTCTGACGATATCGCATTTAACTTACGGCGCACTGATTTACGGCGCATGGTTTGTCCAGGCATAATAAAGGTGCGGCCAATATAGCGGTTTTTTACAAATCCCTGACGGTACGGCAAATTTAACTCAAGGGATATTTGTAGTGCCACATCTGTTGATGTTTCAGGGATAGGAATAACCACATCAATATCCATATCAGCCCATTCCCGCGCGATCTTTTGACCTAATTTACGGCCCATGTTTACACGAGATGCATACACAGAAATGCCATCAATGAATGAGTCTGGACGCGCGAAGTAAACAAACTCGAAAATACATGGCGCGTTTATCGCTCCATGAGCACATTGTTGGGTATGCAGTTGACCATTTTCAGTCACGTAAATGGCTTCACCTGGTGCGACATCTCGAATAAAGGTAAAACCGACGGCATCGAGTGCAACACTTTCTGAAGCCACCATGTACTCATCACCAAATTCGGTTTTGCGCTTACCCAAAGCTAAGGGACGAATACCGAAAGGATCTCTGAAAGCCAACATGCCGTTACCTATGATGGCAGCAACCACCGCATACGCACCACGCACTTTTTGATGTACTGTTGTCACAGCCTTAAACACCTCTTCAGGGGTCAGGCTTAACCCTTCACAATTGTGAAGCTCGTGGGCTATGATGTTGAGCAACAACTCAGAATCAGAGGTCGTGTTAATATGCCGCTTGGCAATTCTAAACACTTCGTCTTTCAGGTCATGGGCATTGGTTAAATTCCCATTGTGCGCAAACGCAATACCAAAGGGTGAATTAACATAAAAGGGCTGTGCTTCAGCGGAACTTGAACTGCCAGCAGTAGGATAACGAACGTGTCCAATACCGAACTGACCAGTAAGACGCTTCATGTGACGCGTATGGAACACATCACGCACTAAACCATTGTCTTTACGAAGATGAAATACACCGTCATCAATGGTGATGATCCCAGCGGCATCTTGTCCACGATGTTGCAATACAGTCAACGCATCATACAAAGACTGATTTACTGGACTTTTACCTACAATTCCGACAATACCACACATGTGAGTTACCTTTTTATACGGGTCTGTTAAACGGGTTTGATGAAGCTTGAGTTGCCTTGCAAATATTCAAAGAACCACTCTATCACTAAGCTAAATTCTGGAATGAGCAATGATGTTTTCCATCCGTCGGCATCAGCCAAGGGAGTAAACGTATCGACAAAAAAGAGTAACGCGCTGACGATTAATACGCCACGTAACACACCGAATATGGCGCCTAATGCGCGATCAGTGCCTGATAAG